>NZ_BCYO01000003.1 GCF_001598235.1 Polaromonas jejuensis NBRC 106434 | reverse complement strand
GGGGGGGGGGGGGCCGGTGAGTGGCCACGACCGGGGCGCGCGGCCCCTCACCCCAACCCTCTCCCCAAAGGGGCGAGGGAGGAAATACCGCCGCTTCGAAAAACTCTCAGCCTCTGAACCCGTTCTTGAAAAACCTGGAGACAACCATGCAAATACTCGCAAGCCCTTCACTTCGAAAGTTCGTGCTGGCCGCGCTCACCGGCGCCAGCCTGCTGCCTGGCGCTGTGTTCGCGCAGGCAGGCTATCCCTCGAAACCGATCACGATCGTGGTGCCCTATCCGGCGGGTGGATCGAACGACACGTTTGCACGCCAGATCGCGAAGGAACTAGGCGAGCAACTCAAGCAGCCGGTGATCATCGATAACCGGCCCGGTGCCAGCGGCAACACCGGTACCGGCCAGGTCGCCAAGGCCGCCCCCGACGGCTACACGCTGGTGGCGGTGTCGTCCAGCATGACGACGAACGCGGCGATCCAGTCCAAGCTCCCTTTCGATCCGACCCAGAGCTTCGCCCCGGTGGCGATGTTCGCCAAGGGGCCATTCATTGTCGCCGTCAACAACGAGTTCCCGGCGAAGACACCGGCAGAGCTGATTGCTGCCATCAAATCGAAACCTGGCAAGTACAACTACGCCTCCTCGGGCGCCGGCAGCGTCAACCAGTTCGGCACAGAACTGCTCAAAGCCAAGGTCGGCAGCATGTTCATCACGCATGTGCCGTATCGCGGTATGGGACCGGCGGTCACCGACCTGATCGGCAACCAGACGCAGTTGCTGGTCTCCAGCGGCCCCTCGCTGCTGCCGATGGTGCGCGCCGGGCGGGTCCGCGCCGTCGGAATCACCAGCCTGAAACCCAGCCCGATCGCACCCGATCTCACGCCCATGGCGACGGCCGTACCGGGCTACGAGTTTGAACTGTGGTGGGGTTTGCTGGCGCCAGCCGGCACGCCGCCCGACATCGTGAACAAGCTCAACAGCGCCGTGAACCAGACGCTGGCCAAGCCCGCGATCGCGGCCAACTTCTTGAGGGAAGGCGCGATTGCCATGCAACTCACGCCGGCGCAATTCGCAACTGTGATTGCAGACGATGTCGAGCGCTGGAAAAAACTGGCCAAGCAGCAAAACATCACCGCAGACTGAGGAGATTTCCATGAATTCCACCACCCGCGGCGCTGGCGTCCCGCTGCCCGAACGCAGCGGCCCCAAAGGGCCTCTGAGCGGCTTGCGCGTGCTTGACCTCAGCGCCTACATCGCCGGGCCTTACGGTTGCTCGCTGCTGGCCGACCAAGGTGCAGAGGTCATCAAGATCGAGCCGCCCAACGGGGACAACCTTCGGAAATACCCATCGACCCTGGAAGCCGAGAGCCGAGCTTTCATCGGCGTCAACCGCAGCAAGCTGGGCGTCGTGCTGGACCTCAAACAAGCGGGCGACCATGCGGCGCTGATGGCACTGGTGCGCACGGCCGACGTGCTGGTTCACAATTTCCGGCCCAACGTGCCGCCGCGCCTGGGAATCGCTTACGAGCAGTTGAAGGCCATCAATCCGCGCCTGATCTATTGCAGCGTCACGGGCTACGGCGAGTCCGGTCCGCTGAAAGAAAAGGCGGGTTACGACCAGGTGCTGCAGACCATGACCGGCATGTGCGCGCTGCAGGGCAAGCGCGGCGGGCCACCGGAGATCCTCTACGGGTCCGTGGTCGACTACTACGCATCGGCACTCGTGGCCGCAGGCGTCGCCTCGGCGCTGTACGAGCGGGAAAGAAGTGGCAAAGGCCAGTTCGTCGGTGTGTCGCTGCTGCGCGCCGCGCTCACCATGCAATCGGCACGCATGGTGTGGGCCGAGGGCGAGCCCAAAGACATCGGACGCGACATGCGATCCGGTGGCATCACCGGCATCCACCCTACCCGGGAGGGCTACCTCTACATTTCGGCCAACACGCCCCATTTCTGGAGGGCACTGTGCGAAAAAGTCGGCCTTCCCGACCTTGCGGACGACGAGCGCTACGACACGGTGCGCAAACGAGCACAGCGCTTTGCGGAGATCGTGCCGAAGCTGCACGAAGCGCTGGCCGTACGCACCGCGCTCGAATGGGAGGAATGGTTCGGTGAAGCGGTACCCTGCGCCGCCGCGCGCACGGTCGAGGACATGTTCGACAACCCGCAGGTGCTGGCCGAGGGCATGGTGGCGACCTTCGCGCACCCGACGCTGGGCTCCTATCGCGGCTTCACGCGTCCGATCCAGTTCGACCGTACCCCGGGACCCGAACCTTTCGCTGCGCCGACACTGGGCCAACACACGGCACTGGTGCTGGCATCGAAGAAATCGCCAGACCTCTTGGGTGCTTGATGCGCTTGCGCTGTGTGTACCCCAACAGCAGCGGCACCGGGAAGCCGGCAACGCCGGCTCCCGACGGCGCATGCGATGCCCACATGCACATTTACGATCGCCGCTTCCCCATGTTCGGCTCGCCGCAAGCCATGGTCGACGATGCGACCGTTGAGGACTACCTGCTGCTGCAGCAACGCATCCGGACGCAGCGTACGGTCATCGTGCAGCCGCGCGTCCACGGTACCGACAACCGCGTCACGCTGGCGGCGATCCGCGCCCTGGGTCGTGATGCGAGCCGCGGGGTCGCGGTCGTGCGCCCGGACGTGACAGATGACGAACTCGAACGATTGCACGAGGGCGGCATCCGGGGCATCCGCTTCACCCTGTACACGCCCACCAACGCCGTGACCGAATTCGGCATGGTCGAGCCGCTGGCACGCCGCGTGCACGCACTGGGCTGGCACCTGCAATTGCACTGGAATGCGCGGCAAATTGTCGAACATGCCGCCATGCTTGAACGTCTTCCCTGCACCATCGTCTTCGACCACATGGCGCGTCTGCCCCTGCCTGCGGGCCCCGCCGATCCGGCGCGTGCCATCGTGCTGCGGCTTCTGGAGAACGGCCGCACATGGATCAAGCTGTCGGGCGCCTACCTCGACTCGCAGGTCGGCGCGGCGGGTGGCTATGCCGACGTGGACCCCATCGCTCAGGGCTGGGTCCGCGCTGCGTCCGAGCGCCTCGTCTGGGGCAGCGACTGGCCCCACTCGACCGAGCCCACGGCCAAGCCCGACGACGCCGTGCTCTTCGACTTGCTCACCCTCTGGATTCCTGACGAGGCCACGCGCCACCGCGTGCTGGTCCAGAACCCGGCGTCGCTCTACGACTTTCCTGCCATCAATTCAACGGAGACTCCCTCATGAAAAAACACATCCTGCACACCATCGTCGGCACCCTCGCCACGTGCCTGCCCCTTCTGGGCTGGGCGGCCTGGCCGGAAAAGCCGATCCGCATGGTCGTTCCCTATGCCGCGGGCGGCGGTGCCGACAACACGGCACGCATCGTCGCCCAGCAGATGAGCATCGGGCTGGGCCAGCAGATCATCATCGACAACAAGCCCGGCGCGGGCGGTGTGATCGGCGCCGACAACGTGGCCAAGGCGGCGGCGGATGGCTACACCGTCCTCTATGACGCCTCGGCGTTTTCGGTCAACCCTTCACTGCGGAAGCTGCCGTTCGACGCGGCGAAGGACTTTATCCCGGTCGCACTGGTTGCCACCGCACCGCAGATTCTGGTGGTGCCCGTCAGTGCCCCCTACAAGACGGTGGCGGAGTTCCTCGACTTCTCTCGTAAACACCCTGGCAAGCTGAGCTTTGCGTCTGCCGGCGGCGGCACTGGCTCGCATCTCGCAGGTGAGGCATTGAATGAACAGGCGAAGCTCAACCTGATGCATGTGCCTTACAAAGGCGGCGCTCCGGCGTTGACGGATGTGATGGGCGAACAGGTATCAGCGTACTTCGGTAACGTCGCCTCGACGCTGAGCTACGTCAAGTCCGGCAAGCTCCGGGCTCTGGCTGTCAGCTCTGCCAGGCGGGTACCCGGACTGCCGGATACGCCGACGCTCGCCGAAGCAGGGTTGCCCGGGTACAACGTCGTGGAGTGGAACGGCGTGTTCCTGCCCAAGGGAACACCGCCCGAGATCGTGCAGCGGCTTGGCAAGGCCATTCAAACCGCAGTGAGCGAGCCCAAGGTCAAGGACAAGCTTTTGCAGCTCGGCCTGGAGCCCGCCGGCACTACGCCTGAAGAATTTTCGAAGTTCGTGCAGGGTGAAACAAACCGGGTCGGATTGCTCGTGAAGGCGCGCAACATCAAAGTCGACTAAAACTGACTTCGCTTGCGGAAAACATGAACCAAAGCACGTCCGCTTCTGGCGGAGCGCTACCTCGTGCGCGTCGATTCTCCGCCGCAATCTGACGAAGAAGTGGACCGCAAGGGAAACCGCATCGCGGTTGGCAAGGGAAGCGCTTACGACCTGTTCTTGACGCGTGAGCTCGCAAGTGCCGAAATTGCTCGTGCGGCAGTCGTGCAGGAGCCTGCCAGCCAGCAACTGAGCCTCTAGTACACGTTGGTTATATATGCCTGAAAAAATCTGGAATCCGTCTTTGGCCTATGTACGAGAACCGCCACGCCCTGGCAAAAGCCGATAAAGACGAAGAGGACATGCGCTTGAAGACACACTTCACTGCCAGAAACGGGGCATATTTACTGCAGGGGTATCGCCCGGGAATTCAAAATTGATCAAAAAGGAAGATTTCCATGAGTCTGATTCAAGCCCTTCCTGTCGGTCCGCTGGACATCGTGGGTGACATCCATGGCGAATATGAGGCCTTGGTCAATTTGCTGGGCCACTTGGGGTACGACGGCCAAGGTCATCACCCGCAGGAGCGCACCCTGGTGTTCGTTGGCGACTTCTGTGACCGTGGTCCCAACAGCCCAGCCGTTCTTGCGTTGGTGCAAAAACTGGTGAGTTCCGGCCGTGCCGTGGCGGTTCTGGGGAACCATGAAATCAACCTGCTGCGCGAAGACGCCAAGGATGGGGCTGGCTGGTTCTTTGATGCCCGTGAGGAGAAGGACCATGAGAAGTACGCCCCCTACCACCGGCCGAGCCCTGAAGAGCGGGCCCGGATCGTGGCGTTTCTGTCCTCCCTGCCTATCGGGCTGGAGCGGGATGACTTGCGGGTGATTCACGCGGCGTGGCAAGCGGATGAAATTGCCATAGCGCGTACGCTGCCCATGGGCAGTGTGCGGGAACGCTATGACGCTTGGGAAAACGAGTCAAAGCGCCAGGCTGCGGAAAACCAGATGGAGCAGCGCATGACAGCGGAACTTGAACGCTGGGAGCATGGCCTGGAGAACAGACACCGGGAGCCACCGTTTATGCACGCGCTGGCCGACTTTGACGCCAGCAAACAGATGATGAATCCGCTGAAGGTGTTGACCTCAGGGGTGGAGCGCAAGGGAACTACGCCGTTCTATGCCAGTGGGAAGTGGCGGTTCGTGAATCGGGTGCAGTGGTGGGATGAGTACCAGGACGATATTGCTGTGGTCATCGGGCACTACTGGCGCCGGGTCAACAAGATTGACCGTGCGGCCATAGGGAAAGGCGATCCAGACCTGTTTGAGAACACCCACCCCTATGCTTGGCACGGCAAACGGGGCAATGTGTTTTGCGTGGACTTTTCTGCGGGAGGGCGCTGGACGGAGCGCAAGGCCGGTACCGTTGTGGGGCAGGACTTCAAGCTGGCTGCATTGCAATGGCCTGAGCGAGTTTTGCGGTTTGATGACGGGCATACCGTAAACACTCAAGCCTTTGCCTCTTACTCAGCAGTCCGAAATATAGGCGACAGACGGGGCCTTGAAGAATGAACGAACGAGCCTACCGTACACCGATTTCGCTGTCTTACCAGCCTTCGCGCTTGTAGCGCTCAGCTTCCTCTTGGTAGTCGCCATGCTCGAAGTCTCTGTAAAGTTGCCAGGTCCCAAACAACGCCAGCAACATAGCTGCAACGTCGAGCCCTACAGCAATCCATACCAAGGGGTTACTTGTGCCTGTAGTGACGACCGCCTTACCGATAGTGGGAACCAGATCGGTAAGCTTGTCGATCAAGGTTGCACCAATGGCCAGTCCAAAAGCATAAGCGATGGCTACCGCACCGCGCCATTTACCTACCTTGTGCGCCATTCGGCCGGTGTCAAGTAATTCAAGCATGCTGCATCGTAGCAAAATAATTTTGGAGCGCGTCATGATTCAAGAGCCCGGGCAAGCCAAAAGTCAACGGTCGAGCTTCACTTCAAAGTACGCTTCGTCCGATTCGCCCAGCGAGCAAAAGCCGGCGTGCTTAGCCACGTCTGGCGCCTTTTGCCACTTCATGGCTAGGGCGACTTCATCCTTGTTCATCTGATCATTCCCGCTCTCGCTGACCTTCAGCCACGTAGCTCCCCGGAAAACGGCCGCTCTTTGTCTTGCTTGATGCCACTTGGCCGGAGGCACGTAGGATGTTTCGCAAAAGCCCCTATCTCAACCACTCGCCGGTGCTCAGCCTGCAGCCCGAACAGCTTTCACGCTACCGCCTGCGCCGCTCGACACGCGATGACCATCGGTGAGCATCGGTGTGAATGTCAGCAATCATGGTGTGATCGATGGGCGCATTCGTGTTTCCTTCGCGTGCTAGTCGAGCGACACGACGCGATTGCCGTCGCCCGGGAGTGCAGCCGTCGGCCACGGGGTGTCCAGCCGCTTTGCACGACAACCTGCTTGCCATCTTGGCACGGCTCGACGCGCTCGCACCCGGGCCGCTGCTCGCGCACGAAGGCTTCCACGGTGGAGGGCAGGCTGATTTGCAGCTTGAGGGCGAAGCTGTGTTCTTCCGGGTGGTCGTCCAGATGCACGAGCGGCGCGAAGTTCGATGTAAACATCAGCGCATGCGAGCCGATGTCCACCGGCTCGAACCTCGCGCAGCCAGTCCTGGGCGCGTGCACGCAGGTCGTCGCTGTCGGCCAAGCCCGCAAGGCTCCCCCGTCCCGCCCAGGCGCTCCAGTGACAACAATAGGGAAAACGCTTGGTTTTATGAAATCTGGCGACATAAAGAACTAATTTGTGGCGAATTATGAGTTTGAGGTTCATGACTAAGCTAGCCGATGGCGAAGGCAGGCTCCTTCGCCCACCCGAGCTCTCGTAGCGCAAAGCCAACCGCATGGACAGCCATGGCAGCATCCTCCTCCACCGGAGGGCGCAGACCTTTCGTAGTGGCAACATTCGTTTTGCCGCGGTTGTGCACGAGTCCGACCACCTTGCCAATGTTCGCCGCGCAGAACTTCTCGAATGGGGGCTTTTCGATTTTCTCGGCGAGCTTCGCGAGGTCGTCGGCCAGGACCTTCGGGTCGCCGCCGTGTTGAGTCATCCAGCGGGCGAAAATTACGGCCAACGCGTCGCGACAGTGCTCGATGACTGAGATGGGCGACTCCTTGAACGCGGAGTCGAGCACGCGGTTGATGGACTGGGCGATTTTTGGTCGGAACACCTCGTCGATCTTCTGCGCGTCTATCTCCGGCAGGATGTCGTAGGAAGAGAGCGACTTCAAGCTGACCATTACCGCGCGGCTGGCCAGCATCTCCGTTTGGATGATCCGCCAAGCCGATGCTCCCAGAGTTCCGCCAAGCGCCAAGGTCGCGCCCACGCCATGGCGCGGCATGTTCAGTAATTCGTAGCAGCTTGCATAGGCATTGAGCGACTTTGAGATGCGGATGCCCACGTTCGACGAGAAACTGGATGGGTCGTAGGGATGGCGCGAGACTTGATAGGTGCTCGGCTGCGAATTTCCATAGGGCTGATAGAGGCGGCCTCGCCGAACGCGCATCGACGCATCGAACGAATCCTCGCGGAATACCCACTTAAAGGGATCGGAGGAGAGCCCGCTTGGCAAGGAGCCCCAATCCTCTGGCTTCTCGATCAGCTTCGCCTGTGTCACAGTTGGTAGAGGTAGCGCCGGCCAGTCCGGATTGCCGGATCCTTCGTAGATCAAGCCGGTCTGCGTGTCGATGCCTAGATACATGGGGTCCCCTCGAGGTGCGTCATGATTCGGTTGTGGAGCCGCCCTATGAGCAATTATGGGTCTACTCACTTGAACACATTGCCGCTCATCCTAACGCATGGATTTCGACTACGCCCATGGTAGAACCGCGGATATCATCGTCATCAGGAGCATTGCATGGCCGAAAAAAAGAGACAGCTTTCACCACAATCGTCATGAGCACCCCGCGAAGCCCGTCGCAAGATCAGGCCCTCCTTGCTGAATGCTTTGCTCGCAAGCTGCACGAAGGTCTGCCGTACAGCGAAGAAACCTTCAGAGCCGCATACATCGAGAGCTTGCCTCCTGGGACATCAGAAACCCCGCGAGTCTGCGAGCAATGGGCATCGGCACTGTGGTCCAAACTTCGCAGCGTGCCCGTGGAGCAATTCGTCGTGGCGAGCAAGCAGCGTCATACGCTTGTCGCGCTGCTGTATCGTCTTTGGGGAAAGGCGTTCTAGCTTGTTACCTGCGTCGCGGTCAAATCACGACAATTTATCGTGCTGAAATTTGCTCGTTTGCGGCCAGTGTCGCCTGCATGCGACGGCGGTTCCAGTTTCACGCGTGAAACTTTTCAAAAAATAAAACAAATAAAAAAGTTCTTCGCGATATTTGGTTAAAACGTGATCGGAAATGCCCCATCGGACTGGTTCGGTGGCGGCGAAGGATCAGGCCACTTTCCCGGGGAAAGTGAGTATTGCCGTCTAAACTGGCAGCAACACGATCGCGTCGACGACGCGCTCTGGCGCCATCCGCGCATCCAGCTCACGCCGCACATCGCCAGCATGACGCAGCCGCTCTCGGCCGCCGCTGTGGTGATCGACAACATGCGCCGCTTCGCCGCCGGCGAGCCGATGGTCGGGTTGGTCGATCGCACACGCGGCTATTGAAACCACACGCCACACGATCTGTTGCCACGGCCCAAACAACAGCAGCCCATTGCGTTCTACGCCCGCAAAACAGCACCACGCCTCCGGCCCCTCAGCCTAATCTCGAGTCTATCGATTGCTTTTGTTCTGCATGAATGGACACCGCTATGACCCAGCTCTGCGATCTTCCCCAGCTCGCCTCACTTAACGCCACCGACCGTGCACACTTGATTCACCCGGTGGCCTCCTGGCGCACGCATGAAGAGCGCGGTCCAACCGTCCTCTCCTCCGGTAAGGGCGCGTGGCTGACGGACGCGTCGGGCCACGAACTGCTCGACGCGTTTGCGGGCCTGTGGTGCGTGAACGTCGGCTATGGGCAAGAGAGCGTCGTGCACGCTGCTGCCGAGCAGATGCGCCGCCTGCCCTACGCCACGGGGTACTTCCACTTCAGCAGCGAGCCCGCCATCCGCCTGGCCGAGAAGCTGGTGCAGATCACGCCGCGCTCGCTCAATCATGTGTACCTGACGCTGGGCGGTTCGGAGACGGTGGATGCGGCCGTGCGCTTTATCGTGCAGTACTTCAATGCGATTGGGAAACCGGGCAAGAAGCATTTCATTGCGCTGGAGCGCGGGTATCACGGGTCATCGTCCACGGGGGCGGGGCTGACGGCGCTGCCGGCGTTCCACCGCGGCTTTGATCTGCCGCTGCCGACGCAGCATTACATCCCCTCGCCCAACCCATACCGTGCGGCCGACCCGAACGATGCGCAGGGCATCATCGCCGCGTCTGTGGCGGCGTTGCGCGCGAAAGTGGCGGAGCTGGGCGCGGACAACGTTGCCGCATTCTTCTGTGAGCCGATCCAGGGCTCGGGTGGCGTAATCGTGCCGCCCAAGGGCTGGCTCAAGGCCATGCGTGACGCGGCGCGCGAGTTGGGCATCCTGTTCGTGGTGGACCATACCCGCACTAAAAACACACCCATCGCGCACTTCCACATTGGGCATTCCGCGAAATTGGCTGCGAACGCCGCGTAGCCTCGTTTACATCAACATCGAAGAAAACTAGCCATGTCGAACTTGCAGCAAGCACCAACCACTCTCGCCAGCCAGCCATCGTTCGTTGATCTGCGCCAATTCGCGCGGGACGAAACTCAGGGCATTCCTACTACCGCTTCGGCGGATGATGACCGCTTCCTTTCTAGCCGCCGTATCTTGGACTGGGCGCAGGGCCCAGTGACGGCTGGCGTCATTGCGCTGGAGGGGGGGAGCGGCTCCGTTCACTCCCTTCCGGAGGATGAATTCATTATCGTCAACCAGGGGAACGTGACGCTCTCGCAACAGGACTTCACCCTGACGCTGGAGCCGGGCCAGAGCGCGGTACTCGAGAAAGGCGCCACATTCTCTTGGTCCGCGCAAGGACCCGTGTCTCTCATCTTCACGCGTTACAACGACAGCCAACTTGGCAATCGCAGCATCGTGCCGATCAGGGAGAATCCACAATTGGAAGCAACCGGCACACCGCCAGCAGAACTGCTGCTCACGCCGGTGCCGGTATGCCGCAACCACACTGACTATCGGTCGGCCAACGGCGAATTTGTCTGCGGCACCTGGGACTCGACGCCCTATCAGCGCCGGGCGATGTTCTACCGCCACTTCGAACTGATGTACCTACTCGAAGGCACTGTAACGCTTGTCGATGAAGCCGGCCGCAGGGGCACGTTCTCAAAGGGCGACATCTTTCTGGTTGAACAAACCGCACAGTGCACTTGGGAAAGCCGCGAACGTGTGGCAAAGGTCTATGTAATCTATCGACCCGCGCAATAAGCGGTACCTAGTTTCCGCCTTATTGTCACTGGAAAGATGGAGAAATCATTAAAATGAAAACACTATTGCTTAACAGGCAAGAAGTCAGCAACTTGATCTGCATGAAAGAGGTCATCGGTGCGGTGGAAGAGGCATACAGAGCCTTCAACAGCAATCAGGTGGTGCAACCCGACCATATAGGGATAGATCTCCATCCGCCGCGTGGGGATATTGACTTCAAGCTCGGTTACTACAAAGGCAATGAAATCATCTCCATGAAGGCGTCTTCCGGCGGCTTCCCTAATAACCCGACGACATACGGTGTGCCGAGCGGCATGGGGACGATTCTGCTGTTTGACGCCAGGACCTGTGCGTTGATCTGCGTGATGGATGGAAGCCTGATCACCGGCCTCAGAACCGGGGCGTCCGGGGCCGTGTCGGTCAAGGCGCTGGCACGGAAGAATTCGAAAAAGATCACATCGATCGGTACCGGGAATCAGGCGAGGATGCAGATCCGTGCCATCAACGAGATCATGAAGATTGAAGAGATCCACGCATGGGACCACACCCCGGAGTCACTCTCTAAGTACAAGGCCGATATCGAGCGCGAGTTCGGCATTCCTGTGGTAATGGCGAACTCCAAACAAGAAGCCGTTGAGCAGGCGGATATCCTCATTACAACGACCCGCGGGAAAGGCTCCGTGGTAGAAGCCGACTGGGTCAAGCCCGGCACACACATCGTCGCAATCGGCACGGACGCAAAGGGCAAGCAGGAATTCGATCCGGAAATATTCCGGAATGCAAAAGTGGTCGTTGACTCGATCATGCAGTGCAGCGAAAAAGGCGAAACCCAGCATCCGTTGAGCAAGAACATCATTGCCAAAGACGGCATCCATGCAGAGATCGGCGAGATCTTGCTCAGCAAGAAGCCCGGAAGAAAGAGCGATGACGAAGTCACGATCTTCGACTCCACAGGCATGGCCATTCAAGACAATACGACCTCGACAAAAATCTATCAGAACGCAATAGAAGGCAAGGTTGGCACCTTCTTTGAGTTTATTGAATAAGGACTCTTCAAGTGCGCACCTACCCTACCATTCAGGATATTCGAGAAGCCCAGGAACGGCTGAGGCCTCACATCAGGCATACGCCGTTATTGCGCGCGGAAAAGATCGAGAAGACCGTCGGGTGTCAACTCTATCTGAAGCCTGAAACGCTGCAGATTACCGGCGCCTTCAAGATTCGAGGCGCTCTGAACAAGTCGCTTTCTCTCTCAAGAGAAGAGATCGCTAACGGCATCATTGCGACTTCCTCCGGAAATCACGCACAGGGGCTTGCTTATGCCGCCAGAATGTTGGGCGTAAAAGCATTTCTGGTTCTTCCGGTTACCACACCAAAAATCAAAATCGACAATACGAAGGCCCTCGGGGCAGAGGTCATTCTCTTTGACGGTGACACCGCCGCCAGATGGAAGAAGGTGTACGAAATTGCCGAGCAAAACAAATACGCAGTAGTCCACGCGTTTGAAGATCCTCTGGTAATGGCGGGCCAGGGAACAATCGGATGTGAAATACTCGAAGACTTGGAAGATGTGGACACAATCATCATTCCCATGGGCGGCGGAGGCTTAATTTCGGGAATCGCTACGGCCATCAAGGAAACGAAACCATCGGTGCGCGTCATCGGCGCGGAGCCCGCCTTGACTCCGAAGTACTATCACAGCAGGATGAACAGACAGCGTACGTCGCTTCCTTTGGGAAATACCATTGCGGATGGTTTAAGGATCAGCGTTCCAGGCCAAAACCCGTATCCCATTATTGAAAAGTATGTGGACGAGATTGTTCTGGTTGAAGACGAACACATCATCGCAGGTATGCGTGCTCTTGCCAAAGATGCGAAATTGATTGCTGAGCCTGCTGCCTCTATTGGTGTTGGAGCCTTGTTGGTCGGCGCCATCAAAGTCAGGTCGGATGAAAAAGTGTGCGCAGTATTGACTGGCGGGAACTGGGATTTATCCGATCTTGCCGAGATATACCGCACGGCGTGACGCTTTAGATCGAATTTATCTCCTCGACCTCCGGGAGCTTCTTTTGATGAACGAACTCGTGGATATTCCCAAGGCACTGCGCCAATCCGGTCTGAAAGTGACATTGCCAAGGCTGCGCATCCTGCAGCTTTTTCATGAGCGTTGAACCAAGCACCTGTCGGCTGAAGAGATCTACCGTTTCCTGATCGACGAGAAGATCGACATTGCCCTCGCGACCATTTACCGCGTGCTGATGCAGTTTACCGAAACGGGCATCGTCATTCGCCGTCATTTCGAGTCGGGCGCCGCTGCGTTTGAGCTCAATGAGGGCGATCATCACGATCACCTGATCTGCACCGTCTGCGGCAAGGTGGAAGAATTCGTTGACAGCGACATCGAACGGCGCCAGGAAGACATCGCGAAGGAACGCGGCTTCGCCCTCCACGAGCATTCGCTGTCCCTCTACGGCGTGTGCGCAGACTGCAACTCGACCCAAACCGCACCATCGAGAAAATCCCAATCTGGAGGAGACAAATATGAGCGGCAGGAAATTCGACATCAACCCGCAGCATGCGGAGATCGGCGACCGTATCGTTGATGGCCTCAAGGGCGGCGTCTCGCGCCGCGACGTCATGCACACGCTTGCGACCTGAGGCCTGCAGGCCTCCGCCTCCGACGGCCTGCTGACGCATACCGGCACCGCCTTTGCCCAGAAGGCCCCCGCGTCGGCATTCCAATGGTCACCCACTCGCTTGATGGCTTGAGCAACAAGCTCACGGCTGCAGCGGACATCCGCTGGGCAGCCCCACACGGGCGGTCTTTCTGCTGTCACCGGCGCCTATCTAGCAGCCTGATCTGAGCAGTCAGGGCAGCTTTCCTCCGGAGTCCCATCCCGTACGCCACGCTTGGCGACGCAATCTCAGCCTGTCGCGGCAACTGCAAATCGGACGACCATGCCCGACAAAGTTCGACCTCAACGACCGCCGCAGAACATCTCATGCATGCTCGAGATCAATCAGTTCGTCGAGAAACTTCAGAGCGTAATGCTGCGGATCCGCGATAGCGGCGAACTCGTGCGTGCTGCTGCAAACGAGATCGCCGCGGCAAGCCTCGACCTTTCGTCCCGCATTGAGTCAGCGGCAGCGAACCTGCAGCAGACGGCTGCGTCGATGGACGAGATCTCGGGCACAGTGGACCGATCAGCCGCCGCCGCGCGCGATGCCGACGAGCGATCCACCGCAGCGACAAGGATCGCGTCACGGGGCGGCGAGGTGGTGTCGGATGCGGTTGGCACCATGGCGAAAATCGAGGATGCATCCGACCGCATCGGTGCAATCATCGGCGTGATTGACGGCATTGCCTTCCAGACCAATCTCCTGGCGCTGAATGCTGCGGTAGAGGCCGCGCGAGCGGGCGAGCAAGGTCGCGGTTTCGCCGTTGTCGCGCAAGAAGTCCGTAGCCTTGCGCAACGAAGCGCACACGCTGCGCGCGAGATCAAGCAGCTCGTCGAGTCCACTGTCGAAAGCGTCACGGCAGGTTCGATTCAGGTACGCCAGGCGGGCGCGACGATGACAGAGATCGTTGCCAACGCGGCTGATGTCCAGGCCATCATCTCGCAAATTGCGCGCGCGGCTACCGAACAGACGCAAGGCATCCAGGAGGTTAATCACGCGGTCATGCAGTTGGATGGGATGGTCCAGCAGAACGCAGCCCTTGTGGAACAGTCAGCTGCCGCGTCAACCGCATTACAAGAACAGGCGAATGCTTTGGCCTCAACGATCGGTCAGTTCAAAGTGGAGTGAGGCTTTACCGCCCAAGTATGGCCACCCTATACCGGGGACTTACAGCCTCGCCGGGCAATGTCAGGCCAAGTCTGATGCACAAGATGTTACTCCATGCCGGGCTAATGCCCGCCGGAGGGCAGGCGCCAGCTTTAATTTGCTGTAGCGGCTGCGCCCATACGCCGTCATTCAGCGTGCCCCCCGGGCGGTACCAACTATCTGACGCAACGTCGTCAATGCGCTCAGCCCATGTCGGCCTTTGTGGTGACTGTGCACGGCTCTGCGAGACCAGAGCGTGCTGTTTTTTTTTGCGACAGCGACTGCCGCACGAGGTGCACAGTGCACGCCTTTCACTCACTCGGCACGGCATGCTGGGAGCCAATCCAAAAACGGCAGCTTCGTTATGCCCGATCCTGCATTTCGCGACAAGCGCATGGCAACTCCATGTTGGAATGACGCTAGTGAAAGTGCTTTACCACAGCGAAACAACGAAGCGCCGCTGCCATAGCCCATGCTATCGGCGAACACCGGTGATGTCATCTTCGGGCCCAAAGGCGCGCCTATCGGATGGGAGAGCGGAGAGCTGGTCGCAAAGTTCTACGTGGTGCAAAGCGTGCAGACCAAAGAAACGAGGAGATACATTCATGTCCCAGCCCTTGCGTCTCATCGAGACTTCCTCCCCTCTACCAGCGCATGCCGACGCCGTCGTGATCGGCGGCGGGATCATTGGGGTCTTTACTGCCTACTACCTGGCTCGGCGCGGGCTTTCGGTTGCCGTGGTCGAGAAGGGCCGCATCGGCGCCGAACAGTCAAGCCGCAACTGGGGCTGGTGCCGCCAGCAAAACCGCGATGCGCGTGAACTGCCTATGGCCACCAGAAGCCTGGAACTATGGCAGCAGTTTGCCGCGGATACCGGCGAAGATACAGGCTTTCGCCGGTGCGGGTTGCTGTACCTCAGCAACGACGAAGACGAGATCGCACGCTGGGCGAGATGGCGCGATTTCGCTAGGACGGCCGGCGTGACCACGCACATGTTGAGTGGCCGTGAGGCAACCGAGCGGGGGCGTGCTACCGGTCGTGCGTGGAAGGGCGGAGTGTTCTCGCCCAGCGACGGCACAGCTGACCCAGCCATGGCAGCGCCGTCGGTGGCCGCTGCGCTCATGAAGCTTGGTGGCACTGTGCAGCAGAATTGCGCCGCGCGGGGCATTGAGGTCGAGGGCGGCCGCGTCAGCGGCGTCGTCACCGAAGCCGGAACCATCAAGACCCGCATCGCGGTTTACGCGGGTGGTGCTTGGGCGTCCTCGTTCTGTCGCCAATTGGACATTCGCTTTCCCCAAGCCACCGTCCGCCAGTCTATCGTGCGCGTGTCTGCGGTAGCCGAGCACCTCCCCGACGCCCTGCACACTGCGCGTGTGTCTGTCACCCGCCGCAGCGATGGCAGCTATAGCCTCGCCATCAGCGGGCGTGGACGCGTGGACCCGACGGCGCAGCTCCTGCGCTTCGCGCCGCAATTCCTGCCGATGTTCGCCAAGCGCTGGCGCAATGTTTTCCCGGGCGGATTGGAAGGCATTCGCGGGGGCCACGAAACGCTCGCGCGGTGGCAGCTGGACGCGCCCACTCCCATGGAGCGGGTGCGAATACTTGACCCTAGGCCTGATGCGGCGGCTGTCAAGCAAACCTATGACCGTGCCGTCGAACTTCTGCCGGCACTGGGCCAGGCGGGCATCGCGAATGCCTGGGCTGGCTTTGTGGACAGCACGCCGGACGGCGTGCCTGCGATCGGCGAAGTACCGGAGATCCCCGGATTCATCCTGGCCGCTGGCTTCTCCGGTCACGGGTTCGGCATCGCCCCTGGCGCGGGCCACCTAATCGCCGATCTGGTGACCGGTGAGGAGCCGATCTTCGATCCTGCCCCGTACAATCCAGCGCGCTTCAAGCGGTCGGCTTGGGGCCAAGTGGCTGATTTCTAGAGGCCCACTCAGTATCTCGGTTCCCAGCCTCGGCAAGTGCGCTCGCGCTGCTGATTGGAGTTGACACGTTTTCGTGGACACCTACTCTGCAGAAGCAGGTGGCATCATGATGAGACACCGCAACCCATATTCCACTGGGTTCGGACGCAGATGCTGGAGCTGGTCTTGGTAGGGCGCACGCCGACAATGACGCTGGCAAGCGCCACGATGGACTGACGACGTCAGAACGCCAAGAGCTGACGTGTCTGCGACGCGAGAACCGCCAGCTCAAAAGTGATCTTGCCCCCGAAAAACGTACTCCATAGCCGCTTGCGCAATAGCGACAAGAGCCCGCATTCATTTTTATCCCGAATTTCCCCGCAGGCAGGTCAGCCGGGCGATGCAGCCCGCAGACCCTGAAGCGTAAAGCGGCTCACGGCCGCGCCTTGAGCGCCGCGCGCAGGTAGTCATGGAACATCCTGGCCGGCGCGCGCAAGGCCGCACCCCGGCGAGTCGCCAGGCCCAGAACCCGCGACACGGCGGGGTCACGCAGCGCAACACCCACAAGGCGGGCGTGCCCGTGCGGCAGCGCCAGGCGAGGCACCGCCGCCAGCCCCAGTCCGGCTTCCACCATGCCCAGCAGCGTGGCGATATGGCTGACTTCAAAGCGGTACGACGGGTTGACACCGGCCTTGGCCAGCGCGTCGTCCAGCAACTGGCGGTTGCCGCTGGAACGCGCAACCGCGATCAGCCGCTCGTTCTGCAGTTGCGCCCAACTCAGGCTTTTGCGCTTTGCCAGCGCATGCTCCCGGGGCATGGCCAGCACAAAAGGGTCGGTGTGGATGGGATCAAAGTCCACACCGGGCACCTGGCTGCCCATGAAGCTGATGCCAAAGTCGGATTCGCCCGACACCACACTGGCCAGCACCGGGCCGGCGGCCTCGTCAATCACGCGGATCCGGATCAGCGGGTAGCGCTCTGAAAACGAGCGCACCACCGAGGGCAGGAAATAAATCGCCGCCGAGGGCACGCAGGCCACCGTGACACGGCCGCTGCGACTGGCCGCAATGTCCGAAATGCCCAGCATGGCCGACTCCAGGTCGTCCATCGCCGCGCGCGCCCGCTCCAGAAACACGCTGCCCAGCGGCGTCAGCTCGACATCGCGCGTGGTCCGGTTAAACAGCCGGGCGCCCAGAATGGTTTCGAGCTTGTCGATGCGGCGACTCAGCGCCGGGGCTGACAGGTGGATGTGATCGGCCGCGGCGCGAAAACTGCCGCGCTCGGCCACCGCCACAAAGGCCTCGAGCTGCTGCAAATCGAAATTGATGCGTGCCATGCACCAATACTAGCAAAAGTTGCACTTCACAACGACATCGAAGCTGCCGATGATTCGCTCTCACCCCATACCGACAGGAGACAAGCCATGCAGACCCCCACACCGTTGCGCGCCCTGCACTGCGCCGCCCTGATGACGGGCCTGCCCCTGCTGGCAGCCCTTTGCGGGCCGGCGCAGGCCCAGGCCTGGCCCGACAAGGCCATCACCATCGTCGTGCCAACGGCAGCCGGCGGTGCCAATGACGCCATGGCCCGCATCCTGGGCCAGGGCCTGAGCACGCGGCTGGGCAAGCCGGTCATCGTGGAAAACAAGGCGGGGGCTAACGGGGCCATCGCCAGCGAATACGTGGCGCACGCCACGCCCGACGGCTACACGATCATGTTTGGCTATATCGCCACGCACGGCATCAACCCCGCGCTGCAAAAACTCCGCTACGACCCGGTGACGGACTTTGAGCCCATCGGCATGGTGGCGGCCTCGCCCACCGTGCTGGTGGCCAGCAACGCCGTTCCCGCCAAAACCGCCAAGGAGCTGGTGCAGCTCATCAAGGCCAAGCCCGGCACCTTCAGCTATGCCTCGGCCGGCAACGGCACGGCACCGCACATTGCCGGCGAGCTGTTCAAGCTCTCGGCCGGACTGGATGTGGTCAGCGTGCCGTACAAGGGTTCGGCGCCCGCCGTGGTGGACACCATAGCCGGCATCACGCAGTTCATGTTCCCCAGCCTCTTCACCGCCTACCCGCAGATCAAGGGCGGCAGGCTCCAGGCGCTGGGCATTGCGGGCGACAGGCGCTCGTCGGTGTTGCCTGACGTGCCGACACTGGCCGAGCAGGGCATTGCCAACGTCAGCATGTCGCAGTGGTACGCCCTGTTTGCCCCGGCCAAAACGCCCAGGGCCGTGATTGAACGCCTGAACCGCGAGTTGAAAAGCGTGCTGGCCGACAAAGGCGCGCAGAAAAAAATTGAAGCCCAGGGTGCAGAGGTAGAAACCAGCACGCCGGAACAATTGAAAACCCTGGTACAAAAAGAGGTCGTGCGCTGGAAAGGCGTGGTGGCGGCCGCAAAAATCAAGGTCGAATAACCCGCAGCACCCTGACCGGAGGACATTGCCATGAACTTGCAAGACTGGATAGGCCGCAGCGAGACGGTGCAAGACATCGCTACCGCCACGCCGTATGCGGCGCTGGCCGCCACACTGAACCAGCCCGACATTCAGCGCCCGGCACCCGGCGCGCCGCTGCCCAGCCTGTGGCACTGGCTGTACTTTGTACCCCTCCACGCGCAGTCTGACCTGGGCCCGGACGGTCACGCCAAACGCGGCGGATTCTTGCCGCCCGTGCCCTTGCCGCGCCGTATGTGGGCGGGGAGCGATTTTGCGTTTCATGAGCCGCTGCGGATCGGCGACAGCCTGCTGCGCACGTCCACCATTGCCGACGTGAAGGAAAAGTCGGGCCGCACCGGCAGACTGATTTTTGTGAAGGTGCGCCATGACATTCGCCGCAACGGCGCCGAGGCCGTTGCACTGACGGAGCACCACAACATCGTCTACCGCGGCGCGCCCACACCGGGGGATGCCGCACCGCCGCCGCAGGCCGCCCCGGCGGAATGGGCGTGGGAGCGGCGCATCGTGCCCGACGACGTGCTGCTGTTTCGCTACTCGGCACTGACGTTCAACGGCCACCGCATCCACTACGACCGCCAGTATGTGACGCAGGTCGAAGGCTACCCGGGCCTCATCGTGCATGGCCCGCTGATTGCCACGCTGCTGATGGACCTGCTGCGCCGCCAGCAACCCGAAGCTCAGGTAGTGCGCTTTGAATTCAAGGCCATACGGCCGACATTTGACATCCACCCGTTTTCCGTCCACGGCCAGCCCTCGGCCGATGGCAAAACCATTCGCCTGTGGGGCCGCGACCATGAAGGGTGGCTGACCATGGATGCGACCGCCACTTTGACCTGAACAGTAGAAATCAAATATCGCGTGAGCACTTCTGGAAATTCAGATTTTCGGGATGAAGTGCCAGGCGCCTGGAGCGGAGCAACCGGAATGTACCTGGGTACATGAGGATTGCGAGCGCCGCGCAACAACGCAATTCGCCCGAAAAATGAATTTACACAAGTATCCCTATGCAACCCCTCAAAGGCATTACCGTCGTCACCCTGGAGCACGCCATTGCAGCGCCTTTTGCCACCCGCCAACTGGCCGACATGGGGGCACGCGTCATCAAGATTGAACGCCCGGGCGTGGGCGACTTTGCGCGCGCGTATGACGGGCGCGTGCGCGGCCTGGCCTCGCATTTCGTCTGGACCAACCGCTCCAAGGAAAGCCTCACGCTGGACGTGAAGCACGAAGAAGCGCAGAAAATACTGATGCGGCTGATTCTGGAAGAAGCCGATGTGGTGGTGCAAAACCTCGCCCCGGGCGCAGCGGCCCGGCTGGGCTTGTCCTACGAAACGCTGTCCAAACGCAAACCCGGCATCATCGTCTGCGACATCTCCGGTTACGGCAGCGATGGCCCTTACCGGGACAAAAAAGCCTATGACCTGCTGATTCAAAGCGAAGCGGGGTTTGTGTCCGTCACCGGCACACCCGACACACCCTGCAAAGCCGGCCCGTCGATGGCCGACATCGCCGCAGGCATGTATGCCTACACCAACATCCTGGCCGCCCTGATGCACCGCCAGCAGACCGGCGAAGGCCAGCGCATTGACGTGTCCATGCTCGAATCGCTGTCGGAGTGGATGAGCTACCCGCTGTACTACGCCTTTGAGGACGCCGCGCCGCCACCCCGCACCGGCGCCAGCCACGCCACCATTTATCCCTACGGTCCCTTCCCGGCGGGCGATGGGAAAACCGTGATGCTGGGCCTGCAGAACGAACGTGAGTGGAAAATTTTTTGCGAAAAGCTTTTGCTGCAACCTGCGCTGGCCAGCGACGAGCGCTTTTCCAGCAATGCCAAACGCAGTGCGGCGCGGGCGGCCCTGACGGCGTTGATTGAGGAGGCCTTTTCCGCGTTGACCGCAGAACAGGTCGTCGAGCGGCTGGAGCGCGCCGGCATTGCCAACGCGCAGGTCAACACCATGAGCGAAGTGTGGGCGCATCCGCAACTCAAGGCCCGTGGTCGCTGGCGCGAGGTTGACACGCCAGCCGGGCCGATTCCCGCCCTGCTGCCACCGGGCTCGTGGCAGTGCGCCGCGCCGCGCATGGATGCCGTGCCCGCCCTGGGCCAGCACACCGACACCATTCTGGGCCACTACGGCTACAGCGCAGAACGCATCGCTGCGCTGCGCACCGAAGGCGTGGTGTGAGCATGTCCGGCTCTCTCCCGCTGACCTACCTGTTCGTGCCCGGGAACCGCCCTGGGCGTTTTGCCAAGGCGCTGGCCTCCGGGGCTGATCGCATCATCATCGACCTGGAAGACGCGGTTGCGCCCGCGGACAAGGCGAATGCACGCGCTGCCATTGCCGACTGGATGCGCAACGCGGGCGAACAAAGCCGAAAAGTGCTGATTCGCATCAACGACGCAGCCACGGTCTGGCACGCGGAGGACCTGCAGCTGGCAGCCCAGGCGCAGGCCCTGTGCGTGATGCTGCCGAAATGCGAAGCGGCAAGCCAGGTCGCTGCCTTGCTGGCTGTCCTGCCGCAGACTGCCACCGTACTGCCACTGATAGAAACCGCCCGCGGCATGCTGGCCCTGACGGAGATAGCAGTTGCTCCCCGCGTGAGCAGACTGGCCTTTGGCTCGCTCGACTACATGGCCGATCTGGACATCCCCGCGGACAGCCTGGCCCTGGATTTTGCAGCGACGCAAATCGCCCTTGCCTCGCGCGCTGCAGGCCTGGCCTCACCCGTGGCAGGCGTGACGCCAGACCTCGATGCCGTGCGCGTCGAAGCCGACATGCAGCACGCCCGCAGT
Source organism: Polaromonas jejuensis NBRC 106434 (assembly GCF_001598235.1). Lineage (GTDB taxonomy): Bacteria > Pseudomonadota > Gammaproteobacteria > Burkholderiales > Burkholderiaceae_C > Polaromonas > Polaromonas jejuensis. Next base: position 335,134 of record NZ_BCYO01000003.1, on the reverse strand, counting down.
CTGGGCTTCGGCGCCAAGATGTGCATTCACCCCTCCCAAATCGCCGCGGTTCGCCATGCCCTTGCGCCCAGTGCCGAAGAGCTGGCCTGGGCCCGGCGCGTGCTGCAGGCCTGGAACGCGTCAGCCGGCGGCGCCATCCAGGTGGACGGCAAGATGGTGGATCCGCCGGTTGTCCTGAAAGCCGGGCGCATGGCCGCCCTTGCCGGCGCCGCAGACCCCGTCGACCACTAACCCACTAACCCACTATCCCTTCAACCCAGCCCTGAAAAACAACCCCACGGAGAACCTCATGTCAGCAACCATCATTGACTCAAAAATATTCGGCGACATGTTCAGCGACGCCAAAATGCGCCAAGTCTGGTCCGACGAAAACCGCACTGCCAAATACCTGGACATTGAACGGGCTCTCGCCAAGGTGCAGGGCGAGCTAGGCATCATCCCCAAAGAGGCGGCCGTGGAGATTGTCAAGAACTGCAATCTCGATCAAATCGACTGGGTCAAGCTCAAGACCAAAACCGAGCAGATCGGCTACCCCATCATCGCAGTGGTCAACCAGATCAACGCGCGCTGCCGGGACAAGCTGGGCGAATACTGCCACTGGGGCGCCACCACGCAGGACATCACCGACACGGCCGCCGTGCTGCAGATTCGCGATGCCCTGGCGCTGGTCGAGGACGACCTCCAGGACATCTCCGCCTCCCTCGCCAGACTGGCACGTGAGCACCGCAACACGCCCATCATCGGCCGCAGCAATCTGCAGCAGGCCACGCCGATTACTTTCGGCTACAAGATGGCCAGCATCCTGGCCGGCATCGAGCGCCACCGTGAGCGGCTGGCGCAGCTCAAGCCCCGCGTGCTGGTGGGCGAATTCGGCGGTGCGTCGGGTACCTTGTCGTCGCTGGAAACCGGTGCCATGGAAACCCAGGCGGGCCTGATGAAGGAGCTGGGCCTGGGCCAGCCGCTGATTTCCTGGCACACAGTGCGTGACAACTTCGCGGAAGTCGGCGCCTTCTTGGGGCTGGTCGGCGGCTCGCTGGGCAAGATTGCGATGGACGTGAAGCTGCTGATGCAGACTGAAGTGGGCGAGGTGTTTGAGCCTTTTGCGCCGGGGCGCGGTTCGTCATCGACCATGCCGCAAAAGCGCAACCCGATTTCCTGCCTGTACATCCACGCTAATATCTCGGTCGTTCGCCAACTGGCGGCCTCGCTGATGGACGCCATGGTGGCAGACCACGAGCGCTCCACCGGCCCCTGGGAAATCGAATGGGTGGCCATGCCGGAAATCTTTTGCCTGATGTCCGGCGCACTCAAGCAAACCCGCTTCATCCTGGCCGGGCTGGAAGTCGATGCCGCGCAGATGCGCCGCAACATCGACATGACACACGGTCTGGTGATGTCGGAGGCCGTGATGATGGGCCTGGGCCCCTATATCGGCCGCGAGTATGCGCACGATCTGGTCTATGACATCTGCCGCGCGGCGCTGCAGCAAAAACGCCCGCTGATTGACCTGCTGGCAGAGCACCCCGAGATCAAACAACACGTCACGCGTGAACAACTCGCCGTTTTTTGCGACCCCATGAACAACCTGGGACAAGCCGGCGTGATGGTAGACAGGGTGCTCGCTTCGCTGCGCTGAACACCCTCGGCCTGTACATCCCAAAGCCAAAACCAGCAAAGACTGGCGGGCCATCAATGCCCATCACCGGAGACGAACCATGAAACCCGCCAGGCTATCCAAGCTGCTTTATATACAGGTTCTGATCGGGCTCGTGCTCGGCATTGCCGTCGGTCACTACTGGCCGGAGTTTGGCGCTGCGCTCAAACCGCTGGGTGACGGTTTCGTCAAGCTCGTCAAGATGATGATCGCGCCCATTGTCTTTTGCACCATCGTCAGCGGCATTACCTCGCTGGGTGAATACCGGGAGATTGGCAAGACACTGCTGAAAGCCATGGGCCTGTTCTACGCGCTGACGATCCTCGCGCTGCTCACCGGCCTGGCGTCGGTATTCCTGATGCAACCGGGCGCAGGCATGCACATCGATCCCAAGCTGCTCGACGGGACTGTCGCCGCGAAATTTGCTGGCCAGGTGCCACCGCGTGGTTTTGTCGAATTCGTGCTGCACATCATTCCCGCGTCGTTTTTTGGTGCCTTTTCGGAGGGCGAGGTGTTGCCGGTCCTGTTGCTCGCGGTGCTATGCGGCTTCGGGCTGACGCGCATCGGCCGCGCGGGGCAAACCATGCTCGCAGGTATCGACAGCTTTGCGCACATGCTGTTCGCCGCCTTCGGCTTCATCATGCGGCTGGCGCCGCTGGGAGCATTTGGCGCTATGGCCTTCACGGTCGGGCGCTATGGCATCAAGTCAATCGGCTCGCTGGGCTTGCTGATCAGCACCTTCTACATCGCCTGCATCTTCTTTGTCGCGGTGGTGCTCGGCGTGCTGGCGCGCCTGCATGGTTTCAAGCTATGGCAGCTTATGCGCTACATCCGTGAAGAACTGCTGGTGGTGCTGGGAACCTCGTCCAGCGAGCCCGTGCTGCCGCGCCTGCTGATCAAGCTGGAGCGCCTGGGCTGCAGGAAGGGCGTGGTCGGACTGGTGCTTCCAACCGGCTACTCGTTCAACCTCGACGGCACGGCGATCTATCTGACACTGGCCTCGATGTTCATTGCGCAGGCCTGCGATATCCATCTGTCCTGGGGTCAAATCGCCGCCATGCTGGGTCTGATGCTGCTGACGTCCAAGGGGGCGGCCGGCGTCACGGGCAGCGGCTTTGTCGCGTTAGTGGCCACTCTGACGGTCATGCCCGACCTGCCAGTGGCGGGCGTGGCGCTGATCGTCGGCATCGACCGCTTCATGTCCGAGGCGCGGGCGCTCACCAGCACCGTCAGCAATGCGGTTGCATGCATTGTCGTCTCCATCTGGGAGAAAGCATGCGACCGCGAGATGCTGCAACGGGAGCTGACTCAAGGCTATGTGGAAAGCGAAGAGCCGCCGGAAAACGAGCGGCTGCCAACGCCGGGCCCGCGCCGGACGGAACACTGCTTCTCGCCGCAATCGTCGCGCGCAACGAAATGACCTGGCACCCGGCATCGACCGGGTAATTGCCGCCCCGGCAACTTTCGACATTGAGCGGTTTGCCGCTTCAGTGTTCCTGGGCAGATCTGTCCGAAGACCTCCCCCGGTTGCTGCGAGTGTTAACGCTTTTCTGAGTCGCGCCGGGCACGAACAGAACTGCGATACGCTGCTTGAGCTGGGCTTCCAGCTGGGTTTGCGTTGTCAGCAACTGCCGGACAGCCAGTAGGTCCGAGAACGCTGTCGACATCTCCAAGTCGTGGACCAGATCCAGGCTCTGCCCGTTGTCGCTGGGATAGAGCGCCCGCAAGGCCACCTCCGCGGAATCCGAGCCATCGGCCGGTGGTGCCAGGTCCAGTTCGACGAAGCGCCAGAAATACCGTTCCAGCTCGATCAATTGGGCGATCATGGGCTCGTCCCGTTCAATCCGATGCACCTGCAGCTCCTGGCCGCAAATGAGCACCGCCACGTCCGCCGCCTGCTTGCCGGTGACGGCCAGCTGGTGCATGACCTGCAGCTGGATGTATTCCGGCACGCCCTCTTTCCAGAGCCGGGCGCCATTCATCCCTGCCGTCTTGCACTCCAGAATCTGGACATCGGGTGCGCCGACTATCTCCCGGTCCAGGTTGGCACGCATCCAGGGCTCGCTGGGATGCTGTAGTACGGCGTTGACTCGCCTGACCTTGTTTCCCGTCCGCTTGGTGTAATGCGCCGCCACAATGGGCTCCAACAAGGTGCCCCAGTACATCGGGCTGGTCTCGTCGTTCGGGTCGGTTTTGGGGAGCCCGGCGTCTTTGCCGGTCTTTTCCATCCAGAGCTCCAGCTGGGATTTGTACGGATTCAGACCGACCGCCGCACCGGCATCGGAACTGCCGATACCACCGGCCGAGCCCTGAAGAGCGGGCCCGGATCGTGGCGTTTCTGTCCTCCCTGCCTATCGGGCTCCCGGCCAATCAGCATCTCGCTGACGCTCGGAACGCTAACTGACGCGCTCAAGAACACCGACACCTACGGAGACTTCCTTCACGGCTTTAGCGACTTTGGCCACTCGGTCACCGAATTGCGCCCACTGATCGGGCCGTCAGCGAGTTTGCCGGGTGCGAAGCTGCACCGCCAGCGCAGCGTGGCAAGCCAACTACTGGTGTTCCCCCACACATCACCGCACCGGCCCCTGCGCCACCGCCGGCAAAGCCTCAATCAGGCAAGTAAAGACTGACCTGAACCTCGCCCAGTCAGAAGCTAGCGGACATTGATCTATTGCTTACCGCCTTCAGACTGCTTGCAAACGTTCGATGATGAAAATTCAACAGAAACTTTGTGCCCATTTCTGTCGAGCGAGTTGCCGATAATCCGGACACCTGCCGGACACGGATGATGAAAAAACAAAAGGGGTTACAGATCGAAATCTGTAACCCCTTGATTCTATTGGTCGGTGTGAAAGGATTCGAACCTTCGACCCCTTGCACCCCATGCAAGTGCGCTACCAGGCTGCGCCACACACCGAAGCTTTAAATTATAACCCGGCGCGGAGCTGTTCTCAGAAATTGGGGCTGAGCAGATCGCGAATTTCGAACAGTTCGCGGCGCACCAGTTGCAGGCGCTGTTGTGCAGCAATTCCTGTTGGCAAATCGGAGTCTTCGGGCTCGCTGTCCACAAAATCCACGGAGTCCTCAAAATCTTCAAGGACCGAATTGCTGGCCTCCAGCACATCCAGGCCTTCCAGCATGACTTCACCGTTGCGCCGCTTGTCGCGTTCTATCTGGACGATCTCATGCAGCTTGTTGCGCGCGCCGCTGATGGTGAAGCCCTGGTCGTACAACAGATCACGGATCCGGCGAATCATCAGCACTTCCTGGTGCTGGTAATAACGGCGGTTACCGCGCCTTTTCATGGGACGCAGCTGCGTGAACTCCTGCTCCCAATAACGGAGCACGTGAGGTTTGACGCCGCACAAATCGCTGACCTCACCGATGGTGAAGTAGCGCTTTGCCGGGATGGAAGGAAGAGTTTTCTCCAATTAAATCAATGCGCTAAGAAGGGAACCTTCAAATCTACTCTAAGTAGAAATTTAGCGCAAAGGGGTAGCAACGCCTTTTTCGAATGTGTTGTTTTGTAACGAATAAAACATTGAGTTACCCGCAGCCACAGCGGTGCTCGCTTGGTTCGCACGCAGAAGCGCCCTTCCTCCTACTTTTTCACTCAGCGGAGGTATCGCCTTGTATCTGGTCCTTGAGCTTGTGGCTGGCGTGGAACGTCACGACCCGGCGCGCCTGAATGGGAATGGCCTCCCCCGTGCGCGGGTTGCGGCCTGGGCGGGGCGCCTTGGTACGGATCTGGAAATTGCCAAAGCCTGAAATCTTCACATCCTTTCCATCCACCAGGCTGTCGGAAATCAGGTCAAAAAACGCGTCAATCATGTCTTTCGACTCGCGTTTGTTAAGCCCGATCTGCTCAAACAGCAATTCGGCCAAATGCGCTTTGGTCAGCGCCGGGGTTTCCAGGCTTTCAACGGAAAATTCCATGGGCGGTGCACCTCCGGGCGGCTGTTGTTTTTGTAGGGATTTTTGAAGCATCAGGCACGCAGGCGCGCCTGCAACTGGTTCTGCAGATGGGCAAGCACCGCCTGGACGGCCGCCTCAATGGCTTCATCGTTCAGCGTGGCGGCATCACTGGAAATCACCAGGCGCACGGCGAGGCTTTTCTCGCCCAGTTGCATGCTGGCACTGCCTTGCTGCGGACGATAGACGTCGAACAGCGTCGCGCCCTTGAGCAGGCCTTGCGTGTTCGCCCCGTAAATCGCGGCCATCAGTGCGGCGTGCGTCACACTTTCCGGCACGATCACGGCAATGTCACGCTCCACGGGCTGTAGCTTGCTGACTGCCCTGAAGACCGGCACCTGGCGCTGCAGCACGGCGTCAAGCTCCAGTTCAAACAGGATGGGTGCCTGGGCCAGGTCGTAGCCTTGCCGCCATTGCGGGTGCAGTTCGCCGACGTAGCCAATCTGCTGGCCCGCCACCGACACACTGGCGCAACGGCCGGGGTGCATGGCAGGATGGGCTGCCGGCGCAAAGACCGCTTTCAGGGGAGCCAGCAAGGCCTCAACATCGCCCTTGACATCGAAGAAATCCACTGCCTTGTCGGGCTGGCCCCAATGCAGCGCCGCCCGCGGGCCATAGGCCAGGCCGGCCACGCGCATGGGCTGCTTGAAGCCGGCCACCGTGGTGTCGGTGTTCTGGCTTTGTGCGTCGCGCAGGAACACACGACCCAACTCGAAAACATTCACGCGCGGCGCCTTGCGGTCCAGGTTGAACTTGAGCACCTGCAACAACGAACCTATCAGCGATGAGCGCATCACGCTCATCTGGCTGGCAATGGGGTTCAAGAGCTTGATCGGATTGGGGTTGCCGGCCAGCTCATGCTCCCAGCGCTCTTCGACAAAGCTGAAGTTGATGGTTTCCTGGTAACCCAAACCGGCTAGCGCACGGCGCACCGCAAACGGACCGCGCTCGGCCTCGGTGCGAACCTTGGCCGTGATGGGTGCCAGTGGCGGTGTGTCGGGCAACTGCCTGTAGCCCACCATGCGCACCACCTCTTCAATGAGGTCTTCTTCGATCTGCAAATCAAAGCGGTAGCTGGGCGGCGTCACCGTGAGCGTGCCCTCGCCTTCGCTGACTTGCAGCTTCAAACGCTGAAGGGCCTCCAGGCACTGCGCCTGCGTGAGCGGCATGCCGATCACTTTGACGGCGCGCGCCACACGCAAGGTCACCGGGGCGGGCTTGGGCAGGTTGATCTGTGTATCGTCAATCGGGCCGCACAGCGTTTCTGGCGTGCCGCAGATGTCAATGATCAATTGCGTGATGCGCTCGATGTGCTCCACGGTTTGACCGGGATCAACGCCTCGCTCGAAGCGGTGACCGGCATCGGTCGCAAAGTTGTAGCGACGTGAACGACCGGCAATGGCCTTGGGCCACCAGAACGCCGCTTCGACATAAACATGTTTCGTGTCATCAGACACCGAGGTGGCATCGCCCCCCATGATGCCTGCCAGCGACTCAACCTGCACAGCGTCGGCAATCACGCCGACTTTTTCATCGACGGTCACGGTGTTGCCATTCAAGAGCTTCAGCGTCTCGCCGGGCTTGCCCCAGCGAACCTCGAGTCCACCATGAATCTTGTCGAGGTCAAAGATGTGCGAGGGGCGGCCCAGCTCGAACATCACATAGTTGGAAATGTCCACCAGCGCCGTGACACTGCGCTGGCCGCAGCGCGCCAGGCGGTCCACCATCCATTGCGGCGTGGCGGCCTGGGTGTTGACGTTGCGCACAATGCGGCCCGAGAAACGGCCGCACAAATCCGGCGCGCTGACTTTGACGGCCAATTTGTCCTGGTGGCCCAAGGCCACGGCCGGGAAAGACGGAGCTTTCAAGGGCGCCCCCGTCAAGGCGGCGACTTCCCGGGCCACGCCGTAAACGCTTAAGGCATGCGCCAGATTGGGCGTGAGCTTGAGGGTGAACAGCGTGTCGTCGAGCTGCAGATACTCGCGAATGTTCTGACCCAACGGTGCGTCTGCCGGCAGCTCCAGCAAGCCGCCGTGCTCTTCGGACAATTTGAGTTCACGGGCCGAGCACAACATGCCCTGGCTTTCAACGCCGCGCAACTGGCCGACCTTGATCAGGAAAGGTTTGCCATCTTCGCCGGGGGGCAATTCGGCGCCCACCATCGCGCAGGGGATCTTGATGCCGACACGGGCATTGGGTGCGCCGCAAACGATGTTGAGCAGACTGCCCTGGCCCACATCAACCTGGCACACGCGCAGGCGATCGGCATTCGGGTGTTGCACGGCTTCCTTGATTTCGCCGACCACGATACCGCTAAAGGGCGGTGCGACAGACTTGAGTTCTTCCACCTCAAGTCCGGCCATGGTCAGGGTTTCAGCGAGCTGCTCGGTGCTGAGCGAAGGGTTGCAGAATTCGCGCAACCAGGATTCAGGAAATTGCATGGTGTGACCTTGTGCTATGGCTTGTTGTTCTTGTTATGACTGGAACTGGGACAGAAAGCGGATGTCGCCATCGAAGAACAGCCGCAGGTCATTCACGCCGTAACGCAGCATGGTCAGGCGGTCCGGCCCCATGCCGAAGGCAAAACCAATGTATTTCTCGGGGTCCAGCCCCATGTTGCGCACCACGTTCGGGTGCACCTGACCGGAGCCCGCCACTTCAAGCCAACGCCCCGCCAAGGGCCCGGTCTGGAACTGGATGTCGATCTCGGCACTGGGCTCGGTGAACGGGAAGAAGCTGGGTCGAAAGCGCAGCACCAGATCGTCGCTTTCAAAGAAGGTGCGGCAAAAATCGGTGAACACATACTTCAGATCCTTGAAGCTCACGTTCTCGCCAATCCACAGGCCTTCGCACTGGTGGAACATGGGCGAATGGGTGGCATCGCTGTCGACGCGGTAGGTGCGGCCCGGTGCAATGACACGGATCTCGGGCATGCGGCCACCGGCATCTATCAATGCGCGGTGCTTTTTGACATGCTGCACCGCGTAGCGGATCTGCATCGGGCTGGTGTGGGTGCGCAGCAAATTCGGCGCCACTTCGGTGCCGCCCTCGACATAAAACGTGTCGTGCATGGAGCGCGCGGGATGGTCCTCCGGCGTATTGAGCGCGGTGAAATTGAACCAGTCGGTTTCAATTTCCGGCCCCTGCGCCACATCAAACCCCATGGAGCCGAAAATGGCTTCGATGCGTTCCAGCGTCAGCGAGACGGGGTGCAGGCAGCCTTGCGCGCGCTTGCGGCCCGGCAGGCTCACGTCAAGCGCTTCGGCTTTGAGCTGCTTTTCAAGCTCGGCATCGGCCAGGGCCTGGCGGCGCTCGTTCAGCGCGGCCTCGATGGCCTGCTTGGCCAGGTTGATGGCGGCACCACGGGATTTTTTCTCTTCCACGCTGAGCGCCGCCATGCCCTTCATCAACTCGGTGACGCGCCCTGATTTTCCGAGATACTGCGCCTTGGCGTTTTCCAGGTCGGCGGGGGTCTGCGCCTGCCCAAAACTGGCCTTGGCAGCGTTTACCAGTTCGTTGAGGGCGTCGAGTTCGTTCATAAATTCTCTTGTGCGGAATACGGAAACAGCGACGGTGCCTTGGGCTACCCAGCCCGGACACAGCACCATGGAAAAGGGCCAGAGCCTTTTCAAGCTCCAGCCCTTTATTTTCTTGCGCGAGAAGCTATTATTTTAATAGCAACCCTTGCCCCGAAAATCAGGCAGCCAGCTTGGCTTTCACCTGTTCAACGATAGCGCCGAAAGCAGCGCTGTCATGGATGGCCATATCGGACAGAACCTTGCGGTCAATCTCGATGCCGGCTTTCTTCAGGCCATTGGCAAACTGGCTGTAGGTCATGCCAAATGAACGGCTGGCAGCATTGATACGGGCGATCCACAACTGGCGGAACACACGTTTCTTGTTACGACGGTCACGGTAGGCATACTGCCCAGCCTTCATTACCGCTTCTTTGGCGATACGGAAGACGTTACCGCGGCGGCCGCGGAAACCTTTTGCAAGGGCGAGAACTTTTTTGTGGCGGGCGCGAGCCGTTACACCACGTTTGACGCGAGGCATGTGAGTACTCCTTGTTCGTCGTTAATTAAATACCACGGCCTGGCAGCATCTGTGCCATGTGACCCATATTGGTCTCATGAACAGCTGTTGATCCACGCAGTTGGCGTTTATTTTTGGTGGTCTTCTTGGTCAGAATGTGACGCTTGAAGGCTTGACCGCGCTTGACGGTGCCACCCGGACGAACGCGGAAACGTTTTTTCGCGCTGCTCTTGGTCTTCATTTTGGGCATATCAATGCTCCTTTTCATTTGTGCTCGTGAGGCGCTGCGAACCTTCCGCAGACTTGATGGCCCCGAGCCACTTGTTAGTGGCGAGTTTTTACACCTGCCACTTATTCAGGCGGATCATCTTTCGATCTCCCGCCCGCGGCAGCGACTTTGACATCGCCACCTTCGGAAAGCGGAACAAATCCGCCTTCACAGGGAATGCTGAAGGCATTCCCCTGAAAACCTGCCGGCGATCACGCCTGCAGGCAAACATTGTCTTTTTGCGACAAGCGCCTTCAGGCGTTTGTCGGCGCAGCGGGCGCCGCATCTGCAGCGGATGCCGCAGGCTTGGCTGCCACCTTCTTCTTGCCCGGCGCGATCATCATGACCATTTGCCGGCCTTCGAGCTTGGGAAACTGCTCCACGATGATCAGATCAGCCAGCTCATCCCGAATCCGCGCCAGCAGGGCCAAGCCCAATTCCTGGTGCGTGATTTCACGGCCGCGAAAGCGCAGGGTAATCTTGCACTTGTCGCCATCTTCCAAAAAGCGCTTGATATTGCGCAATTTGATGTTGTAGTCGCCATCGTCAGTACCAGGCCGGAACTTGATTTCCTTGACCTCGATGACCTTTTGCTTGGACTTCGCTTCCGCCGCCTTCTTCTGCTCGGCGTATTTGAACTTGCCGTAGTCCATGAGCCTGCACACCGGCGGAACCGCCGTGGGAGAAATCTCAACCAGATCTACGTCGGCTTCACCCGCAAGGCGCAAGGCCTCCATCAAGCTGACAATGCCCAGGGGCTCGTTGTCAGGCCCTGACAGACGTACTTCAGGGGCCATGATTTCACGGTTCAAGCGGTGCTTGCGTTCTTCGCGGTGACGGCGGTCACGAAATTCAGTAGCGATGGTTTTTGTCCTTTAATGCTTGCTATAAAAGCTATAGCGGCTTGCGCCCGTCCCACTAGGACGAGAAGCTTTAACACCAACAAACTTGCCTTAAATTTGTCAGCGGTTCAGGCTTTTTGTGCAATGTCGGAGGCAATCTGCTGGGCAAACGCCTCCAGGGACATCACTCCAAGGTCTTTGTTACCCCGGGCGCGCACTGCAACGGCTCCGGCGGCCTTCTCTTTGTCGCCTACGACAAGGATGTAAGGCAGCTTTTGCATGGAGTGCTCCCGTATTTTATACGTAATTTTCTCGTTACGCAGATCCAGGTTGACCCTAAGCCCTTGATTTTGCAGCGTTTTGGCAACTTCCCGGGCGTAATCCGCCTGGGAATCGGTGATATTGAGCACCGAAACCTGCACCGGCGCCAGCCAGGTGGGCAGCGCGCCGGCATGTTCCTCGATCAATATGCCGATAAATCGCTCCAGACTACCGACGATGGCCCGGTGCAGCATCACAGGGCGGTGGCGCGCGCCGTCTTCGCCCACATATTCGGCATCCAGGCGTTCCGGCATGGAAAAGTCGACCTGCATGGTGCCGCACTGCCACTGTCGGCCAATCGCATCCTTGAGCGTGTACTCGATCTTGGGGCCATAAAACGCGCCCTCACCCGGCGAGATCTCGAATTCGCAACCTGAGGCGCGCAGACTCTCCACCAATGCATGCTCGGCCTTGTCCCAGACCTCGTCGGAGCCGATGCGCTTGTCCGGACGCGTCGCCACCTTGTAGATGATGTTGTTGAAGCCAAAGTCCTTGTAGACCTTCTGCAGCAGCGTCGTGTAGTCGCTGCACTCTTGCAGGATCTGGTCCTCGGTGCAGAAGATGTGGCCGTCGTCCTGCGTGAAGCCGCGCACCCGCATGATGCCGTGCAGGCCGCCCGAAGGCTCGTTGCGGTGGCACTGGCCGAATTCGCCGTAGCGCAGCGGCAGGTCGCGGTAGCTCTTGATGCCCTGCTTGAAGATCAGGATGTGGCCCGGGCAGTTCATCGGCTTGAGCGCATACTCGCGCTTCTCGCTTTCGGTCGTGAACATGTTCTCGCGGTACTTGTCCCAGTGCCCGGTTTTTTCCCACAGCGTCTTGTCGATGATCTGCGGGCCCTTGACCTCCTGGTAGCCGTTGTCCTGGTACACCTGGCGCATGTACTGCTCCACGCCCTGCCAGACCGTCCAGCCCTTGGGATGCCAGAACACGAGACCGGGCGCGTGGTCGTCGATGTGGAACAGGTCCAGCTCGCGGCCCAGCTTGCGGTGATCGCGCTTTTCGGCCTCTTCGAGCATGGTCAGGTACTGCTGCAGCTCATCCTTGCTGGCCCAGGCCGTGCCATAGACGCGCTGCAGCATCTCATTGCGGTGATCGCCGCGCCAGTAGGCGCCGGCCACCTTCATGAGCTTGAAGAACTTCAGCTTGCCGGTGCTGGGCACGTGAGGGCCACGGCACAGGTCTTCGAAGGCGCCTTCGCGGTACAGCGACACATCCTGATCCGCCGGGATGCCGGCAATGATTTCGGCCTTGTAATGCTCGCCAATGCTTTTGAAATACGCCACCGCCTCATCGCGCGGCAAGACACGGCGCGTGACCGGCTCGTCCTTGGCGGCCAGCTCGGCCATGCGCTTCTCAATCGCCGCCAGGTCTTCAGGCGTGAACGGGCGCTTGTAGGAAAAGTCGTAGTAAAAGCCGTTTTCAATCACCGGGCCTATGGTCACCTGCGCCTCGGGAAACAGCTCCTTGACCGCATAGGCCAGCAAGTGGGCCGTCGAGTGGCGAATCAACTCCAGACCATCGGCATCTTTGGCGGTGATGATGGAGACCGCGCTGTCCTTCTCGATCAGAAAGCTGGTATCGACCACCTTGCCGTCGACCTTGCCGCCCAGGGCCGCCTTGGCCAGGCCGGCGCCGATCGACGCGGCGACATCGGCCACCGTGACGGCTTGAGGGAATTCGCGCCGGGAGGCATCGGGGAGCGTGATTTGAATCATGGGAACGACTTTTATTGAACAGGCTTTACAACAAAAAAGCGCGGAACCTGCCGCGCTTTGATGAGAGGATCTATGGATTCAAGCTATGAGATTTGTAGCTATCAATCACCAGGGCATGCGGACTAGCGCCCAGTGTGACTCCAAAAAGAGGACGAGGTCGTAGTTCGCGGTGTCATAACCCGAACGATCCTTCCTGTTTCCAGTTTGATTGATTGCATCCGGCTATTTTACGGCAGGTCGGGCGGGCCGTGGCGCGGCGGATTGATAGGCCGCATGCCGGCTGATCCGGCAGGAAAAGCGCGCGCGCAAAAAAGCCCGAACAGGCCTGCAAAAGCCTGTCCGGGCTGAAAGCCGAGCCCTTTCGGACGCCAGCGTCTGGGTATCAAACCTGCAGGTTCAGATCAGTGGAACTGCTCTTCTTCGGTCGAGCCGGTCAGCGCGGTCACGCTGGACTTGCCGCCCTGGATCACGGTGGTGACCTCGTCGAAGTAGCCGGTGCCGACTTCCTGCTGGTGCGACACAAAGGTGTAGCCGCGGTCGCGTGCCGCGAATTCGGGCTCCTGCACCTTCTCGACATAGGCCGACATGCCGCGCTTGACGTAGTCCTGGGCCAAGTCGAACATGTTGTACCACATGGAGTGGATGCCGGCCAGCGTGATGAACTGGTACTTGTAGCCCATGGCGCCGAGTTCGCGCTGGAACTTGGCGATGGTCGCGTCGTCCAGGTTTTTCTTCCAGTTGAAGGATGGCGAGCAGTTGTAGGCCAGCATCTTGCCGGGATGCACCTTGTGCACGGCGTCGGCAAATTTCCTGGCGAAGGCCAGGTCGGGCGTGCCGGTTTCGCACCACACCAGATCGGCATAGTGGGCATAGGCGATGGCGCGCGAGATGGCTTGGTCCAGACCTTTTTTGGTTTTGTAGAAACCTTCGGACGTCCGCTCGCCCGTGATGAAGGGCTTGTCGTTGGCGTCGTAGTCGCTGGTCAGCAAATCGGCCGCCTCGGCGTCGGTGCGGGCAATCACCAGGGTGGGCACGCCGCAGACGTCGGCCGCCATGCGCGCAGCGATCAGCTTCTGGCAGGCTTCGGCGGTCGGCACCAGCACCTTGCCGCCCATGTGGCCGCATTTCTTGACGGAAGCCAGCTGGTCTTCCCAGTGCACGCCGGCAGCGCCGGCCTTGATCATGGCCTTCATCAGTTCGAACGCATTCAGCACGCCGCCGAAACCGGCTTCCGCATCGGCCACGATGGGCGCGAAGTTGTCGATATAGCCCTTGTCGCCGGCGTCAATGCCCTTGGAGTGCTGGATTTCGTCGGCACGGCGGAAGGTGTTGTTGATGCGCTCCACCACGGTAGGCACCGAATCCACCGGGTACAGCGACTGGTCCGGGTACATGGAGGCGTAGCTGTTGTTGTCGGCGGCGACTTGCCAGCCCGACAGGTAGATCGCCTTGACGCCGGCCTTGACCTGCTGCATGGCCTGGCCGCCTGTCAGTGCACCCAGGCAGTTGACGTAGGGCTCGTTGTTGACCAGACCCCAGAGCTTTTCCGCACCGCGGCGCGCCAGCGTGTACTCGATAGGGAAGGAACCGCGCAGACGCACCACGTCGGCGGCGCTGTAACCGCGCTTGATGCCTTTCCAGCGTGGGTTGGTGGCCCAGTCCTTCTCAAGGGCAGAGATTTGCTGGTCGCGGCTCAATTGTTCGGCGAGGGTTTGTGGCATGGTGCACTCCGTAGGTTGAAAAGAAAAGGTGAAGTTGATGGGCTAACTTTAAGTCTTCTACAAGACCTTGTTAAGCTCTTATGTCTTATATAAGATAAAAATTAACTTGAACAAAATCAACGATCTTTCATATATTTATCGCGATGCAAAATTAAGTCTCTCGTATTGAGAAATTTTTGCGCACTGCAGCAATTCAATATTTCATATTGAAAAATATATTTATTGGATTGTGAAATTTAAAAGAATGCGCATGGCGGGCCATGGAAGCTCACAGGCTTCAACAGGGCGTTGGTTTCAGAATAGACCCGTAGCTCACCAGGCCAGGGTGTGCTCGCGCAGGTTCAACCCGCGCGGCCAGCCCGGTACCGCACCCAGTCGCCGCTGGCAATGACCGGTTTGCCCACAGTCCGCGCGGGCGCAAGCTCATAAAGAAGGCAGACCAGCACCTCGGGCGCCCCGGCCGCTTCGCTGCCTGGCCGGCCCGGCTGAGCGCTGCGCACAAACGCGCTGCGATCAAGCTGCACAGCCGCCTCGCGCTTGGCATATTCGCCGCTCGGCTGGGGCCACACTTCCTCGATCTCGTCAAGACGCTGTTCGAGTTCAGCGCTGATTTCATACACCTCACCAAGCACCCGCCCTGGCCCGCCCAGCACCAGGCCAGGGTAGGCGCCCAGGTCATGCATGACGCCGGCCACGCTGGCACGCCCGACCCAGCGCGGCGCAGGCAGCAGGCGGTTGATGTCCCGCTCCTCCCCTCTGCGCAGGGTGCCGTAGACGAAGACATGGCGAAGCGGCGGCGTGGTTTCTGGTTTCAATGTCAGGGCTCCATCCAGGATTGAAATTAGGGCATGATTTCAGCCTGCGCCAGGCTGTCAAGCCGGCCATGTCAACCGACCGGCCGCAAGGCCGGTGCAACAGGAGTCCCCAGTTTAATGAACCGCTTCATGGCCTACGCCTGCCTCGCGCTCAGCATGTCTCTGGTCGGCAGCTATGTGGCGCTGTCCAAACCCCTGGTCGCCGCCCTGCCCGTTTTTCTGCTCGCCTGGCTGCGCTTTGGCCTGGGTGGGCTGGCCATGCTGCACTGGCTAAAAAAACCGTCCATGGAAATGCCCCTCAGCGGGCAGACCCGAAAACTGCTGTTCCTGGAATCGTTTCTGGGCAATTTCCTGTTTTCGATCTGCATGCTGTTTGGCGTGAGCATGACCAGCGCGGTGGCTGCCGGCGTCATCATGGCCGCCATTCCAGCGGCGGTGGCGCTGATGAGCTGGCTGTTTCTGCGCGAACGCATAGGCCTGCGGGTCTGGGCGGCGGTCGCCTGCGCGGTCATCGGCATCGGCCTGGTTTCGCTATCAAAAAATGAGCTGCCTGCGCCGGCAGCTACTGGGCCGGGGGCCGATTTGGCATCAAAAACCGCGTGGCTGGGCAATCTGCTGCTGGTGGGTGCCGTGCTGTGCGAAGCGGCTTATGCCGTGATCGGGAAAAAACTCACGGGCGCGCTCAGCCCCAAGCGCATCACCGCGCTCATCAATCTCTGGGGCTTTGCCCTGGTCACGCCGCTGGGCCTGTGGATGGCCTGGGGCTTTGACTTTGCCCGCGTGGCACCCTCGGCCTGGCTGCTACTGCTGTTTTATGCGCTGGCCGCCAGCGTGTGGACCGTCTGGCTGTGGATGACCGGCCTGAAAACCATCCCGGCCAACCAGGCCGGGGTGTTCACCGTGATGCTGCCCGTGAGCGCCGCAGCGGTGGGCGTGCTGGTGCTGGGCGAAACCCTGAACGGCACGCAGATAGGCGCCTTTGCCATTGCACTCGTCGGCGTGGTGCTGGCTACCCTGCCCCAGCGGGGCCGGAAAGCGTCGGTTCCGGCTGTATTGCCGCACTGATCTCACGGACCAGCCGTTTCTGCCGGCGCAGCATGTAAATGCTGTAGCTGATGATGCCCAGCGACACCACCGTGATCAGAATCGTCGCTGCGGCATAGATGGACGGGTTCACGCCGCGGCGGGCATAGCTGAAGATCACCTGCGGCAAGGTGGTCACGCCCGGCCCGGACAGAAACTCCGAGATCACCACGTCATCGAACGACAGGGTAAAGGCCAGCAACCAGGCCGACACCAGGGACGGCGTGATATTGGGCAGGGTCACCAGAAAGAACACCTGCATGGGTCGGCAGCCCAGGTCCATGGCGGCCTCTTCGATGGCGCGATCCATCTCGCTCAGGCGCGACTGGATCACCACCGTGGCATAGGCCATGCCCAGCAGCGTGTGGCCCATCACGATGGTGATGAAGCCACGGTCGGGCCAGCCCACGGCGCGCTGCACGGCCACCATCAGCAGCAGCAGGGAGAGCCCAATAATCACCTCGGGCATCACCAGCGGCGCGTTCACGAGGCCGTAAAACAGCGTCCGTCCGCTAAAGCGCCGGTAGCGCACCAGCACAAAGGCGGCGAAGCAGCCCAGGACCACCGACAGCGTGCCGGTGATCAAGGCCACCCGCAGCGACAGAAAAAAACCGTCCACCAACCGGGAGTCGCTCAACAGGGCCTGGTACCAGCGCAGCGAAAAGCCGGTGAACACGCCGTCCTGCCGGGTGCTGTTGAAGGAAAAAACGATGAGGAAGAACAGCGGGATATAGAGAAACAGATAAACCAGCCCCAGCCAGAGGCGGCCCACATTCCTTTCGGCAAAGCGCAGCAGATTTTTCACCTCAGGACTCCTGGTACATGCCGCGATCGCTGCGGGATCGGTAGTAAAAGGCCAGCGGCACCAGGATCAGCAGAATCATCACCACCGACAGCGCCGCCGCACGCGGCCAGTTGTTGCTGCTGAACATTTCGTCCCAGACCACCCGGCCAATCATGATGTTTTCCGCGCCGCCCAGCAGCGAGGGAATGACAAACTCACCCACGCAGGGGATGAACACCAGCATGGCGCCGGCGATGATGCCGGACTTGCTCAGCGGCACCGTGATCAGCCAGAACGCCTTCCAGGGGCTGGCCCCGAGGTCATGCGCGGCCTCCAGCAGGCGGAAATCCATCTTCACCAGGTTGGCATACAGCGGCAGGATCATGAAGGGGCAATACACATAGGTCATGCCGACCAGCATGGACACCTGCGTGTAAAGCATGGTCAGAGGCTCGTGGATGATGCCCAGGGCCATCAGCAGGTTGTTGAGCACGCCCTGGTCGGCCAGAATCCCCTTCCAGGCGTACACGCGCAGCAAAAACGAAGTCCAGAACGGCAGCATCACCAGCATCAGCAGCGCCGGACGAATGGAAGGTTTGGCACGCGCAATGAAATAGGCAAACGGGTAGCCAATCGCCAGACACAGCAGCGTGGTCAGAAACGCGTACTTCAGGGACGTCTCATAGGCCTCCATGTAAATGGTATTGCCCCACAGCGCCGCGACGCCCTCTTCCGCACTCCTGAAAATCGATCCGTAGTTGTCGTATTTCAGGATCAGGTGCCAGGCCCCCGACGCGGAGTCAATCAGCGGCGCAAACGGATCCACGCCACCGCCCATGTCTGTGACGCTGATGCGCAGCAGGATCAGAAAAGGCAGGACGAAAAAAACGATCAGCCACAGGTAAGGCACGCCGATCACGAAGCGCCGGCCCGGCGGCCACGGGAACCAGGAGAAGGTCTTCACGGCGCGGCCCTATTGCGTGAGCACGACGGGGGCGGCGTCATCCCACCAGAAAAACACCGGGTCCTCCCAGGTGATGGCGGCGCCGTCATGGCGCGTGGTGTTGGCTTCGGTGACCTTCACGGTGCGCCCGCCGGCCATCTCCACGATAAAGGTGTTGTAGCTGCCGAAATAGGCGATCTCGCACACCTTGCCGGTGAACAGGTTCTGATGCACCGCGGGACGCGTTTTGGCAATGTGAATTTTCTCGGGCCGGACCGCCACGGCCACGGCCATGCCGGCCGTGCCACTGATGCCATGCCCCACGCTCACGACGCCATGGTCCGTGCTCACCTCGCAGCGGTCCGCCTGGTCCAGGCTCAGCTTGCCCTCAAACAGGTTGACGTTGCCAATGAAGTCCGCGACAAAGCGGCCATTGGGGTATTCGTAAATCTCCTTGGGCGTCCCCACTTGCAGCACCCGGCCGTGGCTCATGACGGCAATGCGCGAGGCCATGGTCATGGCCTCTTCCTGGTCGTGCGTCACCATCACGCAGGTCACCCCCACCGATTCGATGATGTTGACCAGCTCGAACTGGGTGCGTTCGCGCAGCTTGCGGTCCAGCGCCCCCAAAGGCTCATCGAGCAGCAGCAGTTGCGGCTTTTTGGCCAGGCTGCGCGCCAGCGCCACGCGCTGCTGCTGCCCGCCCGAGAGCTGGTGTGGCTTGCGCCTGGCCAGCGCTGTCAACTGGACCAGGTTGAGCATTTCATCCACCCGGGCCTGAATCTGGGCCTTGGGCAGGCCTTCGCGCTTGAGCCCGAACGCAATGTTGTCCCAGATGTTGAGGTGGGGGAACAGCGCATAGGACTGGAACATCATGTTGATGGGGCGCTCATAGGGCGGGAAGGAGGCAATGTCCACCCCGTTCAGAATCACCGCGCCCGAGGTCGGTTTTTCAAAACCCGCCAGCATCCGCAGCAAGGTCGACTTGCCGCACCCCGAGCTGCCCAGCAAGGCGAAGATTTCACCCTTGTTGATGGACAGAGACACCTTGTCCACCGCCGTCACATCGTCAAATCGCTTGACCAGTTGTTCGGTTCTCAAATAGCCGTCGCCAGACGACAGGGGCACGTTCATGATGGAGAGGTCCTGGTGTCAAAACCACAATGAAAAAAAGCTGCGCACGCAAGAAATTGCATGCGCAGCCCGGTTCAAGCTGAGATCAGCTCTTCACCTGGAAGGGTATTACTTGCCTTTTTTGAAGGTCGTGAAAACGTTGCTCATGGATTCACGGGCTTCGTTGCTGAAGCTGGCCGGAGAAACCATTTTTTGCAGATTCTCGCTGTCGGGGAAGACCGCCTTGTCCTGGGCAATTTCAGGCTTGACGTTGGCCAGGCTGGCCTTGTTCGCCGTGGCGTAGCCCAGCTCATTGGTCAACGAGGCCGACACCTCGGGGCGCAGGTAGTAGTCAATAAAGGCCAGCGCATTGTTGGGGTGCTTGGCATCCTTGGGAATGGCCAGGGTGTCAAAGAAAATCAGGCCGCCGGTGCTGGGCAGCAGCGCCTGCACCTCGTTGCCACTCTTGTTCTCGATGGCGCGACCGCGGGCGATGTTGATGTCGCCCGCCCAGCCCAGCGCCACGCAGGCCTTGCCGCCGGCCAGGTCGTCGATCATGGTGCTGGAGAACATGCGGATGTGCGGACGCACCTTGGCCAGCATCTCGCCAGCCGCCTTGTGGTCGGCCGCATCGTTCGAGTAGGCGTTCTTGCCCAGATAGTGCATGGCCGGCGGAATCACCTCGGTCGGCGAGTCGAGGTAGGCAATGCCGCAGGATTTGAGCTTGGCGGTATAGACCGGGTTGAACACCAGCTCCCAGGCGTTTGCAGGCATGGGGGTAGACCCCAGTGCCTTGGTGACCTTGGCCTTGTTGATGCCCACGGTGGTGAAGCTCCAGGCCCAGGGCACCAGGTAGGCATTGCCCGGGTCAATGGTGCCCAGCTTGGCCATGATGGCCGAATCCAGATTGCCGTAGTGGCTGATTTTGGATTTATCCAGCTTCATCAGCAGGCCGCCGTCAATCTGCGGCTTGGCAAACACGGCGCCGGGCACCACGATGTCGTAACCGGTGTTGCCGGCCACCAGCTTGGCGTGCAGGGCTTCGTTGTTCTCGAAGGTCTGGTAGTTGACCTTGATGCCGGTTTCCTTCTCGAAGTTCGCCACCATGTCCTTGGCGATGTAGTCCGGCCAGTTATAGATGTTGAGGACCTTTTCCTCGGTATTGGCAACTGCCGCGGGGGCGCTGGCCGCAGGCGCCGGCGTCACGGCCGCCACCGGTGTTTCCTCCTTCTTGCCGCAGGCGACCAACGCGATGGCTGAAAACGCGAAACACCACAAATGCTTTTCCATAATGTCCTCAAGTCGGTTGAAAATGGGGGAAACCGGCGCCCGGCGCCGCAAGGCTGATCCGGGGGAAAACCGGATTGTAAGAGCTATTTCATGTGGTTTCGCCATCGCAAGCAAGGCAAAACAGGACGCCCAAGCCTGGAGATGAAGCAAGCCCCGGGTTATCCATCAGTTACACCAGCGTGAACCTGGGTAAGGTGTGTATCACCTTCCACCACAGGAGCTTCGTCATGTACCAGCGCATCTTGATTGCCACCGATGGATCCAACCTCTCCCGCAAGGCCGTCACCAGCGGCATCAAGCTGGCGGCCCTCACGGGCGCGGAGGTGGTGGCACTCAAGGTGATTCCACGCTATCCGGTCAGCTATTTCGAAGGCGGCATGAATGTGCCGGCGACCGAGGTGGCCAGGGTTGAAAAGCAATGGGCGGAAAGCGCCCAGGCCATTGTGGAGGGCGTCAAGGCCAGCGCCGCCCTCAAGGGGGTCGAGGTCAAGGCGCTGACCACCCGCTCTGACCTGATTGCCGAGGCCATCATTGCCGCCGCCAAAAAAAACAAGTGCGACCTGATCGTGATGGCCTCGCATGGCCGCCGCGGGCTCAAGCGCCTGCTATTGGGCAGCGAAACCATGCATGTCTTGACGCACTCCCACATCCCGGTCCTGGTATTGAGGTAATTTTCGGCTCCAGCCCTTGTAGCACCTGCACAAGCAGCTATTGAATCAATAGCAAGCGGCGGCCCGTTCAGGCGAACAGGCGCTGGTATTTCTCGCGCAGCAGATTCTTCTGGACCTTGCCCATGGTGTTACGCGGCAGTTCTGTGGCCACAAAGCACTGCTTGGGAATCTTGAAGTTGGCCAGCCTGGACTTGAGCGCCGCCACGACGCCATCGGCCTGCAGCGTGGCGCCGGGTTTGGGAATGACGATGGCCACCCCCACTTCGCCGAAGTCCGGGTGCGGCACGCCGACCAGCGCGCTCTCCAGCACGCCGGGCATCTCGTTGATATAGGCTTCAATCTCGGCCGGGTAGACGTTGTAGCCGCCGCTGATGATCAGGTCCTTGCTGCGGCCCACGATGGTGATGTAGCCGCGCTCGTCAATCTTGCCCACGTCGCCGGTCTTGAAATAGCCGTCGGAGGTGAACTCCTCCCGGGTCTTTTCGGGCATGCGCCAGTAGCCCTTGAAGACATTGGGTCCCTTGACCTGAATGCCGCCAATCTCGCCGGCCGGCAAGGAGGGGCCGCCATCCAGATGGTCTTCGCCCTGCACGCGCAGGCTCACGCCCGGCAGCGCAAACCCGACCGTGCCGCCACGCCGCTCGCCGCCTTGGTAGGGGTTGGAGGTGAGCATGGCGGTTTCCGACATGCCGTAACGCTCCAGGATGGTGTGGCCGGTGCGCGCCTGCCACTCATGGAAGGTTTCGATCAGCAAGGGCGCCGAACCCGCGATGAAAAGGCGCATGTGGCGACAGGCTTCGCGGTTCAGCCCGGGCTCGGCCAGCAGGCGGACATAAAGCGTAGGCACGCCCATGAAGACGGTCGCTTCGGGCAGCTTTTCAAGCACCAGCCTGGGGTCGAATTTCGACAGCCAGATCATCTTGCTGCCGTTGATCAGCGCGCCGTGAATGGCCACAAACAGGCCGTGCACATGAAAAATGGGCAGCGCATGAATCAGCACATCGCCGCCCTCTTGCGGCGTTCTCCAGGCCCAGTAGTCTTTCAGCACCAGCGCGTTGCTCAGCAGATTGCCGTGCGAGAGCATCGCGCCCTTGCTGCGTCCGGTCGTGCCACTGGTGTACAGGATCGCGGCCAGGTCGTCTTCCTGCCTGATGGCCACCTCATGCTGGTCGCTGCAGTGACCAGCCCGGTCCAGGAGGGAGCCGCTGCGGTCGTCGCCCAGCGTGAACACGTTCTGCGTGCCGGCCTTGAAGGCGATCTTGCTGACCCAGCCAAAGTTTTTAGGGCTGCACACCACCACGGCCGGCTCGGCGTTGCCGATGAAATACTCGATCTCGGCGCTCTGGTAGGCGGTGTTGAGCGGCAGAAACACATAGCCGGCGCGCAAGGTCGCCAGGTAAAGCATCATGGCCTCTACCGATTTCTCAACCTGCACCGCCACGCGGGCGCCGGCCGGCAGCTGCAAGGACTGCAGCAGGTTGGCCATCATGGCCGTGGCGCGTTCCAGGTCACGCCATGAGTAAGTCAGGCCGTTGTCGGTTTCAATGGCCACCTCGTCCAGCGAGGCGGGGAAAGCGGCGCGCAGCGCGGCAAACAGGTTGTGGTTTTTCATGGCAGTCGGGACTCTCGAAAGATAGGTAGAAATTAAAGGGCGCTCAGCCGGCAAACTGCGGTTTGCGTTTTTCAATAAAGGCCGTCACCCCCTCACGGTGTTCGGCCGAGGGCGCGTAGCGGTAGGCATCCGCTATTAAATCAGAAGCTGCTTGCGCAGCAAGGACGGGGGCTAGCACCCTGAATGCCTCTTTATTCAGACGCGCCGCCCGGGGTGCCAGCTGGCTGATGCGCTCGACCAGGCCACACAGGGCAGCGTCCAGCTCGGGCGCGGGCAGCACCTGGTTCAGAAAGCCGCGCCGCTTCATCTCGGCCGCATCCAGCACGGCCGCCGCCAGCAGCATCTCGCGCGCCGTCAGCTCGCCCACGGCACGCAGGACCAGCGCCGCCTCGCGCGGCGCCATCGGAAAGCCCAGTTTGGCAATCGGCGCACCGAAACAGGCCTGGTCGCTGGCCAGCCGCAAGTCGCAGCAGCTGGCGATCTCCAGCCCGGCGCCCATGCAGTTGCCCTCGATCCGGGCCACGATCGGCAGGTCGCAGTCCAGCATGGCCTGCAGGCCGCCCCACACGTCGCCCTCGTGAAAGTCGCGCAGGCTGGCTTCATCAAAGCGAAACCCGGCGTATTCAGAGATGTCGCCCCCGGCACAAAAATGCCCGCCCTCACCCCGGACCAGCACGCAGCGCAGCGCGCTGTCTTGAGGGAGGGCCTCAAACACAGTGCGCAGCTCACGCCACATCGCACGCGACATGGCGTTGAACCTGGCCGGATGCGACAGGGTGACAAAGGCCAGCGGCCCTTCGGTCGTCAGCTGAACCTGACCCGTCATTCCAGCTTGGCCCCGGATTCCTTGACCACGGCGGCCCAGCGCTTGACTTCAGCGCCGACAAAAGCCCCGAACTGCTGCGGCGTCAGGTTGCCAAACTCCGCGCCATTGCTGGCCCAGATGGTCTTGAGCTCGTCGGTGGCGGCCGCCTTGCGCAACTCTTCCACGACGCGCGCCTGAACATCGGCCGGCGTGCCCTTGGGGGCCCACATGCCATACCAGGTGGTCACGGTGTACTCCGGCAGGCCGACCTCGGCGGCGCAGGGTACATCCGGGAAAGCCGGGTTGCGCTTGCTGCCCGACACCATCAGGGCCTTGATGCGGCCACTCTTGATGTGAGCGGCGGAAGAGCCCAGGCCGTCAAACATCATGTCGACATTGCCGGACATCAGGTCCTGCAAGGCCGGGCCGGCACCGCGGTAGGGAATGTGCGTGATGAAGGTTTTGGTCTGCTGCTTGAACAGCTCGCCGGCCAGATGGTGCGACGTGCCGGCACCGGCAGAGGCGTAGTTGAGCTTGCCCGGATTTTTGCGGGCGTAGTCGATAAAGGCCTTGATGTTTTGCGCTTCGGCACGTTTCGGGTTGACCACCACGACCTGCGGCACGTTGGCCACCAGGGCCAGCGGCACAAAATCTTTCTGGATGTCGTAGTCCAGCCTGGGGTACATCGACGGCGCAATGGCATGGTGGACCGCCCCCATGAACAGGGTGTAGCCGTCGGGTGGCGCCTTGGCCGCAATGCTGGCCCCCAGCGTGCCGCCGGCGCCGCCGCGGTTGTCGATGATGAGCGGCTTGCCGGCGAGTTTTGCAAACTGAGCGGACAGCGGCCGGGCAAAAGCATCGGTGCCGCCGCCCGCCGGGAAGGGCACCACGACCGTGACCGGCCTGGCGGGCCAGCCCGACTGGGCCTGGCTGCCCAGGGAAAGCACGGCAAGGCCGGCCGCGCCAGCGCGCAGCACCTCGCGCCGGGAAGCCTTTGCTTCAAAGCTGAATGTCATTGTTGTCTCCTGTCGTTGTTGAATCAAAAAACCGAAATCACACCACACTGAACCCCACCAGGCGCACGGCCAAGTTCTAAAGCAAGTCCCCGATGCTGCTGGACACCGGTATTTTTCCCTGTGCCAGCAGAGCCCGGTGCTTGTCCAGGCGCTTGAGGTCGTAAAGATAATTCACCATCAGGCCGTAAGACTGCTTGAGGCCTTTGGGCGAGGGGTCACCGGCCCAGTTGAGCCGTTCGACGCGCGCACCGTTGCCCAGGTGAAAACGCGCCACCGGATCGATGGGCTTGCCCTCTTCCAGTGCCTGCCCGAGGTAATGCGCCGCGCATTGCAGCAGCATCAAGCGCACGGGCGATTTCTCGGCCAGGTTCAGCGCATCGTCGGCGGCACGCAGAAAATGCCCTGCGGTGGGCGGCTCAAACCCCACCGCCCGACCCAGCGCCGCACGCGCCTTGTCGTCCAGCTTCTCCAGCATGGCGGTCGCATGCTTGCCCAGCCAGCTGCGAAAGCCCGGAATCGGCGACAGCGTGGCAAAGGTCTTGAGCCTTGGAAACTCTTCCTTGAGCGTTTCGACCACGCGCTTGATCAGGGAGTCACCGAAGCTCACACCGCGCAAGCCCAGCTGCGTGTTGCTGATGGAGTAAAAAATCGCGGTGGTGGCCTTGTTCAAATCGGCCGCGTCAGCTGATTCGTCGAGCAAGGGCGTGATGCCCTGAGCCATCGTGTCGATCAGCGCGACCTCCACAAAAATCAGCGGATCGTCGGGCAGGCGCGGATGAAAAAAACCATAGCAGCGGCGGTCGCTGTCGAGCCGGTTCTTCACATCGGCCCAGCTCTTGATGTCATGCACCGCCTCGTACTTGATCAGCTTTTCAATCAGCGACGCGGGCGAATCCCAGCTGATGCGGCGCAGGTCCAGAAAACCCACGTCAAACCAGGTCGAGAACATGTACTCCATCTCGACGTCGAGCGCCTGCAGCCGCTTGTCCGCCTTCAGGTAAGGCAGCATGTCGGCGCGCATGTCCACCAGGAAGCGGATGCCCTCGGGGAAGGCGCTGAAGCGCTGCAGAAGGCGCCGGCGCGGCGACACCGTGGCGCGGCGGTAGCGCACCTCGGCCACCGCTTCGTCGGGCGTGCCCACCGCGGCGGCAAACTGGGCTTGCGCCAGCTTGACCTTGTGCGCATCGGCAACAAACTGCTCGCTCATCAGCAGCCACATGTCGCGGCGCTCGTCCAGGGTGGCGCCGGCGTACCAGCCGGCGACGCCCTTGGCCCGGCGTCCGCCCTCGACCTCGCTGACCTGCGGGTCCACAATCGCCTTCAACTCCTCCAGCGTGCGGCGCAAGACGCGCGGCGACAGGGCTTCTTCCTTGTGCCGCAGCGTGGCTTTCAGGCGCTCGCGCGTCGAACGGCCTGTGCCGGCGCCATCGGGCGAAGCTTCTGTCACTATCTTTTTAGGAGCAGTCTGCGCATTGACAGCCTGGGCTGCGGGCACTTTCGGTGCCTTTTTCTCACCCGCCAGACGCGACACGCTGCGGTTAAGCCAGTCGGCCGCGCTCATGACGCCACCCGTGAACGCTGGTTGCGGGCCAGCTCGCGCAGGGCTTCGCGCTGACGCGTCAAATGCGTGCGCATGGCGGCCTCGGCGCCTTCGCTGTCGCGGCTTTTCAGCGCGGCAAACACGGTCATGTGCTCGGACAGGCTTTGCGCCAGCCGGCCCGGCGCCTGCAGCGACTGCAGGCGTGCCAGCTTCAATATCTTGCGCAAGTCGGCAATTGCCTGCGCCAGCCAGCGGTTGTTGGCCAGCAAGATAATGGCCTCGTGAATCGCGAAGTTCACCGCGTAATAGTCGTTGATGCGGCCGGCCTGCGCGTGGCCGGCCAGCCGCTCATGCAAGGTGGTAAGCGCCGCCAGGTCGGCATCGCTGGCATTGCGCGCCGCTTCATAGGCACAGCGCCCTTCCAGCAGCGCAATCACCGGGAAGATATCGTCCAGGTCCTGCTCGGTCACTTCTTTGACGAAGCAGCCGCGCCGCGGCTCGTGGCGCAGCAGCCCTTCGGCGGTCAAGACCTTGAGCGCCTCGCGCAGCGGTGTGCGGGAAATTTCCAGCCGCTCACACAGGGCGACCTCATCCAGAAAGCTGCCCGGCGCGAACTGGCCCGCAAAAATCTGCTCGCGCAAGGTGTCGGCGACTTCCTGGTGCAATGAACTCTGGACAAGACGCATGGCATGGATTCCTTTAGGTCACCTGGGCTGACTTCCCATCACCGCCGCAAATCACGGCCATAATTTCAAGTAATTACGCGTAATTATGAATAAGCCGACGCGTGACGCAAGTCTTGTTTCATCCGGACAAACCCTGTCCCCACCCGGCGCCAGCAGACGAGACGTGGACCGACGACAACCGGCGGCGATGGCGTCCATGGATAGTGTCAAAGTTGCGCGACGGCCGCCCTGAGTTGGGCCATCAACTCCGGGATGAACCGGAGCCGCTTGGCCTCCTCCTCAAGCACATTCCCGAACGCACGTTTTTTCAGGGCGGCAATATCGAAATCGCCGCGCCTGTTCGCCGGAACCGTGCTGGCCAGAATATCGAAGAGCCGGTCCACCGCGTGGAGCCGGCCCCACAAATAGTCATTTTCACGGATCGACCGGCTGAGAAAACCGCCAAAGCCGGCGAATGACCCGCCTTGCAGAACGTTCTTGCGATCGCGAAGCGTGAGGGTGGTTGCATCGTCAGGGCTGATGCGGTCGATCAGAATTTCCTCCATCGGGCCTGCGTCCAATGACAGGGCACTGGCCGTTGGACGCAGGATGATGTCCCAGTAAAAATAGCCCAGGTATCCGGTGAGTATCGCAATGCGACTGCGCTCACCGAGATTCAGAAGCAATGGAGATGCCATGACGGCATCCGCATTGTCCATGGACCGCTCCATGTCGCATTCCTCGCCCAGCCTTGCGACCAGTTTCGATATTTCATCGATGTCGTCCTGGCGAAGAAAATCGATATCGGCAGAAATCATGTTTGCCTTTTCATCGGCAAAACTCCCAACGAACAACTTTCGGCACATGGAAACGGCCTGACGACTCAAAAAACCGATACCGTCATAAACCGACAAGTCGTCAAGGCATTTTTGCACCTTTAACTTCAAAAGATCCAGCGATTCAGGATTGGCCGCACCGGAACCATTCGCCTGAATATCTTGATAGAGATCATTGATTTCATGCAGGACAAAATTCAATCGTCTCTTTTTGTAGATAACGCCAAAATCCCCAATGACCCTCGCAAACCGCGGTAACCCGGAATACTCGTAAATATCTTGCGGCATCGCGTAGCTGGCGGCGATGATTCCCTGATTTCTGGCCCATGCCTCGACGGTCTCCTGGACGCGGCGCGCTTCCCGCGAATCTGTGGCGTACTGGCAGGCACTGACAATGACCTGAACGATGAAATCCACGCCTTCGAGAATAAGAGAACGCATCCAGGCGTCATAGACGATCGCCGTGCCGGACAGCACCTGGGTGGATGAGAGCCGCCAGTGCCGCACGTCGTCGATCGTGAACTTGCCCCTGAGACCGCCCTTGGTCAAGTCTTCGATCATCTTCGCGACATGGGATCGGGCGTCGAGGATCGCAGCCTTCAAGCGCCGCGCCTGCCGGTTGTAGCGACTGATCACCGCCAGTTCGTTGTAGACGGGGTCGTGGCGAGGCAGGTCCGAGAGCGCCCCGCGCAAAGTGGCGAAAAAACCCGGAACGCCCCTGCCTGCCGCCACTTTGTCGCGACTGGGACGCGGGTCTATGTAGATCAGGCGGCGATCCACTTCGCGGAAGGCCCCATGGGTGCGGATGGCCTCCACACAGGCCGTGATCGGCTTGTTGTCCAGAACGCTGCCATCGACCAGCACCGCGTCCTCGGGGTTTTCGCCCTGCTCACGGTAGCGCCGGAAATTGCGATCCAGGAAGTGGGTGCGCGCCGGCCACGGCCTGTGGCACTCGGCCAGAATGTCGTCGATCTCACGGATCTGGGCCGGCGGAAACGCCCCGGGATATGAAGCCGAAGCGCGGCATGCAAAGGCCAGAGACGGGAGATTGTCGACGTCGAAGTCGCTCTCCAGATGCCCTGTTCTGCGATGGTCCAGGCTGAAGCGCAGAAGTTGGCGATGCTCCCTTTCATGGGCGACTGGCGGATCGTGGATGAAAATCGGTCGCTGGAGCCCCCTGAAATCGGTCGCGGTGACCAGAAGGTCAAGCCTTGTCCCCGTGGGCAACAGCGATTCCGAAGCCAGGCCGGACTTCCCCATCGCCGTGAGGCCATCCAGCATCAGCATGGTCATGCGGCGACCGTCCAGCGGTGGCCTGAACCAGCGAGAGCGCAGAAAAACCGAGATTCGCTCCTTCATCTCGGCGTCGGCTTTGCCGGGCAGCAAGCCTTCGCGGTCGAGCCGGGTCAGCAAGGGGCGCACCAACGGCAAGAAATACCATTTGCTCCAGAGTCGCGCCCTGCCCTCGGGCGCCAGCAGATTGAGCATGTCGGCTTCGGTCAGCCACATGTCGGTGACCGGCGCCAGACTCAGGTCATGGGCCAGCGCCGTGGCCAGGGCCACGCCGTTGATGCCCCCCGCAGAGGCTCCCGCTATGACGTCGACGATGACCCGAAGATCCATGTCCCGCCCAAGGGCTTCCAGAAATTCGAGGTAGATGTCTCCGGTCGAGCTTGCCGGCTCATCAGGGTAGTAGTCATGAAAGCCGGACGCTGATTTCTCATCGCCTTCGTAGGACTTGTCGCTGTGGCAGATCTTGGATGCTCGGACCAGATTGAGGATTTCGCGGTTGATGCCGTGCTGGTAAATCGCCAGCGATACGCCGCCGAAGAAAACGATGGCCAACCGAAGCTCTTTTTCTTTCATCGCTGCGCTCGCTTTCATCCCCCTGGCAAGGGGCGGCGAAATCGGTACACCGCGTATCAGTCTGCCCCCCTGCGCCCCAAAAAGCAACAGCCGGCGCAAACCGGTCGCGCCGGCCTTCTTGCGCAGCGCGGGAGACGAACGGTTCGCCCCGCTCAGGCGCGCGCTGCTGGCGCCGAGGCAACCTGCCGCGAAGCCCACCACCAAAGGCCGGCGCCGGCCACGATCATGGGCACGCACAGCCATTGGCCCATGCTCATGCCCAGGGCGAGGATGCCGAGAAAATCATCAGGCTCGCGGAAAAACTCGGCGATGAAACGGAACACGCCATAACCCAGCAAAAACGCGCCCGAGACCTGTCCCATCTTGCGCGGCTTGCGGGCGTACAGCCAGAGCAGCACAAAGAGCAACAGGCCTTCCAGCAGGAATTGGTAAATCTGCGAGGGATGGCGCGGCAAGGTGGAGCCGCTGCCCGGAAACACCATGCCCCACGGGAGCGCCGGATCGCTGAAACGGCCCCAAAGCTCGCCATTGATGAAGTTGCCGACACGCCCTGCCGCCAGCCCCGTGGGCACGCAAGGCGCAATGAAGTCCATCACCTGCAGCCAGGGCCGCTGGCGCGAACGGGCAAACCAGACTTGTGAGACCAGCACCCCCAGCATGCCGCCATGAAAGCTCATGCCGCCCTGCCACACCGCCAGAATCTCCAGCGGATGGGCAAGGTAGTAACCCGGCTTGTAGAAAAGGCAGTAACCCAGCCGCCCGCCAATCACCACCCCCATGACGCCCAGAAACAGCATGTCTTCAATGTCCTGGCGCGACCAGGCGCCCGGCCCGGTGATGGAGGCATAGGGCTCATGCCGAAGCCGCCGGGTGGCCAGAAAAAAGAACAGGCCGAAAGCGGCCAGGTAAGTCAGGCCATACCAGTGGATGGCCAGGGGCCCGAGTTGCAGGGCGACGGGATTGATGTGAGGGTGAATCAGCATGGGTTGCCATTGTGCACGCAAGCGGCCGCCACCGGGCAAGGTGAACAAGGTGGTTTTGGGTGACGGCCCCTGCGCGTGGCTACGGGGCAAGCGGCTGGTACTTTGGCTCTGATTTCAAGCTCACACATTACTTGCTTTGTCGTCGGCTGCTGCACCTGGACTTGACACCGCCCAACAGCCACGGGCGCGAACAGCTATATTTTTAATAGCATTCACGCCCCCGGTCAATGCCAGAGCCGGCCGCAGGCTTGGCTTCTGGGGCCGTTGCCCGCGTAGTCGGCCCCCCCTGACTCGCGCAGTATCGGGATGCTGCCGGAGCGCCAGACGAAGTTTATGCCAGCATCTTTTTGAGCTCGCCGCTGTCGATCAGCGCCTGTAAATTCGCAGCGCCGCCCACCAGAGTGCCCTTGACGAACACCATCGGAAAGGTAGGCCAGCCGGTCCACATCTTGAGCGCATTGCGCTCGCGCCAGGTATTCAGATAGTTGCCGTATTCCAGGTACCGGTAAGCCTGCCCGGCATCGTCCAGCGCCTTGCGCGCCATTCTGGGAAAAGGGTTCATCCCCATTCCCACCACGACCACGTCGTTGTCCCTGATCGCCGTCATCACCTCCTGCACGATGGCCTGCTGATGCATCGCAATATTGCTGCGGATGGCAGGGTGAATGTGGGCTTCGTCAAGAAAAGGGCGTGGCATGGAGCGCTCCGGCAGGTCAGAAGCCAAAACAGTAACACAGCAGCGCTTGGACACATCGGCCGGTTTTTTTGGCAGATGCCTGTCAGGCTGCACTCCGCTACACGACGGGAACCGTGCCGCCGTCAATGACATATTCGCTGCCGTGAATGGAAGCCGCGCGGTCGGACACGAGGAAGCCCACCAGCTCTGCAACCTCCTCAGGGCGGCCGGGCCTGCCGATCGGGATGCCGCCCAGCGAATTCATGAGGCTCTGCCGCGCACCGGCTTCGTCGGTTCCTGCCTGCTCCGCAATGCGCATGATCAGGCCGTGCGCAGCCGTCGTCTCAATGAACCCCGGCGCCACGGTATTGACGCGTATGCCTTTGGGCCCAAGCTCTTTGGAGAGACCTTTGCTGTAAGTCGTCAGGGCCGCTTTCGCGGCCGCGTAGGCCAACGTGGCCTCAAACAAGGGCAGGCGCCGCTGAATGGAAGAGACATGAATGATGACGCCACGGCCCTGCGCTATCAGGCCCGGCAGAAATCCCCGATCAAGGCGTACGGCGGCGAAGAGGTTGGCCTCCAGCGTGCGCTGCCAGTCGTCATCACTGAGTGCCAGAACGCCCCCGCTGGGAGCCGACGAGCCGCCGACATTGTTGACAAGAATGTCCAGGCCACCAAAGCGCGCCAATACGGCCTCAACCACCAACTTGACGCCCTCAGCCGTGCTGATGTCTGCCTGGACGAAAAGCTCGGGCGCCTGCCCTTGCGGAAGCGGCGAGCGCGCCGTTGTGGCCACCCTGGCGCCGCCACGGGCCAGCCGCCGTACGATCGCCTCGCCCATGCCTTTGGTGCCGCCCGTGACCAGGACGCGTTTACCCGAAAACTCGTCCGGATCACATGAGAACTGTGTGCTGCTCATACCGTGATATCCAGTCGCGCGATTTTGTCGCCATCCATCGTGAAGGCGTACTTCAGCTCTACCGGGCTGCCAGGGAAGTCGCCCGACACGGAGGCCGTCACGACGTTGATGCCGTTGACGACTTCCGCACGGATGACCTGGGTGATGGGGCTGTACTTGAGCGTCACCTCCTCTTTCCAGGCCACGATGGCGGAAATGCCTCGCCTTTCCTGCCCCTCGTCCTTGACGATCGCGTCCTCGGTGAAGCAAGCCGCCACGGCGTCGGTGTCCCCTGCGTTGGCGGCTGCGATGTAGCCGGCAATGGCCGCAGGCAGGTTGTGCGGTGGCGAGGAAGGTAATGGTGTTGCGGGGTTCGATGTGTTCATGTCATTCACCTTGGGTGTTGGCCGATGTCGGCAGGAGCGCCTGTTTGCGCCTCTCTGAAGATATGGCTAAGCTGGTGCCATGACAAGAACGCACGAAAAGGTGAGCTACGCACCTGAAGGTAAGCCAGCTGAACTCACCCCCATTTCCGCGGCTGCACGGGTCGAGAAGATTCTCAAAATGCTGGAGGGACGCTGGAAGCTTTCCATCCTTTTTCAGCTCTTCGGCGGAAAGGTGCTTCGCTTTTCAGAACTCGAGCGTGCCATTCCGGCCGTCTCGCAAAAAATGCTGATCCAGCAACTCCGCCAGATGGAAGCCGACGGCATGGTGCGCCGCGTGATTTACCCCGAAGTCCCCCCAAAAGTGGAATACACGCTGACCCGGTGGGGGCAGGCCTTGTGCCCCACCCTGGACTCGTTGCTGAAGTGGGCCGCCGTGCGGGACGAATTGCCTGTGCCCGCGGAAAGCGTCGCCGACGATGCTGGTTTGTAACGAAATTGGCCTTCAGCCCAATAAAAACGGGCGCAAACAGCTACGTTTTTAGTAGCAATTTCGGTCAGTTCGCCCGCAGTTGCCGCAAGATCCTGCCCAGCAGACCGTTCACGATCTCCCCGATCGGGTCGTCGCGGCGCTGCTCCGGCGGCGGCGGTGGCCGCGGGCGGGGAATGTCGAATTCAGCGTTCTGGTCGAGCCAGCGGTTGCGAAATGCCTGCTGAAAAACTTCACCCACCATGGGCAGCGCGCTGCGGGCGCCCTGCCCCCATGAGCCCATCGTCACGCTGTTGTCGTTAAAGCCGACCCAGGCCCCCGCCACCAGCTGCGGGTTCATCATGATGAACCAGCCGTCGGTGTTGTCTTGCGTGGTGCCGGTCTTGCCCGCCACGTCGGCCTGGATGCCGTAGCGCTGGCGAATGGCCCTGCCCGTGCCCTCGTCAATCACGCCGCGCATGGCGTTCACCAGGGTCAGCGCTTGCGCACGCGGCATGGCCGGCTCGCGCTCCCTGACGGGCTCAAACTGTTCCAGCAGCTGGCCGTTGCGGTCTTCCACGCTCAGCACCAGCACCGGCTGCATGTAGCTGCCGCCATTGGCGATGCTGCCGTAGGCCGCGACCATCTCCATCAGCGTGACGGGGCTGGTGCCCAGGGCGAGTGATGGCACCAGGTCAAGTTTGCTCTGCCGCACCCCCAGGGCCTGCGCCAGCGCCCCTACTTTGGCTGGCCCCACCTTCTGCATCAACTGGGCCGTGATGGTGTTTTTCGAATACGCCAGCCCGTCGCGCAGCGTGGTGGGCTGGTAGGTGGGCGGCGTCGCATCGCTGGGCGTCCACACCCCGCCGCCTTGCGAGGTAATGGCCACGGGCTGGTCGATCAGGGTGTCCAAGGGGTCGAAGCCCAGCATGAAGGCCGCGCCATACACAAAGGGCTTGAAGGTCGAGCCCGGCTGGCGCCGCGCCTGGCTCACATGGTCAAACTGCTCCTGCGCAAAGTCGCGGCTGCCCACCCAGGCCCGCACGGCGCCGTTGCGCGGGTCCAGCGCCAAAAAGCCGGCCTGCAACACGGCACGCGCCTGGCCGGCCTTGCGCCGCGCGTCTGCCAGGGTTTGCAGTTGCGCCATCTGCCGCGCCACCGCCTGGTTGGCCGCTTTCTGGATCTTGGCGTCGAGCGTGGTACGCACCCTGAGGCCATCGGTATGAATGTTGTAGCCCTTGCGGTCGGCCCAGGCGATCAGCCATTTGCGCAGATGCTGGGCCACGTGCGGCGCCGGGCCCAGCGCCTCGGTCTGCCGCTCAAAGTCCAGCCGCAGCGGCCGCCTGGCCAGTGCCTCAAGCCGGGCCGGGTCGAGCTTGCCGTGTTTGGCCATCTGCGCCAGCACCAGGTTGCGGCGCTGCACCGCGCGCTCAGGGTTGAGCACCGGGTTGTAGTAGCTCGTGCCCTTGAGCATGCCGATCAGCGTGGCGCTCTCCAGCAGGTCCAGCTTGTCGGCCGACTTGTCGAAATAAGTGCGCGCGGCCATTTCGATGCCGAAGGCGTTGTACAAAAAGGGCACGGTGTTGAGATAGGTCTCAAGGATCTCGCGCTTGGAATACACCGCCTCGATCTTCAGCGCGGTGATCGCTTCCTTGACCTTGCGCGTGACGCTGGTGGCGCGGCCAATCTCCTCAGGGTAAAGATTGCGCGCCAGCTGCTGCGTAATCGTCGAGCCGCCCTGCAAGTCGCCCGACAGGGTAGCGAACACCGCCCCCGCCGTGCGGCGAAAGTCAATGCCGTGGTGGTCGTAAAACCGGTGGTCTTCGGTGGCGATCAAGGCGTTCACGACGTTGGGTGAAATCTTGTCCAGCGTCACCCACTGGCGGTTGATGCGCCGGTACTCGGCCAGCACCGTGCCGTCAGAAGCCAGCAGCACCGAGGGCGTTTCAGACTTGGCCTTGCGCAAGTCGCCAATGCCGGGCGTGAACGGAATCAGCACCAGCACGCACAGCAGCATCAGCGCCGGCAGCACCAAAGCCGCCCGCACGGGATGCCGTTTGACGACGCTCGTGAGATGGCGAAACTGTTCAGTGGCGAAAGTGGCTGCGCGGTGCAGGGTCGGGGTCATGGGCGGAGTTTAAGGGGGTGGTCAGCCCAGGTTGTAACTTTGCCAACTTTCAAGGTTAAATCTGGTTTCAGCCCAGGTGCAATGGGCGCAGGAAGCTACCGTTTTTATAGCAAACAGAACTCGCCTGCGACGCAATCACCGAAGGCCAGCAAATCCTGAATCGCGGCACAAGCCGCCGGCTTCATCAGCTCAGGCTTTGCGCTTCAGCGGCTGCCAGCCCGCAAACTTGGGATGGCGCCGCTGCACCACCGGGCCGTCGAAATCCCAGGCGATGCATTTGCCCAGGTGGTGCGGCGGCGTGGTGCTTTCAGGCTCGGGCAGCCCGGCCTGCCTGCGCAGGCGGTCGCGGTAGGTGGGAATGGTCTGGTAGGCCGCGGTCGCCATGTTGAACAGCAATTCGCGCAGATGCGTGCAGCCGCGGATGCCGCCCAGCGCCCGCTCGATGGCCTGGCGCCAGCCCGGCCCCATGGTCACGCCCACCATCTGCTGCATCGGGTCCGTGCCCTGCTGGCATTCGCCAAAGGGCGTGTAGTCCATGGAGGTGGCGATCTCACGAATGGTCATGGTGTCGTCCACCGTTGCACGAATCGCCATGCCGTGGATGGGCGTGCCCGGCGGCATGTCGCCCCGCTCGAAGCGCTCCAACGCATAGGTCTTGGTGTCGGTCAACTCGGCCTCGATGTCCCACAGGCCGTCCTCGCGGTGGTAGCCGCGAAAGACAACGGCGCGCGTGTGCAGGTGGGAACGGGCTTGGGGTGCGGGCAGTGGCATGGGATATTTCTGTTCAGGTCAGATGGGCCATTTTCCCAGCAAGACAGGAACTGCGCCGCCGCAGAAGCTATAAGCAGACTGGAGTGGTGGCGAATAGACGGCACCGCCTGGCCCAGACTGGCTGAACTTTGACCTATTTTTTTAAGATCGAATCGGGGTGAAGCCCAAGCAGCACGGTCTTGCGCAGCTTCCTTACCAGCCAACAGCGGCAGGACGCTGAGGTCGCTGCCATCGAAAGTGCTGGTCTGTGGCGCCCGCCTCGGCGCTGCAAGCGCAATCAGCGCAGAAACTGCTCGTCGGAGACCTTCTCGAACCAGTCGGCCGACTTGCCGTCCTGTTGTTCCTGGATGGCGAGGTGCGACATCGCGGTGGACGGTGCCGCGCCGTGCCAGTGCCTGACACCCGGCGGGATAGCGACGACATCGCCGGGCCGGATCTCCTCGACGGGACCGCCCCACTGCTGTACGCGGCCGCAGCCCGCCGTGACGACCAGCGTCTGGCCCAGCGGATGGGTGTGCCAGGCGGTCCGCGCACCCGGCTCGAAGGTGACCAGCGCGCCTGAGGCACGCGCGGGGTCCGTCGGGGAAAACAGTGGGTCGACACGTACAGTGCCGGTGAACCAGTCAGCCGGACCGGCGGCGGATGGTAGCGATCCGCACCGTCTGACGCGGACCGCCTGGGAGGATGCTGATGAGACTTGAGAGGGTGTCATGGTGTGTTCCTTTGAAGCTTTCAGAAATGCCGAAGAGATGCCGGCAGGCGTCTTCTTCACGAAGGTTGAACTCAGCGTGCCCCATCCGCGCCGGTCAACGCGGTTGGTGCGGGTCGCCGAACAATGCAGAGCAGGACGACGGCCAGCGCAAGGGCGAGCAGGACTGCGCCCGCAGACAGCGCCGTGGCGATGCGATGGGCCAGGTCGGCCCGGGCATCGGCGCTGCTGGGGCCAGCGGCCGCAAACACCACGACCAGCACGGCCAGGCCCAGCGAGCCGCCCAGCTGGTGCGCGACGTTGACCAGGCCCGAAGCAGCGCCTGCATCTTTCGCCGTGACCCCCGCAACGCCCGCAACCGTAAGCGGGCTGAGCGCAGCGCCCTGCCCCGCACCGACCAGCAGCATCGGCAAGGCCACGCCGGTGAGGTAGACCGTGTCGGCCGTGACCTGGCCCAGCCAGGCCATGCCGATCACCGAGATCAACAGTCCTGCAGCGAGCAGCCGGGCATTGCCAAAGCGCTGGGTCAGCCTGGGCACGGCCAGCGCCACAGCGAAGTTCACCAGCGTCGCGGGCAAGAAGGCCAATCCCGCCTGCAGCGGACGCATGCCCAGCACCCCCTGCAGGAACTGGGTCGTGTAGAACCAGAAGCCGATCATCCCGCCCAGGAACAGCAAGCGGCCCGCATAGGCGCCGGTGCGTTCGCGGCTGGCGAACAGGTGCAGGGGCAAGAGGGGCTGCGGCACACGGGACTCGTTCAGCACGAACAGCGCCAGCAAGACGGCGCCGACCGCCAGCGCAGCGACCGTGAGCGCGTCGCCCCAGCCGCTGCCTGCGGCGCGCACCAGGCCATAGACGAGCGCGGTCATGCCGATGGTTGAGCTGGCCGCACCGGCCAGGTCCAGCCGGCCCGAGCGCCGAGGCGTTTCGACGATGAACTTGCGTGTGGCCACTATCAGGGCCAGGCCAATCGGCAGGTTCAGGAAGAAGCCGACGCGCCAGGAGATCAGGTCGGCCAGCAACCCGCCCAGCACCAGGCCCACGCTCGCACTGATGCCGGCTGTGGCGCCGTAGTAGCCAAGCGCGCGCGTGCGCTCGGGCCCTTCCACAAAATGGGTCGACAGCAGCGCCAGCGTCGACGGTGCCAGGATGGCCGCGCCAACGCCCTGCACGGCACGTGCGCCCACCAGCCAGGCGGGGGAGACAGCCAGTCCGATGGCCAGCGACGCCGCCGTGAACAGCGCCAGCCCGGCGATGAACATGGCGCGCCGCCCGAGGATGTCGCCGGCGCGCGCGGCTGACAGCAGCAGGCCGCCGAAGGCCAGCGTGTAGGCGCTCTGCACCCAGGACAGGCCGGTGACCGTGAATCCCAGGCTCTCGCGGATCTTAGGCAGCGCCGTGATCACGATGGAGATGTCGAGCACGATCATCAGATAGCTGGTGAGGACGATCGCGAGAACGGCGGTTCGGCGGAACGCGTCCGCGCGGTGAGGCGCTGTCGCGCCCGGATCGGGGAGTGTGAGCTTCATGTCTGCTTCAGCCACCGGTCATGCGCAGCACGGCCTCGGGCAGCCGTGCCCCCTGCAAGCTGAGCTTGGCCGCGGCGGCATCGATCTCCCGCAGCTCGTCGGCGCTGAGTTCGACCGCCGCCGCGCCCAGGTTCTCGTCGAGGCGATGCAGCTTCGTCGTTCCCGGGATGGGCACAATCCACGGCCTTTGCGCCAGCAGCCAGGCGAGTGCGATCTGTGCGGGGGTAGCGCTCTTGCGTTGCGCCACGCCGCGCAGCAGGTCCACCAGCGCCAGGTTCACCTTCAGCGCCTCGGGGGCCAGGCGGGGAACGCGCGCGCGGAAATCGGAGCTGTCGAACCGGGTGTTCTCGTCCATCTTGCCGGTAAGGAAGCCCGCGCCCAGTGGGCTGAAAGGCACGAAGCCGATGCCGAGCTCTTCGAGCGTCGGCAGGATGTCCGCCTCCGGGCCTCGGTAAAAGAGGGAGTATTCGCTCTGAACCGCCGTCACGGGCTGGACGGCATGGGCGCGGCGGACCGTCGCGGCACCGGGCTCGGAAAGGCCGAAGTGCTTGACCTTGCCTTGCGCGATCAGGTCCTTGACCGCACCTGCCACGTCCTCGATGGGCACGTTGGGGTCGACACGGTGCTGGTAGAACAGATCGATCGCGTCGACCCTGAGGCGCTTGAGCGAGGCCTCCGCGACCGCCTTGATGTGCTCCGGCCGGCTGTCCAGGCCGCCCCGGCGCTGCGCCGTCACCTTATCGAGGTCGAAGCCGAACTTGGTGGCGATCACCACCTGGCCCTTGAAGGGGGCGAGCGCCTCGCCCACCAGTTCCTCGTTGACGAACGGGCCATAGACCTCGGCCGTATCGAAGAAGGTGACACCTCGCTCCACGGCCGCCCGGATCAGGGCGAGCATCTGCTGTTTGTCCGCGGGTGGGCCGTAGTTGGCGCTCATCCCCATGCAGCCCAGCCCGAGAGCCGAGACTTCCAGGTTGCTGTTTCCAAGTTTGCGCTTTTGCATTTGCTTTCTCCTTCAATGGTTTGGTTGGCTAGTCCAGATGCTTCGTCTTCAGGAAGTCCGACAGCAGATCGGCAATCTCGCGACTGTTCAGATCGGAGAATGGGAAGTGGGTGTTGCCGCGAATGCCGAGCTCCGGTAAATGCA
Organism: Polaromonas jejuensis NBRC 106434; assembly: GCF_001598235.1. GTDB lineage: Bacteria > Pseudomonadota > Gammaproteobacteria > Burkholderiales > Burkholderiaceae_C > Polaromonas > Polaromonas jejuensis. The sequence goes on along the minus strand of NZ_BCYO01000003.1, from coordinate 295,871 downwards.
CAAACGTGACGTCACCACCTCGGCGGTTCACGGCGTCCCGCCAGAGTCTCGCCATCGCCAGCCTGACGCGCCAGGAATCCTCGGCGGGGTTCGCCGTCGGTTTCTCCGGAATGTTGTCGCCGTAGAAGACGATGATCGGGATCCGCGTGAGCTTCATGAACTCGGCCATTGGCACGCCAACCGCCTCCAGCGGACCGCCGGAACTCGCCATCGGCGCAGGCAGCTCGTCCTGCGGGAAGACGAAGCCACTGCCCGGCTCATAGGCCACGACGGCGCGCACATTGGACGTCTTCATCGCCGTCACCCAGCCCGGGCCGCCGGCTTGCGAATGGGTGACCAGAACGCCTGGGCCGATCTTCTTGAACAGCGCGACCGTGGCATCCGATACGACCTCGACGTCGAACGGACCGGTGTTCGGCGTCATCTGGCGGAAGTACTGGTCCAGCGCCTGCGGGTCGCGCGAGAACTGCACCCCTGGGAACAGGTTGGGCCACACGCCGAGCCGGAACTGGTTGAACCACTGTTGCTCGTCGGCGCTGGCCGTGAGCGCCAGCGGCACGGTGCTGCGTCCGGCCTTGCCGCGGCGTGGCTGGTCGATCAGGTAAACCGAAAAGCCCCGGCGCAGAAAGATGTTCTGGTAGCCCTCGCGGCCGTCCGGTGTGGTCTCCCATGTCTTCGATGACTGCCCGGCGCCGTGCCACAACACCAGCGGCAGTCGGCGCGCGTTTTCCGGCACCTGGTAGAACACATAGGCGTGGTCGCCGTGAAGCGTTTGCCCTTCAGGGCTGGGCTTCAACGAATCAAAGGTGCCAGCGCTACTGGTGACGCTGCCGCCGACGGCGAAGCTGCCTTGTTCATGAATGCTCAGCGGGGCGGTCTGCGCATGCAGCGGGCCCAGCAGGGACATCAGCATCGTTGCCGCAACAAATTTTGCCGCGAGTAGTGTCTTCATCGGATGAACGGGCCGTAGCCTTCTGCGGTGTCAAACAGCGTCACGCCGCGGTCCACCGCCGACCGGATCACCGCTATCGCTTCCTTGCGGTCCGTTGCAGGGCCAAGGCCGAAGCTCAGGCCCATGCAGCCCAGGCCGATGGCCGAGACTTCAAGACCACTGTTGCCAAGTTGGCGTGTTTTCATAAATTAACTCCTGATGAGGTTGGAAAGGGGTAATCGCAGGGACGAACGTCCCCGCTGGCATGCCGCTGAGCGGCGCCACGGGTGTCACGGTGGGGTTCGATGTAGCCCGGGCCTGCGCCAATGCGCCGGTGCCCCGGCCTGGTCAGTCGCTCATGCGGCCTAGCTGAAGTTCACGCAGACGCTTGACGTCGCGTACCGGGGGCGAGCCGAAAAAGCGGCTGTATTCGCGGTTGAACTGCGACTGGCTCTCGTAGCCGACCCGGTGGCCTGCAGCGGCGGCGTCCACGTGTTCGCTGATCATGATGCGCCGCGCCTCCTGCAGGCGCAGCTGCTTCTGGAACTGCAGCGGGCTCATCGCGGTGACGGCCTTGAAGTGGTGGTGCAGCGAGGACACGCTCATGTGCACCTCGTTGGCGAGATCGTCGACCCGCAACGGTTCCTGGAAGCGCTGCGAAAGCAGATTGATGGCCTGGGCGATGCGCTGGCTATGGCTGTCCACCATGGCCATCTGGACCAGCCGCCAGCCATCGGGCGACTTCAGCAGGCGGTACAGGATCTCGCGGGTGATCAGCGGTGCCAGCGCGGGCACGTCCTCGGGCGAGTCCAGCAGCCTGACCAGGCGCAACAGCGGGTCCAGCAGCGTGGCGGACAGCTCGCCGGTGAATATCCCGCGCTGCGAGGCCCGCATGGGAAAGGCTTGGCCGAGCTGGAGGTCCAGCGCCAGTGCGGCAATATCCTTGACGTCAAAGAACAGCCGCAGGCTCAGGTACGGCGCCTCCGGCGATGCGTCGACCACCTGGCCGGCCACGGGCAGGTTCTGCGCGACCACCAGGTAGTGGCTGCTGTCGTACACGTAGACCTCGTCACCGAGCAAAACGCGTTTGCTGCCTTGCGCCAGCACGCAGAAAGCCGGTTCGTAGACCGTGTGGACCGGATGCTGGGTATTGGAGATGCGGGCCAGGGTGAGGCGCGGGATCAAAGTCGCATGGGCGCCGTCGGTACCGGTAAACCGGTCGATCAGGGCGGCCAGTTCGGCCCGCATGACCGTGGCCTGCAGTTGATTGGCAGATCGGTCGTCGCGCCGTGCTTGATGAGTGGATGTCAGCATGGACCGAAGCTTAAGCCTCTCGCCGCCACTTGTCTCGACTCCTGCACTCCGCCCGGAGGATCATGCAAACATCCGCAAGAATCCTGCAAAGCTTCGTGCGCGGGAGACCACGAGTCACCCTGGACTACCTCGATATATTCGAGATATGTCTGGTTCAAAGACTTGGTGAGCGATCCGACCTCGCGCAATTCCCAGGGATTCCTCGCCGAGAAATAGGTCCGGCAGTCGCGGAGAAATGGGCAAGATGGGTTGCTTCTGACGCCGTGCTCACCGACCGCAGCCCAAAGCGGTCGATGGACCGATAAAAGATGACACGCTACACCACAACGATCAACGGGCTAAAGAGCAGGTCAAGGAACGCGCTGAACGCGTTCTTCAGAAGCGCTTCGGTGAACACCCTGCTCGCGTCGGTGTTCAAGGCCCTCCAATGCCGGACATTGATTGGCCTCCTGCATCCGTCCCGTGTCAATTTCGCCCAGATCGAAGCACCTCGGGCAGCGCCTCCGCCGCACTCAGCTTCTCCATCACCAACCCAATAAACGCCGACACCGCCAATGGCAGGTGCCGCCGGCTCGGATAGAGCACGCTCAGGCCCTGGCTCGTGCGCTGGTATTGCGGCAGCACCGGCACGAGCAGGCCGGCCTGAACGTCGAGCCTGGCCATGGCGGGCGGCAGCAGCGCGATGCCGAGGCCGGCCAAGGTGGCTTTGCGCAGCGCCTGGGCGGTGTTGCCGCTGAAGCGGCCGGCGACCTGCACTTCCTCCTCCACCCCATCCGGACCGGCCAGGCGCCAGGTGGTGTGGCCGCTGGGGTGGGCGGAGGTCACGCAGTCATGGTTCGCCAGGTCTTGCAGCGTGCCGGGCGCGCCGCGCGCGGCGATGTAGGCCGGGCTGGCCACCAGGCCGTCGCTGCGAGTGCCGAGGAGCTGGCGGCCGACGTAGCCCGAATCGCGCAACGTGCCGCCGCGAAACGCGACGTCGATCTGCTCGGCAATCAAATCGGCCTTGGCATCACTGAGCACGAAGTCGAGCCGCACCCGCGGATGCGCGGCCAGAAATTCGGCCACCCACTCCATCGGGAAGAAGTCGAAGAAATCAGCTGGCGCCGCCACGCGCACCAGGCCACTGGGTTCCTGGCTGCCCGTCACCAACTCCTGGCCGGCTTCAAGCAGCCCGTCGACCGCGCCCGCGCAGCGCTCGTGGAAAGCCTGGCCGGCGCTGGTCAGCGTGAGCTTGCGGGTGGAGCGCTGCATCAGCCGCGTGCCGAGCTGAGCTTCGAGCTGCTGGATGCGCCGGCTCACGGTGTTGGGGGGCAAGCCCAGCCGCCGCGCCGCCTCGGCAAAACTGCCGCAGCGCACCACCTGCACAAACATGGCGATGTCGTTCAGGTCGAACATGGCAGGCAATTCCTTCTATGGATGGATGAGTGCAATCCAATTGTGCCATCTAGTAAAGCAATGGATGCAATCCTAAACTTCTGCGCATCAGGGCCGCAAAGCCCTTCAACGCCGCAAGGCACACGCAAGGACATCGCTTTCCCATGGCTTCTTCCTCTTCTGTTTCTTTTTCTGTTTCTCCTGTGCAGCGCCGCATCGTCTGGGGCCTTCGCATTCTTCTGGCGCTGGCTTTCGGCGCGGCAGGCGCCTCCAAGCTGGCCGGCGTGCCGCAGATGGTCCAGGTGTTCGATGCCATCGGCTTCGGTCAGTGGTTTCGCTACCTGACGGGTGCTGTCGAAGTCGTTGGCGCCGTGCTGCTGCTCGTGCCAGCCACTGGCTTCTTCGGCGGCCTGCTGCTGGCCGTCACCATGGTCGGCGCGGTGGCGACGCATCTCGTGCTGATTGGCGGCAATCCTGCGCCCGCAGCGGTGCTGGGCCTGCTGTCGTCCTTTGTGGCTTGGCGGCAGCGGCCGGTGCCCCGTTTGGCCACGGCGGGCTGACGCACTGCGCATCTTCTTTCCCTTTTCACTCGATCTCTTTTCAGGAGCACCCCATGACCTCACAACCACCCCGTATCGGCATCATCATCGGCTCGACCCGCGAAGGCCGCTTCGGCGAAAAGCCCGCGCGCTGGATCCATGAGATCGCCAAACGGCGCACCGACCTCGCCTTCGAGCTGATCGACCTGCGCGATCACCCGCTGCCCTTCTTCAATGAACCAATGTCGCCGGCCTGGGCGCCGGTGAAGAACGAGGCCGCGCAGCGCTGGGCCGACAAGCTCGCCACGCTGGACGGCCTGATCGTGGTCACGCCCGAGTACAACCACGGCCCGAGCGCGGTGCTGAAGAACGCCTTCGACTACGCCTACAAGGAATTCATCCGCAAGCCGATCGGCTTCGTGGGCTATGGCGGCGTGGGCGCGGCGCGTGCCGTCGAGCAGCTGCGCCTGGTGGCGACCGAGCTGCAGATGGCACCGGTGCGCAATGCCGTGCACATCGGTATGGTGGAATTCCTTGGTATCTGGCAGCAGGGCAAGAGCTTCGAAGACTTCCCGCATTTGGCGCAGGCCGCCAACGGGCTGCTCGACGACATGGCCTGGTGGGCCAAGGCCCTCAAGATCGCGAGGGCAGCCCCATGACCACCGCCGTCGCCACCAAAGCACGCGCCATCGTCTACCGCACGCGCGGCAGCACGCATGGGCCAATCACGCGGCTTGTGAGCCCGAGCGACCTGGGCGAGTTCCTGAAGCCATTCGTGTTCCTCGACCTCTTCGGCTTCAAGCCCGCGGCCGGCCACAAGGGTTTCGGCATGCACCCGCACTCGGGAATCGCCACGCTGACCTTCATGATCGAAGGCGACGTGGGCTATGAAGACACGACCGGCAAGAAGGGCGTGCTGCCCGCCGGCGGCGTGGAGTGGATGCGCGCCGGCAACGGCGTCTGGCATACCGGCGCGCCCGTGAGCGATTCGCCGGTGCTGGGCTTCCAGCTTTGGGTGGCGCTGCCGGCTTCGGAAGAAAACGCGCCGGCGCAAAGCCTTTACCTCGCGCCTTCGCAAGTGCCGCAGGAGGGCCCGGCGCGCGTGCTGCTCGGGCGCTATGGTGCGGCGCAAAGCGCCATTGCGGCGCCGGCGTCGATGAACTATCTGGCCGTGCGCCTGAAAGACGGCGAGCGCTGGCGTTACACGCCGCCCGCCGGCCACACGGTGGGCTGGGTCGCGGTCAACGCGGGCCGGCTCGATGCGGGCGACAGTACGGGCGGCCCGGTCGGCACGGGCGAGCTCGCGGTGTTCGAGGAATCCGGCGAGGCCATCGACTTCGTGGCCCACGGCGACGCGGCGTTCGTCCTGGGCTCGGCGGTGAAGCATCCGCATGAGCTGGTGATGGGCTACTACTCGGTGCACACGAGCAAGGCGGCGCTAGCCCAGGGCGAGGCCGAGATTCAGCGCATCGGCACGCGCCTGCGAAAAGAAGGGCGGCTGGCGGCGGATGCTTGAACCGATTCGTCACCGACGGAGGGGTGCAGCGCGCCGCACACGCTGAAAACTCAGGCGTCTTGGCTGGAGCGATCTACGATCGCTTTCCTCCAGCCCAGCCACGTTCTGGGATCGGGCTGGGGTGCAGGCAGTGGCATAAGAGACTTCGTTGGACGGGACAAGTATGATTTTCCCAGAATGCCGGCACTGGCACCGTCAGCCGCCCACAGCGAGAAAGGAAAACCGTCATGCCCTACCTGCAACTTGACGTCAACGGCCGCTACCCGGTGGACCAGAAGAAGGCCCTGGCCCGCAAGCTGTGCAACAGCTACGCCGCCCTGATGAAGGTGGACATCCGCCGCATCAGCATTGCCATCCGCGAATGCGGCGACGGTGGCGTGTGGCGCACCATAGCCGGCGAGCCCACGCCGGTCTCTGTGCTGATGTGCGACATCCGCAAGGGCCGCCCGCCCGAGCTGCGGATGGAGCTGGCCAAACAACTGATCAACGACTGCGTCGAGGTGCTGGGCCTGCGCGAAGACCGGCTGAACGTGGAGTTCACCCAGCACACGGGCGACGAGATGTACCACCCGACGCTGGGGGGCTACAGCCCGGAGTGGTCGGCGGACGAAGGGTAGTGCGATCCTGCCGGCGCGTCCCAGCTTTTATCTGTCGATCCAGGCTGACACGGTTGCTGTCCAAGCAGCCAGCTGGTGCTCAGCTGTTCAGTAGCCGGTAAAAGTAAGTGGTGTCGCACAGCCCGCCATGCGGCAGCAGCGCGTAGCCGGGAATCACGCCGCAGCGTTGCCAGCCCAGCCGCGCATAAAGCCGCTCGGCATCGCCGCTTGCGGTATCAAGCACCAGCAGTGACCTGCCACACTCGCGCGCAGTGTTCTCGGCAGCTTGCATCAGTGCCGCGCCCAAGCCCTGGCGCCGCGCCCGGCGGTGCACCAGCATCTTCGACACGTCGGCACGGTGCGGCTGGTTGTCGGGTTGGTCCAGCACCAGTTGCACGGTCCCCACGATGCCTTCGGCGTCTTCGGCCACCAACAGGGCACGTTCGCCCTGGGCTACACCTTCAGCCACGCCATGCCAGAACGCCTGCGCCTTGGACAAGGGCAATGGGTGCATAAAACTCACTGATGCGCCGCCGTCCACACAATCGATCAGCAGTTTGGCAAGCGCCTGCGCTCGTGTTTCGGTCACTGTTAGCAAGCGGCGAATACTGGGGGGTTGAGCTACAGTGTCGATTGGCATGGCATCTCTAAGAGGTGGGCTAGGTGGATCAACTTGAGGCAGCCCATGGGCCAACAAATCTGCATCCCGGTCTTTTCGATTCTCAAAAATACACTCGATGGCTCGACTCGCGCAGATGCCTGGGAGATTTTTCACACTGTAGTGGCCAAGACAAACAAAGAGCAGACATCATGAAAAAAACCAAGCTCCGCACGGTCATGGCAGAGGGCGCAGCGCCTGTCATCGACGCGGTTTTAACAGTGCTGGATGGCGTGCCAGTACTTGGTACGGCCGTGGCCGTTTTAAAGGGCTGGGACGATTTCCGTGCACGGATGATGACCGCCAAGTTCCAATCATTTCTTGAAGGCTTGGGCGACAAATCGCCGGAGCAAGTTCAGGAGATGCTAGAAGCGTTCAATGATTCACCGGAAGTGGAGCAAATGGGCGAGACGTTGCTGCTCACGTTGGAGAGCTACACGGCGCTGGAAAAGTGCAGCCTCTTGGGTAAGCTGTTCTGTGCTTATCTTGAGCAGCGCCTGAACAATCAAGACTTTCGCCGCTTGGCCCTTGCAATTAACGTTGCCTTTCCCGATGATCTCCTGGAATACTTGAGCCTCGATTCGCACAACGTTGACCTGGTCGGGACTGCGCGTTGCATGCCCTATTTGGTGTCCGCTGGCCTCGCACGTGAAAAACCCTACGGGACGATAGCATCGCTCGACGGGAATATGCCGCGCCTGTACAGCTACACGGCCTTGGGTCAGGCATTCAGAAGCGCAATAAACAGCGGCTAAGGCAGACAATTGCGGCACACTGCCCCGCAATTTTGTCGAGCCAAACACAGGCAATCTAACCCCCTTTTTTCGCCCCGCATTCCCCGGAATCATCGAGACCTCGCCGTAGCAAAGCTAAGCCGCAGCGTACCCACATCCGGATTGCTCGCATAAAACGGCGCCCCCGGCACAAACGCCTCGCCTTTTTAATCGCGCGCTTGGCAAACTCATTCACGACAACGCGCTGACCGGCAGTGGCAACCCGCCGCCGAGAGGGGTTTGGGCGCCGAGATGGGTGAAGCCTGCTTTTGGCTTCCATTAAGAGCCAAATCAGGCTCCAGCCCATACACAATGAGCGCAAGCAGCTATCATTTTTATAGTCTGCAGAACCCAATGGGCCAGCATCGTCGGGTCATCGATCGCCAGTGGAATTGCACGCAAGCACCAAGGCAGAAGGCTTTGATTGAAGCAAGGATTGCCTTTGAAAACTGGCTTGTAAAACAGGCCTGAGACCCAAAATACCCATCCATAAAACATCCACTTGGATGGTGTTAAGATGGTTGAATGCCAAAACCCAGCAAAACCTCACAGATCGCAACGCCCAAGCCGGTCGACGAAAAGATCACGATCAACCTCGGCTGTGTCGACCTCGGCCAGATTGACTTGCTGGTGCAGGAAGGCTTTTACGCGAACCGGACCGACATGATCCGTACGGCGATTCGCAACCAGCTCAGCACGCACAGCGAAGTCGTGCGCCAGGTCGTCTTGCGCAAGACGCTGGTGCTGGGCATCCAGCACTACACCGAGGCCGACCTGCTGGCCGTGCAGGCGTCCGGGGAGAAGTTGCAGATCCGCGTGCTGGGGCTGGCGTCGATCGCGCCCGACGTTACGCCCGCGCTGGCGCTCGCCACCATCGAATCGCTGACCGTGCTGGGTGCCCTGCACGCGAGCCCCGCCGTGAAAGCCGCACTCATGCAGCGCATCCGCTAATCAATGAACTGAACCGAATTGAACCGAAAGAACCTGATGAACCCTATCTTCCAGCGTCTGATGAACAACGCCACCCGGCTCACCCGTGTCGGCGACCTGCAAGCCGCAACCGCCGCGATCCAGGCCGCGCTGCGTGGCGGCGTGCCTGCCGCAGCAGCCTCAACGGATAGGCGCGACGTGATCGATGTCGAAGCGCGCGAGGTGCCCGACTTCGCACGGGCATTTGACGACGTGGCGCCAGCGGCGCCGGCCGGCAACGTCTACGACTCCGGCCGCTTTATCGCCGGCAGCCATGGCGATGCAACGGGGCACCGCGACTTCAAGCTCTATATTCCGCCGGGCGCCGGCGAGCGCCCGCTACCACTGGTCGTGATGCTGCACGGCTGTACCCAGAATCCGGATGATTTTGCGGCGGGCACCGCCATGAACGATGCAGCGCTGGCGCAGGGCTTCTTCGTGCTGTACCCGGCGCAGTCTCAGCAGATGAATCCGCAGCGATGCTGGAACTGGTTCAAACACAACCACCAGGTCCGCGGGCGCGGGGAGCCGGCGCTGCTGGCCGGCATGACGCGCGAGGTGATGGCGCGCCATGCGATCGACCCGAACCGTGTTTATGTCGCCGGCCTGTCTGCGGGCGGCGCCATGGCCGCCATCCTGGGCGACGCCTATCCGGACCTCTACGCCGCGGTGGGCGTGCACTCGGGGCTTGCGGCAGGCAGCGCAACAGACCTGCCGTCGGCCTTGGGCGCGATGAAAGGCGGCGGCACTAACACCCGCGATGCCGCCAGCGGCGTGGCGACCATCGTCTTTCACGGCGACGCCGATACCACGGTGCACCCGAGCAACGGCGAGCAGGTCATCGCAGCCAGCGTTGGCACGGCGACAAGCGTCGAAGTCGAGCGCTTGAAAGGGGCCGGCGGTCGCTCGACCACGCGCCGCGTGCACCGCGCAAGCGATGGCGCGGTAGTGGCCGAGCACTGGCTGGTGCACGGCGCGCCGCATGCCTGGTCAGGCGGCCGCGCAAAAGGTTCGTACACCGACACCCACGGACCTGACGCCAGCGCCGAGATGGTGCGGTTTTTCCTGGCGCATCCGCGCCGGCAGGCCCATTAAGCGCAGAAATTCAAGCGGTTTGCTCAGCACTGACTGGGTGTGCAATGAGTATCAGTTTTTCAGCAAAAACTCCATCTCGGTTCCGGCCAGATTCAGCACATCATGGTGGGCCAACGCAATCGCCTCCGGCCCAATGGGTTGGCCATTGAGTGTGGGCGGGGTCTCGCCTTTCATGTAGGCCACATAGTAGCCATCACGCCTATGGGAAATGGCCGCAACGGCAACGCCCGGCTGGCCAAAAGTAGTCACCGCCTTGACCACGGGAACCTCCAGCCCGGCCAAGGAACCCGACAGCACCTTGAGGCTGGCCTGCAGCGCGCCGCTGGTGCCTGGAAAACCGAGCGCATCGAGCGACATGGCGGCAGTCTCTTTCTGGAAACCGGGCTGCTCAGGCGCTGATGTGGCGAGGAACTGAACCCTGAAATTGCCGATCGCGATGATGTCGCCGTCTTCCAACTGCTGCCTGGACTTGATCATGTGGCCGTTGATGTAGGTGCCGTTGGTGCTGCCGAGGTCTTCGATGTAGACATCGGCAAGACCCTCGAGCTCAAACACACAGTGCTCGCCGCTCACGATCATGTTGTCAAACACAATGTCGTTATGAAGCTTGCGGCCCAACGTCGTTCTGTCATTTTTCAGATAAACGTGCCTGATTTCGACGCCTTCGACGGATGCGATGAGCTGCGGCATAGGGCCCCCTAATTTAGGAGATGCTGATCGCCAGACACGCCCTGTGCGGTGGCGGCAAGTCATGGTAGCCCTCCCGCTTCAAGGGCACAAGGCCACGTGCCGTTCGCAAAAGCAGGCCATGTGATTTTGTCCGGGCCGCCCTGCCCCACCGCCAGATCAGCCCGTCAACCAGTCGCCAATGCACCGGTTTTGTTGTTGTGCTGCCATGCAAATCCGAATTGCTATTCATTTGATAGCTACCTACACACTATTCGCAAGGGCTGGAGGCCTATTTTATCACGCGAAACTATAAAAATAGGGATTGACTAATGCGTGGGCTATAAAGTGAAGGGCTGAAGAACAATTGCGAATCACGGAGACGCCATGCCCACCCAAATCTCGGACATCCACATCGCCCAGGCCGACCCGCTGCCGGAACCCCGGCTGTTGCGTGACGAACTGCCGGCGGGCGAGGCTGAAGCCGAATTCATCGCCGCTTCGCGCGCCGCCACCCGCAACATATTGGGTGGCCTGGATGACCGGCTGCTGGTCGTCGTGGGGCCATGCTCCATCCACGAGCCTGAGTCGGCGCTGGAGTACGCCGCACGGCTGCGCCAGGTGGCAGACCGCTTGGGCGAATCGCTGCTGCTGGTGATGCGCGTCTACTTCGAAAAGCCGCGCACGCGCATGGGCTGGAAGGGCCTGATCTATGACCCGGGGCTGGACGGCCAGGGCGACATCGGCGAGGGCCTGCGCCATGCGCGGCGCATTTTGCTGGAATGCGCGCGCCTGGGCGTGCCGGCGGCCTCTGAAATACTGGATCTGGTGACGCCACAGTATTACGCCGAGCTGCTGACCTGGGGCGCGATCGGCGCCCGCACCGTGGAAAGCCCGCTGCACCGGCAGATGGCGTCTGCCCTGTCAGCGCCCGTGGGTTTCAAGAACGCCACCAACGGCAGCGTGGGCGCGGCCATAGACGCCATTCATGTGGCGGCCCAGCCGCACCGCTTTCCCACCATCTCGCTCGAAGGCAGGGCCATGGTCATCACGACCACCGGCAACCCCGATGGCCACCTGGTGCTGCGCGGCGCCAGCGACGGGCCGAACTACGACGCCGCCAGCGTCAAGCGCGCCACCGAAGCCCTGGAGAAATCCGGCCTGCCGCCCCGCCTGGTGATTGACTGCAGCCACGGCAACAGCAACAAGGACTATTCCAGGCAGCCGGCCGTGGCGGCCGACATCGCGCAGCAGGTCGCCAGCGGCTCGACCCGCATCTGCGGCCTGATGATTGAAAGCCACCTGGTCGAGGGCCGGCAGGACATCGTCGAGGGCCGCAAGGGCCTGCGCTACGGGCAGAGCGTTACCGACGCCTGCATAGGCTGGGAGGCGACCGTCGCCGTGCTGGAGCAGCTGGCGGCGGCCGTGAACCAGCGCCGGGCGGGCGCCAGCGCGTGATTTGCCGGCGCGGCCCACGGCGCGTAGGATGGGTTCATGTTGCGTGCACTCATCCTTTGCATCGTGCTGGCCACCATCACGGCTGCGCAGCCGCTGCCTGCGGCCAGCCCGCCGTCGACGCGGCAGCAGGCGCTCAAGGCGATCGAGAACCCTGATCCCGCCGTGCGGCGCGCCGCCGTCGTGCGCCTGAGCGAAATCGGCGCCATGATGGATGCCGACCGGCTGGTCGCCCACCTGCGGGACGATGACGCGCCGGTACGCCAGCTCGCCGAAGCCGCGCTGTGGCAGATCTGGAGCCGCTCCGGCGACCGCGCAATCGATGCCTTGTTCCTGCGCGGCGTCCAGCAGATGGCGGCGTCGGAGCTGACCGAGGCTTTGGCCACGTTTTCCGAAATCATCCGCAAAAAGCCGGCCTTTGCCGAAGGCTGGAACAAGCGCGCCACCATTTACTACCTGCTCGGCCAGTACGAGCTGTCGATGAAAGACTGCGACGAAGTCCTCAAACGCAACAGCAAGCACTTCGGGGCGCTCTCGGGCTACGGACAGATCTACCTGGCCCTGGGTGACCCCGACCGCGCCCAGCCCTACCTCGAACGTGCGCTCAGGGTGAACCCGAACATGGCCGGGGTCGCGACAACCATCCGTCTGATCGAGCAGCAACGCGAGGAAAAGCGCCGCAGAACGATCTGAATGCAGCGCGACTTCGCCGCCCGCCCATCCCCCCCCAAAAAAAAAACAGGATGTCTCCATCCAATGTCCCGGCGCGACCAGGGACCCGGCCCCGTGAAGGACCTCATGCCGCACGTGGCCAGAAAAAAAGAACTGGCCAAAGGCCGCCAGGCCAATGAGGGCCCTCACGAATAACCGCACCGGACCATGGCGACTTGGCGCTCACGGCCGGGCAGCGGCAAGCCGTGGTTCACAGGGATTTCAGGTACTCGGCCAGGTCGGCCACTTCCTGGGCCGTCAAACCAAGCTGCAGCTTCGTGTTGTAGGTTTGCGCCACGTCACCCAGGGTGGCCGCAGACCCATCGTGAAAATAAGGCGCGTGCTGCCAGACGCCCCGCAACGGGGAGGTGCGGTATTGCTTGGTGGCCGAGCGCGACGCGTAGCTCGGGGTTTCGGGCTCCGCCATCGAGTCCCCCGGTGGGTGCAGCCGGGAGTTGGCGTCGGTGAACGTTGCTCCGCTATGGCAGCTCGCACATTTGCCCCCGCTTTCAAAAACCAGTTGCCCCCGCGCCGCGGCGACGGCGTCAAAGCTGCCGGCCGGAGCGGGCGGTGCCGCGAGGCTCAGCTGATAGGCCTGCAAGGCGGGAAGCTTGCTGCTGACCAGATCGACCGTGCCATGGGTCACGCTCAGGTTGAGGCGAGGCTCCGTCATGCTGCCCTGCCCGCCCATTTCCACCACCGACACATAGCGATTCCAGTAGGCAATCTCATCCCCGTCACCGGTAAAGGTGATGCGATGGATGCCGTTCAGGCCGTAAGCCGGCGGAATGACCACCGGTTTGCTGAGGCCGTCCACATTGAAGCGGGGATCGAATTTGCCCTTGCCCCAAGCGTTGTAGACCAGCTTCTGCGCCGGCGTCAGCGCCGGCGACAGCGCAATGATGGCGCCGGGGTTGAGGTCCCGGTTGGGCCAGCCATCAAGCCGCTTGCCGATGCCCGCCGCGAAGGAGTTGTCAACCGTCGAATGGCACAGGGCACAGGTGATGCCGACATGGGTCAGCTTGTCGACACCGTTGACGGTCCCTACCGTGCCCTTGACCCCAACGACCGCGTTCAGCTTGAGCAAGGCCACGGTCGTGGCCGGACTCTTGAGGTCGACCGTTCCGTTCTGGATACCGGCCACCACCGCCGCAGGCAGCGCCTCGGCGTCGACCTTGAGTCCCACGGAGAGCGCCGTGACGGGATCGACCGCGGCACTGATGACCTCGTGCATTCTCAGGGTATCGGTCCATTGCGCCTCGTCGCCAAAGGTGTCGAAACGGAAAATCTGCTGACCCTGCGCAACCAGGGCGGCCTGCTCCGCAGCGCTTGCGGTGCCTGTGGCCGCATTGTCCGAACCACCGCCGCCACAGGCACCCAGCACCGCCGCGGCGGCGCCCACGGTACCCGCGATCAGCATGAACCGCAGGGGACTTGCCGCGAGCCGGCGGCGCGCAGCAAGTCCCTGCAACTCGGCGGGATGAGGATGTTCAGCTTTCATGAGGTTTCTCCTTGTTTTTGCATCAGATTTCAAGGGGATTGGTCCGGCTGGCAGGCCGTGAGAGCATGCGATGACGCTGAGATCAAGGCGGCCGGAACAGCCCTCGCACCGGCAATTCAGCAAACACCTGACCTACCACCGCGTCGCAGCATGCCCCGGCAAATACAAAGGTGGGCGGCGCATGGGCTTGCGCATCGCGCCTGCGGGCCAGCCAGGTTCCCGGGCCGGCATCACCGCGAAACGACGGCCGGGCGCCAAAGGCCCACCAATAGGTTTCCTGCACCACATCCTGGGCTTCGGCATCGCCTGCCACGACGCCGCGCACGCGGCGAAACGGCAGGCGGTTGTGGCGCCGCTTGATGCGCTCGAAAGCACTGGAATCATTTGCGCCGGTCCGCCTGAGCAGATCCACGTCATCACTCAGCTCAACGAGAGGCGGGCGCTGAGGCCGCTCGGCTTGTCTGAGCCTGATGAACATCGCGGTTTCTCCTGTTGCTGTCCATTGGATGCAAGCAGGCCGGGAAAGGTGACAGGAAAAATGATGTGATGCTGCGTTGCGTGCGAAGCCTAGTGCTTGCTGAAAGCGCAGGCATAGGGCCGATTCACAACCGCGGATCCACTTCGAACACGCGTCCTACAATGGTCCTCTCACCGTCAGCAAGCCCCTGGAGCCCGCGATGATCGTCGAACGCATCTGGACCGGTAACGCCTACCGCAACTTCAATTACCTGATCGCCTGCCCCGAAACCGGCGAAGCGCTCGCCATCGACCCGCTGGACCATGAAAAGACGCTGGCCACCGCCAGGGTCAAGGGCTGGCAGATCACCCAGGTCCTCAACACCCACGAGCACTACGACCACACCGGCGGCAACGAGGCCGTGATCGCGGCCACCGGCGCCAAGCTGATCGCCCACCACAAGGCCGGCGGGCGCATTGCCCGGGTGGACCGGGGCGTGAAAGCCGGCGACGTGATCAAGGTCGGCAAGACCGTCGAGCTTGAATGCATGGACACGCCCGGCCATACGATGTGCCACATCTGCCTGCGCTCGCATACCGACCAGCCGGCGCTGTTTTCGGGCGACACGCTCTTCAACGCGGGCGCCGGCAATGTGCACAACGGCGGCGACGTGAGCGCGCTGTATGCGACCTTCGTGGAGCAACTGGCCAGGCTGCCCGACAACACCCGGGTCTATCCCGGCCACGACTACATCGAGAACAACCTCCGATTCACCCTGGCGCGTGAGCCGGACAACGCCGCCGCGAAAGCCCTGCTGCCCACCGTGGCCGACCACGACCCCGCGAAATCGGTCGTCACCACACTGCGGCAAGAAAAACAATTCAACACCTTCTTCCGCCTGACCAGCCCCAGCGTGATCGCCAGGCTGCGCGAAAGCTTTCCCGACCTGCCTGACGAACCCGATGCCAAGACGGTGTTCATCAAGCTGCGGGAACTGCGCAACCAGTGGTGAATGCCGCACAAGCCATTCTGTATTTTTTCAACCCACCGGAGACTCTCATGACAAAAATGAAAATGAGCATGATTTTGGCTGCCGCCCTGGCGTGCGGCCTGGCCGGCGCACAAAGCCTGGTCAGCGAACGCAGCATTTCGCTGAACGCGGCGATGGAGTTGGCCACGACCGGCCTGGAGCGCTGCCGCGCCGACGGCTACAAGGTGACCGTGACGGTGCTGAACCGCCATGCGCGCACCGCCGTGGTGCTGAGCGACGACGGGGTCAATCCGCACACCGTCGAGAACAGCATGCGCAAGGCCTACACGGCATTCACCACGCGTGCGCCGTCCGTGGACATGGGCAAGCGCCCCCAGCCCGGCCTGTCCGGCTTCCTGCTGCTGGACCGCATCACCACCCTCGAAGGCGGCCTGCCGATCTTCGCGGGCAAGGAACTGGTGGGCTCCGTCGGCATCTCCGGCGCCCCGGGGGGTGACAAGGACGCAGCCTGTGCCCAGGCCGGCATCGACAAGATTGCCAAGGGGCTGGGGGGCTGAGCCGCCATACGCTTTCTCATGCAGCGAGACCAATACCTCAGAACGCTCATCCAGGACAAGCTGCGCGCCTTCACCCTGCAGGCGGCCGAGCGCGATCAGCAACATGCGGCGGCGGTGGCCGTGGTCATTACCGACGAAGGCCATGGCGCCGAACTGCCGGGTTTCCCGCAGCATGCGGCGTGGAGCACGCAAGCGGCCCTGCTGCTGACGCGGCGCTCCGGCCAGCTGCGCAAGCATGCGGGGCAGTGGGCGCTGCCCGGAGGGCGCATCGATGCCGGCGAAACGGCGGAGCGCGCCGCCCTGCGCGAGCTGGCCGAAGAGGTGCACCTGGAACTCGATGCCAGCGCCATCCTGGGCCGGCTCGATGATTTCGTCACCCGCTCGGGTTTCGTCATCACCCCGGTCGTCGTCTGGGCCGGCGCGGCGCAGCACATCCGGCCCAACCCGGCCGAGGTGGCCAGCATTCACCGCATCCCTGTCGCCGAGTTCCTGCGCGCCGACGCACCCATGCTGGCGCATGAAGGGCACGGCGCACACCCCGTGCTGCGCATGCCCGTCGGCGACCACTGGATCGCGGCGCCGACGGCAGCCATCCTCTACCAGTTTCGTGAGGTCTGCATCGAGGGCCGGCCCACCCGCGTGGCGCATTTCGAGCAGCCGGCCTTTGCCTGGAAATGAGCGCCCGATAAAACCCGGCTGAGGGGGCCCTGGCCGTCATGGAGCAGCGGGGCCGCGCTATTTCTCCCTCATATCCCTTCATTTCCCCTTGTGGCAACGCGGCAAGCGCGTACGTCCTTGCAGGCCGTCACGCATTGCCGCCAGAATGATCCAGCCGTATATGCGCAGGAGCTATGGCCATGACCTTGCCGATAAACGCTCACCCGTTCCACCTCACCCAACCCACCCGCCGCACAACGCTGGGCGCGCTGTCCGCCGCCCTGCTCTGGCCCGGCGCCGGGCGCGCGCAGGTGCTCAACTCCGCCCACTTGCAATCCTGGCCGCTCAACACGCCGCGCACCGCAGGCATTCACGACCTGGCGCCCGCGCCCGATGGCGGGGTGTGGTTCTCTGCGCAGCGCAGCGGGCACCTGGGCTGGTTTGACCCGCGCACGGGCAAGTCGGAACTGATTGCTTTAGGCAGCGGCTCGTCGCCGCACGGCGTCATTGCCGGGCCCGACGGCGCGGCCTGGCTGACCGACGGCGGGCAAAACGCCATCGCGCGCGTGAGCTGGCCGGCGCGCACGGTCAAGCTCTTTCCCCTGCCCGCCGGCACGCCCAACGCCAACCTCAACACCTGCGCCTTTGATGGCGACGGCGACCTGTGGTTTACCGGGCAAAGCGGCTACGTCGGCAAAGTGGCCGTGCGCAACGGCGTGGTCAGCGTGAAAGAGTCGCCGCGCGGGCACGGACCCTACGGCATGTGCGCCACGCCCAGGGGCGACGTGTGGTGGTGCTCGCTGGCCGGCTCCTTCATTGCGCAGTTAGACCGCAAGACCGGCGCGTCGCGCATCGTCGAGCCGCCCACGCCGCGCCAGGGCGCGCGCCGCGTCTGGTCCGACAGCCGCGGCCGCCTCTGGGTATCCGAATGGAACAGTGGCAACCTCTCCATGCATGACCCGGCGCTGGGCACGGGCGCCAACAGCTGGCGCAGCTGGAAAGCGCCAGGCGCCGAGCCGCACGTGTACGCCGTGTACGTGGACGACAAAGACATCGTCTGGGCCTCGGAGTGGAGCCACAACGCCATGCTGCGCTTCGACCCGGGCGGCGAGAAGTTCGAGGTGCTCACCCTGCCGCGTCCCGCCGCCAGCATCCGCCAGATACTGGGCCGCCCTGGGGAGGTTTGGCTGCCGGAAAGCGGGACGGAGTTTATTTCGGTGATCAGGACCGGCGCCTAAGGCAGCGTGCCATCGGCCACGCGCTGGTAGCGCACCTGGCGTTGTCTAACATTGTCTGTGCCGATGAACTCGTTGCGTGACTCGAATCTGAGCTCGAAGGCGACATACGGAAACATGGGCGCAGAAGGTTGGTTGCCGTCGATGAGGGTGTAGCGGCGTTTGAGGTTGGTACCGTCGAAGTGCCATTCGCCGGCGTGGTCGTGCCGGGCCACGATCACGTCGTATTGGGTGGCCTTGGTCATTTCGCTGAAGTGGCCGTCCTGCGCCAGCACCAGCACACGGCGCACCCGGATTCCGTTTTCTTCATAGTCGCGCAGCCACGTTCCCATCAGCTGCAGCTGGACATCCTCCGCGCGCGAATCGTCGGGCGGGCCGATGCAGGCCGCCAGCACGCCCGCCAGCATCAGGCCAGCGCAAAGCCTGGACATCTTGTGCATGCCTGTCATTGTGGCGCGCTCCAGTCCGGGCAGTGCAAGGAACCAAGGGCCGCCCCCATCAATCGAACACCTGCAAGCAATTTAGCAAAAGGAAAGTCCATGATGAGCCGAAGAACTACCCTGCTGCGCCTCGGTGCGCTGTCCGGCATTCTGGCCGGCATGCGTGGCCTGCTGGGCAGCAGCCCGGCGCACGCGGCGCGGGCCTACGAAGTGACGCACACCGATGCCGAATGGCAAAAGCTTCTCACACCCGAACAATACCGTGTCTTGCGCAAGGCCGGAACCGAGCGCCCCTACAGCAGCCCGCTCGACAAGGAAAAGCGCGCCGGCGTTTTCAGCTGCGCGGGCTGCGCCCTGCCGCTCTTTTCGTCGAAGACCAAGTTCGACAGCGGCACCGGCTGGCCCAGCTTCTGGCAGCCGATGGACAAAGCGGTGGTCGAAGACACCGACACGAGCTTGTTCATGAAGCGGACCGAGGTGCTGTGCCGCCGCTGCGGCGGGCACCTGGGCCATGTGTTCGACGATGGGCCCCAACCTACCGGCCTGCGCTATTGCATGAACGGCGTAGCCATGAACTTCACGGTGGCATGACGACGATAAGCAAACCTCTGCGGAGCGCTGCCTGAGCCCGCGCTCACCGTATATCGCGCGGTTTGACCTGCCAAAAATCGCCAACCTGAAAAGCATGATGCCCGAGGTGTACCGAGAAAAACCGGTGCTGGTGTCTTCGCAACCCCGCAGCTCAAGTCCGTGATGGTTACCTTGCGATCCTTCCCGTCGAAGGCTGTCAGCCCGGTGCAAACGCCAGGAAGCGCAGCAGCGCCGGACTGGCCGCCCCGGCGGCCCAGACCAGGCTGGTCTCACAGCCCGGCACCGCCTGCCCCTTGCCCGCCTTGAGCTCCCGGTACACCACGCCCGGCCGCTGGAACTGCCGCACGCTTTCGGGCACCCAGGCCACGCCGAGGCCCGCCGACACCAGGTTCACGATGGTTTGCATCTGGATGGCTTCCTGTGCCACGCGCGGCAAGTGGCCGGAGGCGTGGTACATCGCAAAAATCGCGTCGTACAACGACGGCAGGATGCGCCGCGGGAAAATCACCAGGGGCTGGTCCAGCAAGTCCTTCAGCGTGAGCGTGGTTTTGCCGGCCAACCCGCTTTGCTCGGGCACGGCCACCACCAGCGGGTCCCGTGCGATGCGCTGGCAGACGAGGCCCGGCGGCGCAAAGCCGGGTGAATGCAGCATGAAGCCGGCATCGATTTCAGCGCGCTCAAGGGCCTGCAGCTGCACATCGCCGGTGGCTTCAATCAGCTCCAGTTGCACCTTGGGATACTGCTCGCGGAAGGCCAGCACCCAGCGCGGCAGCAAATCAAATCCGACCGTGGAGACAAAGGCCAGCCGCAGACGCCCGGCCTCGCCGTCGGCACTGGCACGCGCATACGCGGGCAAGGCCTGGGCGCGGGCCAGCAGGTCGCGTGCCTCGGGCACCAGCGCCGCGCCTGCCGCGGTGAGTTGCACGCTGCGCTTGGTGCGATCAAAAAGCCTCAGGCCCAGCGCGCGCTCCAGCTGCGCAATGGCCTGGGTCAGGGGCGGCTGGGTCATGCTCAGGCGCTGGGCAGCGCGGCCGAAATGGAGCTCCTCCGCAACGGCCAGGAACTGGCGCCACAGGCGGAACTCGATCAACGGCGGTTTGCGGGCGTCGGTGTCGGCATTCTTCATATGCATTACATATTAATACAGCATGAATAATGGATTGGAAAGAATCAGTTAAAACACGCATACTTGCCTTTCCGATAAAAAACCCACACCCCCAGGCGTGGCAACCCACCGACAGGCCAACCTCAAGAGACACCCCATGGAAATCAAACCTATCCAGATCAACCGCCGCAGCGCCAACATCACCGAAGGCAAATCGCGCGCGCCCAACCGTTCCATGTACTACGCCATGGGCTACGAGGAAAGCGACTTCAAGAAGCCCATGATTGGCGTGGCCAACGGGCACAGCACCATCACGCCGTGCAACAGCGGCCTGCAAAAGCTGGCGGATGCGGCCATTGCCGCCATTGAAGAAGCCGGCGGCAATGCGCAGGTGTTTGGCACGCCGACCATTTCCGACGGCATGGCCATGGGCACCGAAGGCATGAAGTACTCGCTGGTCAGCCGCGAAGTCATTTCCGACTGCATCGAGACCAGCGTGCAGGGCCAGTGGATGGACGGCGTGCTGGTGATCGGCGGCTGCGACAAGAACATGCCGGGCGGCCTGATGGGCATGCTGCGCGCCAATGTGCCGGCCATCTATGTTTACGGCGGCACGATTTTGCCGGGCCACTACAAGGGCAAGGACCTGAACATCGTCAGCGTGTTCGAGGCCGTGGGCGAAAACGCCGCCGGCCGCATGAGCGACGAGGACCTCAAGGAAATTGAACGCCGCGCCATTCCCGGCACCGGCAGCTGCGGCGGCATGTACACGGCCAACACCATGTCCAGCGCCTTCGAGGCCCTGGGCATTTCGCTGCCCTACTCCAGCACCATGGCCAATCCGCACGACGAGAAAATGAACTCGGCCAAGGAGTCTGCCAGGGTGCTGATCGAGGCGGTCAAAAAAGACATCAAGCCACGCGACATCGTCACCAAGAAATCGATTGAAAACGCCGTGGCCGTGATCATGGCCACCGGCGGTTCCACCAACGCCGTGCTGCACTTCCTGGCCATTGCACATGCCGCGGGCGTGGAGTGGTCGATTGACGACTTCGAGCGCGTGCGCCAGAAGACGCCCGTGCTGTGCGACCTGAAGCCTTCGGGCCAGTACCTGGCCGTGGACCTGCACCGCGCCGGCGGCATCCCGCAAGTCATGAAGACCCTGCTGGCCGCCGGCTTGCTGCATGGCGACTGCCTGACGATTTCCGGACAGACCATTGCGGAAGTCCTCAAGGATGTGCCCGATGCACCGCGTGCCGACCAGGACGTGATTCGCCCCATCGGCAACCCGATGTACGCGCACGGCCACCTGGCCATCCTCAAGGGCAACCTGTCTCCCGAAGGCTGCGTGGCCAAGATCACCGGCCTGAAGAATCCGGTCATGACCGGCCCGGCCCGCGTGTTTGACGACGAGCAGTCGGCGCTCGCCGCCATCCTGGCCGGAAAGATCAAGGCCGGCGACGTGATGGTCTTGCGTTACCTCGGCCCCAAAGGCGGGCCGGGCATGCCGGAAATGCTGGCGCCTACCGGTGCGCTGATTGGCGCCGGCCTGGGCGAAAGCGTGGGCCTGATCACCGATGGGCGTTTCTCCGGCGGCACCTGGGGCATGGTGGTCGGCCACGTCGCGCCGGAAGCCGCGGCCGGCGGCAACATTGCCTTTATCCATGAAGGCGACTCCATCACGATTGACGCCCATCAACTGCTGCTGCAGCTGAATATCAGCGACGCCGAGTTGGCGCAACGCAAGGTTGGCTGGAAGGCCCCGGCACCGCGCTACACCCGCGGCGTACAGGCCAAGTTCGCCTTCAACGCCTCAAGCGCCAGCAAAGGCGCCGTGCTGGACGACTTTTGATGCCCGCTGATTCGTAAAACAAAAAAGCCCGTGAGTCACAGACTTTACGGGCTTTTTACTTCAGGGCCGAATGGCAACCAGGCGGCTCAAGCAAGGCGGTTTACTTGCGGCGTTTGCTCAGCATGCCCATGGCATCACGCTGTTTGTCGATGCGCTCCTGCTTGCGCCTGGCCATCTTGTCGATTTCCCTCTGCTTGGTATAACCCGACGCATCCGCCCAGGCCCACCACACCACGGCAAGGGCAAAGGGTGACAGCACCACCCACCAGCTCCAGGCGGCAACGGGGCCAATCTCCAGGTACTTCAGTGCCAGGCCAACCAATCCGATCAACAAAAAATACATAGCCAACTCCAGAAAATTCCGGGCAGAACAAAGCGCCCGGCCTTGGGTTTCCCCTCCGGTGCGAGGTCAACCGGCACCACTACAATGACGTTAATTGACTGTAACCGAATCCCTATCTTCCCCACGAGGACAATCCATGAAACGTATTCTTTTGGCAATCGCTTCCGTGGCGGCCGGTGTGGCCGTGTCCACCCCTGCCCTGGCTGACCTGCAGCTGGCCACGGCAAAAAACTGCATGGCTTGCCACGCTGTCGACAAAAAACTCGTCGGCCCGTCTTTCAAGGATGTCGCTGCCAAATACGCAGGGCAGAAAGACGCTGCCGACAAACTCGCAGCCAAAGTGATGAAGGGCGGCTCGGGCGTCTGGGGACCTGTTCCCATGCCTGCCAATACCCAGGTCAACCCGGACGAGGCCAAGAAGCTGGTGGCCTGGGTCCTGACCCAGAAGTAATTCCTTCATCGGGTGACCGGCCATTTCCGGCGCCACAACCCGTGCACAAAAAAGCCCGTCGATGACGGGCTTTTTTTTTCATGGCTGAGCGCAGCCCTGTCGAGGCCTCACAGATTTCTGTGACAGCTGTTCCAGGGTGGCTGGGTTTTAGCTACGGCATAACAAGCCCTATGGGCAATTGCTAGCCTACGCTGAAACCCCGCTCAAAGGTTTTCAGCCAATTGGTCAAGAATGGCGGGGTTTTCCAGGGTCGACGTATCCTGCGTCAGGGTCTCCCCCTTGGCAATGCCCCGCAGCAGACGACGCATGATTTTTCCGCTGCGCGTCTTGGGCAGGTTGTCCCCAAAACGGATGTCCTTGGGCTTGGCGATGGGACCAATCTCTTTGCCCACCCAGTCGCGCAGTTCCTTGGCAATCGCCTTGGCCTCATCACCAGTAGGCCGTGAGCGCTTGAGCACCACAAAGGCCACAATCGCCTCGCCGGTCAAATCATCGGGGCGGCCCACTACTGCCGCCTCCGCCACCAGCGTGGAATGCGACACCAGTGCCGATTCAATCTCCATGGTGCCCATGCGGTGGCCAGACACATTCAGCACATCATCAATGCGGCCGGTGATACGGAAATAGCCGTTGTCAGCATTGCGCACCGCGCCATCGCCAGCCAGGTAAATCGCGCCCCCCATCTCCTCAGGAAAATAGCTTTTCTTGAAGCGTTCGGGGTCGTTCCAGATGGTGCGGATCATGGCCGGCCAGGGTCGCTTCACGACCAGCATGCCGCCCGAACCATTGGGCAGGTCTTTGCCGGTCTCATCGACGATGGCGGCCATGATGCCGGGCAGTGGCAAGGTGCAGCTGCCGGGCACCAGCGGCGTGGCGCCGGGCAAGGGCGAGATCATGTGGCCGCCGGTTTCGGTCTGCCAGAAGGTGTCGACGATCGGGCAGCGCTCGCCGCCGACGTTTTTGTAGTACCACATCCAGGCTTCAGGGTTGATCGGTTCGCCCACGGTGCCCAGAATGCGCAGGCTGCTCAAATCCGAACGGGATGGGTGTATTTTTTCATCGCCCTCAGCGGCCTTGATCAGCGAGCGAATCGCCGTCGGTGCGGTGTAGAAAATCGTGACCTTGTGGCGCTCGATCATCTGCCAGAAGCGGCCCGCATTCGGGAAGGTCGGTATGCCTTCAAAGATGATTTGCGTGGCGCCTGCCGCCAGCGGCCCATAGGCCACATAAGTGTGGCCGGTGACCCAGCCAATGTCTGCGGTGCACCAAAACACATCGGCGGGCTGGATGTCAAAAGTCCAGTCCATGGTGAGCCTGGCCCACAGCAGATAACCGCCGGTGCTGTGCTGCACGCCCTTGGGCTTGCCGGTGGAGCCCGAGGTGTAAAGAATAAAGAGCGGATGCTCGGCGCCCACGAACTCAGGTTCGCAAACCGGCGCGGCCTTGGCTGTGAGCTCGTGCATCAGATGGTCGCGCCCGGCCAGCATGCCGCAGGCCGTCGCCGTGCGCTGGTAGACGACCACATTCTTGACGGACTCGCAACCGCCCATGGCAATGCCTTCGTCCACAATGGCTTTCAACGGCAACTCCTTGCCGCCGCGCAGCTGGTAGTTGGCCGTGATGACCGCCACCGCGCCGGCATCCTGAATGCGCTCCTGCAGGCTTTTGGCCGAAAAGCCGCCGAACACCACCGAGTGCGTGGCACCGATGCGCGCGCAGGCCTGCATGGCGACGACGCCTTCGACGGTCATAGGCATGTAGATGATGACCCGGTCGCCCTTCTTGATGCCCAGGCCCTTGAGCGCGCTGGCAAACTGGCTGACTTTCGCGTGCAGCTCCTTGTAGGTCACGTTGGTGACCTTGCCGTCATCGCTCTCAAAAATAATGGCTTTCTTGTTCTCCGTGGGAGTGCCCAGATGGCGGTCCAGGCAGTTGTAGGAGGCGTTCAGCTCGCCATCGGCAAACCATTGGTAGAACGGGGCGTTCGACTCATCCAGCACCTGATTGAAAGGCTTTTTCCAGCTCAGGTTGTCACGCGCCAGCTTGGCCCAGAAGCCTTCAAAATCCTTGTCGGCCTCAGCGCACAGGGCGTTATAGGCCGCCATGCCGGAAATGCGGGCCGCCTTCACAATCGCTGGGCTGGGGGGGAAAACCCGGTTTTCAACCAGCACGGATTCGATGGCAGTTTGGGGGGCGCTCATGGTGTTTGTCTCCTGTGTATCGTGGAATGCGTGGTACTTTCGTGCCTCGCACTTACAAGCCACTGACTGGCTTGAATCTTACAATTTTCAAAAACCGATGGACGATTTTCCGCGCCCCTGCAATTCCGCGACCTCACAGCCTCCCCCCATCATGTCCGAAATCACGCCGCCGTCCGGGACTGCCCCACTTCCTTGTTGAGCTGGTCCACCTCATGGCCGCGGCCAAGCTCTTTTCGATCATGAAACTGCCGGTCGCCGACATCAATGCCCAGAATCTGCGCATGCGTGACGGCCGGAACAAGCCGCAGGACGTGGAGCGCCATGCCGATGCCTGGATCAAGGCCCATCAGAAGGTCTTTGACGACTGGATCGCGCAGGCCATCGCCGCCGCAAAAATCAAGTAAAAAGAGAGTCCAACCCTCAAGCAACAAGCACAGCCAGCTATCGTTTTGATAGCTGGCTGCTGTTTTTTTTCAGCGTCCGACCATGTGCTCGGGCACCACCCACTGGTCAAACTGCTCGGCCGTCACATGGCCCGAAGCAATCGCCGCCTCGCGCAGGCTCGTGCCTTCCTTGTGCGCCTTCTTGGCGATGGAGGCCGCCTTGTCATAGCCAATGTGGGTGTTGAGCGCCGTCACCAACATCAGCGAACGGCCCACCAGTTCGGCAATGCGTTCGCGGTTGGGCTCAATGCCGACGGCGCAGTGGTCGTTAAAGCTGACCATGCCATCGGCCAGCAGGCGCACGCTTTGCAGGAAGTTGTAGGCCGCCATGGGCCTGAAGACATTGAGCTCAAAGTTGCCGGATGCGCCGCCAAAATTGATGGCGACATCGTTGCCAAACACCTGCGCGGCCAGCATGGTGACGGCTTCGCTTTGCGTCGGGTTCACCTTGCCCGGCATGATGGAGGAGCCCGGCTCGTTCTCCGGAATGCTCAGCTCGCCAATGCCGCTGCGCGGCCCACTGGCCAGCCAGCGCACATCGTTGGCGATTTTCATCAGGCTGGCCGCCAGCGTCTTGAGCGCGCCGTGGGCATGCACGAGGGCATCCATGGACGCCATGGCCTCGAACTTGTTGGGCGCCGTGACAAAGGGCAGGCCCGTCAGGCTCGCCAGTTCGGCCGCCACCTGCTCGGCATAGCCCTCGGGTGCATTCAGGCCGGTGCCCACGGCCGTGCCGCCCAGCGCCAGCTCGCACAGGTGGGGCAAGGCGTCCCGCACATGCCTTTCACCGTGGGCCAGCTGCGCCGCATAGCCGGAAAATTCCTGGCCCAGCGTCAGCGGCGTGGCGTCCTGCAAATGGGTTCGCCCTATCTTGACGATGTCATCGAAGTCAACCGCCTTTTGTGCCAGCGTGGTGCGCAGTTTTGCAATGGCCGGGAGCAGCCTGTGCCTGATGGCCTCCACGGCGGACACATGCATGGCCGTGGGGAACACGTCATTGGACGACTGGCTGCGGTTGACATCGTCATTCGGGTGCACCAGCCGGCCCTCGCCGCGCTCACCGCCCAGCAACTCGCTGGCACGGTTGGCCAGCACTTCATTGACATTCATATTGGTCTGCGTGCCCGAGCCGGTCTGCCAGACCACGAGCGGGAACTCGTCCGGGTGCTTGCCCGCGATCACCTCATCAGCCGCGGCAACAATGGCCCTGGTTTTTTTCTCATCCTGCAGGCCCAGCGCCTGGTTGACCAGCGCAGAAGAGCGCTTGATCTCCGCCAGGGCCCGGATCAGTTCGCGCGGCTGCTGCTCGCCCGAGATGTCGAAGTTCTGGAGCGAGCGCTGGGTCTGCGCGCCCCACAGCCTGTCGGCCGGCACCGCTATGGGGCCAAAGGTGTCGTGCTCTGTGCGGGTGTCTGCGGGTGTGCTCATGATGTGGGCCTGACCTGTCAAAATAGAGGGTTGAAGTTTGCAGCATAGCCATTTAGGAAGCTCTACATAACCCCACGCGGTCCGTGATAGCCCGGATTCGGGCGGTCTGCGGCGTTGCATTTCTTGCCAATAGCCAGGCTATTGGCTGCGAAACGCGCCTTGCATCCCATCCCGAACCGAGCTACACGAACTCGCGCAGGGTTATGCAGAGCTTCCTTAATAAAAGCAATTCTCATTTAATGGGTATTGCGCCACCTCACGACCATTTGCAAAAAGCCATGACCACGACCATCAAACAAGCCGACCTCATCGAATCCGTTGCCGCCGCCCTGCAATACATCAGTTATTACCACCCCACCGACTACATCGCCCACCTGGCGCGCGCCTACGAGCGCGAGCAAAGCCCGGCCGCCAAGGATGCGATTGCGCAAATCCTGACCAACAGCAAGATGAGCGCCACCGGCCAGCGGCCGATCTGCCAGGACACCGGTATCGTCAACGTGTTTCTGAAAGTCGGCATGGACGTGCGCTGGGAAGGCTTTACCGGCAGCATCGACGACGCCATCAACGAAGGCGTGCGCCAGGGCTACAACCACCCTGACAACACCCTGCGCGCCTCGGTCGTGGCCGACCCGCAGTTCGACCGCAAAAATACCAAGGACAACACGCCGGCCGTGATCTTCACCGAGCTGGTGCCCGGCAATAGCGTGGAGGTGACGGTGGCGGCCAAGGGCGGCGGCAGCGAAAACAAGAGCAAGATGGTGATGCTCAACCCCGGCGATTCGGTGGTGGACTGGGTGCTCAAGACCGTGCCCACCATGGGCGCCGGCTGGTGCCCGCCCGGCATGCTGGGCATAGGCATTGGCGGCACCGCCGAAAAAGCCGTGCTGATGGCCAAGGAAAGCCTGATGGACGACCTGGACATGTACGAGCTGCAGGCCAAGTCTTCCTCCGGTGCCAAACTCAGCAAAACCGAAGAGCTGCGCCTGGAGCTGTTTGACAAGGTCAACGCACTGGGCATAGGCGCGCAGGGCCTGGGCGGCCTGACCACCGTGCTGGACATCAAGATCAAGATGTACCCGACGCACGCGGCCAGCAAGCCCGTGGCCATGATCCCCAACTGCGCGGCTACCCGCCATGCGCATTTCGTGCTCGACGGCAGCGGCCCGGTCTACCTCGACCCGCCTTCGCTGGACCTCTGGCCCAACGTGAACTGGGCACCCGACTACAACAAGAGCAAAAAGGTCAACCTCAACACCCTCACCAAGGAAGAAGTCGCCAGCTGGAAGCCCGGCGATACGCTGCTGCTGAACGGCAAGATGCTGACCGGCCGCGACGCCGCGCACAAGCGCATTGCCGACATGCTGCTCAAGGGCGAGAAGCTGCCGGTGGATTTCACCAACCGCGTGATCTATTACGTCGGCCCGGTGGACCCGGTCAAGGGCGAAGCCGTCGGTCCCGCCGGCCCGACGACGGCCACCCGCATGGACGGCTTCACCGAAATGATGCTGGCGCAAACCGGCCTGATCTCGATGGTCGGCAAGGCCGAGCGCGGCCCGGTGGCCATTGAGGCCATCAAGAAACACCAGAGCGCCTACCTGATGGCCGTGGGCGGTGCGGCCTACCTCGTGTCCAAGGCCATCAAACACGCCGAAGTGGTGGGCTTTGCCGACCTGGGCATGGAAGCGATTTACGAATTCGACGTGGTGGACATGCCGGTCACCGTGGCGGTAGATGCGGGCGGCACCAGCGCGCACATCACAGGCCCGGCCGAGTGGCAGAAAAAGATTGCCACGGGCGAGTTCAAGCAGATCCCGGTCACCAGCGCTTGAGTACGGGCAGCCAGGCCATAGGGGTTTTCGACAGCGGCATAGGCGGCCTGAGCATTCTCAAGGCGCTACGCACCGAGCTGCCGCACGAGAACTTCATTTATGTTGCTGACAGCGGTCATGCCCCGTATGGAGAGCGCGAAGACTGTTTTGTTGTTGCCCGTTCCCGTGCCATTGCCCGCCATCTGCTGACGCAACAGCACCTCAAGGTCAAGGCGCTCGTCATTGCCTGCAACACCGCCACGGCGGCAGCCATTCATTTGCTGCGTGAAGAGCACCCGGACCTTACTATCATCGGCGTTGAACCGGCACTCAAACCCGCTGTGGCCCATAGCCAAACCCGGCGCATTGGTGTCATGGCTACCCGCGGGACACTTGCCAGTGCCAAATTCAAAGCCCTGCTCGGCTCCCTGGTCGGGCAGGCGGAGTTCATTTTGCAGCCCTGCGATGGTCTGGCCGAGGCCATTGAACGCAGTGTGGAAAGCGGTGACGCTACAAAAACAGAAGCGCTTTGCGCCCAGTACACCACGGCCATGGGCATATTTGGTTCGGAAAAAGGCGAAATCGACAGTCTGGTGTTGGGGTGCACACACTACCCCTTTGCCAGTGCACAACTGCGTGACTTGCTGGGCCCGCAAGTCCAGTTTCTGGACACGGGCGCACCCGTTGCGCGCCAGACGCGCTTGCGCCTGGCGGCAGCCGCTGGGGAGCCCGATACACGGCAGGCAGCCATTTATCCGCCCGCCGCTTTAGCGAGTCATCCGGCAGGCCACATCAGGCTGTTCACCACCGGCCAGCCCGCCGCCCTTCAAGCCGCCTCACAACACTGGCTACAGATTGACGCCACCGTTGAAGCGCTAGCGTTTTAATAGCTGCTTGTACAGACTCCGATTGGGCTGGTGGCCTGAACAAGCCCAAAGCCTGGCGCCAAGCGCAATTGGCGCGGGCGCTTCACACCTTCGTCTCAGGCAACACCGCAGGCGCCCCCGGATCAGCCGCGCTGCGAATCAGGCCCAGGTTGGACTTGAGCATGTCAAACACCTTGCGTGTGACCGGGTTGATGACGTTTTTGCGAATGAACAGGTGGTAAGCCACGTCGGGCAGCCGGGGCAGACCGTCGGTTTCGCTCAGCACACGCAGGTCGGCGCCCGCCATCTCGATACCCCGCGCGGTCACGCCCAGGCCCGCCCGCAACGCAGCCTTGATACCGATCAGGCTGGACGCGGTGTAGCTGGGTGACCAGCGTATGCCCGCGCCATCCAGCGCCTCGCGCGCCAGCCGGTGGTACACGCTGGGCCCCTCCACCAGGATCAGCGGCACGGGCTTGGCGCGGTCATGCACATAGCTGGCCGAACACAGCCACACCGTGGGCGAGGTGCGCAACACCACCCCTTCCAGCGCCGGGTCATGGCGGTTGGAAATGGTCATGTCAATCTCGCCGCGCTTGAGCGACTCCATCAGGAAAGGGCTGCGCCCGACATGAATGTCGAGCTGCAGCAAGGGTGAGGCGCGCGCCACCTGCGCCAGCAGCGTCGGCAGCATGGTGTCGGCCACATCGTGCGGTGCAGCGATGCGCAGCACCCCTTCCAGGTTGCCCTGCTGCAGGCTGCGCAGCGCGTCGTCGTTGATCGCCAGCAGGTGGCGCGCGTAGTCAAGCAGCTTTTGCCCATGCGGCGTCAGCCGTTTGTGGCGACCCTGTTTTTCAAACAGCGGGTGGCCTATCTGGTCTTCCAGGCGTTGCATTTGCTGCGTCACCGCCGACTGGGTTTTACCCAGATGAATGGCGGCAGCGGCAAAGCTGTCGTGCGCTTCAATGGCGACCAGGGCTCTTAATAATTCCAGGTCCAGCGTTTTCATGTATTAAGAATGCTAATGTTTTTATCTCTATTTCTGCGTTGTTTCAAAAATATGACATGGCTATATTAGCCCTCACGAACCGAATTTTCACTCAGGAAAAGGCCCATGAGCATCGCAGCACAACGCACCCAAGTGGTGAATGAATCCATTCAAAGCATTAAAAACATTGTCGGAAACACCGAGGCAACACGCGAGTCGCTCGCCGGCGTCCTGGCGGCGCTCAACCAGCTGGCCAGCCGCAGCGAACTGTGGAGCGCCAACGAATTCGCCGCCCCTGAAAGCCCCGAACTGCAGGCGCGCTACCTGATCGCGGAAGACCCCGACCAGCGCTTTGCGCTGTACCTGAACGTCATGCGCCCCGGCAAGCGCATCGTGCCGCACAACCACACCACCTGGGCCTGCATCAGCGCGGTCGAGGGCACGGAACTCAACCGCGTGTACGAGCGCGAAGACGATGGCTCGGTGGCAGGCAAGGCACAGCTCAGGGAAACCAGCCAGGTGGTGGTGGAGCCTGGCACGGGCATCGCGCTGATGCCGGACGACATCCACTCGGTCGAGATCCCGGTCGGCCAGGTGATTCGCCACCTGCACATGTACGGCCGCGCCCTCGAAACGCTGAACACCCGCACCGGCTACGACCTGGAAAAAGGCACCTGCGAAACCATGGGGATTGGCGTTCAGACCCGCCGCTAATACGCCACTTTGCCCCCGTTCGCCCCTCCTTTTACCGACCCTCACCCCCTCCCGACCCATGACTCGTTCTGTAGAAGCCGCCACACTGAAAACCTGGCTGCACGATGGCCAGGAGATTGCCCTGTTTGATGTGCGAGAGCACGGGCAATACGGCCAGTCCCATCTGTTTTACGCCATCCCCCTGCCCTACAGCCGGCTGGAGCTGGACGTGCTGCGCCTGGCGCCGCGCCACAGCGTGCGGCTGGTGGTGTATGACGACGATGGCCAGAGCGCAGCCCCTGCCGCCGCGCGCCGGCTGGCCGCGCTGGGCTACACCAACGTGCATGTGCTGCAAGGCGGCACCGGCGGCTGGCAGGCCGCCGGCTTTGCGCTGTTTGCGGGGGTCAACGTGCCCTCCAAGACCTTCGGCGAGCTGGCCGAGCAGGTTTACCACACGCCGCGCGTCAGCGCGACCGAATTGGCAAGCCTGCTGGCCGACAAAAAAGACGTCGTGGTGCTGGACGGCAGGCCGTTTTCGGAATTCCAGAAGATGAACATTCCGACGGCCATCAGTTGCCCGAATGGCGAGCTGGGCTTGCGCATCCGCGACCTGGTGCCCAGCGAGGAAACGCATATCGTGGTCAATTGCGCGGGCCGCACACGCAGCATCATAGGCGCGCAGACACTGATCAACCTGGGCCTGCGCAACCCCGTCTCGGCCCTCGAAAACGGTACCCAGGGCTGGTATCTGGCCGACCTGCCACTGGAACACGGCGGAACGCGCCGCTACCCCGAACGGAAGGAGCCCCAAGCCCCCGCCACGCAAGCCGGCATGCGCGCTGCGGCCGAGGCACTGGCCACACGCTTCAAGGTGCCCATGGTGAGCGCCAAAACCGTGCGCGACTGGGCCGCTGATGCGCAGCGCACGCTCTTTTTGTGCGATGTGCGCAGCCCGGAAGAATATGCACGTGGCAGCCTGCCGGGCGCCCAGCACACGCCGGGCGGTCAGCTGATGCAAGCCAACGACCAGTATGTGGGCGTGCGCCACGCCCGGCTGGTGCTGTTCGACTCGGACGGCATTCGTGCCCGCACGGTGGCCAGCTGGCTGCGCCAGATGGGCCACGATGCCAGCGTGCTCGAAGAAGGCCTGGCCAGCGGGCTGGCCTTGCTCGCAATGCAAGCCGCCGCCCTGCCCGCCCTGCCGACGATCAGCGCCAAGGTACTGGCCGCCAGGCTGGCCAGCGGCACGGTGCTGGCCATTGACCTGCGGCCCAGCATGCAGTTTCGCCAAGCCCATATGGCAGGCACGCAATGGGCCATACGCCCGCGCCTGGCAGCGGCGCTGGCGGGCGCGACCCAGCCGCTGGTGCTGATCGCCGATGAAGCCGGCGTGGCAGCGTGCGCGGCCATAGACCTTCAGGAACTGGGCCTGTCGGTCAGCCTGCTGGAAGGCGGTATGGCCGCCTGGCGCGCCGCCGGTTTGCCGCTGCAGGACAAAGGCGATACGCCGGCCGACAGCGACTGCATCGACTACCTCTTCTTTGTGCATGACCGGCATGACGGAAACAAAGAGGCTGCCCGCCAGTACCTGGCCTGGGAGGTCAACCTGATCGGGCAGCTGGATGCGCTTGAGTTGAATGCATTTCGTCTGCCCGCCGCCGGCGCCGGCGCCGGCGCCCGCGCCGAGCACGCCACGGCGCAAGCCTAGTCCCTGCCCCCTCTTTCTTTCACTCTTTACCGTCTCACCGTTTGAGCGGCTTTAACGCCCCGCTTCCCGTCATCCGCCTTTTTCACCAGGAGTCCGACATGCTTTCCACGCTGAAATTCACTGCAGCCTCGCTTTTCTGGACCCTGTGCGCCGTGCACGGCGGCGCTCTAGCGCAGCCAATGCCCCAGGTCGCCGGTTTTCCCAGCCAGCCCATCAAGTTTGTGTCGCCGTTTCCGGCCGGTGGCGGCAATGACGCCACCACGCGTTTTGTGACCAGCCGCCTGTCTGACATTACCGGCCAGACGGCCGTCGTCGACAACCGGGGCGGCGCCGGCGGCAACATTGGCGCCAAGGCGGTGGCGGATGCCAAACCCGACGGCTACACCGTGCTGACGGGCCAGGTTTCGCTGATGGCAGTGAACCCCGCGCTGTATGCGTCGCCAGGCTTTGACCCGCTAAAAAATTTCATCCCGATCACGCAGGCCAATGCGGCACCGCTGGCGCTGGTGGTGGCCAGCAACTCGGCCCTTAAAACCTTTGCCGACCTGGCCGCACAAACCAAAGTCCCGGGCGGCCGCGTCACTTACGCCACGCCGGGCAACGGTACGCTGTCGCACCTGGTCGGTGTGGTGCTGGAAAAAGACAGTGCCCTGCCCATGACCCATGTGCCCTACAAGGGTGCGGCCCCGGCCATCACCGACTTGCTCGGCAACCAGGTCGATGTGCTCATCACCTCCACCGCTTCGGTATCCAGCTTCATCCAGAACGGCAAGATGCGCGCCCTGGCGGTCACCAGCCCCCGCCGTATTGGCGTGTTTGCGAAAGTCCCGACGCTCGAAGAGCTAGGCTTGCGCAACACCACCTTTGAGGACTGGTATGGCTTTTTCGCCCCCGCCGGCACACCGCCCGAGCGCGTGGCCTACCTGCACGACAGCATCGTGCGCTCACTCAAAACGCCGGAAGTCACGAAACTGATCACCGAAGGCGGCAGTGAAGTCGTTGCCAACAGCTCGGCAGCCTTTGCCGCGCAGCTCAAGGAAGACATCGCCCGCTGGTCGCGTGTGGTCAAGCTCTCGGGCGCCAAGGTTGACTGATTCGCCTTTTACCGGAATTGACCTGACATGAACGAAAAACCGCTGCCAGCTTCATCGCCGCTGACCCGGCTGGTCCACGCCGGCAAACAACCGGCCTTCGAGGGCGGCCAGCCGGTCAACCCGCCGGTGGTGCGTGCAAGCACCGTGCTGTTTGACAGCACGGCGCAGCAACACGCGATGCGCGCCCGGCGCAGTGAGGAGCGCCTGTTTACCTACGGCGCCCGTGGCAACCCGACCAATTTCGCGCTGGAAGACCTGGTCAGCGAACTGGAGGGCGCTTACCGCACGCGGCTCTTTCCCACCGGCCTGGCCGCCATCGCCATGACGCTGCTGTCTTACCTCAAGCCCGGCGACCATGTGCTGATGTCGGACAGCGTGTATGAGCCGGCGCGCAAGCTGGTCGACTCCTTTCTGGCCCCCTACAACATCCGCTGCACTTTTTTTGCCGCCGACGGCAGCGACGTCGAGGAAAAAATCGAAGCCGGCACCCGCATGATTTATGCCGAATGCCCTGGCTCGCTGGTCTACGAAATGTGCGACCTGCCGCAGCTGGCCCGCCTTGCACGGGCAAGGGGTCTGCTGCTGGTGGCCGACAACACCTGGGGTTCCGGCTGCCAATACCGGCCGCTGGCACTGGGCGCCGATGTGTCCATCATGGCCGCCACCAAATACCTGTCCGGCCATTCCGACGTGATGATGGGCACTGTCGCCACCACGAAACAAGCCTGGCAGCCGCTGGCCGAACGCAGTGACGCCTTTGGCATGACGGTCAGCCCCGACGATGCCTACCTGGTGCTGCGCGGCGCGCGCAGCCTGGCCGCGCGCCTGGCCATGCACGAAGGTAACGCCCTGCAAGTGGCACAGTGGCTGCAAACGCGCAGCGAGGTGGCCACTGTGTTCTGCCCGGCCCTGCCCAGTCACCCGGGCCATGCGCTCTGGCAGCGTGACTGCACAGGCACCAACGGCCTGATCTCCTTCGAGTTGAACAAAGACTTCGACAAAGCTGCGGCGGAACGCCTGATTGACGGCCTGGCGCTGTTTGGCATTGGCGCCTCATGGGGCGGCTATGAAAGCTTGGTCACGCTGGCGAACATGCGCCGCGCCCGCAGCGTGGCCGACTGGTCGGGCCGCGGCCAGGTGATCCGGCTGCACATCGGCCTCGAAGACCCGGCTGACCTGATGCGCGATCTGCAGCAGGGATTTGCTGCGTTGGCCGCTTGAGCCTAGACCGCAGCCTCTCGTAATTTGCTATATTTTTAATAGCATCAAGTCTACATATCTATTGATGCCACACCCGCAGGGCCAGAATCGCATGGCCTGCTGCGTGAGCAGGCGCCGGCGGCCGGCAAGGGCGCCCCTGCTTCCGGGCCGTGCACGCCGTCGCGCAGATGGCCGCCATCGCCTCATCCCGCGAGCCGGGTGCTTTGGAGTTTGCTGGAAAACCGGCCTTCGCGTAGATGCCCACCACCTTGTCACGCAGGTTGGCGCTGCCGCCCCCGCGCACCAGTTCCTGCCGCCGGGCATCGGTGACCAGCGAGCCGCCCATCAAAACCAAAGGAGGTGAGCTGATAAGTCTTGTCACGTGAATGTCACGGCATTAGGTCAGACTTATAGGGATAACTTTACGCAGGTAAATATGAAGAAATTATGCGCAATTCTTGGTTTGATTTTTGCGAGCAATGTACATGCCGCCGCGATCTATCCTATTGACCGTGCGGCGATATTGGCCGGTAGCGTTTTCGACTTGAAGGTCGAGTTTGATACTGTGGTCAATGAAGCAGATCTAACGGTCACCATCAATGGCGTTCCGGCAAAAGATATGCTGAAAGCCACTCCCAAATTCATCGAGAAGGAAAATGGCGCAAACGCGTCTTCAATCAGCCTGGCCAACGTCGCCATCGACAAACCCGGTCAATACGTTGTCAAGGCCTCCGACGGAAAGTCGAGTATTGAAGTGACCTGGGAGGTCTATGGTACCGGCGCACGCAAGGCAAAGAATGTCATCCTGTTCATCGGCGACGGCATGACGATTGCCAATCGCACAGCGGCGCGTATCTTGTCAAAGGGAATCAAGGAAGGCAAGTATCTTGGCAAGTTGTCCTTTGACGACATGCCGAACATGGCGCTGATTGGAACCTCTGGCGTCGATTCAATCGTCACCGACTCAGCCAATTCGATGAGCGCCTATACCACTGGGCACAAATCCAGTGTCAACGCGCTGGGCGTGTATGCCAGCCGTGCCAAAGGCAACCTGGATCACCCCAAAGTTGAGACCATCGCCGAACTCGTTAAGCGCAAGACAAAAATGGCGGTCGGCATTGTGAGCGATGCCGAAATTGAGGATGCGACGCCTGCTGGTGTTGTTGCCCATACGCGCCGCCGTTCAGACAAGGACATCATCGCCGAGCAGCTGTTCCAGAGTCGTGCCGACGTCATCATGGGCGGTGGCTCCGCTTACTTTTTGCCACGCTCCACGCCCGGATCCAAGCGCAAGGACGACAAGGACATCGTGGATTTATTCCGGAAGACGGGTTTTTCCGTTGCCACAACTGATGCTGAAATGAAAGCCGCCGCAAAAAGCGGCACGTCCAAGTTGCTTGGCCTCTATCATTTGGAAAATATGGACGGCGCGTTGGATCGCCATGTGCTCAAAAAGGGCTCTGTAGACAAGTATCCTGACCAGCCCGATGTGGCTGATATGACCAAAGCGGCCATTGACGTCCTTTCACGCAACAAAGACGGATTTTTTCTGATGGTCGAGGCGGGCCTGATTGACAAATTCAATCATCCGCTCGATTGGGAGCGCAGTGTTTATGACACCATCATGCTGTCCAATGCGGTGCAGATAGCCAAGGATTTCGCTGCAAAAAATAAGGACACACTGATTCTGGTGACACCGGATCACACGCATGGACTTTCTCTTGTTGGCACCGTCGACGACACGAAGCCCAGCGCTGAAATGCGCAACAAGATCGGTGTTTACGAGCAAGCCGGGTACCCAAATTATCCGAAAGCCGATAAAAACGGCTACCCACCTTCGGTCGATGTCAGCAAGCGTTTGGCAATGACTTATGGTAATTATCCGGACTACTATGAAACCAATCGCCCAAAACTAGACGGCCCCTTTGTTCCATCGATCAAAAACAGCAAAGGCGATTACATTGCCAATCCGCAGTACAAGGATGAGCCTGGCGCGGTGCTTCGCATTGGCAACCTCCCGCAATCCGCTGATTCTGGCACCCATACAGCGGATGATGGTGTATTGAATGCATCCGGACCGGGTGCGGAACGCGTTCACGGCTTTATGGACAATACGGAAGTGTTCAGAACCATGGTTGATGCGCTCGGATTGGGGCGTAAATAGACCGACTGCGGTGAGTTGGTGCTGCCAGACTCAGCGCCGGCTTTTATCGCACTCTTACTCGCTTAGGAGAATCTTATGCCTGTCAACCGCCGCGAATTGTTGGTCAATTCTTTGGGTGCCGGCCTGGCATCACTTGGCGCTTTGAAAGGAAGTTCCGCAATCGCAGGGGATGCCAATCCAATAGCCTTTGCCGAGCTTTACAAAAGCGTCGGTCCTTTAGGTATGGTGTTGTCCAATCGAGTCATGAATTTGGCCGGCAAGCCGGTCGAGTTCATGGGATTTATGGCGCCACCGCTCAAACCAGATTCGAAGTTCTTTGTGTTGACCCGGACACCTGTTTCTGTTTGCCCATTTTGCAGCTCCGACGCCGATTGGCCCAACGATATCGTTGTTATCTATCTCAAAGGCAACAGCAATTTCTACCGCGACGGGACGCTGGTGAAGGTGGTCGGAAAACTTGAAATTGGCTCCAAAGTGGATACCGTGACTGGGTTCGTCAGCTTGCTAAGGTTGACCGATGCGAGCGTGGTTCAGGCCTGATAGCGAATCTTAAGACCAACGTTTCTTGATTCATGTTAATGGCGATATTGAGCGGTGCTTCGCTGCGCGCTAAATCAATTCATTTCTCAGTTAAAGCCAATAGCGGTGTTGAGCGATCTGTCCTGGCCATTGAGAATCTTGCATTCTGCGCTGGCGAACAGATTGCACTCTGCGGCCCTTCCGGGTCGGGCAAGACAACATTGCTCAATGTGTTGTTAGGGCTCAAGCTGCTGCCCGGCGCCGACATCAGCTGGGACAACATCAAGCTTTCATCCCTCTCACCGAGTCAGCAAGATCGCTGGCGTCGCGAGCATGTTGGCATTGTGTTTCAGCAATTTCACCTGCATCCCAAACTCTCGCCGATCGACAATGTGTTACTGAGCGAGCACTTTGGCGCGTTTCGCGTCAGTCCGGGCATTCGCCTGCGGGCGCAGTCCTTGCTGGATCAGTTGAACGTGCCAGCGCGACGAAACACCGAGCAGTTATCTCGCGGCGAGATGCAAAGAGTTGCCCTTGCCAGAGCGTTCTTGCGCAGGCCGCGCATCTTGATTGCCGATGAGCCCACTGCCAGCCTGGATGTTGCGACTGCGAAAACATCGTTTGCCATGCTGTCGGAGTTGTGCCGCGAAGCAGGTACGACCGCCATCATCACTACGCATGATCAAAACCTGGCAGCCACGCTTGATAGACGACTGGATCTGAAGGAAGGTTTGCTTTGCGAGCCATAACATGGCCATTGCGCATGAATCCGTTTCCATTGGCCTTGGCCGAGCTACGGCAACATGCCTTGAGTTACCTTTTGATGGTGGGCCTTGTCGGGTTGGCTGTGGCAACGGGTATCGGTCTGTCGGTATATCAGCAAGCTTTCAGACAAGGAGCCAATCAGGCCGCGGCACCGTTTGACTTGATCATCGGCGCTGCCGGCAGCGAAACACAGCTTGTCCTGACAACGGTTTATCTGCAGCCAGCTGCATTGACCCTGCTGCCAACGCAGGTCCTCGACAGTCTGGCGAAAGATCCCGGTGTGGTGTATGCCGCACCGGTCGCATTGGGTGATTCTGCGGAAGGCTATCCGGTGGTAGGGACTTCAGCGGCATTGCTATCTTCCTTAACAGGAAAACAACTGACTTGCATGCAGACTGTGTCCTCGGACGCATGTTCCTCATGGACCACCAATTCTGCTGTGATTGGTGCAAATGTTGCGCTTGAAGTAGGTCACACATTTGTTGTGTCGCACGGGTTTGCTAGCCGGACAGTCATCCCCGAGCTGCAACATGGTAATTTCCCGATAAAGATTAGCCAAAAACTGCCCGCAACAGGATCACCCTGGGATAAGGCCATACTGGTGCCCATCGAAACGATCTGGGCCATGCATACGCCGTATTTTGCAGATCCTCGTATCAAACTTCCCATCGACCCCAGAGTCACAGAGGAACGGCTTCAAATGCTAAAGCGGGTGCCAGCGCTGGTGGTTAAGCCCAGAACTTTGGCCGATGCATATCGACTACGGCAGCAATATCGCGATGGCCGAACCGTTGCCGTATTCCCAGCCGAAGTCCTTATGAAGCTATATCAAACGGTAGGCAATGCCGCAGACCTCATCTCTGGACTGATCACGTTAATGCTACTGATCGTGATGCTGACAGTTTTATTGTCGATCACCATCCTATTGATGGCGAAACGGCCGTTTCTAGCTGTGTTGCGCGCGCTCGGTGCGCCAGCAGGGTTCATTTTTCTACTAACCTGGATACAAGTAGTAGCGGTACTGGTCGGTGGTGTCTTGATTGGGTTACCGTTTGGCTGGTTATTGGCGGTCCTGTTTGGCCAATGGTTTGAAAGTGTCAGCGGCTTGACCATGCATGCCGCAATTGGCGTGCAAGATTTGATGTGGCTGGCCGCGCTTGCGTTGTCATCATTGTTGCTGGCATTGTTGCCGGCAGTATTGATTTACCGTATGCCATTGGAAAAAGCCCTTAAAAGCTAAGCTTTGACCTTGGTGGTGCGCTCAAAGGTCTTGCCAGGCTTAAAGCTCTTGACGCCATGGCCGTGAGGACCTGTTGACGCGAACCCCTGCAGATGCAAGACAGCTGAAACCATAGCAGCATGCCCCTCATACATGGAGCCGAAGCCCTAAAAGGTATGTGAGTTCAGGCCAGCAGGCAGGCGGCCTCGCTTTGCGCATTCAAGCGGCGAAGCTCTGGTACCTCCTGCGCGCAGCGTGCAATGGCTAGCGGACAGCGGGTCCGAAACACGCATCCCGAGGGCGGGTCCATGGGCGAAGGCAGGTCGCCGTGCAGCAACTGGATCAATTTTTTTCGCTCCAGCGCCGGGTCGGGAATCGGAATGGCTGACAGCAGCGCCTGGGTGTAGGGATGGCGCGGCGTGGCGTACAGCGTTTTCTTCTGGGCCACTTCCATTTCGTGCCCGAGGTACATCACCAAAATACGGTCGCTGATGTGTTTGACAACGGCCAGGTCATGGGCGATGAAGATCAGCGCCAGGCCCATGGACTTTTGCAGTTCCTTGAGCAGGTTGATGATCTGCGCCTGAATCGAGACATCGAGCGCCGACACCGGCTCATCGCAAATGATGAGTTTGGGCTCCAGAATCAGGGCCCGGGCAATGCCGATGCGCTGGCACTGGCCACCGGAAAACTCGTGCGGGTAGCGGTTGATTTGCTGCGTGGTCAACCCGACGCGGGTCATCATGGCCTTGACGCGCTTCATCACCTCATCGTCGGGCATCTCGGCGTGGTGCGTGCGCAAGGGCTCGGCAATGATTTGCGCGATGGTCATGCGCGGGTCCAGCGAGGCCAGCGGGTCCTGAAAAATCATCTGGATGTCTTTTCGAACAGCCAACCAGGCCTGGCTTGATGCCCCGGTCATTTCCTGGCCCATCCAGACAATGCTGCCGGCGGTGGCGGGGATCAGGTTGAGCACGGCGCGCGCCAGGGTCGACTTGCCGCAACCGGATTCGCCCACCACGCCCAGTGTTTCTCCCGCATGAATGTCGAAAGAAACACCATCGACGGCCTTCAGGGTGCGGGCCGGCGACCAGGGCCAGGCGCTGCCCGCTTTGACCTTGAAGTGCACTTTCAAATCGCGCACCGACAGAATCGGCCGGGCCGCCTCACGCATGGCTCACTCCCTTGGCCGCGAGTTCGGACACGGCCTGAATCGATTTATGGCAGGCCCGGCGCACGGCCGGATTGTTCTCGGCCGCCAGCAATGCGGGCAGCACCTCGCGGCACTCGGCGTTGGCCAGTGTGCAGCGCTCGCTGAATGGGCAGCCCTTGGGTAGCCGCGCCATGTTGGGCGGCGCGCCGGGAATGGCCACCAGGGCTTCATCCTCCGCGTCCAGGCGCGGTATGGCGCCCAGCAGGCCTACGGTATAGGGGTGCGTTGCGCGGTAAAAAATGCTGTTGGCGTCGCCCTGCTCCATCACGCGCCCGCCATACAGCACCATCACCTCATCGCACAAGCCGGCCACCACGCCCAGGTCATGCGTGATCATGACAATCGCGGTGCCAAAGTCGCGCTGCAGATCGCGCAGCAAGGCAATAATCTGCGCCTGCACCGTCACGTCCAGCGCCGTCGTGGGCTCGTCGGCAATCAGCACCTCGGGCTCGCACAGCAAGGCCATGGCAATCATCACGCGCTGGCGCATGCCCCCGGAAAACTCGTGCGGGTACATCGCGATGCGGCGAGCGGCCTCGGGTATCTTGACGGCATCGAGCAGTGCTACCGACTTGGCGCGCGCGGACTTGCGGTCCAGGCCCTTGTGAAACTGCAGCACCTCGGTCATCTGCCGCTCCACCGTCAGGTAGGGATTGAGCGAGGTCATCGGGTCCTGAAAAATCATGGCCACGCGGTTGCCGCGAATTTTGTTGAGCTCGGCCGGCTTCATGGCCAGCAGATCCCGGCCCTGGTACAAGGCCTGGCCGGTGGCTTTGCCGTTGTTGGCGAGCAAGCCCATCATGGCCAGCACACTCTGGCTCTTGCCGGAGCCGCTTTCGCCCACGATGCCCAGGGTCTGGCCCCGCTCCAGTGCAAAGTTGATGCCGTTGACGGCATAAATCAGCCCGTCCCGGGTTTGAAACTGGACCCCGAGGTTTTTGACTTCAATCAGGCTCATGGTGTGTTTCCGCCTCAACGGTCTTTGGGGTCGAGCGCATCGCGCAGGCCGTCCCCGATGTAGTTAAAGCAGTACAGGGTCGTGGACAGCAGGCCGGCCGGGAACAGCAGCATCCACACCGAGACTTCCATGACGGACGCGCCATCGTGAATCAGCACGCCCCAGCTCGTCATCGGCTCCTGAATCCCCAGCCCCAGAAAGGACAACACGGACTCGGTCAGAATCACGGCCGGCACGGTGACCGTGGTGTAAATCACCACAATGCCCAAAAGATTCGGGACGATGTGCTGGAAGATGATGCGGCGCGTCGGCACGCCCAGGGCGCGGGCCGCTTCAATGAATTCCTTGGAGCGCAGCGACAGGGTCTGGCCGCGCACCACACGGGCCATGTCCATCCAGGAGAACACCGTGATGGTGATCACCACCAGGTAGAAGGCCCGGCCCAGAATGGTCACCAGCAAGATGGCGATCAGCAAATAGGGCACGGCGTACATCATGTCCACGACGCGCATCATGAAGGCGTCCACCTTGCCGCCCATGAAACCCGCCGTCGCCCCCCAGACGATGCCCAGGGTGACGGAAGACAAGGTGGCCAGAAAGCCCACCATGAGGGAGACGCGGCCACCGACCAGGCTGCGCACCAGCAAATCGCGGCCAGACT
This sequence comes from Polaromonas jejuensis NBRC 106434, assembly GCF_001598235.1. GTDB lineage: Bacteria > Pseudomonadota > Gammaproteobacteria > Burkholderiales > Burkholderiaceae_C > Polaromonas > Polaromonas jejuensis. Next base: position 253,163 of record NZ_BCYO01000003.1, on the reverse strand, counting down.
CGTCCGTGCCAAAAAAATGCCAGTTTTTGAGCATGGGCGGCATGCTCATGGCATCCCAGTCGGCGGCGTCAAAGGCGTGCGGCAGCAGCCATGGCCCGACGATGCAAATGAGGGTGATGAAAGCCAGCAGACACAGGCTGAGCACCGCCGCCTTGTTGCGCAAAAAGCGCCCGCGCGCATCGGCCCAGGGGCTGCGTCCGGAGATGTCGGCCACTTCCAGCGTATCCAGGGCCGCGACCAGCGCATCCGATTTGTTCTTGAATAGCATGTGACGTCCTTCAGTACCTGATCTTCGGATCAAGCAGGGCGTAGGCCAGGTCGACCAGCAGGTTGAACGTCACGGCAACCACGGTCACCAACACCACCAGGCCCAGCACCAGGGTGTAGTCGCGATTGGCGGCGCCGTTCACGATCAGCTTTCCCAGGCCCGGCAGCGAGAACACCGACTCGGTCACGATGGCCGAGGTGATCGATGAAATCGCCAGGGGGCCGATGACCGACACCACCGGCAGCAGCGCCGGTTTGAGGGCGTGGCGCAGGATGATGGTGCGCATGGGCAGGCCCTTGGCACGCGCCGTGCGGATGAAGTTGCTGTGCAGCACTTCAATCAGGCTGCCGCGCATGACGCGCCCAATGGTGGCAACGTTGATGAACACCAGCAGCAGCATGGGCAAGACCATGAAGCGCGGCGAGAAATCGTTCCAGCCCCCGGCCGGCGCGACCTTGAGCCAGACGGCAAAAACCAGAATCAGCACGGGGCCGATCACAAACGAGGGAAAGGCATGGCCGGCATTGCCGAGCAGCATTACCAGGTAATCGACCACGCTGTTCTGGCGCAGGGCGGCTATGGTGCCGAGCAGCACGCCGACAAACAAGGCGATGACAATCGCGCCCCCGCCTATCACCGCGGACACCGGCAGCGCCTTGGCCACCAGCTCGTTGACCGACCAGTCGGCATAGCGGAAGGAGGCCCCCAGATCACCGTGAAGCAGGTTGTTGAGGTAGTGCAGGTATTGCTGCCACAGCGGCAAGTCCAGGTGGTACTTGGCCTGCAGATTGGCCAGGACCGCGGCGGACACCTTTCGGTCCTCGTCAAAGGGCCCGCCGGGTGTTGCATGGAGCAGGAGATAACAAACGGTCACAACGGCCAGCAAGGTCGGAATCGTCGCCAGGATGCGCCGGAAGGTGTAGGACCACATGAAGAATATCTCCGGTCAAATCAGTGTGAGTGCGCGAGTCGAGCACAGCTTAGCCCTGAACACCCCATAGGGCGTCAAAGAACGGCAGAAAAAGCAGCTCAAAGACAAGCAGATGCCGTGGTGACGTCTGCCCTGTCTTTCTGTTTTACTGTCTTTGGCTCAGCCCGGACATCAATGCTTGATGATGTACAGGTCCTTGGCGCGGTAGCGGTCCAGCGCATTGGTGGTCGAATAACCACCCACATAGGGCTTGACCAGTCGCGGCACGGTGTACTGCAGCAAGGGGATCATGGGGTAGTCGTCCATGATCATCTTCGCCGCCTGGGTCAGCAGGGCTTTGCGCTTGGCGGGGTCAAGCGACTGGTTGCCTTCATCGATCAGCGCAGAGGCTTTGCGGTTGCAGCTGTTGTGGTAGTTCTGGTCCGAATCGCATTGCACCAGCGTCAAGAAGGTGGTCGCGTCGTTGTAGTCGGCAACCCAGCCGTTGCGGGCCATCTGATAGTCCTTGTCCGTGCGTTTCTTGATCAGGACCTTGAACTCCATCGCTTCCAGTTCAACGTCCAGGCCCAGCTTGGTCTTCCACTCGGAGGCCGCAAAAATGGCCATTTTCTTGTGGTAATCGCTGGTGTTGTAGGAAAACTTGATCTTGGTGCCGGGTGCAACGCCGGCGGCCGCCATCAACTTCTTGGCCTCCGCCACCCGTTTGTCCATGGGCCACTTGGCCCAGTCATAGGCGGTGACATCCGCACCCGCCGTGCCCTTGACGATCACGCCATAGGCCGGCGTCTGGCCATCGGCCGTCACGCGCTGCGCCAGGATGTCGCGGTCAATCGCCATGGACAGCGCCTGGCGCACGCGGATGTCCTTGAGGACCGGGTCCGCATTGTTCAGGGAGTAATAGCGCAAGCCCAGCATGTCGGTATTGCGAATCTCCTTGGGGTACTGCGCCTTGTATTTGTCGAAAGTGCCGGGAGGGAGCTGGTACACCCAGTCGTTCTCGCCCGACTCGTAAAGCTTGACGTCGGCGTTGCCGTCCTCGACCGAGAGGTAGGTGATTTTGTTCAGCTGGACATTTTTGGCATCCCAGTAGGTGGGGCTCTTGGCCAGTGTGATCTTGCTGTTGACCAGCCAGTCTTTCAAGGTGAAAGCGCCATTGCTCACCATGTTGGCCGGTTTGGTCCAGTCCTTGCCAAACTTTTCGATGGTCGCTTTATGCAGCGGAGCCAGCTGGGGGTTGGAAACGACTTCGGGCAGGAAGCTGACCGGGAAAGGCGTCTTGATTTCCAGGGTGTAGGGGTCCACAGCCTTGACGCCCACCTCGGTGACTGGCTTCTTGCCCTCGATGATCTCCTTGGCATTGAGCAGGAAGATGCCGTAGGTGGCGGCGTATTTCGAGGCCGTCGCCGGGTCGACGAAACGCCGCAGGCTGTAGACAAAGTCTTCGGCGGTCACCGCGTCGCCGTTGGACCATTTGGCGTTCTTGCGCAGCTTGAAGACCCAGGTGTGGGCATCGGCCTGCTTCCAGCTCTCTGCGACTCCCGGCACGATCTTGCCGTTCGCATCGGCCGCCGTCAGCCCTTCAAACATGTCACGGATGATGTTGTTGGCCGGCACGCCCGACGCCAGCGCGGCGTCAAGGGTTTCGGGCTCGGAACCATTGTTGCGAACCAGCTCCTGGGTTTCATGCAACTTCACGCCCGCGGGCACCGTGGCCGCAGCAGCCAGGCCGGCGCAAGCCAGCAGCACGGCGCCAGCCAGCGTCTTCATCGTCCAATGTGAGTTCATGCTTGTAGCACTTCTGAATAAAAATTGGCGGGCTTTTGGCCCGCCATGGTTGATGGACGGTTTGCCTCCCATTTGGGAGAGTCCACGTTTGCCTGTCATTCGGCAGCGAATATACCGCCGCCCCAAGCACCATTCCGTAGGGAGTAACCCTTCAACAAATGCCTTCACACCCCAAGGCAAACGGGCATGGATACATTTGGCGCAAATCCTGACAACTGGACGCCAGGCACCTGGCTGCCTGGCGCTGTTTTGCCTGGCAGGATCGCCAATTTGCTACATTTTTGATAGCAACTTGCGCCTATCCACCGTGGGCTTGATGCCAAAATTACCCGCAGAAATGGCGATAAAGGCGTAAGGACGGCAGGCCGACATAATGCCTAGTCATCCGGCGCTTGCCATCAACCATCAACCCGACTTGACGCCCATGACCCAGCAGATCGCCTTCCTGCGCGCCATCAATGTAGGCGGCCACAACGTGAGCATGGAAGCACTGCGGGCACATTTTGAAGCGCTGGGCCTGGCGAATGTCGAGACCTTTATCGCCGGTGGCAACGTGATCTTTACCGCGCCCGCCAAAAAATTGCCGACGCTGGCGACGGCGATTGAAAAGCATCTTCACACCGCGCTGGGTTATGAGGTGCGCACCTTCATCCGCAGCATGCCCGAGGTGGCGGCCATCGCCAGGTACCAGCCCTTCCCGGCGTCACAGCTGGAGGCGGCTGGTACGCTCAATGTGGCTTTCCTGGCGGAGCCCTTGAGTGCCGAGGCGCAAAAGACCTTGATGAGCCTGAAGACCGACATTGACGACTTTCATGTGCAGGGCCGGGAGGTCTACTGGCTTTGCCGCAAAAAGCAGAGTGAGTCGAAGTTCTCCAACGCGCTGCTTGAAAGAGCGCTGAAGCTGCAGGCGACCTTCAGGGGTATCAACACCCTCAAAAGGCTGGCGGCCAAATATGCCGTCTAACGCCTGCCCCGAATCGCCCGGGAAGTGAACCGCTAACCTTGCGCCACCGGGCCTGACGGCCTGTTAATGATCAAACAGGCCGTCAGCCCGTGCACAATATACGCAAGCAGCTACTCTTCTGATAGCAAGCAAGTTCTCGTTGCGCTCGGCAGGCACGGCCTCGAAAACGCAGCCGGCCCGCCGCACGACGCGCTCAGGGCGCGGCAGCTGGGGCCGCAGGCTCCTTCCAGCCGCCGCCCAGCGTTTTGTACAGCGTGACCTGGCTTTGCAGCTGGGCCAGACGGGTCTGCACCACGGCTTGCCGCGCGGTGAACAGCGAACGCTGCGCATCCAGCAAATCAAGATAGCTGGCCACGCCGTTCTGGTAGCGCAGGTCGGACAGCTTGAAACGAATGGCCTCCGCATTGGCTTGCGCTTCCTGGGAGCGCAGCTGGTCGACCAGCGTTCCCCGCGTGGCCAGCGCATCGGCGACTTCGCGGAAAGCCGTCTGTATGGCTTTCTCGTATTGCGCCACGGCGATATCGCGATCGGCCTTGGACGAATCCAGACCGGCCTGGTTGCGCCCGGCATCAAAGATGGGCAGTATCAGCTGCGGCGCCATGGTCCAGCCCCACGAGCCGCTCTTCAGCAGGCCCGACAGATGGCTGCTGGCACTGCCGGCCCCCACCGTCAGGGAAATCCGCGGGAAAAATGCTGCACGGGCCGCACCTATATTGGCATTGGAGGCCAGCAGGAGCTGTTCGGCCTGGCGGATATCGGGCCTATTGGTGAGCAGGTCGGATGGCAAGCCGGCAGGCACGTCGGCCAGGGGCTGGGTCTGGGCCAGGGGCACAAACTGCGCCACTCCGGTCGGCAATTCGCCGCCCAGGGGCTGGCCCACCAGCAAGGTCAAGGCGTTTTCGTCAAGCGCGCGCTGGCGCTGCTGCTGGGCATAGGCCACACGGGCCGCCTCCGCCAGGGACTCGGCCTGGCGGTAGTCCAGCTCGGAAGCCACGCCATTGTCCAGGCGCAGCTTGGTCAGCTTCATGGACTCTTCGCGGGTCACGAGGGTCTGGCGCGTGATCTCAAGCAACTCTTCGTCCGCCAGGATGCTGAAGTAGGTATTGGCGACCGACGCGATCAGGCTGATCTGCGCGGTCTTGCGCCCCTCTTCCGTGGCCAGGTACTGGTTCAGCGCGGCCTCCTTCAGGCTGCTGACGCGTCCGAAAAAGTCCAGCTCATACGCCGTGACCGCCAGGCCCACGTTGTAGAGGTTGGTAATGCCGCCCTTTCCGTCGGGCGCGCGGGAACCGGTGAACACGCCGTTCACGCTGGGGAACTGATCGGCCCGGCGGATCTGAAACTGTGCCCTGGACTGCTCGATGTTGAGAACCGCCACTCGCAGATCCCGGTTGTTGGCCAGTGACAGCTCGATCAGGCGCTTCAGTTTTGCATCCGCAAAAAAGTCCTGCCAGGCCACACTGGGCGCCGGTGTTGCATTTGCAGGGCTGGCCGCCTCCGTTGCGGCCGTGTTGCTGTATGCCGGATAAGCCGCAGCCACAGGCGCCGCGGGGCGCTCATAGGTCGGGATCAGCGAGCAACCGGCCAGCAGCGCCGCAGCGCTCACGGCCAGAAGTGGGGGAAGCTTCCGTTTACGCATGGGCCTTACCTTCATTTCCTTCTTGAGCCTCGATGCCTGCCGCCTTGGCATGGGCTGAATAAATTTTTTGCTGGCGCGCGCTGCCTTTGAAAAAGCTGCGCACCACGACAAAGAAAATCGGCACGAAGAACACGGCCAATACCGTGCCGGTGATCATGCCGCCTATCACGCCGGTGCCGATGGCCCGCTGGCTGGCGGAGCTGGCGCCCGAGGCAATGGCCAGCGGCAGCACACCCAGCATGAAAGCGAACGAGGTCATGATGATGGGCCGAAAGCGCAGATGCGCGGCGGCCAGCGCCGACTCGATCACGCCCTTGCCCTGGGCCTGCAAATCCTTCGCAAACTCGATGATCAGGATGGCGTTCTTTGCCGACAGGCCAATGATGGTGATCAGGCCCACCTGGAAATACACGTCATTGGCATAGCCGCGCAGCAAGGTAGCCAGTAAGACGCCCAGCACGCCCAGGGGCACCACCAGAATCACGGACAGCGGAATGGACCAGCTTTCATACAGCGCCGCCAGGCACAGAAACACCGCCAGAATGGCAAAGCCATAAAGAATCATGGCCTGCGAGCCCGCCAGCTTTTCTTCGCGCGACTGCCCGCTCCACTCATAGCCGAAACCTTGCGGCAGCTGGGCCGCAATTTTTTCCATTTCAGCCATGGCAGCACCGGTGCTGTAGCCGGGTGCTGCGCTGCCGCTGATCCGCATCGCGGGGTAGCCGTTGTAGCGAACGGTCTGCATCGCCCCCTTGACCCAGCGCGTAGTGGCAAAAGCCGACAGCGGCACCTGCTGCCCCTGCGCATTGCTCGCATTCAATTTGAGCAGGTCATCGGGCTGCATGCGTGCCGGCGCATCGGCCTGCACCACCACGCGCTGCAGACGTCCCCGGTTGGGAAAGTCATTGACATAGCTGGAACCCAGACTGGTCGACAGCACCGCATTGATGGCGTCAAAGCTCACGCCCAGGGCGTTGGCCTTGTCCCTGTCGATGTCGATCTGCAGCTGCGGCGCATCTTCCAGCCCGTCCGGCCGCACCTGCGTCAGCACCGGATTCTTGGAGGCCATGCCCAGCAACTGGTTGCGGGCGGCCAAAAGCGCCTCGCCCCCGGCCCCGGCGCGATCCTGCAAACGGAAAGTAAAACCGCTGGCATTCCCCAACTCGGGAATAGGCGGCGGGCTCAACGGAAAGATGAACGCGTCACGAATCCCCGAGAGTGCGCCAAAAGCGCGGCCGGCCAGGGCATCCGCGTGCTGGTTCTTCTCCTTGCGCTCAGACCAGTCTTTCAGCGTCACGAAGGCCAAGCCTGCGTTTTGACCCTGGCCGGAAAAACTGAAGCCCAGCACACCCACCATGCTTTGCACTTCAGGCTGCTTGAGCATGAAACCTTCCACCTGCTCCATCACCTGGGTTGTGCGTTCCAGCGTGGCGCCCGGGGGCAGTTGCACGTTCACCAGCAAGGTACCCTGGTCTTCCGCCGGCAAAAAGGACGTCGGCAGGCGTGTGTACACCAGCGCCACCACGCCGATGATGGCCGCATAAATAACCAGGTAGCGGCCGGCGCGCCGCAGCAGGCGTGCGACCAGGCCTTCATACCCCTTGGCCGAGCGCGAAAACCCGCGGTTAAACCAGCCAAAGAAGCCGGTCTTCGCATGGTGATGGCCGGCTTCAACCGGCTTGAGCAGCGTGGCACACAAGGCCGGCGTGAGGGACAGCGCCAGGAAAGCCGAGAAGCCAATCGAGGCGACCATGACCGCGGAGAACTGACGGTAAATATTGCCGATCGAGCCGGCAAAGAAGGCCAGCGGCACAAAGACCGAAACCAGCACCACGGTCACACCGATGATGGCGCCCGAAATCTGTCCCATGGCCTTGCGCGTCGCTTCAAGCGGCGGGAGGCCCTCTTCGCTCATGATGCGCTCGACGTTCTCGACCACCACGATCGCATCGTCCACAACGATACCGATGACCAGCACCATGCCGAACATGGTCAGCACGTTGATGGAAAAACCCAGCGCCAGCAGCGTGGCGAAGGCACCCATCAGGGCCAGCGGCACGACGATGGTCGGGATGACCGTGTAGCGCCAGTTCTGCAGGAACAGGAACATCACCAGGAACACCAGCACCACCGCCTCGATCAGCGTTTGCGCCACCTGTTGAATGGAGATGCTCACAAAGCGCGAACTGTCGTAAGGAATGGTATAGCTCACGCCCTGGGGAAAGTAGGGCTTGAGTTGCTCCATCTTGGCGCGCACGGCTTTGGCGGCGGCCAGGGAGTTTCCACCGGGGGCGAGCTGCAGGCCAATGCCGGTGGCCGGCTTGCCATTCAGGCGTGCCGAGGTCGCGTAGGCCTGGGCACCCAATTCGATACGCGCCACGTCTTTGATGCGAACAGAAGAGCCGTCGGTGTTCGCCCGCAACACGATGTTGCCGAACTGCTCGATGCTGGAGAGCTGGCCATTGACCACCACCGTCGCAGCGATGCCTTGCCCCGCCACATTGGGCAGGTCGCCAATCGAGCCCGATGAAATCTGCGCGTTCTGGGCCCGAATGGCGTTGGTCACATCGGATGCCGACAGCGCGAATCCTGCGAGCTTGGCCGGATCGATCCAGATGCGCATGGCGCGTTCAGTGCCAAACAACTGGGCCTGGCCAATACCGGGCAGGCGCTGGAGTTCGGGGACCACGTTGCGCGAAGCATAGTCACCCAGCGCGATCGGATCAATCGCCGGGTTGTCTGAAGACAGCATGGCGAACAACAGGAAGTTCGAGTTCGATTTATCCACGCGCACGCCCTGCTGCGTCACCGCCTGCGGCAAGCGCGGTGCCGCACGCGACAGCCGGTTCTGGACATCCACCTGGGCCAACTCGGGGTTGGTACCGGGCTGAAAACTCAGGGTGATATTGCCGGTGCCGTTGGCCTGTGCAACCGCCTCCATGTAGATCAGTCCCGGAGAACCGTTCATTTCCCGCTCGATCACGCTCAGCACACTGTCCTCCAGTGTCTTGGCCGAGGCGCCAGGGTAGGCTGCAGTCACGACAATGGCGGGAGGCGCCACGGGCGGGTACTGGGCAATCGGCAACTGCGTGATGGCCACGCTGCCAACGACCAGAATGAACAGGGCAATCACCCACGCAAAGATCGGCCGATCAATAAAAAACTTGGCCATGGAGTGAGCTCCTTACTTCGCGGCCGCTGAAGCAGCGGGGGCGGCGGAACTTGCTGCAGCAGCAGGCGCAGAAGCGGCGGCTGTCGGCGCCGGTGCAGTGGGCTGCCACGGCACGGCCTTGACCGGCGTGCCTGGCGGCATCATTTGCAGCTTCTGGAAGCCATCAACCATCACCTGCTCGCCAGCCTTCAGGCCATCCAGCACCACCCATTGGGTGCCCTTGGCGGAGCCGATAGTGACCGGACGCGACGAGACTTTCCCATCGGCACCGACCACCATGACCGTATCGCCCTGGGCGGTGCGGGTCACGGCCTGCTGGGGCAGGGTAATGGCATTGGTCGCCTGGGCCTGCTCCAGGCGCACGCGCACATACAGACCCGGCAGCAACTGGCCGTCGGGATTGGGCACTTCAGCCCGCAAGGTCACCTGACCCGTCGTGGCATCGACGGTCAGGTCTGAAAACAGCAATCGTCCGGGACGCGGATATTCCGTGCCATCTTCCAGCATGATGCGCACGCTCGCCGCATCCGCACCGTTGGCACGCTTGAGCTGGCCGCCCGCCATCGCAGCGCGCAGCTTCATCACATCCGATGCAGATTGCGTGAAGTTGACGTACATGGGGTTGATCTGCTGGATCACTGCGAGTTGTGTTGCGTCGCCCTGGCCGACCAATGCACCTTCGGTCACCAGCGCACGGCCAATGCGGCCCGAGATGGGTGCCGTCACCGCGGCGTAGCCCAGGTTGATGCTGGCCGTCTGCACGCTGGCCCGGCCAACAGCGACATCGGCTTCTGCCTGCTTCTGCGCCGCCACAGCGTTGGCGTATTCCTGCTTGCTGATCGCATTGGCTTCGACCAGCGGCTTGTAGCGCTCGGCCAGCGCAGTCGCCTGCGCCAGATTGGCTTCCGCGCGCGCCTGGCCGGCCTTGGCACTGGCAGCCGCAGCGGCATAAGGCGCGGCATCAATACTGAACAGCGCTTGCCCGGCTTTCACGTCACTGCCTTCCCGAAACAGCCGCTTTTGCAAAATACCGGCGGCACGCGCCCTGACTTGGGCCACGCGCGAGGCTTCAAGACGGCCGGGCAACTCGGTCACCAGGCCCACATCGCCCGGCGTCACGGTCACAACGCCGACCTGCGCGGGAGGCGGCGCGGCACCGCCCGGAGTGGTGCCGCCTTTGCCGCATCCAGCCAGAAGCAGTGCAAGCGCAGCCATCACCACCAGCGACTGATGACGAGCAAAACGGGGGAATAAAGAAGGCTGGACAACGCGAGACATAGGCATGCTGTTCCTCAATTTTTTGGAAAAAGGCGCAAAGATGGTGCTGTCGGTCAAAGATGCTGTGCACATCCACCGAAAATCAGGGCCACAGAATAAGGGTTTTTGCGGATGCTATAGTTTACATACATTTGCGAATGTATAAAAGCAACCGATCAGAAATAACCCTCAGGAGACCCATCTTGGCCCGTCGAACCAAAGAAGAAGCCCTTGCCACCCGCAACAAGCTGCTGGATGCGGCCGAACACGTGTTTCAGGAACAAGGGGTGTCAGGCACCAGCCTGCAGGACATTGCGCGGCGTGCGGGCGCCACACGCGGCGCCATCTACTGGCACTTCAAGGACAAGGCCGATCTGTTTAACGCCATGATGGAGCGCGTGACACTGCCCATGGAGGAGGCTTTGAGGCACGAAGGCAGCGAGCCAGAAGACAGCAATTCACTTAACCTGATACGCCAAGTCACGGTCAATGCGTTCAGTCAGATCGTGAATAACAGTCAAACCCGCCGCGTCTTTGAAGTGGCGACACACAAAGTGGAATATGTGGGAGAGCTTCAGGCCGTCCGCCAGCGGCATCTGACCGTACGCAACGGATTTCTAAGCCACTTTGAAAACCACATTGACGCGGCAGCGCGCCAAAGAAAAGTCAAGCTGGCCATGCCGGCGGCTGTTGCAGCCTACGGCTTTCACGCCCTGATAAGCGGACTGATACAAAACTGGCTGCTTGACCCACAAGCCTTTGACCTCCTGGAGGTCGGCCAATGTGCGATGAACGTCTACCTTGTCGGTCTTGGCTTTAGTGCGGAGCAGGGTCTCGCCGCCAACCAGTACGCCCCGCCCATAAGAGTGGCCTGACCCTGCCTGATTCGACTTAATGCAGATGGCGGGGCTTGCGCCCGCCACCATGGCCTGAACCGCCTTGCGAGCCACCCAGGCCGCGTGGTGGCTTGCCAAGTTGCATGGAGTTGACCAGCGCATCAAAGCGCCGCTCAAATAACTTGTCAACAGCCGCAACAACGTCGCCGAGTTCCGAGCCGTCGAAATGCCTCTCCATCAGGCCTATCATGTCCTGCACCAGCAAATCCCTTTGAACCTGCATGATGGCGGCCGGCGTGGGGCCGACAAAATACATCGCAAAGTCATCGCGCGCCTCATCCCCCTCAGCGCCTTCATCCTCATCAAATTCCGAATCGTAAAAGGTCACCTCAATGGGCGCGCCCTGCTCGGCCAGTTCATTCAAACCCATGCACATTTCATCAAGCGCCTGACGGAAGTCCTCATCGCCAGGCACCGTCCAGCACATCTGCAGCACATGCTTTTGAACATCAAATCGAATGCCGGGCTCTTCTTCATAGGCACTTGCAGCGCCCGCGGCCAGCGATTTTGATCCCCCATATTTCCACAGCGGCTTGAGCGCCTCCTGCAATTGCTCGAAGGTAACGTTTGCGCGCAAAGGCACCTCGCCGTGAACGTGAATTTCAAAAGGTGTGTTGTAGCGGGACATGGAATTATCTTACCCAGTTTTGAAGGGAACGCCCGGCGCGTGGACTGGCGGCAGTGGTGCCTGAGACCGGAATCGAACCGGTACGCCCGCTATTCACGAAGCGGCGGATTTTAAGTCCGCTGTGTCTACCTATTTCACCACTCAGGCCAAAGCGTATTGTCAAACAAAAAGCCCCGCAGCAGGAACTGAAGGCAAGCATTGAATTCGGTGCCTCGTCCGGATGAAGCAGAGATTTCTGCTCTTTGCCCCGAAGCCATGCCCATAGAAAAAAAAGGACAGCTTTCACTGTCCTTTTTTAGAAATGGAGCGGGAAAAGAGTCTCGAACTCTCGACCTCAACCTTGGCAAGGTTGCGCTCTACCAACTGAGCTATTCCCGCATTAAACACTATTTGATATCCAAGCCAATGGCTTGCACATCCGAATCCTGGAGGCGCGGCCCGGAGTCGAACCGGGCTAGCCGGATTTGCAATCCGGTACATAACCGCTTTGTTACCGCGCCATGCTCTGCATGCCTCGGCAAAGCCGTCGGCTTCAGCAACTACCCAACGAAAAAGGACAGCATTTTAAAGTGCTGCCCTTCTGAATTGGAGCGGGAGAAGAGTCTCGAACTCTCGACCTCAACCTTGGCAAGGTTGCGCTCTACCAACTGAGCTACTCCCGCGATGACATGCACGAATTATAGCGTGATATTTCGAGCTTTTCGAAGAGGGTCAAAAAATTCGATGACCGTTTTAATGTTTCACGGTTCCTGCGGCTTCAACAGGCACGGCAACGCCGGCAGGAGTCGCCACGACAGCCTCTTCATCAGGCAAGGAAACCGGCTGGCGCTCCAGCGCGACCTGCAGCACCTGATCGATCCACTTTACCGGCACGATCTCCAGACCACTCTTCACGTTGTCAGGAATCTCCTGCAGGTCCTTGGCGTTCTCTTCAGGGATCAGCACCGTCTTGATGCCACCGCGCAAGGCGGCCAGCAATTTTTCCTTCAGACCACCAATGGCGGTCACCTCGCCGCGCAGCGTGATCTCGCCCGTCATGGCGACGTCACCCCGCACGGGAATACCCGTCAGCGCAGAAACGAATGCCGTGGTCATGGCCGCACCTGCACTTGGGCCGTCCTTGGGCGTCGCGCCATCCGGCACGTGAATGTGGATATCCCGCTTTTCGAACATCTCATCCTTGATGCCCAGGATTTTGGCGCGGCTGCGAACCACCGTACGAGCAGCCTCGACGGACTCCTTCATGACATCACCCAGCGAACCCGTCCGGGTAATGACGCCCTTGCCCGGCATGATGGCAGCCTCGATCGTCAGCAAATCGCCACCCGCCTCGGTCCAGGCCAGCCCCACCACCTGACCCACCTGGTTTTGCTGCTCTGCACGGCCGTAGTTGTATTTGCGAACACCCAAAAATTCGTTCAGGTTGTCGGGCGTCACGAGCACCTTGGGCGTCATTTTCTTGAGCTGAACACCTTTGATGACCTTGCGGCAAATCTTGGAAAGCTCTCGCTCAAGCGAGCGCACACCGGCTTCACGCGTGTAATAACGCACGATGTCACGCACGGCCTGTTCGCTGATCTCGAGCTCGCCATCCTTGACGCCATTGTTCTTCACCTGCTTGGGCAACAGGTAGCGCATCGCAATGCTGGTTTTTTCGTCTTCCGTATAGCCAGACAGCCGGATAACCTCCATGCGGTCCAGCAATGCCGGGGGAATGTTCATCGAGTTTGACGTCGCCACAAACATCACATCGCTGAGGTCGAAATCAACCTCAACGTAGTGGTCTCCAAAAGTGTGGTTTTGCTCAGGGTCGAGCACTTCCAGCAGGGCGCTGGAAGGATCCCCACGGAAATCCGTGCCCAGCTTGTCAATCTCATCCAGCAAAAACAGCGGGTTGCGCGTGCCCGACTTGGTCAGGCTTTGCAAGACCTTGCCCGGCAGGGCGCCAATGTAGGTGCGGCGGTGGCCACGAATTTCGGCTTCATCACGCATGCCGCCCAGCGCCATGCGCACATACTTGCGGCCCGTTGCCTTGGCAATCGACTGCCCCAGGGATGTTTTACCCACGCCGGGAGGCCCCACCAGGCAGAGAATCGGCGCCTTGAGCTTGTCAACACGCTGCTGCACCGCGAGGTATTCCACAATGCGGTCCTTGACCTTTTCAAGGCCATAGTGGTCCTCGTTGAGGACGTTCTCGGCATTGCCCAGATCGTGCTTGATCTTGGTCTTCTTGCTCCATGGCAGGCCGGTCAATACATCAATGTAGGTGCGCACCACTGTCGCCTCGGCCGACATGGGTGACATCAGCTTGAGCTTTTTGAGTTCGCTCTCCGCCTTTTTCCGCGCCTCCTGCGGCATCTTGGCCATCTTGATCTTTTTCTCAATCTCTTCGATGTCCGCGCCTTCTTCGCCTTCACCCAGTTCTTTCTGGATGGCCTTCACCTGCTCATTGAGGTAGAAGTCGCGCTGATTCTTTTCCATCTGGCGCTTGACGCGACCACGGATTTTTTTGTCGACATTGAGGATGTCCACCTCACGCTCAAGCTGCTCGTACAGGTTTTCGAGCCGGGTTTTGATATTGTCGAGATCCAGAATCACCTGCTTGGCATCAAGCTTGAGCGGCAGGTGCGCGGCAATCGTGTCCGCCAGACGGCCCGCATCGTCAATGCTGGAGATGGAGGTGAGGATTTCCGGAGGAATTTTTTTGTTCAGTTTGACGTAGTGGTCAAACTGCTGCATCACGGCGCGGCGCAGGGCTTCAATTTCGCTGCCCTTGTCGCCAGCGGCCGCCACGACCGGCTCCACCGGTGTGAGGTTGGCCGAGAAGTGCTGTTCGCCCTCTTCAATTTTGTTGACCTTGGCGCGCTGCTGGCCCTCAACCAGGACCTTGACAGTGCCGTCGGGCAGCTTGAGCAGCTGAAGAATCGTGGCGACACAACCGACCTCGAACATGTCTTCGACCGAAGGCTCGTCTTTGGCTGCGGTTTTTTGTGCCACCAGCATGATGCGGCGTTCGGCCTCCATGGCCGATTCCAGCGCCTTGATGCTCTTGGGACGGCCCACAAACAGCGGAATCACCATGTGCGGAAACACGACCACATCGCGCAAAGGCAACAGCGGTAAATCAATGGGTGTAGAGGGCAGGAAAGTTTGTCCGGACATATAAACCTTAAACCTTAAACGTAAGGCAAAACGCAAAGACCAGTTTTCTGGCCAGGCGGAAGACAATCAACTCAGACATGGGGCGCAGAAAGCTCTTTTCAAGCGCCCCCTGCCCAAGCCCGTCTGGTGGCGTTCAGGCTTTCTTTGCCGATTCGCGGTAGACCAGCAGTGGGGCCTTGTTTTCTTCAATCGTGGATTCATCCACAACCACTTTGTCTACATTGCTGGCGTTGGGCAGGTCAAACATGGTGTCGATCAGCGACTGCTCCAGAATGGAGCGCAGCCCGCGCGCACCCGTTTTACGGGCCAGAGCCTTGCGCGCGATGGCTTTCAAGGCTGATGGCCGGATTTCCAGATCAACGCCCTCCATGGAAAGCAGCTTGCTGAACTGCTTGACCACGGCATTCTTCGGTTCGGTCAGAATTTGCACGAGCGCATCTTCGCTGAGCTCGGCCAGGGTGGCGACCACCGGCATGCGGCCCACCAACTCGGGGATCAGGCCAAACTTGATCAGATCCTCGGGCTCGACTTCCTTGAACGCTTCCGTCAGGCTGCGCGCTTTCTTGCTCTTGACGGCGGCGCCGAAACCAATGCCTGAAGCCTCGGTACGGTTTTCAATGACTTTTTCCAGGCCGGCAAACGCGCCGCCGCAGATGAAAAGAATATTCGTGGTGTCGACCTGCAGGAAATCCTGATTCGGATGCTTGCGGCCACCTTGCGGCGGCACCGAAGCCATCGTGCCCTCGATCAGCTTGAGCAGGGCCTGCTGCACGCCTTCGCCCGACACGTCACGGGTGATGGAAGGATTGTCGGATTTCCGGGAAATCTTGTCGATCTCATCGATGTACACAATCCCCTGCTGGGCGCGCTCGACTTCGTAATTGCAGCTTTGCAGCAATTTCTGGATGATGTTTTCCACGTCCTCGCCCACGTAACCGGCTTCCGTCAGCGTGGTGGCGTCGGCCATCACAAACGGAACGTTAAGCGTGCGGGCCAGCGTTTGGGCCAGCAGGGTCTTGCCCGAACCCGTGGGGCCAATCAGCAAAATATTGCTTTTGGTCAACTCCACGTCGTCTTTTTTTGCGGCATCCTTGTGGCGCAGGCGCTTGTAGTGGTTGTACACGGCGACGGCCAGCGTACGCTTTGCCGGCTCCTGGCCAATCACGTAGCCGTCCAGCGTCGACTTGATCTCTGCCGGTGTGGGCAAATCACTGCGCGTTTCGCGGACATCTTCGCCGGCGGGCAGCTCGTCGCGGATGATTTCGTTGCAAAGGTCTATGCACTCGTCACAGATAAAGACCGATGGGCCAGCGATCAGTTTTTTAACTTCGTGCTGACTCTTACCGCAGAAGGAGCAGTACAAAGTCTTTTCGCTGGAGGAGCCTTTTTTCTCGGCCATTGGTGGGATGCCTTTAAGGTGCCTGGGGAAACTGTTACCTAATGATAACCAATAAAAAAACGGCGTTTTCAGCTACGGAAAACGCCGCTTGTTGCTGTGCAACTTGAAGCCTTTGGCTTAGGGGCGCTTGGAGATCACCTGATCAATCAGGCCATATTCCTTGGCGTCGTCCGCAAACAGGAAATAGTCACGCTCCGTGTCGCGCTCGATTTTCTCGATCGGCTGGCCGGTGTTGGCGGCCAGGATGCGGTTGAGCTGGTCACGGGTTTTCAGAATGTCGCGGGCATGAATTTCAATATCCGTGGCCTGGCCTTGTGCGCCGCCCGATGGCTGGTGAATCATGACCCGCGAATTGGGCAGCGAAAACCGCTTGCCCTTGGTGCCTGCCGACAGCAAAAAGGCACCCATGCTGGCGGCCATGCCGACACAAAGCGTGGACACATCCGGCTTGATGAACTGCATGGTGTCGTAAATGGCCATACCGGCCGTCACGGAACCGCCCGGAGAGTTGATGTAGAAAGAAATATCCTTGTCAGGATTCTCGCTCTCCAGGAACAGCAGTTGCGCCACCACCAGGTTGGCGGTCTGGTCGTTGACCGGGCCGACCAGGAAAATCACGCGCTCCTTGAGCAGACGGGAATAAATGTCGTAAGACCGCTCACCCCGGCCAGACTGCTCGATCACCATGGGCACCATGCCCAGACCTTGCGTATCCTGTGCGCCGGCTTGCGGGCTGCCGTAGCCGCCCCCATAAATGCTGTTTCGGACCATCATGCTTTCTCCAGAGATGTTTGTACTGTACCTAAAAACTCTCGCCAGAGAGTTTCAGCGAAGGCTAACAACTGCCCCAGGCTTGTTATGCCGTAGCTAAATAAATTGGGGCCTGCACCGCAAAGCACAAGCCCCAAGTTCGGGAGAAGCCAGGCTTTAGTTCTGGCCCATCAAATCGTCGAACGAAATGGCTTTTTCCGTGACTTTGGCCTTGCCCAGGACAAACTCGGTCACATTGTTTTCAATGACAACCGCCTCCACTTCAGCCATGCGGCGGTTGTCGCTGAGGTACCAGCGCACCACATCCTGCGGTTTTTCGTAGCTGGCAGCCAATTCTTCAATATGAGCCTTGAGCTGCTCGGGCTTGGCCTGCAGTTCGTTGGCGCGCACCAGCTCGGCCACCACCAGCCCCAGACGCACGCGCTTTTCCGCTTGTGGGCGGAACACGTCATCAGGAATCGGCGCCTTGTCGGCGTCCTTGATGCCGCGCTGCTTCAGGTCAGCCCGTGCACCTTCAATCATGCGGTCGAGTTCGGCCTGCACGCTGGCGTTGGGCAGGTCGAGCTCTGCATTGGCAACCAGCGCGTCCATCACGGCGTTCTTGTTGCGGGCCAGCAGGCGGAACTTGACTTCGCGCTCCAGGTTTTTCTTGATGTCGGCACGCAGGCCTTCGACCGTCGCGTCGGCAATGCCGAGTGACTTGGCCAGGGCTTCGTTGACTTCCGGCAGGTGGGCCGCCTCGATCTTCTTGACCGTCACCAGGAAATCGGCCTGCTTGCCGGCCACGTCCTTGCCGTGGTAGTCAGCAGGGAAGCTCAGGGGGAAGGTCTTGCTTTCGCCGCTCTTCATGCCGCGCACGGCATCTTCAAATTCCTTGAGCATCTGGCCTTCGCCGACCAGGAACTGGAAATCTTCGGCCTTGCCGCCGGCAAAGGGCTCGCCGTCAATCTTGCCTTCGAAATCGATGGTGACGCGGTCGCCGTCTTGCGCAGGCGCATCAGCGGTGCGCTGGGCGAAGGTGCGGCGCTGCTTGCGCAGAATATCCACGGTCTTGTCGATGGCAGCCTCGCTGACTTCAGCGCTGACCTTTTCCACTTCGGCACCGGCCAGATCGGCAATCTTGACTTCGGGATACACCTCGAACACTGCGTCAAACACCAGCTCGCCCTCGGGAGAGCCTTCTTTTTCGCTGATGCGGGGCTGGCCCGCGACGCGCAGCTTGGCTTCGTTGGCGGCCAGGGAAAAAGCCTCGCCCACCTTGTCATTCATGACCTCGTAATGCACCGAATAGCCATAGCGCTGGGCCACCACGTTCATGGGGACCTTGCCGGGACGGAAACCGTCCATTTTCACCGTGCGGGCCAACTTCTTCAGGCGAGTATCGACTTCCGACTGAATGGTATTGACGGGCAGCGTCAGCGTCATTTTGCGCTCGAGCTTCTCAAGGGTTTCAACAGTCACGGCCATGATGGTTTCCTAAGATCAAAAAATGTTCAAGACAGGGCTTGCACCTGCCATGCTGCGGTGATTCAGCCACACCTGACGAGTTGGGGGCAGCGCCTGCTACCCCCAACGCCTTAAGGTTGGTGCGCGGGGGGGGACTCGAACCCCCACACCATTGCTGGCGTCAGGACCTAAACCTGGTGCGTCTACCAATTTCGCCACCCGCGCGCCTGAAATAAAAACGGGAATCCGAGACAACTCCGAATCCCCGCTTGAAATCGGTTAACGTTCTATTTTAGCCTGTAACCTCCCCGCTTTTCGGAGCCCCCAGTTCAAAGGCCAGTTTCAGGCTGGCGCAGGCGGTTCGCGCTTCACCCGGAACCATGCCGCATACATGGCCGGCAAGGCCAGCAGCGTCAAGACCGTCGCCACGACCAGCCCCCCCATGATGGCCACGGCCATTGGCCCCCAGAACACGCTGCGCGACAGCGGGATCATGGCCAGCACCGCTGCGGCCGCGGTCAGCACGATGGGCCGCAGGCGCCGCACCGCCGACTCGACAATCGCATCCCAGGCCGGTACGCCGCGGGCCCGGTCCTGCTCGATCTGGTCAATCAGGATCACGGAGTTGCGCTGGATCATGCCCATGAGCGCGATCACGCCCAGCAAGGCCACAAAGCCGAACGGCCGCCCGAGCAGAATCAGGGCGCCGGCCACGCCGGCAATGCCGAGCGGCCCGGTCAGAAACACCAGCATGGCGCGGCTGAAGCTGTGCAGCTGCAGCATCAGCAGGGTGAAGGTCAGGAACAGCATGACGGGAATACCTGCGGCGATGGATGCCGAGCCCTTGCTGCTTTCCTCCACCGCGCCCGCCACGTCAATGCGGTAAGCCGTCATGCCGCCGCCGTGCCATTGGCCTTCCAGCGCCTTGAGCCTGGGCATCAGCTCCTGCGTCACCGTGGCGCCCTGCAGCCCTTCGACGATGTCGCTTTGGACGGTGATGGCGTAGTCGCGATTTTCGCGCCACATCACACCGGGCTCCCAGGCAAACACCGGTTTGGCGATCTGTGTCAGGGGGATGGACTTGCCGGAAGCGGTGGGCAGGTAGGCGTTGCCGATATCGGTGATGGCATTGCGTTCGTCCAGCGGCTGGCGCAGCACGATGTCGATCAGCTTGTCACCCTCGCGGAACTGACCCACCGGCGTGCCGGCCAGGATGGTCCGGGAGGACTGCGCGATCGACTGGCTGGTGACACCCAGCGCGCGCGCCTTGGCCTGGTCCACCTCCAGGCGCAGCATCTTGACCGATTCATTCCAGTTGTCGTTGACGCCGCGCGTGTTGGCGCTGTCCCGCATCACCGCCTTGACCTCGTCGGCGCGCTCACGCAGCACCAGCGGGTCAGCGCCCACCACGCGGAACTGCACCGGATAGGGCACCGGCGGCCCGTTGGGCAGCAGCTTGACCCGGCCGCGCACCTCGGGAAACTCGGTCGCGAGCAGCGCCGGCAGCTTGATGCGCAGCGACTCGCGCACCTTCAGATCCTTGGGCAGCACGATCATCTGCGAGACGTTGGTCTGCGGAAAAACCTGGTCCAGCGGCAAGTAAAACCGCGGCACACCCGAGCCCAGCCAGGTGCTGACCGAGGTGACGCCCTCTTCCCGCATCAGCCGCTGCTCCACGCGCCTGGCGGTGGCCTCATTGGCCGCAAACGACGTTCCCTCGGGGAACCAGATGTCCACCATGATCTCGGGGCGGCTGGAATCCGGGAAGAACTGCTGCTGCACCTTGCCCATGCCCACAATGCCCAGCGCGAAAAGCAGCAGCGTCGCGCCTATCGTGATCCAGCGGTGCTGCACGCACCAGTCCACGGTTTTGCGGAAATAGCTGTAAAACGGGCTGTCGAACATCTCGTGCGGGCTGTCGTGGCCGGCAGCCACCTCCTTTACATGCGGCGGCAATAGGTTCGCCCCCACGCTCGCCACTGCGTGTGCCTCGCTGCCCCCCAAGGGGGCCGTCGCCGCCTTGGGGCGGCCCGGCGGCGGCTTGAGCAGCAGCGTGCCCAGATAAGGCACGAAGTACACCGACACTATCCAGCTCAGCACCAGCGCAATCACCGTCACCGCAAAAATCGCAAAGGTGTATTCGCCGGTGGTGGACCTGGCCAGCCCGATGGGCAAAAAACCGACGGCGGTGATCAGGGTGCCGGTCAGCATGGGCATGGCGGTGATTTCGTAGGCGAAGGTGGCGGCGCGCACCTTGTCGTACCCCTCTTCCATCTTGCGCACCATCATCTCCACGGCAATGATGGCGTCGTCCACCAGCAGGCCCAGCGCGATGATGAGCGAACCCAGCGATATCTTGTGCAGGCCGATGCCCCAGTACCACATGGCCAGAAAGGTCATGCCCAGCACCAGCGGGATGGTGATGCCCACGACCAGGCCGGGCCGCATGTCGATGTAATACCGCTTCCACAGCGGCAAGCGGCCAGGCCCCTGGTGCGGGCGTTTATGAAAGCCCAGGCTGATGAAACTGACCGCCAGCACAATCACCACGGCCTCGATCAGCACCCGGACAAACTCGTTCACCGACGTCGACACCGCCCTGGGCTGGTCCTGCACGTGGACCAGCTGGATGCCGGCCGGCAATGTTTTGGCCACGCTTTCGGACAGTTTCTCCAGCGACTTGCCCAATGCAATGATGTCGCCGCCCTTGGCCATGGAGACGCCCAGCGCAATCACTTCCTTGCCTTGGTGGTGCACCTTGACGGACGGCGGATCGACATAGCCGCGCTTGATCTCGGCAATGTCGCCCAGGCGCAGCTGGTTGCCCCCGGCGCTTGTGCCTGCCCCATAGCCCGTGCCGCGGATAGGCATGGCGCGCAATTGCTCCAGCGCCTCAAACTGGCCTTCTACACGGACTTGCACCACGTCCAGCGGGGTCTGCACGGCCCCGGCCGACTCGACCGCGTTCTGCTGGCCCAGCTGCGCCAGCACCTGGTTCAGGTCCAGCCCCAGCTGTGCCAGGCGTTTTTGCGAAATTTCGATGAAAACCTTTTCGTCCTGCACCCCAAACAGCTCGACCTTGCTGACATCGGGCACGCGCAGCAGCTGCTGGCGCACGTCGTCGGCAAAGGTCTTGAGCTCGGCGTAGTTGAAACCATCCGATTCCAGCGCGTAAATCACGCCATAGACATCGCCGAAGTCGTCATTGAAGAAAGGCCCCTGGATGCCGCCCGGCAGGGTGCCGCGCATGTCGCCGACCTTCTTGCGCACCGAGTACCAGACGTTGGCCACGTCGCCCGGTTTGGAAGAATCCTTGATCTGGAAAATGATCTGCGACTCGCCGGGCTTGGAGTAGCTGCGTATCCGGTCCGCATAAGGCACCTCCTGCAGCGTGCGCTCCAGCTTGTCGGTGACCTGCTCGGCCACCTGCTGCGCCGTGGCGCCCGGCCAGTAGGTGCGAACCACCATGGCGCGGAAGGTGAACGGCGGGTCCTCGTCCTGCCCCAGCTGGAAATAGGACGCAAAACCCAGCGCCATCAGCACCACCAGCAGGTAGCGCGTCAGCGCCGGATGTTCCAGCGCCCACCGGGACAGGTTGAACCGGGTGGAGGGGGAAGCGTTGTTGCCAGGGTTGTTGCCGGCCTGGTCGCCGGTGCCGTTGCCTGCCTGCATCATGCCGGCCTCACTTCGCGGCCGGCACGGCCGCCGTGGCTGTCGCTATCGAATCAGGAGCTGCCTGCGCAGTATTGGCGCCGGCTGCAGCCCAATTTTTCTGATAGACACTGACCTTCTGGCCGGGTGACAGCACATGCACGCCGGCGCTGACGACCAGCATGCCCGGCTGCAGGCCCGAAGCCACCACCACATCGTTGCCGTCAGCGGTGGCGATCTGGATCACCTGCGGCTTGACGGTCATGCTGGCCTTGTCGAGCAGCCACACCGCCGTGGCCTTGCCCTCCTGGCGCAAGGCCGTGGTCGGCAGCTTGATCACCGGCATGCCCACGATGCCGGCGGCCTCGGGCACCACATAAACCGTCGCCCCAAGCGCGGGCGGCTCCTTGGCGTCGATGGACACCTTGACCGGGTAGGTGCGCGTGACCGGATCGCTGCTGGCGGCCACCTCGCGCACCTTGCCGGGCAACTCGGTGTCTTGCGCCCAGACCCGGACCTTGACCGGCGCGCCCAGCTTGATGCCGGCCAGCTTGTCTTCGGGCACAGAGAAGACCACATCTCGCACACCGTCTGCCGCGATGCGCACCACCGGCGCACCGGCGGCCACGACCTGGCCGGGCTCGGCATCAATGGCCGTCACCACGCCTGACACATCGGCCAACAAGGCGGCGTAATTGGCCTGGTTGCCCTGCACCGCCAGCTGCGACTGGGCTTGCTCGAGTTGCGCCTGGGCGGCCTTGAGCGTGGCTTCGCGCCGCTCCAGCTCCGCGCCGCTGATGAAATTCTGGTCCTTGAGTTCCTTGTAGCGCCTGAAATCGGCAGCGGCCAGGTCCCGGTTGGTGGCCGCAGCGGCGACCTGGGCACGCGCCGCATCGGCGGCCAGCCTGTAATCCTGCGGGTCCAGCTGGGCCAGGACCTGTCCGGCCCTGACATGCTGACCGAGTTCAGCCTGCCGCTTGATGATCTTGCCGCCAACCCGGAAACCCAGCCGGGACTCGACCTGAGCCTTGACCTCCCCCGCATACTCATGGCTGGAGGCAAATGCACTGCTTCCTACGGTGATGACTTTCACGGCACGAACCGGCTCCTCTGGCGGGGCGGATTTGGAACAGGCGGCCAGCAAAACGGCGGCGCCTGCCAGGGCAAAGACGGTTTTCTTCATGATCGAATCCGGGTAAGGGCCAGGCTTTAGGGCCGGCAACAAGCTACTGGGCCAGCCCATTAATGACTGACCGGTTAGTAATCTAGGTTAAATGCCTAGGCTTGTCAAGCGACAGGGCGCGCCGCAGACATCAAGGCCAGCGGCAAAAGATTACCGGCAGCGATGCCCATTGGCGCCCAAGTCAGAGGCAACCGCCGCGCCGCGACCAGGCGCTTGCACGCGTTGCGCTGCCTGTGCGGCTGCCGTCATGATGAAGTGGGTAATGTTCGCCCGGATGCCTGGCGCAGGGCAACTGCGCTCCACATCCGGCCTGGAGCGGCATGAGGAGCCCGCAAAATGCAGCCGATTTCCGGCCAGAGTCGCGGCGTCCGGCAACGCAGGGCATTTGCAGCCTCCCGGACGTGAAGCGTGGCCGCGCCACGAATTCAGGGCTTAACAGCCGGGCTCACCCCTGCAGCGGTGGCGGGGTGCGCGGGGGTATGGGCGCAGGCGTCGTTTAAGCCTGAGCCGCAATCACGCCAATTTCCACTCGGTACTCCGGGGCCGCCAGACGGGCGCTGTGCACCGTGGCGCGTGCCGGGGTGCTGCCAGGGGCCACCCAGGCCTCCCAGGCACGGTTCATCTCGCCAAAGGTGTCCATGTCGGTCAGCCAGATGGTGGCACTCAGTATCCGGGTTTTGTCGCTGCCGGCAGCGGCCAGCAGGCGGTCAATGCTGGCGAGGGCCTGTTGCGTCTGCGTGAAGACGCTGGGCCCGGCGTCATGGTCGGCCACCTGGCCGGCCAGGTAAATGGTTTTCTGGTGCACCACGGCTTGCGACATGCGGGGGCCGGTTTCAATGCGCTGGATGGTCATGGTTTTCCTGACAGGTAAAAGTTGAAAAAGAAATGCAATGATGCACGGCCTGTTACCGCCCGGCCATGGCCGGCGACAGCGCCACCAGGCACAGGATCTCGAACAGCATCTGCGCCCCCACCTGGGCCGTGTTGCTGGTGGGGTCGTGCTGCGGGGCCACCTCCATCACGTCGCCGCCCACGATGTTCAGGCCCGCCAGGCCGCGCAGCAAGGTGAGCACTTCACGCGGGCTCAGGCCGCCGACCTCGGGTGTGCCCGTACCCGGTGCGTAGGCCGGGTCCAGGCTGTCCACGTCAAACGTGACATAGGTCGGGCCGTCGCCCACCACTTCCCTAGCGCGCCGGATCACGGCCTCCACACCCATTTTGGAAAATTCTTCGGCATGGATCACGGTCATGCCGGAGTCGAACGAAAACTCCCACAAATACTCGGCGCCCCCCCGAATGCCGATCTGTATGCTGCGGCGCGGGTCCAGCACGCCCGCCAGCACCGCTTCGCGGAAGGGCCCGCCGTGATGAAATTTGGAACCCTCGTAGGTGCCGGCGGTGTCGCAATGCGCATCGATGTGCACCATGCCCACCGGCCGGTCGCGGCCCACGGCTTTCAAAATCGAGCCCGTGATCGAATGGTCACCGCCCACGGCCAGCGGAATCACACCGGCCTGCACCACCTGGGTAAAACAGGCCTCGATGTCGGCATGGCATTCGTCCAGGCTGTAGCGGCTGCGCATGGGCACGTCGCCCACGTCGGCCATCTTCAGCCGCGTGATGGGGGCCAGGCCCAGGGCATGTTCATAGGGTCCGATGCGCTCCACATTGCGCACGGCCCGCGGCCCCAGACGCGCTCCGGCGCGGTTGGTCACACCCAGGTCCATAGGCACGCCGATCAGCGCGACATCCAGGCCCGCCAGATTGGGCAGGGGTTGGGCCAGGCCATCAGGTCGGTAAGGGGCATCCAGAAACGTGGCGACATCGGCAAACGGCCATTTGCGGCGGTCCGAACTGCTGAAGATCTGCTCGGCCACGGCCTTGAAGGCGGGGTGAAACATGTCGGCGCCCGAGGCGTCGGCATAACGGTCCCGCAATCGGGCCAGGTGTTCTGCATTGGTGATCATGGCATTGCTCATGTTGGGGAAAAAATTGAATCGGGGGACAAGCGTTCAAGGCATAGCCGTGCGGCGGCAAGGTCTTCGAGCGCCGCCCCTACCGATTTGAAAACGGTGATGTCCGCGTCATGGCGCGAAACGGGCTGGCCCGCCTGGCACAACCTCAGCAAATCGCCTTTGATGCGCCCATTGTCAAGCGCACCCGAGGCCAGCGACTGAATCAGGTCACCGGCTTCCGCCAGCGCGCCTGCGGTGGTGTCGCACCAGACCGAAGCCGCACGTTGGAACACCTGGTCATCGGCCTCCCGCATCTGTGGCGTGAAAGCGCCCACCAGGTCCACATGCGTGCCGGGTCGCAGCCAGTCGCCACGCAGCAGCGAGGTCTTGGACAGGGTGGCGCAGCTGATGATGTCGGCCTCGGCGCAGGCCTCTTGCAGCCCGGCGACAGGCAGCGCATTCACGCCCTGCGCCCGCAAGGCGTCGGCACTCTCCTGCGCCTTGGCCAGCGACCTGCCCCACACCAGCACACGCTTGATCGGACGCACCTCGGCATGGGCCAGTGGCAGATACTGCGACAGGCGCCCGGTGCCCACCATCAGCAAGGTGCTGCTGTCGGGCCGTGAAAGAAACCGGCTGGCCAGGGCCGAGGCGGCTGCGGTGCGCCGCGCCGTCAATTCGCCGGCCTCCAGCACCGCCTGCGGACGGCCGGTGGCGCCATCCATCAACACATACAGGCCATGGATGGACGGCAAATTGAGGCTGGCGTTATCGGGATAAACCGTCACCAGTTTGACCCCCACGCCCAGGCGCGGACTCCACGCCGGCATGGAGAGCAAGACCGGCGTGCTGCTGCCGCCCATGCCTTCCATGTGGTGGTGAGCGCGCGTGGGCGTGCTCAGGTCGGTGGCGGCAAAGGCCTGTTGCAAGGCCTGCAGCAGCGCCGGCCAGGGCAAATGGCGGGCCACGCTTGCGGCGTCGACAAAAATCGGGGAGATCGTGGGCACGGAAGTTTCCATCAAACTCTCCCTCGCTCAGCCGGCAAATACCGAACAGCGTTCGGCATCAATCAGAACATTCACCCGCTGCCCGCAGCGCGCGCTTTGGAACTGGGCATCGCTGCCATGGCAACGCAAACGCTCATCGCCGCAGCGCAGGATCAGTTCGGACTTGGCCCCCAGGTCACGCAGAAAATCAATCTCACCCGAGATGCTGTTGGGCCGCGCCGGTGCGTCAAGGTGGGCCTGCTCGAACCTGAGGTCTTCGGAGCGCACCGCCAGCGTCACCTTGCTGCCGGCGGGCAGGCTGCTGGGCAACGCCAGAGTGCTGCCCAGCACCTCGACCATGCCCGGGCCACGCACCACGCCGGGCAGCAGATTGGCGGCCCCCAGAAACTCGGCCACAAACGCATTGGCCGGTTTGCGGTACACGTGAGAGGGGGTGTCGCATTGCTGGACGCGACCGCCCTTGAGGACGACCAGGCGGTCCGACAACATCATGGCTTCGTGCTGGTCGTGCGTGACCACGATGGTGGTCACGCCAAACTGCTGCTGCAGCTGCCTGAGTTCGATCTGCATGCTGTCGCGCAGCTGCGCGTCCAGGGCCGACAGCGGCTCGTCCAGCAAAAACAGCTTGGGCGGCACGGCCAGCGCGCGCGCAATGGCCACGCGCTGGCGCTGGCCACCGGAGAGCGCCGACACCGGCCGGTCCGCAATCGCCGGAAGCTGCACCATGTGCAGCAATTCCTCGACCCGGCTGGCGCGCTGCGCCGGGGCCACGCCTTTGAGCTTCAGGCCGTAGGCGATGTTTTCGGCCACCGTCATGTGGGGGAACAGCGCCAGCGACTGAAACACCATGCCAAAGCCGCGCAGATGCGGCGCCACATGGTTGATCTCCTGGCCGTCCAGCAGCAGTTGCCCACTGCTGGCGCTCTCGAAGCCGGAAATGATGCGCAGCAGTGTGGTCTTGCCGCAGCCCGAGGGCCCGAGCAGGCACACAAATTCGCCGCGGGCGATGCTCAGATCGACCCCGCTAAGCACCTCCGCCGTGCCGAAGCGTTTGCCTATACCGCGGAGTTCCAGATGTTTGTCCATATGCAACAGTCTTTCGTTAATCAGGTTCTTGGAAGCCGCGCTCAAAACAGGCTGCCCTTGCCGGCGACGATCTTGTCGACCCAGGCGATCAGCGCCACGTCCAGGGCAATGATCAGGGTCGAAATGGCCAGGGTGGTGGGGTCCAGCGACGAGACGGTGCGGCTGTACATCCAGATCGGCAAGGTGCGCACGTCAATCGTGTACATGAAGAAGGTCACCGTGAACTCATTGAATGAAATGATGAAGGCGAAGATCAGCCCGGCCATGATCCCCGGCTTCATCAGCGGCACGACCACGTGCAGGATGGCGCGCAAGGGCGAGGCGCCCAGCGACATGGCGGCCTCCTCCAGGTCCACGCCAACGCCGTTCATGGCACTCAGGCAATTGCGCAGCACAAAAGGCAGCGCCAGCGTGATGTGCGGGATGGCCAGGCGAAACAGGCCCAGGTCAATGCCCGTCTCACGGTTGAGCGCCTCGGTCATGAGCAGATAGGCCACACCCAGCACCACCAGCGGAAACACGATGGGCAAGGTGAACAGCAGTTCGGCCACATGGCGCCAGCGCCCCTGGCTGCGCACCACGGCATAGGACAACGGTACACACACGCTGACGCTGGCCAGCATGGTGACGAGGCCCACGATCAGGCTGCTGCTCATGGCACTGAAAGCCGACATCGTGCCCTCGCTTTTGTCGCCAAACAGCACATCGAAAGCGGCGCCGTACCAGCGCAGCGACAGCGACTGGGGTGGAAAATCCAGGTTGGTGCCGCCCGAGAACGACATGATCAGGATGATCACCACCGGCAGCGCGGCGATGAGCAGGCCCAGCCCGGCCAGCGTGCCCATGACCCAGCCAAACGATCCGCGGCCGGCCTGCGAAGTGCTTGAAGGCATGACCGAAGACCCGCTTGAAGAGGTGGTTGAAGACATGGTTGAAGAGGTGATTAAGGTTGTCGTTGCCATCAACGTGCTCCTTGCCATTGGGTGCTGCGTGTGGACAGCCAGGTCGCGGCCATCAGGGTCGCCAGGGTGATGGCGATGAGGGTGACACCGGCGGCCGCCGCGCCGCCCCAGTCAAACATCGGCGAAACCATGTCGCGAATGGCCACGCCCATGGTCTGGACGCGGCGTCCGCCCAGCAGCAGCGGCACGGCGAAGGCGCTGGCGTTGAAGGCGAACACGATGGAGGCCGCGCCTATCAGCCCGGGCTTGAGCAACGGCAGCGTGATGTCGCGAAACGACACCCAGGGCTTGGCGCCGAGGCTGGCACTGGCCTCCAGGTACTGCCCCGAAATGGCGCGCATCGAGCCCAGGATGGGAAACACGGCCAGCGGCAAAGCGGTTTGCACCAGGCCCACCAGCACGCCAATTTCATTGAACAGCAGCTGCACAGGGCGATCCAGCAAGCCCAGCTTGAGCAGCACCCCGTTGATGATGCCGTTGGGCCCCAGCACCATGATCCAGCCATAGGACTGAATCAGCAGGTTCAAAATCATGGGCAGCAAAATCAGGCTGGTGACGATGCGCCGCCAGATGGGCTGGGTGATCGCCGCCATCAGCATGGCCACTGGCACCGCCAGCACCAGGCAGATGACCGTGCTCAGCGCCGCCAGTTTCAGCGTCAGGATCACCGAGCGCAAAAAGAACGGGTCGAGCAGGCCCAGATAGCGCCCAAGACTGAAGCCCTCAATGGCCTGCGTTTCCGCCGAGAAGGAAAAGCGCAGCACAAAGGCAACGGCCAGAAAAAAGGGCAGCAACAACACGATGGCCGGCAAGGCCAGCAGGGCCAGCCGAAGGCGGCCCGAATGAAAATAGGACATGGTCAGACTCTCCTGACGGCCGGTGCGCAACGCGCGAACCGGCCGTGGTGGACATCAAGGGTGATCAGGAAAAGGTCTGCGTATAGCGCTTGATCCAGCTGTCGCGCACCGCGGCAATCACCGCCTTGTCGTGGATCACCGCCGTGGAGCCAAGCTGCTCGGGCTTGATGATGAAGGGGCTCTTTTGCGCCTCGGGCGAGAGCACGGCCTTGAGGTTGACCGGCCCGTTGAGCACGTCCTCGGCCATCTTGCCCTGCACGACCGGGTCCAGCGTGTGGTTGAGGAAGGCATGGATCACGGACGACTCGCCGGGATGGGCCTTGGGCACGATGGTGTACATCAGGTCGGCGAAAAAGCCTTCTTTGAGGTTGTAGGTGGCGCCCAGGCCGGAATTGGGGTCCTTGAGTTCCTTGGCGAAAAACGCCGGCGCATACACCGCGCCAATGTCCAGCGAGTTGGAGCGGAACAGCTCGGCGATTTGCGTCGGGTTCTCGCCAAAGGTCAGCACCCGGTCCTTGAGTTCGGCCAGCTTCTTGAAACCGCCTTCCACATTGGTCGCGCTGCCGCCGGTCAGCTTGGCCGCCGCCACAATGGTGTCCAGCGAATCCGTCCAGGTGGCCGGCGGCAGGAACACCCGCTTGGCATATTTGGGGTTCCACATTTCCTCATAGCTGGTCGGCGCGGCCTTGAAGGTACGGGTGTTGTAAAGCATGCCGCCGGTCCACAGCAGGTAGCCGATGCCGTGGCCGTCCGCCCCGGTGCGAAACCGCTGGTCCACACTTTGCAGGTTGGGCAGCTGGTTCAGGTCGGGCTTTTCCAGCAGGCCGGCACTGGCCAAGGTCACGGCCCCGACACCCGCCAGCGTGATCACGTCGTATTGCGGGCGGTTGCCGCCGGCCTTGAGCTTTGCGACCATCTCGGACGTGCTACCCGTGCGGTCGGCAATCACCTTGGCACCGGTCTGCGCTTCGAAGGTCTGCGCAATATTGCGCAGCACCGCCAGCCCCGTGTCGTCCGACCAGGTCAGGATACGGATGGTTTTCCCTGCAAATCGGCGATTTTGAGCCAGTGCGTTGAGCGCCGGGAATCCCAGCGCCGTGGTGGCCAGCGCGGCGCCGGCGGCCTTGACCAGGGTGCGCCGTTGGATATCGTGTGTCATGTCGGGGTCTCCTGTAAGTGTGGGTATATAAGAATAATTTGTTGAACTGCGAAAACCTGCTTTCGCTGCCTTTCAAAAAATCTCAAAGCCATGGTAAGGGCTCTGCTAAAGTGGCGATAGCCACAAAATTGTCGTTTACCTATCAATAAAACTGAATGCAGGACTTGGACCCGCACCTGTTGCGTGCATTCTTGTCGGTGATTGACGTGGGCACCGTCAATGGCGCAGCGGCCGCCCTGCACCGTACCCAGGCGGCCGTCAGCATGCAGATCCGGCGCCTGGAAGATATCGCGGGCGCCCCGCTGTTCGAGCGTTCGCCCAAGGGCCTGACAGCCAACGCCGAGGGACGCATTCTGGAGCCCTACGCGCGCGAGATCCTGACCCTCAACGAAGAAGCCTGCCAGCGCATCAGCGGCCAGCACATGGAAGGGCGCGTCAAGCTGGGGGTGGTGGAAGACTTTGCCGCGACGCGGCTGATTGACATCCTGAAATCCTTCCGCGACCAGAACCCCAAGGTGCATCTGGACCTGATCATTGCAGGCAACCGGCAGCTGGCCGCGCTGTTTGAACAGGACAAACTCGATTTGCTGATCTGCGACACCCAGGAGGTGGCGCACCAGCCCCTGGTCGAATGGCCCGAGCAATTGCTGTGGGTGGTGCGCTCCGACCTGACACTGCTGCCGGACGAGGCACTGCCGGTGGTGCTTTTCACCGACGCCTGCCCCTGGCGCACCCGGGTCATGGAGTCGCTGGCCGACAGCCAGCTGCACTGGAACATGGTGTGTGAAGCCTCCACCCTGGTGGCCATGGCCACCGCGGTGCAGGTGGGCATAGGCATAGGCCCCATGATTTCAGCCACCATCCCGCCGGGCTGCCGCGTGCTGCCCTCCACGCCCGAATCCCCGACCTCGATACAGATCGGCATCGGCCTTTACGCACGTCCCGGCGCCTCCGAGGAAGCCAATTACCTGGCGGATTTCATGACCCGCATGCCGGGCCGGCTGGCGGTTTGACGCGCATGCCGGACAAATCGACGCCCTTGCCGGAAAAACTGGCCCCTGCAAATACCTCCATCGGCAGCACGCGCAGGGCGGGCGTTGACCACTACGAGAATTTCCCGGTCGCCTCCCTTTTGTGCCCGCCGCACCTGCGCCCGGCCATCGCCGCCATCTACTGGTTCGCCCGCACCGCCGACGACCTCGCCGACGAGGGCGACGCCCGGCCTCAAACACGGCTGGACGACCTGGCCGCCTACCGCGCGGATCTGATGGCGACCGCGACCGCGACCGGCCTGGCCCCATCGCCGTGCTGGGCCCCCGTCTTTGAGCGTCTCGGCCCGGTGATCGCGCAGTTTGCCCTGCCCGTCCATTTGCTGGCCGACCTGCTCAGCGCCTTTGAGCAGGACGTGGTGAAGCAGCGCTATGCCAGCGAGGTCGAACTGCTCGACTACTGCCGCCGCTCGGCCAACCCGGTGGGCCGGCTGCTGCTGCACCTGTACGGCGTCGGCGACGCGGCCTCGCTGCAGCAAAGCGACGACATCTGCACCGCCCTGCAGCTCATCAACTTCTGGCAGGACCTGAGCGTGGACATTCCGCGCGGACGCATTTACCTGCCCGCCGACGCCTGGGCGCGTCACGGCGTCGATGAAGCGCAGCTGCTGGCGCTGGACAGCCAGCCAAGCACTATTAATTTGATAGCTGATTGCGCCCGCTCAGCAAAGGCCAGGATGCTAAAAGGCGCACAACTGGTGAAAAAAGTACCCGGGCGCGGCGGCTGGGAGCTGCGCCTGGTGGTGCAAGGCGGCCTGCGCATCCTCGACAAGATCGAGGCGCTGGGCTTCAACACCTTGCAGCAACGCCCCAAGCTCGGCGCCTGGGATGTGGTGGTGATGGGCTGGCGCGCCTTATGGATGTAGCAGATGCGAAGGATAGGCGTGATGTGAGAAATAGGCGCCTGTCCGCAGGCCCGATTGCGTCATTTTCACGTGCAACAATCGCCGCATGAATCCTGAGCAGTATGTCCAGCAAAAAGCCGCCGCATCCGGCAGCAGTTTTTATTACGCCTTCCTGTTTTTACCCAAAGAGCGGCGCGCCGCGATCACCGCTTTTTACGCGTTTTGCCGTGAAATAGACGATGTTGTCGACGAAGTGACCGACCCCGGCGTGGCGCACAGCAAGCTGGCCTGGTGGCAGGCCGAGGTCGACAAATCCTTTGCCGGCACGCCCTCACACCCGGTGATGAAGGCCCTGATGCCGCTGGCCGCCCCCTACCGCATTGAAGCCCGCCATTTGCTGGCCGTCATTGAAGGCTGCCAGATGGACCTGGCACAAAACCGCTACCTCGACTTTCCCGGCCTCACGCGCTACTGCCACCTGGTGGCCGGCATTGTGGGCGAAGTGGCGGCACGCATTTTTGGCCAGACCGACGAAGCCACCACCGCTTACGCCCACAAGCTGGGCCTGGCCTTCCAGCTCACCAACATCATCCGCGACGTGGGTGAAGACGCCATGCGCGGCCGCATCTACCTGCCCGTCAATGAGCTGCAGCAGTTTGATGTCAAGGCCCACGAAATTTTGAAGCGCCAGTATTCCGAGCGCTTTACCGCCCTCATGCAGTTCCAGACCCAGCGCGCGCTCAGCATTTATGACGAAGCCCTGGCCCTGCTGCCCGATGCCGACCGCCGCGCCCAGAAGCCCGGCCTCATGATGGCCAGCATTTACCGCACGCTGCTGCGCGAAATCGCCGCCGACGGCTACCAGGTGCTGCACCAGCGTGTCAGCCTCACGCCGCTGCGCAAATTCTGGCTGGCCTGGAAAACGCAGGCCTTCGGTCGCGTAGTTTGAATTGAAAGTCGCCGTCATTGGTGCCGGCTGGGCCGGTTGCGCCGCCGCTGTCGAGGCCACGCGCCAGGGCTGCCAGGTGACCTTGTTTGAAAGCGCCCGCACCGCCGGTGGCCGGGCCCGCCGTGTCGATGCTGCGCTGGCGGGCCAGCCCCTGGCGCTTGACAACGGCCAGCACATCCTGATTGGTGCTTATGCGCAAACCCTGGGCCTGATGAAAGACCTGGGCATTGACGTGGAAGCGACCCTGCTGCGCCTGCCGCTGACGATGCAGTTCCCCGATGGCAGCGGCCTCAAGCTTCCTCAATGGCCTGTGCCACTGGACGCATTCGCGGGCATCCTGGGCGCACGCGGCTGGTCCTGGGCTGACAAGCTGTCGCTGATCAAAACGGCCATGGCCTGGCAACTCAAAGGCTTTAAATGTGCGCCCGAGCAGTCGGTGGCGGACTTGTGCCGGGGCCTTACCCCCAGCGCCATCGCTTCGCTGATCGAACCCTTGTGCGTGTCGGCGCTGAACACGCCCGTCGAGCGCGCCAGCGGACAGGTGTTTTTGCGCGTGATGCGCGATGCGCTGTTTCTGCAGAGTGGCGGCTCCAACCTGCTGCTGCCGCGTGCCGACCTGA
Organism: Polaromonas jejuensis NBRC 106434; assembly: GCF_001598235.1. Lineage (GTDB taxonomy): Bacteria > Pseudomonadota > Gammaproteobacteria > Burkholderiales > Burkholderiaceae_C > Polaromonas > Polaromonas jejuensis. The sequence continues at coordinate 219,522 of NZ_BCYO01000003.1, read as the reverse complement.
GCGCCCTGCTGCCCGATGCAGCCCTGACCTGGCTCGCAGGCCAGGGCGGCCTGCCGCGCCTGGGCGCCCGCGTGCAAACCATCGCACGCGCCGGCTCGGGCTGGATGGTAGGCGCCGACACCGATGCCGCCTGCGCCTTTGATGGCGTGGTCCTGGCCTGTCCACCGGCTGAAGCGGCGCGCCTGGTGGCAGGCAGCGGCGCGACGGCCGACACCTGGCTGGCGCAGGCGCGCGGCCTGCAGCACGAGGCCCTGACCACGGTGTATGTCCACGCGCCTCACGCGCGCCTGCGCCAGCCCATGCTGGCCTTGCATTCCAATGCCGCCGAACCCGCGCAATTTGTGTTTGACCGGGGCCAGCTGGATGGCCCGGCGGGCTTTCTGGCCTTTGTGATCAGTGCCAGCACGGGCGACAGCGCCACCCTGACGCAGCAGGTGCTGGCGCAAGCGACCCGTCAGCTCGGGCTGGATTCGCTGCAGCCGGTGCAGACCATTGTGGAAAAGCGCGCCACCTTTGCCTGCACCCCGGGTTTGCAACGACCCAGCGCCCAGGTGGCCCCAGGCCTGTTCGCCTGCGGTGACTACATTGCCGGGCCGTACCCGGCCACGCTGGAAGGCGCCGTGCGTTCAGGGCTGGACGCGGCCGGGCGCCTCTGCCAAGCCTTTGCTGGCGCTGCGTCGAAATGATTTGTCTATCAAAAAGATAGCTGCTTGCGCCCGCTGCTGTTGGGCTTCAGGCACTTTTCACCATTAACCGCACCGTTTGAAACGCCGGCCGGTCCAGGCAGCGGCGCAGCCACGCGTCCACCCCTGGGCACTGCGCCATCAGTCCGGTCGCAGCCTGCGCCCAGGCAAGCACCGACGCCACGCAGATATCGGCCACGGTGAACCGCGTGCCCGCCAGCCAGTCGCGGGTTTGCAAATGCTGCTCCAGCACACGCAGCGGTGCCAGCAGGCGCCGCTCGGCCTCTTCGGCCAGCTGGGGTTTGCGGCGTTCGGCCGGCATGAGCTCGCGGTGCATCAAAATGGCGAGCGCGTCTTTTTCGCACTCGCTCACCACCCAGAAGCTCCAGCGCAAAATCTCCGCCTGCTCGGCATGATTTTCGGCCGCCAGCGATGGCACGCCAGCGGGCTTAAATCGATCCGCCAGATACAAGGCGCAGGCCATGGACTCCCAGACGATCACGCCCTCATCGTCGAGCGCCGGAATGCGGCCGTTCGGGTTGATCGCCAGAAACGCTGGCGTGCGCGTGGCGCCGCCCAGGTAAGGCAGGGGAATGTGTTCGTAGGCCAGGCCCAGTTCTTCGGCGACCCACAAGGGGCGCGCCGCGCGTGAGGCCGCGGTGCCGTAAATTTTGAGTGTCATGGAAAACCGCTGGTCAGAGCCGGAAAACTTCAGCGCGGGAACAGATCGCACAGCTCGGTCAAGGTGGTCACGGTTTCATGCGGCACGGCCGGGTGCGCCCACAAGTGATCGGATCGATTGATCCACACCGTCTGCATGCCGCAATTGAGCGCGCCCAGCACATCGAGTGTGGCATCGTCTCCCACATGCAGCACCTGGCTGGGCTGCACTTCGGCGGCACCGGCGGCCGCGTGAAAAATGCGCGGGTCGGGCTTGCCCACACCAAACTGCTGGGCGCTGATGCTGGCCCTGAAATACCGGCCAATGCCAATGCGATGGATGTCGGCATTGCCATTGGAGACGGCCACCAGCGGAAAGCGGCTGGATAAAAACTCGAGCGCCAGAAACGCATCCTCGAACAGCGTCACCCGGTTGCGTTCATCAAAAAAAACATCGAAGGCCGGCTCGGCCAGCAGCGGGTCTTCCTGGGAGCGGTACAGGGCCAGCCGGATCGCTTCGCGGCGAATGGCGCTCAGGTTGTATTTCAGCTCCGGGCGCGTGAGCACGACATGCTCGCGGATTTCGTGCCGCGCGGCGGGATTGGCAAACAGCGCCGCGGCCATGGGGGCGTGCCGGCTGAGCCAGTTTTCAAGCGCCCTCTCGGCCCGTTCGATGGCGGGCCAGATGGGCCACAGCGTGTCGTCAAGGTCCAGGGTGATGGCTTTGATGGTTGTCAGGTCAAGCATAGGTAGGCGAGAATAACCCATGTCTTTTGCCCCCGAGCCGCCCTTCAGCCACGGCGCACCGCCCGCAGCGTCCTCCACCACCGCCATCCTGCTTTGCAACCTCGGCACCCCCGATGAACCCACCGCGCCGGCGCTGCGCCGCTACCTCGCGGAGTTTCTGAGCGACCCGCGCGTGGTCGAGATTCCCAAACCGATCTGGTGGCTGATTCTGCACGGCATCATCCTGCGCATACGGCCCAAAAAATCGGCCGCCAAGTACGCCAGCATCTGGACCAGAGAAGGCTCGCCGCTCAAGGTCTGGACGCAAAAACAGGCCGTCATGCTGCGCGGCTACCTGGGCGTGCGCGGCCATGCCGTGGAGGTGCGTTACGCCATGCGCTATGGCCAGCCCTCCATCGCTTCGCAGCTGGACCAGCTCAAGGCCGATGGCGCCACGCGCATCCTCATCCTGCCGGCTTATCCGCAGTACAGCGGCACCACCACGGCCAGCGTGTTTGATGCGGTCTACAGCTGGGCCGCCCGCATCCGCCGCATTCCCGAATTGCGCTTCGTCAATCACTACCATGATGCGCCGGGCTACATCGAAGCACTGGCCGAGAAGGTTCGCACGCACTGGCGCCACAGCGGCCAGGCCGAACAACTGCTCATGAGCTTTCACGGTGTGCCCGAGCGCACGCTCAAGCTGGGTGACCCTTACCACTGCGAATGCCAGAAGACAGCGCGCCTGCTGGCCGAAAAACTCGGGCTGCAAAAAGACCGCTACAAAGTCACCTTCCAGTCGCGCTTTGGCAAGGCCAAGTGGCTGCAGCCCTACACCGAACCGATGCTGATCCAGATGGCGCAGGCCGGTGTCAAAAGCGTCGATGTGGTGTGCCCCGGCTTCACGGGCGACTGCCTGGAGACGCTGCAAGAAATTGCCATGGAAGCGCGCCACGCCTTTTTGCAGGCGGGCGGCCGGGAGTTTCGCTACATCGAATGCCTGAACGACAGCCCGCAGTGGCTGGCCGCGCTGGCCGACTTCAGTGCGCAGCAGTTGGCCGGCTGGCCGACGCAGGCAGCGGTCGACCCAGCCGCACTGGCGGCCTCCCGCACCGCGGCGCTGACGCTGGGCGCTGCGCAATAAACAGAAACGCCCCTGGCATGCATGCCAGGGCGGCTCCTGATCAGGCCTGCGTATAGGCGGTTTTCACGACAGTGAAAAACTCCTGCGCGTAGCGGCCCTGCTCGCGTGGGCCGTAACTTGAACCCTTGCGGCCACCGAAGGGGACGTGATAGTCCACGCCGGCCGTCGGCAGGTTTACCATCACCATGCCGACCTGGCTGTGGCGCTTGAAGTGGGTGGCGTACTTCAGGGAAGTCGTGGCGATGCCGGCAGACAGGCCAAACGGCGTGTTGTTGGCTTCGGCCAGCGCTTCTTCATAGTTCTTCACCGTGATGATGCTGGCCACCGGCCCGAACACTTCTTCACGGTTGATGCGCATGCCGGCGGTGGTATCGGTCAGCAGCGCCGGCGCCATGTAGAAACCGTCGGTGTCGCGCTGGAGGCGTTCACCGCCGGCCACCAGCTTGGCGCCTTCGGCCTGGCCGATTTCCACGTAGCTCAGGTTCTGCTCCAGCTGCGACAGGCTGGACACGGGACCGATGTCCGTGCCGGCCTTGAGGGCATCGTCAATCCTGAGGCTGGCCATGCGCGCCTTGAGGGCTTCGACAAACTTCGGGTAAATGCCTTGCGTGACAATCAGGCGGCTTGACGCCGTGCAGCGTTGGCCGGTGGAGAAAAACGCACTCTGGATGCTGAGTTCCACGGCCTGCGCAAGGTCGGCATCATCAAGAATGACCTGCGGGTTCTTGCCGCCCATCTCGAGCTGAACCTTCTTCAGGTTCACGGCACAAGCCTGCGCGATGCGGGCGCCCACGCCCTGCGAACCGGTAAAGCTGATGGCGTCAATGCCGGGATGATTGACCAGCCTGTCACCCACCACGCTGCCGCGGCCCATCACCAGGTTGAAGACACCGGCGGGGATGCCACTGCGGCTGATGATCTCGGCGATCGCCCAGGCGCAGCCGGGCACCAGGTCGGCGGGCTTCATCACCACACAGTTGCCAAAGGCCAAGGCAGGCGCAATCTTCCACGCTGGAATCGCGATGGGAAAGTTCCATGGCGTGATGAGGCCAATCACGCCCAGCGGCTCACGGGTGATTTCCACGCCAATGCCGGGCCGCACCGAGGGCAGCGTCTCACCGCTCAGGCGCAGGCATTCACCGGCAAAGAACTTGAAAATATTTCCGGCGCGCGCGGCTTCACCAATGCCCTCGGCCCGGGTCTTGCCTTCCTCGCGGGACAGCAGCGTCCCCAGCTCCTCCTTGCGGGCCAGGATCTCGTTGCCGATCTTGTCCAGCGCATCCGAGCGCGCCTGAATGCCGCTCACGGACCAGGCAGGAAAGGCGGCGCGCGCCGCCTGCACCGCCTGCTCCAGCTGGGCGGCATCGGCCTGTGCGTATTCGCCAATCACATCGGCCAGATTGCTGGGATTGAGGTTGGCGCTGTAACTGGCACCCGGCAACCATTGGCCGCCGATCAGGTTGTCGTGTTTTTGAACACTCATGGAATTCTCCGTGTTGCTTACTGTGGGCCGAGGGTTTTGATCAGGGCGGCCAATTGATCCATCTCGTCGGACTTGAGGTCGGTGAGCGGTGGGCGCACCGGTCCGGCGCTGTGGCCGACCAGCGTGGCACCGGCCTTGACGATGCTGACGGCATAGCCTGGGCATTTGTTGCGGATGTCCAGATAGGGCATGAAGAAATTCTTGAGCAGCCGGTGCTGGGTCGCATGGTCGTCGGACGCTACCGCGTGATAGAACTCCATCGCGGTTTTGGGGATGAAGTTGAACACCGCCGATGAGTACACCGGGGTACCCAGCGCCTTGTAGGCGGCGGCATAGACCTCGGCGGTGGGTAAGCCACCCAGGTAGGCGAAGCGGTCGCCCATCTTCAGGTAGATGGACATCATGGTTTCGATGTCACCCACGCCATCCTTGAAACCGATCAGGTTGGGGCAACGGTCGGCCAGAATGGCCAATGAAGCGGGCGTGAGTTTGCAGACGTTGCGGTTGTACACAATCACGCCGAATTTCACGCTCTTGCAGACGGCCTCCACATGGGCGATCAGCCCCTCCTGCGAGGCTTCGGTCAGGTAATGGGGCAGCAGCAGGATGCCGTGGGCACCCGCGCGCTCAGCCTCCTGCGCGCACTGGATGGCAAAGCGCGTAGAGCCACCGGCACCGGCAATGATGGGCACCTTGCCGCGGCAGGTGTCCACCGCAGTCTTGATGATGGCCGGGTACTCGTCACCGTCCAGCGAGAAAAATTCGCCGGTTCCGCCTGCGGCGAAAAGAGCGCTCGCGCCATAGGGGGCCAGCCACTCCAGGCGTTCGGCGTAGGCCTTGGCATTGAAGTTGCCCTGGGCGTCAAAGTCTGTCAGCGGGAAAGACAGCAGGCCGTGGGACATGATGGATTTGAGATCTTGTGGGGTCATCTGAAGCTCTGAAAACGTTAGAGGAATAAAGAAAGCAATGTTTTGAAATCCCGGCACTCTCCAGTCACTGCTGGCCTGCTGCCGGGGCTTTCGCTATTTTTTGAGCGGGTCAAAAACACGGATGGAGCGCATTTAACGCACCAGACAAGGGCCTTTCGGATCGAACTTCCAGCCGGGTATAAGGTATTGCATCGCCATGGCATCGTCACGCGCACCCAGACCGTGCTGCTGGTAGAGCGCATGGGCCTTGGCGACCTCGGCCATGTCCAGCTCTATGCCCAGGCCAGGCTTCTTGGGCACCTCGATAAAGCCGCCCTTGATTTGCAGCGGCGCCTTGGTGAGCCGCTGCCCGTCCTGCCAGATCCAGTGCGTGTCGATCGCCGTCACGCGTCCGGGGGCGGCAGCCCCCACATGCGTGAACATGGCCAGAGAAATATCAAAGTGGTTGTTTGAATGTGAACCCCAGGTCAGGCCCCAGTCACGGCAAACCTGCGCGACGCGCACCGAGCCCGCCATGGTCCAGAAATGCGGATCCGCCAGGGGGATGTCGACGGACTGCAGCGACAAGGCGTGCGACATTTGCCGCCAATCGGTGGCAATCATGTTGGTGGCGGTTGGCAGGCCGGTGGCGCGGCGGAATTCAGCCATGACCTCGCGGCCCGAGAAGCCCTCCTCGGCACCGCAGGGATCTTCGGCATAAGCCACCACATTGCGCGCATCGCGCATCAGGCGTATGGCGTCCTTCAGCAGCCAGCCGCCATTCGGATCCAGCGTGACCCGCGCCTTGGGAAATCGCTCGTGGATGGCGGTGACCGCCGCCACCTCGTCTTCACCGCGCAACACACCGCCCTTGAGTTTGAAGTCATTGAAGCCATAGCGCTCGTAGGCCGCTTCGGCAAGACGCACGATAGCCTCCGGGGTCAGCGCGACCTCATGACGCAGCCTTGACCAGGCGTCGGCACCCTCGGGGTCCGTTGCGTAAGCCAGATCGGTCTTGCTGCGGTCACCGATGAAAAACAGGTAGCCCAGCATCTCCACCTTGTCACGTTGCTGGCCTTCACCCAGCAGCGCAGCCACGGGCACCTCCAGATGCTGGCCCAGCAGGTCGAGCAAGGCCGATTCCAGCGCTGTCACCGCATGGATGGCGATGCGCAGGTCGAAAGTCTGCAGACCACGACCGCCTGCATCGCGGTCGGCAAAGCGTTCACGTGCCTGCTGCAGAATGCGCAGGTAGTTGCCAATGGGTTGCCCCATGACCAATGAGCGCGCCTCTTCTATGGTTTGACGAATCTTCTCGCCACCCGGCACTTCACCCACACCGGTGTGGCCCGAGCTGTCCGTGATGATGACAATGTTGCGCGTGAAAAACGGGCCGTGCGCGCCGCTGAGGTTCAACAGCATGCTGTCGCGACCCGCGACGGGAATAACTTGAAGGCCAGTGACCAAAGGTGTTGACATGGGTGCTCTCTGTTCTATCGGTTGGTTCAGTCTGCTTTGATATTACCGGCTTCGATCACCCGCTTCCAGCGCGCAAACTCATCCGCCTGGAACTTGGCGAACTGCTCAGGCGTGTTGGCGACAATCTCGAACCCGAGGTCTACCAGCTTGGGCTTGACCTGCGGGTCATTGAGCGCGGCCACGATGGCGGATTGCAGTTTGCCACGCACATCGGCCGGCAAGCCCTTGGGGCCGGCGACGGCCTGCCATGAGTACACATCGACATTCTTGACGCCAGCTTCGGCCAGGGTGGGCACCTGGGGCAGCAGCGTGGAACGCTTGTCACCCGTGACGGCCAGCGCGCGCAGCTTGCCGGAATTGACTTGCGTGAGAACCGCGTTGATGTTTTGAAACGAGGCGTCGACCTGGCCACCCAGCAGATCGGCGATCGCCGGCGCGCCGCCCTTGTAAGGCACATGCAGTGCCGTGGTATGCGTCTGCTGCCAGAAAAGCTCGGCCGTCAAATGGTCTGAAGAGCCATTGCCCGACGATGCAAAACTCATCTTGCCGGGCTCCTTCTTCATTTTCACCAATACGTCGGCAACGCTTTTCAAAGGCGACGACGTTGGCACCACGAGCACGTTGGGCGCCTGCACGGCCACGGTGATCAGATCGAAGTCCTTGGTGGCGTCGTACTGCACGCTCTTGAGCAGGTGCGGCGCCATCACAAAGGGACCGAGCGAGGACACCAGGAGGGTGTAGCCATCGGGCGCGGCGCGCTTGGTATACATCGCCCCAATGGTGCCGGTGGCACCGGCCCGGTTATCGACGATGAAGGTTTGCCCGAATTTCTCCCCCAGCTTTTGCGCCAGCTGGCGGGCGATCATGTCGGTGGAACCACCGGCCGGGAACGGCACCACCATGGTGACGGTCTTGTCGGGCCAGGCGAAGGCCGGAGTGGCCAGAGCCAAGGCAGTGGTGATCGCACACAACATTTTTTTCATCTGAAAGTCTCTTGGGGGTTGATGCATGGACGCAATGAACGACCTCTACGCGGATTGCAATGGTAACGTTAACAACGTTGAATGGTAACGTTAACAACGATCTTGTCAATGACAAACAATCTAGGGAAAATACCTATACCGCAGTTTCCATCAGACGCTGGCGCGCTCAATGATCGTGAAGCCGATGTCCATCACGCGCGCCTCGATCTGGCGGCCTTGGGCGCGGTCCACGATGCACTGCGCGGCCTGACGCCCAATGCGCGTGCCGTCAATCCGAACCGTCGTCAATGCCGGGTGCAGGTCACGGGCCAGGGACAGGTCGCCAAAGCCCATGACGGCGAGCCTGCCCGGCACATCAATGCCTTGCGCCTGCGCCTCAATCAGCACCCCCAGAGCCAGCAGGTCGGAGCTGCAGAAAATCGCATCGATGTCCGGGTGTTCCGCCAGCAGTGTGCGCAAGCCGCTGCGCCCGCTGCCCAGTGAGGTGGGCGCAGGCACCAGATGAATCGGCGGCGGTGCGAGCCCCAGTTTGGCGGCCGCCTCCACGAAAGCCTGGTTGCGGCGGTGCGAGCGCTCGTCGTCACCGCCTATGACCGCCAGGTGGCGGCGCCCACGCGCGTGCAGATAGTCGCAGACGCTGCGCCCCACTTCCGTGTGCGAAAAGCCGACCAGCATATCGATGGGCGTGGGCGTGAGGTCCCAGGTTTCCACCACCGGGATGCCTGCTGCCAGCAGGCGCCGCCGGCCTTCAATGGAATGCATGATGCCCGTCAGCACGATGCCGTCGGGCCTGCGGCCGATGATCGCACTCAGCAGATCGTCTTCACGCGAGTTCGCGTAACCGCTCTGGCCGAGCATCAGTTGATAGCCGTGTTCGGCCAGGGCGGCCGTCAAGGCCTGAATGGTTTCCATGAACACGGGCCCTGCCAGCGTGGGCACCAGCGCGGCGACCAAACGGCTCTTGCTTGAACGAAGCCCGCCGGCCAGGAGATTCGGCACATAGCCGGTCTTGGCGACCGCATCCTGCACCTTCTTCAAGGTCGCCGCCGGCACCTGATCCGGTGTGTTGACAGCGCGCGACACCGTCATCGCCGATACGCCAGCCAGGCGCGCCACATCGCTCACCGTCACGCTGTGAGGACGCTGGCGTTGCGGGGCGGGCAAGGTCGGCTGATTATTCTTCGGGCGTGAATCTGTCATCGCGCATATGGTAACGCTAACAGCAGATAGTGCGAATCCACCAGGTCGAATTCAGAATTCCCCCGCCACGCCAGACCGGAGGAGCCGGCAACGCGCCGGCCCCGAATGCTCAGACTTTCAGCTTGAGCAGGTGCACCATCACCCGCGAAGTCGTCATGTCAAAGTCGATAAAGCTGCTGAAACTGGGGCCGGACAGCAGGGACGATGCCCAGTGGTTTTGCTTCAGGGTTTTTTGCCACGATTCATGGCCGGTCGCCGCCTTCACGGCTTCGACCATCTCGGCCTGGCGCGCGGCGCTCACGCCCTGGCCGGTGAACACGCCGCGCCAGTTGGCCATGTCCACGTCCACGCCCTGCTCGCGAATCGCAGGAATGCCAAACACCGAGCGCTTGGACGACACGCCAATGGCACGCAGCTTGCCGCTGGCCAGTTGCTCGCTGAACTCGCTATAGCCCGATATGCCGGCCACCGCCTTGCCGCCCAGCACCGCCTGCACCACTTCGGCGCCACCGGCAAAAGGCAGGTACATCAACTCTTCCGGGTTGCCTTTGGAAGCCCGTGTGAACACGCCGGCAAACACATGATCCACGCCGCCGGCCGAGCCACCGGCGATAGGCACCTCTTTGGGGTTGGCGCGCATGCGTTCGGCGAGATCGCCAATGGAGCGGATCGGTGAGTTGGCGGCGACCACCACCACCAGGTAGTCGCTGGTCAGGCGCGCAATCGGCTGGATGCGGGTCATGTCCACAGCCGGCTTTTGCAGCGCGACCGCACCGACCATGACCATGCCGCCCATCAGCAGGGTATTGGGGTCGTTGCTGTATTTTTCGGCGTAGTAAGCCAGCCCCAGGGTGCCGCCCTTGCCGCCCTTGTTCTCATACTCGATCTCGTCGGTCATGCCGGCGCCCAGCAGCGCTGTGCCCAGGGCCCGGCCGGTCTGGTCCCAGCCCCCGCCGGCGTTCGCGGGGATGACGATGCGCAGCTTCGGCGCCAGCCTGGCCGCCCTGGCTTTGCCGGAAGCACCAGCTGCGGCGGTTTTGGCCGTTTGAGCCCACGCCGGCGCCGTGCCTCCCAAGGCAGTCATTCCAAGTCCTGCGAGTCCGCCCAGAACGGCGCGTCGTTCGAGATTCAGCATGTTTTCCCTCGGTTGTTGATAGCAATTTTCAGACTACGGCCTTGCGCCCGGACCAGTACTTGGCCAGGCGCGGCAACACCAGCACCGCCACCACGGTCACGACAAGCGTGATCGACATGGGGCGCTGGAAGAACACCATGGGGCTGCCCTCGCCTATCGACATGGCATTGCGCAGTTGCGCTTCCGCCAGGGGCCCGAGAATCATGCCCACCACCACGGGGGCGGTCGGAAAGTCGAAGCGGCGCATCAGCACACCCAGCAGGCCAATGGCGTAGAGCAGGAACAAATCAAACGCACTCTGGCGCATGCCGTAGGCGCCCACCGTCGCGAAGATCAGGATGCCCGCATACAGCTGCGGCTTGGGGATCTTCAGCAGCTTGACCCAGAAGCCCACCATGGGCAGGTTCAGCACCAGCAGCATCACATTGCCGATGTAGAGCGATGCAATCAGCGCCCACACCAGGGCGGCCGACGTGGTGAACAGCTGCGGCCCAGGCTGGATGCCGTAGTTCTGGAAGGCGCCCAGCAGGATGGCCGTGGTGTTGGAGGTCGGAATGCCCAGCGTGAGCAGGGGAATCAGCGCGGCCGTCACCGTGGCATTGTTGGCCGCTTCCGGGCCGGCCACGCCTTCGATGGCGCCCCGGGTGCCGAATTCCGCCCTGTCTTCGGGATTCCTGGCCAGCTTTTTTTCCATCGCATAGCTCAGGAAGGTCGGTATCTCGGTGCCGCCCGCCGGAATACAGCCAAAAGGCGTGCCTATGGCTGTGCCGCGCAGCCAGGCGGGAATCGAGCGCTTCCAGTCGCGCGCCGTCATGTGCACGCGGCTGAGCTTGTTCTGCTCTTCCACCACCCGGCCTTCATACAGCACGGCGTACAGCACTTCCGCCACCGCGAACAAACCGACCGCCACCAGCACGATTTCAATGCCGTCCAGCAATTCCGGAATGCCGCCGGTGTAGCGGCCCTGGCCCGAAATCTGGTCGAGTCCGACGCAACCCGCCGCCAGGCCGACAAACAGCGCCGTCATGCCGCGCAGCGTGCTTTTGCCCAGCACCGCGCTGACCGTGGTGAAGGCCAGCAGCATCAGCAGGAAATACTCGGGCGGGCCCAGCTTGACCGCAAACTCGGCCACAAAAGGCGCGAACAGCGTCACGATGACCGTGGCAATGGTGCCCGCCACAAAGGAGCCGATGGCGGCGGTCGCCAGCGCGGCGCCCGCGCGACCGCTCTTGGCCATCTTGTTGCCCTCCATGGCCGTGACCATGCTGGCGGTTTCACCCGGCGTGTTGAGCAGGATGGAGGTGGTCGAGCCGCCATACATGGCGCCGTAGTAAATGCCCGAGAAAAAGATCATCGAGGCCGTGACGTCGACCTTGGCCGTGATCGGCAGCAGCATGGCCACGGCCACCGCCGGGCCGATACCGGGCAGCACGCCCACGGCCGTGCCCAAGGCGCAGCCCACCAGGCACCACAAAAGATTGGCAGGCGTGATCGCGAGCGCGAAGCCATGCATCAATGCGTTGAAGATATCCATGTCAGAGCCACCCGGTTGCTGTCAGGCCCGGCAGGTTGATTGCCAGGAATTGCGTGAACATCCAGAACACCGGCGCTGAAATCAGCAACCCGGCGATGATGTCAAGGCCCCAGGTGCGAACCGCGCCCGCCGGCTGGCCACTGGCGCGCCGCAGACCCTGCACCGCCAGCAGGTAGCACAGCGTGCAGCTGAAAATAAAGCCTATCGTGGTGATCAGTGCCGCGTTGAGCAGCAGGCCGGCCGAGACCCAGACAAAGCCCGGCCAGTAGGCCCGCGTCGCGCCGGAAGGCGGGTCAAGCTCGCGAAAGCCACCGCTGCGCGCTTCCCAGATGATCCATCCGCCGCAGACCGTGAGCACGATAGAGATCAGCCAGGGCAGGAAGTTGGGCCCGACGCCGCCATAGCCGGCCTCGGAGGAAATGCTGATGGCGCCAAAGGCCAGCGCCAGGCCGGTCAGCAGCACGCCGGCGCCGACCAGGCTTTGCGGCCAGACGGCCGCCGTAGCCTGCACGGCCAGGTCGGAAGGCCCGTGGGCCAAGGAATGTGAAGTTGTCATTGTTATGGTTCCCAATAACTTGGAACTGAACGTTGAAACGGCACGCTGCCTGGTTCAGGCAACGCGCCGTGAGAGCGGAGAGGCTGGGCCTCAGATCATGCCGGTCTTGACCATGGTGGCGCGCAGGCTGGCAAAGTCGTCGTCCACGAACTTGTCAAAGGCCGGGCCGGTCAGCACGGCGGGGGTCCAGCCGTTTTTCTCGCACGCCTCCATCCAGCTCTTGGACTTGACGGCCTTGAGAACCATCGCGGTCAAGGCTTCGCGCTGCGCGGGCGAAATACCCGGCGCGCCGTAAATGCCGCGCCAGTTTCCAAGCACGACATCGATGCCCTGCTCCTTCAGCGTGGGAACGTTCACGGCCTTCAGGCGGGCCTCGGAAGTCACGGCCAGCGCCTTCATTTTGCCGGTGCTGATGTACTCGGCGAACTCGCTGTAGCCACTGCCGCCCACGGTGACGTTGCCGCCCAGGATGGCTGCGGTGGCTTCTCCGCCGCCCCGGAAAGCGACGTAATTGATCTTGGCGGGGTCGACGCCGACCTCGCGCGCAATCATGGCGGCGGCAATGTGCTCGGTGGAGCCGCGCGAACCGCCGCCCCATTTCACGCTGCCCGGGTCTTTCTTGAGCTGCTCAATCACTTCCTTCATGGACTTGAAAGGCGAGTTGGCGGGCAGCACAAACACGTTGTATTCGCTGGTCAGGCGCGCAATCGGCGTGGCCTGCGACAGGCTGACCGGCGGCTTGCCGGTGATCAGGCCGCCCAGCATCACGGCGCCCATGACCATCAGCGCGTTGCCGTCGCCCTTGCTGCCATTGACAAACTGGGCCAGGCCCAGCGCGCCGGCCGCGCCGCCCTTGTTGTCATAGGTCACGGTGGAGGCCGAGCCGGATTCCATCATGACCTTGCCCAAGGTCCGGGCGGTGGTGTCCCAGCCGCCGCCGGGATTGGATGGAATCATGATTTTCAAGTTGGCCGCCGCAAAGGCCGGCAGGGGCAAGGCCCCGGTGGCCGCCAGGGCGGCCAGGGATTTCAAAAAAGTATCGCGACGCATGAGTGTCTCCTTGTGTTGCTAGTAACCCAGCGATCATGCCCAGCCTTTCTGTCAATCAGCTGTCCGAAAACATAAGGGAAAGTGCTAACGTCCTGCCCATGACGCCGACCCTGAAACTGCTGCTGATCGAAGACGATGCCTCCATGCAGGCCGCCCTGCAGCGCGCCCTGAACCGGCGCGGCATGGAGGTGGTGAGCTGCACCGACGGCCGGCAGGCGCTGGACCAATGGACCGCCGCGCAGCCCGACGTGGTGGTGCTCGACCTCAGCCTGCCCGGCCTCGACGGCCTGCTGGTACTGGAGCAGGCACGCCGCCAGGGCCTGGCGACACCGGTACTCATACTCACGGCGCGCGGCACGGTGGGCGACCGCATCGTCGGACTGAACAGCGGTGCCGATGACTACCTGCCCAAACCCTTTGACCTCGATGAGCTGGAAGCCCGCCTGCGCGCGCTCGGCCGCCGCCGCGCCGCATCCAGCGCAGAATCAGGCTCCAGCTCTCAACTGGTAGGCACACTACGCTATGAAAAAGAGAGCGGCGCGATCTACCATCGCGATCAGGTGCTGGAGCTCACGCCGCGCGAACTTGCGCTGCTGCAAACGCTCATCGTCAAACCCGGCCACGCGGTTTCCAAGGAAAGGCTTTTTGAACTGGTGTTTCCGGGCGAGGTCGACGTGCAGTACGAGGCCGTAGAAGTCGTGGTCTACCGGCTGCGCAAAAAACTCGCCCACACCGGCGTGACCCTGGTGACGCTGCGCGGCCTGGGCTATCTGCTGAAGGTGAACGCATGAGCACCGGCGAGCCAAGCCCTTCAGACAGCAGTACAAGGCAAGACGCGGCAGCACGGGAAGTACCGCATTTCGGCGCCGGACCGTCCCCAGCCGAAATGGTCCCCGCGGAGGGCAGCGAAGCACACGCAGCGGCGAGCGCGGGGGCCATCTCACTTCGACGCTACCTGCTGCTGGGCATCCTGCTGCCCGTCGGCCTGCTGGTTGTCATCAACACCGTGAGCCTGTACCAGCAGGCGCTTGCGGCCGTCAACACGGCCTACGACCGCACCCTGCTGGCCTCGGCCAAATCGATCGGCGAGCAGCTCGAGGTAAGCGGCTACGACGAGCAGTCCAGGTTGCGCGTGGACCTGCCCTATGCCGCACTCGAAGCCTTCGAGGCCGACAACCAGAGCCGCCTCTTTTACCGGATCTCCAGCCTCAACGGCGAAATGGTGTCCGGCTTTGCGCAACTGCCCTTCTGGCGCGGCCGCATCCCGGCCAAGCCGCCCTACGCCGCCCTGGTGGATTTTTACGACGACGTCTTTCAGGGCGAGGATGTGCGCGTGGCGGTGCTGCTGCAGCCGGTGGCCAGCCCGGACGGACGCGCCATGGCGGTGATCCAGGTGGCGGAAACGCTGGAGCTGCGCAAAACGCTGGCGCGCAAGATTCTGGTCGACACGCTGTGGCGCCAGGCCCTGCTGCTGGCGGTGATTGCCTTTGTGGTCGTGGTCGTGGTGCAGCGCGCCACCCGCCCCGTGCGCCGCCTCAGCGCCGAGCTGCAGGCCAGGCCCGAAGGCGACCTGACGGCCCTCAGCGCCCCCGATGCGCCGCGCGAACTGCGGCCCCTGGTCGATGCCACCAACGAGGTGATGGGCCGATTGCAACACCTGCTCGACCACCAAAAGCGCTTTGTGCGCGACGCGGCCCACCAGTTGCGCACGCCGCTGGCGGTGCTGAAGGTGCAGGTGCAATCGGCGCTGCACGGCGACCTGGACGCCCCGGCGGCCCTCGGTGAAATCAACCAGACCGTGGACCGCGCCACCCTGCTGGCCAACCAGATGCTGGCGCTGGCCAAGGTGGAGCAGCTGCGCCAGCAGGCCGATCTGCAGGCCGTCGACCTGGCGCAGGTGGTGCGCTCGGTGGCGCTGGACCTCTCGCCGCTGATTGCCGAGAAAGACATAGACTTCGAAATTGAAACCGTGCCGGCCGCCGTTCATGCGCACGAATGGATGCTGGGCGAGCTGACGCGCAACCTGCTGCACAACGCCATCAAGCACACGCCGGCCGGTGGCACCCTGGCGGTGCGCATCGTCACCGACGCCCGACACCAGGCCGTGCTGACCATCAGCGACAGCGGCCCCGGCATCCCGGCCGAACTGGCATCACGCCTGTACCAGCCCTTTTCGGCGGGCAATGTGCGCCACGGCTCCGGGCTGGGTCTGGCCATTTGCCGGGAAATCACCCAGGCGCTGGACGGCAGCATTGCGCTGAACAACCGGCTCCAGCGGGGCCGGGTCACGGGGCTCGATGCCACGGTTCGCCTGCCGCTGCTTCAAGACGGTTCAAAATAGCGGCAGATGGATAAATTACGTATCGACAAGTGGCTGTGGGCCGCCCGCTTCTACAAGACCCGCTCGCTCGCTGCCCTGGAAATCGACAAGGGGCGCGTGCGCATCAACGACCAGGAAGCCAAGCCCGCGCGCGAGGTCAAGGCGGGCGACACCGTCACGCTGCGGCAGGGGCCGCTGGTTCGTACGCTGATCGTGCGCGGCATCAGCAAGCAGCGCGGCGCAGCGGCGGTGGCGCAGCAGCTCTATGAAGAAACCGAAGAAAGCCTGCGCCTGAAAGCCCAGGCCGCCGAGCAGCGCCGGCTGGCGAGCGAGCCGGCCAGCAGCCTGGAGCACGGCCGCCCCACCAAGCGCGACCGCCGTGACTTGGAGAAAGCTCAAGACAAGGCCTGGAACAATCGCTGGAGCGCGTCGGCAGACCGGAAGTCCTGAAAAAACCCGCGCAATTCGCTTATTGAGCCGGAAGCCAGTTTTACTCGCTATTTAGGCTACGGCACAAGCCGCAAGCCAATATGCCGATGGATCGAACGCCCCGCCGCATCCACGGCCACCGTGACCGGAAACTCCTTGAGTTCAAACTCGTGAATCGCTTCCATGCCCAGGTCGTCAAAAGCCAGCACTTTGGCGTGGGTGATGGCCTTGGACAGCAGGTAGGCGGCACCGCCCACGGCCACCAGGTAAGCCGCTTTGTGCTTCTGGATGAGGCGAATAGCGGCCGGGCCGCGTTCGGCTTTACCGATCATGGCCAGGAGGCCGGTTTGGGCCAGCAGCGTGTCCACAAACTTGTCCATGCGCGTGGCGGTGGTCGGGCCTGCCGGGCCCACGGCCTCACCGGGCACGGGGTCGACGGGGCCCACGTAGTAGATGACGCGGTCTTTCAAATCAACCGGCAGGGGCTGGCCCGCGTGCAGCAGGTCGGCCAGGCGTTTGTGCGCGGCATCGCGCCCGGTCAGCACGCGGCCGCTGAGCAACAGGGTCTGGCCGGTGCGCCAGCGGGCCACCTGGGCTGCGTCCAGGGTGTCCAGGTTGACGCGTGCGGCCTGCGGTGAATCAAAGCGTTCGGGAATGCCATCCCACAGTTCCGGTGGAGGTAGCGTCAGCGTGGCCGGGCCGCTGCCGTCCAGCGTGAAGCGGGTGTAGCGGGTGGCGGCGCAGTTGGGCACCAGGGCGATCGGTATCGTGGCGGCGTGGCAGGCGGCGCTGGCCACCTTCACGTCCAGCACGGTGGTCAAGCCCCCCAGGCCCTGCGCGCCTATGCCCAGGGCGTTGATGCGCTGGTGCAGTTCCAGCCGCAGCGCCTCTTCGGCAGTCGCCGCACCGCGTTCGCGCAGCAAGTCGATGTCAATCGGCGTGAACAGGCTTTGCTTGGCCAGCAGCATGGCCTGCTCGGGGCTGCCGCCTATGCCTATGCCCAGCACGCCTGGCGGGCACCAGCCTGCGCCCATGCCGGGCAGCTGCGCGAGCACCCAGTCCACCACGCTGTCGCTGGGGTTCAGCGTGGCAAAGCGCGCCTTCACATCGCCACCGCCGCCCTTGGCGACCACCAGCACCTTCAGCGCATCGCCTTCCGTCAGCTCGACCTGCACGATGCCGGGCGTGTTGTCGCGGGTGTTGCTGCGCGCGCCCAGCGGGTCGCGCACCAGAGAGGCCCGCAGCGGGTTGGCCGGGTCGGTGTAGGCCTGGTGCACGGCCTCGTTGACCAGGGCTTGCAGGCTGCGCAGGCGCCGGCCGTCACGGCGGGTGAACTGCACCTCGGCCCCCAGACGCACGAACACCTGCACCACACCCGTGTCCTGGCACAGCGGGCGTTTGCCGAAGTAGCTCAGACGGCTGTTGATCAGCAACTGCGCCATGGCGTCCCGTGCCGGTGCATGCGTTTCGGCATCATGGGCGCGGCGCAAGGCCTGCACGAAATCAGCCGGGTGGCAGTGGCTGATGGTTTGCAGCGCGTCGGCAATGCTCTGAACCAGGTCTTCTTGGGCGATGTGGCGCATGGCGATGGTTTCTGGAATTGAAATGGCTTCTCGCCCCTGTCTGATGGGCGCAAACAGCTATCAAAATGGTAGCAACTGTCAGTCCAGGGCCAGGTTCGATTTGGCGGCGACAGCGCGCCAGCGGGCCACTTCGTTTTCTGTGTGCCTGGCCAGCGCCGCGCCGGTGTACTGCTCGGGCGGCAGCATCTGGATCGCTTGCTCGGCCATCTTGCCGGTAAAGCCCGTGTCCTTCATCGCCCTCAGGTAGGCGTTCTGCACTTTATCCAGCGCCGCTTTGGGCGTGCCCCTGGGGGCGTAAATGCCGTACCAGGTGCTGGCCTCGAAGCCGGGCAGCACGGTTTCGTTGAGCGTCGGCACATTCTTGAACTGGGGCAGGCGCACCTTGGACGTCACAGCCAGCGCGCGCACCTTGCCCGAGGTGATGTGCGGCATGGCGGTGTTGGTCTGGTCGAACATGCCGTCGACCTGGCCGCCAATCACATCTACCAGCGCGGGGCCGGCCCCCTTGTAAGGCACCATGGTGACCCTGATGCCGGCGGCATTGGCGACCAGTGCCGCGATCAGGTGCGAACTGGAGCCCATGCCCGCGTTGCCGATGAACAGCCTGTCCGGATTCTTCCTGGCAAAGTCGATCAGGCCCGCCATGTCTTTGGCGGGGTGGGCGTTGCGCACCATCAGCACCAGCGGCGTGTCCGGAAAGCGGAACACCGCGTCAAAGTCCTTGACCGGGTCGTAGCCGAGCTTTCTGTAAAGCGCCGGTGCCGCGCCCATATAGCCCATGTGGCCGACCAGGAAGGTGTAGCCGTCGGCAGTGGCCTTGGCCACCTTGGCCGCGCCTACCGTGCCGCCTGCGCCGGGGGCGTTGTCAATGATGATGGGCTGCCCCAGTTCACGCGCGACGCGCTCGGCAATGTGACGGGCGAGCGCGTCGGTGGGGCCCCCTGCCGCAAACGGCACGACCCAGTTGATGGGTTTCGTCGGGTAGGCCTGCGCAAAGGCCAGGTGCGTGCCCGCCAGCAGTGTTGCTGCGGCGGCGATGCGCTTTGCGTACTTCATGAATTTGGTCATGTCTGTTTCGCCGTTAAAAGGGATGAAGACGAAGGGGAAGCTCAGACCGCTGCGGGTTTCGAGAGCGGGATTCCGGGCGTGTGCGGGTTGGCTTCGTTCGAGTCCTCGGGGAGAAGGTTGCCGTCGTCCAGTGCCGCATCGGCAGCCGCCGCCTCGGGGTAACGCTCAGGGTAGAGATGGCGATGCGCGACCTTCGGGTCGAAGGTGCCCGACCACTTGGCGATGACGACCGTCGCCACACTGTTGCCGATGGTGTTGCAGGTTGCGATCGCCATCGACATGAAGCGGTAGACGCCGAAAATTACGGCCAAGCCTTCGACCGGCAGCAGGCCCGTGGACGTGACCGTTGCCGCGAACACCACGAATGATCCCCCCGACACGGTGGCCGCGCCCTTCGAGGTCAGCAGCATCAGCAGCAGGATGCCTATCTGCTGGTCGAGCGCGATCGGCACGCCGTAGGCGTGGGCGATGAACATCACCCCCATGGACATGAATAGCGAGGTGCCATCGAGGTTGAAGGCGTAGCCGGTCGGCAACACGAGGCCCACGGTTTGCTTGGCGCAGCCCAGGCGCTCCAGCTTGATCAGCAGACGCGGCAAGGCGCTCTCCGACGAGGCCGTACCGAGCACGATCAGGATCTCGTCCTTGATATAGCGCAGAAAGCGCCACAGGCTAAAGCCTGCGAGCTTCGCGATGAGGCCTAGCACCACGGCGATGAACAGCACCACGACGGCGTAGAAGCTCAATACCAGTTGCGCCAGCGCGACCAGCACCGCGCTGCCGTTGCTGCCCACCGAATAGGCCACCGCACCGAAGGTGCCGATGGGCGCAAGCTTCATCACCAGATTGATGAACGAGAACAGCACTTCGGCGATGTAGCCCAGTCCGACATTGACTTTCTCGCGCCGGCCCTGCGGGATCGCGAGGATGCCGATGCCGACCATCACGGCCAGCACCACCACCTGCAGCAGCTCGCCTTTGGCGAAGGCTCCGATGAAATTGTCCGGCACGATGTGCGCCATGAATTCGAGGAAGCCCTGCGGCGCCGCGGCCTTCACCGCTGCCGGGGGGGCTGCGCCGCTGGCCACGGCGGTCATCCCCTTGCCGATCTTCAGCAGGTTGCCCGCGAGCAGGCCGATCACCAGCGCGATGGTCGAAATCACCTCGAAGTAGACGATAGAGCGCCAGCCAACACGGCCTGCGCTCTTGACGTCACCCGCCGACGCGATGCCGTGCACGATCGTGAGGAACACCAGCGGTGCGACGCCTGCCTTGATGAGCGACAGGAACATGTCGCCCAGCAGCTTGAGCTGCGACGCAAACTTCGGGAAGATGAAGCCGACCGCGATGCCCAACACCAGCGACAGCAGTACCTGCATGCCGAGCTTGCGGTACCAGGGGAGTTTCTTGGGCGGCGCGATGGCGGCGGTGGTCGTGTCGTTTGTCATGTTGTCTCTCTCCACGCTGGCCTCAGGACGCGGCGCGCGCCGACAGCGCCAGCGCCCTGTCCACCATTTGCGGAGCCAGGCCCAGGTAGTTCGCGGGATCGCACAGTTGGTCGATGGCGCTGCGGTCCAGGTGCCGGGTGACCGCCGGCAAGGCGGCCAGCGCTTCGGCCAGGCTGCCGCCTTGTTCGTTCACCGTGCGGCAGGCGTCATAAACCACGTCGTGCGCCTGCTGGCGCCCCATGTGCGGGGCCAGCCCCATCATCACGGCCTCGGCCACGATCAGGCCGCGGCTGATGCCGAGGTTGTGGCGCATGCGGCCGGTATCCACCACCAGGCCGCCCAGGGCAAACTTGGCCTGGTGCAAAGCCCCGGCGGTGAGGATGAAACTCTCGGGAATCGCAATCCACTCGGCATGCCAGGGGCCGGTGGCGCGCTCGAAGTCCTGCACCATGGCGTCCACCATCAAACCCGCATGCTGGCGCACGGCCTTGGAGGCGGCCAGCATCAGCTCGCTGGAGATGGGGTTGCGCTTTTGCGGCATGGTGCTGCTGGCGCCGCGCCCCTTGACGAAGGGCTCGTACACCTCGGCAAACTCGGTCGAGGCCATGATCATGATGTCCAGCGCGATCTTGCCCAGCGAGCCGGTGACCAGGGCCAGCAGGTTGACGGCTTCGGCAAAGCCGTCGCGCGCCACATGCCAGGTGGTGGCCGGCACACCCAGGCCCAGTTCTTCGGCCATGGCTTTTTGCACCTCAAACCCCTTGTCGCCCAGCGACGCGAGCGTACCCGCCGCACCGGCAAACTCCACCACCGCCACGCGCGGGCGCAGTTGCGCCAGGCGCTGCTGATGGCGGTCAAACATCGCCAGCCAGATGGCGGCCTTGTAGCCAAAGGTGATGGGCAGGGCCTGCTGCAGGTGGGTGCGGCCGGCCATGGGCGTGTCGCGGTGCTTCATCGCCAGGTCAGCCAGGACGCCACGCAGGGCCCGGATGTCCGCGTCTATGCTGTCCAGCGCATCGCGCACCTGCAGCGCCACGGCGGTATCCATGATGTCCTGCGTCGTGGCGCCCCAGTGCACATAGCGCCCGGCTTCGCCGCACATGACCACCAACTGGTGCACCAGCGGCAGTATGGGATAGCCCACGATGTCGGTTTCTTCGCGCATGTGGTCGAAGTCGATGCGGTCCAGGCGGGATTCGCGCGCAATCACCTCGGCGGCTTCGGCCGGGATCACGCCACAGCGCGCCTCGGCGCGCGCCAGCGCCACCTCGGCATCGATGTAGCGCTGAACCAGCGCCTGGTCTGAAAAGATGCTGCGCATGGCCTGGGTGCCGAAGGCATCACGGAACAGGATGGAGTCCATCACGGTACTGGCGCTGAAAAGGGGAGGTGGCGTTTTCATGGTTTGGGTTGAAGCAAAAATGGTTTTATATGTTCGGACATATTGAATATTAATAAGTCCGGACATATATAGAATCAGTAATTACCCGTATACCTCTCTGTTTGCCCCTGCAGGGCTATTGCAACCTGTGCCCCCTACACTTGATGCCATGACTGCCAAGCCCCGTTTTTCCGACATTGCGCGTCACCTGCGCGAGGCCATCCGCACTGGCCATTTCGCCGTGGGCAGCGTGTTGCCCACCGAGCTGGAGTTATGCGTCCACTACCAGACCAGCCGCCACACGGTGCGTGCCGCCCTGCAGGAGTTGCAGCAACAGGGCCTGGTGTCACGCCGCAAGAATGCCGGTACGCGGGTCGAATCAGCCACCCCCAGCGTGGGCTTTCATCAGTCGCTGGCGTCCATTGACGACCTGGTGCAATTTGGGGCCACCCACTCCCGCGTGGTGCAGCAGATCGACCGCATTGCCACCCCGGCGGCGCTGGCGCGCCTGCTGAACTGTGCCGAGGGCACCCCCTGGCTGCGCATCGCCAGCCTTCGCCTGGACGGCCAGGGGCCTGGGTCCAAAAAACCGCAGGGTGAGCCGATTGGCTGGACCGAGGTCTATGTCGCGCCCGACTACGACGGACTGGAAGTGCGGGTGCGCGAGTCCCCTGGCACATTGGTGAGTACGCTACTGGAGACGCATTACGGCCAGCACATCAAGGAAATGACGCAAGACCTGTGTGCCGTTCCCCTGCCCGAGTCCGTGGCCCGCCGCCTTGGCGTGGAGCCGCAAGCGCCGGGACTGCGCATCGTGCGCCACTACCTCAACCAGCAGGGTGAAACCGTTGAAATCAGCGTGACGCACCACCCGGCAGAGCGCTTTACATTGCGCACGCGGCTGACGCGCACCGGTTTTTGACCTTGCGATGGTGATGGCCTGACTTCGTCAGACTGCTATTTTTTTAATAGCTAACTCCGCATGTTCTTATTGGGCCAGAGGCTGTTTTGACTCACTACTTGACGCTAGGCGGCGGTGGCATAAGCCCGACGGGCCAGTGCCCGCGCCAGCAACAGCGCCGGGTCGATCAGGTCCAGCCCATCCAGGCCGGCCACCACACGCTGAGCGCCAAGCGCCAACGGGATCTCAGTGCAGCCCAGCACCAGCGTTGACAGTCCGTGCCGCCGCGCCAGCGCCTCAGCCACGCCCGCAAAACAGTCATGTGCCAGCGCCATGTTGCCCACCTTGACGCCGTGGTAAATCCCGTGCATCAGGCGCTCGCGCTCTTCGGGTTCCGGGATATGGCATTGCAGTCCGGCCTGGCGCAGGGCCTGGTCATACAGGCCGGCACGGTAAGTGCCTGCCGTGGCCAGCAGACCCACTTCTTTTACCCCGCGCCCTGCAAGCGTGTGGGCCACTTCGCGCGCCACATGCAGCACTTCGAGCTGCGGAAAGCGCTCCTGCAATGCGCCGTGCCAGGCGTGAGCCGTGTTGCAGGCCACGGCCACCGCAGTGGCACCCAGCGCGGCCAGCTTGCCCATGGCCTGCAGCATGGGCTCCAGCGGCTGGTGGCCGCCCAGGCCCGGTGACTCCAGGGCCGTGCTGCGGTCCGGCACCGGCACCTGGGCCAGCCAATGCTCGGGAAAGGCCTGGTCCGACACCGGAATCTGCAGCACCCGCATCCGGTCGGCGCAGGCCTGGACAAACAGCCGGGCAAAGTCGGCGCCCGCGGCCGGCCCCATGCCGCCCAGAATGCCGACGACGCGGGTTCTGTTCATGCCTTGCCTCTGCTGTTCACGGTCTTCATGGTTCTTCGCTGCTCATGCTCAAAAGCCGGGCGTGCGCCGGCCGCCTGGCGCCGAAAAGCACCCGACCGGGTCACATTTTTGGGAGAAAGGACTGCCGGCCCGGAATGCAGGGACGCGGCAGTCCTGGGGGCCCCTGCCCGCGCTTATATCGCCGGCTTGTCGCTCAGCGCTTTGATGTTGGCCTTGAGCTGCTCGCTCATGGGCAGGTTCAGGTTCACGCCCTTGGGAGGAATCGGCGACATGAACCACTTGTTGTAGAGCGTGGTGAATTCGCCCGACTTCATCAGGCGGGTGAGCGTGCCGTCCACCAGCTTCTTGAACTCCGGATCGTCCTTGCGCACCATGCAGGCATAGGGCTCGACCTGCAGCGAATCGCCCACCACCTGCAGCGACGCCGGATTTTTGGAATTGGCCATCAGGCCGAACAGCAAGATGTCGTCCATGGCAAAAGCCAGCGCACGGTCGCTTTCCACCAGCAGCAGCGAGTCATCATGGTCTTTGCCCAAAATGAGTTGCATGTCGAGGTTTTTGTCGGTGCTGTACTTGCGGATCACCTGCGCGTTGGTGGTGCCGGTGGTGCTGGCCACCGTCTTTTTCGCCAGGTCGGCGTAATTTTTGACACCGGAGGTCTTCTTGGTCAGCAAACGCGTGCCGGTGTAGAAGTGGTTGATGGCAAACGCCACGTCCTTGCCGCGAGCGGTGTTGTTGGTGGTCGAGCCGCACTCGAGGTCGTAGGTGCCGTTGACCAGCAGCGGAATGCGGTTCTGAGAGGTCACAGGCATGTACGCCACTTCAAGATTCGGCTTCTTGAGCTTCTTGCGCACGTCGTCAATGATGGCTTCGGTCAGTTCAACCGAGAAGCCCACGGCCTTGGTCGAGCCGATCAGGTAGCTGAAAGGAACCGACGCCTCGCGGTAAGACACGGTGATCTTGTTGCTGTCGGCGACCTTTTTCAGCGTCTGCGCGCTTGCGGTGGTCGCCAGGCCTGCGATCAGCAGCACGGCGGTCATGAGGGTCGAGAATTTCATGCGTGTCCTTTCGGGAGGCAGAGAGTTGGAAAATTTCAGGAAGTCGACAGCGCTAGTGTAGGAACAGCCGCGCGATGCGAGTCATTCATTTTCGCGGCAAACCCATGACGAAAACTCATGGTTTACCCAGTCCGGACATGCCGGCCATGCGGGCATAACCGCAGGTCATGGCCGGTGGCGAATTCAGCATTGTTCAAGTGCACTTCGACTGCGTAAAGTGGCGCCTTTTCAAAGCCAAGGAATTTTTATGCATGTGTGCGTGCTCGGTGCGGGAATCGTGGGGCTGGCCACCGCCTACAGCTTGCGCCGCGCCGGCCACGAAGTGACGGTGGTGGACCGCGCCAGCCCCGGCAGCGGCGCCAGTGGCGGCAACGGCGCACAGCTGAGCTACTCCTACGTGCAGCCGCTGGCCGATCCGGGCATCTGGCGCCAGCTCCCCAAGCTGCTGCTTTCGCCCTCTTCCCCCTTCAAGCTGCGCCCCCGCCTGGACATGCGGCAATGGCTGTGGGGCACGCAGTTTCTGGCCGCCTGCAATGGCACGACGTCGCGAAACACCACGGCCCAGCTGCTGGCGCTGGCGGCGTCAAGCCGACAATCCTTCGAGGCCATGATGAACCAGGAAAAGCTGGATTGCGATTTTTCGGCCAGCGGCAAGCTGGTGCTGTATTCGGACGGGGCGTCGTTCGCCGCCGCATGCCGGCAAATGCTGCTGCAGCGCGAATTGGGCAGCACCCAGGAAGCGGTCAACGCCGACCGCTGCGTGGAGATTGAGCCCGCGCTGAAAAGCCGTCACGCGCAGATTGCCGGCGCCATCCATACGCCGGGTGAGTGCGCCGCCGACTGCCAGAAAACCTGCGACGCCCTGCTGGCCGTGCTGCGCCGGCAGGGCGTGCGGTTTTTGCTCGACACCCCGGTGCGGCAGCTGGTGCTGCGCGGCAAGTCGGTGGTGGCTGTGGCCACGCCGCAAGGCCTTGTCGAGGCCGACCAGTATGTGATGGCGCTGGGCGTTGATTCACCCCGCATGGCCCGCGCGCTGGGCGTGCACCTTCCGGTTTATCCGCTCAAGGGCTACAGCATCACGGTTGAGGTCGACGAACAGGCCCGCACGGCACCGGCGGTGAGCGTGACCGACAGCGCCCGCAAAGTGGTGTTCGCGCGCATTGGCTCGCGCCTGCGCGTGGCGGGCATGGCGGAACTGTCGGGCTACGACACCACCATTGCCCCGGCACAGATCGCGTCGCTCAAAGCCTCGGCCCAGACGCTCTTTCCCAAGTGCAGTGCCTTTGCCGACCTGAGCCCCTGGGCCGGCATGCGCCCGGCCACGCCCACCGGCCTGCCGGTGATTGGCAGACGTCCCGGGGCGCCAACCAACCTGCTGTTCAACACCGGCCACGGCGCGCTGGGGTTTACGCTGGCCTTTGGTTCGGCCCAGCGCATCAGCGGCTTGCTGAGCCACTGAGCCGGAAACTGCAACTGCGCTGAATTGCCGATTCAGGCGATTCAAGTTATTCAGGCAGTTCGGGCCAGCGCCTGCTGAAAGCAGCGCACAAAGGCTCTCACCGCGACCGAGCTCGGCTTGCCGGCCGGCAGCAGGGCCTTGATCGGCACCGGGATCAGGGGCTCCAGCGCCAGCACGTCCACCCGTGCCAAATCGGCTGAAGCGGCCGTGCAGTTGTCGATCACGGCAACGCCCAGCCCGTGGTGCGCCAGCGCCAGCGCCGAGTGGTAGGTCTGCACCGTGATGTCAAATTCCAGGCCCACCCCCGCCTCGCGGCAGGCCTGGTTGAGGCTGCGGCCCACCGGGTCCAGCACATCCAGCCCGATCACCGGCTGCCGGGTCAAATCCGCCAGCGCGACGCTGCCACGCTTGAGCAGGCGCGCCGGCAGCATGCCTTTGGGTGCGATACACACCATGCGGCCATCGGCCAGGTGCTCCTGCGCCAGCGCCGAATGGGCCACCGGGCTGAAAAGAAAGCCTACATCCGCCTCCTGCAAAGCCAGTGCCGAAACAATCTGCGGCGAGTGCAAGGCCTGGACCGTGATGGCCACATCGGCATGCTTGACGCGAAACAGTTTGATGGCGTGCGGCAGGATTTCATAGCTGAGCGCCAGCACGGTCAGAATGCGCAGCGATTTGGCGCTTTCCCCGGTCCTGAGGTTGGCGGCCAGGCGTTGCACTTCATCGAGCTGGGCAAACAGCCGCTCGATGTGCGGGTACAGCGTCAACGCCTCCGCGGTCGGTGTCAACCTGCCCTTGGTGCGCTGGAAAAGCGCAAAACCCAGTTGCAGTTCAGCGTGCTGCAGGATGCGGCTGACCGCAGGCTGCGTGACATTGATCAGGCGTGCCGCGCCGCTGACGCTGCCGGTCAGCATGACGGCGTTGAAAACTTCAATGTGGCGCAGGCGCATGCAGGAAGGTGCTGGGGGTGGAAAAGCCAGCGGCAATTATCGCGCGCAGCAAGAGTTGGCCCCAGCGGGCTGAAAAAAGAACAGACCGGAAACGGCTCCCTCACATCAGCCGCATCAGCCGCATCAGCCGTAGTAGCCGCTAAATATCAAGCACCATGACCTTCGTTCTGGATCTTGAGCAGCAGGGCGTAAATTGATCATTTTTCTCATGCTCGTCGTCGGTCAGGTATTGATCGTGGTGGTCCGGAACGCCCTCCACCACGCGTGTCAGGCATGTCCCGCAGATGCCTTGCTCGCAGGAAACCGGGATTTCTACGCCAATCCGCGCCACGGCGCTGACCACGGTCTCGTCCTGAGCGACCACCACAGACTGGCCCGTGCTCAGAATGCGCACCTCGAAAGAATCGCCGGTCACCGCTTGCGGAGGTGAAAAGGTCTCGTGGTGCACCTGGGCCGCAGGCCAGTCCAGTGCTGAAGCTGTTTCCAGTACATGATTGAGGAAGCCTGTCGGTCCGCAGGTGTAGATATGCGCGTCGCGCGGCATGTTTTCTAGGAGTGCACACAACGGCTTTTTACCGGCAGCGGCCGCATCGTCCAGATGAAAAGCTATGTTGCTCGCGAAAGCGGCACTCTGAAGTTCGGCGAGAAATGCCACACGTTCCTTTGACCGTGCAAAGTAGTGGAGCGCAAAGGGGCGGCCTTGTGCGTGAAGGTGGTACGCCATGGCAAGCAATGGCGTCACGCCGATGCCCCCGGCCAACAGGATGCTGGTTTGGGGCCCATCAGACAGCCGGAACAGATTGCGAGGCCAACTGATGCGCAGCGTATCGCCTTCATGCACCAAGTCATGAATGGCTTCTGAACCGCCACGGGTTTTGGGGTCCCGAAGCACCGCGATTCGATAGCGATCCCTCCGGTGCGGCATCCCGCAAAGGGAGTACTGCCGCACCAGTCCGTTTGGAAGATGCACGTCGACATGCGCGCCGGCCTCAAACGCGGGAAGGTCCCGCTCGTCCATGGCCACCAGCTCATACGAGTTGATGTCCACCGCCTCGCGGGTCTTCCTTGCAACCCTTACCGAAAATTCGTTGGCACCCATGAACAAAATCACTTGAGTGCGCATTGGGACGCATAAGCATCCTGGTAGCTCTTAAAAGGGGTGGAAACCGTCTTCAGGTTCAGGCGGCCACTGCCGTCCTTGGCCACTTGCATGATGTGCATGCCCTGAACCGGGAAGTTGTTGTTGCCGAATTTGAAATCACCGCGGATGGACTTGAAGTCGGCTGCCTTCAACGCGACCATGAGGGCCTTCTTGTCGGTGACGTTTCCCTTGACCTTGCCGATGGCGGAATCGAGCAATTGCGCTGCGTCATAACTTTGCGCCGCATAGTTGGACGGAATGCGCTTGTACTTGCGCTCAAACTCTTCGACGAACTGGCGACTCTGCGCATTTGGGAAGTCAGGCGCCCAAAAGCCGCCGCTGACGATGCCGAGCGCCGAATCACCGATGGCCGGCATCGACAAGGCATCGGCAATAAAGGTGGACAACAGCGGCAGGTTTTTCGACATCCCGGCTTGCGCGTATTGCTTGGCGAAAGCCACGCCCAGCCCGCCCGGGAAAAAGGCAAAGACCGCGTCCGGCCTGGCGGCAGAGACCTGCGACAGCTCAGCCGAGAAATCCATCTGCGTCAGGGAAGTGTAGACCTCGTCGGCGAGCTGCCCCTTGTAGTAACGCTTGAAGCCCGCGACGATATCCTTGCCGGCCTGGTAATTGGGCGCCAGTACAAAGACTTTCTTGTAGCCCTTGTCCCTGGCGTACTGGCCCACCGCCTCGGCGGCCTGGTCGCCCTGCCATGAGGTGATGAACTGATAAGGCGAGCACTGGCTGCCGGCGATCTGCGACGGACCGGCGTTGGAACCGACGAGAAACACTTCCTTGTCGGTCACGTACTTGTGCACGGCCATCATGATGTTCGAGAACGACACGCCCGTGATGATGGCCACGTTTTCCTTTTCGATGAGGCGGCGCACCGCCTGGTTGGCCACGTCCGGCTTGAGCTGGCTGTCTTCCCTGATCAGCTGCACCGGCACGCCCCCCAGCTTGCCGCCGTTGCGTTCCAGCAGCAGGTTAAAACCGTCGAGCTGGTCCTGGCCCACGCCTGCCGTGGGTCCGGACAGTTCGCCGATAAAACCGATTTTGATGGGTGCGGTTTGCGCCCAGCCGCTGGCGAGCGACATCATGAGGCCTGCCATGGCCAAGCATTGAATCAATGGCTTCTTCATCGCTGTCTCCTTCTATAAATCTTCAAATGGCTCCGGACCTACACAGGCGCTGGCGCGGGCCGGATCAGCTTGACCGGCACGACTGGCGCCTCGGCTTCGGCGTCTTCCCTGACCATGCGTTCGATGGCGCGGCGCATGCGAACCGGGCCGGCATCGATGCTGAGCAGCACCGGCTTCATGTCCCAGAAATCGTTGTCGCCGATGGCGGCCTGCTGCGCATCGATGATGGGTTTATCCTGGGCTTCAAAGGCATGGCGGCGCAGGGCGGAAAACTTTGCTGCCTCTTCCGGCGTCATGTTGGTGCCGGGCGGCATCGCGGCGGCAAAGTGGTAATGCGTGGTCTTGTCCGATTCGGGCGTCAGGATGTGCACGCCGTAATACCAGCCGTGGTCCTCGCGCTCGCCATCGACCTCGTGCACGCCGGAGTCCAGCAGGAAGCAGCTGGGCGGAATCCAGGTCATGTTGGTCCACATGTCAACCGGCTTTCCATCGCGGCGGTAGACCATGTCAAAGATGGGCGGCACCGATATTCTGGGCATCCAGCGGTTGCAGTGAATCTTGCCGCCCTCCTCCTTCAAAACCTGCACGGCGCCGACCTGCTCGGGGCTGCCGAGATAGCCGTCATGCAGGTAGGTGATGTGGCTCAGGTCCAGCAGGTTTTCGCCCATCAGCTCATAGTTGGCCTGGATGTGCAGGTAACCGCGGCTGGTGGCAAAACCGGCTTTGGATTCGAGCACGTCGTAGTTGGGAATGGTGGCCCGATCGGCCGCCTGGCTGCCCATCCAGATCCAGAGCATGCCGTGCTTGTCGGCCACGGGGTAAGAGCGCACCTTGGCCGCGGCGGGCACCTTGCCATCGCCGTGCGGGTTTTTCACGCATGTCCCCGAGCAATCGAAAGTCAAGCCGTGGTAAGCGCATTCAATGGCGTCGCCGACAAGCTTGCCGAGGTGAAGCGGGATGAAACGGTGCGGACAGCGATCCTGCAGCGCGACGGCCGTGCCGTCTTCCTTGCGATAAAACACCACCAGCTCATTGAGCAGTTTGCGGTGAAACATTTCACCCGGCTTGACTTCGCCGCTCCAGCAAGCCACGTACCAGGCATTCTTGATAAAGGCCATTCCCAGCTCCTTCTTAAACAGAGAATGCAAAAATTATCACATACAGAGCGTACGGTTTGTAAGTTAAAACAGTCAATTTCATAGGGGTTGACCCGAATGCCTGGGGCCATAATCACGGCAGTCAGGCACAGCAGCACTGAAAAGGTTTACCGGATGGCCAGCACACCAATCAAACGCACGACAACCCAATCAGCACCTGCCCAGAAGGCGTTGGCCGCGAAAGCCGTGAAGGCGCCTCGCCGCACCCAGGAAGACCGCAGCCGCATCACCAAGGACAAGCTGCTTGCCGCCGCCATCGAGGTCCTTCTGCGCGACGGCTACAGCGGTCTCACGATGAAGGAAGTGGCCAAGGCCTCGGGGGTGTCGAACGGCGCCCTGATGCACCACTACACCACCAAGGCTGAGCTGGTGGTCGAGGCAACAGCCATGGTCTATGAGGAAGCCATCGTGCGCGGCCAGCGCATGGCGCAGACGGCGGGCGCCGCGGAAAAACCGATTGAAGGCTTCATCACCGACTGCATGAGCATTTACTTCGACTGGCCCTTTCTGGCGGCGCTCGAGACCCTTGTGGTCGCGCGCACCGACCCCGAGCTGATGGCGAAAATCCTGCCGGTGATGGAGCGCTACCGCGTCACGTGCGACGACATATGGATGGATGTTTTCAAGAAAGCTGGCGTACCCGCCAAACGCGCACGCATACTGCTCAACCTGAGCCTGAACCTGGTCCGCGGCATGGGGCTGAACCGCATGTGGCGCCATGATGACCTGCATTACCAGACCTACATCAAGGAATGGATTGCGATGGCCAACCAGCAGCTGCAGGCGCTGAAGTAAGCGGCCGGCAAGCGCTCATTCCGCATCCGGCTGCCGCGATGGCTGTGCGGCCGCAAAGGCCGGCAGCCCCTGGCAGGCACTGAAGATGGCCATCACCGTCGGGCAGCCCGATAAGTCGACATTGAAGCGCTGCGCGCTGAAGACCTGGGGCACCAGGCAGCAGTCGGCCATCGTCGGCGTATCGCCGAGGCAGAAGTCGCCGACGCTGCCGCGCTGCTTCAATTGCGCCTCGACCGCCTCGAGACCGAGGGTGATCCAGTGCGCGATCCACTCGCTTTTTTTCTCTTCCGACACACCCATCGGCCCGGTCAGGTATTTCAGCACGCGCAGGTTGTTGATGGGATGGATGTCGCAGGCAATGCCCAGTGAAAGCTGGCGAACAAAGGCGCGGTCGACCGGTGACGAGGGCAGCAACCGAACCTGCGGATAGACCTCGTCGAGGTACTCGATGATGGCCAGCGACTGGCTGATCTGCACGCCCTCCTCGCTCAGCACCGGCACCAGCGCCTGCGGGTTGATCGCCCTGAAAGCCTCGCCGAACTGTTCTCCGCCGTTGCGGTTCAGGTGGATGAAGACGTGATCGGCCTCGAGCCCCTTGAGATTCATCGCAATGCGCACGCGGTAGGCCGCCGAGCTGCGAAAGTAGGTGTGAAGGATGCGGTCCATTCAGACTCCGAGATACTGATGCACGATTTCCGGCTGGCCGCGCAGGTCGTTGGAGGTGCCTTGCCAGACCACGCAGCCTTTTTCAATGACGAAGTGCCGGTCGGCCAGGCCCATCAGCGCCTTCACATTCTTGTCGATCACGATTTGCGACAGGCCGTCCTGCTTCAGCTCGGCCAGCGCGCGCCAGATCTCATTGCGGATGACCGGCGCCAGGCCCTCGGTCGCCTCGTCCAGCACCAGCAACCGAGGGTTGGTCATCAGCGCGCGGCCGATGGCGAGCATCTGCTGCTCACCACCCGACAGCTGCGAGCCGAGGTTGCCGCGGCGTTCTTTCAGGCGCGGAAAGAAGACATAAACGCGATCCAGGTCCCAGGCCTTGCCGCGGCTCCTTTTGTCGTCGCGCGCGGTGGCGACCAGGTTTTCCTCGACGGTCAGGTTGGGGAACACCTGCCGGCCCTCCGGCACCAGCGCCAAGCCCTTTCGCGCGATGCGGTGCGACGGCAAATGGTCGACGCGCTCGCCGCCCACGGACACGCTGCCCGACGAGACAGGCAGCATGCCGAACAGGCATTTGACCGTGGTTGAGCGGCCCATGCCGTTGCGGCCAAGCAGCGTGACGACTTCGCCCGCGCCGACCTCGAATGAAATGTCGAACAGCGCCTGTGCATGGCCATAAGACGCCTGCAGACTTTTGACCGATAAAAACGCACTCATGCTTCGGCTCCGGTTTCTTCTTCGCCAAGGTAAACCGCCCGCACTTCCGGGTGGTTGCGGATTTCATCTGGCGTGCCGGTGAACAGGATCTTTCCGTAGACCAGCACGCTGATGCGGTCGGCCAGCGCAAACACCGCGTCCATGTCATGCTCGACCAGCAGGATGGTGTACTGGCGCTTCAGACGCTGGAGCAGCGCGATGACGGCGGCGGACTCCTGCACGCTCATGCCGGCCATGGGCTCATCGAGCAGCAGGAATTTCGGGCCTGCGGCCAGGCTCATCGCGAGTTCAAGCTGACGGCGCTCCCCGTAGCCCAGGTCACCCGCCGCGACGCTGAGGCGGTGCGTCAGGCCGGTCGCTTCGAGCGCTTCTTCCGCAAACCTGCGCGCTTCCTGGCCGGCCAGCATGGGCGCCCAGAACCTGAACGCATGCTGGCGCGAGCCGAGCGCCGCGAAGGTCGCGTTTTCCAGCACGCTGAAGTCTTCGAAGATCGACGTGATCTGGTAGGAACGCAGCAGGCCGCGCTTGGCGCGTTCGTGGATAGTCAGTGCGGACACGTCCGCGCCATCGAACCAGACACTGCCGCTGTTGGGCGCGAGCTCGCCCGAGAGCTGGTTGATCAGCGTGGTCTTGCCGGCGCCGTTGGGGCCGATGATGGCGTGCAGTTCACCCTCGCCGATGTCGAGCGAGACCGCGTCGGTGACAAGCAGCGCGCCGTAGCGTTTGGTGAGCGAGTCGGTGCGAAGTACGCTGACCATCACACGGCTCCCTTCACGGTGTTGGCAGTGCCTGCCGCTGCGGCAGGCGCGGTGGTGGCCGCGGGTTGCGTGGCGGGCTTGCGGCGCGGATCAAAGCGCTGCAGCAGGCCGACGATGCCGCTCTTGCCCAGCAGCGCGACGATGACGATAAGCGGGCCGAAAATGACCATCCAGTGGTCTGTCCAGGTTTTCAGGACTTCTTCCAGGCCGAGGAAAACAATGGCACCGAGCAAGGGACCGAACACGCTGCCGAGGCCGCCGATCACGACGATGACGATCAACTCGCCGGACACCGCCCACGACAGCGTGCTGGGGGACGCAAAGGCATTGAGGTTGGCCAGCAGCAGGCCGGCCACGCCGCACAACATGCCCGACATCACATAGGCCAGCAATTGATAGCGCAACACCGGGATGCCGGCGGCATTGACGCGGCGCGCGTTCTGCTTCGCGCCGCGGATCACCATGCCGAAAGGGGCCACGCGCAGCTTC
The DNA here is from genome assembly GCF_001598235.1 of Polaromonas jejuensis NBRC 106434. Taxonomy (GTDB): domain Bacteria; phylum Pseudomonadota; class Gammaproteobacteria; order Burkholderiales; family Burkholderiaceae_C; genus Polaromonas; species Polaromonas jejuensis. The sequence continues at coordinate 185,644 of NZ_BCYO01000003.1, read as the reverse complement.
GCAAGCCACCAGATCGACAGCACCAGCACGATGAAGGCGGCGACGTACACGCTGGTCGCGGACGACAGGTCCACCGGGCCGAAGCGGCTGTTTTTTGCGATGGACATCCCGTCGTCGCCGCCGTAGTTCTTCAGGCTGACGAACAGGAAGTAGCCCATCTGTGCAAAGGCCAGCGTGATCATGATGAAGGCGATGCCGGTGGTGCGAAGGCTGATCGCGCCCGTCACCAGCGCAACAAAACCGCAGACGCCCAGGCACAAAGCCAGGTGTGCCCAACCGCTTCCGACTTCGTGGAAAGACGCGAGGCCGACCACATAGGCACCAAGGCCAAGGAACAGCGAATGGCCGAAACTCACCATCCCGCCGTAGCCGAGCGCGATGTTGAGCGCGCAGGCGGCAATCGCGTAGATGATGATGCGCGCAAAGAATGCGACATAAAACTGCTGGCCGGTGGCCTGTGCCACGAAGGGGACGGCTGCGAGCAGCAACAGGATCAGCAACGGAACCCAGGTGCTGGGGCGGGAAAAAATTGAAGTCATCCCCATCACCTGTTCGCGGGAAAAAGACCTTGGGGACGCCAGGCCAGCACCACCGCCATCAGCAGGTAGACCAGCATGGACGCCAGCGCCGGGCCGGCCGCATCAGCGAACGAGCGCTCGGTGACCTGGCGCAGCATGAAAGGCAGGAACACGCGGCCCATGGTGTCGACAATGCCGACGATGAGGGCAGCATAAAACGCGCCGGTGACCGAGCCGATCCCACCGATCACGATCACGACCAGCGTGGTGATGAGTACCGACTCGCCCATGCCCGACTGCACGGAGAGAATGGGGCCGGCCATCGCACCCGCGAGCCCGGCAAGCATCGCGCCGACCGCGAACAGCATCGCATTGAGCAGGCGAATGTTGACGCCGAGCGCGGCGACCATCGCGGGATTCACCGCGCCGGCACGGATCAGCATGCCGACACGCGTCTTGTTGATCAGCAGCCAGGAGCCGATGGCGACCAGCAGGCCGACCACGATGATCGCAAAGCGGTAAGCCGGGTAAGTGAACCCTGCGATGTCAATGGCGCCGCCGAGGAATTCAGGCACCTGCAGAAACACCGGTTGCGAGCCCCAGACGATGCGTACCAACTCGTTGAAGAACAGCACCAGGCCGAAGGTGGCCAGCACATGGTCAAGGTGGTCGCGCCGGTAGAGGCGCGCCACCGCGATGAACTCGAGCGCCAGGCCCAGCAACAGCGAGCCGCCCATGGCCGCCAGCACGGCCAGCCCGAAAGAGCCGGTGAACTGGAAGGCACTGGCCGCGAAGTACGCGCCCATCATGTAGAGCGAGCCGTGCGCCAGGTTGACGAAGCTCATGATGCCAAAAACCAGCGTCAGGCCGGCGGCCAGCAAAAACAGCAGTACGCCGTACTGCAGGCCGTTAAGCAGCTGCGCGAAAACAATCGTGCCGTTCATGGCGTCACTTCAGTGCGCATTGCGCGCGGTAGACGTCGCTGTGCTTGGCGAGCGGCGTGCCAACCAGTTTTCCGACGACGCTGCCGCCGCTTTTGACGGTTTCGAACGCGTAGTAGTTCTGCACCGGCAGGTTGTTGTTGTTGAACGCGAACGGGCCGCGCACCGACTTGACCTCGCTGCCGGCGGCCTTGACAGCCGCGGCGAGCGCCCTCGAATCACCGGGCTTGGCCTTGCCCAGCGCGATGTTCAGGATGTTGGCCGCGTCGTAGGCGGTGGCCGCGTACTCGCTGGGCGTGCGCTTGAATTTTCGTTCGAAGTCGGCGACGAACTTCTTGTTCTCGGGCGTGTCGAGGGCCGCATCCCACATCGCCCCGCTCACGCTGCCCACGGCGGCATCGCGCAGGCCAGGCAAGGTCGTGCCATCAACAGTGAAAACCGAATACAGCGGCACCTTGGCCATCAGGCCGGCCTGCGCCATCTGCTTGATGAAGTTGACACCCATGCCGCCGGGGTAGAACACGAACACCGCGTCGGGCTTGGCCGACTGCAGCTGCGCCAGCTCGGCGGAATAATCGGGCTGGTTAACCTGCGTGTAGACCTCGTCAATGATCTGCCCCTTGAAATAGCGCTTGAAGCCGGTCAGCATGTCCTTGCCGGCCTGGTAGTTGGGCGCCATCAAATAGACCTTCTTCAGGCCTTTGTCCTGCGCGAATTTGCCCATGGCTTCAGCAGCGCCGTCGTTCTGCCAGGCGGTTGAAAACACATTGGCCTTGCAGCCCGCGCCGGCCAGTGGCGACGGTCCGGCGTTGGTGGCGATGGCCACGGTGCCCGACTCGACGATGCGCGGCAGGCTGGCCATCAGCACATTGGAAAAGCTCAGGCCGACGATGGCATCGACCTTGTCCTTGTCGATGAACTTGCGCGTGATCTGGCCGCCGATCTCAGGCTTGAGCTGGTCGTCTTCCTTCAGCACCGTGGCGGGCTGGCCGCCGAGCTTGCCGCCCAGCTGCTCGACCGCCAGCATGAAGCCGTCGACCTGGTCCTGGCCCACGATGGCCTGCGGACCCGACAACGGCGCCATGAGGCCGATGGTGGCGGCAGCGGCGAACTGGCCGGCGCCGGCAAGTGCAAGCCCGGCCATTGCGATCAGTGTGCTGCGACGGAAGGCCGTCGTTGTCGTTGGTGTTGTCTTCATATTGTGTTGTCTCCTGTTGATAGCGTGAGGGAAGGATGGGACGGCAGCGAGTTCAGTCAGACATCTGCACAAATACGCGCCCGTCTTCGATGCGCACGGGGTAGCTGCGAACGTCCTCCGTGACCGGTGCGCAGGTGCCGCGGCCATTGCGCACGTCAAACTTGCCCTGGTGCAGTGGGCATTCAATTTCATAGCCGTCAAGGAAGCCGTCGCACAGACGTGCATGACCGTGGGTACAGGTGTTGTCGGTGGCGAAAATACTGCCTTCCACCTTGTAGAGGGCGATGTCGCGGCCACCGACCTGTAGCCCGATCACGTCGTCTTCGGGCACGCTGTCTTCTTCGGTGGCATCAATCCAGTTGGAATTGCTCATGGTTTAAATCGGGTAGATGATGGAATTCGGGATCATTTCGCTGTCGTACACGCAGTGGCGCGACGAAAACTTCAGGCCTTCGGGCGTGCGCTCGATCACGTCGATGTAGCGGCCAACATTGAAGACCGTCGACTCCTGCGACAACTTGGTGCGGAAAACGGCGTAGTTGGCTTCTGACTCGAAGCGGTTGTTATCGGCCTTGTGAATCAGCGGCGCGCCGACGACGTGACGCTGGTAGTAGGGATCATGGAACAGCGTCTCGCGGATGCCATACACGCGGTCTTTCAGCATGCCCTTGCTTTCAAAAAACAAGGTTGCCAGCGGAAAACCACGTTCATGGTTCTCACGCGGAATCAGTTTGTAGATGCAGTCTTCGGTGAAGAACTCGGGCCACAAATCCCAATCACCGGAGTCGACCGCCCGGGCGTAATCGGCATACAACTGCGAGACCTGCAGGTAGTCTTCGAAATTGATATTGACGGATGAACTCATGTCAGGCCTCCATCACTTCGCGCCAGTACTGGTACATGCCGCGTATCAGTGTTTCAGTGACCATGTGGTCGGTATCCTCGGCGGTGCGCCCGCCGAGTTCGGCCAGCGTGCGGTGATAGGGCTTTTGCTCAAAGCCCTGTTGCGAGAACTCGATCACCTCGCCGTCGTCAGCCGACACAAAACCGGCCGGCCCGAACAGGTTGGCCTGGCGCAGGCGGCGCTGCGTCATCTCCTCGGCGTCGTCCTCAAAGCCGAAGTGCGTCCACACAAAATCAAACGAGCCGTGGCCGTCGGGCTGAATATGGCGCGTCGAGACGCTGTTAACCTGCTGCTGCAGGATGACGCTGGGGAACAGCGTCATCATCACCGCGGTCGGGCCGCCCCACCAGGGCTCTGGCACGATGTCAAGAAAGCGCGGGTCGTTGAGTTCCATGCTTTCCTTGAAGCTGGACACCTGCGTGACCTGGTCGGCCTTGCCCGACTGGCCGCGTGTGGAGATCATGGCGGCGTGGCGATGGCGCGCGTCCATCTTCAGTTCGCTCTTGTTGTCGGCGCGCCAGAGGCCGAAAGTGACGAACCAGGTGTGCAGGAGGCCTGGGTGGTAGGGGTCCTTGATGTTCTCCTGCATCAGCTTCCAGTTGCCCGGAATGCGCTGGCGGTTATAGCCAAGGATCTTGAGCTTGCGGCCGTCGAACAGGCGGTCGAAATAACCGAGGATGACCGGGCCGAGGAAGTCCTCGAACGACTCGATCTCATGGTCAAAGCTGGCGAACACGACACCGCCGCGCGTCGCGACCTTGAGCTTGTTGAGGCCGTTGTCGGCGGTCTGGAAGTCGGAGGGCATGCCGCCGTTGATCTTGCCGTCCTGCTTGACGCCGCGGCGGAAAGGCACGCCCTGCAGGTCACCCTTGAGCGTGTAGCTCCACTGGTGGTAAGGGCAGACAAATTCCTTCTTGTTGCCATGGCGCTCGCGGCAGAACTGCATGCCGCGGTGGGCGCAGACGTTCTCGACCACGCTGACGCCGCCGTCGGCATCACGCACCATGATCACCGAACGCTCGCCAACCACCGTGCGCTTGAAATCGCCGGTGTTGGGTATCTCGGCTTCAAGGCCGACGTAGTTCCAGTGCTTGGTGTAGAAAAAGCGTTCGAGCTCTTTCTTGTGCTGGTCCGGGTCGGTGTAGGCCATGAACGGAATCCGGCTGGTGCCTTCGGATTCCCAGTGGACCTTGACGGGAAAGGTTCCGGTGGATGTGCTCATCGCTGCTTCCTTGGGTTGCCTGTGTTCGCTCGTCTGATGGGCTCAGGCCTGCACGGTGACCGTGATGCCGGCCAGGCCCGCGATGGCGCCCTGCATCACATCGCCGGCGACCACGGCGTTCACGCCTTCGGGCGTGCCGGTCATGATGATGTCGCCGGGCTCCAGCGTTTCGTATTCGGACAGGTAGGCGATGCACTCAGACACCGACCAGATCAGCTTGGCCACGTCGGACGACTGGCGCGCGCTGCCGTTGACGGTGACGCTGATGGCGCCCTCGCCCACATGGCCGCAGTCGGCCACGCGCGAGACTGCACCGATGGGCGCCGACAGCGAAAACGACTTGCCGAATTCCCAGGGCCGGCCCTTGTCGCGGGCGTCGAGTTGCAGATCGCGGCGCGTCATGTCCAGCCCGGTGGCATAGCCGTACACATGCGACAGCGCATCGCTTTCAGGAATGTCGCGGCCGCCCTTGGCGATGGCGACGACGAGTTCAATCTCATGGTGGAAGTTGCTGGTCTTGGGCGGGTAGGGAATGCTGACCGGCGACGAGGCATCGACCGCGGCATTGGCGGGCTTCATGAAGAAGAACGGCGGGTCACGGTCAGGGTCCTTGCCCATCTCGCGTGCATGCGCGGCGTAGTTGCGGCCCACGCAAAAAATGCGGTTGACGGGAAAGCGTTCGCTGATGCCAGCCACGGCCAGCGTGGGAATGGTTGCGGGGGCTATGGCGTATTGCATGTCGTTGTTTCCTGTAGCGAAGGTGAAATTGTTCAAATGCGGTGCTCGCGCCACAGGCCGAGGGCCTGCTGCACGGGGCGGTCTGAATAGCTGAAGAGCACGGTCTCCGGGCCGGCGCGGAACTGGTGGCTGTGCCATGAAGGCACGACCATCACATCGTTTTCATCGAGGCGCAGGGTCTTGCCTTCGACGGTTGCCTCGGCCCCACCGCTGAGGCAGACATACACCGTGCCGTCGGTGCAGCGGTAGGGCCGCGTCTCGAAGCCCGCTGGGATCAGCTGCGAGAACGCCGCCATCGTCGGCATGGGAGAGCGGCCGGTGGCCGGGTTGATGTAGCGCTGTTTGTGGCCGAAGTGCGGGTCTGGCGCGCTGTTGGCGATGGCTTTCAGCGATGCCAGCGTGCGATCCCACGGGTAAACAAACACCTTGGTCGGCTCGGCCGGCTGCTGGTGGAAATCAACCGGCACCATGTTGGAGCCGTAGCGGGCCAGCGCGTCGCCCTCGGGCCGCGCGACCGCCTGGTATTCGCTGTCGCTTTTCTCGGCAAAGCCGGCATCGAGGAAACGCACGATGGGGATGTCCAGGCCGTCAAGCCACACCACCGGCCGGTCGCCCAGGTTGCCGTGGTCGTGCCAAGTCCAGGCCGGCGTGATGATGAAGTCGCCGCGGCGCATGGTGGTGCGTTCGCCATCGACCGCGGTGTAGGCGCCCTCGCCGTCCAGCACCAGGCGCAATGCGGATTGCGTATGGCGATGGGCGGGTGCGACTTCGCCCGGCATGATGAGCTGCAGGCCCGCGTACAGCGACTGGGTGATGCAGGACTGGCCGCGCAGCGCGGGGTTTTCAAGAATCAGCACGCGGCGTTCGGCCTCGGCCGCGCTGATCAGCGTGCCGGCTTCCATCACGCGGTCGCGCACGTCGGCGTATTTCCACACATGGGAAATCGCGGGCGACTTGGGCTTGTGCGGCACCAGCGCGCCCAGCACCTCCCACAGCGGCGTCATGCTGTCCACGCCGATGCGGTCGTAATACGCCTTGCGGCTCAGCTGGGATTCGAGGTCGAGGTTCCTGGCGTTCATGGTGGGCTCCTGTGAGGTCCGGTTAGGTTCCGCTGGCATAAAAAGCATCGGCGTAGATTTGTTCGGGCAGCACGCCCATTTGCCTGACCAGCAAGGTGGTGGCTTCGACCATGGGCGGCGCGCCGCAAAGATAGGCGCGAAAGCCTTGCAGGCTGGTCCAGTCCTGCGCAATGGCTTCGGTGACGAGGCCGGTGCGGCACTCGGGTGCCTTACCCGACGCGACCACCACGTGCACATGCAGCTGTGGGTGCCGGCGTTGCAGGTCAATCAGCCATTCGCGGCCATAGATGTCGCGCTCGGAGCGCACGCCAAAATAGAGATGAATGGGGTTTCGCATGCCCTCGGCAATCACGCCGCGGATGATTGACAGGATGGGCGCGAGGCCGGTGCCACCCGCCACGCACAGCATCGGCCCCTCGTGCTTGCGCCGCAGGTAGGCCGAGCCGAGCGGCCCGCTCACACGCACCGCGTCACCGACCTTCAGCGTATTGGCGATGTAGCCGGTGACGCGGCCATCGGCGACCAGGCGCACATGAAATTCCAGTTCACCATCGGCGCAAAGGCCCGCCATCGAATAGGGGCGGACGTGGTCGGGCGTGAACTGCAATTGCGCATACTGGCCGGGGGAGAACTCGATCGGCTTGGCGGGCTTCAGGCGAATGCGCTTGATGTCGTGGGTCTGGTCTTCGACAGCGACAACGGTGGTCTTGATGATTTTGGCCGTGTGCACGACCACTTCGTCGGGCTCGGGGATTTCGACGGTACAGGGTTCGGTCAGAAAGGTCTGGCAAGCCAGCACGTACTGGTCTTCGGCCACCAGTGGCCGCTGCGCTTCGCGGCCGGACTCCAGCACATGGCCCTCGACAACCTTGCAGCGGCAGGTGCCGCAACGCCCGGCCAGGCAGCTGTAGGAGACCGGCACATCGTTCTCACGCAGGGCCTCCAGCAGGTTGACGCCAGCCGCCACGTTGAGAGTGCGCTGCACAGGCCGTACCAGTATTTCCATGTTGCTATGTCAGTCTTGTCTCGTAGGGAGACACGATGATCGGCGCCCGATGAAAATCAGTCAATACAATGACATTAATGTTAAATATCACCAAAATCAATAATCGTCTGGAGCATTGATGGAACTCAAGGACATGGACCTCAACCTGCTGGTGATCTTCAATCAACTGCTGGCAGAGCGAAAAGTATCCAAAGTGGCCGAAAATCTGGGACTCGGACAACCCGCGGTCAGCAACGCGTTGGCCCGTTTGCGCAAGCTGTTTGGCGACGAGCTGTTCCTGCGCACGTCCAGCGGCATGCAGCCCACTCCTTTCGCTGATCAACTTGCCGAGTCCATCGGCTATGCGCTGGGAATGATCCACGGTGCGGTCAACGCCAAGACATCCTTTGACCCGGCAAACAGCAAGCGCAGCTTTTCCATTGGCATGACTGACATCGGTGAGATTTACTTCCTGCCCCTGCTGATGGAAAAAATCCAGAAGGTTGCGCCGTTTGTTTCCATCAGCACTGTGCGCAATACGGCCATCAACCTCAAAGACGCCATGGAGGCCGGCCACATTGACCTGGCTATCGGACTATTGCCGCAGCTCAAAGCGGGTTTCTTTCAGCGCCGGCTGTTCATCCAGCAATACGTCTGCATGTTCAGATCGGGCCATCGCTTGAGCAAGCGAAAAGTCCTTCCGGCAGATTTCTACGCGGCTGATCACCTGGCCATTGTTTCTGCAGGGACCGGCCACGGCAAGGTCGATGAAATACTTGATGACAGCCCGCTGCGACGCAAGGTGAAGTTGACCGTGCCCCATTTTGTGGCCGTGGGACACATTCTCCAGTCAACGGATCTGGTGGCAACCGTGCCCGAACGGCTGGCGGAAAGGATGGCTCAACCCTTTAACCTGAAGTACGTTGCACATCCTGTGAAGCTTCCGCAGATTGCCATCAATCTGTTCTGGCATGCCAAGTATCACAAGGACCCGGCCAATCAATGGTTGAGGGGGCTCATTTTTGACATGCACGCCGACGGCTAGCCAGAGGGGGTTCTGCGGATGGCCAGGAGGCCGTGCCGAAACCGGCGATTTATTTTCTGCCGTGCCACAAGTGAAGTGCCGCGGCGTCAGCTACCCAATCGACAATAAACCCCGTGCAGTCCCGGCCTTCCATCAGCGAAGGAGGGGCACACCAGACGACAAGCCGGCAACCATGACGCGGGAGGCAGGTAGAAGCCAGAAATGAAAAACGGGGCGCAGGGCCCCGTGTATTCATGCTTTTTAGAACGGAGTCGTCACAATATCAGGCTGTAGGGCTCATGAATGCTGGATTGTCTTGTGCATTCAAGTGCTTAACTCCCCCTACGATTCCCTCATTCTGAAAACCATCCAGTACTTGAGATGATACGGGCCCCGGTCTCTTTTCCAGCGATTCGGAAGTGTTGCTATTTCGCTCCAATGTGTCACGCTGCCGGCCGGTTCGGCGCAGCACCCAGCTTTGTAAACTCTTCGTTGGCCACTTCAACGGCATCCCGCGCGCCGTGCGTCGGCCAAAGTTCGCGCCCCCAGTCAATCAAGTGATGAATGTCACCCTCGCCCTTTGAGAGCGAAAGGTACATGCTGGCGAAAACCTCGGCCCAGATGATTTCGGGCGTGTGGCCATGATGGGTGTCTGCGCTGGATTCCATGGCTAAAGTATGACCGAAACGACTACCTAGATACTTTCTACAGTCGAGAATTTGGCGAACTCAACAATAAAGTGTCTGTACGCACCCAATTCTTCAGAAGACGCTCGGCGGCCTGTCTCCTCAATATTATTTTCGTCAATTATTCTTTAGCCTTCTTATGGCTGCTGTCGTTTTCTTTACGTCAACTCAAGGAGGCAAATCAATTCAGTTTGGTATGTCTTTCTTTATTTTCGTCAGCACATTTCTTTATCCATACTCTCGCTTTATCTACGAAAGCATCATGGACTTCCTCATGGGGAAAAATGTATTTTTCGTTAACGCCATCCTAATGTTGGGCGTCAAATTGTTCACCATGATGTTGTGCTGGGGTTTTGCGATATTCGTTGCACCAGTCGGTCTAGCCTACCTCTACTACCATCACAGCAAGACTTGAACATTGCGTAGCTGGCGTGGCGCACGCTGCACGAGAGCGAGCTGGATGTGGAGTCGACAATGCGGGCGAGGACCGCTCACGGCTGATGTCGGTCATGGATGCGCTCAACGGCAGATTCGGCAAGGGCACCGTGCATGTGGCCAGCACAGAGATAGATGACCACAACCGGGTCTGGGGCATGCGCCAGGAGCGGCGAACGCCGCATTACACGACAAGCTGGGATGAGATGCCTGTGGCGCGGACTGATCGTATTGGAGGTCCTATGAACGTTTACAAAATCCCTGCGGCCCTGGCGCCACAGTACAAGGGTGCGGGCCAGGCGCTGGCCGCCATTGCGGGCGACAAGCTGGTTGGGCTGGTGTACCTGGAAGATGCCATTCCCGGCTTTGATGGCGATGCTGCCGAAGCGCTGAATGATGACCGCATCGGCCCAACGGTACGCGAGCTGAGTGCCCTGGGTGAGGTCATCGCCGGCATGTGCTCTGCGTGGGAGTTCGTGGAGCTTTGACGGGCCTACTTGCCCCATCGCCCACGCCCGCCGAGGTCAAGGCCGCACGCCCTGCACTTCATATAGGTTGATAACAACGGATCGGCCATCCAGGGCATCGAACCAAAAGAATGGTGCCGCTGCGTTCTCACCATCCAAATCATCTAGGACGGTTGCAAGACGATCCGAATCATCCTTCCTGACCTTGAAGATCAAATCTTCCTTTTCAGGTTGATCTTTGATCAGGAAGCGCAGGTAGTGCTCCTTGGCTATGGTGCATTGGTGCATTATTACGCCAGCGTAAGTTGAATGCGTGGCAGGTCAGGCGCGAAAAAGCCCGCTCGGGGCGGCCGGGTTGCAGGGAGATTGCACTGCAAGCTGACGCGGCGCACACTGCGAAGATGAATCAAACCCAGTTATTGGCGCTCATGGCTGAATTGGCCCAGGAAGAGCAAGCGTTCGCGCCTGACGACGCGATGGCGTACCTGGCTGAGTATTTGGAGCGGACGCGCCTGGCAATGGATCAGGCTGATTCCGAAGCGCTGCTATACGTCGGAGCGTGCATCTGGAAGTTGCAGAGGTGCGGCCCCGATCAGGCGTAAGAAAGCCCGCGCGGGGCGGCTCGCGTAAAGAGGCCCCGGTGCTCCCCGGTTTTGCCGGCGGCGGCTTGCTGGGGAGCGTGCTGGGCGGCGACGACGAGTACCCGCGCCAAGAGAGTTGCTATATTTTTAATAGCATGTTACACAATCACCACGAGGGCCGAATGCCTATTTTCTTCAGTATCGGGGGGCTGCCGGCCTAGAATGGGACTGACCCGGCCAAGATCGCGGTTCTGGGCCTGCGCTGACTCATGCGCGTGCCAGATCGGCGACATACCTTGCTTCGAAGCCGTCATCCTGTTCTTTCTTGCCGGGGCCGTCGAGATCGGTAAAGGATGGTCTCGCGGATGGAAAGAGCCTTGATGGCGCCTCAACGCGAGGGCCCGCATGCAGCAAGGGTAATCACCCCATGAACGTAGACTCGCCTTCCCGCGCAGTCTCGGACGAGGCTGTGCTGCGGATCGTGCGGGAGGTCTTGACCGAACTCCACCCCGGCCGCAAGGACATGGACCCGGTAACGCTGGACAGCGCGCTCGAGGAAGACCTTGGCCTGGACAGCCTGGCGCGCGTGGAGTTGTTGATGCGCCTGGAGCACGCTTTCGGCGTGCGCCCGCCGGAGCAGCTCCTGAGCACGGCCGAAGCGCCTCGGGACCTGCTGCGCGCGCTGGTCGCCGCACGGGGCCCCCCTCAGGCGCAAGTGCTGCAGGCACGGCGGCTTGCGGTGCCCGAACGCGTCTCGCCAGCGCCGCATGCGGCGGCGACCCTGCAGGAGGCGCTCGATTGGCACGTGCGGGCTCATCCGCAGCGCGAGCACATTGTGATCGACAACGGCGATAGCGACGCACTGACGCGCCTGAGCTACGCCGACTTGCAGCAGGGCGCCGCCGGCATCGCCGCCGGGCTGCTGGATCGCGGCTTTCAGCCGGGTCAGCCGGTGGCGCTGATGCTGCCGACCGGCCGCGAGTACTTCCTCAGCTTCGCCGGCATTCTGCTGGCCGGCGGCATCCCGGTCCCGATCTACCCGCCAGCGCGGGCAGCGCAGATCGAGGAGCACCTGCGGCGTCACATCGGCATCCTCACCAATGCGCTGGCCACGGTGCTGATCACCGTGCCGCAAGCCAAGGTGCTGGCGGCGCTGCTCAAGTCCCAGGTGCCATCGCTGCGCATGGTCTGCACGGTGGAAGAACTGTCCTCGTCCACGGTCGCCCGGGAACGCGTCACAGCCCATGCAGACGATATCGCCTTGCTGCAGTACACCTCGGGCAGCACCAGCAGTCCCAAGGGGGTGGTCCTGACGCACGCCAACCTGCTGGCCAACCTGCGCGCCATGGGGCAGGCCCTGCAAGTTAGTTCCGACGACGTCTTCGTCTCGTGGCTGCCGCTGTACCACGACATGGGGCTGATCGGGGCGTGGCTGGGCAGCCTGTACTACGCGTATCCGCTGGTCGTGATGTCGCCGCTGACCTTTCTCGCGCGACCGGAGCGCTGGCTGTGGGCCGTGCACCGGCACCGCGGCACACTGTCGGGCGGGCCGAACTTCGGCTACGAGCTGTGCCTGCGCAAGCTGGACGAGGCCGCGCTGGACGGGCTCGACCTGTCCAGCTGGCGCTTTGCGTTCAACGGCGCCGAACCGGTCAGCGCGACGACCATGCTGGAGTTTCAGCAGCGCTTCGCCCGCTACGGGCTGCGGCCGCAAGCGCTGGCGCCGGTGTACGGACTCGCGGAGACAGCGCTTGGCCTGACCTTCCCGCCGCCAGGGCGGGGGCTGCTGGTCGACCGCATCGATCGGCAGGCGTTCTCGCACTCGGGCCGCGCGCTGCCCGCGGCGAGCGGCGCGTCTGACGTGCGGCTGGTGGTGGCGTGCGGCCGGCCGCTGCCGGGCCATGAGGTCCGCCTGGTCGACGCAACGGGGCGTGAGGTGGCGGAGCGCCAGGAAGGACGCCTGCTGTTCAAGGGTCCGTCCGCCACCAGCGGCTACTTCCGCAACCCGAAGGAGACGCGCCGCCTGTTCGATGGCGAGTGGCTGGACTCGGGCGACTACGCCTACATGGCGCAAGGCGAGGTCTACATCACCGGGCGGGCGAAGGACGTGATCATTCGGGGCGGCCGTCAGGTCTACCCGTATGACCTCGAAGAGGCCGTCGGCGCGATTCCCTCCATCCGCAAGGGCTGCGTCGCCGTGTTCGGCAGCCCGGACCCCAGGACCCGCACCGAACGGGTCGTCGTCATGGCGGAAACCCGCGGCCTGGCCCCCGAGGCGCAGGCGCAGTTGCGCCGCCAGATCAACAGCGCTGCGGTCGGCGTGCTCGGCGCGCCGCCGGACGACGTGGTCCTGGTGCCGCCGCACACGGTCTTGAAGACCTCCAGCGGCAAGATTCGCCGCGCGGCCAGCCGCGAGTTGTACGAGAACGGCGGCGCTTCGGCCACGCAGCCGGCGCCGTGGCGGCAGATCGCGCGGCTTGCTTGGGCAGCGATCCTGCCACAGCTGCGGCGTGCCGGGCGCGTCGCTGTGGGGTTGGCCTACGCGGTCTATGTCTGGCTGCTGTTCTGGCTACTCGCGCCCCTCACCTGGGCGCTGACCGCCGTGCTGCCCAAGCCGTCCTGGAGCTGGGCGCTGAGCCACCATGCGGCCCGGCTGTTCCTGCGCCTGTCTGGGCTTCCGCTCTCGGTCGAGGGACTCGAGAATCTTCCGCGCGAGGCCACCTGTGTGGTGGTGGCGAACCACACGAGCTATCTGGATGGCATCACGCTGGTCGCCGCACTGCCGCGCCATGTCCGCTTTGTTGCCAAGCTCGAATTGCAGGAACAATTCATCCCAAGGGTCTACTTGCGGGGTCTCGGCGCCCTGTTCGTCGACCGCGGCGACGCGCAGCGAGGGGCGCAGGACGTGGCGCGCGCGACGCACAGCGTTTGCGCCGGCGCAGCCATGCTGTTTTTCCCGGAAGGAACGTTCAGGCGCGTGCCAGGCTTGCTGCCGTTCCACGCGGGCGCGTTCTTCACGGCGGCGCAGGCCGGCGTCCCTGTGGTGCCGGTGACGATCCGCGGCACGCGCTGCGTGCTGCGCGACGGCCAGTGGTTCCCCCGCCGCGCGCCGATCAGCGTGCTGGTCAGTACCCCGGTCCGACCGGATGGCCGCGACTGGTCCGCGTCGATCCGGCTGCGCGACGCCGTGCGCGCGGAGATCCTGAAGCACTGCGCCGAGCCGGATGCCGACGAGCCAAGCCGCCTGCCTGCGTGACCCAAGTGGCCACAGGCCTCGCTCACATGAGCTTGGTGTACGACAGGATTTCCGGGGGTGCAACCAACAGGGGCCCGACAGCGGCGATCGCCGCTCCGACATGGGGCGTGGTCATGTGGGCGCCGGCCTGGCCGTACTCCTTCAATCAGGTGCGGAGAGTGAATCATGGAACTTGTCATCGAAGTTAGCGGCGACCTGCGGATAAGAACCCAGGGCCAGCCGCTTTTCCTTTCCATCAAACCGGTACTTCCAGCGCCAGTGCTTGCCACCAGTCGGCACCACCTCCAGGTACAGCCCACCAGCATCGGTCAGACGCGCGCGAGCCTTGTCAGCGGGGCATTTTGCGTTCTTGCAAGCAGTATCGGTTAGAGGCATTTGGGGGAATATCCAAGGTGGTCAGCGAATTTCGCTGATATGTTCCCCAAAGTTGCCTGGATGTCAAAAGACGGGGTTAGACGAATAGGCACAAAAAAGCCCCGACTAGCGGGGCTTTCAGGGCAGTTTGGAGACTGCATTAGATCAATCGAGATTAATCTTTGGCGGAAACGGAGGGATTCGAACCCTCGATGAGGCTCTACACCCCATACTCCCTTAGCAGGGGAGCACCTTCGGCCACTCGGTCACGTTTCCAATGCAGGGATTATCTCACGACTTTAGGGCTGTTTAGGCAAGCGGCTGATCAAGATCAAAAGCCTTGTGCAAAGCGCGCACGGCCAGTTCCATGTATTTCTCGTCAATCACGACGGAAGTCTTGATTTCGCTGGTGGAAATCATCTGGATATTAATGCCCTCTTCGCTCAGGACACGGAACATCTTGCTGGCCACGCCCACATGGCTGCGCATGCCGATGCCGACGATGCTGACCTTGCAGATCTTCGCGTCGCCCGTGACCTCCGTGGCGCCCAGCGCAGGCAATACCTTGGCCTTGAGCAGGTCCAGGGTCTTGGCGTAGTCGTTGCGGCTCAGGGTAAAGCTGAAGTCGGTCTTGCCGTCCTTGCTGATGTTCTGGATGATCACATCGACTTCGATGTTGGCATCGGCCACGGCGCCCAGGATCTGGTAGGCAATGCCCGGGGTGTCGGGCACGCCGAGTACGGAAATCTTGGCTTCATCGCGGCTGAAAGCGATGCCCGATACGATGGCTTTTTCCATGTTTTCGTCTTCCTCAAAACTGATCAAAGTGCCTGACTTGGCTTCTTCGTTGATGTCGATATCCCAGTCGGTAAAGCTGGACAGCACGCGCAGCGGCACCTTGTACTTGCCGGCAAACTCAACCGAGCGGATCTGCAGCACCTTGGAGCCCAGCGAGGCCATTTCGAGCATCTCTTCAAAGCTCACGGTGTGCAGGCGGCGCGCTTCGGGCACGACGCGCGGATCGGTCGTGTAGACGCCGTCCACATCGGTGTAGATCAGGCACTCGTGGGCCTTCATCGCGGCGGCAATCGCCACCGCCGAGGTGTCCGAGCCGCCACGGCCCAGGGTGGTGACGTTGCCGTCCTCGTCCACGCCCTGGAAGCCGGTGATGATCACGACCTTGCCGGCGTCGAGATCGGCGCGCACCCGCTCGTCGTCAATCGACTCGATGCGCGCCTTGGTGTACGCATTGTTGGTCTTGATGGTGACCTGCCAGCCGGCATAACTCACGGCCTCCATGCCTTCGGCCTGCAGCGCAATGGCCAGCAGTGCACTGGAGGCCTGCTCGCCGGTGGCGGCCAGCGCGTCGAGTTCACGGCCATAGGCCTCGCCGTGCCTGGCGGGTGCCAGCTCTTTGGCCAGGCCCAGCAGGCGGTTGGTTTCGCCACTCATGGCGCTGGGAACGACGACCATCTGGTGACCGGCCCGCGCCCACTTGGCAACGCGTTTGGCCACATTGCGGATGCGCTCGGTCGAGCCCATCGATGTACCGCCGTATTTATGAACGATCAAAGCCATTGCAGGATGTCAATCAAGTGTTTGTTGCGAACTTTGTTGCTGCGGGGGAACCCGCTGTCAAAAGCGTTCCCTGTCGCGTTTTTTGCAGCAGGCCTTCGCCCGCCAGCAAAGTTTTTAATTATACCCAGCCCGGCGAATCAGCTTGCCATGATGCCGGCTGCGGTGTAGTGCAACACAGCTCCTGTGCGCGTCACATGGCCGGTGGCCACCTTGAGGTGAATCCTGTGCCCGCGGGTGGTGCATGCCGCCACCTGCGCCAGCAACTGCTCGAGCTGGGCCGCACTGGGCCTGGCCCCGTACTGCAGCAGCCAGTGACGCAGCACATTGGCCTGGCGCGGCGGCGACAGCGCCTGCAAGGCCTTGATGGCCGGCGGCATGCCGACCAACACCAAATCCTGCTGGGCCACTTCCACCAGCAGCGCCTGGGCCTGGGCAGCGTGCCTGGCACTGCGCGCAAAGGTCTCGCGAAACTGCGGAAAGGATTCCGCCAGCGCGGGCAGCAGGCGCGCCCGGATGCGGTTGCGGGTGAACTGCTCGTCGGTATTGGTCGGGTCTTCCACCCAGGGCACGTGGCGTTCGGCCAGCCAGGCCCGCAGCGGCGCCCCGGGCACGGCCAGCAGCGGGCGGTGGTAGGTGATGCCGCCCCGCTCCCAGCGCGCCGGCATGGCGGCCAGGCCCGGCAGCCCCGCGCCGCGCGACAACGCCAGCAGCATGGTTTCCACCTGGTCATCGGCATGCTGGGCAATTGCTATGTCTTTGATAGCATGCTGCGCCCATTCTTCCCGGACAACAGCCCCAAAAGCCGCATAGCGCGCCTTGCGGGCCGCGTCCTCGGGGCTTTCACCGGAGGCATGGCAGGCGTCCACGCGCTTCACGGCCAAGGGCACGTTCAGCTGCGCACACAGAGCGATGCAGTGCCGCTCGAAGTCGTCGGCCGCTGCCTGCAGGCCGTGATGGATGTGAATGGCCATGACCTGGCCCGGCCACTTCTCGGCACAGGCCACCAGCAAGGCCGTTGAATCGGCGCCGCCGCTGAGGGCCACGGCCAAGGGCAAACCCGGGGAGAAGGAAGCCAGCGCTTCGGACAAGCCTTGTGCGGATCCGCTACGAGCCACGGTGGCCCACCGAGAAATCATTGCGCCCCGTGCGGTCTTCTCCCCGCAGCAGCCACAGCGGCCGCGTGGCAAAGCTGACCGACACGCCGGTCTTGCCGTCGGACGGGCGCAGGCTGCGGTCGAACAGCGAGCTGCCCGGCATGTAGCGCAGTGCCACGCCGGTGCGCCCAATGCCGGAGGTGTTGGCCTCGGCGCCATGGATCATGTAGATGTCGTGCAGGGACATCTGGCCGGGCTCAAGCTCCAGGTCCACCGCGTCGTTCACGTCGAAGCTGCCTTCGGCCATGCGCTGGTTCAGCGTCAGGTCGGTGCGGTCTTCGTGCAGGTGCGGATGTAGCGTTTGGGCGGCGTGCGAGCCGGGGATCACGCGCAGGCAGCCGTTTTCGCGCGTGCTCGGCTCCAGCGCCACCCAGACCGTGCAGTTGGCCAGCGGGCGGATGGGCCAATAGTGGCCGTCCTGGTGCCAGGGCGTTTCAAAGCCCTCACTGGCGGGCTTGCAGAACACGTGGCAGCCCCACAGGATGACGTCGGGGCCTATGACCTGCGCCACCAGGTCGACGATGTCGGGGTTCATGGCCAGGTCGAAAAAATCCCGGCTGCCGCGCACGCCCTCGTCGTTCTGCCCTTCGATATGGGCGCTCACCAGTTTTTCGGGCCGAACGCCCGGGTTGTTGCGGATCAGCGTGTTCAATGCGTCCTGCATGCGCTGGACCCAGGCATCACCGAGCCGGAACTGCGGAATGACATAGCCCTGTTCCCGGTAATGCCGGACTTCCTGATCGGACAAGCTGGCCATGGCCCTTGTTTCCTTCAGCTTGCCGGGGCGCCCTTATTTGCCGGCGTCGGCCTTGGTGTCGGTGAAGCGGCCATAGCTTTGCAGGCGTTCGTAGCGACGGTCCAGCAATTCCTTGACCTTCAGATCGCTGACCTGGCGGAATGCGTCGTTCAATGCCCGCTTCAAAAAGGCCGCCATCTGCTTGTGGTCGCGGTGCGCCCCACCCACCGGTTCGTTGACGATCTTGTCGATCACGCCCAGGGCCTTGAGGCGGTGGGCGGTAATGCCCAGCGCATCGGCAGCTTCCTCTGCCTTGGCCGAGGTTTTCCAGAGAATGGAGGCGCAGCCTTCGGGACTGATGACCGAGTAAATCGAATACTGCAGCATCACCACCTGGTCGGCGACCGAAATCGCCAACGCACCGCCAGAGCCCCCCTCACCAATGATGGTGGTGATGATGGGCACTTCGAGCTGCGCCATTTCGAAAATATTGCGGCCTATGGCTTCCGACTGGCTGCGCTCCTCGGCGTCAATGCCGGGGTAAGCCCCCGGGGTGTCCACGAAGGTGAACACCGGCAACTTGAACTTCTCGGCGGTCTTCATGAGGCGCAAGGCCTTGCGGTAGCCCTCGGGCTTGCTCATGCCGAAATTGCGCAGGCCGCGCTCCCTGGTGTCGCGCCCCTTCTGATGGCCCAGCACCATGCAGGCCATGCCGTTGAAGCGGGCCAGGCCGCCCACAATGCTCAGGTCGTCGGCAAAATGCCGGTCGCCGTGCAGCTCCACGAAATCGGTGAAGATTTCATTGACATAGTCCAGCGTGTAGGGCCGCTCCGCATGGCGGGCGATCTTGGTGATCTGCCAGGGGCTCAGGTCGCTGTAAATGTCTTTGGTGAGCTGCTGGCTCTTTTTGGCCAGCTGGTCGATTTCCTCTGAAATATCGACCGCTGACTCCGTCTGCACGTAACGCAGCTCTTCAATTTTCCCTTCGAGCTCGGCAATCGGCTGCTCGAAATCGAGAAAGGTTTTTTTGGCCATGTGCTGCTCCTCAGGCTTCTTCAACTTAAATCTGCTCGGTACCCAGAACCGGTAATGGGTCCAAAGAGCGCCAAATATACCAAGTCGCCACACTGCAGTACGGCGCCCAGGCGGCGGCCACCTCGCGCGCATCGCTGCGGCTGACGGATTCGCCGGAAAAATAATTCTGGCTGATGCCGCTGATCAGGCCCACATCGTCCAGCGGCAGAACGTTGGGGCGCCTCAGGTAAAAAATCAGGAACATCTCGGCCGTCCAGCGGCCAATGCCGCGGATGGCCACCAGCTCGGCAATGATGGCCTCGTCATCCATCGCCTGCCAGTTCTTCACATGGACCGCGCCGGTATCAAAATGAATCGACAAATCGACCAGGTACTCCACCTTGCGGGCGCTCAGGCCGGCGGCGCGCATGTCGTCCACCTTGAGCTTGAGCACATTGCCCGGCGTCACTTTTTTCGGCAGCAGCACGAAACGGTTCCAGACGGTTTGCGCCGCCTTGACGGAAATCTGCTGACCGACAATGCTGCGCGCCAGCGTGCTGAAGGCGTCGCCGTTCGCCTGCAGATGGGCGTCGCCAAACTGCGGAATCAGCCGCTTCATCACCCGGTCTTTTTTGACCAGGTGCTTGCAGGCCTCGGCCCAGTATTCGGGCACCGTGGCGGACGCCCCTGAGGCCTCGGCCACCTCGGCCAGCTCAATCAGTTCGGTGCTGGCGGGGCCGCTTTTCACTATCTTTTTCATAGCTTATCACGGCCATTCAGCAAGGGCTGGAAGCCAATAACACATAAAACCTTCACGACTGCACCTCCCAGGTGGTGCCCGTGGGCGAGTCCTTCAGCACAATGCCCTGCGCCAGCAAATCGTCGCGGATACGGTCGGCCGCCGCAAAGTCCCTGGCCTGTTTGGCCTCGGCGCGCTGCGCTATCAGGTTCTGGATGCTGGCCTCGTCCAACCCCGCGCCCGCCTGCAGGTAGCTGCCCGGCGCGCTTTGCAGCAGGCCCAGGCAGCCGCCCAGAGCCTTGAGCAAGCCCGCCAGTTCGGTGGAGCGGGTCTTGTTGACCTCACCGGCCAAATCGAACAGCACGGCAATGGCCTCGGGCGTGCCAAAGTCTTCGTCCATGGCCGCCTTGAAGCGGGCCGCAAACGGATTCGCCCAATCAATCCGGACCTCGGCAGGCGCGACAGCGTCGAGGGCGGTGTACAGGCGTTTCAGGGAATTGCGGGCGTCGTCCAGGTGCGCGTCGCTGTAGTTGAGCGGGCTGCGGTAGTGCGCACGGACGATGAAGAAGCGAATCGTCTCGGCGTCGTACTTCGCCAGAATTTCACGGATGGTGAAGAAATTGCCCAGCGACTTGGACATCTTTTCGTTGTCCACGCGCACAAAGCCGTTGTGCATCCAAGTGCCGGCCAGGGGCTTGCCGTGGGCGCCTTCCGACTGGGCGATCTCGTTTTCATGGTGCGGGAACTGCAGGTCGGCACCGCCGCCATGAATGTCAAACGACTCCCCCAGCAGCTGGCAGGCCATGGCCGAGCATTCAATATGCCAGCCGGGACGACCGGGACCGTAGACGCTGTCCCATTTGGCGTCGTCGGGTTCGCTGGGCTTGGCGCTTTTCCAGAGCACGAAATCCAGCGGATCGTCCTTGCCGTCCAGCACATCGACCCGCTCGCCGGCCCGCAACTCGTCCAACGACTTGCCCGACAGCTTGCCGTAACCGGCGAACTTGCGCACGGCATAGTTCACATCGCCTCCGCCAGAGCCGCCCTCATCGTCGCTTCTGGACTGATAGGCCAGCCCCTTCTTTTCCAGGGTGCCAATCAGGCTGAGCATTTGCGGTACGAATTCGGTGGCGCGCGGCTCATGGGTGGGCCGCTCAATGCCCAGCGCATCGGCGTCCTGGTGCAGCGCCACCACCATGCGGTCGGTCAGCGAGCGTATGGTTTCGCCGTTTTCAACCGCCCGCTTGATGATCTTGTCGTCAATGTCGGTGATGTTGCGCACATAAGTGACCTGCAGGCCGCTGACCTTGAACCAGCGCTGCACCACGTCGAACGCCACCATGGCGCGCGCATGGCCCAAGTGGCACAGGTCATACACCGTCATGCCGCACACATACATGCGGACATGACCAGGGACCAGAGGGGAAAAATCTTCCACGTCACGCGACAGCGTGTTGTAAATGCGAAGGCTCATGAATGGTTTGAATACGTAGTCTGACGTCAATTGCAGTCAATTGGTCAGAAAGTGGGGACAGGAGGCTTTATCTCATGGCTTTGCCGCGAGGGCAAGGGCAATCACGCGAATGCGCAAAAACGCGCCACAACACCGGACATCACGAAATCCGGGCGGGTACGAACTATACCCCTCAGTTACAATCAGCAGTATATCCAGCGCGGCGTGAGCACGTGAAAGCGGCGCCCCTAGCCCCTGCAAATCGGGCCGCTTATATTGACTTTCAGCCCAATGGCTATCTAACGATAAAAAATCGCGAAAGTGCTTTCCATGCCCACGCCAGCATCTTGGTCACGCCAACTTTTCTTCGGGGCCCTGCGCCTGCTGCTGCTGGCTGCCACGCTGACGGTTTGCGCCGCCCATGCCGACGATTACGCGGACATCAGCCGCCTGATACGCGCCAAGCAGTATCCGCAAGCGCTTGCCAAGGTCGACCAGTACCTTGCCGGCAAGCCGCGCGATCCGCAGGTGCGCTTCTTCAAGGGCGTGATCCAGACCGAAACCGGCAAGACCAGCGACGCGATGGACACCTTCACCAAAATCACCGAAGACTACCCCGAGTTGCCCGAGCCCTATAACAACCTGGCGGTGCTCTATGCGGGCCAAAGCCAGTTCGACAAGGCCAGGGCCGCACTCGAAATGGCGATACGCACCAATCCCAGCTACGCCACCGCCCATGAAAATCTCGGCGACGTCTACGCCCGGCTCGCCAGCCAGGCCTATAGCAAGGCCCTGCAGCTCGATGGCGGCAATGCGGCCATCCCGCCCAAACTGGCATTGATCCGCGCCCTGTTCCCGGCCGACACCAAGGCCCCGCAAAAACCTGCGCCCAGCCCGGCCGCGAAACCCGCAACGCCCCCCGCAGCAGCACCCGCCAGCCCGACGGGGTCGGCCCCTGCAGGTGATGCGAAAGAAGTCCAGGCCGCCGTGCGTGACCGGCCGAATGCCTGCTCCGAGAAAGACATGGCCGCCTGCCTGTCGTGAAAACCAGCCCCGCAAACCGGGCCCAAACAACCGGGCAGGCGCGATATCCAGAACAAGGATGTGCCCTTAGCTGCGCTGGACCAACCGCACCGATACGATGGTGGTAATCTTTGGCGAGCTGCTCAAGGGCGCCGCAACAGGGCACACCAGACGCCCCTGCTGGCCCTGCCAAGGCAGCCAATGAAACATATTTTTTGAAGGACTCATTGAATGGCATTTGCCGCATTCCGGACACCCCCCACGCCACGCCGCGCATGGCTGGCGGCTGCCGCCCTCACGCTGGCCTGCCTGGCCGGCCCGGCCCTCGCGCAGACCGCGCCCAAGGTGAAGTTCGTCACCAGCGAAGGTGATTTCGTGGTCGAGGTCTACCCCGACAAGGCGCCCAAGACGGTCGAGAATTTTCTGCAGTACGTGAAAGACAAGCATTACGACGGCACCATCTTTCACCGCGTGATCAGCAACTTCATGGTGCAGGGCGGCGGCTTCGACGCCAGCTACGCCCAGAAGCCCACACGCCCGCCGGTGGTTCACGAAGGCCGCGAAGCGCTGGCCAGGGGCGGGCCCAAAAACGTCGTTGGCACCCTGGCCATGGCCCGCACCAATGACCCCAACTCCGCCTCGTCGCAGTTCTTCATCAACGTCAAGGACAACGACTTCCTGAACCCGACGCTGATTCCCGCCGGCGACCCGGTGCCGAAGTTTGAATACCAGGGCCAGGTTTACAAGGATGTGCCGCGCGCGCAGCTGCTGAACGCACCGCAGCTGTATGGCTACACCGTTTTCGGCAAGGTGGTTAGCGGCATGGACGTGGTCAACAAGATCAAGTCAGTGCCCACCGGCGCCGGCGGCCCCTTCCCGACCGACGTTCCCAAGACGCCGGTACTCATCAAATCGGCCACCCTGGTCAACTGACCCCTTCATTTATTAACTCACCCACCCACTGATACAAGGACCATCATGAGCAACCCCAAAGTAGAACTCCACATCACCAACTACGGCGTCGTCACGCTGGAACTGGACGCCGCCAAGGCGCCCAAGACCGTGGCCAACTTCCTGAACTACGTCAACAAGGGCCATTACGCCAACACCGTGTTTCACCGCGTGATCCCCGGCTTCATGGTGCAGGGCGGCGGCTTTGAAGTCGGCATGAAGCAAAAGCCCACCGACGGCGAAATCGAGAACGAAGCCACCAACGGCCTGAAGAACGACAGCTACACCGTGGCCATGGCCCGCACCAACGCGCCCCACTCGGCCAGCTCGCAGTTTTTCATCAACGTGGCCGACAACGGCTTTCTGAACCACACCGGTCAAAACGCGTCGGGCTGGGGCTATGCCGTGTTTGGCAAGGTCGTGGCCGGCACCGAAGTGGTGGACAAGATCAAGGCCGTGAAAACCGGCCGCAAGGGCTTTCATGACGACGTGCCGCTCGAAGACGTGGTGATCGAAAAAGCCGTCCTGCTGGGCTGAGCGTCCTTTGCAGACCGAGCCTGTTTGCGCCTTGCTGAAGTCCCGCGCGTGAACACCCCGATCGTGCCCCCGCTGGCGGAGCTCACTGCCTCCGCGTCCTGGCGCACGGTCGATTTCATTTCCGACCTGCACCTGGGGGCCGATGAACCCGCAACGTTCGCGGCCTTCCGGCGTTACCTCGAAACCACCCCGGCCGATGCCGTCTTCATGCTGGGCGACCTGTTTGAAGTCTGGGTGGGCGATGACTGCGTCAGCGACGGCTTGATGATCGACGGCGCGAACGGCTCTCAGCACGCAGCCAGCTTCGAAGACCACTGCGCCTGCCTGCTCCGCCAGGCGGCGGACCGGCTGGCCCTGTTTTTCATGCACGGCAACCGCGACTTTCTGGTGGGCCAGCGGTTGATGAATCTGTGCCACACCAGCTTGCTGGCCGACCCGACGGTGTTCATTTTTGAAGGCCGGCGCTGGCTGCTGTCGCATGGCGACGCGCTGTGCCTGGCGGATAGGGACTACCTGCGCTTTCGCCAGCAGGTGCGCAGCCCGGCTTGGCAACAGGCTTTTCTGGCCAGGCCCCTGGGCGAGCGCCAGGCGATTGCGCGCGGACTGCGGCAACAAAGCCAGCAGCAACAGCAGCAGCGCAAGCAATCGGGCGCGGGTTACGCCGACGTCGATGCCAACGCCGCCCGCCAATGGCTGCGGGCCGCCCGGGCCGCTACCCTGATTCACGGCCACACCCATCAACCCGCCGAGCATGCGCTGGGCGGCGGCCTGTCGCGTGTGGTGCTCAGCGACTGGGACGCCCAGGCCGCCGTGCCGCGCGCCGATGTGCTGCGGCTGACGGCCAGCGGCTTGCAGCGCATTGCACAGCTCTAAGCCTCAACCCCCCATCAGGCAGCCCGCCCCATGCTGAACTGGTTGCGAAGCCTGCTGCCGAACCGGGGCGCCCGCCCGGATGTCATCCCCGAGGCCCTGTGGCGCCGTACGCTGGCGCACTACCCGTTTCTGGCCCGGCGCTCCGCCGCCGACCTCATGCGCCTGCGCAGCCTGGTCGGCGAATTTCTGGCGCACAAGGAATTCAGCGGCGCCCACGGCCTCGTCGTGACCGATGCCATGGCGGTGGCGATTGCGGCGCAAGCCTGCCTGCCGGTGCTGCAGCTGGGCCTGCGCTGGTACGACGATTTCAAGGGCATCGTGGTGCATCCCGGCGCCATGCTGGCCCGCCGCAAGGTCACCGACCACGCCGGCGTGGTGCACCACTACAGCGAAGCGCTGCTGGGTGAGGCCATGGAACGCGGCCCGGTGACCCTGAGCTGGCAGGACGTGGCGGCGGCCGGCGAATCTGCCGAACACGGGCATAACGTCGTGATTCACGAGTTCATCCACAAAATCGACATGCGCGACGGCGCGGCCGATGGCTGCCCGCCCCTGCCCTCGCGCGCGGCCCGCGCCGCGTGGCATGCCGTGATGCAACCCGCTTACGACAGCTTTTGCGAGCAGGTGGCCATGGCCCATCGCTTCGGCGCCGAGCCACCCTGGCTGGACGCCTACGGCGCCACGGCACCCGCGGAATTTTTTGCCGTGGCCTGCGAAGCCTATTTCGTCAACCGCGAGCGTTTCACGCAGGACTTCGCGCCCCTGACCGCCTTGTTTGACCAATTTTTCAAGATAAATACGCCCTCGGCCCAGTAGACACGGGCGAAGAAAGCTATTTATTTGATAGCAATCCAAAAAAAAATCCGGCACCGGCAGCAATTGACGCTTGACACTGCTGCACCGCAGCATTAAAGTTCGCGGGTTTTCAACTTTTGGAGTTTCTTGTGGGTAATGGTTCCAGTGACAGTCGTCGATCCAGAATCGGCACCACTGCCTGACAGGCCCTCCGGAAACTCATCTCCGCCGTGCCTCATGGGGCACGGTGTCCAAGCCGCCAGCACCTGCCGGCGCTTTCTTCCCAGACCTCTGCTCATTTCCGCACCAAGCGGTAGCGCCTGCTGCGCGGCCGCCTGCTCGGGCCCGAATCACTTCCCATCGGTTTCTTCTCATTCACGGCAGGAGCGCGAGATGGTATGGCTATGGCATGACTTTGCCCTGCGGCTGCGGGCGACACCCGCACGCCGGGCCTTCAATGAAAATGAGCGCCAATTCCGGCCGCGGCCGGCCGGCACCGCCTTGCTGGCGCTGAACGATGCTGCCTGGGTCTGACACGCCGGCAGGAACCACAAAAAGAGAATCCCATGAATATCTTCAACCAGCTTTTTGGCCTCTTCCTCAAGTCACGGCACACCAGCAATCTGTTTCGTCGCCGGGTAATTCTCGAATCCCTGCCCAAAGAGGAAGGCCGCGCCGGCGCCGTGCCCGACCCGCTGTCCCGGCAACTGCTGCAGCAAGCCAGGGACGACCTGTCCAGCGTGCTGGCGCAACTGAACACCTCCAAAGAAGGCTTGACCGATGACGAGGCAGATGCCATCCGCGCCAACATCGGGCCCAACGAGGTCGAACACGAAAAGCCCATCCCCGGCTGGCTGCACCTGTGGCTGAGCTATAAAAATCCGTTCAACCTGCTGCTGACGGTTCTGGCCGTCGTGTCGTATTTCACCGAGGACATCAAGGCGGCGATCGTGATCGGCAGCATGGTGGTGCTCTCCACCCTGATCCGCTTCGTCCAGGAGCGGCGCTCCAACCAGGCCGCCCAGGCCTTGAAGGAGCTGGTCAGCAACAAGGCCAGCGTGATCCGGTGCGCGCTCTCCGACGACGACGACGCGGCGCGCCCGCTGGAGAGCAGCCCGGCCGGCCCTAAGGAAATTCCCATCAAGCAGCTGGTGCCGGGCGATATCGTGCTGCTGTCTGCCGGTGACATGATTCCGGCCGATTGCCGCGTCATGAGCGCCAAGGACCTGTTCGTCAGCCAGTCCGCCATGACCGGCGAATCCCTGCCGGTCGAAAAATTTCCGGACGCCAACGGCTCCGCCGGCAGCGCGCTGGAGATGGCCAATCTGGTGTTCATGGGCACCAACGTGGTGTCGGGCGCCGCCACCGTGGTGGTGCTGGCCACCGGCAACAACACCTACTTCGGCGCGCTGGCCACACGCGTGACCGCCAGCACCCGCGAGACCACCGCCTTTCAGGCGGGCGTCAACAAGGTCAGCTGGCTGCTGATCCGCTTTGCCCTGGTCATGGTGCCGATTGTCTTCATGATCAACGGCTTTACCAAGGGCGACTGGCCCGAGGCCTTTTTGTTCGCGCTCTCCGTCGCGGTCGGGCTGACGCCGGAAATGCTGCCCATGATCGTCACCTCCACCCTGGCCAAGGGCGCGGTGCTGCTGTCGCGCAAGAAAGTCATCGTCAAGCGCCTGGATGCGATCCAGAACTTTGGCGCCATGAATGTGCTGTGCACCGACAAGACCGGCACGCTGACGCAGGACAAGATCGCGCTGGCGCGCCACACCGATGTGTTCGGCCACGAGTCCGAGGAGGTGCTGGAATTTGCCTACCTCAACAGCTTCTACCAGACCGGCCTGAAAAACCTGCTGGACCGCGCCGTGCTGGAGCACTTCGAGGTCGCAAAAGAGCTGCAGCTGTCCAAAAACTACAAAAAGATCGACGAGATTCCCTTCGACTTCCAGCGCCGCCGCATGTCGGTCGTGGTCTCCGAGCGCGACGACCACCATGAGCTGATCTGCAAGGGCGCTCTGGAGGAAATCGTCGCCGCCTGCACGCGCGTGCGCGATGGCGAGCAAACCGTGGCGCTGGACGCCGCCATGCTGGAGCGGGTGTACCGCGTCACGCGCGACCTGAACGAAGAAGGCTTGCGCGTGGTGGCCGTGGCCATGAAGGAAATCCCGCCCAGCCAGGTCGCTTACTCGGTCGCCGACGAGTCGGATCTGACCCTGATTGGCTACATCGCCTTTCTGGACCCCCCGAAGGAGTCCACCGCCCCGGCGCTCAAGGCGCTGGCCGAGAACGGCGTCACCGTCAAGGTGCTGACCGGCGACAACGAGCTGGTCACGGCCGAAGTCTGCCGCCAGGTCGGCCTGGCGGTCCAAGGCATCGTGCTGGGTCCGCAGATTGACCTCATGGACGACAGCACGCTGGCCGAGGCGGTCGAGCGTCACACCATTTTTGCCAAGCTCTCGCCGCTCAACAAGGAGCGCATCGTGCGCAGCCTGCGCGGCAACGGCCATGTGGTGGGCTTCATGGGCGACGGCATCAACGACGCGCCGGCGCTGCGGGCCGCCGATATCGGCATCTCGGTGGACAGCGCCGTGGACATCGCCAAGGAAGCCGCCGACATCATCCTGCTGGAGCGCAGCCTGATGGTGCTGGAGGAAGGCGTCATCGAAGGCCGCAAGACCTTTAGCAACATGCTGAAGTACATCCGCATGACCGCCAGCTCCAACTTTGGCAACGTCTTTTCGGTGCTGATCGCCAGCGTGTTCCTGCCTTTTCTGCCTATGCTGCCGCTGCAACTGCTGGTGCAAAACCTGCTTTACGACATTTCGCAGATCGCCATCCCGTTTGACAATGTGGACGCAACGATGGTGGCCCGGCCACTGAAATGGAACCCCGACGACATACGCCGCTTCATGATCTTCTTCGGGCCCATCAGCTCGATTTTTGACATCACCACCTTTCTGGTGATGTGGTACGTGTTCAAGGCCAACGCGGCGGAGCACCAGATGCTGTTCCAGTCGGGCTGGTTTGTCGTGGGCCTGCTGACGCAAACGCTGATCGTGCACATGATACGCACGCCCAGGATCCCCTTCATCGAGAGCCGCGCCGCCGGGCCCCTGATGGCCATGACGCTGCTGATCATGGCGCTGGGCGTGTTTCTGCCCATGGGGCCGCTGGCAAGCTATTTCAAACTGCAGGCGCTGCCGCTGCATTACTTTGCCTGGCTGGCGGCGATTTTGCTGAGCTACGCGATGCTGACGACGCTGATGAAGCGCCATTACATTCGCCGCTTTGGCTGGCAGTGAAGGCGCCGCGAAGTCCCATGGCAGCCATGTTTTTTCCGGAACCTGCTCTTTGCTGACAGGCCCAGGCCGAGCAGGACCAGAAGGACGACGATGCGGCCAACTGTCGTGACGACCAGTTTGACCTGGCCGATGCGCTGCTGGCGATTGCCATTTCCCTGCTGGCGGTCACCGCGCTGACGCATGTCTGGTGGCTGTATTTCGTGGCCCTGGTGCCCACCGGTTTGGCGTGGTGATGGGCACGGCAGGCCTGGCGGGCTGGGGTGTTCATC
This sequence comes from Polaromonas jejuensis NBRC 106434, assembly GCF_001598235.1. Lineage (GTDB taxonomy): Bacteria > Pseudomonadota > Gammaproteobacteria > Burkholderiales > Burkholderiaceae_C > Polaromonas > Polaromonas jejuensis. The sequence goes on along the minus strand of NZ_BCYO01000003.1, from coordinate 156,826 downwards.
CGGATGCGCTGATTCGGCTGCTGTCCTGACAGCCTGACACCTTGCCATGCGCAGCGGCATTGATTTTCAAGAAAAGGCTACCAGCCCAATAAATATGGGCACATGTAGCTATTTAATTGATAGCAATCTGGTTTTACCAAGGGTTGCGGGCCGGGCTCCCCCCGGCCCCGGAACCCCAACAAGACCAGGGCTTTTACAGCGCCATCCACACACCGTCGTGGTTGGGATCGGCCCCGCCATCGAGCCCGTCCGCCTGGATACGGATACCGTGTACCGAGGCAAATCCGTAGGTGCGCGCGTCGCGGATCACCTGGTAGCCCAGGCCTTCCAGCGCCCGCGAGGTGCGGTGCGCAATCCGGTTGGACATGTCGATGGGATTGCCCGTGGCGGAGAACCGCGGCGCGCTGACCGCCTCGGTCATGGTCATGCCGAAATCGATCACGTTCAACATCGCCTGCATCACGCCCATGACGATCTGCGTCGCCCCCGGCGCGCCAATGACCAGGCAGGGCCTGCCATCCCGGAAAATAATGGATGGGCACATGGAGCTGAAGCGTGCCTTGCCGGGCGCGATCGAGGCGGCCCAGCCGGGTCGCGGATCGAACTGGGCCATGCAGCCGTTGTACATAAAGCCCAGGCCATCGGTGATGGCACCCGAGGGCAGGCCGAGAGAATGCGTCATCGAGACGCAGGCCCCTGCGGCATCGACAATGGTGATCTGCGTCGTGTCCTTGCTGGGTGTTCCGGCATTGAGGCGCGGCACATCGGCCTTCACGCCGCGACGAATCTCATCGGCCATGGCGGCGGCAGCGGCTTTGGACAACAGTTTTTCAAACGGCACATCAACAAAGTCCGGGTCGCCTAAAAAGCGGTCCTTGTCGGCCGACGAGCGCTTCATGGCCTCCGCCACGACGCGGATGTATTCCACCGTGTTGTGGCCGAGCGCGCCCAGGTCAAACTGCTCCAGCACATTGAGCATCTGCAGCAGCATGACGCCGCCGCCGGGCGGGCGGTTGGTGGTGACCTCGTAGCCACGGTAGCTGCCCCGCAAGGGCTCGCTGCGCCGCACGCGGTAGTTGGCCAGGTCTTCGCGCGTCAGCAAGCCGCCATGGCGGCGGATGTCGGCGATCATCTGCTCGGCCAGTTCGCCCTTGTAAAAGGTATCGGCCCCGTCGCGGGCGATCAACGCCAGTGTGTTGGCGTAATCGGTGTTCACCACCCGGTCATTCACCCGCTTGGGCGTGCCGTCCTCGCGCATGTAAATGCGGCGGGCCGTGGCCGACCAGGCCAGGCGTTCGTGGTGGGCGGCATGCCCGAGCTCCGAGTCCATGGACCAGAACTCTTCCACATGCGGCCGCACCGTCCAGCCCCTGCGCGCCCAGTCCATGGCGGGCGCCACGACTTCTGCCCAGGGCAACTGGCCAAATTCGGCATGCGCTTCAAAACAGGCTTTCAGGGTTCCCGGCACCGCGATCGACTGGTAACCCAGTTCGTTCACGTAGTCCTTCAGGATGAAACCGAAGCCATCCCGCGCCTCGGCCTGCAGGTGCTCCACCCACATGTCGGCCCGCGCCGCCGCCGGCGCCCTCGCGTGAAAGTCGAAGTAGCTGTGAACGCCCTGCGCCGGCAGGTAAACCGCCATGCTGCCAAAGCCAGCGATGCCGCACATGAGCGGGTCAACGACGGATTGCACCAGCGCGCAAGCCACGGCCGCATCGACAGCGTTGCCGCCGGCCCGGAGAATCTCAATGCCCGCCTCGGCTGTTTCCGGTTGCGGCGCACTCACCATTGCTTTTTTCAGAGTCATGCCGCGCCTCAGTCCGCAGCGAGCTTCAGGGATTTGGTGGCTTCGGCCCAGCGTTTGGTGTCGGCCGCAATGAAGCCCTCCAGCGCGTTGGCGGGTCCGGGCATCAGTTCGACCTGCATTTTCTGCAGCCGTTGCTGCGATGCCGGATCGGCCAGGAACTCCTGCGAGATGGCGTGCAAGCGGTTGACGACGGCGTCCGGGGTCCCGGCGCGCACGGCCAGGCCCATCCATCCGATGTTTTCAAAGCCCTTGATGCCGAGCTCATTGCTGCTGGGCACATTGGGCAAATCGGCAGAGCGCTGGGCGCCCAGCACCATGAGGGGAACCACCTTGCCCGCTTGCGCCGCCTTGACGCCCGTGCTCAGCACGGGGGCCATGACCTGCAGGTGCCCGCCCATCACGTCGCCCAGGGCGGCAGCCTCGCCCTTGTAGGGAACGTGAGTCATCTTGATCCCGGTGCGCTGCTGCAGCATTTCCACCACCAGGTGGGTGGAGTTGCCCTGGCCCGCCGAGCCAAAGCTCAGGCCCTGCGGGTGGGCCTTGGCTTCGCGCAGCAGATCGGCAAGACTGCGAATGCCCGAGGCCGGGCTGGCGACCAGCAGAAAAGGATTGGTGGTCAACATGGCCACGCCGCGCAAGTCCTTGTCCGGGTTGTAGGCCAGGGATTTATAGGTGAACTTGTTCAGCACCATTTGCGACACGCCGGCGGCCAGCACGGTGTAGCCGTCATTGGGCTGGTGCACCACGTGTTGCACGGCAATCGCGCCGCCGGCACCCGGTTTGTTGTCGACCACCACGGGCTGCCCGAGCTTCCTGGACGCAAAATCAGCCCACATGCGCGATACCGTGTCGACGCCACCACCGGCTGGCTGCGGCAGCACCAGCGTGATGGGCCGCTCCGGCCAGTTCTGCGCCGCAGCGCCAGAAAAAAGCCCGCATGCCAGGGCGGCACCAACGGTTGTGCGAAGCGCGTGCTTGAGTAATGAATAATTTCTCATGATACTTTCCGGGTGAATATTGAAGTCAATTCAATGACGAAGCCTAATAATTCTAGGATCAGATGGTAGATTCACCGCGTGAATTCTCTTGATTAATACATTACCATTTACTCATGATTGAATTGACCCAGGACATTCTATGGGCGCGGCGCCTCAAGATTCGCCATCTTGAGACCTTTCTGGTGCTGACAGAAGCGCCGACGCTGACCGCAGCCGCGGCGCTGATGAACATGAGCCAGTCCGCCATGTCGCACTGGCTCAAGGACATTGAGGACCTGATTGGCGCGCCGCTGTTCGTGCGCGGACGCACGCTGGAGCTGACCCTGGCCGGCGAAGTGATGCGCCGGCATGCGTCGCGCATCCTGGGCGATGTGCGCCGCACCCACATTGACCTGGGCGCCATCATGGCGGGGTCGGTCGGCCACCTGCGTGTCGGAACGGTCCACTCCGGTCTCGCCGCCCTGCTCCCGGCGGCCATCGTCGCCTTCCAGCGCGACCGGCCAGGCGTCGCCATCCGGGTGTCCGAGGCGCCGTTTCGCCAACTGCTGGACGCCCTGCACGAGCGTGACCTCGATCTCATCATCGTGCCCATCGACAGCCGGGCCTATGGCGCCGGCCTGGCGCACGAAACGCTGCTGGAAGACAGCATGGAAGTGGTCGTGGGGCCCGGGCACCCGCTGGCAGGCGATGCCCCCCTGAGCTGGGACGACATCATTGCCTTTCCGTGGATCGTTCCACCGGCCGGCACGCTGATGCGGCAGCGCCTTGACACCGCACGGCTGGCGGCCGGCAGCGGCCAGGCCTTTGCGCCGCGCATCGAGTCCGGATCGATCCAGACCGTTCAATCGGTGCTGCGCCGGACCGACTATGTGTCAGTCCTGGCCGGCCTGGTGGCGCGTCCCCTGCACGAACTGGGCTTGCTGCGCATCCTGCCCATGACCCGGCCGGAAGTGTTCGGGCAAATAGGCGTCATCTGGCAGGAGGCGGACACCTACCCGCTGGTTGAACAATTTCGGGAAGTGCTGCGAGGGGAAGCCTTACGCCTGGCAACGGCAAAGGGAGGTGAAATGCCCCGACGCGCTACGGTCTGATCCGGCCGGCTCAGGAAGCGTCGGCTGGCGTAGCCCAGCACCGCAACAAAATGGCAGGTGGTGCCGGCCGCCACAAACAGCTGCCAGACAAAATGCCCGTAATTTCCTCGCCCAGCGACTGTGGCCGCTCCTGCGGCGGGCCGCAGCAGTCGCCAAGGTCGCGGGCGCGGTCTTCAGCGTTTGAGCAAGACCTTCAGCACGTTCTGCACGCGCCGCGCATTGCCGGCGTCGAAGTCGCTGGCCAGCACCCTGGCGGCATCCTCGCCCCAGGTTTCGGCCGGAGCGGGTGCATTGCGTTTGGTCAGCAATTGCAACTGCAGCATGCGGCGGGCGCTGATGTGCTCGGCCGGGGTCGGCAGTTCGGCGGCAATTTCCATGCGCAGCAGGGCTTCGGAGGCGTCCTGGCCTGAGGGTGTGGCCAGCGCCTTGACCCAGCTGTTGCGCACCGCCGGCGCCACCTGCTTGCCCAATTCCTGGGCGGCGGGCAGCTGCGCCGGATCGCGCTTTTCCCAGGCCGTGAGCAGATGCGTCAGCACTTCGCCGTGCGCCTGCATGGCGAGCTTTTTCAGCGCCTGGTTGGCGGCGTCAAAAGCTTCGCGCTGGGCGCGGAAGGCGGCATCGCCCAGACGCGGTCCGCGCTCTTCGAAGGCCGGACGCTCATTGAAGCGGCCGCCCCGGTCGTTGCGCTCGCCACGGTCGTCGCGCCGGGGTTCGAACTTGTTGTCGCTGCCAGGGCGTGGACCGCGCGCATCCTTGCGGTCGCCAAACTTGCCGCCACGGCCTGCGGCTGCCGGCTCGGCTTTTTTCATGCCGGGGCGGTCATCGCCACGCATGGCGACGATGGGCTTGGGCGCGGCTTTGGGGGCCGGTGCTGGAGCCGCCTGAGCCGGCGCTTGCGCGGCTTCAGCCGCGTCATCCGCTATGGTTTCAGTAGCTGGCTGCGCAGCTACATCGGGCGCTGCAGCCATATTTTCCTCGGAAACCGGGGTGGCTTCGACGGCGGCGGCGGCCCCCGCCGCATCAGCCGCCGACTGGGCTTCGGCCGCGGCGGCGGCCACGCGCACCTGGCCGCGAACCGCCGCTTCCAGCGCCTTCGCGGCGGCATGGATTTTTTGCGCGTCGCCGCTGGCGGTGGCGGCCTCAACCGCCTTGGCGGCCTCCAGCACGTAACGGTCATGTTCGCCCAATGCCGCGGCGGCCTTTTCGCGCTCGGCGGTCTTGCGCTGGAAGGCATCGTCAATCGGCTTGCGGAAGGCATCCCAGAGCTTTTGCTCCTGTTTGCGTTCGATAGGCACGCTTTGCGCCTCATGCTGCCAGCGCTGCTGCAGGGCCTTGACGGCGTCAATGCGCAGCTGCGGCTCGGCGCCCAGCACCTGCGCTTCTTCGATCATGGCCTTGCGGCGCGCCAGGCTGTCATTGCGGGCGGCGGTCAGCGCGGCGTCGGCCGCATCCATGGCGGCTTTCCAGACCGGCTGGATCTCGGCAAAGGCTTTTTCGCCCAGATGGCCGGCTTCGCGCCATTTGTCCACAAAGCCGTTGAGGCTGCGGATGTGGTGCTTCCAGTCGGTATTGCCCTTGTTCGCTTCCGCCCAGGCCAGCACCTCGTCAATCAGGGCCTGTCGCTGGGCCTTGTTGGCCTCGGCCTGCTCCTTGACCTTTTCCAGCCAGGCCTCTACGACCTTGTGGGCTTCGTTGCAGGCCTCGTCAAAGCGCTTCCACAGCGCATGGTTGGGCGTGCCGCCCTGGTCGCTGGTCTTCCACTGCTCGCGCATCACGCGCAGGGCTTCCTGCTGCTTGCGCCCGCCCAGGGGCTTGGCCACCAGGGCCTCGGCCTTGACCACCAGTTCCTCGCGAATCTGGTCGGCACGCCAGCGCTGCCAGCCTTCGAGCTCGCCGGCGGCGGTCAGGGCGGCGTGGGCGGCGGCCTCGAGCTTGCTGTCGATGTTGCGAATGTGCTCTTTCAGGGCCTGGCGCAAATCGGCGGCGACCTTGGGCGTGGACTTGCCGTGGCCTTCGGTGACTTCATGCTCCAGTCTGGCGAGCGCTTCCTGCACGATGGCGGCGGATTTCTCGCGCAGGTCCTTCATGACCGCCGGATCGATCCTGGTTTTGGGCGCACGCGCCGGCTGGCCGCCATCTTGAGCCGCCTGGCTCTCTGCCTTTGCGGCGGGCAGGCCGCGCGCGGCACGCAGCTCGTCGGCCCACATGGGGACGGCGGGCAAGGGGGCGGCGGCATCTTCGGCGGCCTTCAGCGCCAGGGCCAGCGCGCCCTGGAAGGCTTCCCACACGGCCAGCAGCTGGCCGCGCGAAGCCTCGAGCAGCGGCGGGAATTTGGCGTCCACACTGGCCCAGTTGGCATCCTGCGTGAGTTCGTCAGCCTGGGCCTGCCAGTGCGTGACGTCGGCGCTCAGCGTCTCGAGCACGGCCTGCGCCTCGCGCCAGGGCTTGATGGACAGCACTTCGATGCGCTGCGCAATCAGCACGGCGGCTTCGCGCTGCACCTGGGTGCGGTGCTGCAGGTCTTCAATGGTTTTCACGCGCTCGGCCAGCTGAACCTTGAGGCCGGCCAGCGGCTCCTTGGACAGCGGCGCGCCGGCCTTGGCGGCGTCGCGCTGCCAGGCCAGGGCGTCGGCCAGATTCAGCTTGGGCAGGGCCAGCAGACCCCGGGCTTTTTCGGCCCATTCGGCGGCCACGGCTTCCTGGCCCTTGCTGCGCTTGAGTTCGTCGAGCTTTTCCTTCAGCGGCTTGGCGGCGCCCTTGTCGCGGTTGGCCAGGTCCTTGTAGACCTCGGCCATCTGCTCGAAGGCCGGCTCGGTGGCCAGCCAGCTGCGGATGCGCGCGGCGCGCTCGCCCGAGGTGGGCGCTGAAAAGGCACCGCCCGTCAGACCGTCCAGCGGATGGGCCTCCGCCTGTTTGTGGGAGGTCGTTTTCACGACGGGGGTTTCAGGCTTGGCAGATTTGGACATGGGGAAACGCAGCATATAAATGATTTTGGCCGAAGGCGCGGGGTCCTTCGGAGTTCAGGAAATTGCAGGCCTGCCGCTGGGCCGTTGGTATTAACCGGGAAGGCAGTGCCGATGTAAACAAGAGGAGCGCAAGGCCAAGCCCGCAACCCCTGACCCAAGCTTCAGAAATAAAGCAATGCAGGTATTTTCGCTGTTTTTAAGGCATCGCCAAATTAAGTTCGGCCCGCGGTGTCCATTTGGCGTCTGGTGGACCGGCTTTGGCCGCGCCGAGAAAGAGCCGCTGGGGCGGCAAATCACGGGAAGCGAGGTAGTCCTTGACCGCCATGCCGCGCTGCACGGCCAGCTCACGCATGGCATCATCGCTCACCTTGATATCGGCCAGCAGCAGCTTTTCCATCTCGGCCACCGGCTGGTCCTTGGCCAGGCCGATCAGGTTGCGCGGCTTGGGCATGTCCGCCCGTTTGTAGACTTCCTTGAGCAGCGCCGGGTATTCGGCCGGACTCACCGTGAGCGTATCCGCGGCGGAGGCGCCGTCCTCCTTCGCCTGGGCAGCGCCTTCCTTGGCCATCTGGCGGCGCTTTTCGGCGCGCACCAGCTGGTTCAGGCGTTCGCGCTTGAAGCCTTCGCGTTCGGCCTCCAGGCTGCTGGTGCCGACCACGGTGAGATGGAGCGCGGGCCGCTCGGCCAGTGCCTTGGCGACCTTGTCCAGCCCCGACCTGGCCTCGGGAGACAGCTGCGCGCTGCCGGCCGGGAAGCCGACCATGCTCAGTTCCTCACCGCCGCCGCCCAGCGCATGGGCCAGCAGGCTGAACGGCGCCGTGATGGCCTTGACGATCACATTGACGATGACCTTGACAATGATGGGCCCGAGGCTGAACTGCGGGTCGTTGAGCGAGCCGCTGATGGGCAGGTCGAGGTCAATCACGCCATTGCGGTCGGCCAGCAGGGCCACCGCCAGCTTGACCGGCAGGCTGGCGGTCGAACCTTCGACCTTGTCGCCAAAGCTGAGCTGGTTCAGCACCAGCTTGTTGCTGGCGGTCAGCCGCCCGTCGGGCAGCACCACGTAATTCACATCGACGCTGAGCTTGCCGCGGTTGATGCCATAGCCGGCGTATTTGATGGCGTAGGGCGAGAGCGGCGGCAGTTCCAGGTCGCGCACCTTGCCCTGGATGTCCAGCGCCAGCGGCTTGGCCAGCGGGTTGAGCTTGCCCAGAATTTCCAGCGAGGCCGTGCCCTCGGCCTTGCCGCGCAGCTCCAGGTCGGCCATATTGGGTGCGCCCACCGTGCCATCGGGGTTGCGGGGAGCCACCGACGAAAACGCGCTGAGCTTGCCGGTCAACTCGCTCAGGTCGGCCGAATAGTTGGGCTTGATGAAGCGGTCCGAGAACAGCACCTTGCCGTTGATCAGGCTCATGGGCCCGAAATTCACGATGGGCGGCGGGCCGGCGGGCGCTGCATTGTCCGCGGCAGGCGCAGCAGACAAGGCCGCAGTTTTTGAACCATTCAAGCCATCAGCGCTTGATGGGCGGGCGCCAGCAGCTATCGTATTTGTAGCGCCTGCGGATGGCGGGGTCGCTGCCGTCGGCGTGCCGGCCGGCTTCAGCAGATCCTGCAGATTGATGCGGCCCTCGGGCGTGACGATCACGCGGGCAAAGAAGTCGGTCAGCACCGTCTCCCTCACATCCACGCGCGTGGCCTTGGCCGGCTCCAGCGCCACATTCAGGCCGCGCACATTCAGCGCCTTCCAGGCCAGCAGGTCTTCACTCGGGGCCAGGGTATTGGCGCGGAAGTTTTCCAGCGCCACGTCACCGGCGAGCTCCGCCTTGGGCCCGGCGGCGGTCTGGCGGTAGGCCACGCGGCCCTTGAAGCTCGTGTCGGCGCGCAGCAAGTCGATGTTGAGCGCGCTGCCAAAGTAGGGTTCGAAGGCCTGCACCGGCAGCCTGTCCACCACCAGACGGCCCTGGGCCTGCAGCGGCGCCAGGCCCAGACTGCCCTTGAAGTCCAGCTTGCCGGGCTCAAGGTGGCCACTGGCCAGGCGCAGCGAGGCCGTCAGCGGCATGGTCTGCGCCCTGGATTTGGCCGAAGGCCTGTCGTCCAGCACCAGACCGCCCAATTGGGCCCTGGCCGCCGTGACCTCAAACGCCACCGGTTTGGCGCCTGCCCGGTCGGAGAACGACATGGCGCCCCCCTCCAGCACCACGTCATCGATGGCCACGGCCCATGAAGGCGCATCGGCTCCGGCCGCCTTGGTGCTGGTTTTGGCGCTGGTCCCGGCGCCGGTTTTTGCGGCAGCGGGCGGCGGGGTCGCCATGCCGTGGCTCACCATCCAGCGTTCGTACATCCAGCGGCTTTCAGCGTCGCGCTCCACCCGGACCTTGGGCTGGTTCAGCTGCATTTTGGCGGCCTTGAAGCTCTGCCCTGCCACGTCAATCGCCACCCCGGCCAGATCGACCCGCTTGATGGACACCAGCGAGGTACGGCCTTGGGCCAGCAGCACATCGCTCACGGCCAGTTGCGGCGCCGTGACTTGCAGGGCCTGGGGCTTGTCGGCCGTGGCCGCCTGCCAGTTCACGCCCAGTTGAGCATCGAGCTGGCCATTCAGGGCGGGCAGCAAAAACTGGCCTATGTATTTGGCCGCCATATTGAGCGGCCAGTCCGCGACCATGGCCGTGACCTGGGCCTCCCGGTCGGTGGCGGAGCCGCTAAAGGTCACCAGCGCCGCAGCTGCCGGGCGCTCCGGCACCTTGCTCGCCGCATTCGCCGCGCTTTTTGCGCCGGTCCTGGCTGCGGACTTCGCAGCAGGCACGGCAACGGACGTCGCGGGCGCCAGCGCAGTCGCCGCCGACGGGTCCAGCCCCAGGGAGCCCTTGAACTGCAAGGGCGCATTGGCGGCAAAGGGCATGGCAATGGCCGAGCCATCCAGCGCAATGCCCGCCAGCCGGATCTGGGCCGGTGATGACAGGGTTTCATCGAGCCAGTTCACGGCACCCGCGCGCACGGCCACCTTGCCCAGTTGCACCGTCCAGGGCGTAGCGGTCGCGGCCTTGGCCGGCGGCGCAGCGGCTGCGGCGCCGCTGGAAGGGTTCAGCGCTGCCTGGGCCTGATTTTTTGAATCATTTTGGCCTGCAGCCCTTGCTTGACGGGCGCCACCAGCTACATTATTTGTAGCAAGCCGGGCATTCTGGTCAGGCGATGGCAACACATTCAGGCGCCCTGCCCGGTCGCGGGTGATGGAAAGCGTGGGCGCGGTGAGCTCCACCGCAGAGAGTTTGACGAAGCGATCGAGCGGCCGCACATCATCCATGCCGACCTGCAGGCGGTCAAAGGCCAGCAGCTCATGGCTTTTCGGCTGAGGCGGCGTCTGGGCCGTGGCCTGGGCGTCCAGCAAACGCACGTGGTCTGCCGTGACGGTGCCGGAAATCCTCAGCACGGTATCCGGCGTCTGCTCAAAGGCGAGCTTGACATCGGCCTGCAGCACGCCGCTTTGCAGCCTGACCGGCAGGCTGGCGGGCCAGTAGGCCAAATAGGGTTTCAGGTCAAAGTCACGCAGCGTGATCCGGGCATCGGTTTTGTGGGTCTGGGCAAAAGGCGTCCCCACGGCGGCTGTATCGAAATTGCTGCCATTGAGCTTGAACGCCAGGTGCGGCGCAGTTTTGATCTCGCGCTGGGACTTGAGATTGCTTAAAAAGGGCACCGAGATCGTCAGTTCGCGCAATGCGTGGGTCTTGCCGGCCGGCTGGTCGGTGAAGTCCACTTGCCCGCCACTGAGCTGGAGGTTGTACAGGGAAAATCGCGGCGTCTCGCCGGCCGGCTCGTTCGCAGGGGTCTTGAGCCGTTCCAGGATGTCGTCGATGTCGTAGTGCCCTTCCCCCAAATGGGTCAGGGACACGGCGGGGTCCTCCACCACGATGGCATCCGCCACCGGTGCCAGCCGCACCAGAGAAGCCAGCTCTGCATCTATATAGAGGCGCTTGATGTGAAGCTGGGGCGAAGACTGGGGAGACTGGGCTGAAGACCGGGCGCTGCCGGGTGCGCCGGAGGTTTCGCTGCTGGCCGAACCCGTGCGGTTATCTGTGCGGTTGGAAGGCGCTGCTGGCTGGCTTTTGGCGATCGCCAGGTCATTGATCGTCAGCTCCAGTGACCAGGGCTTGAAATCCACCGCCCCCACCGTGACCTGCCGACCCAGCTTTTCAGAGGCGATTTTCTCGATCTGCGACTTCACAACGAGGGGAACTACGGCATACGCCAGCGCCCACAACAGCAACAGGCCGCCAAGCAACCACGCAACGCGGCGCAGCCACCGCGATGAGCGGACCAAATTGCTTGTCTTGGCCATAAATGCCCACCTCTTTGTTATTCAATTGCGACTGTGCGCCGGGTTTTGACACCCGACCCCGAAGTCGTGATTTTAGGGGGCAAAGAAAAAGGGCGTACCCAATGAAAAACCCCGGTTAGCGATGCTAACCGGGGCTGACGGCGGGCGTTCATGCTCACCATCGGGGTTCGCAAAGGAGAGAGTAATCGTCTCACAGTGCGGTGGAAGCAAGTGATTGCTTCCAGTTAATCCGGGATTGGTTACCCGGTTGGTGCCTGAATGAATCAGACACCTGCAGGTTAACTCCGCCCCCTTCTCTTCGCAAGGCCATTTTTTCAATCGCAAAACAGGCGGTGATTGCTGTTCTCTTGGTTTCAACCCCAAGCCCACCATGGCGAAAACTTGCCGCTTGTAACGTCTTGCATGCCGCCCTGAATGGCCTCCAATCGAAAAATCCTGACAGCAAAACGGGAAGTTGGCTGATGGTTTCATCCGGCCGGTCGAACTTTACTGGAAGCCGCAACTCGAAGAGAGTTGCAGCGGTCTTGTTACAGTTTTGTGTCGGTTTTAATCGGTTTTACCTAGAAAAGGACCATCTAACCACATGATTTGGAATATCAAACAACTTTGTTATTATTGACAGGTTATTTACCACCCCACTAGAATCCCGCCATCCCAGGAAAAACCTGGGGACAACCCCATCCGCTGCCGAACCCGGCAACGTCAAACGAGGGTCAACACCACAAGGCACAGCCTTGGTTTGATGGCGACCCAATCAAAGCAGCCAAGCCTTAGCGTCTGGCGCGCATAGAAAGGAGTGCTATGACAGCGCTAGGAAACCTCACCCTTGAGGCGCATTTAAAAAATGTACGCAGCAGTCTTTCAAGTATTGCTGATGACATTGCCCAAGGCTTTTTCGAGATCACCCACAACAGCTTTGCCCTTCTGGGGCTGGTCGTCGTGTTTGCGGTGATCACCCTGACCGCCCGACCCGACCTCCGTCAAGCCGGTGAACTCAAACTCATGACCTGGCTGCAGGAGCGCCAGGAAGAGGCGATTGGCTTTACCGAGCCCGACGACGACGTCGTCGTCGAGCCTGACGCCATTCAGCGCGCCACGGCGTCGAATCCGAAAGACCTGCCCTCTCAACAGGCAGCGGTGGCTTACTGGCTGAGCAAAAAATACGGTGTTGCGCCCGAGCCCTTGAGTGCGCTGGTGTCAGAAGCCTTTGACATCGGCCAAAAAGTAAAGCTCGACCCCACCCTGATTCTGGCCGTCATGGCGATTGAATCCAGATTCAATCCATTCGCCCAAAGCCCGGTCGGCGCGCAGGGGCTGATGCAGGTCATGACCAAGGTGCATCACGACAAGTACGACAACTTCGGCGGCATGCTGGCGGCTTTTGACCCCGTCACCAATCTGCGCGTGGGCGTCAAGGTTTTGCAGGAGTGCATCACGCGTGCGGGCTCCATTGAAGGCGGCCTGAAATACTATGTGGGCGCGGCCAACCTCGAAGATGACGGTGGCTACGCCGGCAAGGTCATGGCCGAGCACGCCCGCCTGCTCGCCGTCGTCGGCGCCAAGCGCCTGTCGCCCCGCTTCTTCCGCTCACCGGCGCCCGCAGGCTCCATGCCGGCGTCATTGCCGGCGAAGGCTGCCCCCATGGAATCGGGCAGCAAAGTGGCCGAAAAAGTGGCGCTGCTGAACTAATACGACGCATCGGCGGCCTGAGTCCATCCTGTTCGAGCCGGGCGAAAACCCGGCTTTTTACGTTCCAGGGACAGTGTCTCGCGGGGTCAGACGCCCTCAGTTACACTAGCAGGGTGCGCGACTGGCGATAGGCATCACACGGTTTTGCCAACCATTGATGCTGACGTGGGACACCACTGGGAAGCGCACCGTTGAAGCCATTTGGCCAAAGCGTTCAGCCGTTCGCCTGGGCAGCCCTTGCTTCCTTTACTCACCCCGTAGAGCCAAAGGACAAGGATCCGAGTCTTGAAGGACTGCCATGTACCACCGCAATATTCTGGTTGAACAGACCGACCCCGAAATTTTCGCCGCCATCCAGGCTGAAAACGCCCGGCAAGAGCACCACATCGAGCTGATTGCCAGCGAGAACTACGCCTCGCCCGCCGTCATGGCCGCTCAGGGCTCCCAGCTCACCAACAAATATGCCGAAGGCTATCCGGGCCGCCGCTACTACGGTGGCTGCGAGCATGTGGACGTCGCCGAGCAACTGGCCATTGACCGCATCAAGCAGATTTTTGGCGCCGAAGCCGCCAACGTGCAGGCCCACTGCGGCGCTTCCGCCAACGAGGCCGTGTTTCTGGCCTTCCTGAAGCCCGGCGACACCATCATGGGCATGAGCCTGGCCGAAGGCGGCCACCTGACCCACGGCATGGCCCTCAACATGAGCGGCAAATGGTTCAACGTGGTGTCATACGGTCTCAATGAAAAAGAAGAGATCGACTACGACGCCATGGAGCGCAAGGCCCATGAGACCAAACCCAAGCTGATCATTGCAGGCGCTTCCGCCTACAGCCTGCGCATCGATTTCGAGCGCTTCGCCAAGGTCGCCAAGGCCGTGGGCGCCATCTTCATGGTGGACATCGCCCACTACGCCGGCCTGGTGGCTGCGGGTGTGTACCCCAACCCGGTGCCGCATGCCGACGTCGTGACCTCCACCACCCACAAGAGCCTGCGCGGCCCGCGCGGCGGCATCATCCTGATGAAGGCCGAGCACGAAAAAGCCATCAACAGCGCCATCTTCCCCGGCCTGCAGGGCGGCCCGCTGATGCACGTGATTGCGGCCAAGGCCGTGGCCTTCAAGGAAGCGCTGTCGCCCGAGTTCAAGGCCTACCAGCAGCAGGTCGTGAAAAATGCCCAGATCGTGGCCGAAACCCTGACGCAGCGCGGCCTACGCATCGTCAGCGGCCGCACCGAAAGCCATGTCATGCTGGTCGACCTGCGCGCCAAGGGCATCACCGGCAAGGAGGCCGAGGCCGTGCTGGGCAACGCCCACATGACCATCAACAAGAACGCGATTCCCAACGACCCGGAAAAGCCGATGGTCACCAGCGGCGTGCGCATTGGCACGCCAGCCATGACCACGCGCGGCTTCAAGGACGAAGAGGCACGCATCACGGCCAACCTGATTGCCGACGTGCTGGACAACCCGCGCGACGCGGCCAACATTGAAGCGGTTCGCGCCAAGGTCAATGCATTGACCCACCGCTTCCCGGTTTACCGTTAAGCAGGCGGCACTGCGCAGGCGCTATTGTTTCGATAGCGACCTGCGCATACCCCACAAGGGCTGATGGCAGAAACGCCGTTACATTCAGGTAAAAAACTATGAAATGCCCTTTTTGCGGTCACCTCGAAACCCAGGTCGTCGAAACCCGGGTCTCCGAAGATGCCGATTTCATACGCCGCCGCCGCCAGTGCGGCGCGTGTGAAAAACGCTTCACCACCTACGAGCGGCCCGATGTCAACTTTCCGTCCATCGTCAAAAAAGACGGCCGGCGTACCGAATACAAGCGCAGCAAGATCCTGGGCTCCATGAACATGGCGCTGCGCAAGCGGCCGGTCAGCACCGAGCAGGTCGACTCTGCGATTGAGCGCATTGAGGAAAAACTGCTGAACCTGGGCGTGCGCGAAGTCGCCTCCAACCGGCTGGGCGAACTGGTCATGCGCGAGCTGAAAAAGCTCGACAAAGTGGCCTACGTGCGCTTCGCCAGCGTTTACCGCAGCTTTGAGGACATTGACGAGTTCAAGACGCTCGTCGATGAGGTGCGGCGCTAGTTTTTCCGCCCAGCCGTCGAGGCCAATTTCCCCCTTAGCTGCTGGCCTGCGCCTGCGAACTGCCGCTCGTCCGTCAATTCGCGCCTTTCATCGGATCAAATGAAAGCTTTTCGAAAGGTACGTAAAGCTGTGCAAAACTGCGCCCAATCTTGATGAAGACCCGGCCCAGTCCTTACCAGCACCTGCCTGACATGACGACTTCCGCATCCAGAAGCCTCGGGTTTACGCTGATAGAGCTTCTTGTGCCCATTGCCACCGCGGCCATTCTGGCGGCCCCACCTCGCGCAACACCGATTCGCTCGCCCTTATCGCACCGGGTGCAATCCGGCTTTTCCATTCTTGAAGTCCTGATTGCCATCATTATTCTGAGCATCGGCATGCTCGGTGCGGTAGGCATGCAAACAGCTGCGATGCAATCCAACAAGGAAGCCCGCAATCAAGCGGCAGCGGCCACTTTCGCCCGGGAACTTGCCGAAAAAATGCGGGGCAACCATACGGTGGCCATCAAGACTGCGCCTGCGGACAATCCGTATTTATTTGATCTCACGCTGACGGGCACGCCCCTTGCCCTCCCTGCAACCAACTGCTTCACGGACGGCTGCCCGACCGTCAAAGATGCCGCCATCTGGGACGTCGCGGACTGGCAGGGACGCGTTCAAACGGCACTGCCCACCCCCAGAGTCAAGGTATGTTTTGATCAGGACCCTTTTGACGGCACCGGCAAACCCCGGTGGGCCTGTACAGGCACCGGAGACATTGCAGTGCTGAAAATGGGCTGGACAAGAAACAACACAGCCGGAACGCTGGAGTTCGCCGCAACCTCAGGTGTGCCGGTGGTGGTCGTGCCACTGACGGCAGGCAGCTCGGAATGATGCCTCGCCGCTTTCCCCATGCAGGCCGGAATCAGCACGGCTTGACGCTGATTGAGTTGCTGGTCGCCCTGGGCCTGGGTCTGCTGGTCGTAGTAATTGCCGCGACGGCGCTTTTGCTGGGTCAGCAAGGCTATCGCAGTGTAGACGCCACCACCCAATTGCGTGACCGGGAACGGTTTGCCACCGACCTGTTGGCGCGGGTCATCATTCAATCGGGCTACCAGGACTTGGGCGCTGCAAATGTATCCCTGCGCTCGACGGCCACACTTCTTGGCAATGACCCGGAGCCCGACATCTACGGCTGGAACAATGCGGTCTACAAGCAGCCTGACAACCTGATCCTGAGTGAAAGTACCAAGATCGTTACAGGCAACAGGCCCGGCTCCTGCACCGTCAACGACACTTCCTGCAAAAACGGCAGTGACGTTCTGGTAGTCCGCTACCAGGGCGTGAATTCCCCGACCAATGCCGCCAAGCCGGACAACACCATGATCAACTGCATGGGTCAAGGCGAGGCCGGCTTGACGAACGGCGATCTCAACGACCGTGCCGTCAGCATGTTCCACGTAACACGAGGCACCCATGGTGAACCTGCGCTGTCATGCTCTTACTACAATTTTGCGACCGGCCTCTGGATCGCGCCCGCCCCCATCATCGAGGGCGTTGAGTCCTTTCAGGTGCTATTTGGCACCGACGGCGTCTCCCCCTCGCTTGCACCCAGCGCTACCGCCGTGCAGGACACCGTGGCGGACCGCTGGCTACGCGCCGACCAATTGACGGTTGCGGGCAACGCCGCGGCCACACGCGAAAACTGGCGCAGGGTGCGGGCCGTACGCGTTGGCCTGGTGATGCGGGGCCCCGTGGGCTCAGCCCAGCAAGCGACCACGGCTACTTTGACCCCACTAGGCGGCCTGTATGCCAGCACCAATGACACGGGCTCCACGCTGTCTGCGGCTGCTGACGGGCGCTTGCGCCTGCAAAGCACCTTTACCGTGCATTTGCGCAACGACCTCACGCTCCGATGAAACACCATCCTTCAGCGTCATCCGGCAGTCCGAATACGCGCGTGCGCAGCGCGCATCGCGGATTTTCCCTCATCACCACGCTGATACTGCTCATTGTGGTCACGGTGCTAGGCATAGGTGCGAGCCAGATGGTGTTGTTGTCTGAGCGCTCAACCCGCTTTGACCGTGACCAGCAGATCGCCTTCCAGGCTGCGGAGGCCGCGCTGATCGACGCCGAGTTCGACATCCGCGGCCCCAACACGTCGGTAAACCAGCGCATGGCCTCGTTCACCGCTACCAGCGGCTTAGGCTTTATGGACGGCTGCGGCACCGGCACTTTGCGGGGCCTGTGCCTGCCCGTCGCGGACGGCCAGAAACCGGTCTGGTATTCGGTGGATTTCACAGACGAATCCGCCAGCGCGAAGACCGCGAAGTTCGGCGACTTCACCGGCCGGACCCTGTCCACAGGCACCAGCGGCATTCGCCCCGAGATGCTTCCCCGTTACATCATTGAAGTGCTTCCCGACACCACGCCGGGAAGCAGCGCCAGCGCGCCCAAAAAATTGTTCCGCGTCACGGCCATGGGATTTGGCCCCCGCAGGGAAACCCAGGCTGTCCTGCAAATGATCTTTCGAAAAGAGTAAATGCCATGAATTTCCGGATTTCATTGTCAGGCTCGTCCCGCAAGACATTCAAAGTCTGGGGTATCCGGCTTGCTGTACTGTCAGCCTTGTCGGCCATTACGGTAGGCGTTGTGATCAGTCAGACCATCACCCTGCCGCCCGAAATAGTCCTGCCCGCCGAGCCGCTCTACATGAATGGCGCCAAGACCAAAGGCAACCTCACATTGGCCCTGTCGGTTGAATTTCCGACGGTGGGGCAAACTTACCGCGACAACTTCGATTCGACCAAGGAGTATGTCGGATATTTTGATCCAAAAGCCTGTTACCGCGCTGTTTTGAGCAGCGGTTCTGTCGGCAATTATTTCGATTGGCAGGCCAACAAGGGCACTTCTTCGGCCACCTGCAAAAACAGCGAGTTCGATGGAAATTTCATGAATTGGGCCACCTCTTCGGCCATCGATATCATGCGTTACGGCCTGACCGGCGGTAACCGCGTCCTTGACGAGAACAACACAACGGTGGTTGAGCGTGCCTGGTTGCCCGACAACTTTTACAACAACTCCAGCTACTTCTCTGAAAAATTTGTACCGAACTCACAGTTGTCCGGCAGGACCGAGAATCCGCCCGAGTCGTTTCCCAACGGCATGTGGATTTATAACTGTAAAAACCGGGTGTATTTCGCTAATGCCCAAGACACCAATGCCACGGGAAATAGCAGCTGCGCCGCCCCCTTTGCCGTTGCGAATGCATTAAGCCCCAAATTGATCAAGGCAAATGCCAACAATAAAGGCAATTATTATGAGGTTCGCAATCTGGTTTGCGACCCCAACAGTGCCACCAACCGGCTGATGACCTACGACCCGGCTACCAAGAAATGGAGCGGCCTGTGCTATCGCTACCCGAACGGCAAACACAAGCCTGTCGGCCAATTCCAGATGAATGCGGACAACCTGCGGGTCTCGGTTCTGAGCTACCTGCAGGACAACAGCCGTTCACGATACGGTGGGGTGCTGCGTGCGCCGCTCAAATACCTGGGACCCAAAAACTACGACAGCAACTTTAATTTGCTGACGGCGGCCAACGCCCGCAGCGAATGGGACGCCAACACGGGCGTGTTTATCGACAACCCCCAAAACGGGGATGCAACTTATGGCGCCCAAGGCTACCCCAAGAGCGGCGCCATCATGTACATCAACAAGTTTGGCACGCTCAACCCTGACGCCATCGGCAGCTACAAGAGCTACGACCCACTTAGCGAACTGTATTACGAGGCGATTCGCTATCTACAGGGCAAGCAACCTACAGCCGAGGCCATTTCAGGCTTGACCGGCACAGCAGCATCTGTCAAGGCCCTTCAGGAAAACTTTCCAGCCTATCGAACATGGACAGACCCCTTCGCAGGCTTTACCGATACCACTGATACTGGCAAGGGCTGTTTGAGAAACAGCATCTTGACGATTGCTGATGTATTCACGCATGGAGACCGATCTGTTCCAGGCAACGGCTTTAATAACTATGACGATTTTGTCCGTGGCGCAGAAACCTCACCGGCCCTTGATGTCCCGTTTTGGACCAGTGTGGTCGGCAGCTTCGAGAGCAAAACGACCTCCACAGCCACCGTCACCTACACCGACAGCCAAGGTCGCACCCAAACTGCAGGTAACCTCGCCTCAAACACCACATACAGTTGGTTGAGCGATGCCAGCACCAGAGTGACTGGCGCCGGAGCCAAGCCGAGCGACCTTACCCTGGAGGGTAACAGCGGGGGGTCATACCACATGGCAGGCCTGGCTTATTGGGCCAATACCCAGAGTTTTCGCGCCGATTTGCCAAAAGGACGGATCAAGACTTACTCGATTGATGTCAACGAGAGACGTGATAGCGATAACGTTGATTTCCGCCGGACGCGGCAGTTGTACCTCGGCGCCAAATACGGTGGCTTTGACGACAGCGCAGCCGGCAATACCGGCAACCCGTATGCGGGCGGCACCAACGTGCTGTGGCAAGGCAGCGATGGCGAAGCCAAAAACTATTTCCTGGTCAGCGACGCAGCGAAATTTCTGGACTCACTCTCGGAAGTATTTGCGCGGGTTGTGGAGGAGACCGGCAGCATTGCAGGCGGGGCCATCTCCACACAGCGATTGACGGTAGGCCAGGCAGCGGCCGTGTTCCAGGCCCGCTTTAATCCGGTCGCCAACTTCTGGAGCGGACGTTTGCTCAAGTTTCCGCTGTCGCTGGACACAGCGGGCACATCTCTGATCATCGGCAGCACACCTACCTGGGAGGCGGGCCAGGTGTTGACTGCTGACACGCTGGCAGACAACGGCGCAGCCAGAAACATCATTATTGGCGCGCCCATCGGGGCTCAGGCGACCGTGTCGCCTACGCTTTTCAACTGGACCGATCTCGCGCAGGCGCACAAAGACTCACTCAACACGGTGCCATACAGCAACCCTGTAGCGGCGGATACCCTGGGTGAAGACAGGCTTGCCTACCTGCGGGGAGACCGTCGCAAGGAAATCAAACCGGCGACCCCGCTGGAGCCGTTCCGGCCACGCGATATCGTGCTGGGTGATATTGTCAACAGCGGCCTGGTCTACATGGGCAAGCCGTCGGGAAGCATCACTGGCACCACCTACAACACCTTCTTCAACGACAACAAAAATCGCAAGCCTGTTATTTTTGCCAACGCCAACGACGGCATGCTGCACGCTTTTTACGACAGCAATGGCAAGGAAGCCTTCGCCTACATACCAGGATTTGTAGCCGGCAAACTGAACCAGATACCCGACCAGGACTACAGCCACTTCAGTATCAATGACGCCACGCCTGCAGTTGCCGAGGCTTATTTAGAGCGCGTGGAAGGCATGGTAGGCAAGCAGTGGCGCAGTGTTCTGGTGTCTGGTGTTGGCGCCGGCGGCCAAGGTCTTTTTGCCCTGGATGTGACCGATCCGGAAAATTTTAAGAAGGAAAACGTGCTCTGGGAATTCACGGATCGCGATCATCCGGCGATGGGCAATGTGATCGGCACGCCCAAGATAGTGAAACTTCGCACCACCAACGCAGGCGTTACCCCGGACTATAAATGGTATGCAGTGGTCGCCAGCGGTGTCAACAATTACACGGCCGATGGTTTCAAAAGCACCACGGGCAATCCCTCCATTTTCATCATCGACCTGTCGAACCAGCTAGCCAAGAATGGGGGTGTCGCCTGGACGGAAGGCACGAACTTCTGGCGCATCGAACTGCCCCAAACCAGCACGGCCATCGCCAAAGGCCTGGTGGGGTTTACCACGGTTGAAAACCGCCAGACAGGCGCCGTGGACAGCCTGTATGCCGGCGACTTGCAGGGCAATGTCTGGAAGTTGAATTTCACCCTGAAGGGAACCGGCAGCTTGACCACCAACGCCACCACCAACTTGACCATATTCAATGCCAAAACGGGAACCAGCAATACATTTTTCGTCGCCAAGGACAGCAGCAATGCACTACAGCCCATCACCGGTGAGCCGGTGATCAACAACGCTTTCTTTGACAGCAAGCTGGTGTCTTTCGGGACCGGAAAGTATCTGGAAATCGCGGACACGAGCGTCCCAACGACCGTGACGAATTCGTTCTACACGCTTTTGGACAACACAAAGGCAATTAGCGGACGATCTGTTTTGCAGCAAGGCAGCGTATCGACGAGTGGCGCCGTGACAGTCCCCAGTTTTGTCTATGGCACGCCGCCCGACGCAAGCTCCACCCTGAAAATGGGCTGGTATATAGATTTTGACAAGAGTATTGGCGAACGTCAGGTCAGCGACATCACCGCCGAATTTGGCCAGCTGTTTTTTGGCTCCCTGTTCCCCACCAAAGGCTCTTGCGGTGAAGGGGGTGGACGGTTTTATGCGGCTAACGCACTCACGGGCAACGGTGTTTCAGAACTGTCCCAGGTCGGCATACTGGCCGCGCCCCTGGTTCTGGAAATCGGCAGTACAGCGCTCACCAACAGCGACACCAGCGGTCAACGAACAGCAACCCGGCGTGCAGGCATCATCACGCAGGGATCCAAAGGGTTGAAAGTTGCCGCGACCAGTGGCGGTGGGCTGACGTACAGCGAACAGGTAGGACGGCTAAGCTGGCGCCAGATCAACAACTACCGAGAAAACAAGAACAACTAACCCGTGCGGGAAATCATGATGTCCCCATCCCTATCTCCATCCGAAGAGCAACGCAAGCAGTCCGGGTTTACGCTGATTGAGCTCATGATCGCCGTTGCCGTTGTCGGGATACTCGCAGCGGTAGCCTACCCCGCCTATACCGACTCGGTACGCAAAGGCAAGCGCGCCGAAGCACGGGCTGCGCTGATGAACCTGCTTCAGCAGCAGGAGCGTTACCTGACGCAAATGAATACCTACGAAACCTTCGCCGCAGGAACGCCGGGAACGCTGCCCTTCAAGGCCTATTCGTCCTCCGAGGGCGCACAGGAAAAAAGCAGTCATCTGCTGGGTGCAAGGCTGTGCCAGGCGGTGGGCGCCGTCACGCCCACCAAGCGTGATTGCATCGAAGTGTTTGCCGTGCCACAAGACGGCATTTTTTCAGACCCGCATGTGACGTCGATGGCGATTGATACCCAGGGCAGGAGAACTTGCACCGGGACACAGGTTGATCGCTGCTGGAAGTAAGGCCCTCGTCATGCCTTCTACCGCTCGAGTCATGCCGCGCCGGCAAGCCGGCTTTACCCTGATCGAACTGCTGATAACCATCGCACTGGGCGTGGTGATGATGGTGGTGGCCGTACCAAGTTTTGTACAGTTTCAACGAAATGCGCAACTATCGGATGCCGTCAGCAATTTCATTTCTGCAGCCAACACGGCAAGAGCCAATGCCATGAAGCAGGGACTCAACACCTACCTCGTCCCCAACAACGCCGGCACGGGCTGGCGTTCAGGCTGGATGGTTTATACCGACGCCAACTGGAATCAAGCCTATAACGCCGACACGGATGAAGTAGTATTGCGCCACGAGACATTGAGTACGGATATTTCTGTCAATACTCCTACCGCCAGCAGCCTGACAGACGGTTACCTGCTTTTTAACGGTAGCGGCTACCCACGATTGAAAAATGGCGGATTTGGCGGCGGAACCATTGTCATGAGCAACACATTGCGCTCAAGTTCGATCATCATTGACCCTGCAGGTCGGGTTCGGTCCTGCAAAACAGGATCCACCGGTTGCTAATCAAGCGCTTCTTTTCAAACTTATTGACATGACAGAAAACCTGTCAGAGCCAGTGCGAGACGCGTTAAACGCGGCCTACGCGGCATTGTCCATTTGCCCGCCCAATCCGCGGGTGGGCTGTGTCATTACAGACCTCAGCGGTAAAACCCTGGGGCTGGGCCATACCCAGCGCACGGGCGGCCCCCACGCCGAAGTCATGGCCTTGCACGACGCGACGGCCAAGGGGCATTCCGTTGCAGGGGCCACCGCGTATGTCACCCTCGAACCCTGCTCCCACCACGGCCGCACCGGCCCCTGCTGCGACGCGCTGATTGCAGCCGGCATTAAAAAAGTGGTCGCCTCGATTGCCGACCCGAACCCGCTGGTTTCTGGTCAAGGCTTTGAGCGTCTCCGTGCTGCCGGGGTTGAAGTGGAGGTAGGCCCAGGTGCCGCAGAGTCCCGCGAACTCAACATCGGTTTTTTCAGCCGCATGGTCCGCAAGACGCCGTGGGTACGCATGAAGATGGCCGCCTCGCTGGATGGCAAGACGGCGCTCGACAACGGCGTCAGCCAATGGATTACCTCTGACTCGGCCCGCACCGATGGTCATGCCTGGCGGGCTCGTTCGTGCGCCGTGCTGACCGGCATTGGTACCGTGCTTGAGGACAACCCGCGGCTGGATGTGCGCCAGGTTGCCACGCCACGCCAACCGCATCTGGTGGTGGTGGACAGCCGTCTTGAGACGCCGCTGAATGCTCATCTTTTTATAGCTGGTCGCGCGCTCTACATCTACGCCGCAGAGCAAAATGATGCAAAAAAAGCGGCTCTTGAAGCACGTGGTGCCACCGTTATTTACCTGCCGGGCGCCCATGGAAAAGTCGATCTGGCAGCCATGTTGCACGATTTGGCCCGCCGCGAAGTCAATGAATTGCATGTCGAAGCGGGGCACAAACTCAATGGCTCCCTGATCCGCGAGGGCCTGGTTGATGAGTTTCTGGTTTATTTGGCCCCAAAAATGATAGGCCAGGGGTTTGGCATGGCCAGCTTTGGGCCGATGACTGAACTCTCGCAAACGGTGGCGCTGGAGTTTCGCTCGACTGAGATGGTCGGGCCTGACCTGCGTATCGTGGCAAGAGTCAAGGGGCGCGACCAGTTTTAGGCCGGGGTTTAAGCCAGGGTTTGCAAGCCAGCCTCAGGCGCTGATGCAATCTCTGCGAAAATACAGCGATGTTTACCGGAATCATCACCGGCTTGGGGCGCATCGTCGCCGTCCATAGCCTGGGCAGCTCTTCAGACCATGGCAAGCGCCTCACCATTGAAACGCCTGCGGGTTACCTCGATGACGTGGGTTTGGGTGACAGCATTGCCCTCAACGGCGCCTGCATGACGGCCACGGCGCTCGACACGGCCAACAACCGGTTTTCCATCGACATTTCGGCCGAATCCCTGGCCAAAACCAGCGGCCTGGCTGAAACCGGCGTCATCAACCTCGAAAAAGCCCTGCGCGCGCATGACCGCCTGGGTGGCCATATCGTTTCAGGCCATGTGGATGGCATTGGCACGGTCACGCATTTCGCCGAGGTGGGCGAAAGCTGGGAACTGCGCATACGCGCGCCCCGTGAACTGAGCAAATACCTGGCCTACAAAGGATCCATCACCGTCAATGGCGCGAGCCTGACGGTGAACCGGGTCACCGACCTGGCCGATGACGCCGGCGATGCCGGCGGCAGCGAGATCAGCATCAACCTGATTCCCCACACCGTTCAGAACACGGCGCTGGGCCAACTGAAGACGGGTTCCCAGGTCAACCTGGAAATCGACCTGATCGCGCGTTATGTCGAACGCATGCTCCAAAACACCACTACACAGGCCTGACCATGACAACCGTAATTTCCCCTGTCGAAGACATCGTGGCCGACATGCGCGCCGGCCGCATCGTCATCCTGATCGATGAAGAAGACCGCGAAAACGAGGGCGATCTGGTGCTGGCGGCCGACCATGTCACCCCGGAAGCCATCAACTTCATGGCCCGCTTCGGCCGTGGCCTGATTTGCCTGACCCTGACGCGTGAGCGCTGCGAATTGCTGCAACTGCCGCCCATGGCCACGCGCAATGGCACCAAATATGCAACGGCGTTCACGGTCTCCATTGAAGCCGCAGAGGGCGTGACCACCGGCATTTCTGCCGCCGACCGCGCCCGCACGGTGCAGGCCGCCGTGGCCAAAAATGCCACGGTCAATGACCTGGTGCAGCCGGGCCACATCTTTCCGCTGCAAGCGGTCGATGGCGGCGTGCTGATGCGGGCCGGCCACACCGAGGCCGGCTGCGACCTGGCGGGCATGGCCGGCTGCTCGCCGGCGGCCGTGATTTGCGAAATCATGAAAGACGACGGCACCATGGCCCGTCTGCCTGATTTGCAGGTATTTGCGGCTGAACACGGTCTGAAGATCGGCACCATTGCCGACCTGATCGAGCACCGCAGCCGCCACGAGTCGCTGATCGAGAAAGTTGGCAGCCGCACGCTTCAGACCGCATTCGGCGAATTCAAGGCCCATGCCTTCAAGGACAAAACCAGCCACGAACTGCACCTGGCGCTGGTCAAGGGGCAATGGGCCGCTGACGACACCGTGGCCGTACGCGTGCACGAGCCGCTGTCAGTACTGGACCTGCTGGAGACGGGCCGTTCCATGCACTCCTGGAGCCTGGACCAGAGCCTCAGGCACATCGCAGAAGAAGGCAAAGGTGTGGCGGTGCTGCTGAACTGCGGCGAAAGCGCCGAACAGCTGCTGGCCCAGTTCGAAGGCACGGCACGCGCAGCCCAAGCCCCCGAACGCGGCCGCATGGACTTGCGTACCTACGGCGTGGGCGCGCAAATTCTGCGTGAGTGTGGTGTGCACAAAATGAACCTCATGGGCAACCCGCGCCGCATGCCCAGCATGACCGGCTACTGCCTCGAAATTGTTGGCTACATCAACAAAGACTAAAAATAAACAACGCAAAGGGAGCTCATCATGTTTGGTGCGGAAAAAGGTTCGGCTGACAAGCTTGACGGTAAAAAACTCTCCATTGGCATTGTGCAGGCGCGCTTTAACGAAAGCGTGACCAACGCCCTGGCCGAGGCCTGCAAGCAGGAGCTTGCAGCGCTGGGCGTGGAGGAAAAAAACATCACGCACGTCAAAGTGCCCGGTGCTCTGGAGGTGCCCTGCGCGCTGCAGGCCCTGGCAGAAAGCGATAAATATGATGCCCTGGTGGCCCTGGGCTGCATCATTCGCGGTGAAACCTATCACTTCGAACTGGTGGCCAATGAAAGCGGCGCGGCCGTGACTCGCCTGGCGCTTGACTACCAGTTGCCAATCGCCAATGCGATTTTGACGACTGAAAACCTTGAACAGGCACAGGTGCGCCAGATTGACAAAGGGCGCGATGCGGCACGCGTGGCCGTGGAGATGGCCAACCTGGTCAACGAACTGGCCTGAGCGCCCTGCTCCCGAAACCCTTACTTAACCGGCATACATCGGTACCTCATGGCTGAACCCCTCAATAAACCCAAACGACCTCCGCAAACCCGAACCGGCCTGACCGACACCGGCGTCAAGAAAGCGGCCGACAAGTCGGCTCGCACCCGTGCGCGTGAATTCGCCCTGCAAGCGCTTTACCAGCACCTGGTCGGTCGCAACGAGGCCGATTCGATTGATGCCTTCACGCGCGACCTGGTGGGTTTTCACAAGGCAGATTCGGCCCACTACGATGCCTTGCTGCATGGATGCATCGAAGGCGCCACGGCCCTGGATGCCGCTATCACTCCCTTGCTGGACCGCCCATTGGCGGAAATCTCACCAATTGAGCATGCCGTGCTCTGGATAGGCGCCTACGAATTCAAGAATTGCCTGGACGTTCCCTACCGCGTCGTGATCAACGAATGCATTGAATTGTCCAAGGCCTTCGGCGGCACCGACGGCCACAAATACGTCAATGGCGTTTTGCACAAAATGGCGCCTTCGCTGCGCGCCGCGGAAGTTGCCGCCGACCAGTCCAGATAACACCCGACAAATCATACGGAACCATGAAAGTCTTGCCGTGAAAATCGCCCAGCGGGCTCAGCGGATTGAGCCCTTTTACGTCATGGAGGTGGCCAAGGCCGCCTCTGCGCTGGCACGGGAAGTGGCCCATACCTCCCAGCCGATGATCTTCCTGAACATCGGCGAGCCCGACTTCACGGCCCCGCCGCTGGTGCAAGAGGCCGGGGCCCGCGCCATCGCACAAGGCAACACGCAGTACACCCAGGCCACCGGCCTGCCCGCCTTGCGCGAGCGTATCAGTGACTGGTATGCCTCTCGCTTTGCTGCGCAGGTGGCGCCCAGCCGCATCATCATCACGGCAGGAGCGTCTGCCGCGCTGCAGCTCGCCTGCCTGGCCCTGATCGAGGCCGGTGACGAAATCCTGATGCCCGACCCGAGCTACCCCTGCAACCGCCATTTTGTGAGTGCCGCCGAAGGCAGCTCGGTCCTGATCCCGACCACGGCCGAGGAGCGTTTCCAGCTGACCGAAGAAAAAGTCCGCTCGGCCTGGAACGACAAAACGCGCGGCGTGCTGCTGGCCTCGCCATCCAACCCCACCGGCACCTCGATCGCCCCCGAGGAGCTGCAGCGGATTCATGAATTCGTGCATGGCCAGGGCGGCATGACGCTCATTGATGAAATCTACCTGGGCCTCAGTTATGAGGAGCACTTCGGGCACTCGGCGCTGGCCATGCCCGGCGAACTGGGTCAAAGCGTCATCAGCATCAACAGCTTCAGCAAATACTTCAACATGACCGGCTGGCGGCTGGGCTGGCTGGTCGTACCCGAAGCGTTGGCCCCCGTGATCGAACGGATTGCGCAAAACCTTTTCATCTGCGCCAGCACCGTGGCGCAGCACGCGGCCCTGGCCTGCTTTGAGCCCGACAGCCTGCTGGAATACGAGCGCCGCCGCGCCGAGTTCAAGGCCAGGCGCGACTACTTCATTCCCGAGCTCAACCGCCTGGGTCTGCGCGTGCCGGTGATGCCCGACGGCGCCTTCTATGCCTATGCCGACTGCACCGAAGCCGCGGCCCGCCTCGGCGTGACCGGCAGCTGGGACTTTGCCTTCGAGCTGATGAAGCGGGCTCATCTGGCCGTGACGCCGGGCCGTGATTTCGGACAGGCCGCGCCGGAAAAGTTTGTGCGTTTTTCCACAGCCAACTCGATGGCGCAACTGCAGGAGGCTGTGGCGCGGCTCAAGGTGGTACTGGCATGAGCCCGGCCGTTCGCCCTGAGCCTGTCGAAGGGCTCAGGCAAGCTCAGCCCGAACGGATTTTCCGGTGGCCGGTACGCGTCTACTGGGAAGACACCGACGCCGGCGGCATTGTTTTTTATGCCAACTACCTGAAATTTTTTGAACGTTCGCGCACCGAATGGCTCAGATCACTGGGCATTGAGCAGCAGCGCCTGCGTGACAGTACCGGTGGCATGTTTGTGGTGAGCGAGACCAGCATTCGCTACCACCGCTCCGCCCGGCTGGACGATGAACTGATTGTTACGGCGAGCATGGTCGAAACCGGCCGCGCGTCGTTGATAATCAAGCAGCAGGCGCTATTAAAAACAGAGCAACCGGACGCGCAGCGAACCGCCCTGCTCTGCGAAGGCACGATACGGATCGGCTGGGTGAGCGCCTCCAGCCTGCAGCCCATGCGCATACCGGCTTCCATTCTTGACAGCTTAAAAACTTGATCAAAGCTTCAACATGAACCAAGACCTCTCCATTGTCAGTCTCCTTCTCCATGCGAGCTGGGTTGTCCAGCTGGTGGTCGCGCTCCTGGTGGGCATTTCCATTGCCAGCTGGGCCGCCATTTTCCGGAAAATTGTGTCGCTCAAGAGGGTTCAGAAACTCAACGACGAATTCGACCGCGAGTTCTGGTCGGGCACCAGCCTGAACGACCTCTTTGCCGGCGCAGCTCAAAACGCCAAGCACTCGGGTGCCATGGAACGCATTTTTGCCAGCGGCATGCGTGAATTCCAAAAACTGCGCGAACGCCAGATCAGCGATACCGGAACCCTGCTGGACGGTGCGCGCCGGGCCATGCGCGCCAGCTACCAGCGCGAACTCGATGCGATCGAGGTCAATCTGTCGTTCCTGGCCACCGTCGGCTCGGTATCACCCTATATCGGTCTGTTCGGTACCGTCTGGGGCATCATGCACGCTTTCACCGGCCTGGCGGCGCTGGAGCAGGTCACCCTGGCCACGGTGGCCCCCGGCATTGCTGAAGCGCTGGTCGCCACGGCGATTGCCCTGTTTGCCGCCATTCCTGCCGTGGTGGCCTACAACCGCTTCGCGCACGACATCGACCGCATCGCCAACCGCCTGGAAACCTTCATTGAGGAGTTTTCCAACATCCTGCAGCGCAACCTGGGTGCGCAGTCGCCCTCGGGTCACTAAAAATGTCTACCCCCACGCTTTTGGCTACGCCGCTCTTCGAGAACACTTCGTGTAATCCACTGCCCCCCGAGGGGGCTGGACTTGCTCGGGGCGGCCCTTCGCTGCGTCCGTCGGCTTAAAAGGAAACCGCCATGCCAGCAGTCAACTCCCGCGGCCGGGGCCGCCGCACCATCAACGAAATCAACATGGTGCCGTTTATCGACGTCATGCTGGTGCTGCTCATCATCTTCATGGTCACGGCACCGCTGATCACGCCCAGCATGATTGCGGTGCCCAAAATAGGCAAAGCGGCCCTGCAACCCCAGCAACGGGTTGAGATACAGATCAGCAAAGACGAGCTCATACAGGTCGCGCTCACCAGCGGAAAAGGCGCGAGCTCCAGGCCCGTGTCGACCACCTTGACCGCCGTCGCAGCAGATATTTTGAAAATGGAGCCTGCGGTGAAGACCGCCAACCCCGGTGAACAGGCCGTGCCTGTGGTCATCAGCGCCGACAAGTCCATCAAATACGAAATCGTGGTGAAGGTGATGGACGCCTTGCAAAAAGCGGGGGTGGTACGCGTTGGCCTGTCGGTGCAAACCAGCAAGTGACCGAAACCCCGTCCAGATTGCCACATGCCCAGCACCGCAGAACGTCTTGAATTCGCTCCGCCCCGCGATACGGGTTCGCTGCGCGCCTATGCACTGGCCCTGCTGGCCCATGCGCTGCTCATTGCCGCCTTGACCTGGGGGGTCCACTGGAAACACAGCGACCGGACAGCCTCCTTTGAAGCCGAGCTGTGGACTAGCACGCCGCAGGCCGCCGCGCCCCAACTGGTCGAGGCCCCGCCGCCACCGCCGCCGCCCGCGCCCCCTCCGGCGCCTGAAGTCAAGGCAGCGCCGCCCGCGCCCAATGTGGACATTGCGCTGGAACAGGAAAAGAAACGCAAATTGCTGCAGCAGCAAAAAGAGGCTGAAGCGCAAAAACTGGCGCAGCAGGAAAAACTCAAGGCCGAACTCCAGGCAAAAAAAGAGAAGGAACGGGAACTGAAGGCCAGGGAAG
Organism: Polaromonas jejuensis NBRC 106434; assembly: GCF_001598235.1. GTDB lineage: Bacteria > Pseudomonadota > Gammaproteobacteria > Burkholderiales > Burkholderiaceae_C > Polaromonas > Polaromonas jejuensis. Next base: position 126,653 of record NZ_BCYO01000003.1, on the reverse strand, counting down.
ACCTGGCCAAGCGCAAGGCCGCCGAAGATCTCAAAAAGGCCGAGGAGAAAAAGCAGGAAGCCAAAGAACAGGCACAACAAAAGCTGGCGCAGGCTGCAATGGAAAAACAGCGCCAGGAAAACATGCGGCGCATCGCGGGACTGGCGGGCGCCACCGGCGGTGCCGATGCCAAGGGTAGCGCCCAGAAGGCCGGCGGCCCCTCGGCGAGCTACGGCGGCAAGGTCCGGGCCGCCGTCAAACCCAATGTGGTGTTCACCGAAGACATTGCCGGCAACCCCACCGCCGAAGTGGAAGTGCGCACGACACTGGACGGCAGCGTCGTCAGCCAGCGCCTGATCAAGTCAAGCGGCAACAAGGCCTGGGATGACGCGGTGATCAAGGCCATCATTCGCACCGGCACCCTGCCGCGCGATGTCGATGGCCGGGTGCCCACACCCATGATCCTGGAATTCCGGCCCAAGGATTAAAGCCCGGTTTGCTATCGATTCGATAGCTAGCAGCGCTTTCATTACATGGGCTAGTGCCCTGTTTCACTCATAAATGATCTTCGCCAACCCGCTGTCGGCCTGCGCCATCCAGCTGGCGAGGGCGGCATCGGTCGGGAAAAATTTGGCGGCCTCGCCCAGGTGAATTTCGGCCGTGGCGCCCGCCCTGCGCAGGCTCAGGCGCACCGGCAAACCACGGTTGAGCTCACCCTGCTCCGTCATTTCGCGGCGCGGCGGAAAGTCCCTGACCAGGCGCGAAATGTCCGGCGCCGTACCATTGACGGCCACGCGCAGGTACTTGCCGAACTTGCAGCGCGCGGTCTCCAGGTCCCATACCTGGGTCACCTTGAAGCGCCGGCCAAAACGCTCGGACGCGCCTTGCAGCGTGCCCTGCACAATCACCAGTTCGTCGTCTTTCAGGAGGTTGCGGTTGGCGTTGTAGGTTGCCTCATCCACGGACGCCTCCAGCACATCGGTTTTATCGTCCAGCTTGAAGATCACGACCTTGCCGCGGTTGCCATTGATCACGCGCAGATCACCCACAATGGCGGCCAGCAGTTGCGGGTCGCGCGAATCAATCAGGTCTTCAATTTTCCGCTTGGCAAACTGCCTGACCTCGGCCTCGACCTCGTCAAACAAATGGCCCGACAGGTAAAAGCCGATCGCCGTTTTCTCGAGCACCAGGCGCGCCTTCACACCAAACGGCACGGCCGGAACCAGCGGCGGCTCCTGCGTGCTGGACGCGTGGGAGTCCCCCATGTCAAACAGGCCGCCCTGGTTGGCGTTGGCTTGCGTGGTGGCGGCAAACTCAAACGCCCGGTCCACCGACGCCAGCAGCTCAGCACGGTTCAGATGCAGGTTGTCAAAGGCGCCACCCTTGATGAGCGCCTCGACCGTGCGCTTGTTCATCCGGCTGCGGTCCACGCGCACGCAGAAGTCGTAAAGCGACGTGAAGGGGCCGCCCTCTTGGCGTGCCGCCACGATGGCCTCAATCGCCTGCTGCCCCGTGCCCTTGATGGCGCCCAGGCCGTAGCGCACTGACTTGGCGCTGATCGGCTCGAAACGGTAATGGCCGCGGTTGACATCGGGCGACTCGAACTGCAGCCCCATCTTCAGCGCATCGCCAAAGAGAATCTTCAGCTTGTCCGTGTCGTCCATTTCAACGGTCATATTGGCCGCAAAGAACTCGGCGGTGTAATGCACCTTGAGCCAGGCCGTGTGGTAGGCCAGCAGCGCGTAAGCGGCAGAGTGCGACTTGTTGAAGCCGTAGCCCGCGAACTTTTCCATCAGGTCGAAAACCTCGTCGGCCTTTTCTTCGGATAGCCCATTGATGCCCGCGCCTTTTCGGAACACCGCGCGCTGGGCGTCCATCTCTTCCTTCTTTTTCTTGCCCATGGCGCGGCGCAGCATGTCGGCGCCGCCCAGTGAGTAGCCGCCCAGAATCTGCGCGGTCTGCATCACCTGCTCCTGGTAGACCATGATGCCGTAGGTCTCTTCCAGAATGGGCTTGACGCGCGGATCCGGGTACTCGGGCTCTTCCTTGCCCTGCTTGCGCGCGATGTAGGTCGGAATCAGCTCCATCGGCCCCGGCCGGTAGAGCGCATTCATGGCAATCAGGTCTTCGAGACGATTCGGCTTGGCGTCTTTCAGCATGCGCTGCATGCCGATACTTTCAAACTGGAACACGGCTTCCGTCTGGCCGCTGCCGAACAGCTCATAGACCTTGCGGTCGTTGAGCGGCAGGTCTTCAAACTTGAAGTCTTTTTGCGCCGGGTGCCGCTGGATGATGAACTCGCGGGCGATTTCCAGAATGGTCAGCGTGGCCAGGCCCAGGAAGTCGAACTTCACCAGGCCTATGGCCTCCACGTCATCCTTGTCGTACTGGCTCACCGCCGAATTGCTGCCGGGCTGCGCATACAAGGGGCAAAAGTCGGTGAGTCGGCTGGGCGCGATCAGCACGCCACCGGCGTGCATGCCGACGTTGCGCGTCAGGCCTTCGAGCTTTTGCGCCAGCTCCAGCAGCGTGCGCACGTCCTCTTCCCTGGCTTCCCGCTCGGCCAGTATGGGCTCGGCCTCCTTGGCCTGCTCGATCGTGATCTGCTGGCCCGGCTTGTTGGGAATCAGCTTGGAAATGCCGTCGCAAAAGCCGTAAGGAAAATCAAGCACCCGGCCCACATCGCGAATGGCGGCGCGGGCGGCCATGGTACCGAAGGTCACGATCTGGCTCACGGCATCCTTGCCGTACTTGTCCTTCACGTAGTCGATCACGCGGTCGCGGTTCTGCTGGCAAAAGTCGATATCAAAGTCGGGCATGGAAACCCGCTCGGGGTTCAGGAAACGCTCGAACAGCAGGTTGTACTGCAAGGGGTCCAGGTCGGTGATCTTCAGGGCGTAGGCCACCAGCGAGCCGGCCCCCGAGCCGCGTCCCGGCCCCACCGGGCAGCCATTGTTTTTGGCCCAGTTGATGAAGTCGCCGACGATCAGGAAGTAGCCCGGGAAGCCCATGTTCAGGATGGTGTTGATCTCGAACTCCAGCCGCTCCACATAGGCGGGCCGCTTCTGGTCGCGCAGCGCCACATCGGGATACAGATGCGCCAGACGCTCCTCCAGCCCCTCGAACGACGCATGGCGGAAGTAGGCGTCGATGGGCATGCGCACGCCATCCACTTCGGGCGTGGGGTAGTCGGGCAGCATGGGCTTGCCCAGTACCAGCGTGAGGTTGCAGCGCTTGGCGATTTCCAGCGTGTTGGCCAGGGCCGAGGGCACATCGGCAAACAGCTGCGCCATCTGGGCCGCGGACTTGAAATATTGCTCGCGCGTGAACCTGCGCACGCGGCGTGCATTGCCCAGGATTTCACCCTCGGAAATACACACGCGCGCCTCATGCGCCTCGTAATCCTCGTAGGTCAGAAACTGCACCGGATGGGTTGCCACCACCGGCAGCCCGAGCCGGGCGGCCAGTTGAACGGCTGCCGCCACATGGCGTTCATCATCCGGACGCTGGGCACGCTGCAGTTCCAGGTAGAAGCGATGCGGGAAGATACCCGCGAAATGCAGGGCGCATTCCAGCGCGCGCGTGCCGTCGCCCTGCACCAGCGCCTGGCCCACCGCGCCGCCCTGCGCCCCTGACAGGGCTATCAGGCCTTCATTCAGCTCTTCCAGCCATTCCAGCTTGATGACGGCCTGGTCCCGCACCACGTTTTGCGTCCAGGCGCGCGTCAGCAGCTCCGACAGATTCAGATAGCCCTGGCGGTTTTGGACCAGCAGCAGCAGGCGGGCCGCCGGGGCAGCGGCTTCTTTCCCCGGCACCTGCACCCAGACATCGGCGCCTATCAAGGGCTTCACACCCGCCCCGCGGCCTTCCTTGTAAAACTTGACTGTGCCAAACAGGTTGCTCAGGTCGGTGATGGCCAGCGCAGGCTGCTGGTCGGCTGCAGCGGCCCGGACGATTTCATCAATGCGGTTGGTACCGTCGATGACCGAGAACTCGGTGTGAATACGTAAGTGAACAAACATGCGTCATTTTAGGGCGGGGCAACTGCCGTACCCGCCAATGTCGGAGCGTCCCGCCAACCCCCTTGCCTACAATTGGCCACATCATGCAAATTTTGAACATTGCAGCGTACAAATTCGTACCGCTGGACGACCTGCCGGCCTTGCAGACCGCCCTGCTGGACGCCCTGAAGCCGCGTGGCATCAAGGGCACCGTGCTGCTCGCCGAAGAGGGGATCAACCTGTTTCTGGCCGCCGGCAGCAGCGACATTCATGATTTTCTGGCATGGCTGCGCTCCGACGCACGTTTTCACGACCTGGAAATCAGGGAAAGCCGCTCCCACGCCCAGCCTTTTCGCAAGCTGCTGGTCAAAATCAAGCCGGAAATCATCCGCATGAATCATCCGGCCATACGCCCCACGGCGGGCCGTGCCCCGGCCGTGGACGCGGCCACGCTCAAGCGCTGGCTGGACAGCGGACACGACGACCAGGGCCGCCCCGTGGTGACCCTGGACACGCGCAATACCTTTGAAGTGGATGTGGGCACCTTCCGCAATGCCATTGACTGGCGCATCGACAAATTCACCGAATTCCCGCAGGCCGTGCTGGACCACCGCCATGAGCTGGAGGGCAAGACGGTGGTGAGCTTTTGCACCGGGGGCATACGCTGCGAAAAGGCCGCCATTTTCATGCAGGAGGCCGGCGTCACCCATGTTTACCAGCTGGATGGCGGCATTTTGAAATACTTTGAGGAAAGCGGCCACGCCCACTTTGCGGGTGAATGCTTTGTGTTCGACGAGCGCCGGGCGCTTGACTCCGCCCTCCAACCCAAGGTCAATGTCGGCGCCTTGTCTGACAGCTGAGCGCCGGCAAATCGTGGAAGCTGGGAAATACGCTTTATTTGCGGTTCAGCGACCCACGCTTCAAGCCACGGAAGCCCTTGCATTGACCGGCCATGCCTTCACCTCACATCGCCCCCCATGATGACGCCCCGATACCGGCGCTGGCTGAGCACTTTCAGCGGGTCCGCGGCCAAACAGAGCGCCTCATACAGCCGCTGAGCGCGGAGGATTGCCAGCTCCAGTCCATGCCGGATGCCAGCCCCGCCAAATGGCATCTGGCCCACGTCAGCTGGTTTTTTGAAACCTTTGTGCTGGAACGATTTGAAACGGACTTCAAGCCTTTCGATGCCGGCTTCCGCGTGCTGTTCAACAGCTATTACAACGGCGTGGGCGACAAGTATCCGCGCCCGCAGCGTGGCCTCATCAGCCGCCCCTCACTTCAGGAAGTGCTGGATTACCGCGCGCAGGTCAATGCACGCGTGCTGAATCTGCTGGCGACGACAAACAAAACGCTTTACCGCGAACTGGCGCCGCTCATCACGCTGGGGCTGCACCACGAACAACAGCACCAGGAATTGCTGCTGACCGACATCAAACATGCCTTGTCATTCAATCCGCAAGGCCCCGCCTACGCCAGGCGCTGGCCGCTCGCCGGCATCCATCCCCAGCCAGTGCGCTGGCACGGCTACGCCGGTGGCCTGGTGCGCCATGGTTTCGAAGCGGAGCAGGACGGTATGTTTGCGTTTGACAATGAAACGCCGCGTCACCCTGCCTACATCGCCCCTTTCGAGCTGGCCAGCCGGCTCGTCACCAATGGCGAGATGATGGCCTTCATTGCCGACCACGGCTACCAGCGGCCCGAACTGTGGCTGTCCCTGGGCTGGGACTGGGTGCAGGCAGGCCAGCACCGCCTGCCGCTTTATTGGCTAGATCATGCCCATCACAAGGACTACCGCCATTTCACGCTGCAAGGGCTGGCGGCGGTGGACCCGAACACCCCCGTCTGCCATCTGAGCTACTTTGAGGCCGATGCGTTTGCACGCTGGGCGGGCGCTCGGCTGCCGACCGAATTTGAATGGGAGCTGGCGGCCCGCACCCTGCCCGCTTCGGAGGGGCCGGCTGGCAACTTTGTCGAGAATGCGGCCTACCACCCCTTGCCGCAGCAAGAGCCCGGCCACGGCGCGCCGACACAGATGCTGGGCGATGTCTGGGAGTGGACGCAGTCCAACTACAACCCGTATCCCGGCTACAAACCGTGGGAGGGGCTGGTGGGGGAATACAACGGCAAGTTCATGTGCAACCAGTTCGTGCTGCGCGGCGGCTCCTGCGCCACGCCGCGAAGCCATATCCGCGCGAGCTACCGCAACTTCTTTCCGCCCGACGCCCAGTGGCAGTTCAGCGGCCTGCGCCTGGCGCGCGACGCTTGAGAGCCTCTCACGATGGACGTCCTGGCCTAGGGCCTTACATGGTCGTCCCAAGGAAAAGCGCATTTATTCGCGCAAAACACCCAGCACGTCGGAGTTGAACTCGCGGTTGTAGAGAATCAGCACAACCACGGCAGTGGCCAGCACAAAGGCAATGGTTGAAAAAAACCAGGCCATGAGGGCAAAGCTCAGGTAATAGGCCCGCAGCCCGTCGTTGAAGGTTTCAGCGGCCAGGCCCACCATGCGGCTGGCCCGCGTGGCAAACACTTCGCGGTCAAACTTGCCCGCCTCGAACTCCTGGGGCGAGGGCAAGGAGCCAATGAGCAGGGCGACAAAGGTGTATTGGCGCATGGACCAGCTGAACCGGAAAAAGGCGTAGACGAACACACCCACCATCAGCAGCACCTTGAGGTCAAAAATCAGCACCGACGTCCGCACCGCAAACGGAATCTCCCGCACCAGTTCGGCGGCCTTGTCCGTGGTGCCCAGCAGCGCGATCAGGCCACCGATGATGATGATGGTGGTGGAGGAAAAGAAAGCCGGCGTGCTCGAAAGGTTCTGCGTGATGACGCCGTCAATGACTCTTGGGTCGCGGGACGTCGCCTGCAGCAGCCAGTAATGCCGGTAGCGGTTGGTGGTGCTCAGCAAAGAGGACCGCGTCACGCCGTAATGCCGCGCAAACCAGGCATAGCCTATCCACCCTGAAAAGAACCAGAGCACGGCCAGCCAGTCGGCCCAGGGAAGCAAGGTGAAAATCTGCATGGCGCCATCTTAAGCGCAAGAAAATCCTGCGAAAGCGGGATTCAGCAAGCCGCTTCGCTTCAGCCCGCCATCAATCAACTCGCAGAAAACCTTCGCTCCGGCAATGGAATAAATTCGGTCTCGCCGCCGACCTGCCCCATCTTCTGGGCCGCCCAGTCATCGCCGGCCTGAACAATCCGCTCCTTGCGGCTGGACACGAAGTTCCACCAGATGAAGCGGTGCCCATCCAGCGCCTCCCCTCCAATGACCACCAGACGTGCCGGCGCGCCGGCGGCGATCTGCGTGACAATGCCCGGCGCCAAGGTGGCCAGGGTATGGGCCGCCACGGGCTCGCCGTCCACCGTCAAGTCGCCGTCTACCGCATACACCGCCAGCTCTTCGGCCAGTGCGGGCAACTCCAGGCGCGAGCCTGCAGCAAGACTGATATCCAGGTAAAGAGTCCTGGAGAAAGTCTTGACGGGCGATGTTTGCCCAAACGCCTCGCCAATCAGCACGCGCACCTCCGCCCCGTCAACAGACACCACGGGAATGGCCTCGGCAGCCGTGTGCGAAAACTCGGGCGCCACCTCTTCAAAGGCCTTGGGCAAGGCGGCCCACAATTGCAGGCCATGGTTGACGTAGGCCTTGTCGCGCAGGTCTTCCGGGCCGCGTTCGGAATGCACAATGCCGCGCCCGGCCGTCATCCAGTTGATCGCGCCAGGCTCAATGCGCTGAACAGACCCCAGGCTGTCGCGGTGCATCATGGCGCCTTCAAACAGGTAGCTCACCGTCGCCAGTCCTATGTGGGGGTGCGGCCGCACATCGTGGCTGACGCCCGGCTGTAGCGTGATGGGCCCGAAATGGTCAAAAAAAATGAAGGGGCCCACCGACTGCCGTTGCCCGGCAGGCAGCAGGCGCCGCACCAGAAAGCCGTCACCCAGGTCCTTGTCGTGACCTGTCAGTTTAAGTTGGACACTCATGACAAACGCTCCACTTCCGTTGTAATTTCGGTGCTGACCACCGTCATGAGTTTGTGCACCGGACATTTATGGGCAATGGCCTGCAACTCATGCAACTGGGCATCGGTCAGATCGCCTTGGATTTTGAGTCTGGCGGCCAAACGGTATACGCCAGCGCGCTCGCCCGAGTCGTCGCGCTCAATCACCGTATGAATGTCATCGACCGGAATGCCCTTTTTACGGGCGTACCACAAGACCGTGAGGGCCTTGCAGGCCCCGAGCGCCGCATCGTACAAATCATGCGGGCTGGGACCGGTATCTGCGCCCCCCTCGGCTTCACTCCCATCGGCGACCAGCGCATGGCGGCGGATGCTGATCAGCTGGGCCATTGCCGCCGAGCGGTCGCGTTTCAATTCAATGGGCATGAAGAACTCCTGTGTTGCGATGAAAGACAAACCTTGAAAGGAGGCCGCGCGTATTTGACTTTAACGCCGAATCAACGCTGAAACCTGACCGCCACGTCGGCCACCCGTTTGCCAAAATTGCGGGCTGCCTCCAGGTCGCCTGGAAACATCTCGCTGGCGCCGGCATCCGACGGCGACTGGGCCATGGCCCCGCTGTAGGAGCCCAGGTAGTTGGCATCGTTGCGCTGGGCGGCCTTGCTGTTGCTGGGCAAAACGCCCTGACCCACCCAGATGCCACCGTGCTGCATGGCCAGGGTAAAGAGATAGTTCAGCGTGGACATCTTGTCGCCGTTCATGGCGGCGCTGTTTGTGAAGCCGGCAAACAGCTTGTCTTTCCAGGCCTGGGTATACCAGGGCCTGGAAGATGCATCGGCAAACTTCTTGAACTGCCAGCTGACGCAGCCCATGTAAGTGGGTGAGCCCATGATGATGGCATCGGCGGCATTCAGCATTTCCCAGCCGCCTTCGGGCAGGTTGCCATCGGCATCGATGGCGAGAACATCCGCGCCTGCGCCTTCTGCGACAGATTGCGCCATGCGCTGGGTGTGCCCATAACCGGAGTGGTAAACCACGACCACTTCTGCCATTTTCATCTTCCTTGAATCAAGGGTGTTGAAAGTATTCGCCAAAAAAAATGTCGCTCGACAGGGCATCCGCACTGTTGAGCGACATTATCAGGGAGCGATTCAGTTGCCGCGCCTGGCGTCAACGCTCCAGGCACCGGCGCCCCAGGCGGCCAAAGTCAGCAGCCCGCCGACGATGGCGATGTTCTTGAAGAACATCAGTTGCTGGATCATGACCTGCTCGGCGGGCAGGGCCCAGTACTTGTGGAAGAAGAAGCTGGCCACGAGCGTGAAAAAGGCCAGTGCCAGTGCGGCCCAACGGGTGCCAAAACCAAAAATCAGCGCCAGCGAGCCGCCAATTTCAACGACCAGGGCCACCGCCGTTGCGACCTCGGGCATCGGTACGCCGCCAGAGGCGGTGTAGCCGACACTTCCCGCAAAGCCTGTCAGCTTGCCCCAGCCCGCGGGCAAAAACAGCATGGCAAGCAGCAAACGGCCGATGAGCGACAGGGGGTTTTGGAGAGCGTTCAACATGGAAAGTCCTTTGTCAAGAGAAGTAAACGGGGAAATGATGGGTTAAAAAATAAGGATGAGCAAGCATTAACAACTAGCGCACATCCAATGCACGGGGCCTGACGGCATCTCAGGGTGCCAGATCAAATACGAGTACCTCGGCTGACTGGCCATGGGCCAGCCGCAGCTGGCTTTCTGATTGCAGGGCGGCCGCATCGCCAGCGTGCAGCACCTGCCCGTTGACCTCCAGCTGACCGCGAATCAGGTGCACATAGGTTTTGCGGCGGGGGTCAAGCGCCAGCGCAACGGTTTCGTCGCCATCCAGCAAGCCCGCATACATCTTTGCATCCGCATGAATCGTCACCGAACCCTGGGCGCCATCGGGCGAGGCCACCAGCCGCAGCGCACCGCGCTTTTCGGCCTCGGGAAAGGTCTTTTGCTCGTAGCTGGGAGCGATGCCGGTCACATTGGGTTCTATCCAGATTTGCAGAAAATGCGTGGTCTGGCCCTCGGCGTGGTTGAACTCGCTGTGCTGCACGCCGGTGCCGGCGCTCATGCGCTGCACATCGCCGGGAGGTATGCCCTTGATGTTGCCCATGCTGTCCTTGTGCGCCAGCTCGCCGCTCAGCACGTAGCTGATGATTTCCATGTCGCGGTGTCCGTGCTCGCCAAAACCCCGGCCCGACGCGATGCGGTCTTCATTGATGACGCGCAGGTTGCCAAAGCCCATGTGCGCCGGGTCGTAATAGCCCGCAAACGAAAAGGAATGAAAAGATTTGAGCCAGCCGTGGTCGGCATAACCGCGTTCGCTGGAAGTTCTGAGGCTGATCATGAAATGCTCCTTTCAAGGTGCGTCTGCTCTGTAATGGCTCCACTGTAGGTGCCGCGACGGCTCTGGCGATTGCGTTTATTTGATGGCATCATTCAAATTATTTGAATATTCATCATGGCGACGATCCACAACCGGGTGAGGGACGCCCTCACCCCCGAAACCATTGATCTGGTGGGCGCGGTGCACCGCAACGGCAGCATGGCGGCCGCTGCGCGCGAGCTGGGCGTGGTGCCCAGCGCCCTGACCTACCGCATCCGCCAAATAGAAGATGCCCTGGATGTGCTGCTGTTCGACCGCTCCTCACGACAGGCCAAACTGACCGAGGCGGGCAAGGAGCTGCTGCGCGAAGGCAGCCGCCTGCTGACCGAGCTCGATGCCATCGCCAACCGCGTCAAACGCGTGGCGACCGGCTGGGAGCCCCAGCTTACCCTGGCCGTTGACAGTGTGATTTCGCGCACCACCGTGATGGAGTTGTGCGAGGCCTTTTTTGCGCTGGACCCACCCACACGCCTGCGGATTCGGGAGGAAGCGCTGTCGGGCACGCTGGAGGCGCTCACCTCGGGCCAGGCGGATCTGGCCATTGGTGTGGCCATTGAGCCCTCGGTCAGCAGATCGGTGCAAAGCAAGCCCCTGGGCACCCTCCAATTCGTTTATGCCGTCGCGCCGCACCACCCGCTGGCCCAGGCCGCCGAGCCCGTCACCGACGCGATGATCATGCCTTACCGGGCGGTGGCGGTCGCCGACTCGGTGCAACGGGGCCGCGGTGTCACCGTGGGACTGCTGGGGGGCCAGGACATCCTCACCGTACCGGGGATGCAGGAAAAGCTCGATGCGCAGTTGCGCGGCCTGGGTGGCGGCTTCCTGCCGGAATACCTGGCACGGCCCCACATTGCCACGGGCCGGCTGGTCGAAAAGAAAATGCAGCGCGCCGTCCGGGTGATTCCCATGAGCTATGCATGGCGTCGTGCGGCAGAGGGCAGCGAGGGCCGCGCCCTGCAGTGGTGGCTGCAACAACTGGACAAGCCGGCCACCCGAAAAGCGCTGCTGGAACGTCAACAGACGCTTTAAAAACCGCCGCGGAAAACGCACTGGCGGTGGCTGCGTGTAGAGTGTGCTTGTGGTTTTCGTTCACGGCCCTTTTATCAACCCAGAAAAAGTACAGACATGACCCCAAAATCCCGCACCGCTTCTTCTGAAAAATCCGCACCACGCCGCATCGCGGTGGTGGGCGCGGGCATCGCCGGCATTGCCTGCGCGCGCACGCTGGCGCAGGCCGGGCACCGCGTGACCGTGTTCGAGAAAAGCCGGGGGGTCGGCGGTCGCATGGCCACCAGGGACAGCGAATTCGGCGGGTTTGACCACGGTGCCCAGTACTTCACGGTGCGTGATGCGCGCTTCGAAAAAGCCCTGGCCACCACCCCCGCGCTGGTGCGCCCCTGGAGCGCCAACACGGTTCGGATTCTGGATGAACGGGGCCGCGTGGTCGCCGCGTCGCTGCCGCCCACGGAGGCCCACTGGGTCGCCACACCCGGCATGAACGCCTTGGTAAAGCACTGGGCCGCGCCACTGAATACCGCCGGCTCGCTGCTGCTGGAAACCGACGTCACCGGCATAGAGGCCGACAAGCTGCACCCGAAGCGCTGGCAGCTGCAAACCGATGGCGCCGGCGCGGGCAGCCACATTCACTCGGGCTTTGACGACGTGGTCCTGGCCATCCCCCCCGCGCAGGCCCAGGCCTTGCTGCAAAACTCACAGCAGGGCAAACCGGTGATGGCCGAACTCGCCAAGGTGAGCGTGGCGCCGTGCTGGACCTTGATGCTGGCCTTTCCGCAGGCGCTGCAACCCAACCTCTCGCTCCTGGGTCCGCACTGGAATGCGTCGCGCAGCACCCACCACCGCATTGCCTGGCTGGCACGGGAATCATCCAAGCCCGGCCGCGGTCCCCTGGAGCGCTGGACCGTGCAGGCCAGCCCCGAATGGTCGCAGCGCCACCTGGAGGACGACGCGGAGCGCGTCAAGGCCAAGCTGCACAAAGCCTTCACGGAAGTGACCGGCATACGCGCCCAGCCCCCCTACGCCGAAGTGCATCGCTGGCGCCATGCCCAAACCGTCGAGCCCCTGGGAAAAACCCACGCGTGGGACGCCAAATCCCGCATCGGCGCCTGCGGCGACTGGTGCATTGGCCACCGGGTGGAGGACGGGTTTGTGTCGGGTCTGGAAATGGCCCTGGCGATTCTGTGAGCGGATGGGGGGGGGCCGTCCGGTCGCCGGACCTCTCCAGGGCCGGACAGCCTCCCCGGGAGATAGCCCATTGCACAAAACGGAAAGCGTGGGGGCCATGCCCTACACCGGTCGCTTTGCGCCCTCTCCGACCGGGGCGCTGCACGCGGGCTCCCTCGTCGCCGCCTTGGCCAGCTGGCTGGATGCCCGCGCCCACCACGGCCGCTGGCTGGTGCGCATTGAAGATGTGGACACACCACGCTGCGTCCCGGGTGCGGCCCGGACCATACTCCAGCAACTGACAGACTGCGGCCTGGTGCCGGACGAGGCGCCGGTCTACCAGTCGCAGCGCGGCGCCCTGTACCAGCAGGCGCTCGACCAACTCATCGCCCGCGGCCTGGCCTACCCCTGCGCTTGCACGCGGCTGGACATTGCGCGGGCGCTGGCGGCCTCCGGCCACCCGCACCAACGTCATGGCGAGCTGGTGTATCCCGGCACCTGCCGCCATGGGCTGAACGGCCGGGCGGCCCGGGCGTGGCGCTTCCTGACCGCAGAATATGAATCAAATAGGCCTCTGGCCCAGGCAGATAGTACGCAGTCAGCTATTGAATCAATAGCAAACCTCAACCCTGCGGCAGACACCGAGGTCATCTGGTACGACCGGCTGCTGGGCCCCCAAATGCAGAACGTCAGCCGCGACGTGGGCGACTTCGTGCTCAAGCGGGCCGACGGCTTCTGGGCCTACCAGCTGGCCGTGGTGGCGGATGACGCCGCCCAGGGCGTGACCGACATCGTGCGCGGCCAGGACCTGGCCGACAACACGGCGCGGCAAATCCTGCTGCAACGCGCGCTGGGCCTGCCCCTGCCGCGCTATCTGCACACGCCGCTGGTGCTGGGTGCCAACGGCGAAAAGCTGTCCAAGCAAAACGGCGCCCAGCCGCTGGACACCCGCGACCCGCTTGCCGTGCTCCGGCAGGCGGGCCTGGCCCTGGGCCTGGCGGACCGTATCAGCGCCAGCACGTCGGCAGACTGGCTGCAGCAAGCTGTTGGGCTCTGGGCTGGAAGGCATCTGGAACCAGCACATTAAAATCGGGGGGTGATTGACACCCCCTCCTCCCACCCGCCCGCCGCCCCCGGGGCCGCGCCCGCTGACGCAAGTCAGCCCCGCAACATCCGCAGTTTTGTGCGGCGCACCGGCCGCACCACCGTCGGCCAGGCCAAGGCCTTTGCCGATGTCGGCCCCAAGTTTTTGCGGCCCTATACCGGGGCCCCCATGGACTTCGCTGCGACTTACGAGCGCAGCGCGCCCACCATTCTGGAAATCGGTTTTGGCATGGGCGAGGCCACGGCGCATATCGCCGCGCTGATGCCCGAGAAAAACTTCCTCTGCTGCGAAGTGCACACGCCCGGCGTGGGCGCGCTGCTCAAGCGCATTGACGAGCAGTCGCTGACCAACATCCGCATCCTGCAGCACGACGCGGTGGAAGTGATCGACAACATGCTGCCGCTGGGCAGCGTGGACGGCGCGCACATCTTCTTTCCCGACCCCTGGCACAAGAAGAAACACAACAAGCGCCGGCTGATTCAGGCTCCGCTGATTGCCAAGCTCGCCGCCCGCCTCAAGCCTGGCGGCTACCTGCATTGCGCCACCGACTGGCAGCCCTATGCCGAGCAGATTCTCGAAGTCCTGAGCGCCGAAGCCTTGTTGCGCAACACGGCGGATGCGTCAAATGGCGGCTATGCCCCCAAACCCGACTACCGCCCCTTGACCAAGTTTGAAAACCGCGGCATCAAGCTGGGCCACGGCGTGTGGGATGTGGTGTTCACGCGTGTGTGAATCGTTTAAGCAACAAGCAACGCAGGATCGCCCGACCGCCGGGCCGCCCCAGGACAAATTAGCCCCCGAGGGGCTGGAGCCTGCGGCTCCCAACCTGCTTGAGCAGGTTGGGACAGGCGACAGAGGCGAAGCGTCTCGCGAGCTGCGGCCTGCAAGGCCTCGCGCAGCACACGCAGTGGCAAGCGTGGGGGCCAAGTGACTCACGGCTTGCCGACCCGCGCCGGCGTCAGCCCCAGCTGCGTCGGTTTGCCTGCAGGCCACTGGCCGACCATCACGGATTTTTTGATCGAACGCTTCCCCGCCATCTCGCGCGAGGTCTGGCTGCAGCGCATGCAGGACGGCCTGGTGGTTGATGAATTTGGCGCTGCCGTCACGCCAGCGCGCGCCTACCGCGGCCACATGCGTCTTTACTACTACCGCGCCCTGGACGACGAGCCGCGCATTCCATTTGAGGCCACGGTGCTGTTTCAGGACGAGCATTTGATCGTGGCCGACAAGCCGCACTTCCTGCCCGTCACGCCCTCGGGCCATTACCTGCAGGAGACGCTGCTGGTGCGGCTCAAAAATCAACTGGACATGGACGACCTGATCCCCGTTCACCGGATTGACCGTGAAACCGCGGGGCTGGTGCTGTTGTCGGTGCGCCGCTCGGAACGTGATGCCTATCAGTCGCTGTTCAGGCAGCGCGAGGTGCAAAAGCATTACCAGGCGATTGCCCCCTGGCGCGACGATTTGCACTTTCCGCTGGTGCGCAAAAGCCGGATTGAGGAAGACGAACCCTTCTTCCGGCAACGCGAAGTGCCTGGCGAGCCCAACAGCGAAACCCATATCGAGGTGCTGGAGGTCAAGGGCGACAGGGCGCGCTACGCCTTGAGCCCCGTCACCGGCAAAAAGCACCAGCTGCGCGTGCACATGAATGCGCTGGGCCTGCCTTTGCTCAATGACCGGATCTACCCCCCCGTGGCCGTGACGCCGGATGACGATTACCGTTATCCGCTGCAGTTGCTGGCCAAATCAATGGCGTTTACCGACCCGCTCACGGGACAGCCCCGGCAGTTTGAAAGCCGGTTCAGTTTGAAATTTTGACCATGGGCAAAGCAATTTCCCGCCGGGCCGCCCCAAGGGAAACTAGCCCACCGGGGGGGCAGCGCAGCAAACGCGGTGGCAAGCGTGGGGGCCAGTTCTAGGCCTTGATTTCCCTGGCCGTGATCTGGTACTTGAAGTCGTCAGGGGCGTAGGAGTCAAAACGCCCGGCTGCATTCTCGGCAATGGGGTACATGAAGAAACCGAGCTTTTCGCCCTTGGCGTTGGGCAAGGCCACGTCGTGCGCCGTGTTGTAGGCCATCCAGTTGCCTTCCCAGCCGCCAAACAGCGCCTTGTTCACGGGTGCCACCACCGGGTTGGTGGTGTTCTTGATCCAGTCGGCGGTTTCCAGGCGCATGACCTTGGCCACGTCGGCCGGGTCCATGGCCACCCAGCCATAGCCCTTGAGGTAGACCTCGGAGCGGCAGTGCTGCGCGCCCTTGAGGCTGGCGGGGTTGCCCGACAGCTCCTTGTAGCCAAAGGCCGAAGGCACCAGGCGGATGCCGTACACATCGCGTGCCGGCACGCCCACGGAGCGGCACAGGCCGACGAACAGCGCATTCAGGTCGGCGCACTTGCCGCCCAGGTTGCCGGTTTCCAGCATGGTCTTGATGTCGCCTTCGCCGCAGCCGCGCACCTTGGGTTCGCGGTAGGTGTTGGCCACGATCCAGTCGTAAAGCTTCTGGGCTTTTTCCACATCAGTCCTGGCGCCCTGGGTGGCTGCCAGCGCGGTCTTGCGCACAATGCCATCGGTCGGGATCAGGGTGGTGGCGCGGGTGTAAAAACGCAACGTGTCGGTCGACTCTGCGGCGGCGTTCTTTTGCGACCAGTCCAGCGCGCGGCCTTGTGTCTGCACGCGGCTGGTCAACTCGACGTAAGGCCTGGCTTCGTTCGCGGCGAACTCCACGCAAAGCATCTTCGCGCCTTCCAGGCCGTCCTGCGCGAACCTGGCCGTGCCATTGCTGGAAAAGCCGCTTTCCAGCGAGCGCTGGTAGTCGCTGTCCACCGAAGGAATCGGCAACCAGACCCGGGTCACGCCCTCGGGCTTGACGATGTCCACGCGGGTGGTCACCTCAAACGTGCGCCAGGCGCCGCTTTGCGGTGCGAAGTTGCGGCGGTCAGGCGCCACCTGGGCGAAGTTCAAGGATGGCAATGCTGCAGCCACAGCAGCAGCCGCGGTGGTTTTGAGGAAGGAACGGCGTACGGTGGTCATGAAGACGGCTCCGAAGAGAGGATGGGTGAGAGGGTCACAGGCATCGGGGCAGGTAAAGGTGCCCCGAGATGTGGTGGCCGGTCTGGGCCGGAGGCTGAAACAGCCTTCGGCACGGTGAGCGACCCCGCAATTATCGCCGAGCAGATTTGGCGGACCGGGCGGCAGTACTAATCCTGGTTCAGGGCTTGAGCAGGCCGGCAATCAGCTTTTCGGCCGCAGGGCTGGTCCAGTCGACCTCGCCCTGCACGCGCTGGCGCGGCTGGCCGTGGCTGTCCAGCGTCAAGGTGGTGGGGAACACCTTCACGCCCCATTGCCGGGCCTGCTGGCCGTTGATGTCGAGCAACACAGGCAGGGTGACGCCGGTACTTTGGGCAAACCGGATCGCGCGGGCGGGCTGCTCCTTGAAGTTGATGGCCAGCACCAGCAGCTTGTCGGGGCCGTACAGGTCGGCCACCTGCTGCAGCGTGGGCATTTCGGCGCGGCAGGGCTCGCACCAGCTGGCCCAGAAATTGAGCAGCACGGCCCGGCCGCGCAGATCGGCCAGGCGCCAGGTCTTGCCCGTGGTGTCCAGCAGCGCAAAAGCCGACATCGGCCCCGTCCATTTGGAAACCTCATAGGCCGGTCCGGTCAAGCCTTGCGCGCCGGCCTGCGGCAACACGCCAGAACTGGCGGCGGCCAGCGCAGCCTGAAGGACGTGGCGGCGGGACAAGGACTTGGCGGGATGGAGAAACATGGCAAAAAATGGGTAGAGGATTTGGCAAGTAATACAAAAACGGCAGGCGCCCGGCAGCGCAACGTCGGCGCCAAGCGTAACAAAGCCCGGACGCCCACCGGCCGCCAGGGTCTTGTGGCGCGCCTGCGGGGCTCAAAGCGCTTCAGTCCTACACGCGCAGCGCCCAAATGGCTTTTAAATCCATGCTTGTCACCACCGCAGCCAAAGCCGATTTTGGACCACCCACCCCGCATTTCAGGCCTCGCGCGCGCCCTGCCGCCGGCTTCGCCGCAGTTCATCCATCTCCATGGCGAAGCCTTGCCGCGGCCATCGCACAGCACCGTGCAGGAGTTGGCCGCGGGGCTTGGCGCCGCCGCCGCCAGCGTATCGCCCAAATTTTTTTACAACGCCCTGGGGTCCAGGCTGTTTGACGCCATCACGGTACTGGACGAGTACTACCCCACCCGCATAGAGGCCGGCATTTTTGAGGCATCCCATGCGCAGATTGCCGCCACCCTCGCGGAGATCGGCATCCAAAACCCGTGCTTGATTGACCTGGGCGCCGGCAACTGCGCCAAGGCCATGGCCTTGATTCCCCATTTGCAGCCACGCCAGTACGTGCCGGTCGATATTTCGGTGGACTTCCTGAAGGGTGCCGCCGAGCAGGTGCAACACCGTTTTCCTGCGCTCGAGATTGTGGCCCTGGGCATGGACTTTTCTGCGGGCCTGCAGCTGCCCGACCAGGTGCAAGCCCATGACAGGATTTTTTTCTACCCCGGCTCCAGCCTGGGCAACTTTCAGCCCGAGCAGGCCTTGCAGTTTTTGCAGCACATCGCCGACCCTACCCAGGGCAAGGCACGCGGCCTGCTGCTGGGCATTGACCTGCTCAAGGACACGGCCACGCTGGAAGCCGCTTACGACGATGCGCTGGGCGTGACCGCCGCCTTCAACAAAAACCTGCTGCTGAACGTCAATGCACTGCTGCAGTCAGATTTTGATGTGCGCCAGTGGCGCCATGTGGCCTTGTTCAACACCTCACACTCACGCATCGAAATGCATCTGGAGGCCAGGTGCGCGCTGACGGTGAGCTGGCCCGGCCACGAGCGCCGCTTCAGCGCCGGTGAGCGCATTCACACCGAAAACTCCTACAAGTACACGCTTGAGGGCATGACCCGATTGCTCAAGGCCGCCGGATTCGCCCGGACCGGCTACTGGACCGACCCCGCCCGGCAGTTTGCGGTATTCCTGGCCATGGTTTAGCGGCAGGCTAATTTTCCCAATGAAAACAGCCGCCAGCCCAATGTGGGCGGGCGCAAGAAGCTATCAATTAAATAGCAATCCGCCCGCCCCACCGGCTCAGACGCGCTCGACCACCCAGGCCTGCACCGATTTCAGGGCGCTATTCAGGTTGGATGCATCGGTGCCGCCGGCCATGGCCATGTCGGCCTTGCCGCCGCCCTTGCCGCCCACCTGCTGGGCCACAAAGTTGACGAGCTCGCCGGCCTTGACCTTGCCCACGGCATCCAGCGTCACGCCCGCGGCGAGCTGCACCTTGCCGCCGTCCACGGCCGCCAGCACGATCACGGCGGTTTTCAGCTTGTCCTTGAGCTTGTCCATGGTCTCGCGCAGCGTCTTGGCGTCCGCGCCTTCCAGGCGCGCGGCCAGCACCTTCAGACCCTTGACGTCCACCGCCTGCGTCATCAGATCGTCACCTTGCGAGGAGGCCAGCTTGCCTTTGAGGGCCGTGACTTCCTTTTCCAGCAACTTGACCTGCTCCAGCACCTGGCCGATACGCTGCTGCAATTCGGACGGGCTGGCCTTGAGCGAGCCGGCCGCGGCTTGCACCGCCGACTCCAGCGACTGCAGGTAAGCCAGGGCATTTTCGCCCGTGACGGCTTCCACGCGGCGCACGCCGGCGGCGACGCCGCTCTCGGCCACGATCTTGAACAGGCCGATGTCACCGGTGCGGCCCACATGGGTGCCGCCGCAGAGTTCCTTGCTCGAGCCTATGCTGAGCACGCGCACGGTTTCGCCGTACTTTTCGCCGAACAGCATCATGGCGCCGGTCTTTTGGGCGGCCTCCATGTCCATCACGCTGGCGTCGGTGGCCAGGTTGGACAGGATTTCGGCATTGACGCGGGCTTCGATCTCGCGGATCTGCGCGTCGGTGACCGGTGCGTTGTGCGCAAAGTCGAAACGGGTGCGCTCGGCGTTGACCAGGCTGCCCTTTTGCTGCACATGCTCGCCCAGCACTTCGCGCAGCGCCTTGTGCATGAGGTGGGTCGCCGAATGGTTGCGCATGGTGGCGGCGCGCACGGCCATGTTGACGCGCGCGCTGACATGGTCGCCCACGTTCAGCGTGCCCTGCGCCACCGTGCCATGGTGACCGTAGACATCGGCCTTGATCTTGAGCGTGTCGCCCACGGCAAAGTGCGCCGAGCCGCTGACCAGTTCGCCCTCGTCGCCGACCTGACCGCCGCTTTCAGCGTAGAACGGCGTCGTGTCCAGCACCACCACCCCGTTTTGACCGGCTGTCAGCGCTGCAACCGGCGCACCGTCTGCGTAAAGCGCTACGATTTTTGCAGTCTCTTCAAGATGCTCATAACCGGTAAAGGTGTTGCCGCTGCCGGTGTATTCCAGCGCGCGGTCCATCTTGAACTTGCCGGCCGCGCGGGCCTGGGCCCTCTGCTTGTCCATGGCGGCGCCAAAGCCGACCTCGTCAATGCCCACGCCACGCTCGCGGCACACGTCGGCGGAGAGGTCCAGCGGGAAGCCGTAGGTGTCATGCAGCTTGAAGGCGACCTCGCCCGGCAGCACCTGGGTGCCGTCGGCCAGCGCCGTGTCCAGAATCTGCATGCCGATTTCCAGGGTTTCAAAGAAGCGCTCTTCCTCGGCCTTGAGCACGGAGGTAATGCGCTGCTCGTCAGTCTTGAGCTTGGGATAGGCGTCGCCCATCAGCTTGACCAGGTCGGCCACCAGCTTGTGGAAGAAAGGTGTCTTCTTGCCCAGCTTGTAGCCGTGGCGGATGGCGCGGCGGATGATGCGGCGCTGCACATAGCCGCGGCCTTCGTTGGACGGGTTCACGCCGTCGCTCACCAGGAAGGCGGTGGCGCGGATGTGGTCGGCAATCACGCGCAGCGACTTGTTGCCCAGATCCTGCTCGCCGGTTTCGCGGGCGGCGGCCTTGATCAGTGCGTCGAAGATATCGATTTCGTAGTTGCTGTGCACATGCTGCAGGATGGCGGCCAGGCGCTCCAGGCCCATGCCGGTGTCCACGCAGGGGGCGGGCAGCGGCTTGACCGAGCCGTCGGGCTGCATGTCGAACTGCATGAACACGTTGTTCCAGATCTCGATGTAGCGGTCGCCGTCCTGCTCGGGCGAGCCCGGGGGGCCGCCGGCGATCTCGGGGCCGTGGTCATAGAAGATTTCAGAGCACGGGCCGCAGGGGCCGGTATCGGCCATCATCCAGAAGTTGTCGCTGGCGTACTTGGCGCCCTTGTTGTCGCCAATGCGCACCACGCGCTCGGGCGGCAGGCCGATTTCCTTTGTCCAGATGTCGTAGGCCTCGTCATCGTCGATGTAGACCGTGGCCCAGAGCTTGTCGGCCGGCAGCTTGTAGACCTCGGTCAGCAGTTCCCAGGCCCACTGCAGCGACTCGCGCTTGAAGTAGTCGCCAAAGCTCCAGTTGCCCAGCATCTCGAAAAAGGTGTGGTGGCGCGCGGTGTAGCCCACGTTTTCCAGGTCGTTGTGCTTGCCGCCGGCGCGCAGGCAGGCCTGCACCGAGGCCGCACGCACATAGGGGCGCTTGTCGGTGCCGAGGAACACGTCCTTGAACTGGACCATGCCCGAGTTGGTGAACATCAGCGTCGGGTCATTGCCCGGCACCAGCGAGCTGGACGGCACCACGGTGTGCCCCTTGGACGCGAAAAAGTCAAGAAAGGTCTTGCGGATGTCGGCGACGGTGAAGGTGACCGTGGAGGTGGGATTGCTCATGTTTTGCCAGTTGAGGCGGACTGTTGCCCTGACAAGTCAGTGCCGCAAACCGCACGAGGTGCTTTAAAAGAGGGTAAAAGGCCTATGGAACCCGAATAGAGACCCGATTTGCCCGAATCGTCGATTATAAGTTTGCACAGTACCAGGTGGCAGCACGTTTGAAGCCAAGGCGCTATGCTTGAAGGCTGTCATTTACCATCGGCGCCCAGCCGTATCCGCCAAACCGGACAGACCCAGAAAGAGAGACCCGCATGGACATGAAGACCTCCCCGATTTCGCTGCTGAAAGACCCCAGCCTTTTCAAAACCGACGCCCTGATCAACGGCCAATGGGTCGCCGGCACCGCCCGCTTTGACGTGAACGACCCCGCCACCGGCCGCAAACTGGCCGATGTGGCCAATCTCGGCGCCAAAGACGCCGAAACGGCCATTGCCGCGGCCAACGCCGCCTGGCCCGCCTGGCGCAGCAAGACCGGCAAGGAGCGCCACGCCATCCTGATGAAGTGGTACCAGCTGCTGATGGCCAACCAGGAGGACCTGGGCCGCATCATGACGGCCGAACAGGGCAAACCTTTTGCCGAGGCCAAGGGCGAAGTGGCCTATGGCGCCAGTTTTGTCGAGTGGTTTGCCGAGGAAGCCAAGCGCGTCAATGGCGAGACCCTGGCCCAGTTCGACAACAACCGCCGCCTGATGGTCATCAAGCAGCCGATAGGCGTGTGCGCCGCCATCACGCCCTGGAATTTCCCGCTGGCCATGATTACCCGCAAGGTGGCGCCGGCCCTGGCCGCTGGCTGCCCGGTGGTCATCAAGCCGGCCGAGCTCACCCCGCTGACCGCCCTGGCGGTTGCCGAGCTGGCGGTGCGCGCCGGCATTCCCGCAGGTGTGCTTAACGTGCTGACCGCCGACAGCAGCAACTCGATCGCCGTAGGCAAGGTCTTCTGCGCCAGCGACGTGGTGCGCCACATCAGCTTCACCGGCTCCACCGAAGTCGGCCGCATCCTGATGGCGCAAAGCGCGCCGTCGGTCAAGAAGCTGTCGCTGGAGCTGGGCGGCAACGCCCCCTTCATCGTGTTTGACGATGCCGACATCGACTCGGCCGTGGAAGGCGCCATGGCCAGCAAGTACCGCAACGCCGGCCAGACCTGCGTCTGCGCCAACCGCATTTATGTGCAGGACGGTGTCTACGACCAGTTTGTGGCCAAATTCGCGGCCAAGGTCAAGCTGCTGAAGGTCGGCAACGGCTTTGAAGACGGCGTGGCGCAAGGCCCGCTGATCGAAGACGCCGCCGTGGAAAAAGTGCAGCGCCATGTGGCCGATGCCATTGCCAAGGGCGGCAGGCTGCAGGTCGGTGGCCACAAGCTGCAAGGCCAGTTCTTTGAGCCCACGGTGATTTCGGAAGCCACGGGCGACATGCTGTGCGCCAAAGAAGAAACCTTCGGCCCGTTTGCCCCGGTGTTCCGCTTCAAGGCCGAGCAGGAAGCCATTGATGCCGCCAACAACACCGAGTTTGGCCTGGCCAGCTACTTCTACAGCCGCGACATAGGCCGCATTTACCGCGTGGCCGAAGCGCTGGAATACGGCATGGTCGGCATCAACGCCGGCGTGATTGCCACCGAGCATGTGCCTTTTGGCGGCGTCAAGCAATCCGGCCTGGGCCGCGAAGGCTCCAGCCACGGCATGGAAGAGTACGTTGAAATGAAATACCTCTGCCTGGGTGATATCCAGAAATAAACGCTCCGGAGATTTTCTACATGCGTATCTTGTTGGTGGAAGATGAGCGCGACATGGCCTCATGGCTGTTGCGCGCGTTGAAACAAAACGGCTTCGTGCCGGATCACGCCCCCGATGCCGGCACGGCCGAAGGCTTCCTGGCCGGCGACACCGAATACGATGCGGTGGTGCTGGACCTGGGCTTGCCCGACAGGCACGGGCTGACCGTGCTCTCGGCCATGCGCGACCGGGGTGACCCCACGCCGGTGCTGGTGCTGACGGCGCAGGGCGCGCTGCCCGACCGGGTGCGCGGGCTCAACCTGGGCGCCGACGACTTCCTGGCCAAGCCCTTCGCCATCGAGGAACTCGAGGCCCGGCTCGCGGCACTGGTTCGCCGCAGCCATGGACGCCGGCATCCGCGGCTGCAATGCGCATCGCTCGCCTACGACAACGACAGCCACTCCTTCACATTGGGCGGCACGCTGCTGCAGCTCACGCCGCGCGAGCATGCGGCGCTCACGGCGCTGCTGATGCGCGCTGGCGCCCCGGTAGGCAAGTCACAGCTCTATGGCAAGGTTTTCCCGCGCGACAGCAATGCCGGACCCGACGCCATTGAGCTGGTGCTGCACCGCCTGCGGCGCAAGCTGGCGGACAGCGACGTTCGCGTCGTCACAGTGCGCGGCCTGGGTTACATGCTCGAAGCTATCGCGCATGCCGATGCGGCCGATGCACCCGACGCCTGACCGGGTGTCGGGACGGCGCCGCTGGCTGGGCATCCGGGCGCAGCTGCTGGCCTTGATTCTGCCCGGCGTCGCCCTGATGCTGGCCATCGACAGCTGGAGCGACCACCACGCGCGCACCAGCACCCTCGAAAGCGCCTACGACGAAGCCCTGCTGGAGCCGCTCTCAGTTCTGAACGACAGCGTGCACATTGACGCGAACGGCGAAGTCACCCTGGCGATGCCCTTTGCGGTGCAGGCCATGTTCGACTCGCTCCGGGCGCACCACAAACACCTGCACGTGGGCCTGGCCCCGCTGGATACCGGCGCCGCCGCCCCACCCGCGGAGCGCACGCTGATGGGGGTGAGCGACCTGCCGGCTCCGCCTCCGGGCGCCGAGGCGACCCCACCACCGCCCAGTTTCGGTGGCGCAGACGGAGGCCATATCGCCTTCTACACGGCCACCTATCACGGCTATCCGATACGGGTGGCCACGCTGCAGCGCGAATTGAGGGGCGCCGCGGGCCGGCGCTACCGCCTGCAGGTGCAGGCGGCCGAAAGCACGGACCGGCGTGCCGACGC
Organism: Polaromonas jejuensis NBRC 106434; assembly: GCF_001598235.1. Taxonomy (GTDB): domain Bacteria; phylum Pseudomonadota; class Gammaproteobacteria; order Burkholderiales; family Burkholderiaceae_C; genus Polaromonas; species Polaromonas jejuensis. Next base: position 102,270 of record NZ_BCYO01000003.1, on the reverse strand, counting down.
ACGGCAGGCCTCGCTGCGCCGTGAGCTCCAGCAGGACCTGCGCATGCTGGCGGTGACGGCGCTGCTGGTCTGGCTGGGCATCGCGTGGGCGCTGCGGCCGCTCAAGCGCCTGCGCGCGTCGCTGCGCGAGCGGCCCGCGCATGACCTGCAACCCCTGGATGCGAGCGGTGTGCCTTACGAGGTGGCGCCGCTGGTGGACGCGGTGAACATCCATATCGCCGACCACCGGCAGATGCTGGCCGAACAGGGCCGCTTCCTGGCCGACGCGTCGCATCAATTGCGCACGCCACTGGCCATCATGATGACCCAGGCCGGTTACGCCTTGCGCGAGCGGGACCCGCAACTCTTGCGCGAGACCCTGCGCGCCATCATCTCCCAACTCGATCGCAGCCGGCGCCTGACCGACCAGTTGCTGGCCATGGCGCACGCCAGCCGTGCGGCCGACGATGCGGAACCCCCGCCGCGGGTCGACCTGAATGCGGTGGCACGCGAGGTGGTCCTGCAGTACCTGCCGCTTGCCCACGCGAAAAACCAGGACCTGGGCTGGATGGACATCCGCGGCGAGGACATCCCGGACTCTGCGGACCCCGGGATGCCGGCCGCCCCGGTGCGCGCGCAGGCGGCGGAGCTGCACGAGGCGCTGGCCAACCTGCTGCATAACGCGATTCGCCATACGCCTGCCGGCGGCAGCATCACCGTAGCGGTGCGCATCGAAGGCGACGTCGCGCTTGCCGAAGTGGCCGACGGCGGCCCGGGCATTGCGCCGGAGCGACGCGAGGCGGTGTTCGAACGCTTCGGGCGCGGCAACGCAGCGGATGCGGCAGAGACGGCAGAGACGGCGGGAATGGCCGGCGGTGCCGGGCTGGGCCTGGCGATCGCACGCGCCTATGCCCGGCGCAATGGCGGCGATATCGAGCTTGCAGACTTCGCTGCCAACAGCACGGGCGCGGCCTCAAGAACCACCGGCTTGCGTGCCATCCTGCGCCTGCCTCTGGCATCCGACCGCCAGGGCTGAGCGCACACGGCTGAACCGCTGAAGACAGCCTCACTGGGTGCCGCCCGGTAACACACAGCACCTGCGCGCAGCAGCCACAGACCTGCTTGCAAAGCCAGGGCAAGCTGCAGGATGACCGCCTGCGGCACTGTCACTTCCCCCGTTAGTGATAACACGTATTTTGAGGCCGAGCGCGAAAAACGAAAGCCAATTGGAAGCATCACTCCCTAACATCCCCTCCAGCCCGAACGCCTCGCCGGCTGCGTAATTGTATGACCGGAAGGCGCGAGACAAAACCACAAGGAGACCCGGATGACCCACCCCCTGTTAATAAATAACGCCGTACCGGCGCAGCCCTGGAGACGCCTCACATGAACTTTAATAACCGGAATTTCGTCAGGGGCCTGTGTCTCATTGCGATCGCCCTGCTTTTTGGCCTGGTGTCGCTGAATTACTCGATAGGTGAATTAAGCAGGTCAGGGCCCGGGCTGTTTCCCCTGATGATTAGCTCCTGTCTCTTTGTGATCGGCCTGCTCTCGGTGGTGCGTTCGCACTTCGTCGACCCCGTACCCCTGGACTACAGCGTCAAAAACATCACCCTAATTCTGCTGAGCCTTGTCGGGTTTGCGGCGATCTCCCTGTACATCAACATGATCCTGGCCATCATATTTCTGGTGTTTTGCTCCACGCTTGCCGGTACCTCGTATTCCGTGGTGCGCAACATCAAGATCTCGCTTGGCCTGATCGCCGTGGCCTTTGCCTTTAAACACCTGCTCGGCCTTAGCCTGCCCTTGTACTGATATGGACATCCTTCACAACCTCGCGTTTGGTTTCGAACACGCACTGACCTGGCAGAACCTCCTTTATTGCGCCCTTGGCTGCACGGTGGGCACGCTCATCGGGCTGCTGCCTGGACTCGGCCCCTTGTCCACCATCAGCTTGTTGCTGCCCTTGACCTATTCCATTCCCACCGGTGGTGCGCTCATCATGCTGGCCGGGATTTACTATGGGGCGCAATACGGCGATAGCGTGAGCGCCATCACCATGAAGATTCCGCACGCGAGCAGCATCGTCGCCTGCATTGATGGCTATCAGATGACCCTCAAAGGTAAAACAGGCTTGGCACTCTTTACCGCGGGCATTTCCAGCTTCATTGGCGGCACCGTGGCCATTGTGGTGCTTTCGACGTTGGCGCAACCACTGGGCGAGGTGGGGTTCTTGTTTGGGCCGGCCGACTACTGTGCCCTTATGCTGCTGGGTTTTTTCTGCGTGAGCTTTGTCAGCAGCGGCAGCTTGCTCAATGGCCTGGCCATGGCCATGGTCGGCATTCTGCTCGGGATGGTCGGTACCGACGTGAACAGCGGCACTGCGCGCTACACCATGAACCTGCCCTTTCTGATGGACGGGATTGGCCTGATCAGCATCGCCCTGGGATGCTTCGGCATTGCCGAGGTCGTGAAAAACCTCGACAACAAAAACGTGCTCACCCCCTTCAACGGCACGATCAAACTCATGCCGACCTGGCCCGAGTTCAAGCGCATCATTCCCAGCGCCTTGCGCGGCAGTGTGATTGGCTCGGTCCTCGGCATCCTGCCCGGCGGCGGCCCCACGATTGCCCAGTTCGCAGCCTATGCAGCTGACAAGAAATTCAGCAAATACAAACACGAGATCGGCACCGGATGCATCGAGGGGGTGGCCGGACAAGCGGCTGCCGACGAGGCGGCGGCGCGCACCAGCTTCATCCCGCTCATGGCCATTGGCATTCCCGAAAACGCAGTCATGGCCCTGATGATGGCCGCCTTCGTCGTCAAGGGAATCCAGCCCGGCCCCAACATGATCGCCAGCCACCCCGATTTGTTCTGGGGTCTGGTGGCCAGCATGTGGGTGGGAAATTGCTTCCTGGTCATCCTCAACGTGCCCCTGGTGCGCTACTGGCTTTCGGTCTTCAAGATTCCCTACACCGTACTGTTTCCAGCGATTCTCTTTTTCTGCTGCATCGGTACGTTCAGCATCAACAACAGCCTGGATGACATCTTCATCACAGCCGTTTTTGGCTTGATTGGCTATCTGTTCTTGCGCCTGGACATGGAGGCCGCGCCGCTCTTGTTGGGCTTCATTTTGGGCCCCATGCTGGAGGAAAATTTCCGCCGCGCCATGCTTCTGAGCCGGGGTAGCTTTAACGTATTCGTCACCCGCCCCATCAGTGCCACCTTGCTCGCCGTCATCGGAACCCTGGTCGTGTGGCAAGTGGTGGCATTTGCCCGGAAGTTGATAAAGTCACCGGATCATATGATTCATGGAAGTACACATACAGCCGCGGCCGCAGCCACAGCCGTAGCCGTAGTTGAAATTGAATAGTCCCACTTTGGTGAAGCCAGCTCGATTTCCTGAACCACGCATAAGCAGAGTTTGGGGAATTGTTTCACTCGGCAGGTCTTGCTGAATCGCTCCAAATAGGCGTTCTTGGCAGGCTTGCCGGGTTGAATAGGGTTAAGCCCATAGCCTTGGCTGGCCGCCCGGTCAGCCAAGGCTTTGGCGATGAATCCGGGCTCATTGTCCAGGCGTATGGACAGGGGAGCACCATGGATATTCACCAGTTCAGTCAAGACCCGGATCACCCGGACGGCCGGCAAGCGGGTATCGATTCCGATTCGCAGCGCTTCGCGCTTGTATTCATCAGTCACATTGAATGTCCGGAACTTGCGCCCTGAGCACGGAGCGTCTGCCATGAAGTCGCAGCTCCAGCTCTGATGGGGCTGACCAGCGGCCACAAGGGGCTGTTTGATGCGCGCCAGCAGCAACAAGGACGGTAATGTGTTGAAATAAGTCTTCCCTTCAGGAGACATTCAAAAATGAACCGCAGACTCTTCGTGCAAGCCGGCGCCACGACGGCTTTTGCTACATTTTTGATAGCTTCAAACGCACAATCCACGGGGGCTACAGGCACAAAACGCCAGGGGATCGTGATCCAGGTCAGCGACAACGACCCGGCCAAATGGAACCTGGCGCTGAACAACGCCAAAAACCTGCAGGACGACGTGGGCGCGGCCAATGTCGATATTGAAATCGTCGCCTATGGCCCGGGCATAGGCATGCTCAAGCTGGAATCACCCGCCGGCGCGCGCATTGCCGACGCCATGAAAGCCAACGTGAAAGTGCTGGCCTGCGAAAACACCATGCGCGGCCAGAAGTTGACGAAGGACGACATGCTGCCCGGCATCAGCTACGTGCCGGCCGGTGTGACCGAGATCATGAAGAAGCAAGGCGAAGGCTGGGCGTATTTGCGGCCCTGACAGGGGTGAGTAAAGCTTGCGTGCCTTAATGAATTCGCCAGGCCGCCTGCTTCTATAATGAGGGCCACTGCGGGTGTAGTTCAATGGCAGAACTGAGCCCTCCTCTGTAACACTGCGAATTTTTGCAAAACCTACGCCAAAACCTACGCTTGTCACAACACCGAGCGCGCCATGATTTTTAACCCACCAAAGCCTGAGTTCCCGGATGATTTCCTGCAGTGGGCGACAACGCCCAAGCACCGGTACTTCACCGGCCACCGGCATTCGGGCAGGTACTACACATTCACCCTGGCACCGCCCCTGATCTCGCGACTCAACCAGCAGCCGGTGCGTTCCAGCTTCACGGTGCTCCCTGAACAGATCTTGCAATCCAAGAACTGGCGCCGGGACGTGGCCCAGCGCATCCGCAGTCTAAAGGTGCACATCCAGCAACAATATCCGATCCGCAAATAAAAAAATCCCCGCCAGCCGAAGCCAGCGGGGTGAAGTCCGGGCTTTCGGCCCAGAGGAGAAATCTTGCGAGATCAGGGAAACGTCAAGGCCGGTAGACCCCTTCCGGCTCTGGCTCTGGCAGCAGTGGTTGCGCCTCATAGCGCTCGGTGAGTCGCTGAAATTCACGCCGGCGCTGGCTGATGCGCCGCTGCTCATCCTGTCGTTCGGTCTTGAATGATCGTTGCTTACGCTTCTCACTCATTGAAGTGCCTTTCATGGATGGCAAAAATGCAGGCTGCTAGAAAAAATACTACCAGAATTAGGCAGCCAATCCAGGACAAAGGCTGGCAAAGAAGACGCATGCGCCAGCTCATATCAGCGCAGCTTCGGCCTCGCGCCGCAGCACCAGGCCACGCAGCACGCGCCCTCCCCCACGGATCCATTTACGCAGCTCAGTGGGCACCAGGTGCCACTGCTGCGCATTGACCCGCTTGCGCAGGGTTGACGCCCGCAGCTGGCCGGAGCCCAGGTTGAAGGCGAAATCAATCAGCGCCGCCAGCTTGTTGGGGTCAGGCACGCCGGGGCAGAGCTTGAGGACTGCCGGCAGGTACACGGTGCGCACCACTTCCTTGAGCATGACCAGGGCCGTCTCGCGCGTGATGGGCGGGTCGGTGAGCTGCACGCGGCGGCCATCGAGGTAATAGGTCGCGCCATAGCCAATCGTCGGCACGCCGGCCGGGCACAGATAGGGCGTCAGGTACAGGCCCTCGAAGCGGCGGCACAGCGCGGCGGCTGTCTGCATGGCCAGATCGGTGAACCAGTCCACTACTTGCCCCGCTTGGTCAGCTCGCGCGATGCAAAGAAGAAACCCAGGATCACGCCGCACAGCTCCATGTCCCAGTCGGACATCTTCCAGCCCTGCGTGTTGAGCGCCAACACCCACAGCAGGATGGCGATGGATGCCGCCAGCGGCCGGATGATGCCGTTCCAGGCATCCACCCACTTGATGCCCGTAGGCACCATGGACTGCTTGACGGCAGCGAACCAGCCCTCGGCCTCGATCTTGCCCACATCAGCCTCGGCCTGGACCTGGATGGTCTTGACGCCAAGTTCGGCCTGCACCTTGATGGCCTCCAGGTTGCGGGCATGCTGCGCGGCATCGAGGTCGCCCTGCAGGCGCATGCGCTCAATCTCGAAGGAGTGGTCCTGCTTGGCCGTGTACCAGGCGCTGACCTCGCCCCAGATCATGCGAAAAACTGAGCCGCCGAGAAAAGAAAAAATTGCCGAGAACATCTTCAGAGCCTCCAGTGTTTGAGCCAGTAAAGCCACATGTAAAAAGCAATCGGGTTCATCGGACTAGCCTTCCTTTACTCGAGTACGAACAATGAGCACGGCAAAGCCCACAATCACGCAGACGTCCTGCAGCGTGGGCTTTTCCAGCGAAATCAGCGGCGTGATGGCGGCCCCTGCCCCGCCCACAGCCAGCAGCGCCCAGGCAATGGCCTTGAGCCACTCGGTGACGCGCTCGCGCCAGCCCAGGCCATGCCGGCAGGGCGCGGTGCGCTCCAGTTTGTTGAGGGCTTCGGCGAGCACCACCACACCTGCGAGCCAGTGCGCCAGCTGCATTGCGGCCGTCATGCGACAGGCCCCCCGGCCGCGGCAGACTTGCCGGCGAAGCGCTGGATAAAAAACATCAGCACATGCTGCGCACCGCCGCCCACCGCGAAGGCCGAACCCAGCAGCAGCGACTCGGGCAGGCTGGCCAGCAGCAGCGCCAGCGGCGCAAGGTAGCCGGCCGTCAAGCTGCTGGCCACCGCCACCGCCATGCGGCGCAGCGTGGTGCGCACCAGCTCGCGCCAGGTATCGCCGGTGCTGGGCACACTGTTGAGCAGGATGATGGCGACGATGCCACCGCTAAAGCCCGCCACCAGCAAGTCGGGGCGCAGGCCCAGCGGCACACCAAAAGCGGTGAGCGCAGGCACGGCGGCGGCAGCCGCCACCAGTGTCGCGGCGGCGGTGGACGTGGGTTCTGGCATTGATGGTCCTTGCAAAGTTTTTAGAGGAGGACGTTCATCACACCACCACCTTATTCCCGGTGACAAAGCCCCGGATCAGATCGGTGGGGACACCACCCACGTAGTTGACGAACGTGAGGCTGTTGTTGGAGGAGGCAGACCACAGGAAGACATTGATCGCCCCGTTGTCGGCGCAGGGCGCCGGTACAAACAAGTTGTCGGAGTACGTCGTGCTGAGGTTGACGGTGTAGTTGCCCGCAGAGTTGCGGGTCACACTGGTGACCCCGTAGCCGCTGAGCGGTGCGTTCGTGCCTGCCAATCCCCCGTTAAACACGCAGAAGAATCTAGTGGGGGGTGCTGCGGGCAGGCGCTCGACCAGCGCCTGGGTAGGACTGAGCAGCGTGACGCGTGACCTGTGGTTGGCGGTGATGTCGTTGGCCGCGATGTTCACATAGCTGCCGTCGCCCAGTTCCTTGACCAGGTTCGGCGGGGTTGCAACGCCGTTGATTTGCAGCGTGGGGGCCGTGCCGCTGGCAACGCTGAACAGCACGTCGAAGGACTGGTTTGCTGAATAAGCCGTGATGGCCCGTGGCGGCGAGATGGTATAGGCGGTCGACGTGCCGCCCGTCGCAAAAACGAGGCCGTTTCCAGAGCTATTTAGTAGACGCCAGTTCGACGAGCCCCCTGGCAACTGTATCTCGGTGTCGCTATTCGGCGGCAGTGTGAAGCTGGTGCCGCCCTCAATTGTGTCCGACCCGGCGCGCTGCACGGTGACCGTGTTGGCCGTGCTGTCGATGCGGCGCATGTTGTAAAACGCATCGTCCGAGGCTGCTCCGCTGGCCGGCAAGGTCAGCGTGATGTTTCCGGAAGTGGCATCGACCAGCAGCAGGCCGCACTGCGTCGTGGTCAGCGTGGCATTGGCCGTGAGCGTGGTGCGGGCGACATCGCTCAATCCAACCGTATTGAGGGCGTCCCACAGCGCCGTGAGCGTTGCCTTGAGACTGGCACCCGTCAGGCTGGTGCCAGCGACGGTTGCGCGGGTAAATAATTTAGACATCAGTAGGCCCTTTCAAGTCACCGTTGTTATTTACTGGCTTTGCCGCTTCGAGCTGCACATTTGCCTGGCCCTGCAATTTGCCGATCAAATTGACCACTTCGGCATATGGTCGATTTGCAAGGGCGGTGAGAACCAGATTGCTTTCTTGTTCTGTGAGTTTGAAATTGAAGTCCATATTCATTCCTTGAGTTAGTTGCGGTTGGTTATGCGTCAGGTCTTGTACTGGTTGGCGTAGCTCTGGGCTGCGTTGTCCATGACGAACTGCACATAGCTCTGGTCGTCGGGCAGCGGCACGAAGTCCTGCACGTCGGCATTGCTCACGTTGTAAGCGTTGCGGGCGGCGGTGATTCCGGCCAGCTTGTGGGCGTCGGCGGTGGTGAAAGTGAAGGTCATGATGGTCCTTAAGCGAGAGCCACGCTCATCAGCGTGCCGGCGTTGTTGTAGAGGAGTTTGGTGGTGGCGCCGGAAGTGTCACGGCCTACTGCAAATTGACCAGACGGAATATCACCAGCAACAAATGCACCAGCCTTGGTCAGCGCAACAATGCCCTTGACGTAAAGGGCGCGGACGTTGGTGGCGCTGGCGCCTAGGTCATAGGAGTTGTCTGCTATGGGAGCAAAGGCGTAGGTTGCGCCCACCCCATCCACAGACCAGCGGTCCACGTTATTGGCGTTCAAGAGCACATTGCTGGCCCCCTGCGTACCTAGGCGGAGTGCGCGAGTCACCCCAGTCCCGAGCTGCTTGGTGCTAACGCTAAATACGTTTGCGTTCCAGCCTACCCGAGCCCATTCACCGTTGCTAGCATCTGTGTAGGTGTTGTACAGATTGAACAGCTGCGCAAACGTGCCATTGCGCTGGGCCAGGGTGTTGGCGGCGTCGCGGTACAAGGTCAGGTCATTGGCGCCAGCGCCTGTAAGAGTGGTGGTGTTAGCCCAGCCGAGAAAGTAATTAGACGCCAGCCGCACAGCTTTTGCCGAGTCGTCAAAAGCAATGGTGTCTTTGAACCGCATCTGCGCGGCGCTGGCCCGCCAGAATCCCAAGGTTGGCTCAGAAGCATAGGCATAACTCAGCGCAGCCGCCGTGCCGTCATTCAGTTGAATCGTCCCGCCCGTGATGTTTCCAGCCTTGTTCACCTTGAACTGGCTCACCCCGCCAATCTGCAGGTCGATCAGCAGCGAAGCAGGATCACTCGCCGTGTCCGTGACGTTCATCTTGATGGCGGTAAAAACCGTGGACCCGCTGTTCCACGTATCCACCATGTTGTAAAGGTAGGACATGCTAGGTGGCCCTCCCGGTTGTGCATGCAAATAATTTAGACATCGACCAAGCCTTTCAAATCAATCGTTGCGGTGCCGTTGACGGCGGTGCCGGTGTTGTCGACCAGCTGGGTGAGCGGCCCAATGTTGGTGTTGAAGTCAAGCAGGCGGCCCGCAATGGCGCCACTGCCGTCCACGAACGGCGTGATCTGCACGCTGCGCAGTGCAATCCATGTGCGTGCAGGTATGCCCGCAGACGGTGAAAGGCGGGTGCCTGCGCTGCTGATGGCCTGGTTGGCAAAGGTCTGGCCCCCCTCTTGGGCTGCCAGGCTGGCGGTGAAGGTGGTGACCTTCCCCTGCTCCGAACCACCGGCAATGCTCACGCGCCACTGAATGCCTACCATGCGGTTGATCGTCAAGGCCCCAGGCCACGACTGGTAAGCGCCTGGAGGGCCGTACAAGTCAGTGCTGGCGTACACATCCGCGCTGCCGTACAGGTTGATGATGTTGTCGCCGTCGGTGCGGTATTCAATCGTCGGCGTCGGGCCTGCTGTGATGCAGTTCAGCGACAAGGTGCCGCCGCCATACTGCGGCAAGAATGGCGCACTGGTCCACGTCAGCGCGTCGTATTGCGTTGCGTACACGTCAGGCTCGCCGTACAGATCGGCAATAGCGTACTCATCTGACGACGCGAGCGCGTCCGCTACGAGAGCGCCGCCCGCCGTGTTGACTGGCTGTTCTCGATACTGCGTGACTGACTCGGAAAAACGATCCACCAGTAGCGTTCCGTCCCGCAGGCGCAGCAAACTTATGACGGTGCCGGGCCAACCCCGCGCCTGGTAATCCGACACCTGCACGAAATTGCTGCTATCCGGCTGGCCAAAGTCCAGCGTCGCACTGACGGCCGCGCTGGTATTGCCGGTGGTGTCGATTGACGCCACCATGATGGTTTGCATACCATAAAGCCGCTGGTTCAATGCAAACGGCATGGCCGTGACAATGCCGTCATGCAGTGGCGTGCCGCGACTCCAGATGCCAGTCATGCCAGGCTGCGAGCGGATCAGGTAGCCCGCCAGGTCAATGTCGGTGACCTTTGCCCAGAACACCAGGCTCTGCGTCAGACTCACATTGCTTGGTGCCGTGGGCGGTTCGATCTTGCCTATGACTTGGTGGGCTATCGTGGCCCACGTCCCCGGAATTTTGAGCTGACTGACAAACCGCGCCCGGAACAGATAGGTGACTCCATCGGTCAGATTGCTGATGTAGGCGCTGGCAGCGTCACCTGGCAGCGTCACGGTTTGCCACACGTCATCCAGCGCAGAGGCAAGCCGGTACTGAATTTGCACGCGGCCACCTGTCACCACATACTGGCTGGCCGTGGCTACCCACTGCAACAGCACGCGGGTGATGATGGAGCCGTCTGCCTGTTTAATTAGTTGAGCCGTCCCGCTGGCCGCCGTGAGCCCGGCGAGCGCTGGCGTGTCGAACGGGCTGGGCAGGTTGGTGTTCGGCGCGGCATCGGCCGTGATGACGGCTGCGGCGTTGTAATACACCGCCACGTCTTCCACCATCTGCAGCGCCACGGGCGTCTTGGGGTGGAAACTCCAGTCGGTGACGCGGAAGGTTTTTGCGGCCCAGCCGAACTCAGCGTTGGTTATGCTCACGCGATCACCGGGTTGCAGCGGCCACAGGCGCATGTGGCCGGGGTAGGTGATGGTGAGGCCGCCGCGCGAGCGCTCCACGATCATGCGGGCCAGGTCCTGCGTGCGCTGGTGGTCTTTGGTGAAGGCGAAGCTGATGTCTTTGACCTTGACCAGCCCATCGCTGGCCACCTCGGCCGTGTTCTGCCACGGCGTGAAGTCGGTGGCTACGCCCAGGCCGCCGCCATCGACATACTTGCCGCGCACGGTGTTGAAGCGTTCCTTGCTGTTGTAGCTGGCCTGTTCGATCTGAATGGGTGCAGCCAGGTCGGCATCGGTGAGGCTGAGCACTGGCGTGGTCCACGCGCCGGCCACAATGCGCCACACGCCGCCGCTTTGATGGCAGGTGGCGCCGAAGCTGTCTTCCAGTTGCTGCTTGGTGTTCTCGCGGGCCTGGTCGGTCTTGAAGGAGCCGTCGCTGAGGAAGCCAGCAGCATCGGCCGCATTGGCCGCGGCAATGACTGAAGCGCTGTCGATTTGTGCGGTGGTCGCGCCAAAGCCTGCCTCGCTGGTGATGAAGTCGGCCAGGCACAGCGCCGGGTTGTTGCTGTAGACGGTGGTGCCGGTGCGCCAGTCATAGATTTTTTTTCCACGCAGCCTGGCGGTGACGTTGGGCGGCCCACCCTGGAAGCGGGCAAAGTTCTGGTCTAGCGTGAGCCAGATGTAGGTGTAGCCGCTGAGTCGGTCAGCAGCACCCCAGGCACCCCCCGTTCGCGCCGCAATGAACTGGTCATTGGCATCCACGCCGCCGGGGCTCAGATGCTTTTGAACATTCACGCGCGGCGTGGTCACCGTATACGCGTAAGACACGATGATGAAGTCCGGCGATTGCGAGGCCGGGTTGACCGTGATGGCGTTGCCGACGGCGGTGGTAAAGCTGGGCGGCGACGTTGAAATGATGCGACTAATCGCATGACTCGCTGTGCCCACGCCGTTCACATCTAAAACAATGTACTCGGTGGTGGTTACCTCTGCTGTTTCAGAAAAAGTGCCGCCTGTGACCCAGCCCAAGCCATCCAGTGCGCCGACCGCGTTGCCGTCGAGGTACACCTCATCGATGGCCTGGCATTCATGGGCGGCAAACACCACCAGCAGGTGCTTGAACTCACTTTTTGCACCGCTGGAAAGAATGGCGCACAAGCTACCGCCTATGGGGGAAGGGTTGCCGTACACCACCTGCCACGGCGCCTCGGCGCTCAGGCCGGTGACGTTGCGGTCTTGCAGGCTGGCGTTGTACTGGGCCCTTTGCGCTGCGGCGGCGGCCTGCTGGGCGCGCTTTGCGGCGTTGCTGGCAAGGGATGACCCGATCAGGCCCACTGCGATGCTGCCGAGCAGCGCCTGACCAGCGGTCAATAGACCAAGGCCAAACCCGCCAGCCGGCCCTAAAAATGTCACAGCCGCAGATATGAGGCTCACCGGTTCAGCCAAGGCCACAGAACAGCCAGCCAGCAAGCCGACAGCCAGCGCGATGCGTGAGGGCCGCACTCGAAGTTTCAGATGCGCCATGCGGCCTCCGCTTCGGTGATTGGCACCATCACCAGCCCGTTCGTGCCCTGCCCTGCCACCACGCTCCCCAGGCACACACCGAACACGCGCACCACCCGGCCCCGGCTGCGCGGCAGACGCAGCAACACGAAATCACCGCTGCGGGCCATGAGGCCGGGCACCGGCTCGCCGAGCTGCGTGCAGGCGTCCGCATACAGACCGCGCAGACCGCGCACCGTCCGCAGCGCCTCGCGTGCGGTAAGGGTGTCGGGCACCGCCAGCACGCGGCCAGTGGCGATCCGCACCCATTCGGTGGCGAAGGTGGAGCAGTTCTGGCCCGACCAGGCGAACGGCTTGCGCTCGTTGGCGCGCACATAGTCGTCCAGCAGCGCTTGCCAGTTGGGGTGACGTGGGCAGGTGGTCATATGGTCTGAAACGCCCTGGAGAGCCAAATTTGCGGCCTGGCAATCAGGTCGTTGACATACTTGAATCCGGTCTCACCAGGCTTGCGGAAGCTGTGCTGCGGCTGGTTCATGCGCAGCGCAGCGGGGTTGCCGCGCACGTCGTAGGCCCCGGTCTGGCAGTCGAGCAAGACCTTGCCGATGTTGCTTCCTTGGTCGCGCTGGATCCGCACCTGGTCCATGTAGCCGGCAAAGCGGAGCAGCGGCGCGCCGGTGATCTGCAGGCTGCTGCCGTCGACCAGCGCGACCCAGATGCGGGCGCTGCGGCCCTGGTAGGTTTCAGCCGCACCCAGGGCCAGCGCCAGATAGGCGCTTTGCACCTGAGTGAGGCCCAATGTGAGCTTTTGATAGTTGCCGTCTTCCGACTCCTTCAGCTCGCCCACCTCGCACACTGTTCCAATGCCCGTCCAGGTATAGCCGAGCACAGTCATGTCCACAGGCCAGCTGTTCAGGCGCAATGTGCCGCCGGCGAACGCCAGCTCGATGAGACAGAGCACGCCCAGGGCCGGCGAGGCCGCGGCGGTGTTCCAGTTGGCATCGGTGGCAATGGTCATTCCCAGCTCTCCATGAGGTCCAGGCTGTAGCCGTTGCGAATGCCGGGCTCATAGTCCCAGCTCGAGTCGGTAGAGGTTTGGCGGAAAAGCGCGGTGGGGCCATCCCAAATGACGGCCGATGACGCGGCCTGCTGCCAGCGCACGGGCTGGCTGATATTGACAACGATCACGCCTGCGCCATTGGCGGTGTAGTCACCCGCGATGTTGAGCAGTTGACGCTGGCCACCTGAGCCGATGCCTATCCAGTCGCCGGTCAACAGCGTGGCATTGGCCTGCCCTGCACCACCCGTGATCGTGAGCGAGGTGTCGCCGGCGTTGGCCTGGGCGCTCAAGGTCAGCGTGCCGCGCATGGTGCCGCGTGGCGTCAGGTTTGCCAAATCAGGAAGGGCCAGCTGGTGGGTCATGCCTTGAAGCTGCAATATCAGATTGCGCCAGATAGCAGCTTCAGCCTGGCTCAGGCCGTCCGGGCAGACAAGCGCAGCCGTCCAGCGTGGAGGCGCGAGGATGCGCGATTGGCCGGCCCCGCTGTCACCGTTCTGGAAGCGCAGATCAAACCGCTTTTGGCCAAATTTAAGGCGCTTGATTTTCAAGCCCGACAGGCCAACAGGCAGCGTGTAGATCGTCATTACGCGAGCACTCCCTGGCGCTTGAGCTGCTCGGCCCAGGCGCGGTTGTTGTCGGCCAGCGCTCGTTGAATCGCCGTATAGGCCTCGCCGGCGCCGATACCGCCTGCGACGGTAATGTTCGTTACCGGAGCGAAGCCGCCACCGCCGCCGCCGCCCAGTCGGTTATTCGGGATGATGGTGCCGGACCCTGATGGCGTAAAAAGTTCTGGCCCTTGCTCGCCAACAAGGTAGGTATTTCCAGCCCCTACCGGTCCGCCCGACGCACGCGCGCCAGACAGACCAATCAGCACATCGGTGGCAGCATCCCCGGTCGAGGCACTGGCACCAGATGCAACCCCAGATGATCCGCCCAAAATACTACCCAGAAAGCCACCCAAACCACCACCGCCAGGCCTGAGCGCATCAGCCAGTGGGCCGGTGATGCTTTGCCTTATCTGAATCCTGATAAGGTCGCTGATGATGCTGTCGACCAGGCTCTTGAAATCGAGCTTGCCGGTCTTCACAAAGTTGACCAGCGCGTCCTCTGCGCTCTTGAAGGCGTTGGTCAGCGCGCCTTCAATTTGCGCGGCGCTGTTGCCGGCGTCTTCGGCGTATTTTCGCAGGGCCTCGCTGGCACCGAATGCGCCCTCGCGCTGCTTGTTGTAGGACTCTTCGATCAGAGCGCCGACGCGAATTTGCTGCTCGGCCGCGTCTGCCATCGCGCGACCGACCTCGACCTGCATATCGGCCTCATCGATGCCCTTTTTCCGGATCTGATAAAGCCGGTCTTCCAGGGCGAGCTGGATCTGCTTTTGCGCGGTCAGCTTGGCGACTTCAAGGGTGTTTTTGCCCAGCAGGTCGATCTGGAAGCGGGCCTGGTCGTTGGCCAGCTGGTTCTGCCGCGCGATGGCCGTGGTAGCCAAGTCGAATTCGCGGTAGGCCTTGGCCTGCTCCAGCACGGTATCGGTCAGGCGCTTGCTGGCCTCAATCTCGGCGGCCACACGCTTTTTACTGACCTCGCCAAGCTTGTTGCGGGCATCCTGCCGGTCCACCTCTTTCGCGGCCTGCGCCAGGTAGATGGTGATGGCGGCGGCCTCCTTGTCGTAGGCCTCAAGCTCAGCCTTGAGCGCGTCCTGGATCAGCGTTTTCTTGGTGCCGTAGTAGTCGCTGGCGTTGGCGTATTCGAGGTTGTAGTAGTACTGCAGGTATTGCTCGCGCGTCTGGAGCTGCTTTTGCTCGGCCGCAATGAAGGCCTCTTGCGCCTTGAGCTGGCCCTCCATGAGCTTTTTGGCCGGGTCGTCCTGCGGGCCGGCGTTGGCATTACCCAAGATGGACTCATCGATCTTGTTCTTTTTATCCAGACGACGCGGGTCATTGGCCGACCCACGGCCCGCCCCTGCGCCCTGATTCATCAGATCAAATTTCTCTTTGAGCCCACGGGAAAACGCCGTGCTATCGTAATTCCATAATTCCGAATATCGTTTGTTCGCATCCTCAACCGTCTTATTGCGACGCTCTAGGGAGGCCGAAAGTTCTTTGCGATTTCCCTCAAAGGCAAGCCCAATCACGCCGCCGTTTTTCTGGAACGTCCCGAGCACACTCAGATCGGAAAATACTGCCTCGAAGCTTCCTCCAATAGCGCGTATCGCCTTGACCACGGCCGTCACGGATTCGATGATGTAGCCAAATGCGATGGCCGTGCCCTGCGCCCAGTCTCGAAGACTGTTGTCTTTCGCCAGATCACCCACCGCCGACTTTAGACCGTTGGTTTTTATCGATGACTCCAGCATTTGCTCGGCAAATGCCTTCGCAACCGGGAGCAATTCCATGGCAATTATTTTGAAAACCGCACCTTGCGCCGCGTTGAGGCGGATCAGTGTTTTTTCATACTCGTCTGCCATCATGGCCTGATCAGCCGTGACCTTCGCCACCAGATCGCCGGCATCCGCAAGGTCTTTCATGACAGGCAAAAGGTTGGCGCCGGCCTTGCCAAGCAGGTTCTGCATGATGACCACCTTGCCAGCACCATCCTCGTAGTTCGCCAGGGATTTGGCGATCATCTGAAACACCTGATCCGGCCCCTTGCCCTTGAGGTCATCCGTCGAGATACCGATGGCCTTGAATGAGGCGGAGGTTTTATCGCCACCGTTGCTCGCATCAATCATGGACTTGCTGAGTTTTTGCAGGCCGGTCGCCAGGCTTTCCGTATCGGTACCGGACAGCTTGGCGATGCCGGCCAGACCCGAAAGCGCCTCAACCGTGGCCCCAGTGCGCTCCGCGAGCTGTTGCAACCCTGCGGCGGACTCAATCACCCCTTCGATCTTGGACTTGATCTTGTCAAATGTCAGGCCCACCACCAAGGCGGCCCCCATCGCCTTGAGCGATGTGTTGACGATGCCAACGGCCTTATCAATCTGCGCCATGCGCTGCTCTGCAATGGCCGCGGCTTTGCCCATGTCAGATGTATATTTGGCGATATTCGCTTCGAGCGATACGACCAAGGAGCCGAGGTTTGACATTCATTACCCCAAAAAATCCCCGCCTGAGCGGGTTTATTTCGATTTAAAAAGCGCCTGCTTAATCAGGCGCGACTGCTCTTTCGGATCCGCGCTCAAAATGCCGCGCTGCCCCACCACCTGCCGGTTTGACTCATGCCAATAAATAAAGTCATTAGCCTTATAGGCGTCGGGTTTCTTTTTCGGGTCGCGGTTGACGTTGGCCAGGACGGCGGTGGCAATGCCATGCCGCTGGTCGGCGATCAGCTCGCCGAAGGGTTCAAGGGCGTAATAGGCGCGCCACTCGGCCAGCTCTGCGCTGCTGATCTCACACAGCAGTTGGCCAACGGTCTTGCCCAGGGCCAGCGCTAGGCGGAAGTAGAACCTTCGCTCAGGCCGGCCTTGGAGTTTTTTGCGGCGTCTTCCTCGGCCTGTGCGCCCAGGCCGTTGATGCGCTGGGCCGCGGCAAACACGCGCTCCAGGGCGGCAGCGGACTTGAGGGCCAGGCGGTCCACATCGTTCACCTCAAACAGCCGGTTGCCGTCTTCGCCCACCACGGCGAGCGCGACCAGCTTGGCGCGCATGTTGGCCATGTTGGGCTTGCGGGCGCCGTCGGGCAGCGTGGTGGTTAGGCTGGCTTCGAAGGCATCGCGGTCGGCGCCGGTCATGGTGCGCACGAGGACGGAGCCGCCCCATTCAGGGACCTCGACGGCCTCGTTTTTGAGGTCGCTGGCTTCGAGAATTTGGTCTTTGGTGAGAATTTTCATTTGCGTCAAGCCCAAGTAACCGCACCGGAAATGCGAATATCAACGGAGCTCTTCAATGCCTGATCGACTCCACCATTCATGGATTTCTTTTTCACGTAGCCAGAAAACGATGCAGTCGAAGCATCGGGAAGAACCAATTTGAAAATACTCTTCACGCCAGAGTCACGTTTTGCGCGCAATGCCAGTTGCCCAGCGTCCGCGTTGTCGTTATCCAGCTCCATGCTGAATTGCCCGTTGTCAACCAGGCCCAGCATGAATTCTTTTGCCGTGCTATCAAGATTAGTCGTATCAATTTCCGATGCCGTCCCATCGAAGCCGCTAAAAGTCTTTATATTTTTGACTGCGG
The DNA here is from genome assembly GCF_001598235.1 of Polaromonas jejuensis NBRC 106434. Taxonomy (GTDB): domain Bacteria; phylum Pseudomonadota; class Gammaproteobacteria; order Burkholderiales; family Burkholderiaceae_C; genus Polaromonas; species Polaromonas jejuensis. Next base: position 84,810 of record NZ_BCYO01000003.1, on the reverse strand, counting down.
TATAGGTATTTGGAGTCGCCGTACCAGCGCCCGCCGTGATTGTCTTTCCAGTTGTATCCACGTCCACCGCAAAGGTATTGGTGGTCTTGTTTTTCACCGTCAAGGCAAGACCATTGAGCAGCGCAGCATCGGCACCCGTCAGTCCCGCGATGACCTCGACGTCTCCATTGGCGAAGCCGTGCGCGGCAATGGTCAAAATAGTAGGGTAGCCAACAGCGATGCCAGTGATGGCTTTTGCGCCGCCGGTACCAGTGCCGATACTAAAGGTTGATCCCTGTGCGGAAATTGCGGAGGATGACATGATTAGCCTTTCAGAAAGTAAAAAACCCGCTCAAAAGCGGGCGGGTTGGAGAAGCGTTGCAAGTTGTCTAGCTGTGCCAGATGGAGTAGTCAAGGCTGACGCGGTGCAGCTTGACGGGGTCTTCGTAGAGGTCCTGCGCGGGTTGCGAAACGTTTGGCACCACCCAGCCAGCCATCAGCGCATCAACCTGTCCGGCGATGGTCTGGGCCTGCACGTAGGTGTCGGCGTACACGTCGATCTGCATGCGCGTGTTAGTGAGGCCGGAACTGCCGGACAGCACGTTTTCACTGTTCGCGCTGATGCGCTGGAAGGTGATGTATGGTCGCGCCGGCTGCTCGGGCGCAGGCGGATAGACACGCGTGCCGACATCGGTGAAGCCCGACAACAGCGTCACGAGCTGCTGCTGGATCGTCATTTGTAGACCTTCAGCTTGGCGACTTCTTCAGGGATGCGCTTCTCAAGGTAGGCCTTGATGGCTTCGACGGCCTCGCTCTTCTTTGCTTCGAAGGCGGGGCGCATGAAGGGCCTGGCGGCCATCTTGGAGGTGCCAAACTCGACAAACTTGGCATACCAGGCATCTTGCGAGAGATTGCCCTTCTTGCCCTGCTTTTGGTACTGCTTCCCTTTGCGCACGCCCACGTAGAAGGTCTGCTTGAGTTGGCCGGACAGTTCCCTGATCTGCTTTTGGTACACCGCGCGCTTGAGCGTGCCGGGCGGCGGGTGGCCCTGGCTCACCTCGCCGGTATAAACCGGTGCACGCGTCTGCACTTCATTTGTGATGACGCTTGCGCCGGCATTGACCGAGCCGCGCAGCACGTTCTTGGCGATGCGGTCGGGCAGCTCCTTGAGGGCGGCCTGCAGCTCCTTGAGGCCGGCGATGTTTTGCAGCTCAGCCATTTACAAACTCCAGCTTCACGCCGTGCACTACGACGAAGCGCGCGATCTTGTCGACGTCCGGCCGCAGTCCATGCATCACGGCAAACAGCACGCATGCCCGGATGTACCAGCGCACCCACCAAGCGATCCGGACGCGAACTTTGATGGTGATCTCAGCCATTGTTCATGCCCTCGGATGCCATGATTTCAACGGTGCGGTTGCGCTCGTCTGTATTCGTGGCGCCGCTGATATTGAACAGCCGGCCGTTGTAGTTGATGCGCATGGCGGCCACGGCCACCGGGTTGGTGAACTCGCCGCGGTAGCGCACGGTGATGCGGTGCGAGGCCTCGCTCTGCACGGCCTGGGCAGCCAGCACTTCGCGCGCCGACAAGGCCTCGATGGCGGCCCAGGCGGTGAAGGCATCGGTCCAGGTGGTGACCTGCTGGCCGTAGCTGTCCACGGCGGTGTCGCGGCACTGGAAGACCACGCGTTTGCGAAGGGGCCCGGCCTGCATCAGACGTACCCCGCGATGCGATAGGGATCGAGCAGGCCATCCACGAATGGCAGGTCCGCAACGACCAGGCGCTGACCTACCAGCACTTCCTCGCGGTTCTCGTACAGAGCGCCAATGCGCATCAGAATCCACGCCTTGATGCCTGCCGGCACCGCCGCAGCAGCGCCATAGCCGGCCGTGAAGCTGATTTGCACGGCATTCACGCGGTTCTGCGTGTCGGGCCAGTAGGTGTCTGGCGCGGGAGTGATGGCGCCGGGCTCGCTGATGTTGTCGACCACATAGAGATTGGTCGCCAGGGTCTGCACCACGCCGCTCAAATCGGTGTACTTGACGGCATCCACGGATTGCAGCGGCGGAAACGGCAGGTCGATCTTGCCGCCGCGAAAGCGCACCGCATAGTTGCGCATGGACAGCCAGCCGCTGGGCAACTGGTCAACCGGCACGTAACCCGGCACCACACCGTAATAGGTGTACTTCGGGAAGCTGTCGAGGTACAAGTCCCACTTCTGCGTGACGAAGGCGCGGCGGCAGACGTTTTCAGCATGCACGCGGGCCGCGGTGATCAGGTTGGTGATCAGCAGGTCGTCATCGGCCACATCCACCCGCAGGTGGGCCTTGGCCTCTGCGAGCGTGACGGGCTCCGCGGTGGGTGCCGTGGTGAGCTTGAGAGCCATCGGTATCGCTGCGCGGTGTTTTAGTGGCCGATGGCCAGCGATTCGGCGTATGCGACGGCGGCGGGGTCCGCGTCCAGCTCGCTGCTGGCCCTGGCCGCTGCCGCAGTCACGGTGACAACGTCATTGACCTTGCCGTATTGGCCATCAACCAGCACCCGGGCCTTGACCGACTTGCGGCCAGAGGTTACGGGCGCGGGCGCTGCCTCGGCCGGCCTGGCAACGCCTTCGGCCACCAGTTGGTCCGCCAATTCAGCAGATACCTCAATCTCGGCACCCTCGGCGGCGCCATCGGGGAGTTCTGCATACGTGAGGGCCGCGATGGCGGCCAGAACGAGTAGTTTGATCATGGTGTTGACTTTTCAAAAAGGTGAAATGAAAAGGTGGTGTGCGGCCCGCACACCACCGCCGTCGCGCAATCAGGTTGCGCTGTTGGCGTAGTACTTGACGGCGCCGCCGGCGTCGATCAGGTTGCCGCCCGCACGCATGAAGGCGACAAAACCAATTTGACCGTTCAAGGTGAAAGCGGAATCGGTCATGCGGAACAGCGTCAGGTCCATGACATCGCGGATGATGTATTTGCTGAGCTGGCCGAACAGGATGGACTTGGCATTGGCCGCCATGGCCGCCATGTGCTGATTGATGTAAATCGGACGACCCATCAGACGGTCAGGCGCACCGCCGTTGATCATGGCGTTAGCCTCATAGCCAGGGACAAAGATAGGACGGCCCTGGCTGTCTTTGATCTTGCGCAGCACCTTGACAGAGCTGTCGGCCATCATGTAGCCAACGCCGGGCATGCTGCGGTAAGCCGGGTCCACCGAGTGCTCCAGGTCCACCAGGTCGTCATATATGACGGTCAGTGTTTGGCCGGTGGTGCCGACCTTGCCCGAAGCCGCGGCAGTAACAATGCCGTTTGGCTGGCCAGAGCCGGTACCGACGGTGAAATGCCGGTTTTGAATACGGCCCAGACGCATTGCCAACAAACCCTGGATGTAGGCTTCGATGTCGATGAAACTGTCTTGCACCAGCTCGAATGGGAGGGCGATTTTCTTGGAAGAATATTTCCACACATCCATCGAGAAATTGGTGAAGGTGGTATCAAGGCCACTGACGGGACCGTTCTGGCCGACGATTTCACCTTCCTCTGCCGTGGGGTCGGTGGCGGGGAAATTCATCGACGCACCAGAGGCAGTACGAATGCCGGAGGCAACCTGGCGCATGCCACCGTAGGCTTTCATCGCGATTTCAAGCGATTTCTGGTATTCGGTGGCCACAGTGAAGCCGCCCTCGGTCGTGGTGGTCGTGGACATTGCATTGCGAATGTCCGGCGTCTGGCGAGCCAACATGCGTTGCCGGTCGGCCTCAGCCATGTTGGAGATTCCTCCCGCCATGAAGGCGCGCAGCGCCTTGGATTCGTCTGTCTGCTTGGCGGGGTCTTTGGTGGCTGCGTTCAGCAGCGCTTCATGCTGGGCCTTGGGGTCTTCGGCGGCCAGTTGGGCGCGGCGCTGCTCGCGGGCGATGTCGACGTCGATGGCTTCAACTTCGGCCAGGACGGCGTCCATCCTGGTCGCATCGGCTTCAGGCATGCGCACATCGGCGGCGTACTTGTTGTTGATGTCGTTGGCCTCTTTGGCCTTCACGTTGCGGATTTCACGGAGTTGGGCAAGTTTGCTCATGGGAGCCTTTCGGGTGGTTGTGACCGCTCGCGCAGGTCGTGGGGACGAAAAAAAACCGCCAGGGATGGCGGCTGTCTCAGTTGCGCGAGGCGCGTCACTGATGGGTGAGGCGATTCAGCATGCGCAGGCGCTGTTGCTGGCGTTCGCGGTGATCGTTGGTGATGGTCTTGGTTTGCTCGGGCTTTTGGGCGGCCCTTGGCTCAGGTTCTGGCGCTTGCTGGGGCGCCTTGGCGTAGGCGCTCAGATCCCACCTGGTAGCAGCCTTCACATTGGGGGTGATGCGGTCCACAAAGCCCGCATCGACAGCCTCCTGGGCAGTGAACCAGGTCTCGGCATCCATCAGGGCCCTCATTGCCTCTGCCGGTTGGCCGGTCTTTGCTGCGTACTGATCGGAAATAATTCCATCGGCCTTTTCCAGCAGCGCGACCGTTTCCAGAAAGTCGCTAGCGTTGCCGTACGCAATCGTCTGCGCACAATGAATCATGAACAGCGACCCTTCCGAGATTTCGACTTCATCGGCAGCGATTGCCACCAGAGTCGCAGCGCTGGCTGCCAGCCCCTCGACATGCGCAATGACCTTGGCGCCGGTGTCGCGGATGGCTGCGACGATCGCTTGCGCTGCGGGAACCTCACCGCCTGGGCTGTTGATACGAAGATGAATCGTGCCACCCTTGATGCCTCGAATTTGCGAAACCAACGTTTGAGCGGAAACGCCGCCACCCCAATCGGCCGTCAAGTCATCCGAAACGATGATGTCGTACAGGTAAATAGTGGTTTCATCGCCTTCGACGGCGAGCGCGCGCGGCTGCGCCTGCCGACGATTGCTCGCCAGCAGCTTGAGTAATTTGTTCATGATGTCCTTACGCGGTTGCGGGGTCGGGTTGCTTGTCCACCGTGGGCGCGGCCCCGGTCGTGGCGGAGGTAATACCGGTGTTGAGCACGTCACCGCCTTCGATGGGCGGTAGCAGCTTGAGGTGGCGGGCTTCGTTGATGGTGAGCCAGCCGGGCTCGCCAGCACGGCCAATGGCGATGCGCAGGGCTTCGTTCTCGCTCTTGAGGTCGCCGCGCTCGATGCCAGACACATCAAACTCGACAAAGTATTTCTCACGCAACGGCCAGAGCTTGCGATTGAACTCCTGCTCGATCTTGCGCAGGTCGCGCAGCAGCGTGTACTTGACGAAGCCGCGGCCCATGTTCTCCTGGCCGGTACCCCAACTGGTGCTCTTCTCGGTGCTGCCCACCATGAAGGGTGGCACGCCGAGGATGCGGCAGATTTCCTCCAGGCTCCAGTTCGCGGTTTGCAGAATCTGCGAATCGACGGCGGACATGGTGAGCTGCTGTACCTCCAGGCCACCCGTGAGGATGGCGGGCAGGTGGGAATTGGCCACGCCGCTGTGGCGCTCGCCCCAGGTGGCGCGTAGCAGCTTGGCCTGGTCTTCGGTGAGGTTGCCGGCCATCTTGAGCGCGAAGTCGGGCCGCGCACCATTACTGAAGAAGCGGGCGCTGTACTCGCCGGCGGCCAGCGAGGTGCCGACAGACTGGCGCGCGGCGTAGGTGATCGGGCTGGGACTGCGGATGCCGTCGTAACCCAGGCTGGGGATGTGGATGATGTCGGAGGGGTGCAGCACATACTGCGCGCCCACCAGCGGCTGCACCCGGTACCACAGCTCGCCCTGGGCGTCGCGGAAAGGGTCGACGCGCAGCGGGTGGTGGGCCTTGAAGCCAGTCACGCGGCTGCTGCGGAACGATGGGCGAATGATCTCGGCGAAGCCATCGCCATAAAACGCCCTGGCGCTGATCAGGTATTCCCAGAACACGGCCGCGGATATGTCCTGCTCGGGCTGTTCGTTGAGCAGCCACCAGTAAGGGTGCTCGATCCGAGCGCGGCCATCGGGCGTGCGCTCGTATATCGGCATCGGCAAGGTCGAGATGGCGCCGGCGATCAGGGCCACGCAGGCATACACCGCCGACACCTTCATGGCGGTGGTCTCGTTGACCACCGGGCCGGCATTGCTGATGGCACCGCCGCCGATGATGTTGGCGAGCTCCTGCACCGTCAGGCTGGCGCGGGTTTCGTTGAGATTGCTGATGCGGCCGGTGGTCTCGGGCCCATGCTGGGCGCGCCAGGCATTGAGCACGGCGGAGCCGGGCGTCCTGGCCCGCTCTTGCGCTGCTGCAAATGTTTGGCTCATAGGATGTAGATTCCTGGTGTCGGTGGTTCTTCGGCTCGTATGGCGCCACAGCCCACGGCCATGACGGCCGCGACCATCAAATCGATTCGGCCGGTGGCTTTTTCTTTGCTCAATTTGCGGTTCTCCGCGTCGTCTGAAGTAATCACAGCGTTGGCCGCGCACCAGGTGAACACCGGGTTGCCGGGGTGCACCACCGTGCCGTTGAGCAACGCCGTTTCAAAGGTTTCAATGGCCGGGCTCATGTCCTTGTAGCCCTGGCCGAACGGCTGCATTTCAGGCAGATCTATCGCGTTGTCAGTGGCCAGGGCCTTCAAATCCTCGATGCGCCAGCGGTCATAACCCACCAGTTGCAGATCGAAGAAGCTGCTCAGCTCGGCCAGCCTCTTGATCACGGTCAACTTGCTGATGGCCCTTCCGGGCGTCGTCTCCAAATACCCTGCTGTGCGCCATGCCAGGTAGGGCACGCGGTCCAGCTCTTCTTTTCGCTGCAGGCCCTCTTCGGGCAGCCAGGCAAAGGGCACCATTCGCCACGGCTCGCCCTCTCCCACCGGCTCCACGTACAACACCAGCCCGGTCAGGTCGGTGGTGCTGGACAAGTCCAACCCAGCCCAGGCGCGCCGGCCGCGGAAGTCGCGCCAGTCGTATTCACGTGCTGCGCCCAGCCAGACGTCGGCGCTGATCCACGGGTTGGTGGCGTCGGTCCACTGGCAGAAGTTGAGGCGCCGCACCAGCGCTTCCTTGCTGGGCATGCCACGCGCCTCCGTCACTTGCTCGCGCAGGTACTTCAGGCCCGGCAGTTTTGCGCCTTGCAGGCTGGGGTTTACCTTGGGCCAGCACTTCTCGTCGTTGAACGGATCGTCGCCTTCATCGAGGGCGCAGACGTAGCCAAAGAAAGCATCATCGACCAGCGTTCCGGCAGACACCTTGGCGGCATAGTCGTGGTAGTTCCAGCAGGCCGAGGTCTTGCTCGCGCCGCTGTTGGTGATCATGAAGATCAGGGCCTGCCGGCGGCTCTTGGTGCCAGCCCGCATCATCTCCACGACGGTGTTGTTGCGGTGCTCGTGGATCTCGTCAATCAGGGCTACATGCGGGCGCGGGCCGGACTGACCATCGTCGGCGCTGATGGGCCGGAAGAAACTCCCCTTCTCCGCATAGGCCAGGTTCCAGACGTTCTCACCGACACCCGAGGGCTTGAGTCGCCGACGGAGTTCGGGCGACTGCTGGTACATAGCCACGGCATCGCGGTACAGCACCATGGCCTGGTCTTTTTTCGTGGCGGCAGCGTAGACCTCTGCGCGGGATTCGCCATCAGCAGTCAGGCCGATCATGCCGACGCCTGCCGCAAGCGGGCTCTTGCCCGACCCCTTCGCCGTCTCCACGTAAACCACGCGGAAGCGCCGGTAACCGTCAGCCCCCTTCCAGCCGAACACGCTTCCGATGATGAACTGCTGCCAATCGAGGAGCTCGAACGGCATACCCTCAAACTCGCCGCCATTGAGTCGGAGCACATCGCGGTAGTAGCCGATGGCTCGCTGGGCGGCCTGCTTGTCAAAAACAAGGCCACGCTGGTGGCCGGTCGCCAGGTCGTTCAGGTGACGCTGGCACGCGGCGCGGACGTGTGGGCCCGCAATTTTTTTGCCGCTTACGACCGCCTTCGCATAGCGTGAAACCGGGTCAGCTGAAGTAGCTCGCGGCCCCGGTTTTCTGCTCGCCAAACAAATCTCCTTGTGGCTGCACGGCGATGCGCGTGCGGGCCTGCGGCGTCATGCCGAACTTGTCGAACACCAGCATCGCCTGCTTGAAACTCATGCTCTGCACCAGCGCCCACGGGTTGATGTGTTCGCCGGCATAGACTGGCTGGCCGTTTTCGTCAGTGACCGCATTGCCCTTGTCGTCCACCGCGAGCTTTCGCTTCACCGCGTCTTCGCCCGTGCGGCCAGTGGCCAACCGGTACTGCGCGATCGCCACGCAGCCCATGGCGAACGGCTCCACGTCGACCTCGGTCAGCAGCTTTGCCGCGACGGCAGCGGGGGCCAACTCAGACCACACTTGTTTGGCGGCATCGCTCAACCAGGCGGGTGGCGTCAGGTCCTGCAGGTAAGTCGGGTCAGGCTCCTGCTTGTTCAGCGAACGCTTGCCAGGGTTGCCGGCAATCAGTTTCAGCGCTGTCGGTTTCGGTGGTCTTGCCATTTTTTACCCTCAAGATGCCTTTCCCTTACCCCCCTCCCCCTATCCATTACGCGGTGTTGCGAATCGAGGGACCCGATCGGTCTGGAGAGGTTTTGCGTTTGAGTTTTGACGCCCCCCCCTATCCCTTCCGCGCCCAGTGGTGAGCGGGATCGAGCGGCAATCCAGTCAGGTCACAGCCAACAATGCCGCCGCCCTTTTCAAGCCGCTGCTTATGACTGTCGTGACAGATCTTGCAAAGAGACTGCCAGTTACTCTTGTCCCAGAACAGAGCCTGGTCGCCACGATGAGGAACGATGTGATCGACCACCGTTGCCGGCACAACATGGCCGCGCTTCTGGTGATCAACACACAGCGGATGACTGCGCAGGTAGGTCGCTCGCGCCTTTTGCCATCGACCACCGTATCCGCGTTGTGCTGATGTCTTTCGGTCGTCCATGGCGCGGAAATGAAAAAACCCGACAGGAGTGAACCGGCCGGGTTGAAGGCTGCTGCCTGTGCTTTTGAGGCACGTTGGCTACAGCTTGCCTGAAATGTACCTGAAAAGTCTAAGGTGTAAAAACTCTTTTGCGTTTGTCTGCCCGCTCAACAAACCACAGCGACAGCGCTTGATCGGCCTGCTCCAGCTGCGCCTTCACGGTGGACTCAGCCCGACCCAGTCGGCGCGCCGCCTCTTTGATGCCCACGCCTTTGACGTAGATGTGCTGCAGCGTCTGGTACAAATGCGATCGCGCCGGCTTGAGCGCCTCCACCGCTTCATTGGTGACAGACGCATCCACATCATCGACCGGGATGATGGACTCGCGGTAACGATCCGTCGTCGCCGCCTCATTGACGAATGCCGACTGCGAATAAAACCCCAGTCCGCCGCACTGCTCGCGATCCTTCCACAAGGCCCAGTTGTCCAGCCGCTGCTTGACCCATTCGATTCGCGCCATCACGCCACCGCCATTTCTGATTTTTTCGCCGCCGCCAGCACCCGCGCCCTGAACACCGGCCTCGACTCCAGAGACCCAATCGGCGTGAGCCCGAGCTCGGCAGCCTTGCGGTCCACCCCGGCAGCGGATTCGTGCCAGACATCGGAGACCTGGGCGGGTTGCGGCCGTCCACCCCACGCGCCGCCAGTCGACTGAACCCGCAGCTTCGCCCAATCCTCTCGGACGGCCTCCATGAACGCGTCGTCCCAACTCACGTTGGTGTAACCCTTCGCGGCCACCTTGCGCTTGAACGCGTCCAGGTGTTCGTCGAGCCGGTCAAAGCCTTTTTCCTTCGCCCACGCCTTCACCCGGTCGCTGACCCCGAACTCGGCCGGCATCCCGGTTTTCACGCCTTTGGCTTTTCGGGAGGGCACGGCAGGCTTGTCCTGCGCTGTCCCCAATCCGGAATCAGGAATCAGGAATCCGGAATCAGGCGATCTTGGCGATGCCTCGGCACTGCCTAGGTTGTGCCCCGGTGGTGCCTCGGCACTGCCTAGGTTGTGCTTTGGCAGCTCCTCCCCCTGTTCTCGCCCCATCTCAGGCAATGTCGAGGCAGCCTCACGGACATGCGGGGCCTGGTGCTTGGTGAAGTTGACGATTTGAATGACAGCCGTTCCGCCCACTACATACCGCGCGATGAATCCGGCACTTTGCAGGTCACCCAGCATGGCCCCAACATCAGCCGCGCGGTCGTAAGCAAGCGCTTGCGCTGCTATTCGCTTCGGTCTATCTTCAAGACGCCCTTCCCGGTCCGCCAGCATCCACAGATAAACGAACAGCAGGCGAGTCATCGGCTCAAGCTCCGCCAGCTCTTCGTTGTCCATGATTGACGGTTTGATGTTACGAGCGCGTGCCATCTACTGCCTTCTTATTCATGTTAATCACCCGACCATCCCTCAACTCTTTGTCAGCGCGGCACTCCAGACAGTCGCCAGCGCACAACACTGGGTCAGGCCACGCGGCATCGCCTCGGGCGCATCCGTAGGCGCATATTCAGCAACCGGCTTGCAGCTGTGCATCACCCAGCGCCGCCTCACGATCACCAGGTCGCCACTGCGCACCATGTTCTTGACCGTATTCATCGCCGCCACGCGGCCAATGCAGGCCCGCGTCGTCAGCTCCTGTAGCGTGGGCGCGCGGGCGGGCAGCGCCAGATCACGCGCCGCCTGCAGCAGCGCCTGGCGCACCTCGCCCACCGAGCCAGGCGGCCTCATGCCACACCACCAGCGAAGCGCGTCTCAAGTCGGCTCGCAATTCCCTGCAGCGCCTTAGTGGCCGCGATGTAGTCACGCATCAGCGCCGCCTGCTCGTCCTGCGGCTCCAGCGGACGACAGTCTTCATAGCCCAGGTCACGCAACAGGTAGTTCATGGCCGCGTGGCAGCCTGCGTTGCGCCCCAGCTTCAGCAGCATCCGCAGACGGTCAGGGTCCAGCCGCTCGGCACGCGTCTCGTTCAGGCAGTCCAGCAGCAGGCGATGCGCTGCATCAGGCGTTTTCTCGGGCCACAACTTGGCCGCCACCTGCTTGGGGCCGCTACAGGCCGCAACAACCTCGCGCAAGGCGTCATTCAAAGACTCATGGAAAAGCTGCATGTCATACCCCGTTTTGAGCCGTTACGAAAAATTCGGAACGCTTCGTAATGCTTTTATTGGTCAAAAAAAAGAGACTCATGGCATGAGTCACCACAACAGAAAAAGAAAACCCCACGCCGCCCCAGCGCACCCAAACCCGGGCACTTGCCTGCGCCCGGGACGGGAGACCAACGGAGGAGATAAAGCGGGCACGCCAGACGTGATGGCGGCGCGGGAAAAGGCGGGCGGCCCGCGTTGCTATGCTGTTGGTTCCTACACCTTCAACTTTCACAACGGGGCCACTCATGGAAACGATATTCAAAGACCTGTCGCCAGATGTCCTGCAGGCCAGGGTATTAATACTGGAGGCCAGTCTTGCCATGATGGTCAGGCTTGCCATGCAACCAGAGATGCAGCAAGCCATGCTGTACTTTGTCCAAGAATCGGAAGACAACATGTTCAATCTCGGCGTTCCGGAGGACGCGCTGCCGTTAGCGAAACAGATTGCTCAGGCACTAGCACCTTCGCCCGAATAAGAAGCCTGCTCCATTCAGCTGCGTTCTTGTCTAGCGCGCTCTTTATTATTTTTCGCACGCTTTCGGCGTCATGCTTTTTTGTTTCATGGCGAGCGCGCTCCAACAACAACGCCAACTCAGCCGCACAACCGCATAGTGGCGTCGGTCCACCAGGCCGAGGTATGGCGGGTATGGCCGCCGGCGGGCCACCGAATCCAGCGTCATTCAAGGCGTCCCACATTGCGGTCAGCGTTTTTTTGAACCGCTTGCTACGCGCCCTGGTCTTGTTGCGCGCCAGCCCGGAATCCGGATTGAGCGACACGCGCCGCCCGCTGTTGGCTTTTTTGGGAAAGTCGGATTTCCGCATTTCAGTTCCTCGCGCTCATTCGCCCGACCCCGCCAGGCTGTCCGGATCATCGGGGTTAGCGGGCGAGGCGTCTGCCGTACCTGCTGGCGGCGCAAAGCCATACCACGATGGATCGACGTCAAAGACCTCCGTGATTTCCAGGCCCGGTTCTTTGTGGCTGGTGTGTTTACGCATGACAGGACAACCCCCTTGCGTCCTCTGCCTGGGGCGCAGCTGCTATTGGATTGATAGCTATCGGGGCACGCACATCAAGGGCTTCTGGCTGTTTTTGCTCAGGCGCTTGGGCGCCGGCCAGTTCGGGCCTGGAGTTTCGCAAGTAGGCCCAGTCAACATCGGGGCGCAACGCCTCGCATGGCACAGCGCCATGCGACTCCCGCTCGATGTTGATGCAAAGGCTTTCCCCCAGGCGCTGCCCGATCGAGCACGCCTTGCGCAGATAACCGACGCTGGTGCCGCAGCGCAACGCAAATGACTCACGCTCATCTGGCGACAGGCCGCTCAGGTATTTCAAAAGGACATCCATACCAAGACTTTACCCACAGGTATACGTGCATGTCAATACCCGTGGGTCATTTACCTATTGGTACTTCATATGGAAAATCTGTCTCAATGGAAACGACGGACCCCGAACACTGGCGCTTACGGCTGGCTGAACTGATTCGGCATTTGGGCCTTAAACAAAAGGCATTCTCAGAAAAGACGGGAATCGACCCAAGCTACCTTTCTCGGCTGCTCTACGAGCCCGGCAAAAAAGGTCGGAAAAATCTGGGTTTTGACACCATGTTGGCCGTCCGCCAAACATACGAACTGTCGCCAGGCTGGTTTGAGCTACCAATTGGCGCAGAGCTTCCAAATCGGAATTTACCCACCGAAACACCAGACCGTGAGCGCACATGGGACCCGGGCCCAACAGCGACCAGTCACGAAGCTAACGAACACCAACAACCCCCAGACGAAAAGTGGGCGACCCTGCAAGAAGCCGCCGCATTGCTAACCAAGATGACACCCGAGGGGCGAAAAAATTCAATAGACTATCTGCGCTACATGCTTATCCAGCATCCCGCAAATCCCCCCTCTACGGGCGGGGAACGTGATTCCATTCCCCACCAGAAAGCAGCGTGAGTCATCATGTTCAAAACAACCGCAATAAAGGACAGCAAATGGAAGCAACGACAGGGCTGATGTTGATCGTATGGCTACTGGGCTTGGTGCTCGTTGTAGCCTGGATCATTCTTCCGTTCGCCCTGATCGGCACTAAGCCGTTATTGCGTGAGCTGCTGGCACAGGCCAAGGAAACGAATGCGCGACTTAAGGCGGCACAGGAAGGGCGGAAACCATGAAAAAACTCGTCCTCTTTCTTGCCACTCTTCTAGCTTGTGCGAGCGCATCGGCCGACTGGCAATACGATGATAGACCTGACAAGATGAGCGGGAAAAAAGCCAGCTCCGCCATGTTGGAGAGCAACAACTCACTCGACCTGTCGTTTCCCTATCAAGGCAAAAACTTCGGAAACATACAGGTGCGTCAGCACCCTTCTTACGGGCTCGACGTCATTGTTTTTGTGGACAAAGGCCAAATTCTTTGTCCCTCCTACTCTGGCTGCAGCGTAGCCGTGAGGTTCGATGACAAGCCCGCCGTCAAGTTCAGCGCCACCCCATCGGCCGACCACGACTCAAAAGTGATTTTCTTGAAAAACGCAGCCCGGTTCATTGAGTCAGCAAAGAAGGCCAAGTCAATCCTGGTCCAACTCACCATGTATCAAGCCGGCTCTCCAGTGCTGGAGTTCCACAGCGCCAAGCCGCTGGAGTGGATGCCTCGCAAATGAGCAACGCACGCCCAGCAATCCAGAAATAAAGTTCACACACTTCACCAGCCCGCCTCGAGTGGGCTTTTTAATGCCTGTCTTGCAAAAATATTTACCTATAGGTATTGACAATTAAATATACCCAAGGGTAAAGTTCAACCACGTTCACAAAAACGGAGGTTGAAATGCAAGCACTTTCCCAGACCCCAGCCAGCGCCACCGCCGGCACCACCCCACCCGCCCCCGGCCAATACTGGCCCGGCCAGGGCGGCGTCTACGTCGGCATCTGCCGCGGCGAAGACGGCCAGCCGCCCCGTCACATCGTCGTCGCGACGGCACCCGAAGCCAGCTTCACGGGCGCCTGGGGCGAGTACGGCAAAGACGTGCCCGGCGCCAAACACCGCTTTGAAGGCCGCACCAACACCGTTGCGATGGCCGCCGCCGGCAGCGAGATCGCCCAGCGCGTGCTGGCGCTGCAGATCGACGGGCACCAGGACTTCCACATCGGTAGCCAGGCCGAAATGGCCCTGGCCAGCGCCAACGCCCCCGAATTGTTTGAGCCGGGCTATCACTGGTCCAGCACGCAGGTCTCGCGCAACGGCGCCTTCGTCCAGGGCTTCGAGTTCGGCAGCAGCTTCTGGGACGGCAAGGACGGCGAGCACAGGGTTCGTGCTTTCCGCGGATTACCCCTTGAATCCTTGAACACTTTGGCCGAAGGCCCCGACGCAATTTTTTCGGAAGGCGCGGTATGAGCGCGCCCTCAACAACCCCAGCCAGCGCCCAGCTGGCCACCGCCCTGGTGTCGCCCGAGGTCGCCAAGCTGCTGCACAAGCTGCAGGGGCAGATCATCAAGGAAGCGACGGCCGCACTCGCGCCCGCGGAATTCACGCTGCCCGCCGCGCCGGTGTACACGCGCCACACCTACAGCGACCGCCACACCCATCGCCGAATTGAAAGCAGCGATGCGGCAGGCAACTCCATCGCCCTGCAGACCCACCACCTTGCCAAGCCGGAGCTGCCATGGATCAGGCCGGGCCTCTGGTACGGCGACGAGACGCGCACGGACGCGCAGGGCCGCTGCTGGACGCGCACCCTTGACAGCAACTACGTGATGGATGATTTCGGCACGCTGGTCGAGGTGCCCGCATGAGCACCGCCTCCCGCTGGGCCCTCGCCCTCATCATCGCCCTGGCCCTGGGCCTGTCGTGGCAGCTTGACGGCCCCAATGACATCGAGGCCGCGCAAGACCAGTCCGACGCCCTGACCGAGCTGCAAGCCGCCGCGCCAGGCAGCGCCCGCCAGCAGGCCGCCGCGCAGCGCCTGTGCCGCGAAGAGCGCGGCCCCAACAGCGAAGCCCGGTTTCTACCCGAAGGCCACCTGGTCTGCACCATGCGGCGCGGCCTGGTCACGGCGCAGGCACAGCCATGAGCGACACGACATTCGCCATCGCCAGTGCATTGGCCATGTTTGCCCTGCTGGGCGTCATTTACGTGGTCCACCACTGGCGCGAGGCAAGGCGCAACCCGTCCCACCTCACCGCCGATCCCCGCGCCATGGACCGCCAGGTCCGGCAGCTGCAGGCGCAAGTTCCAAGCGCCGAACGCCGCCGTGTGCGCGCCGGCCAGCCACCCGCGCCGCAGCCATTGCCACCCACAGCCACCGCCGCCATACGCGCCGCAGCCGTGGCAGCGGCCTTGCGCGACGCAGGCACGCCCCTGCGCACGCCCAACCCGCACGAACCCGGCACCTGGGCGGCCAGCGTGTGGGGCGCCAACTACCACCGCGTGCGCGTCGACCACCTGGTAGCCAACCGGCTGGCCTCGCAAAGCCGGCACGCGGCCAGCACAGACGCACAGGCCTGAGATGACCACGCCAACCAGCCTCAAGGTCACCGCCTTCCTGCGCATGCGGGCGTCCGGCTGCGCGGCACCGGACGGCCGGCGCGGCATGGTGCTGGCGCTGCGCGACACGGGTGGGCTATTCCCCAACGGCATCACGGCCCAGTGGCTGGGCCCGGAGGCGGTGGACTTCCTGGACCACCACCAGGCCGAGCTGGTGCCGGGACGCTGCCTGGAGCTGGAGGTTTACCACCTGCGCCCGGTCAATGCCGAGCTGCGCGCCCGCGTCAAGAGCTGCCAGCTGGCCCCCCTGCCCCCCAGCTGGATCAAGCACGCCGAAAAGGCCGGCCACCCCATCACCACCACGGAGCACCACTGAGCATGCCCACCATCACCATTGTTTTGCAAGACCTGCCCAAGGGCCGCGGCGTGACGGTGCTGACCGACGCCGGCGCGCCCTGCGTGGGCCAGCCACGCAGCCCGGCCGACTCGCTGGCCATGGACCTGCTGCGCACCTGCAAGGCCCAGGCCAGCAGCGTGCAGTACGGCAGCGCCTCGGCAACGCTGGCGGGCGAGCTGGCGCAGGCCCGTGCGCTCGCGAATTAACCATTTCTTCAACCACCCCCAAGGGACCCTATGAAGTCTTTCAACATCCTGCTGGCCGAGCTCAATGAGGGCAGCGCCCATGCTGCCCTCACCAGCGACCTGGCCGAGCTGCTGCGCACCGTGCAAAACACCGGCCGCGGCGGCTCGCTCACGCTCAAGATCAAGGTGGCCCCGGCCACGCGCAACAACCACGGCTCGGTGGACAAGGTGAACATCACCGCCGACCGCAAGCTGGAGCTGCCCAAGCCCGAGCAGCCGAGCGACTTCTTCTACCTCACCGACGAGGGCGAGACCACCCGCAACCACCCGCGCCAGCACTCGCTGGAATTGCGCGAAGTGGCCGCACCCAATGCCAGTTTCAAAACCGACGCCGATGGCGTCATCACCTTCAAGGAAGCGTAAGCCATGGACAGCCTCAAAGAAAATTTCGACCTCGTGCAAACCCTCGCCGCCGCCGCAATGGCATCGGAAAAAGTGGGCAGCAGCCATCAGCTGCTGGTACCGCCCAACTACAGCCACAAGGACATCAGCGAGCTGGTTGAAAAAGCCGCACCGGCACCCTTTCGCAAGCGCGGCACAGTGCAGCTGGGCAACATCGCCAGCCTGCTGGCTTACTGCGCCGACCAGAATGGCGCCGACACCGAGCGCGCCGCCGATTTCGGCTACCTGTTTGCCGACCCCGAAACGCGCAGCATCACCGCCGTCTTCAACGACCACCGCGGCCCCACCCCCGGCTGGCGCGACCACCGCGCCAGCTTCAAGGCCGAGTACACGCCAGAGTTCGACAACTGGTTGCGCCACAACAAGCAGCCCAAGAGCCAGACCGAATTCGCCGAGTTCATCGAAGACAACTTCGCCGACCTGCAGGGCGAAGACGCCACCAACCTGCTGAACGTGGCCACCACCATCCAGGCCACCACGGGCATCAACTTTGCCAGCGCCCGCCGCCTGCAGGACGGCCAGACCCAGCTCACCTACAACGAGGTGATCGACGCCAAGGCCGGCGCCGATGGCGCGCTGAAGATCCCGCAGACCTTCGCCCTGGGCCTGCGCATTTTCAAGAACGGCGGCGGCTACAAGCTCACCGCCCGCCTCAAGTACCGGCTGGCCGGCGGCGGCGTCAAGTTCTGGTACGAGCTGGAGCGCCCCGAGCGCGCCGTGGAAGACGCCTTCCAGGGCTACATCGATGAGCTCACCGAGAAGAGCGGCTACACGGTGCTGATCGGCAAGCCCTAAGGCGCCGCATCAAAGTAAAAAGCGCCCGAAGTCTAACCACTACGGGCGCAATCAGCTACTAATTCAATAGCAAAACCCACCACCATGAGCAAGCTCCAAACCATCATCGGCCTCAGCGGCCCAGCCGGCAGCGGCAAAGACACCGTGGCCGACCTGCTCGTCACGCATGGCGGCTTCGTCAAGCTGGCCTTTGCCGATCCACTCAAGAACGAGATCGCCGACGCCTTTGCCATCGACCTGCTGTACCTGAGCCGGCGCGAGACCAAGGAACACGCCATGAGCTGCCTGGCGTTGCGCCGCTGCCTGCACGATGGCTTCACGGCCCGCATGCTGATGGCGCACGCCCTGCAGGGCCAGACGCTGGACCTGGACGCGCCGCGCAGCCCGCGCCAGATCATGCAATGGTGGGGCACCGAATACCGCCGCAACCAGGCGCCGGACTACTGGATCCACCAGACCAGCGCCCGCATCAGCTACCTGCTGCGCCAGCGCCTGGCCAGTCGCATCGTCGTCACCGACTGCCGCTTCGACAACGAGGCCGATCTGGTGCGCCACACTTTCGGCGGCCTGCTCTGGCAGGTCAAACGCGCCGGCGTGGCCGTAGCCCAGGGCAGCCATGTATCAGAGACCACCGGCGAGGCCTTCAAGCCCGACGCCACGCTCAACAACGACCACGACATCCGCCACCTGCAGCAGCTGGTGCTGGGCGAGTTCTGGGCGCACGAGGCCGGGCTGGACGCGGGCAGCCTGCGGGTCGAGATTGGCACACCAGCCGAGCGGGCCGCAGCATGAGCGCCCCCATCGAGCTGCGCGCCCCCAGCATCGGCGAAACCCCGCCCAGCCAGGCCGAGCGCGAATTTGCTGCCACCGCTGGCGTGTTCGACGACTGCCTGCTGCTGACCGACCTGCCCCTGCGCGCCCAGCGACTGCTGCGCCTGGTGGGCGAGCAGCGCAGCATCGGGCACGCCACCCTGGCCGCGCGCGCCGACCACTGCGCCACCATCCAGCCGGCCATGGAGGCACTGCTCGCGGCCGGACTGGTGGGCCACACCAACAAGCTGCGGCGCGCCTACAGGATCACCGAGGCCGGCGCCGCCCTGCTCCAGGCCGCCGCCGAAGCACCCCAGCCCGCGGCGCCGCGCACCTTCACGCGCACCGGCTATTACGAGGGCCAGGAATTGCGCCACAACTGCACCCGGCCCGGCGCCTACGTGGCCATGCAACTGCCCAGCCTGGGCGCGTGCGGCGGCGGGAGGGCGGCATGAAAGAGCGCCC
Organism: Polaromonas jejuensis NBRC 106434; assembly: GCF_001598235.1. Classification (GTDB taxonomy): domain Bacteria; phylum Pseudomonadota; class Gammaproteobacteria; order Burkholderiales; family Burkholderiaceae_C; genus Polaromonas; species Polaromonas jejuensis. Next base: position 66,201 of record NZ_BCYO01000003.1, on the reverse strand, counting down.
CATCCTTTTCAGCGCACCGATGGTGCGCGCCCTGCTCGATGGCAGCAAGACGCAGACGCGGCGGGTGTGCAAACCGGCCGCCGCACTCTCGGCGGTTGTGGCCGTGCAAGACCCGAATGAGCGTGGCCAGTGCCCGCCCTGCTACACGCCCGGTTGGTTCGGGGATGAGGATGGCGAGGTGCAGTTCTACAGCCCGTATGGCGCGCCCGGCGACCGGCTGTGGGTGCGCGAGAACTTCAGGCCAATCTACCCGCAAGACCCGACTTATAACGCCGGTCAGCCCATCGAATACGACTACGCAGCCACCTACCAACACGGTGACCGCCTGGGCGACTTGTTGGGCGTCAAGCCGAAATGGAAGCCCAGTATCCACATGCCGCGCGTCGCCAGCCGCATCACGCTGGAGATCACCGGCGTGCGTGTCGAGGGCCTGCGGGACATCAGCGAGGCCGACGCACAAGCTGAAGGCGCGGAGCCGAATGACGGATATGCAGGGCCAGCCGCCGACCGCACTCACGGCTGGCGTAGGGCCTACCGGTCGCTGTGGGAGCAAATCAACGGCCCCGGCAGCTGGGCCGCCAACCCATGGGTATGGGCGATTGAATTCAAGAGGGTCGCCGCATGAAGCGCGACCTCTTCACCCTGCCCCTCGCCCTGCCAGGCGAGTTGATCATCGACAACTTCGCCGGCGGTGGCGGCACCTCCACCGGGCTTGAGGCTGCTTTCGGCCGTCCGGTGGACATTGCCATCAACCACAACGCCGAAGCGCTGGCCATGCACGCCGCCAACCACCCGAACACCGTCCACCTGTGCGAGAGCGTCTGGGACGTGGACCCTATCGAAGTCACCAAGAACCAGCCCGTGGGCCTGGTATGGCTCTCGCCCGACTGCAAGCATTTCAGCAAGGCCAAGGGCGGCAAGCCGGTCGAGAAAAAGATTCGCGGCCTAGCCTGGGTGGCGCTGCGCTGGGCAGCCAAGTGCAAACCGCGCGTCATCATGCTGGAGAACGTCGAGGAGTTCAAAACATGGGGGCCACTGCTGATCGACGCCGATGGCAATACGCGCCCCGACCCGACCAAGAAGGGCCAGACCTTCAAAAGCTTCGTCCGCCAGCTTAAGGCACACGGCTATTCGGTCGAGTTCAGCGAACTGCGCGCGTGCGACTATGGCGCTCCCACCATCCGCAAACGCCTGTTCATGGTGGCGCGGCGCGATGGCCTGCCAATCATCATCAAGCCCAAGGCGACGCACGCCGCCCCCGGTAGCAAGGAGGCCAGGACAGGCAAGCTGCAGTCGTGGCGCACCGCCGCCGAGTGCATCGACTGGTCGATACCCTGCCCCAGCATCTTTGAGCGCAAGAAGCCGCTGGCCGACGCCACGCTGCGCCGCATCGCCAAGGGCGTCATGCGCTACGTGGTGGAGTCAGCAGACCCATTTATCGTGGGCGAGTCAGGCCCAGCCGCAGCGCCATTCCTCACGGAGCACGCCAACGCCAGCCACGAGCGAGTCTTTAGCGTGGCCGATCCACTGCGAACTCAATGCGCCCAGGTCAAAGGCGGGCATTTCGCCCTTGTTTCGCCCACCCTGGTGCAGACCGGCTACGGCGAGCGCGAAGGCCAGGCGCCACGAGCCCTCGACATCAGCAAGCCGCTGGGCACAGTGGTGGGCGGCGCGGCCAAGCACGCGCTGGCGGCCGCATTCCTCGCCAAGCACTACACCGGCGTGGTCGGCAGCGACCTGAAGGACAGCATGGGCACCGTCACTGCGGCGGACCATCACAGCCTGGTGAGCGCAGCACTTGTCGGCGTTGGGGCCCGGGCCGGCCAAAGCCGCCCCCGCGGCATCGAGGAGCCTACCGCCACCGTCTGCGCGAAATACGACACCGCGCTGGTGGCCGCCCACCTGGTGCACATGGGCCACGGCGAGCAGTCGGCAAACGGCGCCAAGCGCTGGAGCCATGGCATTCGCGATGTGGCAGAGCCCATCAACACGATCGCCGCGTCCGGCATGCCATGCGGCATCGTTACCAGCAACCTGATCAAGCTGCGCGGCGATAACGTTGGTCAGGCTGTCGACGAGCCGCTGCACACGGTCAGCGCGCAAGGCACTCACCACGCGGAGGTGCGCGCCTTCCTGCTCAGCTATTACGGCACCGACCAAGACCCCAAGATTGACGGACCACTGGCTACCGTCACCAGCCGCGACCGCTTCGGCCTGGTCACCATCAAGGGCCAGGACTACCAGATCGTGGACATCGGGTTGCGCATGCTCACGCCCCGTGAATTGTTCCGGGCCCAGGGCTTTCCGGCCGACTACATCATCGGCGATGACGCCTGCCAGGGCCTGAGCCTGACCAAATCGGCGCAGGTCCGCATGTGCGGCAACAGCGTCTGCCCGCCCGTGGCCGAGGCCCTGGTGCGCGCCAACTTTGCGCACGAAGCGGAAATCTACGGGCGGGCCGCCGCATGAAGCCCATCATCTGCTCCGGCCTGGGCATCGAGCCATGCCCCAAGCGCGACGAGTGCACCCACTACGCGCACTGGACGGTGGATCCCCGCTCCCAGTTCAACGCCTGCAGCGACAGCGGCCAGCTGAAGCACTTCATTTCAACCGGCACGCCAAAGCCAGCCACCCCACAACAGGAGCTGTTCGCATGAGCGGCCGCAAACCCCGCCGCATCCGCTGGGCGCCCAATCCCAAGGCGGCGCTGTCGGTCATCCACCAGCTGCGCCCCTTCGACGAAGAGGAGGCCGCCTCCTTAAGCAATCAGGCGCGCCTGGCCTGGCACCACCTGACCCATGGCACGGGCAGCACCGAGCACTTCGACACGCTGGCGCGCGCCATGAATGCCGCCCTGGTGCTCAGTGAGCCCGTGGGCCAGCCCGCGGTAGATGTCGTGATCCGCGCCCAGCTGACGCTGGTGGCCATGCAGCAGCGCTACCACCGGCAGGGCCGCTTCGGCGCCGATGCCGCCGCCCTGGCCGAGGTGCCGCCGGCGCTGGACCTGCACGACCAGCTGCTCAGCCTGAGCAACCCGCAGCAGCTGGTCCGCGCGCACGCGGAGGCGCAAGACCGCATCGAGAGCGGCGACGTGCTGGCGCCGGCCTACTCGGCCACCTCTGCCCGCTTGTAATTTTCAACACACCACCCGGAGCCACCATGCAATTGCATATCACCAACGCCACCATCCACCTGAGCCTGCCATCAGACGCGGCCCCACAGGGCCTTGATTTCCCCGCGGTCTTTCGCCAAGCAGCAGAGCCAGCCGCACCGAGCAGCACCCTGCCCCCACCCGCCCACGGCGACTACTGGCCCGGCCAGGGCGGCCGCTACATCTGCACCCTGCCGGAGTTGTTGGGCGTGCCCGCCCGTCACCTGATCGCGAGCGAGCATGAAGTCGAGAGCCTGGAGTTCGGCCCATCACTGGACGTGCCAGGCGCCCGCAGTCAGCTCGATGGCCCAGCCAACACCGCCGCCCTGCTCGCCACCGGCCAGGACCACCCAGCCGCCAAATGGGCAGACGCCTACACGGCCGACGGCCACACCGACTTTTACCTGCCAAGCCGCCTGGACCTGGTGATGGCGCACATCTGCGCACCGCAGCTTTTCCAGAAAAGCGGCTGGTATTGGAGCAGCACGCAGACCTCGCGCGACGGCGCCTTCGTCCAGGACTTCGAGGGCGGCTACAGCTACTGGGACCTCAAGGACAACGAGCACAGGGTTCGTGCTTTCCGCTGGGTTCACTTGAGCGCTTGACCCCTTGAACACTTCACCGGCGCTGGCGCCGGTCCACGATTTTTTTAACCACCCCGAGGAGCTACCCATGAAAGTACACCCCATCACCCTGCCGGCATTCGGCGCCGTCATCGCTGGCCAAGGCGGCATGCTGGCCGCGATCCTGCGCGGCCCCACCGTCGACGGCATCGAGCAGCCGCCCTTTGCGCTGCTGGTGTCTGACGCGGCCGTCGGCGAATTCGAAGACATCGCCTGGGGCGAGTACGGCAAAGACGTGCCAGGCACCAGCAGCCGCACCGATGGCAAGGCCAACACCGAAGCCATGGCACTGGCCAGCTGCCCTGCAGCCCTGAAGGTGCGCGAGCTCACCATCGACGGTCACAACGACTGGTACCTGCCCAGCCTGGGCGAGCTCAACTCGGCCGCTGCCAACGTGCCCGAGCTTTTCAGCAAAGACGACTGGTATTGGACCAGCACGCAGGACTCGCGCGACGACGCCTTCGTCCAGGACTTCGAGGACGGCAGCAGCGGCTGGGACGGCAAGGGCGGCGAGCACAGGGTTCGTGCTTTCCGCGCGATTCCACTTGACGCCTTGAACACTTAACCCCTTTTTGTCCACCCACCGGCGCAAGCCGGTTCGCGAATTTTTTTTTCGACCATGGCCCTTTACTCCGAACTTCCCATTTACAAACACGGCTGCGACCTGCTGTCGCTGGCGCTTGACGTGCAAACCCAGATGCCGCGCATTTTCAAGCGCAGCCTGGGCGAGAAGATCCACGGCCTGTGCGTGGAAATGCTGGAAGCCATGGCCATGGCAAATGCTTCGCGCGGCGACGGCAGGGTGCAGCAGCTCGACCTGCTGTTGCAGCACCTGCGCGCCACCACGGCGATGCTGCGCGTCAGCCACGACAAGCGGCTGATCTCCCCAAAGTTGTGGGGCCAGTCGGTCGAGCTGCTCGACACCGTCGGTTCCATGGCCGGCGGCTGGCGCAAACAGACCATCGCCACCCTTTCCGCAGCGCCTGCTGCATGACGGTCAAGGCCATCATGCCCGTGCGTTTATTGAATCCGGTCGAGCCGCTGGGCCCACAGCCCACCGCCATGCGCACCACGGATACCGGCGAGCCCGAACAGCTCGCGCTATGGTCCGGCGCAGTTACCGGGCTGATCGGTGCAAACCTTCGGCCCGGCGACGTAGATAGCTCGGCAACACGCAGAACTCGCGCAACAACGCCTTCGTCCAGGACTTCGAGAACGGCAACAGCAACTGGAACAACAAGGACAACGAGCACAGGGTTCGTGCTTTCCGCGGATTCAATCGCCCTCCGAGCGGGGGCACCTATATGACAGTAAAACACGTCGTTTCGGTCAGCGGCGGCAAGGACAGCCTCGCAACGCTGCTGATCGCCATCATGCGCTTTGGCGTGGCCAACATCATCGCCATCTTCTGCGACACCGGCAACGAGCACGAGCTGACCTATGAGTATCTCGGATACCTTGAACGCCGGCTGGGCCTCAAGATCACCCGCCTGCGCGCCAGCTTCATCGACGAGATTGCAGGCAAGCGCAAGTTTGTGGCCAACGACCAACGCACCCGCCGCCAGTACGACACCAAGCCTGTGTTTGAGGCTGACGGAGTGACGCCAGTGCCAAAGCGTGACGGACGCGGTGCAGTCGTGCTCGACAAAAAAGGTAGGACAGTTCAGAAGACCGTCAAGGTCGGCGGAGGTCGCAAGGTGCGCTGGACCAACAAGGCCAAGCGCCGGGCGCTGTCAGTGCTGCACCCCACCGGCAACGTTTTCCTCGACCTGTGTCTGTGGAAAGGCCGGTTTCCGAGCCGCAAAGCCCAGTTCTGCACCGAAGAGCTGAAGCGAAACATGGCTGTCGAGTTCCAAATGGAGCTGATGGACCAAGGCCACACCGTAGTCAGCTGGCAGGGCGTGCGCCGCGACGAGTCATTCAATCGCCGCGATGCAAAGAGCTTTGAGCGCGTGGCGCCGCGCCTCTACATTTACCGACCTATCGTGGACTGGACGGCGATGCAAGCCATTGAGTTTGCCACTCTGCATGAGATTCTGGCCAACCCGCTTTATTCCATGGGCTTCGGGCGGGTCGGATGTTTCTGCATCAACCAGAGCAAGGAAGAGCTGCGGCAGTGGGCCGCCCGCTTTCCTGCACATATCGGGCGTATCGGTGATTGGGAGGTGCGTGTGGGCATGGCCAGCAAGCGCGGTTTCAGCACCTTCTTTGCAGACGCGCCGGCCGACATCGCCAAGGTGAGCGACAGGCGAATCATTTTTAATGAGCTGAACGTCTGGACCCGTATCCAGTGGGCGAAAACGACCCGAGGCGGGAAGCAATACAGCCTCCTCAACGACGCGGAAGAGACGAACGCCTGCAGTTCGTCTTACGCGCTATGCGAATGACTTTTGACCTCTTTACCACGGACGAACCAGCTGCGCCAGCCTTCACCATGGCAGATCTGGTGCAAGCCTGGCTGGACTGCCGGCGCAACAAGCGCCAAAGCGCCAGCGCCCAGGCCTTTGAAGCCAACGCTGAGCGCAACCTTTGCGCGCTGCGCGCCGAGCTGCTGAGCCAGACCTACCGGCCCGGCCGCAGCATCTGCTTTGTGGTCACCCACCCCAAGCCGCGCGAGGTGTGGGCGGCCGACTTTCGCGACCGCGTCGTGCACCACCTGCTGTACAACGCCATCGCCCCCCGCTTCATCGCCAGCTTTGATGCCGGCAGCGCCGCCTGCATCCCGGGCCGCGGCACCCTTTACGCCGCCAAGCGCCTGGAGCATGACGTGCGCAGCATCACGCACAACTGGAGCCGGGCCGCCTATTACCTCAAAATGGATCTGGCCAACTTCTTCGTGGCTATCGACAAGCGCGTGCTGCAGGCCCAGCTGCACACCAAGGTAACAGAGCCCTACTGGCGCTGGCTGACTGACACCGTGCTGATGCACGACCCGCGCACCGACTTCGAGCTGCGCGGCGATCCGCGCCTGCTGGCGCGCGTGCCGGCGCACAAACGGCTGATCAATGCCCCCGCCGACACCGGCCTGCCCATCGGCAACCTGAGCAGCCAGTTTTTTGCGAATGTGCATTTGAATGCCTTGGACCAGTTCGCCAGGCACCAGTTGCGCGCCCGGCATTACGGCCGCTACGTGGACGACTTCTACCTGTTGCACGAGTCCACGCAGTGGCTCAACGACGCGCTGGCCAGCATCAACACCTTTGTGCCGCAGCGCCTGGGCGCCCAGCTCAACCCGCGCAAGACCATCCTGCAGCCCGTCGACCGCGGCATTGACTTTGTAGGCCATGTCATCAGGCCATGGCGCCGCACCACGCGCATGCGCACCGTGGCCGCCGCCGTGCGCCGCCTGCAGGAAATGCCCGCCAGGGACGTTTTCAGCGCAGGCAACAGCTATCTGGGCCTGCTGCGCCAGGCCAGCCACAGCCACCACGACCAGGCGCTGCTGATGAACGTGCTGCGCAAGCGCGGCCACAGCTTTAAACCAGATTTGACGAAGATTTTCAGGAAGTCCCCATGAAAGAGCAAAACGCCATCATCCAGCTCAAGCCGCTCTACCTGGCGCGCCAGCAGGCCGCCTCATTTTTGTCGATCTCCGAGAGCATGCTGGACAAGCTCGTGGCACAGGGCGACGCACCGCGCCCGCGGAAGATCAGCAATGGCCGCTCTGGCTGGCTGGTGGAGGAACTGGAGGCCTGGGGCAAGGGCCGCCCGGTATCCGACCTGCTGCCGCCGGCAAACAGCGGTCACGGCCGCGCCGGCAAGCCATCCTGAGCGGGCATCGCAAGGCCCTCCAGGTGCCTCGACAACTCACCCAGCCAGTGCCGGCGCTCCGCGTCGTAGGTGTAGGCGTTATAGATCCCGACGATGTCTTTGGGCAGGTGCCCGATGATGGCCTCGGCGATCTCATCACGGCAACCCAGGGAAGCCAGCAGCGTTCGGCCGGTTCGGCGCAAATCATGCGGCGACCAGCCGGCCACCGGAATCACCAGCCCCTCACTCTCGCGCCGGCTCACCTTCTCCGAATAGGGCTGCAAACTATAAATGTAGGTCGAGAAGTCCTTCTGCTCGTACTGCTCACCCCTGGCATCCTCAAACAGCCAGCCCGACTCTCCGACCGCATCCAACCTGCGCCTCACGATCTCCAGCGCCCGCCCAATCAGCGGCACACGTAAATCAACACCGGCACTGAAGCGGGCATTCTTGGTCTGGCCCTTGGGCACGGTCCACCACCAGCCGTCAGCCTCCTCGGCGACATGCTCGGGGCGCATGCCAAAGATCTCGACGCCGCGCGCGCAGGTCCACAGGTACATCTGCGTGGCATCACTTCCCAGCTCGTGCATGTTTGGCAGCCACCCCAACAGCTCGCCGATCTCGCCCGCACGCAACACCCGGCGCTGCTGGCCCTGGTGCTTCCCACCGACCAGCTTGCCCTTGCTCTTCAGACGCCCCTTCATGACCATGCGCCACCAGTTGGGCACCTCGCCATCGAGCCGGCCAGCATCAAGCGCGTAATCCCAGCCGGCGCCCAGCAGCGAGCGTAGCTTTGCCGCCGCCGTCGGCGTAGCCTTTTTGGAGTCAAGCACCTCGAACGCCACCGAACGCGTGACCGACGCGGCCGGCATCTGCGCAAAGGTCGGCTGCTCGTCCAGCAGCCTCAGCAGCGCCACCTCTCCGGCACGCGCTCCTGCGGCCTTGCGCTGGGCCTTCAAGTGCCCAGTGATGAAGGCTTCAACCAGGAGGCGCACGGTCAAGATTTTGGGCGCCATGACTTCGGAGAGTGCACTTTGCCGCTCGGTCCGGCGCTGAGCGGCGGGGTCCGCGCCCTCACCTCGCTGCTCACGCAGCGCCTGCCACTGCGCAGCTGCCGCCTGCACCGTCACGGCCGGCCACTGGCCGATGGCCACCTGCTTCATCCGCCCATCAGTCGGTGATTTATATCGATAGATCCACGTCTTGCGCGTGGCGGATACCGTCAATCGCAGGCCTGGGCAGCCATCAATCACCATGTGCTGGCCCGGCTTTAACAGCTTGGCCGATCGCGCATCAAAGAACATGCCCCGTATACTCCCGTCTGTAGCCGCTGCAAATCAACATGCAGCGGCAGCGCAGGCCGGCGTAGCTTTCAATAAAAACTACGCCAAAACCTACGCCGAGAGTGTAAGTTGATATGGTTGAATGTGGGTGAATATGGGATTGATCGAAAGGCCAAAACCCATAAAATCCCGATACAATTCAACAACTTAGACGGAAATTCGTTGTAAATCAACGAGTTACGGATAAGCGGGTGTAGTTCAATGGCAGAACGGCAGCTTCCCAAGCTTCATACGAGGGTTCGATTCCCTTCACCCGCTCCAGTTTTTCGCCCACGACGCCAGCTTGCCGCGTTGAATTTCACACTGTCATCAAAACGCTTTGGCCTCCGCAGCACCCAGGGTGAAATAAAATTCTGCGCCCTGCCCTTCAACAGCATGCGCCCAGACCCGCCCACCGTGCCTGGAGATGATGCGCTGCACCGTGGCCAGTCCGATGCCGGTTCCTGAAAAATCAGACGGCGAATGAAGCCGCTGGAAGGTGCCAAACAGCTTGCTGGCGTATGCCATGTCAAACCCGGCACCGTTGTCCTTGACGAAATAAACGGTTTCGCCGCCTGCGCCGGCCTCGCGGCCTACATCAATCCGTGCCAGGGCCTTCTTTGACGTGAACTTCCAGGCGTTGCCCACGAGGTTATCCATGACGACCGACAGCAGCACGGGGTCGCCGCGCGCCAACAAGTCCTCCTGAATATGCATGTGCACCTGGCGCCCGGGCTCGCGCTCCCTGCACGCCTGCTCCGCCCGCCTGGCAATGGCGGCAAGGTCAACCGTTGCGGACTTCAGCGGATCGCGCGCCAGCTTCGCCAGGGACAGAAGGCCTTCAATCAGCTCGCCCATCTGCCTCGTCCCGGCGCGAATCCGGCTCAGGTAGTGCCGCCCCTGTTCGCCGACCTTGTCCACGCCCATGCGCTCCATCAGCTGGCTGAACCCGTCGATCGTACTCAGGGGCGAGCGCAGGTCGTGCGACACGGAATAGGAAAAAGCCTCCAGCTCCCGGTTCACCGCCTCCAGCTGGGCGGTGCGCCGGCGCACACGGTCCTCCAGCTCGGCGTTGAGCTGAAGAATGCTTTCCTGCGCCCGCTTGCGCTCGGTGATGTCCTGGCAGGAGCCGTGTATCCGGGTGATCTTGCCGCTGTCGTCGCGCAAGGCTTCGGCGACGGAACGGACCCAGACGCGGCGCCCCTTGGCCGTGATGATTTCCAGCTCTTCATCAAAGGGCGTGCCGTCCCGGATGCAAATTTCCATCGCAGAAGTGATTTTCTCCCGCCATTCCCGCGCATAGAACTGCAGGGCGTCATGCAGCAGCGGGCTGCTGCCGGCCGGCATGTCATGAATCTTGCAGACTTCATCAGACCAGACCACATGATCGGCCGCCACATCCAGCATCCAGCCGCCCAACCGCGCGGTGCGCCCTGCGATCTGCAACAGCACCTCGCTCTGGCGCAGTTTGTCCTCTGTCGCCCGGCGCGCCGTGATGTCCTCGGTCACCGCGATGACATACATAGGCAGGCGGTCCGCCGAGCGCACCAGCGACACTGTTGAATGGACCCACACGGAGCCACCGCCTTTTTTGAGATAGCGCTTTTCGTCGGAAAAGGTGTCGAATTCACCGGCGATCATCCGGTCCCTCAGCCCTGCATAACGAAGACGGTCCTCGGGGTGTGTCAGCTCACGCGTGTCCATGCCCTGCAGGTCGGCCTCCGTGTAACCGACAATCGCATGGTAGGCGGGATTGGCCATCAGAAAATGTCCATCAGGCGTGTTCATCACAATGCCTGCGGCAGCGGTGCCAAATATCAGCTGAACCATCTCCTGGCTGACTTTGAGCTGCTGCTGCACCTCGGTGCGGTGGTTGACTTCTGCCTGCAGTTCCCGCGTTCGCTCGCGCACCTTGCGGCGAATCTGCAGGTTCCAGAGCAGCACCAGCGCCACCAGCGCGAAGACTGCCAGGCCAGCGCCCGTCAGCCATCGCAACAGCCCGGGATCGACGCCGGCGTCGGGCTCGTACATCAAACCCGCCAGTGAATAATCGGTCCGCACCAGCCCCTGCTCCGCCAGCGTCCGTGCGATGTGCTCGAACCGGCCTGGATTCATATGCCCGATCTCCACCACATCCGGCAGGATGAAGGGCCGCATCTCGACGGCTTCCCTGATCAGGATCTCACGCGTCAGCCCCCGTTGCACGACACCGTCCATTTCAAGGATCAAACCGGCGATCTCATCGCCATGGCTGAGCGCATAGTCCCAACCTTTTCGGGTAGCGCGCAGGAACGCGGCAGTGCGCTCGGGGTGTTTCGCGACTTCAGCCTCTGTCGTGAAAAGAATGTCGCCGTAGAAATCAACGCCATAGTCAAGGCTGCGCATCGTCGCCGGAGATACACCACGGGCGCGCAGCAGCGCAGGCTCTACGGTGGCGTAGGCCGACATGGCGTCCACCTCGCCTGCGATCAGGTCCTCGAGCTTCCAGGACTGCGGAAGAATATTGACGAGCTTCGGATCGATGCCCTCGCGCTGCAACATGGCGCGCAACTGGATGGCACCCTGGTCTTCCGACATCATGACCTTTGCGCCGATGAGATCACTGAGCGTGCGGATATTGCGGTCCCGCCGGCTCATGATGACATAGGGCGAATGCTGGAAAATCGCCGCCAGTGCCACAATCGGCTGCCCATTGATCCGGGTTGCTACAAGGTCGGAGTCGCCAATACTGAACTGGGCTTCACCGCTGAGGACTGTGGCCACGGGCGGTCTGTCCGGGCCGCCCTCTCTGATCGTGACCTCCAGCCCTTCATCATGGTAAAAACCTTTGGCCTGGGCGGCGTAATAGCCGGCGAACTGGAACTGGTGGAGCCACTTGAGCTGCAGCGTCAGACGCTCCGGCTGCGCGGCGCCTAGGGCCGGGCCGGCGCAGCCAGCCCACAAGGCCAACACCGCCAGCACGCCCAAAGCGGCGATGCGCACGCCAGATGATCCCGCCGAGGTCAACGAGGACTTTGGCGAGCGCATGTAGCAAAGCATTGTGATTTCAGTCTAGCACGCGCCCTCATCCGCCGCGTGAAAGATATCAGCCCAGCCGGAGGATACCAGCCGGCAGGGGCCTTTCCCAAGGGGGGCCGGCCAGGCCAGCCGGTTCAGCGCATCGCGCTGATGAAAATTCCCGGCCAAGTCATGGCGCTGCCGAGCAGCAGCCAGGCCATCACGGCCGTAAAGAGGGGACTGTTCACCTGGAAAATGCTGGCCTTGGCAGGGCCGAAGCGCACGACCTATTCGTAAAAAACCCAGCGGCCCAAATAAGTGGTGAATGCGCCCGCTGCTGCAAACCGCCGGAATGCCTGCGCATTCCACAGCAAACCATCAGGCCAAAACCCTGGCTGCACAGCAAGCGCCAGCGAAGAAAAGACGACGTTGGTGCTTGTCGCAATCAGAAATCCCAAGCCGAGGTCGATACGGCTTGAGGCAACTTTGGTGACCAGGATGCTCGTCGTGAAAAGCAGCAAGGCGCCCATGGCCGGCAGATAGCCCAGAAAGGCTTCAGACATCAGCGGCCAAACGCCGGGGTTTCATACCGTGTCAGATCTTGAACGCCTCAAGCGACTCGGGGGCAAACAGCTCACTGGGCTTCAGCAGCCGCTTTGAAAGGCCTTGCTCAAACGAGTAGCGCAGGAAGGTTTGCAGGGTGGCTTCGTTCTTCTCAAAGCCGTAAGGCCAGAAGTCTTCGCCCATCTCACGCCTGACCTGCTCGACGTGCGATGTCAGCCACGGCAGCATGGCCTTGAGCGCCGCGGTTTCATACAGGTCTTCGTAGGTACGCCGCTGCGACTCTTCCAGTGCCTTCATCATCGAACGCGCCACCCAGCGGTTGGCCTCGTACACGTCGCGGCGGATTGCCACGGTATGCATGATGGGAAACATTTTCGTTTCCTTGAAGTAATTGCGCTCGACCTGCTCGTAGTCTTCGAAAAGGCGCTTTACCTTTCCGCCGCCCTTCAAAAAGCTTGAAGGCATGCGCGCGGTATAGAGTGCATCAATCTCGCCGTCCAGCAGCATTTGCGCCAGCGTCTGCTCGGGGCCGATGCGCTCGACCTTGATGTTGGCCGGCAAATCAAGCTTGATCTTTTCAGGCCGGCCCGGCTCCTCCTCGCCGCCGGTGAAATAGGTGACGCTGTCCACGGGCACCCCATAGTGATCCGACAGGATGCCGCGGATCCAGACCGGCGCGGTCATCTGGTACTCGGGGTTGCCGACACGCTTGCCGATCAAGTCCCTGGCTTCGCGGATGCCCGATTTGGCATTCACATAAATACAGGAATGACGGAAAAAGCGCGACGGAAACACCGGGATTGCCACAAAAGGCCGCGCCTCATTGAACATGGACACGGTGTAGGACGACAGCGACATTTCGGCCACATCGAACTCTTTGTGCCGCAACATGCGAAAGAAGGTTTCCTCCACCGGCATGTTGAGGTAGTTCAAATCAATGCCGTCGGGCTGAACGCTTCCGTCCATCAGGGCACGGGTGCGGTCATAGTTCCAGCAGCCGAAGGTAAGTTTAAGTTTTGACATTTGAGAATCTGGAGGCTGAAGTTGAGAGCGGCCGGGTGAGGCCGCGATGGGGGTATCCGACAAGGGCGGGGGCTGATTACTCCGCCTTGATGCCTGCAGCGGCAATGGCTTTTGCCAGGCGTTCGTTTTCGCCGAGGACGGCCTTGTTGTAGTCGGCCGGGCCGCTGCCGATCGGGTCAATGCCGGCCTTGTTGAGTGACTGGATGACTTCAGGCATTTTGGCGATCTGCGCCATTTCGGCGCTGATGCGGTCTATCGCACTGGCCGGCGTGCCCGTTGCCGCGAGGACACCGACGATGGGTGCAAAATCAAAACCCGGAATGATTTCTGCAATGGCGGGCACATTGGGCTCCAGGCTGGAGCGCTGCGCCGCATTGGTGGCCAGCAGCTTGATCTGCCCGGCTTTCACAAACCCCGACAGCGAAGGCAGCGCCGAGAACAGCACATCCACCTGGCCGCCAATCAGCGCCGGCACCGACTGCCCGGAGCCCTTGAATGGCACGTGCGCCAGGTCCAGGCCCAGCGAAGCTTTCAGTGCCTCCATGGTCAGGTGGTGCGTGCTGCCGATACCCGAGGAACCGTAGTTCAGCGTGCCGGGCTTGGCCTTGGCCAGCGCAATGAATTCCTGCAGGGTATTGGCCGACACCTTGGTATGCACCGCCAGGTACAGCGGCGCGCGTGCCGCCAGCGACACGGGCATGAAGTCCCGTTTGTAGTCGTAGCCCTGTTTTTTGTAGATGGCCGGGTTGATGGAGAACATCGAACCATCGGTCACCAGGAAGGTGTAGCCGTCCTTGGGCGCCGTGGCCAGGGCCTGGGCCGCCACCACGCCGTTGGCGCCTGGACGGTTGTCCACTACCACCGGCTGCCCCAGCTTGTCGCCGAGCCGCTGCGCAAAGATGCGCGCCACCGTGTCCGGCAGGCCGCCGGCAGAGTAAGGCACGACAAATTTGATGGGCCTGTTGGGGTAGGCGCCCTCGGCGCGCGCCAGCATGGGCAGCACCAGGGCGCCGGCCGACAGCAGGGCAGCGGCCAGCAAAAGAATACGGCGTTGTTTCATGGAAATGTCTCCAGCTTGTTGTATGGAAATTCTTGGCGGTCGGGGAAGGCGTCAGCGCCTAGGAAGCGGACGTGGAATAAGAAGGCTCCAGCGCGGGTTCGTTCGAATCCCACACATGGGACGTCGAAAAAGCACGCCAGTCGGTCGTTTTGGGAACAATAGCCTGGAACGCGCAGACGCTGGAAGGGATACGGGACTCGCCGGTGCCGATCGCGGGGGCTCCGTCCTGAAAAGCGCGTACCGCCTCCAGCATCTGCTTGCGGAACTCCACGACGGCCAGATCGCTGGCGCCGAGCCGGTCATGGGTGCGATCGGCAATCGGCCCCATGGTCACCCACATCGCGATGTCCTGGTTGGGAAAGCCGGTGATGCCGGTGAAGTTGCCGGCTTTCATCGCGGCGCGGTCCTGCCAGAAGTGGTTGCCCCGATGACGCAGCGGCACGTATTTTTCATCCAGGTCTGGCCCGATCTGCTGGCCCAGAAACGTCCTCCAGGTGGCCGTGTCGGGTGTTTGTGCCGGATGGCCCCAGGCGATGAAGTAAAACGCCGTGTTGGTGTCGTCCATCGGCACGTTGATGTTGGCCACGTTGTAGAGGTTGTTGGGCGGGATCAATGCGGTTGCAGGCGCCACGAAGACGGTGGAGCGCACGTAGTCGTTCGCGGCCGCGTTGGTGATGGGCCGCCGTATGGCCGCATAGCGAAAGCCATAGGGCCCGCGCTCCACCTGCATGCGCGGCGCCTTGTCGGTAGAGGGTCGCAACCAGTTGGTGTCGGTCGCCTCGGCGCCTTCTACCCGGGCCGGCACCATGTCCGACGAGTGCAGGCTGGAGCTGTGCGCCGAATCGATGGCGCCCTCCAGAATCTGGGCCCAGTTGCAGGGGATGATGGCCTTGGCAATCGTCACCTGCGCGTCTGCCGTGGGTGCCCACGCAGGCGGCTGAAACTCGGGCTGGGTTTCCGGCGGGCCCATGTAAGCCCAGACAAAACCGCCCCACTCTTTCACCGGGTAGGCCAGGTGCTTGACCTTTTGCGCCATGCCGCTGGCCGCCGGCTCAGAGACCATTTCCAGCACGTTGCCCTCCACATCCATCTTCCAGCCGTGGTACAGGCAGCGCAGGCCGCAGTCTTCATTGCGGCCGAACACCAGTGACACGCGCCGATGCGGGCAATACTCGTCCATCACGCCCACACGGCCCTTGGTGTCACGAAACACCACCAGGTCTTCGCCAAACACCCTCGCCTTGACGGGCGTGCCGTCCGGCTCGCTGACCTCTTCGATCAGGCAAACCGGCGTCCAGTGGCGGCGCATCAGCTGGCCCATGGGGGCCTTGCCTTCCACGCGGCACAACAAGTCATTTTCTTCAGCGGTCAACATCGCGAATGTCCTTCAAATTTCAACTCAAAACAGCTTGCAAATCCGGAGCAACCGGATTATTCTTAGATGACTAAGATTATCGCGATTTTATGACTTGTCAAGAAAATTTTGTGGAGACACCCATGAGCGTTAACCCTGACGTCGCAACGGATGCGGCAACCGTGGAGCCGGATTTCTTCAACCTCCGGGTTGTAAAAAAGGAAGCCGTCGCACAAGGCATTTACCTGTTCGAGCTGCGTCATCCCGATGGCGCGCCGCTCCCCGCTTTCAGCGCCGGATCCCACTTGACGGTGCAGGTGCCCAGCGGCGTGCGGCGCAACTACTCGCTGTGCAGCAATCCGGCGGACACCAGCGCCTGGCAGATCGCCGTCAAGCGCGACCATGCCGGGCGCGGCGGCTCCGTCAGCATGGCCGACGACGTGCATCTCGGCCAGCTGCTTTCGGTGAGCGCCCCCCGGAACAATTTCGCGCTGGCAGAACGCGCCATGGACTTTATTTTTGTGGCCGGCGGCATTGGCATCACCCCCATCCTGTCGATGATGCGCCACCTCAAAAGCACGGGCCGCGGCGGCTTCAAGCTCTACTACTGCACACGAGATGCGGCCGGCACCGCCTTCATGGACGACATCCATTCAGAATTTGCCGGCCAGGTCCAGATTCACCACGACAACGGCGACATGGGGCAGGCGCTGGACTTGTGGCCGGTGTTTGAAAGGCCCGCCGCCGCGCATGTTTACTGCTGCGGCCCCAAAGGCCTCATGGACAGCGTGGCGGACATGTCGGGCCACTGGCCTTCCGGCACCGTGCATTTTGAAAGCTTCGGTGTCGATGCCAAGGCCTATGCCGAAAACGCCCCCTTCACCGTCCGCCTTGAAAAGACAGGCGCCACCCTTGACGTGGGTGCCGGACAGACCCTCCTGGAAGCCCTGCGCGGCAAGGGATTGCGCGTGCCCAGCTCCTGCGAAAGCGGTACCTGCGGCTCGTGCAAAACCGGCCTGCTGGCCGGCGAGGCCGAACACCGCGACATGGTGCTGAGCGACGAAGAAAAAGCCGACCACATCATGGTCTGCGTGTCGCGTGCCAAATCGCCTGAACTGGTACTGGACTTATGACAAACAGGACACTGAAGATTGGCGTCGTCGGCCTGGGGCGGGCTTTCACGCTCATGCTGCCCACCTTTGTGCATGACAGCCGCGTCAAGCTGGTGGGCGCGACCGACCCCATTGCCGCTGCCCGGGCACAGTTTGAAAAAGACTTTGGTGCGCCCGGCTACGAATCGATGGAGGCGCTGTGCGCCAACCCGGCGGTTGAAGTGCTTTACATCGCCTCCCCGCACCAGTTTCATGCCGCGCATGTGTGCCTCGCCGCTTCACACGGCAAACACGTGATGGTTGAAAAACCCATGGCCCTGACGGTGCACGAATGCACCCGCATGATCGAGGCCACCCGCCGTGCGGGCGTTCACCTCATCGTGGGGCACAGCCACAGCTTCAATACGCCCATCCGGCGCACACGGGAAATCATTGACAGCGGCCGCTACGGCGCTGTGCGGATGATTAACGCACTGAACTTCACCGATTTCCTGTACCGGCCACGCAGGCCGGAAGAGCTGGACACCCAGGCCGGCGGCGGCGTCATCCACAGCCAGGCGACGCACCAGATGGACATCGTCCGGCTGCTGGGCGGCGGGCTGGTGAACAGCGTACGCGCCCACACCGGCTCATGGGATGCGGCCCGCCCGACGGAAGGCGCCTACAGCGCCCTCCTGGGCTTTGAAGGCGGCGCGTTCGCCTCTGCCACCTACAGCGGCTACGGCCACTACGATTCGGACGAGCTGATGGACAACATCGGCGAGATGGGCCAGGCGAAAGACCCGGACGACTACGGCGCAGCACGCAAGCGCCTGCAAAACGCCGCCACGTCCACTGAGGAAAGCGCGCTGAAAGCGGCACGCAACTATGGCGGCAGCCTGTATGTGCCCGGCACCGCCCTGCCCCAAAACCTGGCGCATCAGCATTTCGGGCAAATCATTGTGAACTGCGAAAAGGCCGACTTGCGGCCCGGCGCAACCGGGATCGCTATCTACACCGACAGCCAAAAAGTGATTGAGACCCTGCCCGCGCCCGTCATTCCCCGCCGGGAGGTGATTGACGAGCTTTTCGCTACCGTGGTGAAGGACCGCCCGGCCGTTCACAGCGGTGAATGGGCCCGCGCCACCACGGCAGTCTGCCTGGCCCTGCTGCAGTCGGCACGAACAGGCAGCGCGTGCCGGCCCCGGCACCAAGTCAGTCACAATGCCGGTTCATGACCCACGACACCCAAAACATCATCCGCCACTGGCGCGAGGCCGTCCCCAATGACCGCCTGGCACACCTGATCCGTGACGCGTCGCGCGCCTTTCAGAAGGCGCTGCAAATACGCCTGGCATCGCAGGGCGTGCCCTTCGGCCACTGGACATTTCTGCGCATTCTCTGGGAATCGGACGGCCTCACGCAAAAGGAACTCAGCGAGCGCGCCGGCGTGATGGAGCCCACCACCTTCTCCGCCATGAAGGCCATGGAGGCCCTTGGCTACATCGTTCGCAAGCAGTTGCCCACCAACAAGAAAAATGTGTACGTCTACCTGAGCGAGGAAGGGCGTGCGCTGAAGAAGCTGCTGGTGCCCATGGCGGAAGAAACCAACAGCGTGAGCATTGAAGGCATTGCAGCCGAAGAGATCAAGCTCACGCGCAAGGTGCTGCTGGCCATGATAGAGAACCTGGCCAAGGACGAGCTGCTGCAGGCCCCACCGGTCAAACGCAAAGCCGCCGCTGAGCGCAAGAAAAGCGAAAAGACCGCGAAACCGCGCGGCGCCCGCAAAGCCGCGGCCTGAACGGGCCGGCGGCCGCTATTTCAGGGTCAGAGGAGCTTGACGCCCGTCTTGGCCTGCAGGGCTTCTTTCGTCACGCCGGGGGCCAGTTCCACCACCTTGAGGCCCTGAGGCGTCACGTCCATCACGGCCAGATCGGTGATGATGCGGTCCACCACGCCCACGCCGGTCAGCGGCAGCGTGCAGCGCGGCAGGATCTTCAGGTCTTCGGTGCCGTCCTTCTTTTTGGCGACATGCTCCATGAGGACGATCACGCGCTTGACACCGGCCACCAGGTCCATGGCGCCGCCCATGCCCTTGACCATCTTGCCCGGAATCATCCAGTTGGCCAGGTCGCCGTGTTCGCTCACCTGCATGGCGCCCAGGATGGACAGGTTGATCTTGCCGCCGCGAATCATGGCAAAGCTGTCATGGCTGCCGAAGATCGACGAGCCCTTGATGGTGGTGACGGTCTGCTTGCCGGCGTTGATCAGGTCGGCATCGACTTCGTCTTCGGTGGGAAACGGGCCAATGCCCAGCATGCCGTTTTCCGACTGCAGCCAGACTTCCTTGTCGGCTGGCACATAGTTGGCCACCAGGGTCGGAATGCCTATGCCGAGGTTGACGTAAAAGCCGTCTTCGAGCTCTTGCGCGGCACGCGCCGCCATTTGGTCTTGTGTCCATGCCATGATTTACGCTCCTGCTTTCTCGGTGACGGTTCGTTTCTCGATGCGCTTTTCGGGATTCGGGTTGTGCACGATGCGGTGCACATAAATGCCTGGCAAGTGAATCGAGTCGGGCTCAAGTTCACCCGTCTCCACCACATGCTC
Organism: Polaromonas jejuensis NBRC 106434; assembly: GCF_001598235.1. Lineage (GTDB taxonomy): Bacteria > Pseudomonadota > Gammaproteobacteria > Burkholderiales > Burkholderiaceae_C > Polaromonas > Polaromonas jejuensis. Next base: position 46,659 of record NZ_BCYO01000003.1, on the reverse strand, counting down.
GACTTCCACAATGCAGACCCTGCCGGCCATGGCGGCCGCCGGATTGAAGTTGCGCGCCGTCAGGCGGAACTGCAGGTTGCCCGACTTGTCGGCCACATGCGCCTTGACCAGCGCCACGTCAGGCACCAGCGCCCGCTCCATCACATAGGTCTCGCCGTCAAACTCGCGCAGCTCCTTGCCTTCGGCCACCTGCGTGCCCACACCGGTCTTGGTGAAGAAGGCCGGGATGCCGGCGCCGCCCGCGCGCAGCTTTTCAGCCAGCGTGCCCTGCGGCGTGAATTCAAGTTCCAGCTCGCCTGCGAGGTACTGGCGCTCGAACTCCTTGTTCTCGCCCACGTAGCTGGAGATCATCTTCTTGATCTGCCGCGTTTGCAGCAGCTTGCCCAGGCCAAAACCGTCAACGCCGGCATTGTTGGAGATCACCGTCAGGCCCTTGACCTGGCTGCCCTTCAAGGCGTCGATCAAGGCCTCGGGAATGCCGCACAATCCAAAGCCACCCACGGCCAATAATTGACCGTCCTTGACGACGCCCTTGAGCGCCTCTTCCGCGGAAAGATAAAGTTTGTTCACAAATGTCTCCTGGTAAACATCAACTGCGCTTGCAAACGACCAATAAGGCCGAGAGTTGGTTACGATACTACGTATCTCAGTACGTAGTTTTTCGTAAAGGTTAGCCCCATGGACGTGAATTACCAGCTCGCTTTCGACCTCGCGCCGGTAGGACTGGTGCTATCCCGCAACCGCTCCATTGTGGACTGCAACCAGCATGTCTGCGACATGTTTGGCACCAGCCGTGAGCGACTCATGGGGCAATCCTTCCTGATTCTCTATCCCAGCGTCGATGAATACGAGCGCATAGGCGCCCGCATGCTGCCCATCCTCAACGCCACCGGCATGTATTCGGACAACCGCATCATGAAGCGCGTGGATGGACGCAACAAGGACGAAACCTTCTGGTGCCATGTCACCGGGCGCGCCCTGAACCGAGCCGTGCCGCATGAGGCCGGCATCTGGACCTTTGAAGACCTGAGCGCCAGCCGGCCGGTGACGGCCGAGCTGACCGCCCGCGAGCGCGAAGTGGCCGCCCATCTGATGCGTGGTCTGACGTCCAAGGAAATCGGCCGCGCCCTCGTCATCAGCCACCGCACCGTGGAGATTTACCGGGCGCGCCTGATGCGCAAATACAAGGCCTCGACCACGGCCGACCTGGTGCAGAAACTGATGGCCGGCTGAACCCATTTCGCTATCTATTTGATAGCTTATTGCGCTTGTTCCATGGGCGCCATAGCCCTAAAATGCCTGAAAAATTCATAAAGGAGCGCCATGAACACGACCGCGGCCCATCCCTCCGCCGACACCCGCAACGCTGCACCCGACAGCGCCCTGCACCATCTGCCGGTCAGCCTGTTCGGCGCTGTCATGAGCTTGAGCGCCCTGTGCCTGGCCTGGCGCATCGCCGCCGCTGCCTACAGCCTCCCGACGCTGATATCAGAAACCATAGGCGGGGCCGCCGTGCTGGTCTTTCTCGTGCTGTGCGCGGCCTACGGCATGAAGCTGGTGCGCGCGCCGGCCGCCGTGCATGCCGAGTTCGTGCACCCCGTGGCGGCCAACTTCTTCGCCACTTTCATCATCTCGCTGCTGCTGTTGCCGGCCGTGCTGCTGCCTTATGCGCGGCCGCTGGCAGGCGCCCTGTGGGTGCTGGGCGCGCTGCTGATGGTGCTGTTTGCCTGGTGGATGGTCAAGCGCTGGATGAGCGTGCGCCAGCAACTCGCACATGCCACGCCGGCCTGGATCGTGCCGGTGGTCGGCACGCTGGACATCCCGATTACCGGCAACTTGCTGGGTTGGCCCGGTCTGTACGAGGTGGCTTTGTTTTCGCTGGCGGTGGGCCTGTTCTTCACGCTGCCGCTGTTCGCCCTGATCTTTGCGCGCCTGCTGCTTGAAGAACCCATGCCCGCAGCGCAGCGGCCTTCGCTGCTGATTTTGCTGGCGCCGTTTGCCGTGGGCTTTTCGGCCTATGTGGGCACGGTGGGGCAGATGGACCTGCTGGCCAGCGGCCTGTTTTACCTGGCGCTGTTCATGCTGGCCGTGCTGTTTCCCAAGCTGCTCGATTTGCCGGGCTGCTGCCCGTTTCGCGTGTCGTGGTGGGCGGCGGGCTTTCCGATGGCCGCCGCCTCGATTGCCGCGCTGACCTACGCAACGCACCTGGGCGCGGCCTTTGCCCACATCCTGGCGCTGATGCTGCTGGCCTTCACCACCCTGTTGGTGCTGGGCCTGGCCTGGCGCACGCTGCACGGCATCGCGCAAGGCGAACTGAAAACCCTCACGCTGGCCTGAGCAGCCCCTGTGATCGGCGAATCCGAGCGCCCCCTGCAGATGGCAAGCTTGCTACGTTTTTAATAGCTGCTTGCGCATAGCCTGGAGCCGCCGCAGCCTCAAAACCCTTGAACAATACTTGACGTTCAGGGTTTTCCAGGCGCGTCAATCACGTCGGCCGCGCTGCGAAACGCCTCGACCGCGCTCGGCACGCCGCAATACACGGCGGCGTGCAACAGAAGCTCCTGAATTTCCTCTGGCGTGGCGCCGTTGTTCAGCGCGCCACGCACATGGCCTTTGAGCTCATGTTGCCTGCCCAGCGCCGTCAGCATGGCGACCGTGACGAGGCTGCGGGTCTTGAGGTCCAGGCCGGGACGCTGCCAGACATCGCCCCAGGCCTTGGCCGTGATGTGCTCCTGCATCGGCCGGGTGAAATCGGTGGCGCCGGCAAAGGCCTTGGCCACAAAGTCTTCGCCCATCACCTGCTTGCGGGTGGCCAAACCTTTTTCGAACTGGGAATCCATGTGCGCGCTCCTGAATCAAAGCCGCCAGCATAGCGGGCACGCTCATGCCGGTGCCACCCGTTCGGGAAAGACTTCAGGCGGCAACAGGGCTTGCCTATCGGCGCTTTGAATAATTACTATGGACACGCTATTGCGCTTCCAATAGTCAACAGCCACAATAAAACATAAATTAATAGCTTATATCTATTGATGAAGATCCGGTGATCCCAGCGGAACCGGAAGACGGAAATTCAGCCCCGCCACTTTGAAGCAGAAAAGGAAAGCAGCCATGAGCAAATTAACCACCGCCGCCGGCGCCCCTGTCGTTGACAACCAGAACACGCAAACCGCAGGCCCGCGCGGACCCGTGCTGTTGCAGGATGTCTGGCACCTGGAAAAGCTGGCCCACTTTGCCCGCGAGGTGATTCCCGAGCGGCGCATGCATGCCAAGGGCTCGGGCGCCTTCGGCAGCTTTACCGTGACGCACGACATCACCCGCTACACCAAGGCCAAAATCTTTTCCGCCATCGGCCAAAAGACGGAACTGGCAATTCGCTTCTCCACCGTCGCCGGTGAGCGGGGAGCGGCCGATGCCGAGCGCGACATCCGCGGCTTTGCCGTCAAGTTCTACACCGAAGAGGGCAACTGGGATCTGGTCGGCAACAACACGCCGGTGTTCTTCCTGCGCGACCCGCTGAAGTTTCCCGACCTCAACCGCGCCGTGAAGCGCGACCCGCGCACCAACCTGCGCAGCGCCGAAAACAACTGGGATTTCTGGACCCTGCTGCCCGAAGCGCTGCACCAGGTCACCATCGTGATGAGCGATCGCGGCATTCCCAGGTCCTACCGCCACATGCACGGTTTTGGCAGCCATACCTTCAGCTTCATCAATGCAAAGAATGAACGCTTCTGGGTCAAGTTCCACCTCGTCACGCAGCAAGGCATCCAGAACCTGACCGACGCCGAAGCCGCCGAACTGGTGGGCCGCGACCGTGAAAGCGCGCAGGCCGATTTGCTGAACGCGATCGACAACAAGGACTTCCCGCGCTGGAATCTGAAGATCCAGGTCATGCCCGAAAAAGACGCTGCCACCTACCACCTGAACCCCTTCGACCTGACCAAGGTCTGGCCGCACAAGGACTACCCGCTGATCGACGTCGGCGTGCTGGAGCTCAACCGCAACCCCGAAAACTACTTCGCCGAAATCGAGCAGCTGGCCTTCTCACCGGCCAATGTGGTGCCGGGCATCAGCTTCTCGCCCGACAAGATGCTGCAGTCGCGCCTGTTCAGCTATGGCGATGCGCAGCGCTACCGGCTGGGTGTGAACCACCACCAGATTCCGGTCAATGCACCCAAGTGCCCCTTCCACAGCTACCACCGCGACGGCAGCATGCGCGTGGACAACAACAATGGCGCGGAGATCGGCTACGAGCCCAACAGCAAGGGCGCATTGCAAGAGCAGCCCGACTTTGCAGAGCCGCCGCTGTCGATTGAAGGCGCGGCCGACCACTGGAACCACCGCGTGGATGACGACTACTACTCGCAGCCGGGCAAGCTGTTCCGCCTGATGACGCCGGCGCAGCAACAGGTGCTGTTTGACAACACCGCCCGCTCCGTCGGCGGCGCCTCCAAGGTGATACAGGAGCGCCACATCGCCAACTGCACCAAGGCCGATCCGGCCTATGGCGCCGGCGTGGCCAGGGCACTGGCCAAACTGGCCTGAGCCGCGGCAACTCCATGGCTGGCCTGACGCAAGACGGCCAGCCACTGACACAAGCGCATGGTTTCACGGCCATGCGCTTTTTTATGGCCCGCACCTGAACGTATCATTGCCTGCAAGCATCACTCACCCAAAGAGAAGGAGACAAGACCATGCGCGCACGCTACCCCGCCCCCGAACTCAAGGATTTGCCCGATGACATCAAGGCCAAGGTGCTGGAGGTGCAGGAAAAGGCCGGCTTTGTGCCGAATGTGTTTCTGGCGCTGGCGCGCCGGCCGGCCGAGTGGCGCGCCTTCTTCGCCTACCACGATGCGCTGATGCTCAAGGAAGCGGGCTCCAACCCCAACGGGTCCCTCACCAAGGGCGAGCGCGAAATGATAGTCACCACCACCAGCGCGGCCAACAAGTGCCTGTACTGCGTGGTGGCGCATGGCGCGATCCTGCGCATTTACGAAAAGAAGCCGCTGGTGGCCGACCAGGTGGCTGTGAATTACCGCAAGGCCGACATCACGCCGCGCCAGCGCGCCATGCTCGACTTCGCGATGAAGGTCTGCCAGCAGTCCGACCAGATTGAAGACGCCGACTTTGAGGCCCTGTACGCGCACGGCTTTGACGATGAAGACGCCTGGGACATTGCGGCCATTACCGCGTTTTTTGGCCTCTCGAACCGCATGGCCAGCTTCAGCAACATGCAGCCCAATCCCGAGTTCTACCTGATGGGACGCGTTCCCAAACCCGCCAAGCCCTCTTGATGCTATCTATTTAATAGCAACTTTCGCCCATGTTGATTGGGCTACAGGCCAATTCAACGCGCACCAGTGGGTCCTCAAACTCCGGTGTACCCAGCAGCGACAACCATGCAACACAGTCCCAGCCCTTCTGCCACCCTGGCGCATGCCAGCGGCCTCACCGTGCGCAAGCTGCAGGTGGACCTGAGCCAGGGTTTTGCGCGCCACTGGCACGGCGGCGACGCTTTTTTAAGCCAGTACTACAACGCGCTGTCCATGAGTTTTCCGGTCGGCGAGCAGTCCTTCATTGATTCGGTGCGCGACGGCCTGAAGCTGCTGCCCGAAAGCCCCGAGAATGCGAAGCTGCGCGAAGCCGCGACCCAGTTCATTGGCCAGGAAGCCACGCACCGCCATGTGCACATCCTGTACAACGCGCACCTGGAAAAGCAGGGCCTGGTCAACCGCTGGCAGCACTGGGCCAGCCGGCGCATCGATTTCGGCAGAAAGCGGGGCATACACCCGCGGCACTGGCTGGCCGTCACCGCCGCCTATGAGCACTGCACCGCCGTGTTTGCCGACGGCACGCTGCGCTACGAACGCTGGTTTGCCAACGCCGATCCCAAAATGGCAACGCTATGGCGCTGGCACGCAGCCGAAGAAACCGAACACCGCGCCGTGGCGTTTGATTTGTACACCGCGCTGGGCGGCAATTACGCCTGGCGCATTCGCTGGTATTTTTATGCGCTGCTGCTGTTCATCCTGGACGCCGGCCGCCAGACCGTGCTCAACCTGTGGCATGACGGCAGCGCCTTCAAGCCCGGCACCTGGTGGAGCGCACTGAAATTCTTCTGGGGCAAGGACGGCATGGTCTGGCGCTGCACCGGGCCGCTGCTCGCCTACCTGCGGCGCGACTTCCACCCCGACCAGGAAGCGCACAGCGCGCCCGAAGCCCAGGGCCAGGCACTGGCCGCGCGCTGGCTGGCCGACAACGCCAAAAGCTGGCGTGCCGTGCGCTGACGGCATCGCCTGGATGCCGATCCCCTGCGTATTTGTCAGCCCGGTGGCAAAACACCGCGGTCCGTGCCATCGAGTCCGGCGGCAAGCCTGTCCGCCAGGCTGTCAAGCTCGGCTACGGCCAGCTGGGTCATCTGTGAAGACCAGTCGTCCTGCAGCTGCCGCTGTGCGCGCAGGATGACCAGCTGGCTTTTGGAGCGCGACGCCTGCAGCCGCCGGAACACCACCCGGCCAAACGGCAGGGTGGCAAACGAGGCCGGCACAATGGCCACGCCGAGACCGCAGGCCACCAGCGCCAGCACATTCACGAACTGGCCGGCCTCATGGCGGATGTCGGGCGTGAAGCCGGCCTCCAGGCACAGGGCGGCGGTGCGGTCGAAGTAGTCGGCCTCCTGGTAGCGCGAAAAGCTCACAAAATGCTCATGCGCGGCCCGCTTCAGGGACAGCGGCCCCTGGCCGGCGGCCAGCGGGTTGCCCTCGGGCAGGACCAGGCAGTAGGGGTCGTCAATGGCAGCGACCGTTTCCGCCGGCGTGCTGCCCTCGCCGGGGCGGGCGAAGCCCAGATCAATCTCGTCATTGCGCAAGGCCTGCAGCTGGCGCGAGGTGATCATCTCGCGCGCCTCGATGTTGGCAGCCAGGCCCGAGTCCCGCACCCGCTGCAACAGGCCCGGTAACACCGAATGCGTGGTCGAGGGCACAAGCCCCAGCCGCAAGGTCGCGCGCTGGCCCGACTGCCGCTCCCGCGCCCGTATCGTCGCCTGCTGCGCGCGCGCCAGAATCGCCCGCGCGTCTACCAGGAAGGACTCGCCAGCCTGCGTCAGCCGGACGCCGCGCGGCAGGCGCACAAACAGGCTGACCCCCAGCTCTTCTTCCAGCTGGCGGATTTGGGCCGACAGCGCCGGCTGGGCAATGAACAGCTTTTCAGCGGCCCGGCTGACACTGCCGAGTTCGGCCACGCCGACGAAATAACGCAGATGCCGCAGTTCCATGGACAGCTCTCCTTCATCCCGGTTGCCATATCCAATAAGTATGCTTCAAATACAAACTCGGTCTTTGACGTATGAATCAGGGCGGTCGACACTTCGGGCTCCTTCCCCACTGATGTGAACCCACGATGCACGCACTGCGCAAACTCAAACCAGGCTGCGGCCTGGATCTCCAGGACATCGCGCCCCCGCCCGCCCCCGGCCCGGGCGAGGTGCTGCTCAAGGTCAAATCCTCCGGTGTCTGCGGCACCGACCTGCACATTGACGAATGGACCCCTAGCTATCACTTTGTGACGGCTGCGCTGCCGGTCACCGTGGGCCACGAGTTCAGCGGCGAAGTCGCCGCCCGCGGCGAGGGGGTGGCCGGCCTGCCCTTGCAGCAGCTGGTGGCCGTGCGGCCGTCGGTGGTGTGCGGCCGCTGCGAAGCCTGCCTGGCCGGCCAGCCCGACGCCTGCGTCACGCGGCGCGGCATTGGCGTGACGCGTGACGGCGGCTTTGCCCCCTGGGTGCTGGTGCCGGCGCGCAACTGCGTGCCGATTCCCGCCGGTGTTGACGCCGAGGTGGCTGCCCTCACCGAACCCCTGACCGTGAGCCATGAGGCGGTGCGCACCGGCAACGTGCAACGCGGCGATCGCGTGCTGGTGCTGGGCCCCGGCAACATCGGTCAGGGCATCGCCATCTTTGCGTGGGCCGCCGGAGCGCGCCAGGTCGTGGTGGCCGGCCATGGCGACGCCGCGCGCTTCGAGGTGCTGCGCAAAATGGGTTTTACCGACCTCATCGATTTCGCCGACGGGGGCATGGAACAAGGCCTGACGCCTTACCTGCAGGAAGGCAAGTTTGATGTGGTGATCGAAGCCACCGGCGCTGCCGCCGTGATCGAGCCGGCGCTGCGCGCCCTCAAAACGCATGGGGTGCTGGTCATCACCGGCATCCATGCGGCGCCGGTGCCGATTGACCTGACGGCGCTGGTCCGCCAGCACCAGCAGATCCGCGGCTCCTACCGCGCGCCGGAGCAAGCCTGGCCCGAGGTGGTGGAATTCATGCGCAATCAGCAGGAGACGCTGCGCCACATGATCACGCACCGCGTGCCGCTGTCGCTGGCCTACGAAGGTTTCGCGCTGGCCCGCAGCAAGGTCGCGACCAAGGTCATGGTGCAGCCCGAGCTTGAAGCCGCGGTATGAGACGTCCCACCGCCCGCGCCTTCCTGGCCCTGTGGAACAGCATCAGCAGCCCGCAGCTGCAGCCGGAGTACGACACCTGGCACACGTTCGAGCATGTGCCCGAGCGCGTCGGCCTGCCGGGCTTTATCGAAGCGCGGCGCTACCGCTCGCATGAGGATGAGCCGTCGGCGCAGCCACCGCGCTACTTCACCTGCTACTGGCTGGCCTCCGTCGAGGCCCTGGCCACGGCGCAGTACCGCGAAGTGTTCACCCATCCCACCCCCTGGTCGGCCCGCATGCGCAGCGAGCTGCGCGACTTCTTGCGCCTGCCCTGCTCGCTGTCGGGCGCTTACGGCCAGTCCACGGCGACGCAGCTGGCCACCGTGCACTTGCGCGGCGACGCGGACCTTTTTGCCGCGCAAGCCGCAGCCCGGCTGGGGCAACTGGTGGACCAGGCAAGGATCGTCTGCACCCACTGGGGGACGGCGGTGGCGTCAGAAGATTTCCCGATTGCCAACCGCACGAGCGCCGTCGAGGCTGCCGGAGCCGGCGCGGACTTCGTCGTGATGCTGCAGGGTATGGACCGTGCCGCCCTGCGCGCCCACACGCACGCGCTGGTGCAGGCCCTGTCGCCCGTGGCCACAGCGGTTTCAGCGCCCGCTTTTTTCGAACTGCAGAGCCAGGTCCGCCAGGACGAACTGGCCAGCCCTTCAAGCGCGCGCCAACCGCCGCGCCCGCATCTGTTTCAAGCCTTCAAAAACCAGGAGACCCTATGAACCCCCACGCTCACATTTGTTCGCTGCCCCCCAAGGGGGCGCTTGCCTCCTTTGAGGCGGCTCGGCAGGAGCCATGACCATGACTCGCACTAAACCATCCTTCTTGACCCGCGCCGGGCTGACCCTGCTCGGCCTGGCGTTGCTGCCGCTGGCCGCCGGTGCCCAGACCCAAGCCGCCTGGCCAAGCAAAGCCGTGCGCATCATCGTGGGTTATCCCAGCGGCTCCTCACCCGACATCCAGGCCCGCATGCTGGCCGAGCCACTGTCCAGGGCCCTGGGCCAGCCCGTGATCGTGGAGAACAGGCCCGGTGCCAGCGGCAACATCGGCGCCGATATCACGGCCAAGGCCGACGATGGCCACACCATCGGCGTCATCGGCAACGGCCCACTGACCAGCTCCAAATTCCTCTATGCCAAGCTGCCCTATGACCCCCTGAAGGACTTGGCGCCTATCGCCCTGATCGGCGCGGCGCCGCTGATCTGGGTGGCGCCGAAATCAGCGATCACAAGTTCGGTGGACGATTACATCAAACAGGTCCGCGCCAGCGGCGACAAACTCGCTTACGGCTCCATAGGTGCCGGCTCAGGCAGCCATCTGGGCATGGAGCTGGTCAAGGAACAGCTGGGCATCAACCCACTGCATGTGCCATTCAACGGCGGCCCGCCCATTCTCAACGCCATGATGGGCGGACAAGTGCATATGACCTTGCTGCCCGCATCGACCGTCATGCCGATGGTGCAGGCGGGCAAACTGACGGCCGTGGCCGTGACCTCGGCCAAACGCAGTCCACTGGAACCCGAGCTGCCTTCGATGCAGGAAATCGGCGCCAAAACCACCAACATCGAAGTGTGGAACGCGGTCATGGCGCCCGCCAAAATGCCGGCAGCGCACCAGGCGCGCCTGAGCAGCGAGTTCGGCAAAATCCTCGGCTCGCGCGAGATGCGGCAAAAACTCTTTCTGCTGGGCTGGAAAGCCGACGACACCTCCGCCACCGCACTCGCGCAGCGCATCAAGAGCGACACGGCCACGTATGGCGATTTGATTGCCAAGAAGGGGCTCAAGCTCGACTGAGTTGACAGCGCCGGCACGGTCAATGTCCTACCCGGCTTCTGGCACTGGCGTAGTCGCTATTAATTTGATAGCCATCTACGCCCATCGACAAAGGGCAGGCGCCACATTAAACTCAAATTCAGCCCTCAACCAGCTGGCGCATCCAGTGCGGCAGGGTCTTGGCTTTTTGCGCCGGAAAGTCCACCCAGATCGTGGTGGCGCCGCCTGCGGCACAGATCACATCGGGTTGGTCCGCGCGCGCCATCGTCGCCCAGCTTTCAAAGGTGGTGCGGCCGGGGTCGCTCACATACATCTTGACCAGCACGTCGCGCGGGTATTCGAGCTGCTTATAGAAATTGCAAAAGGCATTGACGATCACCGGCCCCTCGCCCTGCGGGTCGGGCTTGCATCCAATGGTGTACATCCAGTCGATGCGTATGGTTTCCAGGTAACGAAAGTAAGTGCCGTTGTTGAGGTGGCCCATCGCGTCCATGTCGCCCCAGCGAATGGCGATGCGCATCTCGTGGACCAGTTTCTTCTTTTCGGGAATTTCAATTTTCATGCGCCAGGGTCGCTCAAGCTGACTCAGCGGTGAGCCCGTATGGAGGAAAGAATGCCCAGCGTGAACAGTACGCAGGCACCGAACTGCGCGGGCGTGGGCCAATGGCCGTCCCAGGCAAAAGAATACAGCAGCGCAAAAATGGTTTCGCTGACGATGAGCTGCCCGCACAGGCTGGCGCTGAGCCGCTGGCTGGCCATGTTCCACAAAATGGTGGCCAGCCAGGTCGAGCCGAAACCGGCCATCACGCACAACAGGGCAAAGCTGGCCCGCTCTTCACGTGCCGCCAGCACGCCGGCCCCGGAGCCCGCCGCCAGCCACATCAGCAGCGCGCCCAGGCCGGTGGCCACGCCCAGCCAGTTGGCCCAGTCGGTGGCATTGACCTCGGGGTGCCTCTTGAGCCAGGCCGAATTGACAATGGCGAACACCGTCCAGCACAGCAGCGAGATCAAGGCAAAGACAATGCCGCGCCAGAAATGCGTGGCATCGCCGGCGCCCGCGCCCTGCGTGGAACCCATCATGAGCAGCAGGCCCGCGAAGGTAAGCAGCAGCCCCGGCAGCAGCGCTGACCAGCGCAGGCCCAGCGGCTTGCCCAGCAGCATGATCCACAGGGGGATGGTGCCTATGATGAGGGTGGGCACTTCCGTGCCCGCATCGCGGATGGCCAGCACCAGCAGCAGGTAGTAGCCGCTAAAGCCCAGCACGCTCATGACCAGCGCGGCCCCGGCCTGCCGCGGCGTGGGCCAGCGCCGGCGCCCCAGGCCCAGCAGCATCACGGCGGCAGCCACCACGCCGTAAACGGCAAAGCGACCGGCCGTGAGGTCCACCGAGGAATAACCGCCCTCGCCCATGGTGAGCATGCGCGGCACCACAAACACCAGGCCCCACAGCGCGCCCGCCGCGAGCCCCGCCAGCACCCCCGTCAGCATGCGCTGGCTGGTTTTTTATTTTCGGAAACCGGACGCCCTCCAGCCATCATTCAGACGCCGAAACCGTCGTCGGCCGCAATGATGGCGCCGTTGACGAAGTGGCTCTCAGCGCTGGCCAGCATGACCAGCAGCGCGTCCAGGTCTTGCGGCTTGCCAATGCGCTTGCGCGGCAGCATCTGCACCAGCTTTTGGCCCGGCTCGGTTTCCCAGTGGTGGTGGTTGATCTCGGTGTCGATGTAGCCCGGGCAAATGGCGTTGACGTTGATGCCGAACTTGCCCCACTCCAGCGCCATGGCCTTGGTCATTTGCACCACGGCGGCCTTGCTCATGCAGTACACGCCGATTTGCGGCAGCACGCGCAGCCCCGCCATGGAGGCGATGTTGATGATGCGCCCCCCCGCGTAGGTGCCGGGTGCCGCCCCCTTGGCGCGGGCCAGCATGCGCTTGCCGACTTCCTGGGCGACAAAAAACGCGCCCTTCACGTTGGTGTTGAAAATGAAGTCGTAGTCTTCTTCGGCCACTTCCTGCAGGCGCTGCGTCGTGCTCACGCCGGAATTGTTGACGAGAATGTCGATAGGGCCGACCTCGGTTTCGGCATGGGCCACGCCGGCCTTGATGCTGGCGTAGTCCGTCACATCGAGCGATACCGCGTGCGCATCGCCGCCCTCGGCCTCAATTTGCGCGCGCAGTTCCTTGAGCTTGTCGAGTCTGCGGCTGGCCAGCACCACGGCAGCGCCGGCCCGGCTCAGTGTTTTTGCGAACTGCGCACCCAATCCGCCAGAAGCGCCGGTCACCAGGGCGACACGTCCCGAAAGATCCAAACTGTAGGCCATTGGAGACTCCTCCCGATGAAAGATGAACGACTATTCGGGCTATCTGCATTCGCAACATAAAATCAGCGGCGAGACAAAGAACCTATCCTGAAATTCATTATCAGCGAGTCCCCGATGAATAACCAAGAAATTCTGGCCCAGTTCGGCCCCCGTGAGGCCATGGAATATGACGTCGTCGTTGTGGGCGGCGGCCCCGGCGGCCTGTCCACGGCGATTCGCCTCAAACAACTCGCGGCCGAAAAGGGCACGGACATTTCCGTCGTGGTACTGGAAAAAGGCTCCGAGCCCGGCGCGCACATTCTCTCGGGCGCGGTGATGGACCCCAAGGCCCTCACCGAACTGATTCCCGACTGGAAGGCCCAGGGCGCGCCGCTGAACCAGCCTGTCACCAGCGACGAAGTGCTGTTCCTCAGCGAAACCGGCGCGACCAAGACGCCCAATTTTCTGGTGCCCGACTGCTTTCACAACGAAGGCAATTACGTCATCAGCCTCGGCAATGTGGTGCGCTGGCTGGCGCAGCAGGCGGAAAACCTCGGCGTTGAAATTTTCCCCGGCTTTGCCGCTGCCGAAGTGCTCTACAACGAGGACGGCTCAGTCAAGGGCGTGGCCACCGGCAACCTGGGTATCGGCAAAGACGGCGAGCCGACCGACAACTTCCAGCTCGGCATGGAACTGCACGGCAAATACACCGTGTTTGCCGAAGGCGCGCGCGGCCACCTGGGCCGCCAGCTGATCAGCCGCTTCAAGCTCGACGAAGGCAAGGACCCGCAGGCCTACGCACTGGGCGTGAAGGAACTCTGGGAAATCGATTCGTCCAAACACAAGCCCGGCCTGGTCGTGCACACCGCCGGCTGGCCCATGGACAGTCAGACCTACGGCGGCGGTTTCATGTACCACCTGGAAGACAACAAGGTCACGCTCGGCTTTGTCACCGGTCTGGACTACAGCAACCCCTACCTCAGCCCATTTGAAGAAATGCAGCGCTGGAAAACCCACCCCGCTATCCGCCAATACCTGGAAGGCGGCAAGCGCATCAGCTATGGCGCGCGCGCCATCACGGCGGGCGGCGCCCTGAGCCTGCCCAAGACCGTGTTCCCCGGCGGCGCCCTGGTAGGCTGCGAAGCCGGTTACCTCAACGCCAGCCGCATCAAGGGCAGCCACGCCGCCATCAAGACCGGCATGCTGGCCGCCGAAGCCGCCTATGCGGCCGTGACCGCCGGCCGCCAGCACGACGAACTGAGCGCCTACCCCGAGGCCTATGCCAAGAGCTGGCTGGCGCAGGAGCTGAACCAGTCGCGCAACTTCAAGGCCTGGTTCAAGAAGGGCGTGTACATGGGCTCGCTCATGACGGGCATCGAGCAGTGGCTGCTGCCCAAACTGGGCATCAAGAGCCCGCCGTGGACGATTCACCGCAGCCAGCCGGACTACGCCATGCTCAAGCCGGCGGCCGAGTGCACACCCATCGTCTATCCCAAGCCCGACAACAAAATCAGCTTTGACCGTTTGAGTTCTGTGTTTGTGTCCAACACCAACCACGAAGAGCAGCAGCCTGCGCATCTCACGCTCAAGGACGCCGGCGTGCCGGTCAACATCAACCTGGCCAAATACGCCGGCCCCGAAAGCCGCTACTGCCCGGCCGGCGTGTATGAGTTTGTGAAGAACGAGGACAACAGCGATCGCCTGCAGATCAACGCGCAAAACTGCGTGCACTGCAAGACCTGCGACATCAAGGACCCGACGCAAAACATCGTCTGGGTCACGCCGGAGGGCGGCGGCGGGCCCAACTACAGCGGCATGTAAGCGCTGCGCACTCTTGTTAAAAAAGCCCGGCAAGCCGGGCTTTTTTTTGTGGTGCAGGGCTTGCAACTATTGTGGTGGCCGGCGCTGGGGCCCTGTCTTCACCCGACCGCACGATTGACGGACTGCCGCACGGCGCAAGCCAGCGACGCCGAATGGGGGCGCCCGCACGGCCATCAACCTGCCGACCCTCACAGCCACATGGCCGCGGCGCTGGCAAATCTGCGGCCGAGATGATTGACTGGACGCCGGATCCGGCCATCGCCAGTATCGTGACCCGCTGGCCCGCGACGATCGATGCCGCGCGGGCTAGAGGGCTTGGTCTTATGCCAGCCAGCAACTTTGAGTCTTTCATCAGCGAATACCTGCGTGACAACGCGGATGCCGTCACAACAGAGATGCGCTCCTAGACCAGGTTACTTGTTGACGAGTCGAGCCGGCACGCTCAGCGTGAGCAGCGCGCCAAGCACCATCGACGCTGCCAGCAAATACATGCCCGTGTTCGTACTTTGCGTCAGGTCCTTCAGCCAGCCAACCAGAAACGGACTGACAAAGCCAGCGAGATTCCCGAGGGAGTTAATCAGTGCAATCCCGGCTGCTGCGCCAGCTCCGGCAAGAAACGCCGTCGGCAGGCTCCAGAACAAGGGCAGCGTTGTCAGGATACCCATGGTCGCCAGCGTCAATGCTGCCATGGCAAGTCCCGTGTTTTGCCCCCAAACGGCGCTGAGCACCAGGCCGGCAGCGCCCAAGAGCGCAGGAATGGCAATATGCCAGCGTCGTTCGCGGCTACGATCGGCGCTGCGAGACACCAGGACCATCGCAACCACTCCGAAACCGAAGGGAATGGCGGTCAGCAGACCAATCTGCAGCGCATCTTTCACGCCGGTGGCCTTGATTATTGTTGGCAACCAAAAGCTGACGCCGTAAAGCCCCATCACAAAGCTGAAGTAGATCAGGCTCATCAGCCAGACCCTTGGATCAGTGAATACCGCGCCAATTTCGAGGTCCTGCTTGCCGGCGTTCTCCGCGACAATGTTGCGTTCGAGCAGTGCCTTTTCTTGCGGCGTCAGCCATTTCGCATGGGCGATCCGGTCATCAAGATAAAAGAATGTGACGATGCCCATGATGATCGAGGGCAGGCCTTCAAGAATAAAGAGCCACTGCCAGTCTTTCAAACCGTTCACACCGGCAAAGCTGTGCATGATCCAGCCCGACAGCGGCCCGCCGATAACGCCAGACAGCGCGATCGCCGTCATGAACAGCGCGGTCATGCGACCCCGGCGTTCGGCGGGGTACCAGTAGGTCAGATAAAGAATGATGCCGGGAAAGAAGCCCGCCTCGGCCACACCGAGCAGGAAGCGCAGCACGTAGAAACTCGTCGCCGATGTGACGAACATCATCGCCGCCGAAATCACCCCCCAGGTCACCATGATGCGCGCAATCCAGATGCGCGCGCCGACCCGATGCAGGATCACATTGCTCGGGACCTCGAACAGAAAATAGCCGATGAAAAAAATACCCGCCCCCAGCCCATAAACCGTCTCGCTAAGATTCAGGTCTTGCAGCATCTGCAGCTTGGCGAATCCAACATTGACGCGATCAAGATATGCAACGACATAGCAAAGCAGCAGGAAGGGGATCAGACGCCAGCCGACCTTGTTATAGGTGGCTGCTTCAAAGCTGTCGGCAGGCCTGCGGGCGCTCTCAACACCATCAAGCGTTTTTGTTTCCATGTTGTCTCCTCTTTTTATAGGCCAATCAGGCAGATATCCACGGTGGAGCCCGCACCAACGACCCAGGCCGCAGTTTACTTGGACTTTTCAAGTTCTCTACGGCGCCGTAATCATGTGTTCATCGCTGCCAGTGCCCGACTTTCGCGCGATTGACTGCGGCTGGAGGCGGCGCTGCAATCGCCTGCCCTCTTTCTGCCGGGTGTCATTGCAGCGCTGTTTGTGAGCGGGTGTCCACGAAATAAACGGGACAAGCATTCACGCGCCTGTCATCTTTGGGCGCGATGCTAGGAGGTTCATTGCTCTATGAATGAGATCCCATGCAGCTTCACAAAACCGACCGGGCCCGTGCTGAACTGAAACCCGGCGTGCGCACGCTCGGCCAGCGCGAGCGCACCCTGCTGTTGCTGGCCGACGGCAGCAAGTCCGTGCAGGATTTCCGTCCGCTGTTTGATGGCGACGGCGAGGAAATTGCCCTGCGCCTGCTGCGTGAGGGCTTTCTGGAGGCGCATCCGGGCATCAAGTCGGCCGCGGCGCCCGTGGCTGTACCTTCCCCCCAATCGGCAGCTGGCGCAACGAGCACCGGGCAGCGTCCAAACGAGCCCAGGCCGGAATCCGCGCAAGCCATTGCGGTGGCGGCCGACGCATTCGAGGGGAAACGCTCCCTCGCCACCACGCGCATGTTCCTCTTTGACATCTGCGAACGCATGTTTGTCCGGCGCAACCCCGACATGGCCGAGCGCTTTCGCGAAGCCCTGCGCAATGCCAAGGACCGCGAGAGCATGCTCGCCGCCTCTCGCGAGATGCTGGAGGAAATTGAAACCATCGCAGGCCACGAGCGCGCGGACTCCCTCAGCGAGCGCATTGCCATGCTTTTACCAGCGGCCGATTCAAGCGCCAGTATGGCGGCCTAAGCCCCGCTTCCGTTACACTTGCCGGGTCAGGAGAGAGTTTTCACAGAAAACCGCCGAAGGCGCATGTGCCACCCACAATGGGGCACTGAACGCTCAGGCAAAAGGACTGGCAAGCGCTTTCCGGTACACGCTGCCGGAAGGCGTTCCCTACTGGAGAGAGGCCGTTTTCAAAGCGGCCCACCGAAGGAGCAAACCTGCATCGCCAGGTGAATCTCTCAGGTAAAGTGGACAGCAGGGGCAGCCCATGGTTTTTGGCCATGACTATAGTTTGCCCCCGGAGAAAACTCTGTGTCCAACCCCGAAACTCTTCTCAAAACACCGCTGCATGACCTGCATGTAGAGCTTGGCGCACGCATGGTACCGTTTGCCGGCTATTCCATGCCGGTGCAATACCCGGCCGGCCTGATGGCCGAGCACCACCACACCCGCAACGCCGCCGGCCTGTTTGACGTCTCGCACATGGGCCAGTTGCGCCTGGTCGGGCCGGATGCCGCCGCCGCGCTCGAAAGCCTGCTACCCGTCGATGTCATCGACCTGCCCGCCGGCAAGCAGCGCTACGGCCTGCTGCTCAACGACGAAGGCGGCATCATCGACGACCTGATGTTTTTCAACCGCGACCATGCGAATGGCGGCGACCTCTTCCTTATCGTCAACGGCGCCTGCAAGGCGGGCGACATCGCCCATATCCAGGCAAAAATCGGCGCCCGCTGTGAAGTCATTCCCATGCCCGAGATGGCGCTGCTGGCCTTGCAGGGCCCGCAGGCCGTGACGGCCTTGCAGCGCCTGGCGCCCGGTGTGGAGCAGCTGGTGTTCATGTCGGGCGGGCGCTTCAGCATCGCCGGCTGCGACTGTTTTCTGACCCGCAGCGGCTACACGGGCGAAGACGGCTTCGAAATCTCGGTGCACGAATCGCAGGCCGAGACGCTGGCGCGCGCCCTGCTCGCCCAGCCGGAAGTCGAGCCCATAGGCCTGGGGGCGCGCAATTCGCTGCGGCTGGAAGCCGGCCTGTGCCTTTACGGCAACGACATCGACACCAGCACCACGCCGGTGGAAGCCAGCCTGAACTGGGCGATTCAAAAAGTCCGCCGCACGGGCGGCGCGCGCGCCGGCGGCTTTCCGGGTGCCAGCAAAATTCTGGCCCAACTCGCCGACCCCGCCAGCACCGTGGCCAGAAAGCGCGTGGGCCTGGTCGCGCTGGAACGCATTCCGGTGCGCGACCACACCGAACTGCAAAGCGCCGACGGCGCACCGATTGGCGAAGTCACCAGCGGCCTGCTGGGCCCCACGATCAACCAGCCCGTGGCCATCGGCTATGTGCGCCCCGAATTCGCCGCCCTGGGCACCCGCGTGAACGCCATCGTGCGTGGCAAGGCGGTGCCCATGGAGGTGTCGGCCATGCCTTTCGTTCCGACCCGCTACTACCGCGGCTGATGTCGCGGCTGATTTCTTTCCTGCTTTTTTAACCCCTTCCTTACCCAACCTCTGGAGACCCCCATGACCGTCAAATACACCGAAGACCACGAATGGCTCAAGATTGAAGGTGACACGGCCACCGTCGGCATCACCGTGCATGCGCAGGATGCCCTGGGCGATGTGGTGTTTGTCGACCTGCCCGCCGTCGGCAGCGTCCTTGCCCAGAAAGACACCGCCGGCGTGGTGGAGTCCGTGAAGGCCGCCGCCGATGTCTACATGCCGGTCAGCGGCGAAGTCATCGAAATCAACGAAGCCCTGCGTGACGATCCGTCACTGGCCAACAGCGACCCGCTGGGTGCCGGCTGGTTCTTCAAGATCAAGCTTTCAGCGCCTTCGCAGCTGGATGCGCTGATGGACGAAACCAGCTACACCGCTTTCTCCGCCGCCTGATATTCCTAAACAGCCTGACCCGAGACCCTGACATGTTGATGCAATCCGCCAAGCCGCTGGGCGATCTTGAAAACCCATCCGAATTCATTGCCCGCCACATCGGCATTGATGAGGCCGACGAAGTCCACATGCTCAGCGTCGTGGGCTCGGCCTCGCGCCGGGACCTGATCGACGGCATTGTGCCGCGCGCCATCGCGCGCCACAGCGCCATGGCGATTCCCGCCCCGGTCACGGAGGCGGCGGCGCTCAAGCAGCTCAAGGCGATTGCCGCCAAAAACCAGGTCTTCAAAAGCTTTATCGGCCAGGGCTATTACGGCACCTACACGCCCGGCGTGATCCTGCGCAACGTGCTTGAAAACCCCGCCTGGTACACCGCCTACACGCCCTACCAGGCCGAGATTTCACAGGGCCGCATGGAAGCGCTGATCAACTTCCAGACCATGGTCTGCGACCTGACCGGCATGGCCGTTGCCAATGCTTCCATGCTGGACGAGGCCACGGCCGCCGCCGAAGCCATGACGCTGGCCAAGCGCAGCGTGAAAAGCAAGAGCCGTGTCTTCATCGTGGCCGGCGACTGCCATCCGCAAACCATTGAAGTGATCCAGACCCGCGCCAAACCGCTGGGCATTGAAGTCAAGGTCAGCACCGCGTCAGCTACCCTGCCGCTGCTGATGGCCGAGGGCAACTACTTCGGCGTGCTGGCGCAGTACCCGGCCACCACCGGCAGCATTCATGACCTGCGGCCGCTGGCCGGCCAGGCGCATGCCGATGGCGCCGCCCTGTGCGTGGCCGCCGACCTGCTGGCGCTGACCCTGCTCGCCCCCCCGGGCGAATGGGACGCCGACATCGTGCTGGGCAGCACGCAGCGCTTTGGCATGCCCATGGGCAATGGCGGCCCGCATGCGGCCTACCTCGCCTGCCGCGACGAATTCAAGCGCTCCCTGCCCGGCCGCCTGGTCGGCGTCAGCGTGGACAGCCACGGCAACCCGACCTACCGCCTGGCCCTGCAAACCCGCGAGCAGCACATACGCCGCGAAAAAGCCACCTCCAACATCTGCACCGCGCAGGTGCTGCCCGCCGTGATGGCCAGCATGTATGCGGTCTACCACGGCCCGCAAGGCCTGCGCCGCATCGCCGAACGCGTGGCCGCCTACACCGCCATTTTTGTGCGCGGCCTGCAGGAACTGGGCTACGAAATCACCAACGCGGGAGCCTTTGACTCGGTCACCATCCGCACCGCGGACGCTACCAATTCAATAGCTGAACGCGCCCGCCAGTCAAGGGTAAACCTGCGTTGTCGCTTGAACAATCACCTGGGCGTGTCGCTGGACGAAACCACCAGCCGCTCGGACATCGAACAGCTCTGGTCCTTCTTCGCCAAGCCGGGCCAGACCGTGCCGGTCGTCAGCGCGTTTGAAAAAGGCATCGCCTCCCTGATCCCCGAAGACTTGCGCCGCACCAGCGCCTTCCTGACGCATCCGGTGTTCAACACCCACCATTCCGAAACCGGCATGCTGCGCTACATCCGTACGCTCAGCGACAAGGACCTGGCGCTGGACCGCAGCATGATCCCGCTGGGCAGCTGCACCATGAAGCTCAACGCGACCAGCGAGATGATCCCCATCACCTGGCCCGAGTTCGCCAACATCCATCCCTTCGCGCCGCAAGACCAGTTGCAGGGCTATGCCGAGCTCGACAAGCAGCTGCGCGACTGGCTGTGCCAGGCCACGGGCTATGCCGGCATCAGCCTGCAGCCCAATGCCGGCTCCCAGGGTGAATATGCCGGCCTGCTGGCCATCAAGGCCTTTCACAATGCCAACGGCGGCCGCCACCGCAACATCTGCCTGATTCCGGCCAGCGCCCACGGTACCAACCCGGCCAGCGCCCACATGGCCGGTTTGCAGGTCGTGGTGACCGCCTGTGACGCGAATGGCAATGTGGACATGGCCGACCTCCAGGCCAAGTGCGAAAAGCACAGCGAGCACCTGGCCTGCGTGATGATCACCTACCCCAGCACCCACGGCGTCTTCGAGACCCATGTGAAGGACCTCTGCCAGCTGGTGCACTCGCATGGCGGCCGGGTTTATGTCGATGGCGCCAACATGAATGCGCTGGTCGGCGTGGCCGCGCCCGGCGAATTCGGCGGCGACGTGAGCCACCTGAATCTGCACAAGACCTTCTGCATCCCGCACGGCGGCGGCGGCCCCGGTGTCGGCCCGGTGTGCGTGGTGGCCGACCTGGTGCCCTACCTGCCCGGCCATGCCACGGCCGGCCTGCCCGTCAATGGCGTGGGCGCGATTTCTGCGGCACCGCTGGGCAATGCGGCCGTGCTGCCCATCAGCTGGATGTACTGCCGCATGATGGGCCCCGAAGGCCTGAAGCAGGCCACCGAGGTCGCCATTTTGAGCGCCAACTACATCAGCGCGCGCCTGAAGGACCACTACCCCACGCTGTACGCCAGCGAAAACGGTCACGTCGCCCACGAGTGCATTCTGGACCTGCGTCCGCTCAAGGAAACCAGCGGCGTGACGGCCGAAGATGTCGCCAAGCGCCTGATGGACTACGGCTTCCACGCCCCGACGCTGAGCTTTCCCGTGCCCGGCACGCTGATGGTGGAGCCCACCGAAAGCGAAACCCTGGCCGAACTGGACCGCTTCATCAACGCCATGATCGCGATCCGCGAAGAGATCCGCAAGGTCGAAGGCGGGCAATGGCCGCAGGACAACAACCCGCTCAAGCATGCGCCGCACACCGCGGCCAGCCTGATGGGTGCCGACTGGGACCGCCCCTACTCGCGCGAGACCGGTGCCTTCCCGCTGGAAACGCTCAAGCAGCTCAAGTACTGGCCGCCGGTGGGCCGCGTGGACAACGTCCACGGCGACCGCAACCTATTTTGCAGCTGCGTGCCCGTGGGCAACTACGCCTGAGGCAGGCCGCAGGCTGTCAAGACGCGCCGCACGACCTGGCCCGGCATGGATTCGCAGACCGCGCTGATCGTGACGGGCGCCGTCGTGGCCGGTTTTGTGCAAGGCCTCTCGGGCTTCGGCTTTGGCCTGGTCGCCATGTCCTTCTGGGCCTGGACGCTGGACCCCCGCCTGGCCGCCGCCCTGGTGGTCTGCGGGGCACTGACCGGGCAACTGATTGCGGCGGTCACGGTGAGACGCGGCTTTGAACTGCGACGGCTGGCCCCGTTCCTGGCCGGCGGCCTGCTGGGCATTCCCGTCGGCTTGCTGGTGCTGCCCTGGCTGGACGTGCAGATGTTCAAAACCTTTCTGGGCCTGCTGCTCATGCTCTGGTGCCCGGCCATGCTGATGGCCGGGCGCCTGCCGCGCATCCGCGTCGGCGGACGGCTCGGCGATGGCCTGGCGGGCAGCCTGGGCGGCGTCATGAGCGCCATGGGTGGTTTTTCCGGCGTCATTCCCACGCTCTGGTGCACCTTGCGGGGCTATGACAAGGACGCCCAGCGCGCCATCATCCAGAACTTCAATCTGGCCGTGCTGGCGGTCACCATGAGCACCTATGTCGCCACCGGTATCGTGACGCGCGACACCCTGCCCATGCTGGCCGTCGTGATCCCGGCGATGCTGATTCCCTCTCTTCTCGGCGGCCGCGTTTACATCGGCCTCAGCGAGGCGGCGTTCCGAAAAATCGTGCTCGGCCTGCTGACGGCTTCGGGCCTGGCCTTGCTGGCGTCTTCATTGCCTCTGCTGCTGGGCCGCGCCAGCTGATGCGGACTGTAGCGTTCCGTTACAGCGCGTCGCGCCAGCCGGAGATAATTCCCCGGACACCTCAACGCGCGCTGCTTTTTTGTTCAGAAAACTATCCCTCCTAACGCCCACCACCATGAAAACCACAAAACCCCTTCTGGCCCTGCTCGCCACTTTGGCCCTGGCCGGCCAGGCCTTCGCCGCAGCACCCGCCGAGACGCTGCCCACGGGCGTCAAGATTGTGCACAGCGTTGATGGCAGCGGCCCGCAACCGAAGGCCTCGGACACGGTCAGGGTCCACTACCGCGGCACCCTCGCCGATGGCAAGGAATTTGACAGCTCCTACAAACGCGGCAGCCCCGCCACCTTCCCGCTCAGCCGGGTGGTGCCGTGCTGGACGGAAGGCCTGCAAAAAATCAAGGTCGGCGGCAAGGCCACGCTGACCTGCCCGCCCGCCACGGCCTATGGCGAACGCGGCGCCGGCGGCGTCGTGCCGCCCAACGCCACGCTGACCTTCGAGGTCGAACTGCTGGCCATCGAAAAGTAAGGCGTAGCGAGACAGCCCCCGCAAGGAAGAACCCGGCGGCCTGTTTTGCCGCCGCTGGCCGGACTGGCCTTTATCAATCCATCACGCCAGCTGACTGGCGCAATACCTTGCGCAGCGCCTCGTCAAACGCGTGGTGGCGCTCAAACTGAACCCAGTGTCCGGCATCCTCAATCCAGGTCAGCGACCTGAAATGGGGGGCCTGCTGCAAGGCCGTCGCCAAGGCCTCGGCTTCCCCCCGGTAGAGCGCATCTTCCCGGCCATAAATCGCGTCAACCCGGCACTGCACCTGCGCCAGCGAGCGCCGCAGCGCATCGGTGCGCGACAAGCGCCGCCCTTTCATCCGGTCACGCATGACATTGGCCACATGCAGTTGCAAAGCGGTCTCGGTGACAGCTTCGGGCCGGTACAGCATCAAGGCCGCCAGATTGCCACGGTGCACCGCCTCGCGCTGGGCCACTTCGGGCAAATGCCGCCAGGCCCGTAAACGAATGGATCGCAGCGGGTCAATGCCCAGCCCCGGCGCCCCCACGATCACCAGGCGGACGACCCGCGCCGGAAATCGCTCCGCCAGAAAGCCCGCCACCATGCCCCCGAAGGAAAACCCGACCAGTTCACAGGCACGCTCGCCAAGCAAAAGCTGCAGCCCCTGCTCAAGGGGTTCGGGCAAGGCATCGGCATCGTTGCCCTGCAGCGGCACGGCGGAATCGCCAAAGCCGGGCAAGTCGGGCACCAGAACCTGACGTCCCGAAGCCACCAGCGCGGGAACATTGCACAACCAGTGTGTCCAGCTGCCGCTGCCGCCGTGAAACAGCACCACGGGCGCCAGGCCGGGATGGGCGTTGGTCTGGCCCCAGACATGCCAGACCAGCTGGCCGGTCCCGCAAGGGGTGTCCATGCGGGTCGCGGTTGCCAGAAGTGTCTGTGCTGCGTCGGGCAGCGGAGCGGTGATGGAGAAGGTCATGCCCTGTTTATACCTTCCTGACAGCCCGTCACCGGGGCAGCGCTGAAGGCCTGCCGCCGCCTTGCATCCCGCCCGGCATGCCAACCATAATCGCCTTGCGATGATCCCATTTTCAGTCCTTGATCTGTCATCCATCGTCAGGGGTGCCACGGCCGCCGATGCCTTTGGCCACACGCTGGCACTGGCCCGGCACGCGGAAAGACTGGCGTACCGGCGCTTCTGGCTGGCCGAGCACCACAACAACCCGGGTATTGCGAGCGCGGCCACCGCCGTGCTGATCGGCCATGTGGCGGGCGGCACGAAGACGATTCGCGTGGGCTCGGGCGGCGTGATGCTGCCCTACCACGCCCCGCTGGTGATCGCCGAGCAGTTCGGCACGCTGGCCTCGCTCTATCCAGGCCGGATCGACCTCGGACTGGGCCGGGCGACCGGCACCGACCCGCTGACCGCCCACGCCCTGCGGCATGAGCAGACCCAGCATGCCGACACCTTCGCGCAGGACGTGGAGGAGCTCAGGGGGTATTTCGAACCGCTGCAGCCCGGTCAGCAAGTCCGTGCCGTGCCCGGTGCCGGGCTCAAGGTCCCGCTCTGGCTGCTGGGCTCCAGCCTCTTCGGCGCCCAGCTCGCCGCCCAGCAGGGCCTGCCGTTTGCGTTTGTCTCGCACTTTGCGCCCGACATGCTGATGCACGCGCTGGACATTTACCGTGAGCGCTTCAAGCCTTCGGCGCAACTGCCAAAGCCCTATGCCATGGTCGTGGCCCATGTGGTGGCCGCCGACACCGATGCTGCAGCACGTTACCAGTTCAGCTCCATCCAGCAGGCCATGACCAACCTGCTGCGCGGCCACCCTGGCCTGATGCCGCCGCCAATCGACAACATCGACGCCTACTGGTCGCCGGCTGAAAAAACCGGCGTCCAGCACATGCTCAAGTACGCCATGGCAGGCTCGGCCGCCACGCTGGCAGCCAGCCTTCGCCATTTCATGGCGGACACCGAAGCCGACGAGTTGATGCTGACCATCCCTGTCCACGATCCCCTGATCGCGCAGCACTCCCTGGACATCACAGCCCGGGTGCGGGACAGCCTGTAGGCCGGCCCCGCGCCGCATTCACTATCATTTCTATAGCTGGCTGCGCATGAAAGCCAAGGGCTGGAGGCGGATTTCACTTAAAAACAACCCGCAGGCCGAAGGCATGGAGGCGGCGACGCGTCCGTAGAAGGCAGCGCACCAGCTACGCCGCCAGTTCCTTCAGCCACTGCATGGCCTGCGCCAGCTCATCGGGGGTGATTTCATGGGCATTGGGAAACTCGGCATAGCGCAGCGTGAGCGGTAGCGTTTGCAGCTGATCGCGAATCGCCTGGGCATGGGCCAGCGGCAGCACCTGGTCGCGC
The DNA here is from genome assembly GCF_001598235.1 of Polaromonas jejuensis NBRC 106434. Classification (GTDB taxonomy): domain Bacteria; phylum Pseudomonadota; class Gammaproteobacteria; order Burkholderiales; family Burkholderiaceae_C; genus Polaromonas; species Polaromonas jejuensis. The sequence continues at coordinate 21,173 of NZ_BCYO01000003.1, read as the reverse complement.
GTGCCCGCGCTGACCCAGAGCTGCTTGCCTTGCAGTTGCCCGGCCGGGGCGATCTGCGGCAGCACCTCCGCCAGCAGACGGCTGTGCAGCACCATGGCCCCTTGCAGCAGTTGCGGCTGCGTCAGCAGCAGCGACAGGGCCATGATGCCGCCCTGGCTGAAGCCGCCCAGCACCACACGCTCGGGCGGCACGCCGAGCTGCTGCGACAGCGCCGCAATGGTATCGGCCACCAGCTGGCGGCTCGCTGCTTCCTGCGCCTGGTTGATGACGCGCTGGCCCTGCGGCGTGACGCCAAACTGGAACCAGGCGTAGGCGCCATGGCCCACCACGTTGGGCGCGCGCAGGCTGACCACATGGAACTGGGCCGGCACATGGGCGGCCAGGCCAAACAGGTCGGCCTCGTTGCTGCCCACGCCGTGCATCAGGACCAGCAGCCACGGCTGGGTGCTCCCCGGCGCGGCGTCACGCTTCAAAAAAGATAGCTGTTGGCGCCCGTTGGCATTGGGCTGCAGGCTTGTTTCACTCATATCAATCCTTTTTTAACACCTTGCAGGGTTTCAGGCCGGCTGCGCCGTAGCGAGCGCAAACGAATCCATGGCCAGAATGCCGTACATCACTTCGCGGCTCAGGTAGTCGGCCTTCACCGACTCATCCTCGCCCCAGCCGGCTGCCCCCAGCGCAAAAAACAGCGGCAGGAAATGGTCTTCACTCGGGTGCGCGCGCTGCGCGTGCGGGGCCTGGCGGCGGTAGTCCAGCAGGGTGGCCTGGTCGCCGCGCTCAATCGCCGACTCGACCCAGCGACTGAACTCGATCACATAGGGCGCCGGCTCGCGTGCGCCACCAAAAAACTCGCGCAGGTTGTGCGTCATGCTGCCCGAGCCGATGAGCAAAACGCCTTGCTCCCGCAGGCCGCTCAGGGCCCGGCCCATGGCCAGGACCTGTGCCGGGCCGGCGCCCACGGGCAGGGCGACTTGAACCACCGGCACCTGCGCCTCGGGGAACAAATGCATCAGCGGCACCCAGGCGCCATGGTCCAGCGGCCGTTCGGCGTCGCTGTCGGCCGGCAGGCCGGCCGCCTTCAGCAAGCCCAGCACCTCAGACGCCAGGGCCGGGTGGCCGGCTGCGGGATATTGCAGCTCGTACAGCGCGGGCGGAAAACCGCCAAAGTCATGCCAGGTGGCCGGCGCCGGATTACTCATGACGGCGGGCGCGCGCGCCATCCAGTGCGGCGACATGATGACGATGCCGCGCAGCGTAGCGGAAGCGGCCAGTTGCCGGCCCCAGCGCGTGAGCGCCGGGCCGGTGGTGCCAGCCTCAATGGCGAACAGCGGTGCGCCATGGGAAACATACAGGACAGGAAGTAAAGGCAGTGCGGGGCGACTCATGGGGTCATTCTTTCCAAAGCTCATGCCGCCACTGTATCTATCCGGAAATCAAAGATAAATATCAAATTTATTGAATAATTGTCTTTGTTTTTTAGACAATAAACTTCTGAAGCGCCAAACCCATGGACCAATTTCGCCAGCTCCAAGCCTTTGTTGCCGTGGTGCAAAGCGGCAGTTTTGTCAGGGCCGCCGACAAACTGGACTGCTCCAAGGCCGTGGTTTCGCGCCTGGTGCTGGAGCTCGAAGCTCAGCTCGGCACCCGGCTGTTGAACCGCACCACGCGGCGGCTGTCACTCACGGACTCGGGCTCGGACTACTTCGAGCGCGGCCGCCAGATCCTGGACGAGCTGGCCGACGCCAACGCCGCGGCCAGCGCCACCACGGCCCAGCCCGCGGGCCGCCTCAAGATCAACGCGCCGCTGACCTTTGGCAATCTGCACCTGGCGCCGCTGTGGGGCGAGTTCCTCAAGGCCTATCCGCAAGTCGAGCTGGACGTGACGCTGGCCGACCGCGTGGTCGATCTGGTCGAAGAAGGCTTTGACCTGGCCGTCCGCATCAGCGCCGCCACCAGCCTGCAAAGCTCCAGCCTGGTGGCGCGCCCGCTCAGCAGCGACCGGGCCATTCTGTGCGCCTCGCCCACCTACCTGCAGCGCGCCCCCGCCATTGCGCAGCTGAAAGACCTGGCCCAGCACAGCGTGATGGCCTACTCCTACTGGTCGGCCGGCGATGTGTGGACGTTTGCGGGGCCCCAGGGACCGGAATCCGTGACCACCCATCCCCGCCTGCGCGCCAACAGCGGCGATACCTGCCGTGCGGCGGCCCTGGCCGACCAGGGCATCGTGCTGCAACCCGGCTTTCTGGTGGGGCCGGACCTCAAAGCCGGCCGCCTCGTGGAAATCCTGCCGCACTACCGCGGGCCGGCGCTGGGCATCCACGCCGTGTACCCGAGCCGAAAACACCTTTCGGGCAAAATCCGTGTCATGGTGGACTTCCTGGCGCAGGCCTTCAGGCAGCCGGGCTGGCTCTAGCCGCCCTTGCACGGAAGTCCCACTAACTTTCATGAATGCGGATCGTTGGCGCTCGCGACGACGATGCATGGGAAAGGGAGCCGACTCTCCGGCACGGGCTCAAAACCGCGTGCGTTCGGGAAAATTGGCGCTTTGGGATCGGGCACTGCGACGAGCAGAGCTCCGACGCATCCGCGCCCTCCCCCCGCAGCCCAATGAGCGATCGTCAGTGCGCCAAGGCTGTGTGCCGCTAAAAGTATCGGTCGCCCCTCATCCTTGACCGCGTTGTCAAGCCGGCGCATCCATTGCCCAAGTTCGGGTTTATGCCATTCACCGAAACTCACCTGGCGAGCGCCGAGTCCGTTCGATTCCCAGTGTTCGTGCCAGTGACCGGGCTCCGAATTTCCCTATCCTGGGAGGGTTAAGACAGAGAACATTTCTAGCACTCGACGATGTTGACCGCGAGCCCTCCACGCGAGGTCTCTTTGTATTTAGTCATCATGTCTGCGCCCGTCTCGCGCATGGTTTTGATGACTTTATCCAAGCTGACATGATGCGTTCCATCGCCATGAAGGGCCATTCGAGCTGCATTAATGGCTTTTACCGACGCAATGGCGTTGCGCTCGATGCATGGTATCTGCACCAGCCCTCCCACAGGATCGCACGTCAGTCCCAAATGGTGCTCCATGCCGATTTCCGCAGCGTTCTCTACTTGTTCAGGTGAACCGCCCATCACTGCACAGAGTGCTGCCGAGGCCATGGAGCAAGCCACGCCAACCTCGCCTTGGCAACCAACCTCTGCGCCCGAGATGGATGCATTCTCTTTATAAAGTATCCCTATGGCTCCCGCCGTCAGCAGGAAGTCGATGACGCCAGCATCTGTTGCGCTCGACAAATGACGTGCATAGTAATGCAGGACCGCCGGAATGATTCCGGCCGCCCCATTGGTAGGAGCAGTCACTACACGGCCGCCAGAAGCGTTTTCTTCATTCACAGCTAGCGCGTAAAGGTTTACCCAATCCAACACAATCAACGGGTCCGGCGCCTTTTGATCTGACGATGGCGCGGTTAAGGCGCGGTGCAACGCGGCCGCTCTGCGCCTGACCTTGAAGCCGCCAGGAAGCCTCCCCTCAGCGCGGCAACCTCTGCTCACACAATCCTGCATCACCGACCAAATTTTCAAAAGGCCACTGTCGATCTCCGCATCACTTCTCCAATGCCGTTCGTTCCTTCTCATCACCTCGGCAATACTGCATCCAAGATCACGAGTGATAGCGAGAAGGTCGTCTCCGGTTCGGAACGGGAGTGGCAAGACAGTGACGTCTGGTGCGATCACCTTCTGCTTGCTGCCGTCCTCGGCGACTTGGTCGCTCACCACAAAGCCACCTCCCACAGAGTAGTAGGTGTGAGACGTAAGTTCTTCCCCGCGTGAGTCAAATGCCGTGAACTTCATACCGTTCGCGTGGAAGGGCAAGGTTTTAAGAAGGTAGAAAAGAACGTCGGCCTTCTCATTGAGCGCAATGCCACGCCGTCCAAGCAGCTCTACGCGGCCCCTGCTACGAATGTCTGCCAGCAAGGTCGGGATATCGTCTGGCTGAACAGTGTCAGGCTCATACCCGGCAAGGCCTAACAAAATGGCGGTGTCACTTCCATGGCCTTTCCCTGTGGCGCCCAAGGAGCCATAGAGCTCAGACTTCACGCGTGCCACGGAATCCAATACGCCTTCGCTGACTAAGCGCAGAGTAAAAAGGCGAGCGGCCCTCATCGGCCCCACGGTGTGGGAACTCGACGGGCCGATACCTATTTTGAAAAGGTCAAAAATGCTGACTGCCAATGTGTTGCCTCGCAGGCTTGGTTATAAGTGAAATTGACCGGGTCAGACTAGCTGGGTTTGCACAAGGCTTACCCAATAGGCCGCGCCGAGCGCGAGCGTTGAATCGTTGAAGTCGTATCGAGGGTTGTGAAGAGGCTTGCTGGGCTGAGAGCCATCCGCTCCAAGCCAGATATAGGCGCCTGGACACGCCTGGAGCATGAAGGCGAAATCTTCCGACGCCATCGATGGCTTGACACCAAGTTGGACGTTGTTGCTGCCCACAAGGGCTTTTGCAGCGATGATCGCGTTGTCAGTTTGCGCCGGCGTATTGATTGTTGGTGGGTAACCTTTTTTGTAAGCTACGCTGGCCGTAGCACCGTGCGCAGCGGCCACTAGCTGGCAGATCGAACGCAAAGACTCTTCAACCCGTGCTCGTACGATTTCTGAAAAGCACCTTGCGGTCCCGCGTATCACGACACTGTCAGGAATCACGTTCATGGCGTCGCCGCCGTGAATCTGGGTCACGCTAACCACCGCCGAGTCCAGCGCGCTTAACAAGCGGCTGGGAATGGTCTGCAGCGACATGACAATTTGCGCCACACTGATGAAGGGGTCAATGCCTTGCTCGGGCATGGCCGCGTGGCTACCGCGCCCCTGGATCTCGACCTCAAAAGTGTCGAGGGCGGCCATCATGGGGCCGTGGTTGATCGCGAACTGGCCCGCTTTCAGTCCGGGCCAGTTGTGCATTCCATAGACCGCGTCACAGGGAAAGCGCGTGAAAAGACCGTCTTCCACCATAGCCCTACCCCCCCCTTCATTCTCTTCAGCCGGCTGGAAAATAAAGTGAACCGTTCCCTTGAAGTTCCGCTCACGGGCAAGGTGCTTGGCTGCCCCCAAAAGCATTGCGGTATGGCCGTCGTGGCCGCAGGCATGCATACGGCCGGCGTGAGTCGAGCAATGCGGGATGTCGCCCAGCTCAACCACCGGCAACGCGTCCATGTCCGCGCGAAGTCCGATGGAGGGACCCTCGCCATTGGTCAAGGTACCGACAACGCCGGTTTTCCCAAGGCCTCGATGGATATCGATCCCCATTGCGGACAATTCGGCGGCGACCTTGTCCGACGTCCTGAACTCGGCGAAAGCAAGTTCTGGGTGAGCATGGAGATCACGCCTCCAGCTGACCATGGATTCCACCAAGTCAGCGCCCAGGATGGATTGTTCCATTGCTTGAGTCATGTCAGACGCCGGGGTTGTGCATGAAGAATTGGGCAATGATGGCCGCGCCGATGAACGTGCCCGCGTTGGCAGCGAAAGAGACGACCACAATGCGCCAACCGAGGCGGCGGAAGGCCGGCACGTCCTTGGCGATCGAAAGACCCGCGAAAGCGAGGATCGGCGTCGACAGCGCGAGGAAGTTGATCTTGCCAGTCATGGCCGAAATCGAGGCGGAAAAGGGGAATGCCGGATACGTAAGAGCCATCCCGACCAAAGACACCCAGATGACTGCGGGAAGCTTGCGCATCGTGAGGCGATAAAGGAGGTAGCCGACAAGCACCACACCGATGATGATGGCCATGCCACCAAGCGCCATCGGATCAGTCGCCGGCACCTTGTAGTTGATCCAGTTGCCGAAAAGAGCGAACACGCCGACGAGAACCCACACGAGGACTTGTGCGGGAATGTCCAGGGGTGGTGTTTCGTGATCGACATCCGCACCGACATCAGCATCCGCCGTCACGCTGGCCTTGGTCGTGCGGCCCAGAATGGGCTCAAGAACCTTGTACGCCCAGATCGTGAACGGCAGAGACAGGAACAACGTGAAGTAGGTTCCGATCGTGGTGGTAATAAGGTTGCTCGCCGCCGCGAATGCCGCCACGTCTTTCGCCACTTCAGGCGTTTGCTGGGCGGCAATGGCGCCAGAGGCCGCAGCCATCATGCTGCCAGAACCAACGCCTGCGCCCATCGCCAGCGCCAGAGGATTAAAGAGATTCAGGCTTGCAAGCAGACCAGCCAGCAGTGCGATAAATACCGCGCCGAATACGGTGCCGGTGAGGTATTCGGCAAGCACCCCTTGTCCTTCGGGTGATTTCATGCCGAAGCGTTCGGCAATGATGGCCAAACTCGGCTCACGGCCGACAGAGAAGGTTGCACCGATGGCTTGCCGCTTGATGCCGAGCAGCAACGCGATGGGCAGGCCAAAAACCATGGTCCCGAAAAAATGCCCAAACTCCTGGAGAAACAGGCCCCCTCCAGAGGCGGCAAGCTTTGGTATGGAACCGCCAACCAGAAGACCCAGCTTCGCAATGAAGAGAAGTAGCGCAGGCTGCAAGAGCGCCGCAGCTGAACGCTGTAGCTCGCTTGTAATGCTTACGCCAGGTGGCATGCGCTTGCTCGCGAGCCCAAGAGCTGCGCCCATCAGCAACGCCCACAACAGCGGCAGAAGCACGATCTTTGCCGGCCCCAGCGGAATGGCGACGTTACCGATATATTCCGCGATCAGGACGATGATGAAGGCGGCAATGTAAAGCCGCGCCTGATCGCTAAAGCCAACAGGCTTGGCGGACGTATAAACAGTTGCTGTGGACATTTTGATGATTCCTCTTTTGTGGATCGACTGATTACTTGTCCAGCGAAGGCGCGTAGCCAAAGGGCTGAACCGGCTTGGCTGACGTTTCCACCCAGACGCTCTTGACCTGCGTGTACTCTTGCAGCGCTTCCACGCCGCTGGAGCGACCGTAGCCACTTGAGTCGTAGCCACCGAATGGCGATGCGACGTTGATTACCTTGTACATATTGACCCAGAAAGTTCCAGCCTTGACCTGCGCGGCTACGCGGAACGCACGACCCAGGTCCTTGGTCCAGACCGCACCGGCCAGGCCGAAGTCGCTGTCGTTGGCGATGGCGATGGCCTCCTCTTCGGTATCAAAGGGGATGGCGACGACCACCGGGCCAAAGATCTCGGTCCGCGCAACGGCCATCTGATTGGTCACGTTTTTCAGCACGGTCGGACGAATGTAGAAGCCGTCACTGCTGTTGCCGGCAGCGCCGCCGACGATTTCGGCACCTTCTTTCACGCCAGTCTCGATCATGTTCAGCACATGGCGATACTGAGTCGCATTCTGAATCGGGCCAACTTCCGTGTCTGCCGAGGTCGGCTCGCCCACGCGCAGTCGGCTTGCGCCGTCGGCGACCATTTGGACAAATTTATCGTAAATGCTGCGTTGAATCAGCAGTCGCGATCCGGCAACACAACTTTGACCCGCGTTGCCGAAAATGGCTGCCTGGGCACCAATGCAAGCTCGGTCAAGGTCAGCGTCTTCGAAGACGATGTTCGCGGATTTACCACCCAATTCCAACAGGCAGGGAATACCGCGGATTGCAGCTGCTGCGGCGATCTTCCCGCCAGTCGGCACAGATCCGACGAAAACAACCTTTTTGATGGCAGGATGATTCAGTGCGGCCTGACCTGTTGTGTGGCCGAAACCTGCGAGGACGTTGATCACACCTTTCGGGACACCTGCTTGCTCGGCGAGCTTTGCGACTACCAGCGAGCTCAGTGGGGTGAGTTCCGACGGCTTGAGCAGCACGGCGTTACCCATGCAAATTGCCGGCGCGACCTGCCAGCCGCAGGTGTTCAAAGGAGCGTTCCAGGGCGTGATCTGCAGAACAACACCGCATGGCTCCCGGCGGGTGTAGTTCAGGTGGCCGCTTGGGACGGGGATGACGTTGCCATAGAGCTTGTCGGTCCAGCCGCCGTAGTATTCAAACATCTCCGCGACACGCAGCGCCTCGCCGCGGCAATCACGAATGGGTTTGCCGGCGGAGAGGGATTCGAGCTGAGCCAGGGGTTCGAGATTGGCGCGCAGCAGGCGTCCGACTTCCTGCATCACGCGACCACGCTCAGCATGGCTCAGCGCGGCCCAGACTTTTTGTCCTGCGATGGCCGCAACTGCAGCCTTGGACGCAACGTTGGCGCCCGCGTCCTTGTAAGCCAGAAATTCGACGCCGGTCGAAGGATTGACGAGAGATACCGGAGCGCCTTCGCCCTCCAGTATTTCCCCATTCACGTAGGAGCCAATGACTCCTTCAGGGAAAAACGGCGCGAATGCAGCAAGAAGTTGTTGGGTGGAGTTCGAGTTCATAGTGACGAGTCCTTGAAAAGGTTGGTCTTAAGCCGGAGTTCGGGTGCCGAGTTCGACAATGCGGTTGAAGTCTTCATCGTCTGCAATGGACTCGGAGCTCAAGGCCCAGAGCTCGGCAACTTTGGCAGAGAGTGGCAGATCAAGCGCAAGTGCGCCTATGAGTTCCTGGCTCAGGCGGACATCTTTGCGCATGAGCTTCATGGTGAAGCCCGAGTCGAACTTGCCGTTCATGACCCAGGTTGGGAAGCTGTGCTCTGTGACGAAGCTGCGGCCGGATCCAGCGTTGATACCTTGCAGAAGAGCCTCGGTCGGCACGCCAGCTTTGGCGGCCATTCGCGTGACTTCTGCAGCAACTATCAGATGAGAGGCCGTAAAGAGGTTGTTTGCAATCTTGGCCACATGACCGGCGCCGACGCCACCCACGTGTACGCGCTTTGCGCTCATCGCCTCCAGGACTGGCATGGCGCGAGCGAGATCCTCGTTGGAAGCGCCGATGACCATGGCCATGGTGCCGTTGATGGCGCCCTTGGGGCCACCGCTGACGGGCGCGTCCATCATTTGCATGCCAGCGGCTTCGAGCAGTCTGGCGAGGCGGCGGGTTGTATCGGGGTGCGAGGTCGACGTGTCAACTACCAAAACCCCTTTCTTGGCATTGGCGATGAGACCACCAGGTCCTTCGACAACCTCCGCAACGATCGCTGCGGTGGGCAAGGACAGGATCACCATGTCCGAAGCGGCGACCACTTCGGCAATGCTCGTACGCACTTCAATGCCTTCGCCAACCATCGCGTCGCGGGTTTTGGATGAGGCATCCGTGCCGATCACATGAAAGCCGCCGCGCTTCAGGGATATGGCCATGCCCCGACCCATGTTTCCCAAACCGATAACGCCGATATTTTTCATTTCCTGAGCTCCGTGTAAGTTAATTGAAGGTGGTTGCAAGTCGGCCTTTTCCTAAAGCAAGCCGATGACAGTAGCGAGAATCCCATGAAGCTTTTTCGCCATCAATGGCAACGGGAGTAGAATTTCGTTGCTTTTTAGTCAACAGACAGATGACTTGACTTTGTAGGTAACACCATGGAAACCATTGATGACCGGCGCGTCAGATACCTTTTTGAAGCAGTGACTTCCGGCTCAGTGCGAGCTGCTGCCGATAAGATGGATATGAATCCGTCGGTGGTCAGCAGGCAAATCGCGCAGCTTGAGTCAGAGCTCGCGATTACCTTGATAGAGCGTCATGGTCGTGGCGTGAAGCCCACAGATGCCGGCGAGATGCTCATCGACTACTACCGGCAACATCAGTCTCATCAAAGCGACCTTGTGATCAAACTCGGAGAGCTTCGTGGCTTGGCTCGCGGCCACATTGATTTGGTGTTGGGTGAAGGGTTTGTGAGCGACCTCATGGCGGAGCCGCTACAGAGTTTTTGGGTTAAATATCCTGGATTGACGATCAAAATGAATTTGGCGGGCACCAACGACGTGCTACGCCAAGTGACTGATGATCTGGCACATATTGGACTGGTCTACAACCCCCCAATTACCCCATCCATACGTTCGCGTGCCGCGGTGCGCCAGCCCATGTGCGCCATCGTCCCGCCCGACCATCCACTCACCAAACTCGAAAGACAGCCTTTGCTGAAGCACGTTGCGGCATATCCGTTGGCCTTAATGCACGGCTCCTATGGGACCCGGCAGGTCATTGCGCTAGCGGAACAAATGGACCGGATACGCTTGACGCCGAAGCTGACGACGGACTCGATCACTGTGGTCAAACGCTTCGTGATGGCAGGTATGGGGATTGGGCTACTGCCCGAGTTCGCAGTAACTCAGGAAGTCGATGCTGGCGACCTGGTCGCGCTGCAGATCGATCATCCACTGCTCGCAGGCGTCGAGGCCCATATCGTCACCCGCTTGGGACGGCAACTGCCAACGGCGGCCAACCAACTTCTTTTGCAACTTATTTCGACTATGCGGGCTTTTAAAGACTCCAGGCAACGCAGCAAGGGTGTACGTCAATGACTTCCACAATATCCAGCTCGGACCCTGATGACATCGCACAGGCTTTGCGCGAGGGAGGGGTCGTCGCCTATCCTACTGAAGCGGTGTTTGGACTGGGCTGTGATCCGCAAAACGCCAAGGCGGTTGCTTGCATCCATCAAATAAAACAAAGAAGCGCCGACCAGGGTTTTCTGCTCGTCGGTGCCGAGTTCCGGCACGTTGAAGCCTTCATTGACATAAAGAGGGTTCCTTCCGCAGTTTTGGCAAGAGCAAAATCGTCGTGGCCCGGACCGACGACCTGGATTTTTCCGGCGTCATCCATCGTTCCGAAATGGGTGATGGGGCGCCACAGCGGAATTGCGCTGAGAGTGACAGCACATGCACCGGCCGCAGCGCTGTGCCGTGCGTTTGACGGCGCACTTGTCTCGACAAGCGCGAATCCTCACGGCGAGCCGCCTGCGCGAACCTTGCAGGAAGCTTTGCGCTACTTCCCGGTCGAGCTGGCGGCAGCGATGGACGCTGAGGTCGGGGCCGCCCTGCGCCCGACACCTATCATGGACGCGCTGACAGGCAAAGTAGTCCGCGAGTAGCGCTAAGCGACTGCGATCTCAGCCGCTGAACGAACCACCTGATCCACAAACACTTTGATCGCGGGATGGCCGCGCTCGCCTTTTCGGTAGGCGACAGATATCTTTCGACCAATCTCGGGACGAAGTTTGACAGCCACGACCCCTTCAATCCGGTGCGCCATGCGCAGGCCGGGAATGACCGTGACTGAGCACCCTGCAGCAACCATCGCTGAAACTATCTCGAAGCCGCGACCTGCAGCGTTCACTTGCGGCTCGTAACCGGCCCGGCGACATAGATTCACCACAAATTGCGCATAAAAACTCGACGCGGAATCGAGTGCCCAGCGCTCGTTGCGGAGGTCGCTCACCGATAGGGACACCTGTGATGCGAGGCGATGGCCAGACGGCAACATTACGTAGAGCACATCGTTGAGTACGGAAACCTGCTCGATGTTCTTTTGCTTTCCGCCAAGCTTGAGCGAGAGATCATCCACGAATGCAACATCCGTTTGCCAAGAGCTTAGAGAGGCCAATCCCTCCGCCGGCTCGAGCTCCTCAAGTACCACGTCCAGATAGGGATAACTGAGTTTCAGCGCATTGATGGCCCGTGGCAGCAAGGCAGCGGCAACCGTGGGAAAGGCGGCAACTCGTATTACACCAGCAACCTCACGTTTGATTTGGGCAAGGTCTGACTTCGCTTCGTCCAACACCAAAAGCATGCGCTCCGTGTGCTCAACAAGCACTTCTCCCGCCTTGGTCAGGCGCACGCCGCGACCTTGGCGTTCGATGAGTTTGACTCCGGCCTCCTCCTCAAGCTGAGCGATTTGCTGCGAGACCGCCGAGGGGGTCAGGAACAGCGCTTCCGCCACCGCCGCCATGGTCTGTCTACTCGACAACTCGCGAAGAGCTCTTAGACGTGCAATGTCCAATGGGCATCCTTGAAAACATCAATCATTTAGAAATTTTAATGTATTACCTAAAAAACAATCAGTAGACCTACATAGATGTTCGTTCCTACTATCTGCATCGCTGACCCATTCAGCGATCTCACATAAAGGAACCGTCATGAAATCATTCGCGAAATTCAGTCGAATCATTGCCGCTGCAGCAGTCTGTGTGGCCGCGTCTCAAAGTCACGCTGCGTCGGTTCTTGACACAGTCAAGCAACGTGGCGTTTTGAACTGCGGAACCGATAATTCGGCCCCTGGATTCGGATACCTCAATACCAAAACCGGAGAGATGGAGGGCCTGGACGTCGATATGTGTCGCGCAGTGGCGGCCGCCGTTTTGGGCGACGCCAAGAAGGTGAAATTTGTCGTCGTGACCGACAAAAGTCGATTCAGCGCTGTTCAGACGAACCAGGTCGACGTGGTGTTCGCTCACACCACGGTCAAACCCGCACGTGAGTCGGCAATCACGGTCGATTTCCTGCCGATCTATTTCTACGATGGCACCGGCGTGATGGTCAAAGGCGACAAGATAAAAAGCGTCAAGCAACTGAATGGCGCGACGCTCTGCACAACGCAGGGATCTGCTACCGAACAGACGCTGGCCGGCTACGCCAAATCGCAAGGCTGGAACGCATCGACCAAAGTTTTGACGTATGAAAACCTCGAAAAACTGTTTGCCGCGATGGAGTCCGGACGTTGCGCAGGAATGAGCACGGACCGGTCCGCACTGTCATCATGGAAGGCCAACGCGCCAAAGCCCGCCGACTACACCATCCTGCCAGAGACCCTCGACAAGTCACCTTTCGCGGGTTTCACGGTGGCCAATGATTCGCGCTGGCGCAATGCCTTGCGCTGGATCACGTTCGCGCTGTTCCAGGCGGAAGAGGACAAGATCACTTCCAAAGGTTTGGACGCATCGCTCAAGAGTGCCGATCCGTTCGTGCAGAAGTTCCTGGGCGTCGGATCCAGCTTCGGCCCTGATTTCGGCCTTGCCGCGGACTTCGTGCCAAAGATGATTTTGCAAGTCGGCAATTTTGGTGAGATCTACGACCGCAACTTGGGTCCTAAAACGCCCAATTTCATGGACCGCAAAGGCACGCTCAACGCGCCCTACAGCCAAGGCGGCGCCATCTACTCGCCACCCTGGATCTAAGGCATAGCCGCCCGGGCATTCAACTTGCCTGGGCAGCCCATCCTATATGAGCTGACCATGGACATATTTACCCGACCTTACTCAACCGACGACGTGCCTACCATGACCGATTCCCAATGGGCTCGCCACATGTACCTGATCAAGCAGGGCCTGATCGTCGCCGCAGTTCTCGGAATTTTGGCGTGCCTGGCAATTGCAATACGCGCCGGCTTGGCACGCAACGGAATTGGCTTCGACATGGGTTTTCTTGGGGGCATGGCTAACTTCGACATTAGTGAAGGGTCGCTTCCAACCTTAGAGGGGTTGCGCCGATTCGTGTCCAGCGACACTAACGGGCAAGCGCTTCTGGTCGGCTTTCTGAACACGGTGAAAGTCTCGATCATCGCCATCGCTTTATCGACCGTGCTTGGTGTTCTGATCGGCGTTGCACGCGTGTCGCGCAACTGGCTCGTGCGCCAGTTGAGCTTTGGTCTGGTGGAGTTCGTGCGCAATACGCCGCTGCTGATCCAGCTTGTATTCTGGTATTTCGCCGTGGCTCTGAAGCTACCGGGACTTGCCGACGCATCGGTTTGGCTCGGTGGGATTATTCTGAGTCAGCAGGGACTGTATTTACCCACCGTAGTCGGCGCGAACGGCGCACCCATCTTTGCGATATGGGCGCTCCTGATGAGCGTCGTATTCCTCGTTGGCGCAGTTGCCAGAAAGGGGAGCCGGACCTTGAAGCTGGCGGGAGCCGCGCTGGGTCTGGTGATTTCCGTTGTACTCGGATTTCCACTCACCCTGCAAGTGCCCCAAGCTGATGGCGTAAACGTCGTCGGAGGACTTTCCCTGACCCCTGAATTTGGTGCGCTGGTTGCGGGCTTGAGTGTCTACACCGCGGCCTTCATCGCCGAGATCGTTCGCGGAGCCATCCTGTCGCTTCCGAAGGGCCAGTGGGAGGCATCGGCCGCATTGGGTTTGACGCGCAGAGCCACGTTTGTGGACATCGTGGTGCCTCAAGTCTTTCGAGTGGTCCTGCCTGCGTTCGGCAACCAATACATCAGCTTGGCGAAATCGACCTCACTGGGGATCGCCATCGGGTTTTCTGACCTGTTCAACGTCTACGGCACTGTCGCCAATCAGTCAGGTCGAAGCCTTGAAGGTGTCATCGTTGTCATGCTTGCTTATCTTTTTCTCAGCTGGATTATTAGTGCGGTGGTGAATTTGGCAAACAGTCGAGTCCTCAAAGCAGGAGGTTCACGATGAAATCAAACTCGCCCGCTTTGCGCTGGGTGCGGCGAAATCTATTTGCCACAGCAGCCGATTCCACCCTCTCCGTTGTCTGCATCTCCTGGTGTCTTTGGATGATGAGTTCGCTCATCTCGTGGGCGATTTTCACTGCCCATTGGGAGGTTGTCGCCGAGAACATCCGCGTCTTTATGGTCGGAACCTATCCTCGCGACATGATGTGGAGGCCTTGGGCCTGTGCGGCCATTCTCTCGTTACTCAGCGGGATGGCCATGGGAGGAGTTGCAGGACCTTTGAGAAAAATTACTCTGCCGATGATCGCCTTGGCTTGTGCTGCCGGCGCAAGCGGCTATGTTCTTGAATTCACCGCACTCGACCTTTCCTCACTATGCGTAGCGTTGGCGGGTGTCGGTTGGCTCGCGGCCGGACTCTGGAGACCGGTCAGAAGGTTTTCCGTTGTCGCGTGGGTCGTGGGAATTGTGGCCATCACTCTCTTGCTAGCTCCAGCGGGGATGGAGCGATGGGGCGGGCTGCTGATGAGTGTGCTTTTTACGCTGCTGGCATCCGTGTTGAGCGTCCCCCTTGGCGTTGCTCTTGCCTTTGGAAGGCGCAGTCGCTATCCGAGCGCCCGGATCATCTGTTCTGCATACATCGAGGTCATGCGATCACTGCCTCTGATCCTGGTTGTCTATTGCATCTGGATCGTCATGCCACTTCTCATGCCCTCCAATGCGGGGCCGGATCTGGGCCGTGGCCTGCTCGGCTTCACGCTTTTCTTCGCAGCATATGTGGCCGAATATGTCCGAAGCGGTTTGCAAAGTGTTCCTCGCGGGCAGGTCGAGGCCGCGCAGTCACTGGGGATGGCTCCAGGCCAAGTCAACCGGGACATCGTGCTGCCGCAGGCTATTCGGGTTGTGATGCCCGCACTTGTTGGCAATGTTTTGGATATTTTCAACACCGTTCCGCTCCTCTTCATTATCGGCATGACTGATTTCCTTCGTGCCGGTCAGATGGTTCTGGTCAATCCGCAATCGGGCAACAGAACTTACGAGGTTTATGTATTCATGTTTGCGGTGTATCTGGCCATGGCGTCCCTGATCACCTATGGCGCCCGTCGGCTTGAAGCGCGTATGGCCTCTGGTCGCGGCTGAACTTCTGCAACTAACCCCGGAATAATCATCGTGAACACCATTGTCGAAATCAAAGGCGTCAACAAATCATTCGGCCCCGTTCAGGTCCTCCGAAGCGTCGACTTGAGCGTGACCAAAGGAGAGGTGCTAGTCATCATCGGAGCCAGTGGTTCCGGCAAGTCCACCCTGATTCGCTGCGTGAATGGACTCGAAGCATTTCAGGAAGGCCGAATCATCGTTGACGGGTGTGAGCTGCCTTGTGAAGCCGATCGAGAAGTCGGTGAAGACCATAAGCTCATGGGCGTTCGACGTGGTGTGGGTATGGTTTTCCAGCAATTCAACCTTTTTCCGCATAAGTCCGTCCTGGAAAACGTTGCCCTTGCGCCCATGAGAGTGCGCGGCAAGAACAAGGCTGATGCGGAAGCCGTGGGTCTTCGACTCTTAAAGCGGGTGGGTCTTCAGGACCATGCCCACAAGTACCCCGCACAGCTTTCAGGCGGTCAACAACAACGCGTCGCGATCGCTAGGGCATTGGCAATGGAGCCGCATGTGATGCTTTTCGACGAACCGACGTCAGCGCTTGATCCTGAGATGGTAGGAGAAGTCCTAGACGTTATGCGAGAGCTGGCAGCGGAGGGAATGACGATGATGATCGTGACGCACGAAATGGGGTTCGCCAAGGAGGTCGCGAACCGGGTCGTTTTCATCGACCAAGGCACAGTTCACGAGCAGGGAACGCCCCAAGAGATATTCGACAATCCCCGCGAGGAGCGTACCCGATTGTTTCTCTCTCGCGTTCTCAAACACTGATGCTGAAAACGAAATCTCAATTGGCTCACTTCGACGGCGCGGATTTTCCGCCGAGAAATAAGGAATGAATATGTTGGAAGCTCCAAAAGAGTTGAAGCTTGATTTTCAGCTTTGGGGGACACTGCGGCTGCAGGCTGAGAAATTGCAAAATACTGCGCCGGCGCTTAGCGCTTCCTTGAATAACGCAGTCTTGCGCCGTGCATCGTTCGCAGACGCACTTGCAAACGTGCTGGCAGATGCAATGCGCAACTCGATCCCGCAAGACTCAGACGTAAAGTCCATTTTTTGCGAGCTCGTGGAGGCTCACCCTGAAATCGCCCAGAGTGCGGCAGCCGATCTCCAAAAACTCGACTCCGTCAACCCGGCGTGCCCTGACCTGCTGACAGGTTTCATGAGTTTCCGGGGATTTCAGGGCTTACAGTTTTATCGGATTACCCACGCGCTCTGGAACTCAGGGGAGCGGCAGCTGGCCTCAATGCTGCAAAACTGGGGCGCACTCAAATTTGCCATGGATATACATCCTGCCGCCAAGATTGGAAAAGCTGTGTTCTTTGATCATGGCATGGGCATAGTCATTGGATCGACCTCCGTCATTGAGGACGGCGTGAACATGTGGCATGGAGTGACCCTCGGCAGCACGCTCACAGAGGCTGGCGACCGCCATCCAAAGGTCAGACGTGACGCCACGATTTGCGCAGGCGCGACTATCTTGGGGAATATCGAAATTGGCGAGGGAGCCATCGTGGCTGCAGCTAGCGTCGTTCTGAAAACCGTACCAGCGGGTGCTGTTGTTGCGGGAGTTCCCGCCAGGGTTGTTGGCCGGGCTCCCGATCGGTTGAGCGCCATCGACAAAGAATTCAAATCAACTTCCACTCAAGCCCAGGAGAGCTAAACATGCCAAATGTGCAATACGGAATCGATCACCCCGTAGTAACTATCCGCGACCTTGACAAGGCGCGAGAGCAATTCAAGAAACTCGGCTTCGAGCCGAATCCAGTGGGGTTTCATCCGTGGGGCACCACGATGTCACTGCTGATGTTCAAAGAGAACTTCATTGAGTTGATCTCGGTCAACGACGCGTCCAAGTTCGGCACGAATTCGGTCGGTGGCTTCTGCTACGGGCGAAACGTTGGAAAGTTTCTGGATCGCGTGGAAGGCCTAGGCCTGGTGGCCTTGCACAGCAAGGATTGCAAAGCCGACCATCAGGCTTTGGTAAATAGGGGCTTGGTCAGCCAGGGCCAGATCGACTTTCGCCGGGACATGAAGAAGCCTGATGGAACGCCAGATGTAGCGATCGTGTCCCTGGGGCTCTTCCTCAACGAGGAAGAGAGGGACGTTTCGAATTTTATCTGCCATCAGCATCGACCCGAGCTGATCTGGGTTCCTGCCTGGCAGAACCATCCCAATGGAGTGGAGGCCATCACCGCTGTGAACTATGTTGCTGATCGGCCAATGGAATTGGCTCCGCGTTACGTTGCGTTCTATGGCGATGACCGGGTTAAAAAAAGCGCTGACTATGTTGAGGCCGATAGCGGCTGCGGAGCTATCCGTATCGCTTCGCCCAAACGGGTAGAGGAAATGTTCGGCTCCATCCCAATGCCAGACTGGAAAGGGGACAAAGCACCTCATGGCATCGCGATCACCGTATCCACACCTCGCTTCGATGAACTGGGTGAAATGTGGACAAAGGCAGGCATCCCTTCGACGACCAGTTCGCGAGGTACATTGCTCATAGCTCCTGAGCATTGCGGGAATGTGATCATGGAGTTTGAACGCAAACAATGATCGGCTAGGTGCAACTACTTTCTCGACCGTGCCTGATTACTGCCGTGTTCGGCTACGTTTAAAGTTGTGTTTCTCGTTCGCTGGCGGAAAAGGTGCTCGGTACTCAAGAATGACGGCGAACCGGGTTGCTAACCGAGCTTGTTACCGCTTTTTTGCGTAAGTCGAATGTCCGCTATTGCCGCCCAAAGCGGACGCCTAATGTCACAGAGGCAAGGCCGCACTCCGGGCGGTCATGTTGGTGATGGCTTGGCGTCCAGCATCGCTCGTCCCAACGCGATGTCTCCCTGCCCAATCAAGGCCACACCGGCACCGACTCGGTCACGCACTTCGCGGTTCTGGCTCAATTTGAATTTACCGACCAGACGGGCGATCTCGATTTCAATGCCCACGATGGCTTTCAACATCGTATCGATGTAGTCCTGCGGCGCATCGCCCATCTTCCAAGGTGCCGGTTGACCCCCCTCGTGCCTACGTGTCAGTCGGGCGACGACACCACGAACGTACTTTTCTTCGTCGCGTAGGGTGATACGCCCATGAGCGTGTACGACCCTGTAGTTCCATGTCGGCACTTGCCTGTGTGTCTCATGCTTGCTGGGGTACCAGTTTGGTGAGATGTAAGCCTCTTCCGCGCGAAACACCACGAGCACTTCAGCCCCGTTGCCAATCGACTGCCAGACCGGGTTGCTGCGTGCCACATGCGCTCGCAAAATCCCATGTTTCCCAACATTGGCGTCCAGTTCGAATGGCAGGTGGTTGGCGTCCAACCCATCCCTGTCGTGGGTGACGAGTACTCCCAACGGATGTTCGACGATAAAGCCGTGCAAGGCCTCTGGTTGCGATTCCTCAAAGTGGCTTGGGATGTACATTGGGGCTCCGAATACTTGTAACCAATCTCACGCGGCGTCGAACGCCTCTTCCAGGAAGGGCGTAATGTTCTGCATCGCACGCGAAACATAGTCTTCTTTTTCACCCACAGGTGCGACGTAGTGCATCGCGCTCCGGGCCGCATCGATGCCCTCCAGCCGGGCAATCACCCAGGCAGCAAGATATTGCGACGCCAGGCAACCGCCCGCAGTGGCGACGTTGCCTCTGGCAACGAAAGGCTGGTTCAGTACGGCGATGCCTGCTTCCTCGACCCAGGGTTTCGTGATCAGATCCGTACACGCCGGGACACCATTGAGTAGCCCCAGTTTGGCCAACACGAGTGTGCCGGAGCACTGCGCGCCCAGCAGTTGCCGTGATGGGTCGAGCTTCAATTGCGCCATCAAAGCCGCGTCGGCGACGACCTCCCTTGTCTGCATGCCACTTCCGACGATCACCGCATCGGCCTCAGCGGCGTCCCGAAGGGATGCCTGCGCTTCGAGCACCACGCCGTTCATCGAACGGACCCTCGCAGTTGGGCTGGCGATCGAGACGCGCCAGTCCGGCTTCTTGACGCGGTTGAGGATACCGAGTGCGATAAGTGAATCGAGTTCGTTGAAGCCTTCAAAGGTGAGGATGGCGATGTGCATGGTGTCGTCTGCTCCTGGCAAGGTGGGTGGCGATATGGCATCGTAGGACCAACGCGCAATACAATCAAATTATTGTCATGAATACATTGATGCATGGCCCACGCCCGCTACAGGCAGTTGGTTGACACCGTAGAGAGCAGCTCACGCCCGCTTGTTTTTTGCCGCAATGGTCTCTTCCAGCATGTCGAGGCGGTCCTGTCCCCAGAACAGCTCACCGTCGTAGACATAGGACGGGGATCCAAATACGCCAGCGCGCACTGCCTCATCGGTGTAGCTGGCGTACAGCGCACCTATTGCCGAATCGCGCGCTTGCTGAAGAAGCTCTTTACTGTCGAGCCTCTGCTCACTCAGGATGTCGGAAAGCGTGATCTCCGAGGATATGTCTCGCTCCTCGCACCATTCGGCACGCAAGATCGCTTTGTACAGTGCGTGGACGTTCTCACCCTGCCGCTCGGCGGCGATGACAATGCGGGACGCCAGATCGGCATTCGGACACATGAACGCAGGCTGCGCATTGATCGCGATGCCCAGCTTGCGGCACCACCGTTTCAGCTCCGTCACACGATAGGCCTGCCGCTCCGGCGCGCGCTGTCCTAGCAGAATGCCGCCAGTCCTCGAATACACGTTCGGCAGATCAACAGGCTTGTAGTTGATCTGAACGTTCTGCCTTGCAGCGAGTTCCTCCAGACGATCCGCGCCGAGGTACGCCCAGTCGGAGTTGAGCCAGAAGTAGTAATCGATGTGAGACTTCATCGCCCAGCTCCTTGCGGCGCTCCTGCTGGCACCGCGAAGCGCGCGGGACCATGCATGAACAGGGTGCTCACCATTGCGATTGCGCCCAGCGCGCTCAGGTACCAAACGATGTAGCGCGGATCGCCTCCGCCATACGCGAGCAGGGACGTCGCGACGATGGGTGCCAGACCACCGCCAATGGCGCCGGAGACCTGCACCGCGATGGAGATCCCGCTGTACCGCACTTCCGGAGGGAACTGCGCCGAGAACAGGCCCCCCTCAGGACCGTACAGAGACGAGTACACTAATCCGATCGCAATTGCGACCGCGATCGCGATGGTCGTGGGATTCAATGTCTGAAGCATAGAAAAGAACGACGAAGCGAACAGCAGAATCCCTGCCGAGCCTGCCATGAACACCCACTTGAATCCGATTCGATCTCCGAGCAGACCGAACAACGGCATGGTGAATAGCGCAACGGCCGCCCCCCAGACGATCGCGTCCAGCATTGTCGTGCGCGGCATGCCCAGCGTGCCCGTCGCATAGGCGAGTGCGAAGGTCACGACTGTGTAGAACCAAGTCACTTCTGCCAGACGAGCGCCCACCACGACCAGGACTTCCTTCGGATACTCGCGCAGCACGACCATCGCGGGGACCTCGACCTTGTCGCCCTTCTTTTTCATGTGCTCGAAGTCAGGAGATTCGGAGACCCTCACCCGGATGAACCATCCCACTACAAGAAGGACAACACTGGCTAAGAAGGGAAGCCGCCAACCCCAGGTGAGCATGTCCTGCTCGGGCAACTTGGCCACCGCTCCCATGGCCAGCGAGGAAAGGATGAGGCCGGGAGCGACGCCCGTCTGCGGCAGGCTACCGAAGAAGCCCTTTTTGCCCTCGGGAGCATGCTCGACGGCCATGAGGACAGCGCCGCCCCACTCCCCTCCGACCGCAATGCCCTGGT
>NZ_BCYO01000002.1 GCF_001598235.1 Polaromonas jejuensis NBRC 106434 | reverse complement strand
CGGCCAGGCGCTGCAGACCGGCGGCATCAAAGGGATTGAGCATGCCGACCAGCACGCTGCCGGGCCTGGCATGCGCGATTTCGCCGTTCAGCGGGCTGCGCACCTTGAGCACGATGTCCGCGGCATAAGCGCCGGCGGCGTCGGTGATCTCGGCGCCCACCGCGAGGTAGGCGTCATCGGGAACGCTGGCGGCCACGCCGGCGCCCGACTGGACGCGGATGGTGTGGCCCTGGCTTTTAAGCTTTTTGGCCGTTTCCGGCGTGATGGCAACGCGTGTCTCTCCGGCCGTGATTTCGGCGGGTACGCCAATAAGCATGATGATTTCCTTCGAAGGACTCTGGGGGTATTTAATCGAAGCTGAGCAACACTTTCATGGCCTGCGAGCGGTCGGCGGCCAAGGCGAAAGCGCGGCCTGCGTCGCGGTAGGGCATGGTGGCGGAGATCAGCGGTTTCACATCCACCAGCCCCTTGTTGAGCAGTTCCACGGCCGTGGCGAATTCCTCATGGAAGCGAAACGCCCCACGCAGGTCGAACTCCTTGGCCACAATGGTGTTGATGGGCAGCGTCATTTCGCCCCCCAGCCCCACCTGCACGATGATGCCGCGCGGGCGCAGCGCGTCGAACGCCCCGCGCAGCGCGCGCTCGTTGCCGCTGGCCTCGAACAGCACGTCGAAGTGGCCCTTGTCGGCCGTGAAACGCGCCAGGCCGTCGGGCTGCTCGGCCACGTTGATGGCCTCGTCTGCACCCACCTGCAGTGCCTTGCGCAGCGGATGCGCGCCCATGTCGGTGACGACAATCTGGGTCGCACCGGCGCGCCGCGCCGCGATGACCAACATCGCCCCGATCGGGCCGCAGCCCGTCACCAGCACGCGCTTGCCCAGCAGCGGGCCGGCGCGCCGCACCGCATGCAGCGCCACCGACAGCGGCTCGGCCATCGCGCCCTCGCCGTCGCTCACGGTGTCGGCCAGGCGATGCGCCTGGTGCGTCTCGACCACGATTTCCTGGCGGAAGGCGCCCTGCACATGGGGTGTGCGCATGGCGCTGCCGTAGTAGCGCATGTCCAGGCAGTGGTTTTGCAGGCCCTGCTGGCAGTAGCGGCACAGGCCGCAGGGGCGGCTCGGGCTGATCGCAATGCGCTCACCCGGTGCGAAGCCGATCGCGCCGGGGCCGGCCTCCTCGATCATGCCGGCCACCTCGTGGCCCAGCACCATGGGCTCCTGGATGCGCACGGTGCCGAAGCCGCCATGCTGGAAGTAATGCAGGTCAGAGCCGCAGATGCCGCCGGCGCGCACGCGCACGCGCAACTGGTTGGAGCCGATGGCGGGGGTTGGCACCTCTTCGACGCGCAGGTCGCCGGGGGCGTGAATGACGAGGGCTTCCATGATGGAGGGTCTCCTTGGGTGAGTGGGGATGTGATCAGAGCGTGGCGGTGACGCCGCCATCGACGTACAGGATATGGCCGTTGACGAAATTGGAGGCTTCGCTGGCCAGGAACACCGCAGCGCCGACCAGGTCCTCCACATCGCCCCAGCGGCGCGACGGGGTGCGGCCAACCAGCCACTGCGTGAACTCGGCGTTCTTGACCAGTGCCTCGGTCAACTCGGTCTTGAAGTAGCCGGGACCCAAACCATTGACCTGGATGCCGTGCTGGCCCCAGTCGATCGCCATG
Source organism: Polaromonas jejuensis NBRC 106434 (assembly GCF_001598235.1). Lineage (GTDB taxonomy): Bacteria > Pseudomonadota > Gammaproteobacteria > Burkholderiales > Burkholderiaceae_C > Polaromonas > Polaromonas jejuensis. Next base: position 404,746 of record NZ_BCYO01000002.1, on the reverse strand, counting down.
CCCTTGGTGAGCATTTTCACGGCACCCTTGCTGGCGGTGTACGGTGCGATGTTGGGGCGGCCCAGTTCGCTTTGCACCGAACAGATGTTGATGATCTTGCCGCGTCGGCGCTCTATCATGTGGCGCGCCACAGCCTGGCCGACCAGGAACACGCTGTCCACATTGGTTTTCATCAGTTCATGCCACTGCGCTTCTTCGAACTGCTCCAGCGGCGCGCGGCGCTGCATGCCGGCATTGTTGATGAGGATGTCGATAGGGCCATTTTCGGCCTCGATGCGGTCCACGGCCTCGCGCACGGCCTCGCCCGAGGTCGCATCGAAGGCGGCGGTGAGCACGCTGGCACCTTCGGCACGCAGTTGTTCGGCGGCCTGCGCAAGTTTGCCGGCGTTGCGCGCGTTCAGGATCACGCGCGCGCCCGCACCGGCCAGCCCGCGCGCCAGCGCGAAGCCGATGCCGGCGCTGGAGCCGGTGATAAGGGCTGTGCGCCCGCTCAGGTCAAAGCTTTTCAGGACAGGGGGCAAGGCAGGACTCAAGATAGTTTCTCCTCAGAGGGGTGGGGTGTCTGGCCGGCGCGATGGCCCAGCCAGCGCAGGATGGCATCGAGTTGCGTGGCCACCGGCTGAGCTGCGTCGACGCGCAGCACGCCGGGCTCACCCAGCGGTGGTTCGAGCGCTTCGAACTGGCTGTCCACCAGGCTGGCCGGGAACAGATGATCGGCGCGTGCCGCCACGCGGGCACGCGCCTGCGCCGGGGTGATGTCGATGAACACGATGGCCAGCGACGGCGCCGCTGCGCGCAGCTGGTCGCGGTAGCGCCGCTTGAGCGCCGAGCAGGTGAGCACGGCACCGTTGCCTGCATTGGCGAGCAGGGTGCCAAGGTGGCTGAGCCATGGCGCGCGATCGGCGTCGTCGAGTGCCAGCCCATGGCGCATCTTCTCCTGGTTTTGCGCCGGGTGGTGGTCGTCGCCTTCGATCAGGGAACAACCCAGTGCGCGTGCGAGTTCCGCAGCCAGCGTCGACTTGCCGCAGCCGGCCACGCCCATGACCAGCAGTTGGTGTGGCGCTGTGCGGGTCATCGCCCGCCCAGCACTTCAGGGTTGACCGGCGTGGGCGGCCGGCCCGCCTGCGGGCCCAGGCCCAGCGCGGCGATCAGGTTGTCGGCGGTCAAGCTTGCCATGGCGCGGCGGGTCTGGATCGAGGCGCTGCCGATGTGCGGTGTCAGCACGACGTTGGGCACTTGCAGCAGTTCCGGGTGCACGGCCGGCTCGCCCTCGAACACGTCCAGCCCGGCTGCCGCAATGCGGCCCTCGCGCAGCGCCTGCGCCAGCGCTGCGTCGTCCACGATGCCGCCGCGCGCGATGTTGGTGAGCGTGGCGCCGGGCTTCATCTGCGCCAGCTCGGCCGCGCCGATGGCGTGGTGCGAGGATGGCGAGTAGGGCAGCACCAGCACCAGGTGGTCGGCCTCCTTCAGCAATGTCGCCTTGTCCACATAGCTGGCGTGCGCCTTGGCTTCGAGCTCGGGCGCCAGGCGCGAGCGGTTGTGGTAGATCACGCGCATGCCAAAGCCCATCGCGCCGCGCCGTGCGATGGCCTGGCCGATGCGGCCCATGCCCAGGATGCCCAGCGTGGCGCCATGGATGTCGGGGCCGACGAACTGGTCGTGGATGCCGGTCTTGACCCACTGGCCGTTGCGCAGGAAACGCTCGGACTCGGTGATGCGGCGCGCCGTGGCCATCATCAGCGCGAAGCCGAAGTCGGCGGTGGTCTCGGTCAGCACGTCGGGCGTGTTGGTGAGCAGCACGCCGCGCGCGGTGCAGGCTGCCACGTCGACGTTGTTGTAGCCCACGCCGACGTTGCACACGGCCTTGAGTTGGGGGCAGGCGTCCAGCAGTTCGGCGTCGATGCGCTCGCTGCCCGTGCTCATTACGCCTTGTTTGCCCCGCAGCCGGCGAATCAATTCCTCCCGTGGCCAGATGGTGTCGCTGGGGTTGTCGTCAACCTGGAAATGGGTTTGCAGGTGTGCTGCAACGTCGGAGAAAGTGGCACGGGTTATCAGGATGGATGGACGCATGGATATGTGGGCTACAAACGAAGGTGTGCCCAATATAGGACCATATCGCCCCGGCCACCAAGACGAATTGGGTCTAGTCCGATAGGGGCGGCTTATGGCCGCAGCGCGTGCGGGCGTCGCGTCAATGAATGCTGTGCAGGCCAGCCGCCAGTTCGAGATGTTCGACCAGTTCCAGAACAATGGTTTTGACCGCCTGTGCGGGCTCGGACAATGGCAGGTGGTCCGACGCGCACAGCGCCAGCGGCACCTCGATGGTGGGCGACACGATGCGGGAAAGATGGCCGGTGATGGATGCTGCGACCGTGCGCGCCGCGGATACCGGCAGCACCGTGGCTCCCACTCCCGATGCCACTGCCGAGGCCAGGGTCTCCGAGGATTCGATTTCGGCGACCACGCGCGGAGCCATCTGCTGGCTGGCGAATGCCTCGTCCACATACTGGCGCAGATAGTTGTGGGAGCGCGGCAGCAGCAGGTTGATGTCGCGCAGCTCCTTCAGGGTGACCTGTCCTTCGCCCGGCAGCATGCCGGCAGGCGCCACGACGAATAACTCCTCGTCCAGCAGATGGTCGAAGGCCAGGCCCTGGACAACGCGCTTGCCGCCATACAGGACGGCCATGTCCATGCAGCCATTCTTGACGACTTCACACAGCGTGGTGCCAAGGTTTTCGTTGATGTGCAGCACGATTTCGGGATGTTGGTCATGCATGGCCTTGAGCAGTGGCAAGGCCAGCGAGGCCGCCGCCGTACCGGGGGCCAACCCCACGGACACCTGACCCGACAGCGCTCGCCCGGAGTTTTTCACATCACTTTGCGCCTGCGCAAATTGCCGCAGCATGACTTGCGCATGCCGGTACAGCACCTGCCCCGCCTGGGTGGGCGTCACGCCCGTTCTGGTGCGCAACAACAGTTTCTGGTCAAACTCATGCTCCAGTGTGGCCAGTTGCTGGCTTAGGGCCGGTTGTGCAATGTGCAAAATCTCGGATGCCTGCGTCAGGCTGCCGGTATCGACGATTTTCACAAAGTACTTCAAACGCCTCAAATTCACACGCAACTCCACTCGGATTTTTCCATTGAGCATGATGAAGCAACTATTGGGCCATCGTCAATGGGTGGAAACGGGGGGTAGACTCCAGAAAAGCCTGATGCGGGTACGCAAACACAAACAGTTGCGCGTGCACCCCTGAAAACATCCCATGTCCGTCAATTTCAAAACGCTACGCAGCTTTGTCACCGCCGTGGAGGCCAAAAGTCTTTCCGCCGCGGCCCAGCAGCTGCACCTGGCGCAACCCGCCCTGAGCCAGCAAATCGCCTCGCTGGAACTGCATTTCAAACAAAAGTTGCTGACCCGCTCCAGCGCCGGTGTCACGCCCACCCGTGCTGGTACCGAACTCTACCGGCATGCGCAGTTGATTCTCAGCCACCTGGAGCAGGCCGAGCGTGAAGTGTCTGGCCGCACGGACACGATTTCCGGCAACGTTGCCGTCGGGCTGGCGACCTACAGCACCACCTCGACGCTGTCGACGCCACTGCTCATGGCCGTGCGCAGCCACTATCCGGGGATCAACCTGTTCATCAACGACAACTTCGGTCTGGTGCTCAGCGAGATGGTCATGACCGGCCGCATGGACATGGCCATCATTTATGCGTCGGGCCCGATGAAAGGCGTGAAGCTGGAGCCCCTGCTGACCGAAGAGCTTTTTCTCATCGCGCCGCCGGGAACGGAGCTGCCCGAAAGCGATGGCCACACCATTGCGCTGGCCGCCGTCGATGGCATGGACATGCTGCTGCCGAGCCGGACCCATTTTTTGCGCCAGCTGATCGACGACCAGTGCGCGCGGATGAGGGTCAGTCCGCATGTCACGGCCGAGATCGAGTCGGCGGCCACCCTGCGTGAAGCGATTGAAGCCGGCCTGGGCGCCACCATTCTCCCCGCGGCCCTGGCGGGAACGTTCCACGGATCAGCGCGGCCGGTGGTGCGCCGCATCGTGGAGCCAGGCATCCAGGCCACGGTGTCACTGTGCGTGTCGGATCATCTCCCGATGACTGAACACGCCATGGCGGTTCTGTCCAGCCTGCACACCCTGGTGCGTGAGTTGTTCGAGGTGGAGCGCTACGCAGGCGTCCACGCCCCGTCCGTCCGAGGCGCCTGAAGCGCCCGATCAGCGCGGCGGCGGGGCAGAGAGCTGGCGCATGGCGCGCACGCCCTCGTTCACGAACGGATCGGCGTGGTAGTACAGCAACTGCGCCCCGACCGAGACCAGGTGCTCGACGTCGTGCCGCACCACCAGCGTGCCGGCGATCTTGCCGGCCGCGCGGATGCGCCGCAGGGTCTGGTCGACGAGATCGAGCACCGGCTGGGCCCGCTTCTCGCCGGCCGCCACCGACGGTGAATAGCCCATGGACTGCGACAGGTCGCCCGGGCCGACGAAGAACACGTCGATGCCCTCCACCGCCAGGATATCGTCCAGGTTGCTCACCGCCTCGACCGACTCGACCATGCCGATCAGCAGCTTCTGCGCGTGGTCGTCCGGGCAGGCATAGCGGAAGGTGTGGACCACCTGGCGCGCGATCTCGGCGGTGTGGATGAGCGGCACCATCACGCCGTCGGCGCCCGCGTTGAGGCAGCGGGTGATGGTGGATCGCTCCTGGTTTTGTGGCCGCACGATGCCGAAGCCACCCGCATAGCGCGCCGCCTTGGCCATGTGGTGGATGTCCTCGAAGCTGGCCAGGCCGTGCTCGCAGTCGATGAACACCGAGTCGGCGCCCGAGCGCACCAGCTTCTCGCACAGCGTGGGCGAGACGTGGTTGGGGTTGACCATCAGCACCGAGGCGCCATCGGCCAGACGTTGTTTCAAACTTTTGCTCATGGGGATCTTTCCGGTGTCAGGAGGCGGTGGACGGCGCGCCGGGCGTGCCCGGGGGCGCACCCAGCCAGCGGCTGATCTCGACGTCAGGGCCCTGGTCGCGCGCCAGCGTGGGGCTGATGACCAGTTCCTCGATGGTGGTGCCCTGTGGCAGCGTGCAGGCCAGCAGGATGGCACGCGCCACGTCGTCGGGGCCGACCATCGCGGCGCGCTCGGCGGCACTCGGTGGGCGTACGCGGGTGTCCATGATCGGCGTGTTGACCTCGCCGGGCAGGATGGTGGTGGAGCGGATATTGTTGTTACGGAAGGTCGCGTGCATGAAACCCATGAGGTTGCGCACCGCCGCCTTGGCCGCGCCGTAGGGCGCGCCGCCCAGCAGATTGGGCCGCACGGCGGCCAGCGACGACACCGTGACCAGGGTGCCGCGGCCGGCCGCCAGCATGCCCGGCAGCACGGCCTGGATCAGCGTGTAGACGGCCGTCAGGTTGACCGATATCGCGGCGTCCCAGTCGTCGGGCTCGATCCATCGGATGTTGCGCACGCGGCTGGTCAGCCCGGCGTTGTTGACGAGGATGTCGACGCGGCCCACCGTGGCTTCGGTCCACTGCACCAGCGCAAGCAGCTGTTCGCGCACTTGCAGGTCGGCCTGGCGCGCATGGGCCTCGCCGCCCGCCGCGCGAATCTCGGCCACCACCTCTTGCAGCGGCTCCAACCGGCGGCCCATCACGACGACGCGGGCGCCCTCGGCGGCCAGCATGAGGGCGGTGGCGCGGCCGATGCCCGAGCCGCCGCCCGTGACCAGCGCGACCTGGCCTTTGAGCGTTTGAGCATGCATCACACCTCTCCCCGTGTGTAGCTGTAGTCGGACTGCGCACCCTCTGGCGTGACCAGGCCCAAGCGAAGATCGTTCTTGATCAGCTCATGCGGGCGTTCATCCGCCAGGCCCCAGCCGCCGCCGCCAGGCAGTTCGACGGTCAATTGATCACCCGGCTGCAACACCAGCTTGCCCTTGGGGAATATCGGCGCGCCATTGAGCAGCACCGCACCGTTGCGACCGGGTTGGCCGCCGAGTACGCCGAAGCAGGGGTGCTTGACGTGCTCGGTGCTCAGGTAAACATTCATTTCGCGCTCGGAGAGGTTACGCATCACGCCGCGCTGGCCCAGGCCGCCGCGATATTTTCCGGCTCCGGCGGAGTCGGGAATCAGCTCCTTGCGTTCATTGAGAATCGGAACGGCCAGCTCGAACATCTCGATCGGCGTCACGCGGCAGTTCGAGGGGAAGCTCAGCGTGTCAAGCCCATCCAATGTGGACCGTCCGCCCTGGCCGCCGTGGAAATTCTGCGCACTGCCGTAGGCCGTGCCGTCGCTGCGCTGGCCCTGGCAGTTGATGCCCCAGATGGGCGCGCCGCCGCTGTCGCCCTGCGTGCGTTCCGGTACAACATGCTGCAGCGCCTTGAAAATCAGGCTCGGAATCACATGGCCGACCAGGTTGCGCGCGGCGCCGGCGGCATGGGGTTGCGGGTTCAGGATGCAGCCGGCGGGCGCCGAGTCGGTTAGCGGGATCATGCAGCCCTCGTTGTTGGGCGTGTCGGGGTCCAGCATGCACTTGAGTGCGTAGACACTGTGGGCCACGCGGTAGTGCGGCACCACGTTGATGCCGCGCGCCACTTCGGGCGAGGTGCCGGTGTAGTCGACGTGGATGGAATCGTCGTGCACGTCGACACTGACGCACAACTTCACATCGTTCTCGAAGCCGTCGATGGTCATCTCCGCCTTGTAGCTGCCGTTGGGCCAGGCCGCGATGGCTTTTCGCATGTACTTCTCGGAGCGGGTGAAGATGGCTTCGCCCAGCGCCTCGCAATCGTCCATGCCGTACTCGTCCATGAAGCGCGAGAATTCGCGGCTCATGACCTCGTTGGCCGCCACCATGCTCTGAATGTCGCCGCGCACTTCGCGCGGCAGGCGCACGCTGGCCTCGATCACGGAGAACACGTCGGTGTTCGGCTTGCCCGCCTTGAACAGCTTGAGCATCGGAATGCGGATGCCTTCCTCGAACATGTCGGTCGAGTCGGGCGACTGCGGCCGCCCGCCGATGTCGGGCAGGTGCGCAATGCTGCCGGCGTAGGCGACGATCTTTCCGTGGCGGAAGATCGGCGTGAGCATCACCATGTCGGGCAGGTGGCCGGTGCCGATCACCGGGTCATTGGTGGCGATCACGTCGCCGGGCTCAAGCGTCTCGGGCGGAAAGGCTGGCAGAAAATAGTTTTGCGCCGCCATCGGCAGCGAGGTGATGAACACCGGGATGGACCAGGTGCACTGCGCCAGTGCGCGGCCCCTGGCATCGAGCAGGACGTTCACATAGTCGTGGTTCTCGCGCACGATGGGCGAGAAGGCCGTGCGGCCCAGCGCGCTGTCGGCCTGGTCGGCGATGAAGACCAGGCGGTCCCACATCACCTGCAGTGTGATCGGATCGTTGAAATCGGGTTTTTGGATGGACATGGCTGGACCTTCAGGACAAAAGCATGATCAGGTTATGGTGTTCGTCAAGCGAGGCCGTGGCGTTCGGCCCCATGACCACGGTCGATTCGCGCTGCTCGATGATGGCGGGGCCTTCAACCGGTACGCCGGGTTGCATGGCGTAATGGTCATACACCGGGGTCAGGGCGTACTTCCCGAGTTCGGAGAAAAAGACCGGGCGCCGGCCCTTGAGGGCGTTGCGAACCCCGCCCGCCTTGCTGCGCAGGTTGGCCAGCGACACTTCGCCGCGCGGACCGCTGGCACGGATGCGCCAGGTGATGACTTCGGCATCGGTGCCGCTGACGGACCGGCCGTACAGTGCGACATAGTTGGCGTGAAAGCGCGACAGCAGCTCGGTCAGGAAGGCTGGGTCGGCCGGATCGAGGTCGGGCAATGCCACGGAAATCTCATAGCCTTGCCCCACGTGACGCATGTCCAGCGTGTAGGTGTAGCTGATTTGATCGACCGGCACCCTGCTGGCCAGCACCACCTCGCGGCCCTGCGCCGCCAGCGCATCCATCACACCGCGCACGGCGATCGGGTCCCAGGTCGAGATGCGCATGGGCAGGCTGGTGGAGAGATCGGCTGCCACCGGCGCACCGAGCAAGCCAATGGCCGAGGTCACCCCGGCGCCCAGCGGGCAGATCACCTTGCGGATGCCCAGCTTGCGCGCCACGCCATAAGCATGGACCGGGCCGGCGCCGCCAAAGGCGATGAGCGGCAGTGCGCGCGGGTCCACGCCGCTGTCGGTGGCCTGCATCGAGGCCGCTTCGGCCATGCTCTCGTTGACCATGTCGTGGATGCCCCAGGCGGAGCGTTCCAGGGTAATGCCGAGATCATCGGCCAGACGCGCCATGGCGGTCCGGGCGGCTTCGCGGTTGAGGGCAAAGTCGCCGCCGAGAAACGATTTCTCGTCCAGGTAGCCGAGCAGCAGGTCGGCATCGGTGACCGTCGGCTCGGTGCCACCCCGGCCATAACAGGCCGGGCCGGGCGCCGCAGCGGCGCTGCGCGGGCCGACGGCCAGCAGGCCCATCTTGTTGCGCGCCGCGATGCTGCCCCCGCCCGCACCAATCTCGATCATATGGATGGACTGAATCTTCAGCGGAAAGCCGCTGCCCTTGCGGAAGCGCTCGTGGCGCGCCACCTCCAGCTCGTTGGCCACCATCGGCTGGCCGTTCGGGATCAGGCACAGCTTGGCGGTGGTGCCGCCCATGTCGAAAGACAGCACGCTGCGCTCGCCGGCTTCACGGGCATAGTTGGCTGCCGCCACGGCACCGGCGGCGGGGCCGGATTCAATCAGCCGCACCGGCGTGCGCGACGCGGTCGAACTGGGCACCACGCCGCCGCTGGAAGTCATCCACAGCAACTGACCGTCAATGCCGCGCTGCGACAGTTCGCGCTCCAGGTGGTTCACGTGCCCGACCATCATCGGTCGGGTGTAGGCATTGGCAACGGTGGTGGAGGCGCGGTCATACTCGCGCACCTCGGGGCAGACGGTGGATGAGAGAGAGACCGAAATATCCGGCGCCACCTCCGCGATCAACTCCGCCACGCGCTGCTCGTGCTGCGTGTATTTGTAGGCGTGCAAGAGGCAAACCGCGACCGATTTGACTTCGCGCTCCAGCAGGGTGCGGGCAATGTTGCGTACGCCCTCTTCATCCAGGGGCGTGATCACGGTGCCGTCCGCCGCAATGCGCTCCACCGCGCCGAAGCACAGGTCGCGCGGAACCAGCGGTTCCGGGTACTGGATACGCAGGTCGTAAAGGTCGTAACGGCCTTCAGTGCGAATGCGCAGCATGTCCTGGAAGCCGTCGGTGGTGATGAAGGCGGTGTTTACCCCGCGGCGCTCGAGCACCGCGTTGGTGACCACCGTCGTGGCGCCGAGAATCTGCAGGGTGCCGCTGGCGGTCTTGCCGGCCTTCTTGTCGCCCACCTTGGCGAGGAGTTCGTCCACGCCCTGCAGCACCGCGCGTGCCGGGGCATCGGGCGTGCTCAGCACCTTGTGCAACAGGATGTTGCCATCGTCGTCCGTCATGGCGAAGTCGGTGAATGTTCCGCCGGTATCAAATGCCAGTTTCATGATTTTGAAGTCCTTCTTTCATAAGGGTTGTACGCAACGGCGTTCATGCCGCTGTCTGTGCGTGTTCCGCGCGGCGCCCGGTCATGAACAGTTCGCCCAGGTCGGCCGGGCTGAGTTCGGCCACGGGGCTGTCCCAGATCACCTTGCCCAGGCGCAGCACCACGGCGCGCTCGGCCGCCGCCATGGCCTTGCGCGTGTTCTGCTCGACCAGCAGGATGGTTCGTCCGCCCTGGTGCAAACGCTTGAGTTCGTTGAATACCAGCGTAATGGCTTGGGGCGATAAGCCGACCGAGGGTTCGTCAACCAGCAGGATCTCGGGCCGGCGCAGCACCGCCATGGCCATCTCGAGCAACTGCTGCTCGCCGCCGGAGAGGTTGCCGGCGAACTCGTTGCGGCGCTTGCGCAGGATCGGGAACAGGTCGTAGACGTATTCGCGCTCGCCCTTGAGATCGCCATCCTTGATGGTGTAGGCTGCCATTTCCAGGTTCTCGTCGATCGACATGAGCTGAAAATTGCAACGGCCCTGCGGCACGTAGGCAATGCCGTGCGACAGCATGGCCAGCGGCCGCTGGCCCGCGATGTCCTTGCCCTTCCAGCGGATGGTGCCGCCCTTGTGCGTGGTCATGCCGAACAGGGATTTGAGCAGCGTGGATTTGCCCGCGCCGTTGGGGCCGAGCAGGGTGACGAACTCGCCGTGGCGGATCTTCAGGTCCACGCCGTGCAGGATGTCCAGGTGGCCGTAGCCGGCGCGCAGGTTGTTAATCTCCAGTTCCATGGCTTCAGCCTCCAAGATAGGCCTCGACGACCTGGGGGTTGCACACGACCGCTTCGGGGGTGTCGTCAGCCAGTTTGGCGCCCTGGTGCAGCACCACGACACGGTGACTCAGACTCATCAGCACGTCCGTGTTGTGCTCGATCACGACGAAGGTGATGCCCAGCGTTCCGTTGGCATGCGTGATGCAGTCGATGACTTTCTCGATCAGCACCGGGTTGATGCCGGCCAGCGGCTCGTCCAGCAGGATCAGTTCGGGTTTGGGCATCAACATTGAGGCGAATTGCAACAGCTTTTGCTGGCCGCCCGACATATGGCCGGCCGGCAGGTGTGCCACCCGCGAAAGACCGGAAACCTCAATCAGTTCGGCGGCGCGTTCGCGCAGTGCCGCGATGCGGCGCCGCGCGGCCGGGCCGATCCAGAACGTGGACAACACGCTCGGGAAGGCGAACATCTGGCCGGCCAGCACCAGGTTCTCGTAGGAATCGAGTGTCGGGAACACCACGGTCTTCTGGAAGCTGCGCAGGAAGCGGCCTTCGCGGGCAATGCGGTTCATCGGCCAGCCGGTGATATCCACACCGTTGAGCAGCACACGCCCGGCATCGCTCTTTTGCAGGCCGGTGCAGCAATCAAAAAGCGTTGACTTGCCCGAGCCGTTGGGGCCGATCAGTCCCAGCACCTCGCCGCGCTGGATGTCAATGTCCACGCCTTGCAATGCCGCCACCGCACCATAGTTTTTGCGCAATCCCTCGATGCGCAGGATCGGTTGTTCAGTGGCCATCATGCGGCTCCCCGTGCTTGAAGCCAATACGCGCAAGCGCCCCCGTCAAACGCTGGACCAGTGGTGCCAGGCCTTGCGGGAACACAAACACCAGTCCCAACAGCACGAAGCCGTAGATCACCATGCGCAGTTCGGGTGTGATGCGCAGCGCTTCCGACACGGCCACGAAGACGAAACTGCCGATGATCGCGCCCGGCAGCCGACCGACACCGCCGCCCAGCACGATGATGAGGATGGTGTTCGAGTAGTAGGACTGAAACACCAGCGGGCTCACCACCGTCGAGAAGTGCGCGTAGAGGCTGCCGCCCAGGCCGGCGAAGACGGCGCTGAGCATGAACACGATGAGCTTGTAAGTCCAGGTCGGTATGCCCAGCGACTCGGCCAGCGTTTCGTTGTCGCGGATGGCGATCATGCAGCGTCCCGCTGGCGACTTGATCAGGGCCACGAAGGCGAACACCACAAGAAGGGCCAGTGCCAGGATCAGGTAGTAGTACTCAGGCGCCCGCAGGATGATGTAGGCCGTCTCGCCAAATCCCAGTTTGGGGCGTGGTACGCCCGACAGGCCCATGTCGCCGCGGGTGAGGTCCACCCAATTTTTCGAGACCATCTGCGCGATCACCACCAGGCCCAGCGTACACATCACGAAGGAGGTGTCACGCAGGCGCAGCGCGGGGATGCCCAGCGGCAGGGCGACCAGGCCCGCCAGCAGGCCGGCGGCGAGGAAGTTGACCAGGAACGGGGTGCCGAAATGAATGGACAGCAGCGCCGAGCCGTAGGCGCCAATTCCGAAGAAGACCCCCTGCGCCAGCGACAGCATGCCGGTGTAGCCCAGGATCAGGTTGAGCCCGAGCGCCGGCAGCAGGAAGATCATCGCGAGAATCATCGCGTGCAGGTAGTAGTCGCCCAGGAACAGCGGTGCGGCCAGGAGCGCGGCCAGCGCGAGCGCTGACGCCCCCCAATTCACCGTTGCCAGGCGGCTGATGGGCATGCGTGGCATGTCCAGCGTGGTGGATGACATGGATAATTGCCTCATTGAATGGAAATTCAGAATCGGGCCTTGCTGCTGAACAGCCCGTGGGGCCGCAACATCAGCATCAGCAGAAGTGCGATGAAACCGACCGAGTCGCGGTATTGCAGGCCGATAAAGCCCGCCACCAGGCTTTCGACCACACCCAGCAGGCAGCCGGCGATCAGCGTGCCGCGCACGTTGCCCATGCCGCCCATCACGATCACCGCAAAGGTCTTGAGCGTTATGGCCTCGCCCATGCCGCCGTAGATGCTCACGTTGATGGGGCCGGTGAGAATGCCCGACAGCGCGGCGATGGCGACGCCGATCAGGAAGGTGCGCCGCACCACCTGCTCAACGTCGATGCCATTGACCTGGCAGCATTCGATGTTCTGCGACACGGCGCGGATCGAGCGGCCCAGGCGAGTGCGGCGCACCATCCACTCCAGCCCCGCGAACACCACCAGGGTGACCAGCAACAGCAGCACGCGCTGTTGCGACATGCCGAAGTCGCCCAGTTCAATCGGCTCGATCCAGCCGCCTTCGAACACTTTGTAGCCGCCGCCGAACGCCAGGATCACGGCGTTCTGCAGGATCAGCGAGATGCCCAGGGTGGCCAGCACCCCGGCCTGGAACGGTTGTCCGACCAGGCGTTGCATGACGAGGCGACCGACAATCGCCGCGATCACGCAGGCCATGGCCACGCCAGCGATGATGGCCAGCGGGTAGTCGGTCGCCAGATGGGAGATCACCCACCAGGACGCGAACGTTCCCAGCATGTAGTACTCGCCATGGGCGAAGTTGATGGCCCGCAGCACGCCGAAAATCATCGTCATGCCGGCCGCCACCAGGGCGTACATCGACCCGGTGATGATGCCGTTGACGATCTGCTCTAACAAAAAGGAACCCATGTGCTTGTCCGCGTATGGTGTGAGAGCCGGGGGCTTACTTGCCCGCCGCGGGATAGTCCACCTTGGAGCTGATGGCGCTCTTGATGGCCGGTTTTTCGTCCGCCACCTCCAGCAGCACCATCGGCAGCATCGCCTGGTTGTGGTCGTCGAAGCTCACCATGCCCATCGGGCTGTCGTACTTGACCTTTACCAACCCATTGCGGATGTCCTCGCCCTTCACGCTCTTGACGTCGGCGATGACCTTGGCCAGCAGGAACAGGGTGTCGTAGTGGGTATAGGCATGCACGTTCGGCACCTCGCCGCCGTTGGCCTTCTTGTACTCCTCGACAAACTTGAGGCTGCGCGGCGCCTGCACCTCGGGTAGCCAGGCGGCGGCTTCGACGGCACCGTTCATGACCTTGGGCGCGGCCGCGATGGTGGTCCTGGTGTTGAATTCACCGTTGCCAACCAGCGCAACCTTGCCAGCCAGGCCCAGCTCCAGCATCTGGCGCGCGATGATGGGCGTGGTGTCGGCCTGTCCGTAAAGAATGATGGCCTGCGCACCGGAGCGGCGAATCTTGCTGAGCACCGCACGGAAGTCGGTTTCGGAGTCCTTGTAGTAGTCTTCACTGAGGATTTCCGCGCCCTGGTACTTCGGCAGGTAGCGCTTGGTGAACTTGATGGCGCCGCGGCCGTAGTCGCTGTCGACCGACAGCACCGCGAATTTCTTGAAGCCCTTGGTCTTGACGGAGTATTCGAGCACCGTGGCGGCACGCACCTCGTCGGTCGGGTAGTTGCGGAAGGTCCACTTGAAGCCGCCGACGCCGGCCTTGTAGGTGATGTCGGGGTTGGAAGACGCCGCGTTGATCAGCAACACCCTGGATTCTTCAACCATCGGCTGCATGGCCAGCGTGACCGAGCTGCAGACGTCGCCGATGATGATGGGGGTCTTCTCCAGGCTGATCATGCGCTGGGTGGCGGCCACGCCCTCGGCCGGCACGCATTGGCTGTCGCCGCTGACCAGCTCGATTTTCTTGCCCTGCACGCCGCCAGCGGCATTGATTTCCTTGGCCGCGAGCGCCGCGCCTTTGTTGGCGAACGCGCCGTAGCGCGCGTTCGGCCCGCTCATGGGGCTGATGATGCCGATTTTCAAGGTGTCGGCGGACTGCGCGTGGGCCGAAGCCAGGGCGCAGAGTCCACCGAGCGCCACCGCAGCCATCCGGGCCACGCTGCGCAGTTGGGTCATTGTCGGGTAACAGGTCATCACGTCTCTCCAGAAGGTGAAGTGGGGTTCAGCAAATAATAGGGAGGCTCAAGCGTCGTGGCCAATACGTTATGCACCTTGACGCATAAATGTTTTTGATATGGGCCGTCAGCGCTGCGTTCCATGCAACCGCTAGGCCAGTTGTGCCACCGCCTGCGCGATACGCCTGCAGCCCTCTTCGATCTGCTCGACGCCGGTGGCAATCGACATGCGGAAGTACGGGGCCACGCCATAGGCCGTGCCCGCCAGCAGCATCACGCCACCGGCTTCGAGCAGGTAGATGACCGCATCGACATCGGACTCGATCACCTTGCCTTGCGGGGTGCGCCGCCCAATCAGGCCGCCGCACCAGGGGTAGAGGTAGAAAGCCCCGCCGGGTGCCGCGCAGCGCAGGCCCGGAATCTGGTTGAGCAGGCGCACGGCGGTGTCGCGCCGCTGCTCGTAGGTGGCCACCCAGCCGGGCAGGAAGCCGGCCTCGGTGTTCAGCGCCGTCACGGCGGCGGCCTGGCTGACCGAGCTCGCGCCGCTGGTGGACTGCGACTGCAGCATGTCCATGGCGGCGATGATGTCCGCAGGGCCCGCCGCGTAGCCGATGCGCCAGCCCGTCATGGCATAGGTCTTGGAGACGCCGTTGACGACCAGCGTGCGCTCGCGCAGCGCAGGCTCGATCACCAGCACGTGCTGCGGCTTGGGCGCATCGCCGAAGCGGATGTGCTCGTAGATGTCATCGGCCAGCACCATCACTTGCGGGTGGCGCAGCAGCACGTCGGCCAGGGCGCGCAGTTGCGCGGTGGTGTAGGTGGTGCCGGTGGGGTTGGTAGGCGAGTTGAACACCAGCCAGCGCGTGGCCGGCGTGATGGCGGCTTCCAGCGCTTGCGGGGTGAGGCGAAAGTCGTCTTCTTCCCTGCAGGCCACGATCACCGGCGTGCCGTCGCAGGCCAGCACCATGTCGGGGTAGGACACCCAGAACGGCGCGGGCACGATGACCTCGTGCCCCGCCTCCACCGTGACCGACAGGGCATTGAACAGGGCATGCTTGGCGCCGCAGGTCACGATGATGTCGCGCGGCGCGTAGTCCAGGCCGTTCTCGCGCTGGAGCTTGGCGGCGATGGCCTGGCGCAGCGCCAGCGTGCCGGCTACTGGCGTGTAGCGCGTCTCGCCGCGCTCGATGGCCGCGCCGGCGGCCTGCCGGATGTGCGCCGGCGTATCGAAGTCGGGTTCGCCGATGGCGAGGTTGATGATGTCCTTGCCCTGGCGCCGCAGTTCTGCAAAGCGATCCGCAGCGGCACTGCTGGGCGAGGGTTTGATGCGGCGCATGCGCGCGGAAATTCTTGTCGAACTCACGTGGATTCCTTGGAAACTCAGGTGAGTGCAACCTTAACGACCCGCCCGCAGCGAGGCAAAGAGGTCTTTTGTCTAGACGGATAGCGCGGGCTTATAGCCGCGGCTCAGGCCGCCTGTGCGTTTGAGCCTTGCGGCTCTTAGGCTTAATTGTTGCAGCGTGCTTCCAGCGCGTCGATGAAGGCGCGGTCCCAGCGGCCTTCCTTCATCGCGCGAATGGTTTGCGCTTCCGTGTCCAGGTGGGCGTGCGCCTTCTCGATCAACTGCTCGACGCCTTCCTGCGGGATGGCCAGCAGGCCGTCCTGGTCGCCGACCACGATGTCGCCGGGGTTGATCACCATGCCGCCCACGGATATTGGCACGTTGATTTCGCCCGGGCCGTCCTTGTAGGGGCCGCGGTGGGTGATGCCGCGCGCGTAGACCGGGAACTCGCGCTCGCGGATCTCGGCCACGTCGCGGATCGCGCCGTCGACGACCACGCCGACGATGCCGATGCTGGCGGCGTAGAACGACAGGATGCCGCCAACCACGGCTTCCCGTTCTGGTTGGCTTACGGAACCATCCTCTCGGGCTGGACGCTGTCCCAGCAGGGACGCGCAGCAGAAGGCATCGAAAGGATGCAACAGGGTTTGAGCGCCTACAGGGCCACCGGGGCGGAGATTTGGCGGCCGCATTTCCTGGCGCTACTGGCCGAAGCCTACGGGAGTGCGGGGCAAACCGAGGCAGGGCTGAAGACGCTTGCCGAGGCGCTGGCCATGGTGGACCGAACGCAAGAGCGCGCGTACGAGGCGGAGCTGTATCGGCTCAAGGGGGAGTTGACGCTGCTGCAGCCGAGCCGCGAGGCAGAGGACGTGGGCGGCCGGGACGAAGCCAAAGCCTGCTTCCTGAAGGCGATCGCGATCGCCCGCCAGCAGAGCGCCCGATCGCTGGAGCTGCGCGCGGTGATGGCCTTAAGCCGGCTGTGGTGGCAGCAGGGCAAGCCGGGAGACTCCCGCCAGATGTTGGCCGAGACCTACGGCTGGTTCACTGAAGGCTTCGACACCGCTGACCTGCAGGAGGCCAAGGCGCTGCTTGACGAGCTTCACTGAAGCGTGCGCCATGTTCCGTGCATGACCGACATCTTTGCGGGAGGCGTCCTGGGTTGCTGAAAGCCTGAGGTCAATCTTTACCTTCACTCCATAACGCATTGAATGCTTGGCAAACTGGGGGGCATGTAGAACTCTAAGGAACATGTTATCCAGGTCACGGGCGCGCCGGGCCTGATGTATATCGACGACGGCGC
Source organism: Polaromonas jejuensis NBRC 106434 (assembly GCF_001598235.1). Classification (GTDB taxonomy): domain Bacteria; phylum Pseudomonadota; class Gammaproteobacteria; order Burkholderiales; family Burkholderiaceae_C; genus Polaromonas; species Polaromonas jejuensis. The sequence goes on along the minus strand of NZ_BCYO01000002.1, from coordinate 387,879 downwards.
TGCCACGTTTGAGCGAGTACCGCTGACCCAAAGGTGCCCGTGCCTGCAAGCTGGTCGGGATTATCGGGACAGCCGGAAGAGTTCATGCAATCAGGCGTTCCGTAACGGGGTCGAACAGGCAGATGTTCCTCACATCGAGCGCGAACTCCGCCATCTGGTCGGGAACCAGACGGATATCCGGCGCCACCCGCCCCAGCCCAGACTGCCCACCCAGGCGCAGCAGCACGATGGTCTCGGCTCCAGTCGGTTCGATCATCTCCACTTTCGCCGTGATGTGCTGGCTGGCCTGCGGATGGTCGCCGAACCGGCGGTTGCGCTCGCCGATGCATTCCGGGCGGATGCCGACGATGACGTCCCGCTCCATATAGTCCCGCGCCGCCCCCGGCGCGATGGACACGGCGATCTCCTCCGGCAGGCCAGCACCAATCAAGGCGACCGCCGCACCATCGCGTTGCGTCAGACGAGCGGTAAATGTGTTCATCGGCGGCGCTCCCATGAAGCGCGCGACAAACAGATTGGCCGGGCGGTTGTAGAGCGTATCGGGATCGGCGAACTGCTGCACCTCGCCCTGATGCATCACCGCGATCCGGGTCGCCATAGTCATCGCCTCGATCTGGTCGTGGGTGACATAGACGATTGTAGAACCGATCCGCGCATGCAATTGCTTGATTTCCCAGCGCATCTCCACGCGCAGCTTGGCGTCCAGATTGGACAGCGGCTCATCGAACAGGAACAGCACCGGGTCACGCACCAGCGCGCGCCCCATCGCCACCCGCTGGCGCTGGCCGCCGGACAGTTGGCCCGGTTTACGGTCCAGCAAGGGTTCAATCTGCAGCAGGCGCGCCACCCGCGTCACTGCTTCTCCTTGCTGTGCCCTCGCCACGCCGCGGCACTCCATGCCAAAGGACATGTTCTCGCGCACCGTCATTGTCGGGTACAAAGCGTAGGACTGGAACACCATGGCGATGTCGCGATCTTTGGGCGCCACGCCGTTCATCCGCCGTCCGCCGATTTCGACCGTGCCGTCGCTCTGGTGCTCCAGTCCCGCGATGATATTGAGCAGCGTCGACTTGCCGCAGCCGGACGGTCCCACCAGCACGATAAACTCGCCGTCGGCGATTTCCAGATTGATGCCCTTGAGCACGTTCACCGGCCCGAAGCGCTTATGCAAATCACTGATTGTCATAGCAGCCATCGATGTCTCCTGTTCATTTCTATTTGACTGCTCCAGCCGTCAGGCCGCGCATGAAGTACTTGCCGCCGACCAGATAGACCAGCAGCGTCGGCGCGGCCGCCAGCAGCACGGCGGCGCTTTGTATCCCGTATTGCGGCGCCTCGGACACGCCCGCCGCCAGCGCGATCAATGCAGCGGTGATCGGCTGATTCTCGCCCGAGGTGAATACCACGCCGTAAAGGTACTCATTCCAGATGCCGGTGAATTGCCAGATGATGGTCACAATCAGGATCGGCGGCGACAGCGGCAGAACGATGCGCCAGAAAATCCGGAAATAGCCTGCGCCGTCGATCTTCGCCGCCTTCATCAGTTCCTGCGGAATGTTGACGTAGTAGTTGCGGCAGAACAGCGTGGCGAAGCTGATGCCCTGCACCACGTGCACCAGCACCAGGCCGGCGATCGTGTTGCTCAGTCCGAGTTCACGCAGCACCAGAACCCACGGCACCAGTTTCATCTGCTCGGGCAAAAACACGCCCAGCGTGAGAACGCCGAATACCCAGGTGTCGCCGCGAAAGCGCCACAGCGCGATGGAATAACCGCAAGCCGCGCCCAGCAGGGTTGACAGAATCGTCGCCGGTATCGCCATCATCAGCGAGTTCAGCATGTATGGCCGAATACCGGAGCAATGCTGGGCAATGCAGAACTCCCCCCAGGCGGCAACGAAATTGTGCAGTTCGAGCGTTTTCGGCAGGTTGATCACGCCGTTCTGTCCGATGTCCTGCGCGCTGCGCACCGAATTGAGGATCACCACCACCAACGGTGTGAGATAGGCGGCTGCGAAGCCGAGCAGTACCGCGTAAACCGCCAGTCGGCTCCACTTGACCTGCAGGCCGGTCTTCTCAGGCAGGTGTGTGATGGAAGACGCGGATGTTTCAAGCAAGTCAGCCATGCCGCCTCCCCTGCATCTGCCGCCAGCGTTTGAACAATGCGTAAGGAATCAGCACCGCCATCAGATACAACAGCATCAGCACCGCCGCCGCCGATCCGCCGCCAAGCACACCGCGCTGAAACATGAAATCGTAGACAACGATGGACGGCAGCATCGTGGCGATCCCCGGACCGCCGCCGGTCAGCGCCATAGCGAGATCGAAGGTCTTGACGGCAAATTGCAGCAGGACCACGAACACGGCCACGAAGATCGGCCAGATGCTCGGCAGCACCACCCGGCGATAGGTGCGCCAGGGTCCGGCGCCGTCGATCTGGGCCGCTTTCATCAGATCGGCATCCACCGACCGCAAGCCGGCCAGAAACAGCGCCATCGCAAACCCGGACGCCTGCCACGCGCCGGCAATCACGATGGTATAGATGGCGCGGTTGCGGTCTATCAGCCAGTCAAAGCGAAAGCCGAGCCAGCCGATATCGTTGACCAGCTTCTGTATCCCCAGGCCAGGATTGAGCAGCCAGCCCCAGACCACGCCGGTGACCACGAACGACACCGCAAGCGGATAAAGAAAGATTGCCCGCAACGCGTTTTCGCCGCGGATCTTCTGGTCGATCAGAATCGCCAGCAGCAGCCCGAGTGCGGTGGTCAGCAGCAGGAAGCAGACGCCGTATACCACCATGTTATGGGCCGCAATCTCCCAGTTGCGCGTACCCAGTATGGCCTTGTAGTTGCGCAAGCCGATCCAGCCGACTTGCGGCACCAGCGTTGATGGCGTAAACGACAGCCATACGGTATACAGCGTGAAGCCGACCACATGGACAATGCCGACCAGCAGCGGCGGCCATATGACGAGATATGGCAGCAGCCGGTCCCGTATCATGACCGCACGCCGGCAACAGCGGCAACCAGATGGTCTTGCCCCTGTTTTGGTGTGATGTCCTTGTTGTGGATGAACTCGGTCAGCACATCGATCATCGCTGCCGTCACCTGACTCGGCTGGGCCAGGTTATGCGCCAGGCTCAGCACCACTTGCCCTGTCTTCATCGAAGCCGCCATCGCCGCTGCGGTCTCGCGCTGCTGGGGGGTGAAGGCAGGGTCGGAGAGATCGATGTCGGTGCGGGCCGGCACGGAACCGGTGATGCCCGAGAACGTCTTCTGCGTCTCCTTGCTCATCAACACCTTCGCCATCAACTCCTGACCGGCCAGGAACTCCGACTCTTTGCGCTTCCAGAAAATGAAGGAGTCGGCGTTCAGCGTGAAGCCCTGATTGCCATTGTCCTGCGGCCCCGGCCCGACCAGGTAATCGCTGAGCTGGTAGCCGGCAGCACGGAATACGCCCTGCACCGCGCCGCCTGTCAGCAGCATGCCGCCATCGCCTGCCATGAACTTGGGGATATATACGGAATAATGCTGGTTGCCGACATTCGGATCCATCCACTCGCTGAGCCTGCGGGCTTGCTGGAATGCGGCCAGCACCTCGGGTCCGCGCAGTGCAGCGTCGTCCAGTTCCATGATCGCCTTGCGATAGCTCGCCGGGCTGATGCCGGCCAGACAGGTTTCCCAGATCATCGCGTTGTCATAAGGGAGGCCGCCGTTGATCAGCGGCTGAATCCCGGCTGCCTTCATCTTCGCCGCCAGCGCGTTGAACTCGGCCCAGGTCTTAGGCAAGGCCGTCGCACCGACTTTGTCCATCGCCTTCTTCGACACCCACAGCGTATTCATACGGTAGACCTGGAGCGGCAAGGCGATCCAGTGGCCGGCGGGCTTGTGCAGTCTGGCCAACTCGGGGACGACAACCTTCTCGTAGCCAGAGGCGGCCACGATGGCGTCCAGATTGACGGTCGGTGCGATCTTTGACCAGGCCGCAATCTCCGGCCCCTTCAGTTGGCTTGCTGCCGGCGGATCGCCTGCCAGTATCTGCGCCCGCAGCTTGTTCATCATGGCCGTGGTAAAGCCGGGCACCGGATTGTGCGTCCAGTCGCCGCCGGCCTGCTCGAACAGCTTGCCGAGCGCGGTGATGGCCGCCCCATCGCTGCCTGCGCTCCATTGCGAAATCACGGTAATCTTCGGTTTTGCGGCGGCGCGCACCACCATATAGGGCAGAGCGAGCACGGCGGTCGATGCCGCCAGCAAGTTGCGCCGGTTCAACTGATAGCTCGATAGTGAGTTGGACATACTCCGTCTCCTTTAATGTATTTACATTTGTATTTATATTGATTGCTTGGCGGGACCGGCATCCCAGACCGGGGCGAGCCAGTCCGGGCTGAGAAGACGTCCATCCGTCTTCGCCAACCCGTGGATGGCAGCCATCTCTTCTGACGACAACTCGACATCGAAAATGTCGATGTTGCTGGTTGCACGCTCCTCGCTCAGAGTTTTTGACAGCGCAATTACCTGATCCTGCTGAATCAGCCAGCGCAGCACGATCTGCGCTTCGGTCTTGCCGTGACGCCCGGCAATCTCCTTGATGACAGGATCGCCGATCACCTTGCCGTCCGCCATCGCATAGTAGGCGGTGACGATCATGCCCGCCTTGCGGGCGACATCCAGCACCGCCGACTGATCGAGATAGGGGTGATACTCGACCTGGTTGGTGACCAGCGGCGCGCTGGAGAGGGCCAGCGCGTCGCGTAGCAGAGCGGTGGTGTAGTTGCTCACGCCGATGTTTCGGACCTTGCCCCGTTTGCGTACCTCATTAAGCGCGCTGATCTGCTCGGCCAAAGGGACCTCGTCAACCTTCGGCCAATGCAGCAGTAGAAGGTCCACATAGTCCGTGCGCAGTTTCTCCAGGCTTTCATCCACCGAGCGCAGGAAATCGTCGTATTTGAAATTGGCGACCCATACCTTGGTCGTGAGGAACACGTCCGACCGCGGCAAGCCCGAGGCCACCAGCCCCTCGCCCACCTCGGATTCGTTTCCATAGATTTGAGCGGTGTCGATGTGACGGTAGCCGACTGACAGTGCGTGACGGACCATACGGGTGACGTCGTCGCCTTTCATCCGGAACGTGCCGAACCCAATAGCCGGGATGGTTGCCCCATTCGCGGTCACCTTTAATGTTGTCATAGCTTCCTTCATGATGGTCATCTTCACCGGTGGAGAGTTAGAAAGTTACTAGCGCGATGGAAATTTCGCCAATACATAATTAATGTTCAGCTATAAAAATATTGCATACGCATCTGCGAACGGGGCATTGGAAATGCATCTATTGCCGCTCCACCGGGGCCTGTGCGTCAATGTCCACGCCCACCCGACGCACGATGCGGCCTGCCGATCTCGGGCGACCGCTTCGTCTCTGCCGCTGCCGAGCCCCGCGCCCTTCAAGCCAGCGTGCCGGATGCGCTGACCGTCGTGAGCAACTGCCTCACGGCTGACGGTCCTTCGAGACAGGGCAGGGGTCGGCTGTCCGCATGGGATAAATCGCATCGCGACATGGAAAGCGCAGCGGTCGCCCAGGTCTGAAGCGACAAGCCAGCCACGCAGGATGGCCCCGGCATAGTGGCTGGCCACCTCGCCGACAAAGGCGGTGAAATTCACGTGCGCCTGTTCGTCGGCCCGATCCGAGAGCGTGCGCACGCGGCGGCGAACGGCAGGCCGTAGGATGGCCTGGCGCAGTGCCAGCGTGCCGGCTACTGGCGTGTAGCGCGTCTCGCCGCGCTCGATGGCCGCGCCGGCGGCCTGCCGGATGTGCGCCGGCGTATCGAAGTCGGGTTCGCCGATGGCGAGGTTGATGATGTCCTGGCCCTGGCGCCGCAGTTCGGCAAAGCGGTCCGCAGCGGCACTGCTGGGCGAGGGCTTGATGCGGCGCATGCGCGCAGAAATTCTTGTCGAACTCACGTGGATTCCTTGGAAACTCAGGTGAGTGCAACCTTAACGACCCGCCCGCGGCGAGGCAAAGAGGTCTTTTGTCTAGACGGATAGCGCAGGCTTATAGCCGCGGTTCAGGCCGCCTGTGCGTTTGAGCCTTGCGGCTCTTAGGCTTAATTGTTGCAGCGTGCTTCCAGCGCGTCGATGAAGGTGCGGTCCCAGCGGCCTTCCTTCATCGCGCGAATGGTTTGCGCTTCCGCGTCCAGGTGGGCGCGCGCCTTCTCTATCAACTGCTCGACGCCTTCCTGCGGGATGGCCAGCAGGCCGTCCTGGTCGCCGACCACGATGTCGCCGGGGTTGACCACCATGCCACCCACGGATATGGGCACGTTGATTTCGCCCGGGCCGTCCTTGTAGGGGCCGCGGTGGGTGATGCCGCGCGCGTAGACCGGGAACTCGCGCTCGCGGATCTCGGCCACGTCGCGGATCGCGCCGTCGACGACCACGCCGACGATGCCGATGCTGGCGGCGTAGAACGACAGGATGCCGCCGACCACGGCGTTGTTGAGGTCGCCGCCGGCATCGATCACCAGCACGTCGCCGGGGCGGCAGAACTCGAGGGCACGCAGATAGGTCAGGTTGTCACCGCCGCGCGAGCGCGCCGTGACGGCCGTGCCGGCCATGGTCTGGGCGACGGGGCGGTGGTAGGGGTGCAGGCCCGCGGTGCCGATGTTGCGGTGCATGTTGTCGCTGAGCGCGGCCACGGGGATGTCGCGCAGCGCGGCAATGATTTGCGGGCCGGCCTGCGTGGCCGAAGGGTTCTTGCGGAGGGCTTTGTAGGTGGTCATGGTGGTCCTTGAGTCGCTGGTGTTGCGGGTGCTGCTCAGCGCAGTGCTGCGACCGCGCGGGCGATGCGCGCGCAGCCTTCTTCCAGGGTGTCGATCGAGGTCGCGATCGACATGCGGAAGTACGGCGACAGGCCGTACGCCGTGCCGGCGACGACGGCCACGCCGACGCTTTCCAGCAGGTACATCACCACGTCGCCGTCTTCGTTCAGCACTTTGCCCTCGGGTGTGGTCTTGCCGATCAGGCCGCCGCAGTTGATGTAGAGGTAGAAGGCGCCGTCGGGTACGCGGCAGCTCAGGCCGGGGATCGCGTTGATGCGCGCGAGTGTCGCGTCGCGTCGCTGCTTGTAGACCGCCACGCTCTCGGTTACGAAGCTCTGGTCGCCGTTCAGCGCGGCCGCGGCGGCCGCCTGGCTGATCGAGCAGCAGTTGCCGGTGGACTGCGACAGCAGCGTGTCCAGCGCCTGCACCAGGTCGCGCGGGCCGGCCACCCAGCCGATGCGCCAGCCGGTCATGGCGTAAGTCTTGGAAACGCCGTTGATCGCCAGCGTGCGATCGCGCAGCTCGGGCGCGGCCTGCAGGAAGTGCGGCGTGATCTGGCCGTCGAAGCGGATGTGCTCGTAGATGTCGTCGGTCATTACCAGCACCTGCGGGTGTTTGGCCAGCACCTTGGCCAGCGCGCGGTACTCGTCCGTGGTGTAGCTCGCGCCGGTCGGGTTGCTCGGCGAGTTGATCAGCAGCCAGCGGGTCTTCGGCGTGATGGCGGCGGCCAGCTGTTCGGGCGTGATCTTGAAGCCGTTTTCCTCGGGGCAGGCCACGGTCACGGGCGTGCCGTCGCAGGCCAGCACCATGTCGGGATACGACACCCAGTACGGCGCGGGCACGATGACTTCGTCGCCCGGCTCCAGCGTGATCGCAAACGCGCTGTAGATCGCGCTTTTGGCGCCGCTGGTGGCGATGATCTCGTTCAGTGCGTACGTGAGCCCGTTTTCGCGCTCAAGCTTGGCGGCGATGGCCTGGCGCAACGCCACCGTGCCGGCCATCAGCGTGTAGCGCGTTTCGCCCCGGTCCATCGCCGCTGTGGCGGCCTGGCGGATGTGCGCGGGGGTGTCGAAGTCGGGCTCGCCCACGACCAGGTTAACGATCGATTTGCCCTGGCGGCGCAGTTCGTTGGCACGGTCGGCGGCGGACGTGCTGGGCGATGGTTTGATGCGGCGCACGCGGGCGGCGATACGGGAGCTGGTCACGGTGGTTTCCTTTGGGCAGTAGAGAAAGAGGAAAGAGCGGGCAGACGTAACGGTACGCGCAGGCAGGCGATGTCGCCAAGATGAGTTTGGTCTGGTTCAATAGGTGGAGCTTATGGTGCGCCGTTGCGGTCGTCATGGCCGAACAGGATGGGTTCGGGGTTTGCACTCTGGCGCGCACACCTGAGGCGGTGGTAGGCTTAACATTTGCTTACGAGGAGAGGTATGAACCTCCGACGACTCAAATATTTTGTGAAGATCGTGGACATCGGCAGCCTGACCCAGGCCGCCGAAGTGCTCTACATTGCCCAACCGGCCTTGAGCCAACAGCTTGCCACGCTGGAAGGAGAGGTCCGCCAGCAACTGCTTGTGCGCACCAAGCGCGGCGTCACGCCGACCGAGGCGGGCAAGGTGCTGTACCGCCATGCGCAAATCATCCTGCGCCAGTGTGATCAGGCCCTGGCGGACATGCAAGCCGCGGGACGTGGCCTTTCAGGCCAGGTCTCGGTGGGGTTGGCGCCGGGCACCGCTGCCTCGGCATTGGCGCTGCCTTTGCTGCGCACGGTGCGGGCGCGCCACCCCGGCGTGTTGCTCTACCTGAATGAAAACTACGGCATAACGCTGTCCGAACTGATCATGAATGGCCGGATGGACCTGGCCGTGCTCTACGGCGACAAGGCCATTCATGGCTTGTCGTTCCTGCCGCTGCTCAAGGAGCCCCTGTTCCTGGTCGGGCCGGCTTCCATGCCGATACCGGCGGAACCGGTGCGTCTGAGCGACCTGCGCGACATGGAACTGTTCTTGCCGCGCCCCTACAACATCGTTCGCAAGCTCGTCAACGAGGCGTTCATGGGCCTGGGCCCGGGCTTGGCCCCGCGCGTGGTGGCCGAGATCGAATCGGCCTTCACGCTCACGGCGGTCATCGCCGACGGGCTGGGGGCCACCATCCTGCCGGCCTCGATGGCGCGTGAGGTGGTGGCCGCTTGCGGTGCCTGGCAATGCCGCATTGTGGAGCCGGTGATCGAGGCACCGCTGGCGTTGTGCCAGTCGGACCACCTGCCCTTGTCCGAGCCGGCGCAGGCCGTCAAGGACATTCTGCTGGAACTCGTGGCCGACCTGGCGGGTAGTGTCGGCGTGACAACGGTGGCGCCTGACCTCCACGCGCCGTCATAAGCCCCCCTTATTGCCTCACAGCCATTCCGTCTTGGCTTTGCGGTGCATTGCCCGTTACCTTTCAACTTGCCGGTACATGTTCGCGGAGCATGCCGACAGCAGAGGGATCCCGGTCCCGGAGGTGAATAGGCAGACATGGACCAGCAACAGATCAAGGCGCTTATCGACGCGCTGGCGGCATCGGACCTGTCCGAACTGGAGTACAGCCACAATGGCGAGACCTTGCGGCTGGTAAAGCGGTCCGCGCTGGCGGCTGCACCCCGAAGCGGGGGGGGCGCCGATGCGGCAAGGTTTCCGGCAGTCGCCCCGGCATCCAGCTCGGCTCCCTCGTCTGCGGCCGCCTTTGCCGCAGCCTCGTCAACTGTGTCGCCGACTGAGCTCGCAGCGCCGCTTTATGGTGTCGTCCACCTTCGGCCCTCGCCTGACGAGTCGCCATTCGTGACAGCTGGCCAGGCCGTCAAGGCCGGTCAAATACTGTGCGTGATCGAAGCCATGAAGGTCTTCAACGAAGTCCGTGCCGAGCAAGACGTCACCGTGCAGGACGTACTGGTCAGCTCCGGGCAGGAGGTTGAGGCCGGACAGCCGCTGTTCCGCTTCGGCAGCGCAAGTGGTCATGGTGCAGAGGACAGTCATGTTTGACACGGTACTGATCGCCAATCGGGGCGAAATCGCTTTGCGTATCCAGCGTGCCTGCCGTGGCTTGGGCCTGCGCACTGTCGCGGTGCATTCCGAGGCCGATCGCGACGCTGTTTACGTGCGTCAGGCTGACCAGGCGCTGTGCATAGGCCCGGCCTCGCCGGGGCAGAGTTACCTGAATCAAGCCGCCATCCTGTTCGCTGCAGAAGTCAGCGGCGCGCAGGCCATTCACCCGGGCTATGGATTCCTGTCGGAGAACGCCGGCTTTGCCGAACGCGTCGAGCAGGCCGGCCTCACCTTCATCGGCCCCAGCGCCGCTTGTATTCGCACCATGGGCGACAAGGTGGCGGCCAAGCGCGCGATGCGCGAGTCCGGCGTTCCTTGCGTCCCGGGGCCAGACGGAGCGCTGCCCGAGGAGGCGGACGCCGTTCGCGCCATCGCGAGCGAGATCGGCTACCCCGTGATCATCAAGGCTGCCGGCGGCGGTGGCGGGCGTGGCATGCGCGTGGTGCAGGAGGAGGGGGCGCTGCTTGACGCGCTGGCGCTTACCCGCGAGGAGGCGCGCCGGGCCTTTGGCAACCCGGAGGTCTACATTGAGAAATTCCTGCTTCATCCGCGTCACGTCGAGATCCAGGTGCTGGCGGACAGCCACGGCAACGCGCTGTGGCTGGGCAGCCGCGACTGCTCGCTGCAGCGCCGCCATCAAAAGGTGCTGGAGGAGGCGCCTGCGTCGGGCATCGACCCTGCGCTGATCGCCGAGGTGGGTGAGCGCTGTGCCGGGGCCTGCCGGCAGATCGGCTACTGCGGCGTCGGCACCTTCGAATTCCTGTACGAAAAAGGCGCCTTTTATTTCATCGAGATGAACACGCGGCTTCAGGTAGAGCACCCCGTGACCGAAATGACCACCGGCATCGACATCGTGCAGCAGCAGATTCGCGTGGCGCGCGGCGAGCGACTGGCGTTGAAGCAGGCCGATGTGGCCTGCCAGGGCCACGCGCTGGAATGCCGCATCAACGCCGAGAACCCTGAAACATTCGTTCCCGCGCCGGGGCGCATCACCGGCTGGCAGGTGCCCGGCGGCTTCGGCGTGCGGGTGGATTCCCATGCCAGTGCGGGCTACCGTGTGCCGCCGTACTACGACTCCATGATTGCCAAGCTCATTGTGCATGGCACCTCACGCGAGGACGCGTTGGCGCGCATGCGCCTGGCGCTGTCCGAGATGCAGGTCGAGGGCATCGCGACCAACCTGCCGCTGCACCGCGATATCCTGCGCGACGCAGGCTTTGCCGAGGGCGGCGTCGACATCCACCACCTGGAGCGCTGGCTGCAGGCAAGGAGTGCGGCATGAAGGCATCTCCTATTGCGGTGAGCGCACAGCATCCCTCCATCAGCCTGCTGGGCACGACCGCGTTGCTGTTCGAAGCCCCCGGCGCGCTGGATCTGGCGCCGCAGCAGCGCATCTGGGCGCTGGCGCACGAGGTTCAGGACTGGCCAGAGGTGCGCGAGGCGGTTCCCGGCATGAACAACCTGATGCTGACCTTTGCCCGCCCGCCGCGTGATCAGGCGCAACTGGCCGGTCTGCAAGACCGCCTGCTGTCGGCCTGGGAGGCCGTCCAGCCGCTGCCGCTGGAAGGCCGCGTGATTGAGCTGCCTGTGGTCTACGGCGGCGAGGGCGGTCCGCACATGACCGACGTGGTGGCGCACACCGGCCTGAGTGTGGACGAAATCGTTGCGCTGCACAGCGCACCGCTCTACCCGGTGTACGCGCTGGGCAGCCACCCCGGCTATTGCTATCTGGGCGGCATGGATCCGCGCATCGCCACGCCCCGGCGCAAGGTGCCGGTGCTCAGCATTCCAGGCGGTGCTGTCTCCATCGGCGGCGGGCAAACCGGCGTATCGGCCTCCGCCGGCCCGAGCGGATGGAACACCATAGGCAGCACCGTCATGTCTTTTTTTGACCCGTCGCAAGATCCGCCGGCCGTGTTGCGGCCGGGAGACATGATCCGTTTTTGTGTCGAGGGCATTATTCGATGATCGAAGTTCTTTCCTCCACGGCACTGTCGACGGTACAGGACCTGGGCCGCACGGGCAGCCTGCGCTGGGGCGTTGGCACCGCCGGTGCCATGGATCCGCTGGCGCTGGCCGCGGGCAACCTGCTTCTGGGCAACGATGCCAATGCCGCAGCCGTCGAAGTTCCGGTTTTCCCGTTTGCAGTGCGTTTTGCCGAAGACTGCGCGTTTGCCCTCACTGGCGCAGACTGCGCGGCGCGGCTGGACGACCAGTCCCTTCTGCCCTGGTGGGCGCATCAGGCGCGTGCCGGGCAGGTGTTGACCCTGGGGCCGCCACAGCCGGCTGGCACCTGGCGTGCCAGCCGTGCTTACTTGTGCCTGGCCGGCGGCGTGGATGTACCCGAGGTGCTGGGCTCGCGGAGCACCCAGCTGCGCGGTGCTTTCGGGGGGCATGACGGGCGTGCCTTGCGGCAAGGCGATCTGCTGCGCGCCGCCGCGCCGGGCACGAGCACATGCCCGACCGGCTTCGGACTGGTTCCTCCCGCGCTGGCCTTGCCGCTGCAAGTGGACGGGGCGGCCGCCATGCGGGTGCTGCCCGCGGCCGAGTATCTGTCTTACCAGGAAGCCTCGCGCGCGGCATTCTGGGACGGTGAATGGAAGATCACCCCGCAAAGCGACCGTTACGGCTATCGGCTGGCGGGCGAAACCCTGACGCCCATCCGGTCGACGGAAATGCGCTCGCACGGCATCGTGCCTGGCGTGATTCAGGTGCCGCCCGGCGGCCAACCCATCATCCAGATGCGCGATGCCCAGCCTTCGGGGGGCTATCCCAAATTCGGTACGGTGATCGAGGCCGATCTTTGGCGACTGGGCCAGGCCCCCATCGGCAGCCGGGTGCGCTTCATCGAAACCACCTGGGATGACGCTGTGGCCGCCTTGCATGAGTTGCAAGGCTGGCTGGACGAGGTGCGCCGGCTGGCCGGCCTTCACCGCTGGCAACGTGGCAGGAACTGACCCATGATGATTCCGGACCTTCAACAGCTGGCCGCGTGGCTGGCCGACACCGACATCGGCTTGCTGGAACTGCGCACGCCGCAGGGGCACGTTCGTCTGCGGCGCGACGGCGCCATGCCAGAAAACGACGTGCTGGAAGAGCTGCAGGGCAATGCAGAGGCATCGGTGCCAGCCCCTGTTGCCGCTTCGAAAGCAACTGCCACACCGCCGGCGGTGGCGTCATCGGTCGGCGTATTCCTGCACCACCATCCTCTGCGCGGGGCACCGCTGGCACCCCCCGGCGCCGGGGTGCAGGCCGGGCAGACGGTGGGACTGCTGCAGATCGGCGCACTGCTGCTACCCGTCGCCGCTCCACAGGCGGGGGTTGTGGCCTCGATGCTGGCGGCGCATGGCAGCCTGGTGGGCTATGGCACCGCCCTTGTCGAACTGCATCCATCGATGCCCCCTCCTACCGACCGCTAAGGACACAAGACCATGGATATCGATCTGAACGCCGATCTGGGAGAAGGCTTCGGCCCCTGGCGCATGGGGGAGGACGAGGCGCTGCTGGACATCCTGTCGTCGGCCAACGTGGCCTGCGGTTTTCACGCCGGCGACCCGGTCATCATGGACCGCACGGTACGCATGGCCAAGGCGCGCGGGGTGGACGTGGGCGCGCATGTGGGCTTCCCCGACCTGCTGGGCTTTGGCCGGCGGCCGATGCAGATCGACACCCGGGAGCTGGTCACCTACGTCACGTATCAACTTGCCGCGCTGGCAGGCATGGCCCAGGTGGCGGGGCACCGCATGACCCATATGAGCTTTCACGGGGCGCTGGGCAACATGGCCGCGGCCGATGCCGCGCTGGCCGAACCGTTGGTGCGCGCCGTGGCGGACTTTGACGCCGGGCTCATCATCAGCTCCTCGGCCAGCCGTGCCATCGAAGGGGCGGCCGCGCGCTGCGGTCTGCGTGTGGCCACAACCTTTCTGGCCGATCGGGCCTGCGATGACGAGGGACTGCTGGTGCCGCGCAAACTGCCGGACTCCGTTATCCATGACCGCCAGGCGGTGCTGGCGCGCGTAAGGCAGCTGCTCGAAGAGGGCACGGTGACCAGCTACAGCGGCAAGAAGATCCCGATGCGCGTGCAGTCCATCCTGCTGCACGGCGATACCCCGGGCGCCGTGGAACTGGCCCGCACCGTGCGCGGCGTGGTTGAGTCGATCGGGCGCATCGTGCCGATTTCACGGCAGATGGCCTGATGGATTGGACGATGCAGCAGCACGCCTTTGGTGCTTGCAGCCTGGCATATGCACAGATGCAGGGCGACATAAGAGTGGCTTATCGCTTCACAGCCAATCCGTCTTGGCGCGACGGTTTGAGGCCCGATACAGTAAGTTGCAAGTGCTGTTCCACACGATTTCTTCCGTGTGGAATCAGCGGATGGTGAACCGCAAGGAAAGATACAAAATGCCATTTTCTGATTACAAGACCGCGTTGGTCACGGGAGCCTCTTCCGGCATCGGCGCCGCCGTCGTCGAACGCCTGTGCCGGGAGGGGCTGCAAGTGCATGCCCTGGCACGCAGTGCCGACAAGCTGGCGGAGTTGGCAGCGCGCACCGGCTGCATTCCGCAGGCCATCGACGTGAGCGACCTGGAGGGCATCACGCGGCTGACGCAGGAGGTGCAGTTCGACGTCCTCGTCAACAGCGCCGGTGTGGATCGCCCGGGTTCCATCCTCAAGGCAGACGCCGCCGGTATCGACCTGCTGCTGGACGTGAACCTGCGCGCGATACTGCACCTGTGCCGCCTGGTTCTGCCGGGCATGGTGGCGCGCGACCGCGGCCATGTGGTCAACATCAGTTCGATCGCTGGAGCCTACAACTTCGGCGGAAACTCCACCTACCACGCGACCAAGGCGGCCGTGAGCATGCTGTCGCGCCAGCTGCGCATCGACGTGTTCGGCAAGCGTGTGCGCGTGACCGAGATTTGTCCCGGCCGCGTGGCCACCGACATCTTCGCCCACGTGCACGGCGACTCGAAGGAAACCTACGAGCGCTTCGTCGAAGGCTTCGAGCTGCCGCAGGCCGAGGACATCGCGAATGCCATTGCCTTTGCCATTGCGGCGCCGATCGCGGTGAACGTGGGGCACATGGAGATCACGCCCACGCTGCAGGTGCCGGGCGGCTTGTCCACCGCGCGCCCCGGACAAGCGCAGGCCTGAACAGCCCGTCCTGCACGCCACCCAGCATCACGACAGTAAGCTAGAGACACCGGCATGAAAGATTTCAATCTAATGGCGATCCTGCTGAACACCGAATTCGGTGCGATGCTGGTCCACGGTTTGCAGATGACGCTGAAAATCGCAGCAGGCTCCTGGCTGCTGGCGATGACGCTGGCGCTGGTGTTGCTGGTCGTCCGGCTGGCCCCCAGCCGGGCCGCCCAGCGACTGGTGGCGGTCTATGTGTCCTATCACTTCAATGTGCCGACGCTGGTGCAACTGATGCTGTGGTATTTCGGTATTTTCAGCCTTCTGCCCGACGTCTTGCAGACCTGGCTGTCCAATAACAATGCCGAGGCGATCCTGTCAGTTGTGGCGCTGGGCTTGTGCCAGGCTGCCTACTTCAGCGAAGACCTGCGTTCGGGCCTGCGGGCGATTCCCGCTGGGCAAACCGAGGCTGCACGCGCGCTGGGCCACGGCTACATCGGCTCCATGCGCTACGTGATCCTGCCGCAGGCCGTGCGCAATGCCATGCCGCCCCTGGTGAGCCACAGCGTTTCGCTGTTCAAGAACAGCAGCCTGGCCATGGCCATCGGTGTGGCCGAGTTGACGCACGCTGTCAAGGAGGTCGAGAGCCAGAGTTTTCGCACCTTCGAGGCCTACCTTATCGCCACCTTGGTGTACCTGGCGGTTTCCCTCGTGATCATGGTGGTCGGTGCCTGGCTGGGTCGACGCTACAGCATTGTCGGAGTGAGGTAAGCCATGTTGATCGACGTTTATCAAATTCTGCGCGACAACTGGCTGCTGCTGCTGGTCGGTCAGTACCCCAATGGCCCGCTGGGCGGCATCGTTTGCACATTGATCCTGTCCATTCTGGGCATGGTGCTGGCCTTTCCGCTTTCGGTGCTGCTGGCGCTGGCGCGCTTGTCCCCCTGGATGCTGCTGCGCTGGCCAGCCACCGGGCTGGTCTACGTGGCGCGCGGCGTGCCGCTGCTCATGATCATCCTGTGGGTCTATTTCCTGGTGCCGCTGGCGATCGGCCGCAACGTCTCCGGGTTCACGACCATGCTGTGCACGCTGGTGATTTATGAGAGTGCCTTTTTGTCAGAAGTGGTGCGAGCCGGCATCCAGGCACTGCCCAAGGGGCAGATGGAGGCGGCGCGCGCACTGGGCCACAGCTATCTGGGCGCCATGTGGTCCGTGATACTGCCGCAGGCTCTTTTCAACATGCTGCCCAGCATGCTCAGCCAGTTCATCTCCACCATCAAGGAAACCACGCTGGGCTACGTCATCAATGTGCAGGAGATGACCTTCGCCGCCAACCAGATCAACAACCAGTTGCTGACCAAGCCATTCCAGGTGTTCTTCATTCTGGCGATGACCTACTACGTCGTCTGTTTCAGCCTGACGCAACTGGCGCAATGGCTGGAGAGGCACATCGTCCGCAAGCGTCTGGGCACCCCAGTGCTTCAACCAGCCCAAGCGGCGCTCAACCCTGTGACCCTGGTGGCCGAGCCTTGAGCTGCACGTCCGAATAGAGGAGAAACCGTGATTAAGTTTTCCAACATCAACAAGTGGTATGGGAACTACCATGCCCTGAATGACATCAACGCCGAGGTAAAAAAGGGCGAGGTGGTGGTGGTGTGCGGCCCGTCCGGTTCGGGCAAGTCCACATTGATCCGCACCGTCAACCGGCTTGAAGAGATCCAGTCCGGCCAACTGTTGTTTGACGGCCATGACGTTCATGCGCCCATGAGCAGCACGGAACTCAACCGCTTGCGTGGCCGCATCGGTTTCGTATTCCAGAGCTTCAACCTGTTCCCGCATCTTTCGGCATTGGAGAACATCATGCTGTCGCCCATGCGTGTGCTCGGCGTCAAGCGTGCCGATGCCAAAGCCAGGGCCATGCAACTGCTTGAGCGGGTGGGCCTGGCGGACAAGGCGGGGGCCTATCCGCTGCAGCTCTCTGGTGGCCAGCAGCAGCGCGTGGCGATTGCCCGTGCGCTGGCGATGGAGCCGCCCGCCATGCTGTTTGACGAACCCACCTCGGCGCTTGACCCCGAAATGGTGGGCGAAGTGCTCGCAGTCATGCGCAGCCTGGCCAATGAAGGCATGACCATGATGTGCGTCACTCACGAAATGAATTTTGCGCGAGAGGTGGCCGACCGCGTCTGGTTCATGGACGCGGGCCGGATTATCGAGAAGGCCGATCCCAAGGCTTTTTTCACCCGTCCCGAGCACCCCCGCGCGCAACGTTTTCTGTCTGATTTGCGCGCTCATTGAGTTGTCGAGCGCACCAGAGTTTCCCCTCCCATCCCTTGTCAGTCTCTTTAAGGAGTTCACCATGTCGATCCCCACTGCATTCCGCCTTACAGCCATCGGCTGCTGCCTGTCCGCACTGTCTCTGCTGGCCCATGCGGACCAATGGCAGGACATCAGCCAGCGCAAAGAGCTCAAGTGCGGCACTTTCGCCGACGTGCCGCCGTTCGCCGCGCCCGATCCGAAGACCCGGGAAATGGTGGGCTTCGATGTCGATATGTGTCATGCCCTGGCCAAGCAGCTGGGCGTGGCCGTCACCATCACGCCCTTGTCGGTCGAGGCTCGTGTGCCTGAGGTCAAGCTCGGCCGCGTGGATGTGACCATCGCGAACCTGGCCTATACCAAGAGCCGTGGCGAGCAGATCCAGTTCAGCGACCCCTATTACGTCGCCAAGGAAATGCTGGCGGTCAAGGCTTCGGACCCCGGCACCACCAAGGCAGACTTCAAGGGCAAGCGCATCAGTTCCACCAAGGGTTCGACCTCGGAGCTGTCAATCAAACTCAATGGCTCCGAACCCGTCACCTTCGTGGACACGGGCTCTGCCTACATGGCGGTGCAGCAGAACAAGTCGGTAGGCATGGTGGCGAACACCATGACCATCATCAAGCTGGTCAATCAGTCCAAAACGGCTGGCACTGAGCTGAAGATAGTCAAGGAACCGATGGCGCTGCAGCCGATTGGCGTCGGCATGAAGAAGGATGAGCCGGTTCTGCTGGCCAAGGTCAACGCGGCGCTGATGGCGATGGACAAATCCGGCGAGATCGACAAACTCTGGGCGAAATGGCTGGGCCCGAACACCGAGTACAAAATGGTGCGTGAAGAAAAAGTGACGCCGCTGTCCGAACTGAAGTTCGAATTGCTGCCTTGATGCGTGGCAGATCCATCCCGGGTAGCGCGGCGGGCGCGGCCTCGGGGTGGGGCGTCCTGCTCGATTCCATGACGAGTGGACGGTGACGGGTGTCATGCGCTCGCGTGCGAAACTCAATTGATGGAGACCCGCAAAACAAAAAAGCCGTCTTTCGACGGCTTTTTTGCTTTGCTTGCAGCGCACCCTACAAAACGGCGGACTGGATTTTTTAAGAGGCAGTCCGGGCGGTTTGCCTAATTGCTTAGGCGGCCTTTGGGGCGGCGAGTGCCAGGGCTTTCACCTTGGCGGACAGGCGGCTCTTGTCGCGCGCTGCCTTGTTCTTGTGGAAGATGCCCTTGTCGGCAACCGTGTCCACAATGCTCTGGGCCTTGGCGAACAAGTCCTTGGCCTTGTCTTTGTCACCAGCTGCAACGGCTTTTTCGACGTTTTTCACAGCGGTGCGGTATTTGGAGCGCAGCGAGGTGTTCGCGGCGTTGAGTTTGACGTCCTGGCGGACGCGTTTACGGCCCGACGCGAGGCGGGGGTTCTTTTTCTTGGGTTTAGCGGTAGCCATATATGAGTTCCTTTAATCCTGGGGAGGAGTCTGTGGATGTTGCAGCAAAGCCAAACATTATACGACAACCCAGGATCCTGCACCCGTGTATCGGGGTGCCGTGGTGCAGGGGAAAACATATTTACTGACGAAACAAGCCGGGCTAAAGCTAAATAAGTTTCAGCTTGCGAAGTTTATTCAGCTCGGCACGGACAGCGTCCAGTCCTCCATTGCTGTACACGATGTGCAGCCGCTCCGCCGACAGGTAAGTCAGGGCGGTGTGGCGAAATTTGAACAAATAGTCAGGCGCCGTGCTGTCATAGCCGTACTCGGGTGCCACGTTGGCCAGAACCAGCGCCACCGTGGCAGCTGCAGGGCCGGTGAAAACATAATCGGCGTCTGAAAGATTGTGCAGTACGTATTCAACCAGTGTGTTCGGCTGTGTGCCCGGCGCTGCGTTCAGATCAATATCGCCAAGCTTGCGGACGGCGCTGAGGCGCGGCGCGCCCTTGTCATCGCGCCGCAGATAGCCTTTCGCATAGGGGTCAATCTGCGCGATGATGGCTGCCGCCCGCAACCAGTTCACGACCTTGTATTCACTCCCGTAAGTGGGCACCGAATGAGCCGACGCGACGGTGGTGACGAAATCAGGCGGCAGTCCGCGCTTCATGGCCTCGGCGATGCCGAGAATGTGGTGTGCGCCGGTCTTGGAGTTTCCTGTTGCGCCGTTGTTGTCCGTCTGTCCGTTTCCGCCGAAATTGAGCTCTGTGAATTCGGTGCCGTCTGCGTTCCATTGAAACACGATGGTTTTGGCCCAATCGTGCCAAATCGGCGCACCGATCACGATGTCCCCATCGATTGCAAATGCTTCGTGACGTGACTTGAGGGGAGCCCGGTAATTACGCGTGACCACTGGCAGCCCGTTGGCGCCAAGCGTGCCGTAAACAAGGCGATAGTTGCGCGCCAAGGCAATCGCACTCAGATCATTGAACGCCTCATGCACGGGTAACCCACCGGGCTCTGAATGGTGGCCGCCAGTGGCGCCGCCAGGCGCCGAAAAAAAGCCTTGCGGCATGCGTGGACACGCACTGCCATCGGCGCCGACGGGAGGAAACACCCCGGCCATCAGCCCTCCCTGAATGTTCTCGGCTTCGGTTTTGTCAACCAGCCCGGCGGCCGCCAGTTCGTCAAGAATGCGTGCCTTGTCGTCTGCATTCAATCCGGCGCGATGGCGGACACATGCTTTTTCATGATCGAGCAACTCGGTGATGTGCCGGCGCAGCGGCACAGACTTCAGCTCAGGCAGTCGATCGCGCAACATCTGCATGGACGAGGTGACCAATGGCGAGCCTTGCGCCAGCTGCATGGCCCGCGCGTTCCCTGCGCCGGCCTGCATCTGATCGGCGCTGCGTGCGGCTGGCGTCAAGCCCAAGGCGAGAACAGAAAACGCAACAAGCGTGAGGCGGCGTGAAAGGGCTAAAGGAGTCATGTGAATGCTTTCGGTTTGGCGTGTTTTTGTAAGTTTCTTTCGAAACTGTGACGCCGCCATGACGCCTTCGGGCCTCATCGTGCCGGGGGGATTTCTGCATAACCCGTCGCGGCGCGCCCTCGCGACTAGTCACTCACGCAGGGTTTCCTGGAGAGCTTTGCCGGAGGGTTTCGCGCTAGCGCATAAACTCCTGCCGTGTCACTTTTCAAATCCGCCTCCACCGTTTCCCTGCTCACATTGGTCTCCCGAATCACCGGCTTGGTGCGGGAACTGCTGATTGCATCGACTTTTGGCGCCAGCGCCATGACCGATGCCTTCAACGTGGCATTCCGCATTCCCAACCTGTTCCGCCGGCTGTTTGCCGAGGGTGCGTTCAGCCAGGCCTTTGTGCCGGTGCTGGCCGCCAGCAAGGCCAAAAACGGCGAGGCCGAGACCCGGCTGCTGGTTGACCGGGTGGCGACGCTGCTGACCTGGACGCTGCTGCTGACCTGCGTGCTGGGCGTGGCGGCGGCCCCGCTGCTGGTCTGGGCCATGGCCAGCGGCCTGCAGCAGGCGCGTGGCTATGAGGCGGCGGTGTTCATGACGCGCTGGATGTTCCCCTACATCGGCTTCATGTCGCTGGTGGCGCTGTCGTCCGGCGTGCTCAATACCTGGCGGCGCTTTGCCGTGCCGGCGGCCACGCCGGTGCTGCTGAATCTGGCCATGATTGGCGCGGCCTGGCTGGGCGCGCCCTGGTTCAAGGCCCACGGCATTGAGCCGGTATACGCCCTGGGCGGGGGCGTGATGCTGGGCGGCTTCCTGCAGCTGGCGGTCCAGGTGCCGGCCTTGCGGCACCTGGGCCTGTTGCCAAAAATTGGGTGGAATTGGGCCTTGATCCAGGCAGCATGGGCGGATCCAGCTACTAAAAACATAGTAAAACTGATGGTTCCTGCCTTGCTGGGCGTGAGCGTGTCGCAAATTTCCCTGCTGATCAACACCCAGATCGCCTCGCACCTCACGCCCGGCAGCGTCAGCTGGCTTACCTATGCCGACCGCCTGATGGAGTTCCCGACGGCCATGCTGGGTGTGGCCATCGGCGTGGTGCTGATGCCGCAGCTGGCGGCCGCCAAGGGGGCTGGCGACGCCGCCAGATACTCGGCCATGCTGGATTGGGGCCTGCGCATCGTCGTGTTGCTGGCCGTGCCCTGCGCCGTGGCGCTGCTGACCTTTGCCCGGCCGCTGGTGGCCACGCTGTATCACTACGGCGCTTTTTCCGACCGCGATGTGCAGCAGACCACGACCGCGCTGATGGGTTATGGCGCCGGCCTGCTGGGCCTGGTCGCCATCAAGGTGCTGGCGCCGGGCTTTTACGCCAGCCAGGACATCAAGACGCCGGTGCGCATTGCCGTGCTGGTGCTGGTCATCACGCAGCTGCTGAACCTGGCGCTGGTGCCTTACTTCCAGCACGCCGGGCTGGCGCTGGCGATCGGCATTGGCGCACTGATCAACGCGCTGTGCCTGCTGGTCGGGCTGATGCGGCGCGGCAGCTACACCCCCGCGCCCGGCTGGGGCATGTTTGCGCTGCAGGTGCTGGCGGCCAGCGCGCTGCTGGCGGTGTTTTTGCTGTGGGCCGCAGGGAGCGTCAGCTGGACCGGCCTGAAGAGCCTGTACATGCAAAGAATTGGGCTGCTAGCCCTTGTTTTGTTTGCGTCAGCGGCTATTTATTTTGTAGCACTCCGGCTCTCCGGACTGAAATTGCGCCAGCTGGTGCGGCGTTGAGCCGGGCGTTTCGTGCGCCCCCTGAGTGGGTGGCCTGAGCGAGGGCATTCCTTGACTCGCACTGCCCGCCGGTTTGTGAGAAAGTAGCGTCATGCAATTAAATCTTGCCGTTCCGTCCCCGTTGCAGTATTTCTCCAGCCTGGTGCAAAGCGATGAGCATTTTCCGCTGCTGGAAGCCGCTGTCAGCCTGGCCCAGGACGAATATCCCGACCTCGACGTGGAGCAGGTGCTCGGCGATGTGGACCAGCTGCTGGCCCGCCTCAAGCGGCGTTTGCCCGCCGACGCGCCCGCCCTGCAGCGCCTGCGTGTGCTGAACCAGTTCTTTTTTCACGACCTGAGCTTTGGCGGCAACGTCAATGACTACTACGACCCTGACAACAGCTACCTGAACGCGGTGCTGCGCACGCGCCGCGGCATTCCCATCACGCTGGCGGTGCTGTGGCTGGAACTGGCCCTGGGGCTGGGCCTGAACGCGCGCGGCGTGGCCTTTCCGGGGCATTTCATGGTCAAGGTCAACCTGCCCAGGGGCCAGGTGGTGATTGACCCGTTCAGCGGCCAGTCCCTGAGCCGCGAGGAGCTGGCCGAGCGGCTGGAGCCGTTCCGGCAGCACAGCAATCTGCCCGATGAGTTTGAGGTGCCCATGGGCCTGTACCTGCAGTCGGCGCAGCCGCGCGACATCATCTGCCGCATGCTGCGCAACCTGAAGGACATTCATAAAACCCAGGAAGACTGGCCGCGCCTGATTGCGGTGCTGGACCGGCTGATCGTGCTGCAGCCCGACGCCTGGCCCGAATACCGCGACCGGGGCCTGGCCTGGGCGGCGCAGGGCGAGGTGACGCACGCCGCTGCTGACCTGGAGACCTACCTGGCGCATGCCGAGGACGCCCTGGACATCGATGCCGTGGCCGAGCGCCTGGCGCAGCTGCGCCAGGGCAAGCACTGAAGAGTCTCTGTGCGGATGGACCGGATGGACGAGCGCGATGTCGTCCTCCGGCTCCGGGCATTCACATGCCGGCACCGGCTTCAAAAAAATCAATAAAAAACGACTCTAGCCCAATAAATACGGGCACTATCAGCTATTGTTGTTGTAGCGAAACGCGGCCCGCCGGTGTGGTCCGGGTTGCCGGGCCTTGGCCTGCGAGGGGCGTTCAGGCGGTGGATTGAGGGCGCTCAAGGCGCGAGCCGCGACACCACCACAGCAGCAGCAGCGCCACCCCGCTGAAGGCGGCGCCTGCGGCAAAGGTCACCGGCGCGCCCAGCTGGTCCCAGAGCACCCCGGCCAGCGTGCTCGCCAGCAGCATGGCCAGGCCGCTCACCAGGTTGAAGAAACCAAAGGCCGTGCCGCGCAGGTCCGGCGGGGCGGCGTTGGTCACCATGGTGGCCAGCAGCCCCTGGGTCATGGCCATATGCAAGCCCCACAGCGCGATGCCGGCCCAGACCCAGGTCCAGTGGCTGCCGGCGGCCAGCAGCCCGTCGGCGCCAATCAGCACGACCAGGCCCCACGCCAGCAGCGTGGTGTGGCTGAGCCGGTCCGACAGCTTGCCAAAGGGGTAGGCGCCCAGGGCATAGACCACGTTCATGGCGATCAGCACCAGCGGCGTGTAGGCGACCGGCAGGCCGCCCTGCAGCGCGCGCAGCAGTAAAAACGCTTCGCTGAAGCGGGCCAGCGTGAACACAGCGCCTATGGCAACCACCCGCCAGTACGGCCCGCTCAGACGCTTCAGATTGTCCTTGCTGATCGGGTTGAGTCGCGGTGCTTGCCTGGCGTGCGCGGGTTCGCGCACGCCGAACAGCAGCAGGGCTACGGCCAGGAAGCCGGGAATGATGGCGACCCAGAAAATGGCGCGAAAGTCATTGGCCCAGAGCAGCATCAGGCCCATGGCGACCAATGGCCCGACGAAAGCGCCCACGGTGTCCAGCGACTGGCGCAGCCCGAACGCCGCGCCGCGCATGCCGGGCGGTGCCAGGTCGGCCACCAGCGCATCGCGCGGGGCGCCGCGCAGGCCTTTGCCGACGCGGTCTATCACCCGGGCGGCGAGCACCAGGCCGGTGCTCGTTGCGAGGGCAAACAGGGGCTTGGAGGCGGCGCCCAGGCCGTAGCCCAGCACCGCCAGGGGCTTGCGCTTGCCCCAGTAGTCGCTGAGCACGCCCGAGAACACCTTGACGATGAGGGCCGTGGCCTCGGCAAAGCCTTCGATCAGGCCGACGGCCCACAGGCTGGTGCCCAGCACCGTGACCATGAAGACCGGCAGCAGGCTGTGGATCATCTCGGAAGAGATGTCCATCAGCAGGCTGACAAAGCCCAGCGCCCAGATGGCGGCCGGAAGGCGCTGCGCGCGGCCGGCGTTTTCAGCCATGGGCCTTACCGCAGGGGCTTGCCGGTCCGCCATGGCATCAGGCGGGTCAGCCGACGATGACGGCGGCGCCTTCGCCCCGCGCGGCAATCACGCCGATTTCGTAAACCTGCTCGCCGGCGGCGCTCAGGGTCTGCGCCGTGGCCTGGGCGCTGGCGGCATCCACCACCACCACCATGCCGATGCCGTTGTTGAAGGTGCGGTTCATCTCGAAGTCGGAAATAGCGGCGGTTTTTTGCAGCCAGGCAAACAGCTCGGTCTGCGGCCAGCTGCCCTTCTTGAGCTGGGCCGCCATGCCCTCCGGCAGCACGCGGGGGATGTTTTCCAGCAGGCCGCCGCCGGTGATGTGGGCCAGCGCCTTGATCGGGTGAGCGGCCAGCGCTGCCAGCACGTTCTTGACGTACAGGCGGGTCGGCTCCATCAGGGCCTCTTTGAAGGGCTTGCCATCCAGGGTGGCGGGGAGTGTGGCGCCGGCCCGCTCAATGCACTTGCGCACCAGGCTGAAACCATTGGAATGCACGCCGCTGCTGGCCAGGCCCAGCACCACGTCGCCCGGCTTGACATCCTTGCCGGTCAGGATTTTGGACTTTTCGACCGCGCCGACGGCAAAGCCGGCCAGGTCGTATTCGCCCTCGGGGTACATGCCGGGCATTTCGGCGGTTTCGCCGCCTATCAGCGCGCAGCCGCTCAATTCACAGCCCTTGGCAATGCCGCCGACCACGGCCGCGGCGGTGTCCACATGCAGCTTGCCGCAGGCGAAATAGTCGAGGAAAAACAGCGGCTCGGCGCCCTGCACCAGCACGTCGTTGACGCTCATGGCCACCAGGTCTATGCCCACGGTGTCGTGCATATTCCATTCGAAGGCCAGGCGCAGCTTGGTGCCCACGCCGTCGGTGCCGCTGACCAGCACCGGTTCCTGGTAGCGCTTGGGCACCTCAAACAGGGCGCCAAAGCCGCCAATGCCGGCCAGCACGCCTTCGCGCATGGTTTTCCTGGCCAGCGGCTTGATGCGTTCAACCAGGGCGTCGCCCGCGTCGATGTCGACGCCGGCGTCTTTGTAGCTCAGGGGAGTGGAGGAAGAGGTGGTCATGGTGTCGGGGCTTTTATGCGATGGGGTGCGGTGAGGGCGTTGGGCGGCGCTCTATCGGGCCGCTTGCGGTCTGGAGCAGCCCTGCAAGCCCGATAGAATTCAACCTTAGATTCTAAAGGCTCCACCCCTGGGGCCTGTTCCGGGTTGACTCCGGCAAGCTCACCCAAGGCTGTATGCAATTTACTTCTACCCAAAAAAGCACCGCCGCCTGGTGTCTGATCGCCGCGCTGGTGATGCTGGCGCTGTGGTCTCTGGGGCCGGTACTGACGCCCTTTGCCGTGGCGGCCGTGCTGGCCTATGCACTGACACCGGTGGTGGACAAGCTGGATGCGCTGGGCCGGGGCAGAATGCCGCGCGTGCTGGCCGTCCTGATCGTTGAAACGCTGTTCGTGCTGATCTTGCTGTCCATTTTGCTGCTGGTGGTGCCGATTTTCGCCAAGGAACTGCCTTTGCTGCGCGAACAGCTGCCGCTGCTGGCCGACCGGCTCAACCATAAGCTCGGGCCCTGGCTGGCGCAGTTCGGCCTCAAGGTGTCGCTGGACGTCGCCAGCATCAAGGTCTTTGTCGTCAAGTACCTCAATGCCAATTTCGAGGAGGCTTTCGGCTCGGTCATGTCCTCGCTCAAGCTGGGCGGCAGCGTGGCGCTGGCCATCGTCGGCAATGTGGTGCTGATTCCGGTGGCGCTGTTTTTCCTGCTCAAGGACTGGGACCGTTTTGTGGCCATGCTGATGGAACTCGTGCCGCCTAAACTGCGCGCCCTGTTTGACAGCTTCATGGAGGAGGCCGATTCGGTGCTCGGCCAGTACCTGCACGGCCAACTGCTGGTGATGGGGGTGCTGGCGGTCTATTTCAGTGTGGCGCTGACGCTGTTCGGATTTGACCTGGCCGTGCCGGTCGGCGTGTTCACCGGCCTGGCCTTCTTCATTCCCTATCTGGGCTTTGGCCTGGGCCTGATTCTGGCGCTTTTGGCCGGGGTGCTGCAATTCGGCAGCCTGTACGGCCTGCTGGTGGTCGCCGGTGTCTATGGCGCCGGGCAGCTGGGCGAGAGTTTTTACCTGACCCCGCGGCTGGTGGGCGAGCGCATCGGCCTGCATCCGCTGGCCGCGATTTTTGCGCTGCTGGCCTTCGGCCAGCTGTTTGGTTTTCTCGGCGTGCTGATTGCCTTGCCCGCCAGCGCGGTGCTGCTGGTCGGCATTCGCCGTCTGCGGGCCAGCTATATGGCCAGCCGGCTGTACCAGGGGTGAGGAGGCAGAGACAGGCATGAAACAACTCGCACTGGATATCGGGCTGGCATCCGACCCCACGTTTGCCAATTTCTTCAGCGGGCCGAACGAGGCGGCGGTCAGGCACCTTGAACTTTGGGCCGGCAACCCGCTGCGCTCGCCGGTGCCGACCTATCTCTGGGGCGAATCGGCCAGCGGCAAGACCCATTTGCTCAAGGCGGTCGCCGAAGCCTTGCGCGCGCAGGGGGCCTTGAGCGGCTGGATGGATGCCTCCATGCTGGAGCCGCCCGAGTTCAACGAGGCCTGGTCCGTGGTGATTCTGGACGACTGCCACCTCTACACGGCGGTGCAGCAGCGGGCCGCCTTCAACTGGTTTGTCAATGCGCTGAGCACCGACGATGGCCACCCGCGCTGGGTGCTGGCGGCTGGCGATGTGCCGCCTGCCGATCTGCCCCTGCGCGAAGACCTGCGCACCCGCCTGGGCTGGGGCCATGTGTTCGCGCTGCAGGCCCTGAGCGATCCGGAGCGCCGCGCCGTGTTGCGCGGCGAGGCCGAGGCGCGCGGCGTGTTTCTGAGCGACGAGGTCATGGACTTCATGCTGACGCGCTTTTCGCGCGACCTCGGAAGCCTCATGCAGTTGCTGGACAAGCTGGACGGCTATGCCCTGCAGACCAAGCGGGCCATCACGGTCCCGCTGCTTAAATCCATGTTGGAGAGTGAATGACAGTTCAGGTGAATGCTGACAAAGCGGGTGCGGGGCAGGCGGAAAAAGCCGGGGCGGCTCGTACCAGGCTGGCCTTGTTCGATCTTGACCACACCCTGATTCCTATCGATTCGGACTATGAGTGGGGTGAGTTCACCATCGCGCTGGGCTGGTGCGACGCCACCGAATTCAAGCGCCGCAACGCCGAATTTTTTGCCCATTACCGGGCCGGAACGCTCGATATTCACGACTATGTGCGGTTCGCCACGCAAGCCATACGCGAGCAGGGTGCTACCAATTCGATAGCTGCTCACGCCCGATTCATGGGCGAAGTGGTGCTGAAAACCATCACAAGGCAGGCGCGGGCGCTGGTCGAACAGCACCGCGCGGCCGGTGATGAGCTGGTGATAGTCACCGCCACCAATGAGTTCGTGACCCGGCCGATTGCCCAGGCCTTTGGCGTCAGCGAGCTGATTGCGGTGGAGCTTGAGCGGGACGCCCAGGGCAATCTCACCGGTGAAATCAGGGGTACGCCTTCGGCCCGCGAGGGCAAGGTCACGCGCATGGAACAATGGCTGGCGGCCCGCGGCTTGAGCTGGGACGATGTGGAAACCACCTTTTACACCGACTCCATGAACGACCTGGCGCTGCTCGAAAAAGCCACGCATCCGGTCGCCACCAACCCGGACGAGCGCCTGCGTGCGCTGGCCACCGAGCGCGGATGGCGCATACTTGACCTGTTTTAGCCAGCTGGGGACAGCGCTTTTTGCCACACAGCGGCGGCCTTCCCGTGTTCATCGGGCGGGGGCGGCGCGGTCTGTCCCGCATAGTTTCAGAAGATCATGATCAAAAAATTTATCGACAAGCTGTTTGGCAAATCAGACAGCACGGAGTCCGGCTCCAAACGGGCCAAAAAATCACCCTTCGGCAAACGCCAGGACATAGGCCACAAGGAACACGGGATCGACCCCCAACTGGTCGATGAGCGCGCCATGGATGTGGTGCACACCCTCAAGCAGGCCGGCTTTGAGGCCTACATCGTGGGCGGCGCCGTGCGCGACCTGCTGGTCGGCCTGCGCCCCAAGGACTTCGATGTGGCCACCGATGCCACGCCCGAGCAGGTCAAGTCCCTGTTCCGCCGGGCCTTCATCATTGGCCGGCGCTTTCGCATCGTCCACGTGATTTATGGCCGCGGCCGCGAGCATGAGGTCATCGAGGTCTCGACCTTCCGTGCCCATCTGGACAGCAGCCAGGCAAGCCAGGTGGGCGGCAACGAGCGCACCAGCAAGAGCGAGCTCGCCGGCATGAAGCATGCCGTCGATGCGTCGGGCCGGGTGCTGCGCGACAACGTCTGGGGTCCGATGGAAGAAGACGCCGCGCGCCGCGACTTCACCATCAATGCGATGTACTACGACCCGGAAACGCAGATCGTGGTCGACTACCACCACGGCATACGCGACGCCAAGAAAAAAATCATCCGCATGATTGGCAACCCGGCCGTGCGTTACCGTGAAGACCCGGTGCGCATCATCCGCGCCGTGCGCTTTGGCGCCAAGCTCAGCGCGTTGGGCTTCCAGTTTGAAGAGAAAACCGCCGCCCCGCTGCGCGAGATGCGCGGCCTGCTGGCCGACGTGCCGCAGTCGCGCCTGTTTGATGAAATGCTCAAGCTGCTGCAAACCGGCCATGCGCTGGCCAGCATCGAGCAGCTCAAGACCCTGGGCCTGGGCACCGGCATTTACCCGCTGCTCGACGTGGTGGTGGACGCTGCCCACGAGCCCTTCCTGAACCTCGCGCTGAAAGACACCGACCGCCGCGTTGGCGAGGGCAAGCCGGTGGCGCCCAGCTTTTTGCTGTCCTGCGTGCTGTGGTCCGATGTGCGCACCGGCTGGGAGCAGCGCAGAAAGCGCGGCGAGCATCTCATGCCGGCGCTGCAGGATGCCATTGACGATGCCTTCAACGCCAAGATTGGCGATGTCTCGGGCCGCGGCAAGCTGGGCACCGACATGCGCGAGATCTGGACCATGCAGCCGCGCTTTGAAAAGCGCGTGGGCAGCGCGCCGTACTCGCTGCTGGAGCAGCCGCGCTTTCGTGCCGGCTTTGACTTCCTGCGCCTGCGTGCGCAGACCGGTGAGGTGGATACCGAGCTGGCCGAGTGGTGGGAAAAATTCAGCACCGCCTATGACGATGAACGTCATGCCATGATCGAAGCGGTGCGCCAGGCGCAATTGCAAAAACCGCAGCAAGCCCGGGTTCGCGTGAAGCGGACGGATGCGGAGGCCGGCCGTTCACCGGCTGTGCGCACCACGCATGAACTGGCCGAGAACTCTGCAGAGACTGGCGAGGCGGCCCCGGCCAAAAAGCGCCGCCGGCGCCGTAAACCCGTGAACCGCGCCGCGGCAGAAGGCGCGGGCGACCAGCCTTCGCCGGATGCATCCAACGCCTGAGGCGGGTAACGGTCATGCACAAGGGCGAGCCTGCGCCTGACGCCGCCAGCCATCCCGGCTGGGTGAGCGCCTACGTTGCCCTGGGGGCCAATCTGGGCGATGCCGTGGCGGCGCTGCGGCAGGCGCTCAGGGCCATGCAGCAGTTGCCGCTCACGCAGGTCCGGCAAGCGTCGAGTCTTTATAAAACCGCGCCATTGGACACCGATTCAGGCAGCGAGCTTCGGGCGCCGGGGGCCGACTATTTCAATGCCGTAGTGGCGCTGGAAACCGGCCTGAGCGCGCCCGCGCTGCTGGACCAGTTGCAGCAACTGGAGCAGCAAGCCGGGCGCGAAAGGCCTTACCGCAATGCGCCGCGCACCCTGGATCTGGATTTGCTTTTGTATGGCAGCGCCCGGATGGACTCCGCGCGCCTCACGCTGCCGCACCCGCGCATGACGCAGCGGGCGTTTGTGCTGGTGCCGCTGGCTGAAATTGCCCCGGACCAGGTGAGCGCCGAACAGCTCGAGGCGGTTAGTCACCAGGCCATAACGCGGCTGGGGCCGCTGGCTGCTTAGGGCGCCAGGCGCTCGCGCAACCAGCTGGCGTCGGCCTGCAGCGTATAGCGCAGCCGGTCATGCAAGCGGCTTTTGCGGCCCTGCCAGAACTGCCAGTTGTCGGGCTTGAGGCGGTAACCCCCCCAATGCGGTGGGCGCGGCGGCTGCAATAAAAATTTCGCGCCGTACTTGGCCGCATTGGCCACCAGCACGCTGCGGCTGGTGATCACTTCGCTTTGCGGGCTGGCCCAGGCGCCAATGCGGGAGTCCAGCGGCCGGCTGTTGTAGTAGGCATCGCTTTCTTCGGCCGAGACTTTTTCCACCACGCCTTCGATGCGCACCACGCGTTCCAGCTCCACCCAGTGGAACTGCAGCGCCGCATAGGGGTTGCCGGCGAGTTCCCGACCCTTGCGGCTGTCGTAGTTGGTAAACCACACAATGCCGCGTTCATCGAAGCCCTTGACCAGCACGATGCGGGTGGACGGGCGCAGGTTGCTGGCCACGGTGGCCAGCGTCATGGCGTTCGGTTCCGGTAGCTGCGCCGCGATGGCTTCGTCCAGCCACTGCTCGAACTGCTTCAAGGGATCGGCCTGCGAGGCATCTTCATTGAGCTCGGCGCGCTCATAGCTTTTGCGGAGGTCGGCGATGGAGGAGGAGAGGTGCTCTGACATACTTGCGAGTATAGAGATTGAAGCGCAGAAATCACGCCCCCTGCGCCTTCACCATCCCCTTACCGGATCATTCCTTCATGCCTCAGTCGGGTCTTCCCGTGGTGATTGTTCTGGCCGCCGGCCGCGGCGAGCGCTTTGCCGCGTCGGGCGGCACCGTGCACAAACTCCAGGCCCTGCTGGCCGGCAAGCGCGTGCTCGACCATGTGCTGGATGCCGTGCAGGCCAGCGGTTTGCCGCACCATGTGGTGCTGCCCGCCGCCGCAAACCCTGGCATGGGGGATTCCATCGCGGCCGGCGTCAGGGCCACAAGAGATGCTGCAGGCTGGTTAATTCTGCCGGCCGATTTGCCCCTCATCCGTAGCGAAACCCTGCGTACCATCGCCCTGGCGCCGCCTAGTGCGGTCACGGTGCCGCTGTACCAGGGCCAGCGCGGGCATCCGGTGCGGTTTTCGGCGGCATGCGCCCCAGCGCTCCTGCTTTTAAAGGGAAATCAGGGTGCAGCCCAGATAGTACGGGCGCAGGAGGCTATCAATTCAGTAGCGTTTGTGGCGACCGATGACGTTGGCACCGTGACCGACATTGACACGCTGGACGACCTGCGTCGCGCGGAAATGCTGTTTAGTCGCTGACCAGCGCGAGCAGCTTACCCAGTGCGTGATCCTCAATGCCCAGGGTGCGCAGTTTGTCGTAGGTCAGCTGGGCGTAATCGCGGGTCGTGCCGTAGCGTCCGCAGGAGTCTGAAAAAATCTGCCGGTACCGGTCTTCGCTGAGCACGCCGGTATGGCTGGGGCTGCGCTTTGACAGCGTGAAGGCCAGCGCTTTCACGTCTGCCTTGGCCTGGCCTGACGCCGTCCGGCAGCGCAACCATTTCGGGTCATACACGCCGTTGGGCATTTCCCTGTCCCACAAGGCGGGCAGGGCGGCGGCCACGCGGTGCCGCGGGATGCGAAAGACCAGGCCCTTGCAGCTGCCGCCGGGCAGCAGGCCGAACACCAGGCCGGGGCATTCGGGCGTGCCGCGGTTGACGCGGCTCCACATCTTCAGCGCGCGGTGGTAGCCGTGAAGGGTGGCAAAGCGTTCTTCCGCAAAGTCGAATTCGGGCCGCCAGATCAGCGAGGCATAGGCAAAAATCCACAGATCGCTTTGGCCGCCCCACTCGCGCTCGACCGCCTCCAGCATATGGGCTGGATTGCGCAGGGAAGAAGGGTCCGGGTTGACTGAATTTTCCACAGCCGCACTTTACAATGCGCTGAGTTTTCATGACAGGAGTCGGGCGATGTTTTCTCAGGACAATGATGGTCAGCAGCGTCTGGCCTTGACGCTCGTTTTTGGCCTGGTCGCGTTTATCGTGATGGGCGTTCTCGCCTTTGGTGTTTACCAACTGCGTCACTCCCGCGTCGTTTCCACCGCGCCCGGCGTCGCCGTTGTCCCTGCGGTTTTGCCTTCCCAGCCGGCCAGTGCGGCGCCCGCAGAGGCGCCCGTGAGCGCCGCTCAAATCGCGCAGGCCGCTTCGGATGCGGCCAGCGTCAAGGTCGAGCAGGGCGTGGTGAAGTTCTACTTCGCCTCCGGCAAGGCCGACCTTGCCGCGGGCGCTGGCGAAGCGCTGGTCGATCTGATCAAAGCCGCCAGGTCGGGCCGCAAGCTGGTGATCTCGGGTTTTCATGACGCTACCGGCAACGCCGCCCAAAATGCGGCGCTGGCCAAGCAGCGTGCGGTGGCGGTGCGCGAGGCGCTGATGGCGGCGGGCGTTGCCGAGCAGCAGATCGAACTCAAAAAGCCCGAGCAGATGGCTGACAGTGGCAACAGCGCTGAAGCACGGCGCGTGGAAATCAGGCTGCAATAAGCGCCGCGACGGCATGGCCTGTTCCGGCCAAAGTGTCGGGGCAGGCTTTTACCGCTGCGGCCCGTTTGGGCGCCACAAGAGTGGAGTGCCGATTTTGGTAACCGCTCAGTAACCATGCGGCAGGAAAATGCATCCGTTACCAGTTACCATAAGGTCGGTAATAAAGTTACATGCCGCTCCTGGCAATAAGGTGTACCCATGGCTCTTCACTCTGCAGTTTCAGACATCACGGCCCGCATTGCCGAGCGCAGCCGTCCCACGCGCAGCGCCTACCTGGCCCAATTGCAGGCCGATCTGACGCGCGCGCCCAGCATGGACCGCATGGGCTGCGCCAACCTGGCGCATGCGGTGGCCGGCATGCCGCTGGATGACCGCTTCAAGGTGGTGACCGAGCGCGCGCCCAACATCGGCATCGTCACGGCCTACAACGACATGCTGTCGGCGCACACCCCGCTGCAAAGCTATCCCGCGCTGATCAAGGACGAAGCCCGCAAGCATGGCGCCACGGCGCAAGTGGCAGGCGGTGTGCCCGCCATGTGCGACGGCGTCACGCAGGGCACCAGCGGCATGGAACTGAGCCTGTTCAGCCGGGATGTGATCGCCATGGGCACGGCGGTGGCGCTGTCGCACGACATGTTCGATGCGGCGCTGATGCTGGGCGTGTGCGACAAGATCGTGCCGGGCCTGCTGATTGGCGCGCTGCAGTTCGGCCATCTGCCTACGGTGTTTGTACCGGCCGGACCCATGCCCTCAGGCATGGCCAACAAGGAAAAAGCCAGGGTGCGCGAACAGGCCGCCCAGGGGCTGGTGGGGCGCGAAGGCTTGCTCGAGGCCGAGCTCAAGTCCTATCACAGCCCCGGTACCTGCACGTTTTACGGCACGGCCAACAGCAACCAGATGCTGCTCGAGGCCATGGGCCTGCATGTGCCCGGCACCGCCTTTGTGGCGCCCGGCGGCGCGTTGCGCGACGAGCTCACGCGCGAGGCAACGCGCACCGTGCTGGGCATCATCAAGTCCAGGCGTTTTGCGCCGATTGGGCAGATCGTGGATGAGCGGGCCATCGTCAATGCCATGGTGGCCCTGCTGGCCACCGGCGGCTCCACCAACCACCTGATTCACTGGGTGGCGGTGGCGCATTCGGCGGGCATCGTGATTGACTGGAATGATTTTTCGGCCCTGTCCGATGTCGTGCCCTTGCTGACGCATGTCTATCCCAACGGCAGCGCCGACGTGAACCAGTTCCAGGCCGCGGGCGGCACCGGGCTGGTGATTCGTGAATTGCTGGACGCCGGTTTCATGCACGAAGACGTGCTGACGGTGCGTGAAGGCGGCATTCGCGACTACACGCGTGAGCCGGCGCTGGCTGGCGCGTCGCTGGCCTGGCATGACGCGGGCGACTCCAAAGACGAAACCATTGTGCGTCCCGTCGCCCATCCGTTCAGCCCCACCGGCGGGCTCAAGCTGCTGCAGGGCAATCTGGGCCGCAGCGTGATCAAGGTGTCTGCCGTGCCCGATGACCGGCATGTGGTCGAAGCGCCCGCCCGCGTTTTCGATTCGCAGGAGGACTTGCAGCTGGCCTTCAGTGCCGGCGAGCTGGAATGCGATGTGGTGTGCGTGGTGCGCTGGCAAGGCCCGCAGGCCAACGGCATGCCGGAGCTGCACAAGCTCACGCCGCCGCTGGCGGTGTTGCAGGGCAAGGGCTTCAAGGTGGCACTGGTGACCGATGGCCGCATGAGCGGCGCCTCGGGCAAGGTGCCGGCCGCCATTCATGTGTCGCCGGAGGCCGCCGCGGGCGGCCCGCTGGCCAAGGTCCGCGATGGTGACCTGATCCGCGTGGACGCGCTCACGGGCGAGTTGCAGGTGTTGGTCGCGCAGGCCGAATGGGCTGCGCGACCATTGGATGTCATGCCGGCCGAATTGCGCCAGCGCAACGGCATTGGCATGGGACGGGGATTGTTTGCCGGCATGCGCGAGCGCGCGCTGACGGCTGAAGAAGGAGCTTTATCGTGGATGTAAATCTGGACGTCAGCGGCAAATTGACCGCCTTGCAAGTGATGCGGGACGCCCCCGTGATTCCGGTGATTGTGCTGAGCGATGTCAGCCAGGCTGTGTCGCTGGCGCGCGCTCTCGTGGCGGGCGGCATCCGCATGCTGGAGGTCACCCTGCGCACGCCGCAGGCGCTGGCCTGTATTGAAGCGATTGCGCGTGACGTCCCCGAGGCCGTGGTCGGCGCCGGCACGGTGCGCAGCGCCGCCGACGCGCAGGCCTGCGCCATGGCCGGCGCCCGTTTCGCGGTCAGCCCGGGCTACACCCACGCGGTGGGCCAGGCCTGTCGCGATGTCGGCCTGGCCTTGCTGCCCGGCGTGGCCACCGGCAGCGAAATCATGATGGCGCAGGAAGACGGCCTCACGGAACTGAAGTTTTTCCCCGCCATGCAGGCCGGCGGTCCGGCCATGCTCAAGGCCTGGGGTGGGCCGTTTGGCGACGTGAGGTTTTGCCCCACGGGCGGTGTGTCCATGGCCAATGCGGCCGAGTTTCTGGCCTTGCCCAACGTGGCCTGCGTCGGCGGCTCCTGGCTCACGCCCGCTGAGGCGCTGGCGCGTGGCGATTGGGCCCAGGTGACCGCGCTGGCGCAGCAGGCCTGCTTGCTACAGCGGCAGGCTGCTTGAGCCGGGGAGCGCTCAAACCTGGAAGGTTATGAGTGAAATCGGCTTCCAGCCCAGTAGGAATGGGTGCAAGCAGCTATTGAAACAATAGCAAACGCTGTAAGCCTTAGCGCAAGCCAGCGCCACCGCCATCTTCTGCGCGCTGGATCAATTCAATCTTGTAGCCGTCCGGGTCGGTCACAAAGGCAATCACCGTCTTGCCGCCCTTGACCGGACCGGCTTCGCGCGTGACATTGCCGCCCGCCGCCTTGATTTTTTCGCAGGCCGCATAGACATCAGGCACGCCCAGCGCAATGTGGCCATAGGCGGTGCCCAGCTCATAGCTTTCGGTGCCCCAGTTGTAGGTCAGCTCAATCTCGGCCTGCGCCGGATTGCCTTCATAGCCGACAAAGGCCAGGCTGTACTTGTATTGGGGGTTCTCCGAAGTGCGCAGCAGCTTCATGCCAAGCACCTGGGTGTAGAAGTCGATGGAGCGCTGAAGATTGCCAACGCGCAGCATGGTGTGGAGGAGTCGCATGAGTGGATAGGGTGGGGAAGTCGTGGATGGCCTATTGTCGCCAATCTCCGCCGCGCGCGCCGACCGCCCCCGCGCATGGATGCTGTGGCAGCGGCGATATGACCAGCGGCCATTGCCGATGGGGATGCTTCATGGCGTCAAACTACTCTGACGCTGCGCTGTTGCCGTCAGAACTTCCAGGATTTTGCCTTGCAGCAACTTCATGTCGCCGGACTTCAGGATGCAGCCATTCATACCAGCCCTCAGGGCGGTTTTGACATCAAGCTCATCCGAGTTGCCAGTCAGCGCGAGGATGGAAATGCCCCGATGTGTTGGATTCCGTTGAAATCTGACCCATTGGGTCAGGCTTCAGCGCAATTCAACAAACATAAATTGTCCGCACACAGACAATAAATCCGGCTATCCATGACGAATCCGGAGGGCGCCGCCTTAAAACTCATTACGGGGTGACGCCCGATCGCATCATAGGCACCACCCCCGGCGACATGGCCTGGTGAGCATCGTCATCGGGTCGGATCTGGTGCGGGCCCTCTGTGGACGACGAAGCCAAGCGGTTGAGCAAGTCGCGCCGGGTGGGGCGCGACACCCGGCTTGTGTCATGGAGGACTCGCCGGCGCCGATCAGCGCGATGCCTTCTTGTCTCGTGGGGCCGCATTCGTCGAGGTCTGGGGCCGGGGATGCGCCACCTGCCGGAAGCCTGCCAGGGCCGGATTCACAAGCTTGGGATCAGCTCCCGCTGCGTAGACAGCGTAGGCCGGATAGAGGAACTCTGGCGCGCCGGGCACCCGGTGCAAATGTCCCGATTCCAGATGGCTGCGAACCACATCGAGCCGGAAATATCCGGTGCCGCCGGCGGCCAGAAGGTATTCACGTCCGAGCGGACCCAGTCCGGCCGTGACACCGGCATTCGACAGTTCGGGAAACGCGAGGGCGTGCTGTACCGCGAACTCCGGGCCCCAGTCGACATAGACGTAGTCCGTCGGGCGCGGCGCTCGGCTGCGCCTGGACGTAGTGACCATTACGAGCTTTTCCGCGATGAGGAGTTCGACCTGCAGGCCGGGCCGCTGCTGCGGGGCGTAGACGATGGCAAGGTCGAGCACGCCGGCTGCTACCTTGGCGAGCAGATCCTGCGGGAATCCGACCTCCGTTCGAATGGCCAGGTGAGGGGCTGCGGCGCGCATCCACAGCAGCCATTGCAGCAGCAGCGGATCCCAGAGGCTGATCTCGCATCCGACCGCAAGGACGGCGCGGCGCCCCGCGGGCACCGCCACCTGATGGCGTGCGCGCTCCCAGACCTGCAGCAGTGTGGTCGCGTGGGGCAGGAATTGCTCGCCTGCCGGCGTGAGCACGGCGCCGGCCTTGTTGCGAACGAAGAGCTTGCGGCCCAGCAGTTCTTCGAGCGTGCGAACGCGTGCGCTGACCGAGGTCTGGGTCACATGCAGGCGCTCGGCGGCGCGCAGGAAACTGCGCGTCTCCACGATTTCGAGAAAAGTCCGGGCGAGGTTGATATCCATGGCCGACGGGTTGAATGTATGCAAAATTATTGCACTTAAATCAAAATAAAAGTCGTTTTACTTTCTTGAAAATGGCGTGCAAGATGATTTCGTCAGGAGCGGCCGGCATGGCAGTCCGGGCCCTGGCGCAGGAGCAACACCATGTCGAGCGACCCGGGCAACGTCTCCACGTTGGCGGATTCCACCGTACCCGATACCCGATGGACTCGTCGATGGACGACGCGTCGTCGCGGATGCATGAGCAGCGGAGAAAGCGCCATGCACGCATCGCCGCTCATCGACCCTGCCGCATCGCCCGGCTCCGGGGATCTGGGCCGGGCGCACCGTGCTGTTGCGGTGAAGCGCGCCCGCGAAAGCGCATCGGTGGGCGACGGCATGCGCGTCCTCGTCGACCGGCTCTGGCCACGAGGCCTTGCGAAGCAGCAACTGGTCATGGACCTCTGGCTCAAGGACGTGGCTCCAAGCAGTACCTTGCGCCGGTGGTATGGACATGACCCGAGCCGATGGGAGGCGTTTGCACGGAAGTACCGCGTTGAACTCGCACAACGCGACGACCTGCTTCAGCTGCTCGACGATCTGCGCCGCCGGGGAAAGTCAACCCTGCTCTGCGACGCGCGCGATTCCCTGCACAGCCACGCCATCATGCTGCGCGAGCTGCTCATCGAACGGTGCTTCCCGCGCCACAATGCGAAAGGAGTTGAGCCATGAAAGCAAAAGAAATCATGACGGCACCCGTCATTACCGTTACTCCCGACACGGGTTTGCAGGACATTGTCGCGCTCCTGCTGGAACATCGCATCAGCGGTGTCCTGGTCGTCGACGAAGGCAGGGTTGTCGGTGTGGTCGGCGATGGAGACCTGCTGCATCGCCACGAGATCGGCACAGATGGCCGGGTGGCGTATCGTACCTGGTGGCAGCGGCTCAGCCAGACCGATCCAGCGCCAGTTGCGTACGTCAAGTCCCATGGCGGGCACGCCAGGGATGTCATGAACCATGAAGTGGTCTCGGTACCGGAGGACGCGCCGGTCGCCCGGATCGCCGCTATCTTCGAGGCGCGTCACATCCGGCGCGTACCCGTGCTGCGCGATGGACAACTGGCCGGCCTCGTGACACGGGCCGATCTGGTGCGCGCACTCGCGGCAAGAACGGCCCTGAGGGCGCCGTCCCCGCAACGGATGGACGACGAGGCAATCCGGGTGCGATTGCTCGAGGAGCTAGGCAGGCAATCCTGGTGGTCCGGGAATTGGTCCAACGTCTTTGTGCACCACGGTGTCGTGAGCTATGTTGGCGCGTTCCAGCGCGAGGCCGACAAGCAGGCCGCGCGCATCGCTGCAGAGAATATTCCCGGCGTGTGCGGTGTAGAGGATAGGCGCATGCCATATGGCGACTGGATGACGTTCTGATCGATGAGGTACCTGTCGTAGATTCAAGAGCACAACCGCTTGCTGCAGGAGGTCTTCGTACCGGTGCGTGTCAGCTGATCGACGGCCCGCACGGCAGTGCCCGGAGCAGCGCACTGCGTTGATTCGCTGTTCCATGACTCCACCAGGAGATTAGAGATGAAAACCCTGATCCATAAGGCCGCCATGGCAGCGACCCTGGGCGCGCTGACGATGGGCGGTGCCGTCGCACAGACCGCGATCGCTCTGCCGCCCGTGCACAAGAGTGGCGACGTCGAGTACCTGAGCGGCGGCATCGGCAAGGTTGAGTCCACAGCGATCGAACGCGCCAGCAAGCAATGGCCGTTGACGCTCGAGTTCGCCGTAAAGGACAAGCAGCGCGACGTCTTCGCGGCCAACGTGAAAGTGGTGGTGCGCGACGCCAAGGGGCATGCCGCCCTGGAGGCCACCTCGGACGGACCGTTCCTGCTGGTCAAGCTGGCGCCGGGGCCCTACGTTGTCGATGCAACGCTGGCGGGCAAGACGCTGCACGAGAAGGTAGTCGTCAAGCACGGCCAGCCGACGAAGGCGGTTTTCCTCTGGCCAGCCGGCACAGGTGAGACCCGTTCATGACGGAGTCGGGGACGGCGCCCCCATCCTGCATACCTCGGCCGCGATGATCGGGGTGTGCATGGCGGTGCTGTCGATCGGTCCTGGCGGTGAACACCTTGGTGTTCATCGTCAGCGCGCCGTCGCGCTTGAATCTGGCAGCGGGGCAATAAGTGGGTGGCGGCTTGAGACTGACTGCTGTCATACAGCTTTTCGATCTGCTTGCTCCAGACCGGTCACTCAGGGCTGTTGGTTATTGGTCGGCAATGTGGCGACGATTTCAATACTCTGAGTACCCGCCACCAAATCCAGTCACTCGCGACGGTCCGCTTTCCTGTTCTACTGTAGTAGGAGCCGCCCGGCGCCCGGTGACCCGCCGAACTGTGGCCTGATGACGCTCGCTGGAGCCGGCCAACGGCGCTGTCCGGGCCCGGCTTCCCCGCGTGGCCGGTCATGCCTCGAAGACCTCGGTCGCCTCCACGCTCAAGGATGAAGAGCAGTTCAATACCTTCTTCCGCCTCACAAGCCCGAGTTTGGTCGCCCAGTTGCGTGAAAGCTCTCCGGATCTCCCGGAGGAACCCGATGCCAAGACGGTGTTCCTCAAGCTTCGTGAGTTGCGCAACAGGTGGTGATGCGGGATGACGCGCGGCGCGCATGAAGTGTCAAGGACGAGCCGCAGCCGCAACCCCATACAGAACCAGCGCAGCCACGACCACGGCGGTGAATCCGATATGGATCGCGAGCAGCGTGGCCAGCACCGCCCCGGTGACCGACGCGCAGCCGTTGATACCCCAGGCCCAGGGAATGAGCCGGGCATCTGTTGCCTCCACCTTCGCCAAGCCCAAGGGGAACGGCATGCCCATGAAGAACGCCAGCGGGGCGATGAGGGCGGCCGAGATCAGGATCCTCGCCGCGTCCGGCAGCCCCATCGGGTGCTGGAAGAGCCAGGAAAGCAGGACCAGGCAAAGCGCCGCTGACAGGCAAATGGCGCCCGCCACCGCCGCCACCGGGTACCGCATGGCCCTGGCGCCTTCTGCCAAGCGCCCGGAAACGCGGCTGCCGATTCCGGCGAACAGCAGAAACGCGAACAGCACGACCGCGACCGCATAGAGCGGGTGGCTCAGAAACAGAACGAACTTCTGGATGAACGCGATCTCGATGAACATGAAGCCGAAACCGATCGCCAGAAAGTAGACGAGGATGCGGCCGCGCGGTCCGGCGAGTGGCATTCGGTTGTTCTGCCGGGCGCCGACCCATGTGACCCATGCCAAGGGCAGGCCGATCAACAGCAGGCTCGCGATCGCCGCTTGAACAAGCGTCGCCACGAGCACCGGATAGCCCCATTCCAGCAGCGGCAAGCCACCTTGCCCCTTCAGCGACCAGAGCTCGGGCAGCGAGCGCCACTTGAAGAAGTGGAAGAAGTGCGGCTTGTCGTCGGTGGCCGGGGCAATGTGGAACTTGTAGCCCTGCAGGAACTCTTCCCTGCCCGGACCCAACAGCGCCGCGGCACCGTCGAACAGGTCGGGAGGTTCGACCACGTTGTAGCGGTTCGCTTCCTCCGGCCGCATGCCGGGATAGAACGCCAGATCGAACGAGCGGGCGACGCAGAACGCCTTGATCGCCGCGATGTCCGCGCCGTCGAAGGCGCCGTTCTTGACAAGCAGTGTGCTGGTCTTCCAGCTGCGCACCAGGGCGAGCCGTGACCCGGGGTCAGCGACGCCCGATTGCTCCAGCGCCACCACGGCGGCGGCAAAGAGCTTGAGCGCATCGCGCGGCGGCAGCGTGACCCAGCGCGTGATCGCCAGCAGCCCGCCGGGCTGCAAATGCCGCAGATCGTCCTGCAAGGCTTCGACCGTGTAGAGATAGTTTTCTGACAGCGCGTAGAGGCCGGCCGAGGAAGCGCTGAAGGAATCGAGCAGCGCCACCTGGATGAGGTCGTAGCGTTCCGCGCTGGCCGCGACGAAGCCGCGCGCTTCGGCCACATGCACGCGCGCGATGCCCGAATAGAGGCCGCCCGCATAGTCCGCGAAGCGGCGCGCTACCAGATCGACGACCTGGGGGTTCAGCTCCACCGCATCGATCTGCCTGGCGTCGTGATAGTGGGCCTGCAGCACATCCGCCCCGGCGCCGGCCCCCAGCACCAGCACGCGCGGATGGCGCAGCAGGTGATAGGGCAGTGCCGAGCTGATCTGGTCGAGATGGACCAGGCTGCCCTGCCGCCCGTCGAATCGGGTCAGCGCGTTGAGGCCTTCGCCGTCGATGAAGACCCCCAACTGCGGCGGCGGCTCGGTCGTTGCATTGAGGCTCAATCCCGGTGCGTGGCGTAGCGGAATGCGCGGACTCTCGACCACGCTGACGAGGCCCAGCGGGCTCGATTGCTCGACCACCAGCCGGGCTTCGGGAATGCGCAAGATCTGTGACAGTTCCTTGTACGGCGACATGGTGGGTGCAACCCAGGCTTGCGGCAACAGCAAGGGCAGGCCGGCCAAGGCCATCAGCAGGCCCGCCGGCCAGCGCCTGGGGCCACCGCATTCGAGCCACGCCACCGCCGCGGCGACCCATCCCAAGGCCCCGATCAGCTTCAATGCATCGGCCGGCGACAGCACGAACAGCAGGGCCACTACGCCCAGGCTTCCCGCCCCCGCGCCCAGAATGTCGAAGCTGTAGATGCGGGGCACCATGCCGCGAAAGCACGACAAGGCCATGCACACGCAGGCGCCGGCGCACAGGAAGGGCAGCAGAAGCAGCAGGTAGACCGCCAGCAGGTAGGCCGGCTGGCGCGGATCCCAGAGGATTTCCAGCGGATTGAACGGCACGCGCTGCGCCAGCGAAAAGCAGACGATGGCGCTGACCCCGAACGCCGCGGCGGCCGCGCTGAACAGCGGCGCAAAGCGCTGCTGCACTGCGCGTTGCGCCAAGGTCAGCACGGCGCCGCTGGCGCCGTAGCCGAGCAGCGCCAGGCTGATGATCATGTAGGCGAAGTGGTGCCACAGAATGATGGAGAACAGCCGCATCAGCAGGATTTCGTAGGCCAGCGCGGCGGCCGAGATCAGGGCCACGGCGATCACCGGTGGGGCGGCCCCGCCAGGCGCAGGCGCGCGTGTCCCGGCCATCAGCGTTCCTGGCTCAACGCTTGCCGGTCAACGGAACGAAGCGCACCGGCAGGATCTGCCGGGTCGAGATCGTCCCATCGCTGTTTTTCTCGACCAGCATCAATTGCTGGACCATGAACGCTGCGCCCACCGGAATCACCATCCTGCCGCCGGCCTTGAGCTGGCGGATGAGCGGCGGCGGAATGTGGCTGGCTGCCGCAGTGACGAGGATCGCGTCGTACGGCGCATGTTCCTCCCAGCCGTGGTAGCCGTC
Organism: Polaromonas jejuensis NBRC 106434; assembly: GCF_001598235.1. GTDB lineage: Bacteria > Pseudomonadota > Gammaproteobacteria > Burkholderiales > Burkholderiaceae_C > Polaromonas > Polaromonas jejuensis. The sequence continues at coordinate 344,959 of NZ_BCYO01000002.1, read as the reverse complement.
GCCCACCCGCACCTGGACGTTGTCGTAGCCCAGCTTCTGCAGGCGTTGCTGGGCCTGCAGCCCCAGCGGCTCGACGATCTCGATGGTGTAGACAGCACGGGCCAGATGCGCCATCACCGCCGCCTGATAGCCCGAACCGGTGCCGACCTCGAGCACCTTGTGGCCGGGTTCCACCCTGGCCAGATCGGTCATCAGCGCCACGATGTAAGGCTGCGAGATGGTCTGCCCATGGCCGATCGGCAGGGGCCGGTTCTGGTAGGCATAGGGAAGCTGGCTAGCGGGAACGAACTCGTGTCGCGGCACCTTCCCCATGACGGCCATCACGCGCTCATCGAGGGCTCGCTTGCCGATCTCGGCGCGGGTCTCGCCAGCGAGCACCGTGATCTCCTCCGTCATCCGCCGGCGCTCGGACGCGAAGTCTTCGGCTGCGGCGGTCTGTGCCCCTGTCATGGTCAAGAGGAGCGCTGCGGCAACAATGCGGACGGTGGGTGTGGCCATCGCTTCGGTTCGACGACGGGCTTGAGTTCATCACTGGGGAGCGGAAACTCTGTAATCATGGCCGAGCGCAAGATCGCGGTCCAGCGCGTGGTGTATGTCCACAGCATGGAAGTGGTCCGAGGTGCGCGGCGCTCAGCGAGCCACGGCAGGCATGACGCTTTGAGTGCACGGATCAATGCGGCTGGTGCATCCACGGAGAGTCGGCGCAAGCCGGCCTCGCCGGACCGCTCGACGTCAACCGCGTGGTCGGCAACCGGGCGGTCGCGCGGCGTTTGGCCCCGGCAATCACCTCTCCGCAGAGCGGACGCCTCCCGGCGCCAATCTCGTCGAACGTCAGTGGGCCAACGCCTGCTTTCCGGCAATTTCATGAGAGGTACAGAACTTCACCTTTGGGGACGATGCCGAACGCCACGAACGGCATCTGACGGGAAGGCTATTGGGCAACCTGAAAGCTGCCGGTCGCCAATACCCGCAAACGCTGCCTTCCTGTCATTCGAGCAGCAAGTCATCACCGAGCTTGACCTGTTTCCATGGACAGTTGAGCGACCCCCATCACCTTGATGCGGTGCAGCAGGCCGAACTTGCTGTGATGGACAGCGAGAGCCAGTACGACGAGCACGACGAGGCCATAGACATTGGCTACCCCGGCCATATAGGATGTGATATGAAAACACTATTCCTCATTCGCCACGCCAAGTCGAGTTGGGATGACGCTGCATTGCCAGACCGAGACAGGCCATTAGACGATCGCGGCGAGCGCGACGTCGCAAAGATGGGCAAGCGATTGGTGGAGCGCAATGTCAAGGCTGATTTGATCATGTCGAGTCCGGCAAAGCGCGCGCTCGCGACGGCGGTGGTCATCGCCAAGATGCTGGATTACAAGCGAAAGGACATCGTGGTGAATCATCGGCTGTATGCCGGCCAGATGGATGACTTGCTCGATGTCATCCAGGAGCTTGACCACAAGCTGGAGCGGGTGATGCTGGTTGGCCACAACCCTGAGTTGACCGAACTCGCGCAATACCTCTCCACTGAGATTACCCACATGCCGACGTGCGCCATCGCCGAATTCACTTTCCATGCGAAGTCGTGGTCAGCCATCGGCAAGTCCAAGCCCGACCAAGTGACGCTGGACCATCCAAAGAAATCTGACCCGTGATCCCGACGGAGGCTTCCAATGGCTGGATTCGCGTCGAATCAAGAATCGGTCAGCTAGGCGCCGAGAAACAGGCGCCCAACGTCGGGATTTTCGAGCAGTTCGGCGCCCGTTCCCGCAATGGCGACCGACCCCGAAACCAGCGCGTAGCCGATGTCGGCGAATTGCAGACCCTTCTTCGCGTTCTGCTCGACCATGATGATGGCTTTGCCCTCGCCGCGCTGCAGGTCGGACAGGATTTCAAACACCATATCGATGAAGCGCGGCTCCAGTCCGATCGAAGGCTCGTCCACCAACAGGATGCGCGGATTCATCACCAGCGCACGCGAGATTTCGAGCAGGCGCCGCTCCCCGCCTGACAGCACGCGCGCCGGCCGGCGGCGGCGATGGGCCAGGCTTGGGTACTTTGCAAACACACGTTCGGCGGCTTCCCTGGCCTGGTCGGGGTGCGCCAGCAGGTAGCCTCCCATCAGGACGTTTTCCTCCACCGTCATGTCGGGGAACACCGAGTTGTCCTGCAGGACATAGGCGATTCCGCAAGCTTTAAGCTTTTGGTTCGGCGACAAGCGCGTGATGTCCTCGCCGTTGACGCGGATGCTGCCTGCGGTGATGCGCGTGAAACCGTAGATGGAATGCAACACCGTGGATTTTCCGGCACCGTTGGGGCCGATCATGCACAGCGACTGACCGGCGGCCACCTGCAGGTTCACGCCGTGGAGAATCTCCATCTTGCCGTAACCTGCATGCAGGCTCTCGATGGACAGCAGTGGCTTGCCGCCGGCCAGCTCGGCGATGCGCTCGCGCGAAGGCCCCGCGCCGGCCAGGAGCGCAGCCTCGCGCGCGACGTCGTCGACCGAGAGCAAGTCTTCGTCCAGATTGGCATGGTCGCGCTGCCAGTGCTTCTGGTTCATCATCAGCGCGCCCCCAGATAGGCGTCAATTACTCGCTGATCATTCTGGATGGCGTCAGGCGCTCCCTGCGCGAGCAGCTCGCCATGCGCGAGACAGTAAACGTATTCTGCCAGCCCCATGATCACCCGCATGTTGTGTTCGATGACGAGCAGCGTGATCCCGAACTCGCGGTTCACTCGCTGCAGCCGGCTGATCAGGCCGTTGATCAGTGTCGGATTGATGCCGGCCGTGGGCTCATCGAGCAGCAGCATCCTGGGTTCGTTCATGAGCGCCATGGCGAACTCGAGCAGCTTCTGCTGTCCGAAAGAAAGTTCACCCGCCTGAAGTTGGCGTTTGGCGTACAGGCCGACGAACTTGAGGAGATCCTCGGCCTTGCCGGTCTCGGCGGGCGAAACGCGGCGAAACATCGAGCGCCATCGATCGCTGGACTGCGGCACGCTGATGATCATGTTTTGCATGCAGGTCATCCGGCCGTAGATGCGCGTTTGCTGAAATGTGCGCAACAGGCCGAGACGGGCGATCTCGGGCACGCGCAAACCCGAGATCTCGCGCGCCTGAAAGCGGATCGAGCCGGCGTCGATGGGGTGATAGCCGACGATCGAATTGAACAGCGTGGTCTTGCCGGAGCCGTTGGGGCCGATCAACCCGACGATCTTGCCCTCGGGCACTTCGAGACTGATCCCGTTGTTGGCGACCACGCCGCCGAATGTCTTGCGCACGCCCTGGATGCTGAGGATGGCTGTCACTGATGGACCTCCTGTTCTTCGACCCGGTGACCGAAGCGCTGCGGCCAGCGTTCGTGCGCCCACCCGAGAATCCCGCGCGGGAAGAACACCACGATGATCACGATCAACAAGCCGAGCGCCACGCGCTGCCAGCCGAGCAGGTAGGTCCAGAACAGCTCCTTGGTCAGATGGAAGACCACCGCACCGATCACGGGGCCCCAAAGCGTTCCCTTGCCGCCCAGGATCGCCATCAACACCATCCACACGCCGAAGGTCGCGCCCGCAAATGCGGTCTCGCGCGAATCGATGAAACCGATCATGTTGCCCACGGCACCGCCCGAAAGTGCCAGGAACAAGGCCGAGATGCACCACGCCGTAGTCTTGTACTGCGTCGTGCGCAGGCCCATCGCTTCGGCCTTGTCTTCGTCGTCGCGGATGGCGTTGATCGCAAGGCCAAAGCGTCCGCCGTACAACCAGCGCAGGATCGCAAAGGTGATGGCCGCCAGTGCGAAGGAAAGGTAGTAGAAAAAGCTCTCGCGCCCGCCGATCGCGCCGGGGAACAGCGGCGGGACCATGCCCGCGCCGGCGCCTATGAACTCCCAACCGCTGGCCAGTTCGCCCGCGGCAATGCCAAGACCGAGCGTGCCGATGGCGAAGTAGTGTCCGCGCAAGCCGAGCATGCCGGACCCGAGCAGCGCGGCGACGGCGACCGCAAGCAGGGCGCCCGCACCCATGCCAAGGAACAGCGCCGGGAAATAAGCGAGACCCGAGTCCCGCTGCACCACGGCACAGGCGTACATGCCGATGCCGAAGAACAGGATATTGCCGAAGGAGTTGTAGCCCATCTGACCGCCTTGCAGGTCCCAGGTGAGTGCGAACACGATCATTACCCACAGGAACGCCAGCTGCGTCCGGTAGTCGGGCGCAAGGATTGGCGCCAGCAGCGCCAAGATCGCGACGCCGGCATAAAGGGACAGGCGCGTGAATGCCGAGTTCATCGCAGGACTTTCCGCTTGCGACCGAGTGAGAATCGCCGCCACACGAGAATGACGACCAGGAGTCCAAATACAAACGCCGCCTGGTATTGCGCACCGAGGATGAACCCTGCGAAATTTTCCGCCGCGCCGAGCCCGAGCGCTGCGACGAACACGGCCATCACGTTGCCGAGTCCGGCGAGGATCACGATCATGAACGAGCGCACCGTGTACGGCAGGCCCAGGTACGGATGCACGACCCAGGTCATGGCCACCAAGGCCCCGGCCGCCCCGCAGATCGCCGCGTTGATGCCGAAGGTCCAGGCGTACACCGCGTCCGTATCAACGCCCATGATGCGCGCGGCACGCGCGTTCTGAGCCGTGGCCCGGATCGCCTGTCCCATGCGTGAACGCTTGAGAAACCACATCAGCGCAGTGCCGACCACCAGGGCCGCCACGAATGAGACGAGCTTGATCTCGGCGACCGTGACCAAGCCGCCGAACAGAAGCAAGGTTCCAAAACCGGACTCGGCCGTGCGCACGTTCGCGCCGAACAGGCCATTGGCGAGTTGCTGCAACAGAATGCTCAGGCCGAAGGTGGCGAGGATCGAAGTGAATAGATCCTGGTCCACGACGCGGAAGATGACGCTGCGGTACAGCGCCCAGCCGAAAAGAAACATCAGCAGCGCGGCCAGCGGAATGCCAAACAAGGGGTGGATACCGGCGGCGTACAGGAAGAACGCGACGTAACCCCCGAGCATGACCAACTCGCCCTGGGCGATGTTGATCAGGTTCATCACGCCCCAGACGAGCGCCATGCCGTAGGCCGGAAGCACATAGATCGCGCCGATCAGAATGCCGTCGAGCAGCAACTGCACCGACAGCTCGGGCGCGCCGAACAGCAACTGGAGGTTGTTCATCTCGCCATGCACTCCTCCCAGTCCTGGGCCGCCGGACCGGGGAACGGTACGACGTCGCTACGGCGCGACCTTTCTCGGCCAGACCAGCTTGGCCTCGGCCCATTTTGTCGGGGCCACCACCCTGTAGTGTCCGTTCTGCACCTGGTAAAGCACCATGGGCTTGGCGGTGTTCTTCCCGCTGGCGTCGAATTTGATCGGCCCGTAGAAGGTCATGAGATCGGTGCTGGCGATGGCATCGCGCACTTTCTCAGGATCGAAGGACTGGGCCCGTTCGAAAGCGTCCGCAAAGACCAATACCGACGCCGTCGACTCGGCCGCCTGGTAGGGCGCTTCGTAGCCGAACTCCTTCTTGAAAAGCTGCGCATACTGCTCGGCGGTACCGAACCACCTGTCCTGGTAGTTCAAGCTGCGATCCCACTGCGAAGCGCACAAAACCGTCTCGGCGATCTTGCCCAGCGTTTCCGCCAGCTGGGCCGAGTCGCAGTGCGTCGTGGCGATCATCGGGACGTTCACCTTCATCTCCGCCGTCTGTCGCACCACGAGGGTTGCGCCCTTCTCGTGCCCCGACACGATGAGCAGATCGGGTTTGACGGCCCTGACCTTGGTGAGCGTCGCCGCCATGTCGTTCAGCTCGGGCGGCAGCTTGTCGTCAATGACGACCTTCATGCCGTGACGCGCGGCATCCTCCACGACGCCGTCGCGTACGTCCAGGCTGAACGGATCGTTTTCAAACGCCATCGCGACCTTGAGCGTCTTCGGGTCGCGACCATTCTGCCTGGCGACTTCGGCGGCCAGATTCACGGCATCGCGCAAGTAGTAGTCCGAGGTAGACAGGACGGCAAAGAGGTAGCGATACCCTTGGGTGAACAATTCGCGAGCCGCACCGTTGCCTTCAACATGGGGAACCTTGTATTTCTCGGTCACCGGCGCGATCGCCATGGTCAATCCCGAACTGTAGGCGCCGAGCACAAACTTCACGCCGTCCTGGGCAATCAGGCGTTCCGCGAGCTGCGCCCCGCGCGCCGGCGTGGATTCATCGTCGTAGTAGACGACCTTGAATTTGTAGCTCTTGCCGCCAACCTTGACGCCGCCCTTTTCGTTGGCGCGCTTGACCGCAAGGTCGTAGCCGTCCTTCGTGTTCTTGCCGTTGACGGAGTACTTTCCGGTGAGCGACACCGCCGCGCCGAGAACGATGGAATCGCCTTCGACCTTGTCGGCGCCATTCGCTGCTGTCAACAGCAGCAGGGCGCAGGCGCCTGCGATCGGCAGGAATCTCATGGTGAATGTTTTCAGCATGATTGTCTCCTTCTGCGTCCCATCCGATGGCGTGTCGGCGCGCAACGACCCCCTCCTTTCTCAGGAGTTGACCTTGGCGCCCGCAGGGGCGGCTAGTTCAGTATAGCTCTTCGATACACCCAAGGGGGCAGTGGTTCACGAGAGTCCTGATCGGTGCAATCGAAGGGGCTCGGAGGTGGCGCTTGCTGCGGCGCGATGCGTTGACCGCCTCCGGCGCGCGGCGGGGGTGCCCGTAGCGCTTGTTGAGCCGTTCGCGGTTCGATGGCGCCAAGCTGTCGCACCGATGTGGCTATCGGTCGTTCACCAAGACTTATCAGGCTGACCGGTAACCAGCGTCGCGAAGCAAGGGTTGAGGCAACGGCTGCTTCTGGCCGATATGCTATCCCGTCGTTCGAATCCCAATCACCAGTGACCGCAAAGGGCACGCAAGCGACATTGATGGCGGTCGGGTATGGTGCGACCGGCTCGTCAATTGCTCAATGACAGCAATTTTCCGAGCACTTTCCTGACGATTGAATGCCGGCGTGGATAACGAACGAAAATATTGGCGACAATACGGTACTGGTGAAATATCTCAACCAGGTAAATAAAAAAGGAAATTTAAAAATGGCAACTGCGAAAAAAACGGCTCCAAAGGCTAAAGCAACCCCAAAGAAAGTAACGGCTCCTGCGAAAGTAGTGAAACCCGTTGCCAAAGCAGCTGTAAAAAAGGCTCCTGTTTCGAAGACAGCCAAGGCCGTTGCAAAACTTAGCGCAAGCATCGCGAAGCTGACCGAACGCAAGGACAAAATCAATACAGAAATCAAGGCCCTGCGTGATCAACGTACTGCATTGAAAGTTGTTCCGGTGGCTTCTGCGCCTGTAGGCCCAAAGGCAAAGGTTGCTCCTAAAGCTGCAGCGCCAAAGAAAGCGGGAAAGCCTGCTGCCAAGAAATAATATTCTTTAGCGACAATGTTGCTTCGCAGAAAAGACCCTTTTGGGTCTTTTCTTTTGTTCAAACCAATTGCCATCCCTGCAACCGCTTGGAAAACTCCGCTCGTCAACGTTTTTGATGATCCTCGACCCCTTGGCAAGTCCGAAAAATACAACCTGATTCCATTTTTAAATCATCCGTGCACTTTGTCGGCTTCGCTTGCCGTACGTCTGTACTGTCTGCGCTTCGCCTTCGCGTTCACGAATGATTTAGAAATGGAATGAGCCATTCTGAGAGGTCGATTCTTCGCGCGACGTTGACGCTCTTGCGTTTTCACACCGCCTCGCGGCATTGCGGTCACTCAAGCAACCCGCATTGACCGCCTGAGTGGGGTCGATAGCCGCCGCCATGTAGCTTGCTCAGCAACGCTTCGCCAAGCTACCCCCGTGTTGGCACCTCAAACACCAGGCAAGTCGTGGTGGCATGCGCATACAGCTTGCCGTCCGGCCCGACGATGCGGCCCTCGGCCGTGGCCAGCTGCCGGCCGCAGTGGATGACCGTGCCGATGGCGCGCAGCGGCCCGGTCTGGCGCGAGGCGGCCCGCACGATGTTGATGCTCAACTCGGCCGTCGTATAGGCCCTGCCTGCCGGCAACATGGTGTGCACGGCGCAGCCCACGGCTGAATCCAGCAAGGTGGCGTACCAGCCACCGTGCACCGTGCCCAGCGGGTTGTAGTGTTTCAGTTGCGGCGTGCCCTGAAAGATGGCTTTGCCAGGCTCGACCGCTATCAGCGCGAAGTCCAGCGTTTCGGCGATGTGGGGGTAGGGCAGTTCGCCGGCCAGCATGGCCTGCATGATTTCCATGCCGCTCTTGCCCGTCACCTGCTCGGGACGGGCCAGGCCGGGTTTGCCGCCGCCTTGCAACATGCGGGCGCGCACGGCCGCGCTTTGTTCCAGCCATTGAGTCAATGTTTCCTGTGGGGTCATGTTGTTCATTTGATTTGCATATACAACAGTTGTAGTTACAATCAAATTATGCGCGATAAATCCCGTTCCAGCCAGTCCCAGCATGAGGCCGACCTGAAAGCTGAACTGAAAACCCAGGGCTGCACCAACTTCAGGTTACGGCAGCTGATGCGCCGCGTGGCGCATCACTATGACGTTGAAATGGCGAAAGCCGGGCTCAAGACCACGCAGTATTCATTGCTGAGCTATGTCCTCAAACTGGGCCCCTTGCGCCCTGGCGAACTGGCGCAGGGCATGAAGGTCAGCGCCTCCACCCTGACACGCAACCTCAAGCCGCTGGTGGACGCCGGCTGGCTGGAACTGGCTGCCGGCACCGATGCGCGCAGCCGCATGGTGGCCATCACGCCGGCAGGGCGTGCCAAACGCGAGGAAGCCCGCCAGCGCTGGAAGGTAGCCCAGGAAAGCCTGAACCAGCTGCTGGGCGACGGGCGCGTGCTGGCGCTGCATCGCCTGATCAATGAGTCGCTGGAGCTGCTGGCCGGGGACGAACTTGCCGGCCTTGACGACTAGCGCAGTGCAGTTTTTTCAAAAAGTAGTTCAAGGTATTTCCAATTTCACGAGGGCTTCTATGTTTGCGCAACATATCTCCACCTGGCTGCAAAAGCGTGGCATTTATTACGGCTGGGTGATTGCCGCGGTCACGTTTTTGACCATGCTGACCATGTCTGCGGCGTTGGGCCTGCCGGGCGCGATCTTGCAGCCGCTAAGCAAGGAGTTTGGCTGGAGCAATGAGCAGATTTCTTCCGCGCTGGCGTTGCGTTTTGCGCTGTTTGGCCTGATGGGCCCGTTTGCCGCCGTGCTGATGGAGCGCTACGGCCTGCGCCGCGTGATGTGCACCGGTCTGGCCTTGGTCGGCACAGGCATGGCGCTGGCCACGCAGGCCACGCAGTTGTGGCATCTGTTTATCTTGTGGGGCGTGATGCTGGGTGTGGGCACCGGCATGACCGCGCTGGTGCTGGGCGCGGTGGTGGCCAACCGCTGGTTCACCGCGCGGCGCGGGCTGGTCATCGGCGTGCTCACGGCCAGTTCCGCCACCGGGCAGCTGGCGTTTTTGCCGGTTGCTGCCTGGCTGATAGAGCATGCTGGCTGGCGTTATGCGGTGATTCCTCTTTTTATCGGCTGCGTGCTGATTGCCGTGCTGGCGCTGTGCCTGATCAGCAACCGGCCGTCCGACCTGGGCTTGGCTCCGTTGGGTGAGGTTTTTGTGCCCGGCGCCGTGCCGGCAGTGCAGCCGGCCATGAATTTCCGCACGCCGTTTATGGCGCTGCGCGAAGCCTTGGGCAACAAGACCTTCTGGATTTTGTTTGCCACTTTCTTTATTTGCGGCCTGAGCACCAACGGCCTGGTGCAGACGCATTTCATCTCGCTGTGCGGCGACTACGGCATGACGGCCATACCGGCCGCCTCGGTGCTGGCCATGATGGGCGCGTTCGACTTTGCCGGCACCATCATGTCGGGCTGGCTGTCGGACCGTTATGACAACCGCAAGCTGCTGTTCTGGTACTACGGCCTGCGCGGCCTGTCGCTGTTCTGGCTGCCACATTCGACTTTCTCGCTATACGGACTGTCGTTTTTTGCGATGTTTTACGGCCTGGACTGGATTGCCACGGTGCCGCCCACCGTCAAGCTGGCCGGCGCCACCTTTGGCAAGGAGCGAGTAGGCCTGGTGTTTGGCTGGATTTTTGCGGCCCATCAAATCGGCGCAGCCACCGCCGCCTACGGCGCGGGCCTGACGCGCACGCTGCTGTTGACCTACACGCCTGCGCTTTATGCAGCGGGCGCTGCTTGCCTGCTCGCGTCAGCGATTGTGATGCTGATACGCCGGCCCCAGCCCGCGCCCTTTGCCGTTCTTAAACCGGCGGGCAGCGCGCCGTGAACACCATAGACCCGCGCACGCGCCTGCTGTTGGAGGCGCCCATAGGGGCTACCCTGCTGCGCCTGGCCGCGCCCAATGTCCTGGTGATGGTCGCGCAGGCCGCCGCCGGCCTGATCGAAACCTACTTCGTCGGCAAGCTTGGCACCGATGCGCTGGCCGGCATGGCGCTGGTGTTCCCGATTGTGATGTTGATGCAAATGACCTCGGCCGGCGCGATGGGCGGCGGCATCGCCTCATCGATCGCGCGCGCACTGGGGGCTGGGCGGCGCGATGACGCCGATGCGCTGGTGCTGCACGCCATCGTGATTGCGCTGGGCTTTGGCCTGGCGTTTTCGCTGGCGCTGCTGCTTGGCGGCCGCTGGCTGTATGCGCAAATGGGCGGCAGCGGCGCTTCGCTGCAAGCGGCCGTCACCTACTCGCACTGGGTGTTTGCGGGGGCGATGCTGGTGTGGCTGTTCAATTCGCTCGCGGCGGTGATTCGCGGTACCGGCAACATGACGGTGCCGGCCAATGTGACCGTGGTGGGCGTGATCGCGCTGGTGCCGCTGTCGCCGCTGCTGATCTTCGGCTGGGGCCCTGTGCCGGCGCTCGGCATCGCCGGTGGCGCCCTCGCGTTGTTGCTGTACTACCTGGTCGGCACACTGGCGCTCGCGGCCTACCTGTGGTCGGACCGCAGCTTGCTCAAACCCTCGCTGGCGAACGTGAAACTGCGCTGGCTGCTGTTTCGCGACATCCTGCGCATTGGCCTGATTGGCGCCATTTCCACGCTGGCGACCAACCTGTCCATCGGGGTGGCGACCTCGCTTGCCGGCGGCTTCGGGCCTGCAGCCATTGCGGGTTACGGCACGGCCGCGCGGCTTGAATACCTGCTGGTGCCGCTGGTGTTCGGATTGGGCGCGCCTCTGGTGGCGATGGTCGGCACCTGCATGGGCGCGGGCCAGCATGAGCGCGCACTCCGCGCGACCTGGATAGGCGCGGCCATGGCTTTCACGCTGACCGAGGCGATCGGGCTTGCGGCTGCGGCCTTTCCGCGCGCATGGCTTTCGCTGTTCGGCACGGACCCCGCCATGCTGGAGGCTGGAACCCTCTATCTGCGCGCGGTCGGCCCGCTCTATGGGTTTTTCGGGGTTGCGCTGGTGCTGTATTTTGCTTCGCAAGGGGCAGGGCGATTGCTGTGGCCTGTCGCCGGCAACATCGCGCGGCTGGCGGTGGCTGCCATCGGTGGTTGGCTCGCGATCCGCTGGGGTGGTGGTTTGATGCAGGTGTTTGTGGCGCAGGGTGCGGGGCTGGTGGTCTACGGCGTGGTGATCGCCGCCGCCATCGCCGGTGGCGCATGGTTCGGCCGTGTCGGATGGCCCTGCCGCACGGCCACGCTGCTGCGCCGTATCCAGCCCGGTTGATTCAGTTGTCCAAAAGCCGTTGACTTAATGTGTCTTAACCCGCAAGGAAAGCGATCATGAACAGCAGCCTATCTGACGTCAGCGCGGCATCTGCACGTTACCTGGACGACCTCCAGGTGGGTGACCGCTTCACCAGCGCGGAGCATGCGCTTGACGAGGCGCAAATCAAGTCCTTTGCTGCACAGTTCGATCCCCAGCCCTTTCACCTGGACCCTGAAGCGGCCAAGGCCACGCTGTTTGGCGGCCTGGCTGCCAGCGGCTGGCACACAGCGGCCATCACGATGCGCCTGCTGGTGGGCGGCGGCCTGCCGCTTGCGGGCGGGATCATAGGCGCCGGCGGCGAGATCAGCTGGCCCAAACCCACGCGGCCCGGCGATGTGCTGCATGTCGAGACTGAAGTGGTCAGCGTCACGCCCTCACGTTCGCGGCCCGACCGCGGCATGGTGGTGGTGCGCAGCGAAACCCGCAACCAGCATGGCGATGTGCTGCAGCAATCGGTCTACAAGCTGGTGGTGCCGCGCAGGCTCTGAAGCGGTGGCGTGAAAGCCGCCCTTGCCGCCAGCGCGGTCCAGGGCTGCGCTTTCCGATTCCGGGGCGGCGTTTCTGCCATTGCGCCGGAACGCCGCTGTGCCAGAATTCACGCAGGCAGCCAACTTGCGGGAGACATCAGATGCTCATCAATTGCGTGGTCTACCAGAACGGCACCAAGCTGGCCGATATTCCAGTGGGCCAGATCAGCAGCTATATTTCCCGGCCGGAGGCTTTCGTCTGGGTGGCGCTGCGGGACGCTACGCCGGCAGAGCTCGAGGAGATGCAGCACGAGTTCGGCCTGCATGAGCTGGCCGTCGAGGATGCACGGCACGGCCACCAGCGGCCAAAAATCGAGGAGTACGGCGCCTCGCTGTTTTCCGTGCTGCACCTTGTCGAGCCCGTGCCGGACCATCCCGGGGAGCTCACCATTGGCGAGGTCGATGTATTTACCGGCAGCAACTACGTGCTGTCGGTCCGCAACCGCAGCCAGAAAGGGTTTCTGGGCGTGCGCGAGCGCTGCGAGCGGGAGCCCGAACTGCTGCGGCACGGCTCGGGCTTTGTGCTCTACGCGCTGATGGATGCGGTGGTGGACCGCTACTTTCCCATACTCGACGAATTGGAAACCGAGCTGGAAACCATTGAACGGGAGATTTTCACCAAAGGCAGGGCCCGCTCCAACATTGAGCGGCTGTACGACCTCAAGGGCCGCGTGACGATTTTGAAGCACGCAGTGGCTCCCTTGCTGGAAGGGGCGGGCAAGCTGCACGGTGGCCGGGTGCCGCATATCTGTGTCGGCGTGCAGGACTATTTCCGCGATGTGGTCGACCACCTGTCGCGCATCAATGCCCTTATCGACAACATGCGCGACACCATAGGCACGGCCATCCAGGTCAACCTGGCGATGGTGACCATTGAAGAGGGTGAAGTGACCAAGCGCCTGGCGGCCTGGGCCAGTATTTTTGCGGTTTGCACCGCGTTTGCGGGCATCTGGGGCATGAACTTTGAAGGCATGCCGGAACTCAAGTGGCGTTACGGCTATGTGATGGCCCTGGGCCTGATTGTCTTTACCAGCATCTTGCTCTACTGGCGCTTCAGGAAGGCCCGCTGGTTATAAGCGGGGCGGCTTGAAGGCCTTGCGCGCCGCCAGCGCGGCCTGGCGGCTGGCGCAGCCCTCCAGGTGGTCATTGACCAGGCCCATGGCCTGCATGAAGGCATACATGGTGGTCGGTCCGACAAAGGTCCAGCCGCGTTTTTTCAGGTCCTTGGACAGCGCCACGGAGGCCGGTGAGCCTGTCATGGCCTTGAGGGCATCCGGCGTGATGCGCGCGGGCCGGCTGGCGGCATCGGGCTCGAGCCGCCAGACGAAGGCGCCCAGCGAGCCAAATTCACGGCGCAGTTCGATCACGCGCTGGGCGTTGTTGATGGTCGAGGCAATCTTGCCGGCGTGCCGCACAATGCCTGCGTCGCCGACGAGGCGCTTGACGTCGTGCGTGTCAAAGCGGGCCACCTGTTCGGCGTCGAAGTTGGCGAAAGCGCTGCGAAAGGCCTCGCGCTTGTTCAGAATGGTCAGCCAGCTCAGGCCCGCCTGAAAGCCTTCCAGGCAAATTTTTTCGAACAGCCTGCGCTCATCCGCCACCGGGAATCCCCACTCGGTGTCGTGGTAATGACGGTACAGCGGCGTGGCCTGGCACCAGGCGCAGCGGGTGGTTGGCGCATCGTCGGTGAAAAGTCCGTCGGCGGCCGGGGCCGCGCTGGCTTTGGCGCTGGGGGTGGTCTTGGAAGGCATGCGGAATTTTAGGCTTTTAGGCAATAGCCGTGATCAGCGGCAGCTATCGCCCAGAACCACCCGGCCACTGCCTCCTCTCATTGCGCGGGCAGTCAAGGCCTCTGTTGTCAAGCGGTTCAGGGGCTTGCGGTGACTACACTCTAGAGCTGCTCACACCTCCCCGAGAAAACGCAGTCATGGATATCTTTGTTCTGGTGGTTCTTGTCGCCATTGGCGCCCACATGCTCAAGTCGAAATACCAGAGCAGGCGCATCGCCCTGCTGGGCAGCTATCTCAGGAAATACCAGATTGAAAAACTGATGGAAAGCCTGACCGAGGGCTATCTGCGGGCGCTTGGGGAAGGCGATCCCGCGCGTCGTGAACAGATCTGGCGTCTGCTGGAGACCACCGAGACGGCGTTGTGTGATCAACTCAATAGTTTTGTCGCTGAGTTTTCCCGGGTTGAAGAGGCTGACGCGCGCGTGAGCAAACTGGCCTTGGCGATTCCCTATGCCGACAAGCTTTTCCCCAAGGCCACGTTTGACCTGCGCAAGGCTTTGGCCATTCACGCGCAAGGCATCACCAACGCAGCAAAGAACAGCCTCAACAGAACGCCGAAGAGCAAGGCCTTCACCTTGTCTGCCGAGCTATTTTTGCTGCAGCACACCTGCCACTGGTTTTGCAAGTCCAAAACGGTCGCCTCTGCGCGCATGCTGGGCCGTCAGAAAACATCGTATGAACAGCTGGTTGACGCGGTCGCGCCCGATACCCGCCAGGCCTATTGCGCCCTGATTGGCCGTTAAGGGGTTCAGGGTAGGGCCCGCTCTGGGGGGCGAAAGCCGGTCTTGACGGACCCTGATCCTTCTCGGCGGGGCGTGTTCTACACCGGCACGGTGTAGTTCAGCGTCATCCGCCCGCCATCGACCACCACGATCTCGCCGGTGATGTAGCTGGCCGCATCGCTGGCCAGGTAGGCCACGGTGTCGGCGATCTCGGAAGGCTCGCCCAGGCGCTTCATGGGCGTGCGGCTCATGATGCTGGCCTTGGCTTCTTCGCTGGTCAGCACGGCCCTGGCGGCCAGCTCGGTGGCAATGGTGCCGGGCGCCACGGCGTTGACGCGCACGCCCTTGTCGGCCAGCGCCAGTGCCATCACCCGCGTGAGCTGGTTGATGCCGCCCTTGCTGACGTTGTAGCTGGAGATCGTGGGAATGGTCAGCACGGCGTTGACCGAGCTCATGTTGATGATGCTGCCCCGCGAGGCGGACCCGCCTATGCCCTGTCTTGCTTCGGCCCTGGCCATTTCGCGCGCCACGGCCTGGACCACCAAAAAGGCGCCCTTGAGGTTGATGCGCAGGACGGCGTCGAAGTCGGCCTCGGTCACTTCCAGAAAATCGGCCGCCCTGAAAATACCGGCGTTATTCACCAGCACGTCGATGCGGCCATGCACCGCCAGGGTCTGGGCGACCAGCGCATCGACCTGGGCCTTGTCGCCCACATCGCAATGCACGTAAAGGCCGCCGAGCTCATTGGCCAGAGCCGAGCCGCGGGCGTCGTCGATATCGGCAATGACTACCTTGGCGTTTTCACGCGCAAAGCGGCGGATGCAGGCCTCGCCAATGCCCTGGGCGCCGCCGGTGACGATGCAGACGCGATCCGCCAGCCCGAACCAGATGGCGGCAGGATTTTTGGGCGAAATGCTGCTCATGCCCTGATGGTGCCGGTGCAGGATGCTATGAACTTCATAGCGTTTTCGGCCACTTCGGCGGCCGGGGTGCCGGGCTTGTACAGGGCCGATCCGATGCCGAAGCCATTGGCGCCGGCCGCGAAGTAGGGGCGCATGTTGTCCGGGGTGATGCCGCCCACCGGCAGCACCACGGCGTCGGCGGGCAGCACGGCGCGCAGCGCCTTCACCACGGCGGGGGTGATCATTTCCGCGGGGAAAATCTTCAGGCCGGTGGCGCCGGCTTCGAGCGCGCCAAAGGCTTCGCTGGCGGTCATCACGCCGGGCAGGCAGACCAGGCCCAGGCGTGCCGCTTCACGCACGACCGCCGGGTTGAAGTTGGGTGAAACGATCAGCCGGCCGCCCGCGGCCTGCACATTGCGGACGTCTTCAGGTGTCAGCACGGTGCCGGCGCCTATCAGGGCCTGGGGACAGGCGGCCGCCATGGCGGCAATGCTGTCCAGCGGCTGCGGCGAATTCAGCGGGATTTCAATCAGTGTCCAGCCGGTGGACACCAGCGCCTGGCCGACCGGCAGCGCCTCGGCAGGCGTCAGCCCGCGCAGGATGGCGACGAGCGGGATGGTCTGCAGGGCGTGGGCGAGTTTTTGGTGTGCGTTCATGGGGCGGCGTCCAGTTGAGGTTTGGGTGTGTGTGTACTCAGGCGATGGTCAGGGTGTCGGCAATGGCGCGCAAGCCGCGCCAGGTGGCGCCGGCGCCGACGCGCTGAACCGATACGCCCAGTTGCGCCAGGGCCTGCTCGTAGCGGGCCGTCAGGGCTTCGGCGCCCATGACCACCACGGACTCGCCGCGCTGCAGGGTCTGGGCTTTCAGTTCCTCGCCAATGAGCAGTCCGGACAGGTAGCTGGGCAGGGCGTCGGTTGGCAGGCGCTTGAACAATGACAGGGTTCGTGTGCTGAACGCCGTGTTCAGCAGGCCAGGGCCGCGCAGGGCATGGCCCACACCCTGGTCAAAAGCGCTGGCATCCGGCGCCGGGTCGCCTGCCGGAAGCGTGCGGGCCAGAATGGAATGCTGGCGCAGCAGGGCATAGAGCTCGCCGGTCATCCAGGTCGAAAAATCCGTGACCCGGCGATCGATGACGGTGACCCATTTGCTGTGTGTGCCGGGCAGCACCAGCCGGGTGTTGTCCAGGCCCAGCAGCTGCAGGGCGCCGAACACCTGGGTTTCTTCGCCGCGCATCACGTCAGGCACGCCGCCGCTGTCTACGCTCAAGCCCGGCACGATGGCGATGCGGCCAGGCTCCACCCATTCAAGCTGCGCGGCAATGTCGCCAAAACCCGCCGGGCAGGCGCAGTAGGGGGCTTCGCGCCAGCCTTGCTGGCTGCCGGCCATGCCCGAAATCAGGCACAGGGTGCCGGGGGCCATCCAGGCGCCGAAGCAGCTTTCAAAAACGCTGGGGAATTCGCCTGCTGGCACGCTCAGGATGCCGCGTGCAAAGGAGCGCTCTTCAAGCACCTGCCCATCAGATTCGATCAAGGCGCCGCGCAGCGATGAGGTGCCCCAGTCGACGGCTACCAGGCGGCGCATGCGCAAACTCCTTGTCCTGGGTCATGCGGGGCGTTGAGCAGGCCTTCGCGGGTCTGCCTGAACGCCATCATGGCCGCGCCGGGCGCGGCCTTCTCAAATTTCGTGGGTGGCATTGAACTTCCTGAAAACACAGCGGCTTGCGCGTCCCGGAGTCAGTTGCTCCTGGCCGGGACGCGAAGAAAAAACGCGAGGCTTGCCAGGGCAGGCCAGTGCGTTTTTAGATCCCAATGGTACCCGCCGGTGCGGCCAAGGCTGGTACCCGCACCGTACCCGGGCGATGCCATCGGCTTGGTGGTTGTCGCGCGGCACGAATGAGCCGCGTTTGCCCACCAGAAAATCCAGGTCAACACCCTCATTGGCCTGCAGCACATGGTTGATGTAGAGCTTCCAGTAGCCCTTGAAGCTTCACGGTCTTATTCCTTGATCGCACCCGTCATGCCGGAGACATAGTATTCGACGAAGAAGGAATAGACGATGGCTACGGGCAAGGAGCCCAGCAAGGCACCCGCCATCAGCGGACCCCATTGGTAGACGTCGCCCTGCACCAGCTCGGTCACAACGCCGACCGGCAGCGTCTTGATCTCCGACGACGAAATGAAGGTCAGCGCGTAGATGAACTCGTTCCACGACAGCGTGAACGCGAAGATGCCGGCCGAGATCAGCCCCGGCACCGCCAGCGGCAGCACGATCTTGACCAGAATCTGCCAGCGGCTGGCGCCGTCGATCAGCGCGCACTCCTCGAGCTCGAACGGAATCGAACGGAAGTAGCCCATCAGCAGCCAGGTGCAAAACGGAATCAGGAAGGTCGGGTAGGTCAGGATCAGCGCCAAGCGCGTGTCGAACAGACCGAGTTTGAACACCACGTTGGCCAGCGGGATGAACAGAATGGTCGGCGGCACCAGGTAGGCGAGGAAGATCCCCAGCCCGACGTGCTTGGAGCCGCGAAAGCGCAAGCGCTCGATCGCATAGGCGCCGAGCACCGCCGCCGCGAGCGAGAAGGCGGTCGACACGACCGATACCAGTACCGTGTTCCACATCCACGCGGGGTATGAGGTTTCGAACAGCAGCTTGTGGAAGTGCGTCAGGGTCGGTCCAATCACCCAGAAGGGGTTGCCTTCGCGCGAGAGCAGTTCGGCGTCTGGCTTCACCGACGTGATGGCCATCCAGTAGAACGGGAACAGCAGCACGAACAGGAACACGAGCAGCGGCAGATACACCGTGACCGCGCGGCGCGGTACCGATTCCAGAAAGCTCATGCCGCCGGAGTCGGCATCGGTGGTGCTGCTCATTTATCGGCCCCTCCCTGTTGCCAGGCCCGGCGTTGCAAACCGAAGAAGCTGAACATGATGCAAGCGAGCAGGAACGGCACCATCGCGATCGCGATCGCCGCGCCTTCGCCGAGCGCACCGCCATTGATCGCGCGCTGGAATGCGAGGGTCGCCATCAGATGCGTCGCATTCAGCGGGCCACCGCGGGTGATCACGTAGATCAGCTGGAAGTCGGTGAAGGTGAACAGCACCGAGAAGGTCATCACCACCGCGATGATCGGCGTCAAAAGCGGCAGCGTGACATGGTAGAACTGCTGCCATGGTGTGGCACCGTCGATCGCCGACGCTTCGTAGTACGAGGGTGAAATCGTCTGCAGGCCCGCCAGCAGCGTGATCGCGACGAAGGGCACGCCGCGCCAGACGTTGGCAGCGATGACGGCGAAGCGCGCGTTCCACGGCGTGCCGAGGAAGTCGATGTAGTGGTCGATCAGCCCCGTCTTGACCAGCGCCCAGCTGATGATCGAAAACTGCGAGTCGTAGATCCACCAGAAGGCGATCGCCGACAGCGCCGTCGGCACGATGTATGGCAGCAGGATGACGGCACGGAAGAAGGTCTTGAAACGGATGTTGCGGTTCAGCAGGATCGCGAGCCAGAGTCCCAGAAAGAACTTCAGCACCGACGCGACCGTCGTATAGAACAGCGTGTTGAACAAGGCAAGTTGGGTGACACTGTCGCCCAGCAGAAACTTGTAGTTCTCGAGACCGATCCAGCCACCGGGACGTCCGACCTTGGCATCGGTGAAGCCCAGCCAGATGCCCAGTCCGAGCGGATACGTCAGGAACAGCACCAGCAATACCGCAGCCGGGAGCATGAAAATCAAGCCCAGGGCGTTGCGGTTGTTTTGCAGTTTTTGCAGCATGGTGAAGTTCAGTCAGTCCTGCCGTGAAGGGAAAGGCAAGTTATCTTGCAACCCGGACTGGCCGCCCAGCCAGCCTGGGTTGTCGGGTCCTCGGTGGAAGGGGCGTCAACAGGCACGCACCATCAGACCTTGTAATAGCGCTCGGCGCGCTTTTGCGCCCGCTCCGCCGCTTCCTTCGGCGTCTTCGCGCCGCTCGCCGCTTCGGCCACCATGTTGACAACGATGAAGTCGGCCGCCGCGCCCGCCGATGCATAGCCGAGCTTGCCGGCGTAGCCGGCCGGCCGCATGTTCTTGACCGCATCGCGGTACGGCGTGTTCTTCGGGTCCGAGGTCCAGACGGCGCCCTTCGCGTAGGCCGCCAGCGGCGGCGCGACATAGCCCCCGCAGCCCGTTTGCCAGGGGTCGTACTGTTCCTGCTCCATCATGAAGCGCAGGAACTCTTTGGCCGCCTTCGGATACTTGGTGTACTTCATGATCATCTGGTTGAAGAACAGCTGCGACTCGGTCGGCACGCCGACCGGGCCGATCGGGTACGTCGCGTGCTGGATGTCGAGCGCGATCTCCTTCAACTTCGGGTCGGGCGAATTCTTCGCCGCGTAGTAGATCGAAATGCCGTTGTTGGTGACGCTGATCTGTCCGTCCAGGAAGGCCTTGTTGTTGTTCGGATCGAGCCACGACAAGGTGCCGGGGATGAAGTTGGCGTACAGCTCCTTGCCGTACTCGAGCGCCTTGATCGTCTCGGGGCTGTCAATGACGACCTTGTTGTTGGTGTCGACGAGCTTGCCGCCGAAGGCCCATATCAGCCAGTTGCACCACAGGCCGTCGCCAGTTGCGTTGCCCAGCGCCATGCCGCCGGGCGTGCCCTTTTCCTTCAGCGCCTTCATCATCTTCAGGAAGCCGTCGGTATCTTTCGGAAAGCTGTCGAAGCCCGCCGCCTTCAACATGCTCTCGCGGTAGACCATCATCGAGCCGGCTGCGCCGAGCGGAACACCTATCCACTTCTTGCCGTCGGGGCGCAGGAAGGCGTTACACACCGGATACCAGCCGCCGTATTTCTTGCCGAGGTATTCGCATAGGTCGGTCACATCGAGCAACTTCTCGGGGTACAGGTTGGCGTCGTCGTTGGTCGACAGGATGATGTCGGGGCCGGCGCCGGTGTTGGCGGCGACCGCGGCTTTCGGGCGCACGTCTTCCCAGCCTTCCCTGTCGACGCGTACCTCAATCCCGGTCTTGTCGATGAACTTCTTGACGTTGGCCATGTAGGCGTCGATGTCGCCCTGCACGAACTGGCTCCAGCGCAGCACCCGCAACTTGGCGCCTTTTTCGGGCTGGTTGCTCCACTGGGCCTGGGCCGCTGTGGGCCAGAGCATGGGCGCGACCGCGGCGGCACCGGCGGCTGCCGATGTTTTCTTGAGGAATTTGCGACGATTGAAACCGGACATGGATGTCTCCTTCAGTTTGGGTCAAGCAACAAAAACCGGGCGCCGCTTGGCGCAGTCAAGCACTCAGCCTGCCAAGCGCATTCCGCTGGCAGCATCAAACAAATGGGCGCGGGCGGGGTCGGGTCGCAGGCGGATGGTTTCACCGGGCTTGAACGCATGGCGCTCACGAAACACGCTGGTGACCTCGACGCCGGCGATCTTGGTGAAGATCTGGGTGTCGGCTCCCGTGGGCTCGACCACCAGCACTACGGTCGCAACGCCGTCACCCGCATCGGCCAGATCGATGTGTTCGGGCCGTGTGCCGTAAATTACTTTTTGGCCGTCCTGGCCGCCCGCATGGATCGGCGCCGGCAGCGACAGGCCGTCACGGAACTCCACGGTGGCGGCGCCGGCGCTGCGCTTGAGCACACCAGGCAGGAAATTCATGGCCGGCGAGCCGATGAAACCTGCCACAAACCGGTTGACCGGACGGTCGTACAACTCCAGCGGCGAGCCGGTCTGTTCGACGATGCCATCGCGCATCACGACAATCTTGTCGGCCATGGTCATGGCCTCGATCTGGTCGTGCGTCACATAGATAGAGGTTGTTTCGAGGCGCTGGTGCAGTTCCTTGATTTCGGTGCGCATCTGCACCCGCAACTGGGCGTCAAGGTTGGACAAGGGTTCGTCGAACAGGAACACCTGGGGGTCTCGCACGATGGCGCGTCCCATGGCCACGCGCTGGCGCTGTCCACCGGACAGCTGGCGCGGGAAGCGATCGAGCAGATCGACCAGGCCCAGGATGTCGGCGGCCTTCATGACCCGCTCATCGGCCATGGCCTTGGACTGCTTGGCCAGCATCAGGCTGAAGGCCAGGTTGTTGCGCACGGTCATGTGCGGGTAGAGCGCGTAGTTCTGGAACACCATTGCGATGTCCCGCTCCTTGGGCATCATGTTGTTCACCACTTTGCCGCCGATGAGGATTTCTCCACCGCCTATTTCTTCAAGGCCCGCAATCATGCGCAGCAGGGTGGATTTGCCGCAGCCTGACGGGCCCACGAGCACGGTGAACTGGCCGTCCTCAATGTCGATGTTCACGCCGCGAATGACATGGGTTGCGCCAAAATATTTTTCGACCCCCCTGATTTGAACGGCAGCCATGGTCTCCTTGAGGTTGCTTTTTTGAATCTGAAACTTTGTAGCATGAAAGAATCAGACTGTCATCAGCATCAACCAACGTGTCAGCCGTACATGTCTCATCCGGTTTTTGGAGTGGCGATCCAGGACATGTCCATGATCCCGGCCGCGTTCCATGCGGGGCAGCCGGAAGATGAGACCCGAAAAAGCTTTAGGGACTGAAGCCGGGCATTGCGCACTGATTTCTTGGTCATGAAAAACTGTCAGTGGTTGTCGCGCGGTACAAACGAGCCGCGTTTGCCTACCAGAAAATCAAGATCGACCCCTTCGTCGGCCTGCAGCACATGGTCCACATAGAGCTTCCAGTAGCCGCTGTCCAGCGGCGGCGCTGGCGCCTTCCAGTTCGCCAGTCGTTTGGCGAGTTCCTCGTCGCTGATCAGCAGTTGCAGCCGGCGCGCGGGCACGTTGAGCTCGATCATGTCGCCGTTCTGGACCACGGCCAGCGGGCCGCCGGCCGCGGCTTCGGGCGCGGTGTGCAGCACCACCGTGCCGTAGGCCGTGCCGCTCATGCGCGCATCGCTGATGCGCACCATGTCGGTGATGCCCTTGCGCAGGATCTTGGGCGGCAGCGGCATGTTGCCGACCTCGGCCATGCCGGGGTAGCCCTTGGGGCCGCAGTTCTTGAGCACCAGGATGCAGGTTTCGTCCACGTCCAGGTTGTCGTCGTCGATGCGCGCATGGAAGTCGTCGCTGTTCTCGAACACCACGGCGCGGCCGGTGTGCACCATGAGTTCGGGCGTGGCGGCGCTGGGCTTGATGACGGCGCCGCGCGGCGCGAGGTTGCCGCGCAGGATGGCGATGCCGGCCTTCTCCTTGAAGGGTTCGGCAAAGCTCTTGATCACGCGCGGGTCGTAGTTCTGCGCGTCGGCAATGTTCTCGGCCACGGTCTTGCCGCTGGCGGTGACGATGTCCCGGTGCAGCAGGTGCTGGATTTCCTTCATCACCACGGGCAGGCCGCCGGCGTAGCAGAAATCCTCCATCAGGTGCTGGCCCGAAGGCTGCAGGTTCACGAGACAAGGCAGTTCGCTGGCCAGCCGGTCGAAGTCATCGATGCTGAGCTGGACGCCGAGGCGGCCCGCGATCGCGATCAGGTGGATCACCGCATTGGTCGAACCGCCGATCGCGGCCAGGGTTCGGATGGCGTTCTCGAAGGCCTCGCGCGTGAGGATGCTGGAAATTTTCTGGTCGCTGTGGACCATCTCGACGATGCGCCGGCCCGCGTTGCGCGCCAGCACATTGCGGCGGCCATCGACGGCCGGGTAGGCGGCATTGCCCGGCAGGCCTATGCCCAGCGCCTCGACCATGCTGGCCATGGTGCTGGCCGTTCCCATGGTCATGCAGTGGCCGTGGCTGCGGTGCATGCAGCTTTCGGCCTCGAAAAAGTCAGCGAGTTTAAGCGTGCCGGCGCGCACCTGCTCGCTCATGCTCCACACGCCCGTGCCCGAGCCGAGTTCCTGGCCGCGCCACTTGCCGTTGAGCATGGGGCCGCCGGACACGCCGATGGTCGGCAGATCGACGCTGGACGCGCCCATCAAGAGCGAAGGGGTGGTCTTGTCGCAGCCCATCAGCAGCACCACGCCGTCGATCGGGTTGCCGCGGATGCTTTCTTCCACATCCATGCTGGCGAGGTTGCGGTACAGCATGGCGGTTGGTCGCAGCAGGGTTTCGCCCAGCGACATGACGGGGAACTCGAGCGGAAAGCCGCCGGCCTCGTAGACGCCGATCTTGACCTGTTCGGCCAGCGTGCGGAAATGGCTGTTGCACGGCGTCAGCTCGCTGAAGGTGTTGCAGATGCCGATAACCGGCCGGCCGTCGAACTGGTCGTGTGGAACCCCTTTGCCCTTGACCCAGCTGCGGTAGGCAAAGCCGTCGCGGTCCTGGCGGCCGAACCATTGCTGGCTGCGAAGTTCTTCGGGTTTCTTTTTGGGTGGTGAGCTCATGGTCTTTGGGGTGTTGAAGGAAAAGGAAGGAAGGGAAGTCGAGCTTGCGGAATTTTTTCAATCATATTATGGTAAGACAATAATGCTTGATTACAGGCACTTCTGCAAGTCCGTCGATATGAGGAGAATCCCTTGTTAAAACCCGAAGTCCTGGTGGTCGCCAAACTGCCGCCATTCCTGATGGAGCCGCTGCAGCAGGCCTATACCGTGCACGACCGCATTCATGAAACCGACGCTGCGGCGTTTGCAAAGGCCGCGCCACGAATCCGTGCGATAGCCGGCGGCGGCGAGTCCAAGGTTCCGCGCGCCTTGATGGACCAGTTGCCGGCGCTGGAAATGATTTCGGTCATGGGCGTAGGCTACGACGGCATCGACGTGGCGGCCGCCATGGAGCGGCGGGTGCCGGTGACGCACACGCCCGGTGTGCTGAATGACGATGTCGCCGATCTGGCCATCGGACTGATGCTTTCGGTGGCGCGCCGCATTCCACAGGCTGACCAGTATGTGCGTGCAGGCCAGTGGCTCAACGGACCGATGCCGCTGGCGCGCAAGGTGTCAGGTGCGCGACTGGGCATCGTCGGGCTGGGTCGCATAGGGCAGGCGATCGCGGATCGGGCCCGGGCGTTTGGCATGTCGATTGCGTACACCACGCGCCATCAAAAGCCGGAGGTGTCTTACCGCTACTATCCGAGTGCGCAAGCGCTGGCCGCTGAAGTGGATTTTCTGGTGCTGATCACGCCCGGTGGCGCGGGCACCCGCAAGCTGGTCAATGCCGACGTGCTCAAGGCGCTGGGGCCGCAGGGCTATCTGATCAACGTGGCGCGGGGCTCCGTGGTGGATGAGTCTGCGCTGGTCGAGGCGCTGCAAAACGGCGTGATCGCTGGCGCCGGCCTGGATGTGTTCGAGAACGAGCCCAATGTGCCGGCAGCGCTACGGGGCATGGACAACGTGGTGTTGACGCCGCACATGGCCAGCGGCACGCGGCAGACCCGCCAGGCCATGGCCGATCTGGCGGTGGCCAATCTGCACGCCCATTTCGCCGGTCAGCCGCTGCCGAGCCCGGTCCCGGAATGTCGGTCAATCAGCGCGTAGCAAGAGCACCCCGGATGTACCTTGACTTCGGGTTTTCCTTAGCAAATCTGTTTTTCAATCATCATATGATAGTAATCAAAATCGACACCCAATCATGATCAAGAACGTCCATGGCAACACGGTAGATCTGCTCGGCGAGGCCATCGTTTCGGGTCGTTATGCCGTGGGTGGGTCGATTCCCTCCGAATCGATGCTGTGTGAGGAACTGGGTGTTAGCCGTACGGTGGTGCGCGAGTCCGTCAAGTCGCTGGTCGCCAAGGGCCTGATCGTCACCGGTCCCAAGGTGGGAACCCGGGTGCTGACGGAGGACCAGTGGAACTGGTTTGACCCGGATGTGATTACCTGGCAGGCCAAGGCTGGCTTCACGCCCGAGTTTGTACGTGACTTGCAAGACCTGCGCCGGGTGGTTGAGCCTGCGGCCGTGAGGTTGGCTGCGGTACGGGCCACGGCCGACGACATCGCGGCCATCGAGGCGGCTTATGCGGGCATGAAGCATGCGATCGAAAAGGGTGGCGATTACGTGACTTTCGATCTTCGCTTCCACCAGGGTCTGTTGCACGCCGCGCAAAACCGGATGCTGGTGCAGATGAGCAAGGCGCTGAATGCGCTGCTGCGCACCAGCTTCGAGATTTCAACCGCCAAGAAAGACGGCCCGAAGTCGTCGCTGCCGTTGCATCGGGCCGTGCTTGATGCGGTGATCGCGCGTGATCCTGCGCGGGCTGAAAAAGCCATTCTGATACTGATTGATGGCGCGCACAAGGATATCGAGCAGGTGCTCGGTTCGCGTCGCCGCCTGCCCCGCTTGAGCCGGCCCGCGCGGCCGATCAAGGTGACCTGAGTTTTCCGTCAGTCCTTTCATAACCACCCAGCACAGGAGACAGCGTCAAATGAAACTCAAGACAATTCTTGCAACCGCGATGATCGCGACCGGCCTGATTTCGGCCGGCAACGCGGTCGCGCAGGAAAAGCTCACCGTCTGGTGGGTCAAGGGCTTTTACAAAGCTGAAGACGAAGCGCTGTTTGATGTGATCAAAAAGTTCGAAGCCAAAACCAAGACAAAGGTTGAGCTCTCGCAATATCCGATTCAGGACATGATTCCAAAGACCGTGGCGGCGCTGGATTCCAAGAATCCGCCTGATGTGGCTTATGCCGACGTGTATGACTTTCAGGTCACCGCCAAGTGGGCTTACGACGGCAAGCTGGAAGACCTGAGCGATGTGCTGGTGCCCTTGAAGGCCAACTTCACACCCAACACGCTTGAGACCACCTACCTGTACAACGATGTTGCCAAGAAGCGCGCCTACTACGCGTTCCCGATGAAGCAGCAGACCATGCATATCCAGTACTGGAAAGACATGCTTGCCGAGGCGGGTCTGAAGGAGTCGGACATCCCTACCAAGTGGGCTGACTATTGGTCCTTCTGGTGCGACAAGGCGCAGCCTGCGCACCGCAAAGCCACCGGCAACCGCACCTTCGGTATCGGCCAGCCCCTGGGCGTGGACTCATCCGACTCGTTCTATTCTTTCCTGACTTTTGCCGACGCCTACAACGTCAAGATGGTGGACAACAACGGCAAGCTGCTGCTGGACGATCCTAAAAACCGTGCCGGCCTGATCTCCGCCATGAAGGACTACACCAGTGTCTACGCCAAGGGCTGCACGCCGCCGTCTTCCACCAGCTGGAAGGACCCGGACAACAACGTGGCGTTTCACAACCGCACCACCATCATGACGCACAACGCCACGATCTCGATCGCCGCCAAGTGGCTGGATGATGCCAACAACACGTCGCTCAGCGCCGAAGACCGCGCCAAGGGCAAGAAGGCCTACTACGAAAACATTGCGACGGCAGGCTTTCCGAACAAGCCCGATGGCAGCAAGATGGTGTACCGCACGGCGGTGAAGACCGGCGTGGTGTTCGCCGACTCCAAGAACAAGGCGCGCGCCAAGGAGTTCGTGCAGTTCTTCATGAACGAGATCAACTTGACACCGTATGTGGAGGGCTCTCTGGGCCGCTGGTTCCCGGTGACCAAGGTGGGCCAGGCCAGCGATTTCTGGAAAGCTGACGTGCACCGCAAGGCCGTACACGCCCAGTATGCGGCCGGCACCGTGCCGTTTGAGTTCACCAAGAACTACAAGTTCACCGTGCTCAATAACGAGAATGTCTGGGCGAAGGCCATGAACCGCATCATCAACGAGAAAGTACCCGTTGACAAAGCGGTGGACGAAATGATCGCCCGTATCAAGACGGTGGCTGAACCAGGCAAACCATAGGGAGTCGCACAAGTCACCCCGGCCCGTCTGGGGTGACCCATCTTCTTCGGTTAGATATCTTTTGTATTGCAGGACTTTATGAGCACAATGACTATCCCTGTGCAGCAAGCTGTGCCTGGCCCTGTCCGGAAAGGCATGAGTTCATGGGAATTCTGGGGATTGGTACTGGTAGTGCCTTACCTCCTTGTCTTCCTGATTTTTGTGCTGTATCCGGTTGGCTATGGCTTATGGCTGGCGCGCCACCCAGCGAGTTACGTCGCATTGTTTGACGATCCGGTATTTTTTCGCACCGTCATCAACACCATTATTTTTCTGGTGGTTGGCATCAACATCAAGATGGCAGTTGCCTTGCTGCTTTCCGGGTTTTTTGTACAGGCCCGCACCTGGATCAAATGGCTCTCGCTGCTGTTCATCATCCCCTGGGCGGTGCCTTCCATTCCCACCATCCTGTCGGTGCGCTTCATGCTCAACCCCGAGTGGGGCGTGATTAACACCGTGATCTTCAAGCTCACCGGCATCGATGGTCCCAACTGGCTCAACGACCCCACCCTGGCGCTGATGTTCTCGATACTCATGCACATCTGGAAGTCGCTGCCGTTCTGGACCCTGATTCTGGTCTCAGCCCGCATGTCCATTCCTGCCGAGCAGTATGAAGCCGCTTCGGTGGACGGCGCCAGCAACTGGCAAAAATTCAAATTCATCACCTGGCCGTCGATGCGCACCATCTACCTCACTTCCAGCATCCTGTCGATGATCTGGACACTGGGCGACTTCAACAGCGTGTACCTGCTCACAGGCGGTGGCCCGGCCGACTTGACGCATGTGCTGGCCACGCTGGGCATTCGCTATCTGCGGCTTGACCAGGTTGACCTGGCCATGGCGTCCATCGTGGTGGCGATGCCCCTGGTGCTGCCGCTGGTGTACTTCATGATGAAACGGCTCTCGAAATGAACCCCCACGCTCACATTCGTTCGCTGCCCCCCGAGGGGGCCATCGCCATCCCAGAGGCGGCTCGTCGGAGGTCGAAATGAAAAAGCGCATCACCCTCAAGGCCATCACCACCGAGGCCAAGCTGCTGCTGATTGGCATCCCGCTGCTCATCTGGACCATGATTCCGATCTACCACCTGTTTCTGTTTGCCATCTCGCCACGCGACTCGGCCACCTCGGGCCGGCTCTGGCCCAAGGCGCCGACGCTGGACAACTTTGAGGTGGTGTTCATGCAAAAACATCACTACCTCAATTATTTTTGGTTGCAGATGGGGAACTCATTGATCATCGCCGTTGCAGTGGGTGCGATCACCTTGTTCGTGGCGACCGCCGCGGCCTTTGCCATCAGCCGCCTGAAGGTGCGCGGAGGGCGCACGGTCATGAACCTGGCGCTGTTCACCTACTTCATTCCTGCCGCGTTCCTGGCCGTCCCCATGTACAAAACCATGGGCAATTACGGCTTGCTCGGCAGCCAGTGGGCGCTGATCCTGGCGATGGTCACGATCGCAGCACCTTACTGCATCTGGGTGCTCAAGCAGGCCTCTGACAAGCTGCCGTATGAGCTGGATGAAGCCGCCAAAATGGACGGGGCTTCACCCTTGCAGCTCTTTCGGCTGGTGTACCTGCCGCTGATGGTGCCGTCGCTGGTGGCGGTGGGCACCTACGCCCTGCTGCTGGCATGGAATGAATACCTTTACGCTTTCCTGCTGCTGTCGAACGACCGCAGCATGACGCTGGGCGTGGCGCTGGGCAGCTTCCTGTCGGCCGACGACTCGCCCTGGGAGCTGCTGATGACCACTGGCCTCATTTACGCGCTGCCTCCCGCGGCAATCTATTACACCTTCAAACGCTATATGGTGTCGGGCCTGACCGCCGGTGCCGTGAAAAGCTGATCTGGGAATTCAAAATCATGGCATCTGTTTCGTTTCGTAATATTGAAAAGTCTTTCGGCAAGATCAAGATCATTCAAGGCCTCAGTTTTGACATCTCCGACGGTGAGTTCGTGGTTCTGGTCGGTCCGTCGGGCTGCGGCAAGTCAACCCTGTTGCGCATGCTGGCCGGCCTGGAAGAAATCAGCGGGGGTGAGATCGCCATCGACGGAGGCGTGGTCAATGACCTCGATTCCAAGGACCGAGACATCGCGATGGTGTTCCAGAGCTACGCGCTGTACCCCCACATGACCGTGGGCGACAACATGGCTTTCAGCATGAAGCTGCGCAAGGCCGATGGGCAGCTGATTGAAAAACGCGTGGCCGACGCGGCGCGCATCCTGAACCTGGATGCCTTGCTGGGGCGCTACCCGCGTGAACTGTCGGGGGGCCAGCGCCAGCGTGTGGCCATGGGGCGGGCGATCGTGCGTGATCCCAAGGTATTCCTGTTTGACGAGCCCTTGTCCAATCTCGACGCCAAGCTGCGCGTGGCCATGCGCGCTGAAATCAAGGCCTTGCACCAGCGGCTCAAAACCACCACGGTCTATGTCACGCATGACCAGATCGAGGCCATGACCATGGCAGACCGCATCGTCGTCATGCATGACGGCATCATCGAGCAGATAGGCACGCCGCTGGAACTGTTCGACCGGCCGGGCAACCTGTTTGTGGCGCAGTTCATCGGTTCGCCGGCGATGAATGTGCTGCAAGGCACCTTGCGACGCAGCGATGGTCGATGCTGGGTAGAGTCCGAGAGCCATCACTGGCCAGTAGGTGTGCTGGCACAGGGATCGGACGGCCAGCGTGTGCATTACGGTGCACGGCCTGGTGACCTCCGTCTCTCGACCTCCGGTGAGGGAATTGCGGCGCGAGTGATCGTGGTAGAGCCCACGGGCGCCGAGACCGAGCTCTTGTTGCAGGTCGGGGAGGCCAAGGTGATCGTGGTGATGCACGGCCGCACCAGCGTGCAGCCCGACGACATGGTCAGGCTCGAGATCAATCCGGCCAAAGCCCATGTGTTTGACGAGGGCAGCGGCAATCGGCTGGAGTGAACCACCAGGTCAAGCATGATGTCGTGCAAGGTGGTGGTGATGGGCGTGAGTGGCTGCGGCAAGAGCTCTGTAGGGCAGCAGCTGGCACAGCGTCTGGGTGTCGATTTTCTTGAGGGTGACGATTTGCACCCTGCGCAGAATGTGGCGCGCATGGCGGCGGGCGTTGCTTTGACCGATGCTGACCGCCAGGGCTGGCTGGAAACCCTGGCTGGGCGGCTGGCGGCCGCCGGCGCCCAGGGGCATGGCATCGTGGTGTCGTGCTCTGCGCTCAAGCGCTCGTACCGCGACATCCTGCGCAGCGGCGCACCTGATTTGCGGCTCATCCACCTGCATGGGGACTACGATTTGCTGGCGACCCGCATGGCGGCCCGCGCTGACCACTACATGCCCACCTCGTTGCTGGACAGCCAGTTTGCGACGCTGGAGCCTCCGGGACCAGAAGAAAACGCACTGACACTCGACGTCGCACAAACCCCGGATTCGATCGTGAACACGATTGTCGCCCGGCTGACCAACCGAACCTCCTGAAAGCTTCTTTCCGATGATTACCTCCACGACCTTCAGGCTTGACGGGCGCCTCGCGCTGATTACCGGATCGTCCGGCGGAATCGGCCTGGCGCTCGCGCGCGGGCTTGGCCAGGCCGGTGCCCGCCTGGTGCTCAATGGCCGGAACGCTGCCAAGCTGGAACGGGCGGTGGCTGCGTTGCGCGGCGAAGGCCTGCAGGTGCAGGGGCATGTGTTTGACGTGACCCAGGCCAATGAGGTGCAGGCCGCGGTGGACGCCATTGAAGGCGAACACGGGGCGATCGATGTCCTGGTCAACAACGCCGGCCTGCAAAAACGCATGCCCTTGCATGATTTTCCCGAGGCCGACTGGCGCGAGCTCATGCAGACCAACGTGGACAGCGTGTTCCTGGTGGGGCAGGCCGTCGCGCGGAAAATGATCCCGCGCGGGCGTGGCCGGATCATCAACATCTGTTCGGTACAAAGCGAACTGGGCCGTCCCAACATCGCGCCCTACATGGCGAGCAAAGGTGCTGTCAAGATGCTCACCAAGGGCATGGCCATCGACTGGGGGCCCTACGGCATCAATGTCAACGGTCTCGGGCCCGGTTATTTCAAAACCGAGCTCACCGAAAAACTGGTGCAGGATGAGCAGTTCAGTGCCTGGCTGCTGGGCCGCACGCCAAGCCGGCGCTGGGGCGATGTCGATGACCTCGCGGGCGCCGCCGTGTTCCTGGCCAGCGACGCTTCGGCATTCGTCAATGGTCACATCCTCTATGTCGATGGCGGCGTCACCGCCACCCTTTGACGGTCCGATCAACACTTTCTGGAGAACGCCGTGCGCGCACTGGTTTGTCATGCCCCGCTGGATCTGCGCCTGGACAGCTTCGCGGCCGAGGCACTGGGTCCGCAGCAGTTGCGGGTACGCGTCGCTTTCGGCG
This sequence comes from Polaromonas jejuensis NBRC 106434, assembly GCF_001598235.1. Taxonomy (GTDB): domain Bacteria; phylum Pseudomonadota; class Gammaproteobacteria; order Burkholderiales; family Burkholderiaceae_C; genus Polaromonas; species Polaromonas jejuensis. The sequence continues at coordinate 313,177 of NZ_BCYO01000002.1, read as the reverse complement.
GCATTTGCGGCTCCGATCTGCACTATTTCCAGCATGGAGGTTTTGGCACGGTGCGCATCAAGGAGCCGATGGTGCTGGGGCACGAGGTTTCAGGCGTCGTCGAGCGTGTTGGCAGCGAGGTGGCCGGATTTCACGTCGGCCAGCGTATCGCTATTTCGCCCTCGCGGCCCTGCGGCCTTTGCAGGTTCTGCCAATTGGGCCAGCACAACCATTGCAGCGACATGCGTTTTTACGGCAGCGCGATGCGTTTTCCCCATGTGCAGGGCGCGTTTCGTGAAACGCTGGTGATTGATGCCAGCCAGGCGCACGCGGTAGCCGATGAGCTGCCACTGTCTGAAGCGGCGCTGGCCGAGCCCTTGTCGGTGGGCTTGCATGCGATCTCCCGGGCCGGGTCGGTGTTCGGCAAGCGCGTGCTCGTCACGGGCTGTGGCCCGATAGGGGCTTTGCTGATCGCCGCCTTGCGCCGCGCCGGTGCCGCGCAGATTGTCGCGGCTGACCTGGCGGATGTGCCCCTGGCCTGCGCCAAAAAAATGGGCGCTGACGAAACCATCAACCTTGCGACGCAAGCCGATGGCCTTGCGCCTTATGCGCGCGAGAAAGGGCAGTTTGACGTGATGTTCGAAGCCTCGGGCAGCGACAAGGCGCTGCGCGCCGGGCTCGATGTGGTGGCGCCGCGCGGTGTCATCGTCGCCATCGGCTTGGGCGGCGACATTTTGTTGCCGCTGAACCAGATCGTCGGCAAGGAACTCGAACTGCGCGGTACCTTCCGCTTCCATACGGAATTTGCCGTTGCCGTGCGCTTTCTGAATCAGCGCCTGATCGACGGTGGGCCCGTCATCAGCCACACGCTCGATTTTGAGCATGCGAACGAAGCCTTCGAACTGGCAGGCGACAAGCGCCAGGCCATGAAGGTCCAGATCGCTTTCGGGGCCTGAGATGACTGTTTTTACCAAAGTGGTTTTATTCACCGACAGCGACGGGCGCGCGAAATTCCGTGAAGAGCCGATGGCTTTGAGTGATGGCACGCCGGCTTCCATGCTGTCGGCGGTGTTCGCCTCTCCCGGTTATCAGTTGCGCCACAGTCCGGTGGGCTTTCGCAGCCAGTTTCACTGCACGGGAACGCCCCAGTGGGTGTTCGTCCTCGGCGGTGAAATGCAGATTGGCCTGCAGGACGGAAGCTCCCGCGTGTTCAAGCCTGGCGAGCATTTCTATTCGGCCGATACCTTGCCGACGGGAGCGGTTTTCGATGCCGCCGTGCACGGTCACTGGAGTTGCCAGGCAGGGCCGGATCCGCTGGTGACCCTGTTTGTGAGGGGCTGACCGCTGCGGCAAATTCGAGGAAGGAATCCGCGGTGCGCACCGACCGCCTGGGGTCTTGCTGCGCTGGTGCGCGGCGGCCCACGCAGTGAGCCGCCGTGTGGCGTTTACCGGCCGGTAAACGGGCCGGAACCGCCCGACCGGCGAGGCCCATTGCCACGGCCACCAGCGCCGCCCGCGCCACCGCCGGAGCGGTTGCCGCCACGGAAGTTGTTGCGGTTGCCGGTGGGCTGGCCTGAGGACGGGAATCCGGAGGAAGCGTGACTGGCCGGCTGGTGGTTGTCGAAGTCATTGCGGGGCTCGCTGCCCTGCTGGCGCGGCGCCTGTGCATTCCGTGGCTGGCCACCTTGCGGGTAGCCGGAATTCTGGCGCGGCTGGGCCGGGCCGCGGCGCTCGCCATTGCCGGCGAAATTACCACCACCATTGCCGCCACGGTTACCGCCCGCATTGCCTCCGCCGGCAGGGCCACGACCGCGACCGCCTGCATTGGCGCCACGGGCAGGCTGTGCGCCCTTGGTTTCGCGGATGCGGGTCATCATTTCGCTGCGGGCGGCCTTGGCGGCTGCCTGCATCACGTCACGGCTTGGCGGCTTGCCCAGGCCGCCCCAGATGGTCTGGCGGCCCATGGCCAGCGGCTCGGCTTTTTCACCGGGCTCGGCTTCAAAGCCGGGAACGATGACTTTTTCAATCGTCTGTTTGGTAAAGCGTTCGATGTCCTGCATGAAGCCTTCTTCGTCCAGGCACACCAGGCTCACGGCCTCGCCGCTGTTGCCCGCGCGGCCGGTGCGGCCGATGCGGTGCACATAGTCTTCGCTGACGTTAGGGATCTCGTAGTTCACCACATGCGGCAACTCGTCGATGTCAATGCCGCGGGCCGCAATGTCGGTGGCCACCAGCGCGCGTATGTCGCCGCTCTTGAAGCCTTGCAGGGCTTGCGTGCGCGCGGTCTGGCTCTTGTTGCCGTGCAGCGCCATGGCAGGAATGCCGTTTTTGCTCAGGTGCTCGGCCACGTTGTTGGCGCCGAACTTGGTGCGTGTGAACACCAGCACCTGGCTCCAGTTGTGCTCGTTGATGATGTGGGTGAGCAGCGCTTTCTTCTTGCTGCGGCCCACGGGGTGAATGGTTTGCGTGATGCGCTGCACCGTGGTGTTGCGCGGCGTCACCTGGATGCTCTGCGGGTTTTTCAGCAGGCCGTTGGCCAGTTCGCGGATTTCATCGCTGAAGGTGGCACTGAACAGCAGCGACTGCTTCTGCTTGGGCACCAGGGCCAGCACTTTCTTGATGTCGTGGATGAAGCCCATGTCCAGCATGCGGTCGGCTTCGTCCAACACCAGAATCTGCACCTGGCTCAGGTCCAGCGTGCCCTGGCTGGCATGGTCCAGCAGGCGGCCGGGGGTGGCCACCAGAATGTCCACGCCGCGGCGCAGTTTTTCGATTTGCGCGCCCATGCCGACACCGCCAAACATCACCATCGAGGTGAGGTCCAGGTATTTGCCGTAGGTGCGTACGCTTTCCTCCACCTGGGCTGCCAGTTCGCGGGTGGGCGTCATGATGAGGGCGCGCACGGCGTTGACGCCGCGGCGGTTGGTCAGGCGCGGTTCGGTGGACAGGCGCTGCAGCAGGGGCAGGGTGAACGCTGCCGTCTTGCCGGTGCCGGTCTGGGCGCCGCCCAGCAGGTCGCCGCCGGCGATCACGGCGGGAATGGCCTGTGCCTGGATGGGCGTGGGGGAGTCATAGCCCTGTTCGAGCACGGCTTTAAGAATGGCCGGGGCCAAGTTCAATTCTTCAAATGTCATGGTGTTGCGCCGCTGGGGCGCTTTGGATCGGCCTGTTGGGTGCCTTGTTTGAAAGCAACCCGCCAGTCATAGGCAGATGGGATCAGGAAATCGGGCCAAAAACATCGTAAGGAGTTAGCGAGGCTAGTACCCGAGATGTGCCCAAATGTTGAGGGCAACTGGAGCCAGCAACCCAAGTATTGTCGCACGGAACGATAATCGGGGGATTCACACCGGAAATTCGCCTTGGTTTTGAGGGTCCGGCGTGTGGTTTAGCCCGCAAGAAACCTGCAAAAAGACCTGCCAGCCGGCAGCATGCAATCCGTTTCCTTGCGCCGTTTTCCCCTTTTACCAGAGTAATCCTGATGGCTCAGTACGTATTATTGAAACAACTATTGCCCGCCTCCGGCGGAATTCGTTCATTTCATTCACGAATCGCAAGGTAAACCATGGCGCAATATGTTTTCACCATGAACAAGGTCGGCAAAATCGTGCCGCCCAAGCGTCAAATTCTCAAAGAGGTTTCCCTCAGCTTTTTTCCCGGCGCCAAGATTGGCGTGCTGGGCACCAATGGCTCGGGCAAGTCCACGCTGCTCAAGATCATGGCCGGCCTGGACACCGAGATCGAAGGCGAAGCCATGCCGATGCCGGGCTTGAACATCGGCTACCTGCCGCAGGAACCCAAGCTGGACCCCGGGCACACCGTGCGCGAGAGTGTCGAGGCCGGCATGGGCGCGGTATTTGCCGCCAAGGCCCAGCTGGAAGCGGTGTACACCGCCTATGGTGAGCCCGATGCCGATTTTGACGCGCTGGCCGCCGAGCAGGCCCGCCTGGAGGCCATCATCGCGACCTCTGGTACCGATTCCGAGCACCAGCTGGAAATCGCTGCCGACGCGCTGCGCCTGCCGCCCTGGGACGCCCAGATCGGCGTTCTGTCGGGTGGCGAAAAACGCCGCGTGGCCCTGTGCAGCCTGCTGCTGTCCAAGCCCGACATGCTGCTGCTCGACGAACCGACCAATCACCTGGACGCCGAATCGGTGGACTGGCTGGAACAGTTCCTGCAGCGCTACTCGGGCACGGTGGTCGCCATTACCCACGACCGCTATTTCCTCGACAACGCCGCCGAATGGATTCTGGAACTGGACCGCGGCCACGGCATTCCGTGGAAAGGCAACTACAGCAGCTGGCTGGACCAGAAGGGCGAGCGCCTGGCGCAGGAGCAAAAGGGCGAAGAAGCCCGTGCCAAGGCCCTGAAGAAAGAACTGGAATGGTCGCGCCAGAACCCGAAAGCGCGCCAGGCCAAGAGCAAATCGCGTCTGGCACGCTTTGAAGAGTTGTCGGACTACGAATACCAGCAGCGCAACGAGACGCAGGAGATTTTCATCCCGGTCGCCGAGCGCCTGGGCAATGAAGTCATCGAGTTCAAGGGCGTGAGCAAGTCCTTCGGGGACCGCCTGTTGATTGACAACCTGAGCTTCAAGGTGCCGGCCGGCGCCATCGTCGGCATCATCGGTCCCAACGGCGCCGGCAAGTCGACGCTGTTCAAGCTGATTTCAGGCAAGGAGCAGCCCGACAGCGGCGAAGTGGTGATCGGCAAGACCGCCCGCATGGCGTTTGTGGACCAGCACCGCGACGACCTGGCCAACGAGAAAACCGTCTGGGAAGACATCTCGGGCGGGCTTGACATGCTGACCGTCGGCAAGTTCACCATGCCCAGCCGCGCCTATGCCGGGCGTTTCAACTTCAACGGTGCCGACCAGCAAAAGCGTGTGGGCATGCTCTCGGGCGGCGAGCGCGGTCGCCTGCACCTGGCCAAGACCCTGATTGCCGGCGGCAACGTGCTGATGCTGGATGAACCCTCCAACGACCTGGACGTGGAAACCCTGCGCGCGCTGGAAGATGCGCTGCTGGAGTTTGCCGGTTCCGTGCTGGTGATCAGCCATGACCGCTGGTTCCTGGACCGCATCGCCACGCACATCCTGGCCGCCGAAGGCGACAGCCAGTGGACCTTCTTCAATGGCAACTACCAGGAATACGAGGCCGACAAGAAGAAACGTCTGGGTGAAGAGGGTGCCAAGCCCAAGCGCGTGCGCTTCAAGGCACTACATTGAGCCCCCACGGTGTGGGTATGGCCCCCACGGTCGCTCACTTCGTGTAGCTCCCTGCCCCCCGAGGGGGCCGTTGCGCCTGCGGCCCGGCTAAGCCGGTTCCGCGGCCCCTGCTTGGTTTTAGGAGCCCCTCGCGTTTGCTCGCTGCGTGTAGCTCTCTGGAGATGGTTATGACCGACGACGAAGTTCTCACTCAAACCCGCTTGTGGCTCGAAAAAGCCGTGATCGGGCTGAACCTGTGCCCGTTTGCCAAGGCGGTGTACGTGAAGAACCAGGTGCGCCTGGTGGTGAGCCACGCGCGGCACGCCGACGACCTGCTGGAAGAGCTTGACCGCGAGCTCGACCTGCTGGTGGCGACGCCGGCCGAAGAGGTGGACACGACGCTGCTGATCCATCCCACGCTGTTCGACGACTTCCTGGATTTCAATGACTTCCTGGAAATCGCCGATGGCGTGGTGGAGGAGCATGGGCTGGAAGGCGTGGTGCAACTGGCCAGCTTTCACCCGCAGTTCCAGTTTGACGGCACCGAGCCTGACGACATCAGCAACTACAGCAACCGCGCGCCGTTTGCCATATTGCATTTGCTGCGCGAAGACAGCGTAGAGCGGGCTGTGCAGGCTTTTCCCGAAGCCGAAGCGATTTTCGAAGAGAACATCAAGACGCTGGAAAAAATCGGGCACGAGGGCTGGAAGGCGCTGGGCCTGTAGGCCGGAGCGGAAAAATTGCGCTCCGGCGCGTCAGCGTGTCAGGGACGCCCCGCCTGGGTGGAACTTGCCCGGCCAGCAGCGACGCCACGCAAGAATTCCACCAGGCCACGGTCCACGTCCAGTTTGGCAACCAGCGCTGCCGCCTGCATGACATCACGCGCTGCCCCTATGCTGGTTTGCAGGTCCGTCGCCTGCTGATGCCAGCGCTGGGCACGGCGCCCGGGTAAAAGTGGGCGCAGCGCTTCGATGCCGTAGCGCATCCGCTTGGCGAGTATGCGGACGCGGTGCTGACTCTCGGGGCTGTCGACATTCCTCAGCGCGATCTTTAACCGGTCATGCTGGCGAACTATGCGGCGTCTGGCCCAGCGGCGCAGGGACTCTTTCGGGCCTAACCGCGCATCACCTGCTCCAGGCATCTCGGGCCATGCTTCCAGCCATTGTGTGATCGTCAGCAGGGCCGCTCCGACCGCTGGCGCTTCCAGTGCGTACCGAACGGCCTTGCGCTGGAGTGTGGTGGCATGCACCAAGGCTTGCGTCATCGCCTGCCATTTTTCTTCCCGCCGGGCGTCGCCTGCCGTGTAGGCTGAGGCGATGGGCGGAAGTGTTTCGGTTCGGGCCACATCGAGGTCCCGCAGCTCGCCCATGAAAGCCAGCAGCGCCTGGAGTGGCTGCCAGGACGGCGGCGCATCAGCCGCAAAGGCCGGCTTGAAAAGTCGGCAGGCGCTTCTGAAACGTCGCCAGCCGACGCGGGCCTGGTGCACCACCTCAGGGTCATCCGAGTTACGCAGTGCGTTCAGGTTGACGGTGAACTGGCAGAACATTTCGCGGAGCACGCGTTGCGCCGCCCCGGCCAATGGGATGTCAGAAGTCAGTGACGCCGGCTGGGCGTGCAGCGGTGCGTTCAGGGCGTCCTGCGCCAGGGCGTAGCCACGCTCCGACTTGCTCAGGTTTTCTGGCATCACCGCGATGTGGCGCGCGATCTGTTGCGCCATGTCGAACAGTGCGGCCGGTTGACCGGCGACCAGCTCGAGTTCCAGCTCGCAAAGGGGGGTGTTTTTGTTGCCGGCAATGATTTTTCCGATGTCCAGCGACATCTCGATGACGGTGCCATCGCGCTTGCGTACCGTCCAGCTTGTCCGCTCAAAGCTTGTGACAAAGCACGGTGCCAGCGCCCGAAACACGCTGCCATCGGGATCGATCCTTGACCACGGCGTGGCCTGAAGCGCCTGCAAGGCCAACTTTTCGCCGGGCACCGGGGTTTCCCATTCTCCGCGCTGGCTCAAGGCCGAGTCGCTGCGCGCGCCCGTCTTGAGGGTTTGCAGCCACTCGGGCTTGGCTGCACTTCCTGTGCGCCTTAGACGTAAGGCGGCACGCTTGCGGCGCAAGAGCTGCCCGGGTGTATCGAAGTAAACGTTGTGCAACTGCAGCTGCGTCGCCTGGCGACGCGCCAGTACGGGCGTTCGGGCCAGGCGTTGCTTCAGGCTGGACGGATCGGATCCGGGTAGCGCAAGCTTGAGTTCAATTTCTTCCGGGGGACGGATAAGCGCCTCTGACTTCATGGTGTTCACCGCGGGTCTTGTTCTCTGGAGAGGTCGTTGAATCGAGGTGTGGTCACCTCAATGTGCGCAATGAGATTAGCACCTTGGCGGTGCTTGGGGGCGCAGCCGTTTCAAAAAAAGCCACAGTTTTTGCTGCTGCATTGCTGCCAGACGGTTATTGCTGAGCAGTGCGCAAGGTGTTGTTGCCGCCGTTCAAGAATTGGCAGGCGCTTGCACCGGGATTAAAAAGTTATGGCTAAATTGCATGCGGCGGGAATAAACGGGCAGGCCATTGCGTCCCTCACAGTGCCTTCTCGACTTTTTCTTAACCTTTTCAAGGAAGAACGCCATGAAAACCCGTTTGATTTCAACATTGGCCGTTTCTCTCATCGCCCTGGTCTCGACCTTCGCGCATGCCGACATGGCGGTTAAAGGCCCGGCTGGCCTGATGGTCAACAACGCCGGCTTGACGGTCTACACCTTTGACAAGGATGTTGCCGGCAGCGGCAAAAGCAGTTGCAACGGCCCTTGCATTACCTTGTGGCCCGCCGTCATGGCGGCCGCTGATGCCAAACCCGTGGGTGACATGACCATCGTGACGCGGGACGACGGTGGCAAGCAGTGGGCTTACAAAGGCAAGCCGCTGTATCTCTATTCCGCCGATGCCAAACCGGGCGACAAGTTGGGTGACAATTTTAAAGACGTGTGGCACGTGATCAAGCCGTAAACCTGCGCCGCCGCGCGCTTGCTTCCCATTTGTGACCCATGCTCGCCCAGGACGAAGCCGATATCGTGGCCTGCATTCCCAGCCTGCGCCGTTATGCGCGCGGGTTGACCGCGGACCGCGATCGGGCCGATGACCTGGTGCAGGACACGCTGGAACGCGCCTGGCGCCGGTTTTCGATGTGGCAAAAGCGCGGCGAGATCCGGGCCTGGATGTTCGGCATCATGCACAACGCCTTTGTCGATCGCCTGCGGTCCCAGCGTTCGCGGCTTGAAGACAGCGCGGGCGACAAGGTGCCGGAATTGCCCGAGCGCGCCACACAGGCTGACCGGCTGGAGGTGCGTGACCTGGAGCGTCTGCTCCAGCGTTTGCCGCACGAGCAGCGGGCGGTTTTGCTGCTGGTCGGCGTAGAAGAGCTGAGCTATCAGGAGGTGGCGCAAGTGCTCGGCATTCCGGTGGGAACGGTGATGTCCCGCCTGTCACGGGCGCGCGAGCGCTTGCGCGCAGAAATGGAAGGACGCGACGTGGCCAGCAAGATCCAGCGCATCAAATAAGTTATGGAAGAGATCAAACCCATCGCCTCAAGTACTGCGGCGCCCGTCACCGAGGCCGATCTGCATGCTTATGTGGACCAGCAGCTGACAGCGGCACGCCGGCTCGACATTGAGCATTTTCTGGCCAGCCGCCCCGATGAGCGCCAGCGCGTACTGGAATGGCAGCGCCAAAACGCGCTGCTTCGCGAGTGGCTGGATCCCGTGGTGCGGGAGCCGCTGCCCCTGGACTTGCCCTTGAAACCGGAGGCCGCAGCCTGGCCGTGGCGCGGCCTGGCGGCGGGCATTGCGGTTGCCGTGGTCAGTGCGGGTTCGGCCTGGTGGGTTCGCGGTGCGATGGACGGCGACGCCGCACGCCTTGCCGCCGCAAAGGCTGGCTTGCAACTCGCGGCCAATAACACCGCCAATGCGGGGCAGCTGCCGGGCTTTGCACAGCGCGCCGCCGTCGCCCATCTGGTCTACAGTCCCGATGCCCGCAGGCCGGTGGAAGTGGGCGCGGACCAGGAGCAGGTACTGGTCACCTGGCTCAGCAAGCGGCTTGGCACGCCCGTGCACCCGCCCGCCCTGAGTGCCCTGGGCTATGAGCTGGTGGGGGGGCGTCTGCTGCCCGGTGACAAGGGCCCCGTAGCGCAGTTCATGTACACCGCGGCCAGTGGCCAGCGGCTCACCTTGTACGTCACGCGCGAGGCGGCCGGGAAGGCGACCGCCTTCAGGTTTGGCCAGGACGGCGCGGTCAACGTTTTCTACTGGGTGGACAGGAACTTCGGCTACGCCTTGTCGGGAGGCATAGACCGCAAGGAGTTGGCGCGCATCTCGCAGGAGGTGTACCGGCAGCTTGAGCCGGCTTCGTAGGCCGGGCACCTGCGCGGCAGGCTACGGCCTTTGCAGCTTTCTGCGCACCAGATGGATATTGCTGCGCAGCGCATAGAGCTCGTTGGTGTAAGACAGGGGCACGCTGATTTTTTCGGCCCGGCGTTCCAGGTTGTTGAGCTCTTCGAGCAAAGCGCTGGTGTTCGGCGTATCGCTGGTGCGTTCAATGCGGTTTTCTATGTCCCTGAGCTGGCCGTACCACCTGAAAATGCGTGAGCGCACACGAAACGCATACAAGGGCGGAATGATGCGCGACAGCGGCAGCATGATCGCCAGGATGATACCCATCACCAGCCACATGCGCTCCACCAGGTTGGCGACCCAGAAGGGCAGGTAGCGCTGCAAAAAAGGCTTGCCGCTTTTGATGCCGCGTTCGGCCTCGGCTGAAATCGGCAGTTCGTTGTTCTCCAGTTTGGGGTATTCGCGGGCCCGCTTGAACCAGCCGGCGCTGCCATGGATCTGGTTGCCCGCCTGCACAAACAGCTGCAGCAAGGCCGGGTGCGTGCCCTTGCGGCTGACGAGCGCGGTGGTGGGGGCCACCAGCCGCACATCCTGCGGCGGAATGTTGGCCGCCAGGTCCACCACGCCGCGTGGCAGCACGACCGGGCTCAGAAAGGCAAAGCGTCGCGCGTAGGCCTCGCTTTGCGGGAAATCCATGAGCTTGACGCCGGGTGTCTGCAGCAGCATCTGCACCATCAGTGATTCCGGTGCCGAGGCAAACACGATGGCGTCGAGCTTGCCTTCCAGGAAGTCCACCGTGGCGGGCGTCTGTTCAAGCTTGGAAAGCTCCAGGGTGGACAGGTCCACCTTGTTGCTGGCCAGCAGCTTGTTCATCAGGCTGGGAATGCCGCTGCCGGCGGTGCCGATGTTCACGCGCAGGCCCTGCAGTTGCGTCAGCGCATCCAGTGAAGCACCCTTGCCTGCCGATTTAGGCACGGCGCCCTCCCGGTAAAAAAGCCATACCGGTTCCACAAACAGGCTGCCCAGCGACTCCAGCTTGTCTTCGTCTTCGGGTTGCATCTCGCTGGTGCCGCCTTGCACAAATCCCAGGTCCGCCTTGCCTTCGCGCAGCAGCTGCAGGTTGTGGGCCGAGCCCTGGGAGGGCAGCAGGGTGACGTCGATGCCGTCTTCGGCCAGCAGCCTGGCGTAGCGCTTGCCGAATTCCTCGTAGGCGCTTTGCGCCGGCCCGGTGGCCAGTGTGACCCGCTTGGGCGGGTTCGGGTCCAGCCACAAGTAGGCCAGCAGCAGCAAGCCGACGGCCAGCACAATGAACGGCCCGACCGAGATGGCCAGATCGCGCAGCGACAGCAGGGTGTAGCGTATGGTTTTGGGCATGTAGCTAACCATAGCATGAGGCGCCGCCGGCCTTTTCGCTCAAGCCATTTCAATTGATAGAAAAGGCCTGAAGCCCATTATTTATGGGCGAATGTAGCTATTTTAATGATAGCGTTTCGGTGGTCGGAATGCCTTGGGTGGCGGCTGGCGCCGCCCCCTGGCGCTGACTATTTTCGTGGTTCGATCGAGAGAACGGTGAATGCGCCGTTGATCTGGTCCACGGTGACGTTGACCTTGTCGCCCGCCTTCGCCTTGTCGAGCAGTGCCGGGTCTTTCACCTGAAACACCATGGTCATGCCCGGCATGTCGAGGTTTTTGATCTCGCCATGCTTGAGGGTGATCTTGCCGGCGTTTTTGTCGATCTTGCGGACTTCGGCCTCGGTCAGGGGCAAGGCGGCCTGCGCAAAAGCAGCGCAAGCCAGGAAGGCGGTGATCAGAGGGGTTATGCGTTTCATGAGGGATTCTTTCAGGAGCGGTTGTAGCTTTGGTAAACAGTGGTGCTGCCATCACGCTGGATGAGCTGCACGTCATAGGGGTCTTTGCGCCCGCCATAAATGGGCGCGTCCATACCCGGTGAGCCGACCGGCATGCCGGGGACGGCCAGGCCTATGGCCGATGGGCGCTCTTTCAAAAGGCGGTGAATTTCGCGGGCCGGAACGTGTCCTTCGATGGCGTAGCCGGCCACCGGTGTGCCGGTTTTTGCGTCAATCTTCGCACCGACCTGTGCGGTGTGGCATGAGCCCAGTTTTTCGGGCACGCCCAGCCGGGTTCTGGCCGCGGTGTTGCCGCTGTCGTGAACACGTACCTGAAAGCCGTTGGCCTCCAGGTGTTTCACCCAGTCCTTGCAGCAGCCGCAGTCGGGGTCTTTCCAGACCTCGATGGCAGGGCGCGTTTGGGCTGACAGTGGCATGCCCATGGCGGTGCCGCCGGTGCCGGCCAACACCGCCATGGCTTTGATGAATAAACGTTTGCGCATGGAAATCTCCTGTGAAGGTCAAGAAGCTAGCGTGAAGCTACCACAGTGACTTTGCCGGTCATGCCGGCCTGGTAATGGCCTGCAATCAGGCAGGCAAAGTCAAAGGTGCCGGGTTTGTTGAATGTCCAGATGATTTCGCCTGTTTTACCCGGCCCGACGTGCGCCATGTAGGGCTCTTCATGCGCCATGGTCGGGAATTTCATCATCAGTGCTGCATGCGCCTCCAGGTCTTTTGGGGTGCCGATCACCATTTCGTGCAGGGTCTGGCCACCGTTTTTGATGACGAACCTGATGGTCTCGCCTTGCTTGACGTCGATCTTGTCGGGCGTAAAGCGCATGTTGTCCGTCATGGTGAAGGTAATGGTTCGGTTGACGGCCTTGGCATCGCCGGCGATGCCCCATTCTTTTTGTTCCTTCTTGACTGGGCCGGATTTTTTGGCGTGTGTTTCATCGCCGTGGGCGGCGGCGATGCCGCTGGCGCCGGCAATCAGGGTGGCCATAAGCGTGGCCAGAAGGGAGGAGGTCATTTTTTTCATGGTTCTTTCGTTTTAAAAGGAAGGGAACAGGAGGTTGAAGAAAAAGCGATCAGGTGATCAATGTTTCATGTTGCCCATAGGTTTGCGCACTTGGACTTCGACTTCTTTCGCTGGCATGTTCTGCACGGGCATGGATTTGCCCCCCTCTGCCGCAAAGCGCGCAGGGTTAGGCAATGCGCCTGTCCACTCGTAGGCCACTTCGCCTGCCGGGTGCTTGTACCAGCCCGGGTCTTTGTAGTCGCCGGGCTTTTGGTCTTTGCGCACCTTGACCATGCTGAACATGCCGCCCATCTCAACCGAGCCGAACGGGCCGGCGCCGGTCATCATGGGCGCAGTGTTGTCGGGCAAAGGCATTTCCATCTCGCCCATGTCGGCCATGCCGCGCTCGCCCATCACCATGTAGTCGGGGATGACGTTGGTGATGTCGCGCACGACTTTTCGGTGGTCCACGCCAATCATGGTCGGCACGTCGTGGCCCATGGCGTTCATGGTGTGGTGGCTCTTGTGGCAATGAAAGGCCCAGTCGCCTTCTTCGTCGGCCAGGAACTCGATTTGCCGCATCTGGCCCACTGCCACATCGGTCGTCACCTCGGGCCAGCGGGTCGATTTCGGCGTGGGGCCGCCGTCCGTGCCCGTCACCAAAAACTCATGTCCGTGCAAGTGCATAGGGTGGTTGGTCATGGTCAGGTTGCCGATGCGGATGCGCACCTTGTCGTTCTTGCGCACCACCAGCGGGTCAATGCCCGGAAAGACCCGGCTGTTCCAGCTCCAGAGGTTGAAGTCGAGCATGGTCATGATCTTGGGCGTGTAGGCGCCGGGATCGATGTCGTAGGCATTGAGCAGGAACACGAAATCGCGGTTGACCTCATCGATCAGCGGATGCCTGGCCTTGGGGTGCGTGATCCAGAAACCCATCATGCCCATGGCCATCTGCGTCATCTCGTCGGCATGCGGGTGGTACATAAAGGTGCCTGGGCGGCGTGCGACAAACTCGTAGACAAAGGTCTTGCCTGCCGGAATGGCCGGCTGCGTCAGGCCCGACACGCCATCCATGCCGTTGGGCAGTCGTTGGCCATGCCAGTGCACGCTGGTGTGCTCCGTCAGCTTGTTGGTCACAAAGATGCGCACCCGGTCGCCTTCCACCACCTCGATGGTGGGCCCCGGTGACTGGCCGTTGTAGCCCCACAGATGCGCCTTGAAGCCGGGCGACATCTCGCGCACCACGGGTTCGGCCACCAGGTGGAATTCCTTCACGCCATTGTTCATGCGCCAGGGCAGCGTCCAGCCGTTGAGGGTGACCACCGGGTTGTAGGGGCGGCCGGTGCTGGGCACCAGGGGCGGCATGGTGTCGGGCTTGGTCTGGAGTATGGGCTCGGGCAGTGCCGCCATGGCAACCCGACTGACCGCCGCGGCGCAGGCGGCCGTCGTCAGTGCGCCAGCGCCTGTCAAAAAATTTCTTCTGTTCGTCATATGAATTCCGTTATCAGGTTGTGCGGGCCATCAGTGACCGGCGGCTTCGCCAGCAGCACCGGCAGCAGGCGCGGCCATCATCGTGGCGGTCGGCTTGCCGATCATGGAGGCTGCAAGTGCGGCATCGGCGAGCCAGAACTGCTGGCAGGCGTTGATGGCAGCCGTCACGCTGGAGATCTGGTCGCGGTTATCGGCCAGCAGTTCGAACACGCCTATCAGCATGCCGTTGTAGCGAAGCAGGTTTTCTTCGGCCATGGTCTTGCGTAGCGGCACGATCTCATCGCGGTAGTGGCGCGCCACGTCGTAGGCGGTGCGATAGGCCGAATAGCTTTCCCGCAGTTGCGACGACGCCCCGCGAACCGTGCTCTCGTAGCGGTTGGCTGCCGCCAGCGACTGCGCGTTCATGGCATCTCGCTTCGCAGAACCCCAATCGAAGATCGGCAGGCGTATCCCCAACTCGTAGCCCTTGCGCGGCGTGCTGGTGCCTGCCGCGTTGTCAAACACCGTGTCGCGGCGAATGCCAAGTTCCACGTCAACCAGGCTGGTGATCAGGTTCAAGCCTTGTGATTTACCGGCGACATCCAGTTGATGGCGCGCCATCTGGACATCCAGGCGTTGTTGCGTGGCGTTGGCGCTCACAACACCGGCCTGGCGCGGCTCCTTGGGCAAGTCGGGCAGACGCTCAGGCAGCTTGAGTTGCGCGGCTTGTTCGTCCGTCAAACCCAGTTGGCGCGTCAACTCTTCACGGGCGGCGGTGGCCGCATGCCGGCTTGACGCCAGTTGCGCCACGGCATCGGCATAAAAAACCTGCTGGCGGGCCCGCTGCAGCCTGGTGAAATTGCCCACCTGCTGCATGCGCTTGGCCAGTTCGGCACTCGCCTGTGCGCTGCGGTTGACCTGATTGGCATATTCCAGGGTCTGCCGTGCGGCGACGGCGCGTACCCAGGACTGGCGCACTTGCGTGACTTGTTCGACCACGCTGGCGCTGAGTTGTACCTTGGCCTGCGCGATCTGGCCGCGCGAAATGGCCACGCGTTGCGGCAACGTCAGCAAATCCAGCAGGCCAAACGACAGCAAGCGGTTCAGTTCAAGCTCGCTGCCAAAGGTAGTCCGTTCAAAGGTGAAGAGCGGGTTGGCGATACGACCCATCTGATTCGCCGAAGCCATGTCGGCCCAACTTTGGGCGAGCAGGGATTGCACGGCCGGGCTGTTGGACAGGGCCAGTTGCACCGCATCCTCCATGCTGAGTGGCTTGGCCAGCAGCTCGCTGCTCAGCCTGGCTCTGGCTTGCCCTTGCTGCTCGGTGCGGCTGAGCTCAAGCTTGCCTTGGGTAAAGCCGCTGGTGGAGTCGTTGGTTGCAGACACTGCCTGATCAATATTGACAGAAGCACAGCCTGCCAGCACAAGGGTGGCGGTGGCCACCGCGCCCCATCGAAAAATCGTTCTCATCGTTGGCTCTTTCACGGTTTGGCGTGTCCGGCGTGTGGGTCGGGCGGGGTCGCGGCATCTGGCACCTGCGGTCTGGCCCCGGACTCGCGCTGGCTGGCCTCTTTGGCGTAAGTACGCCAGCCACCAATGCGGGCCGTGGTGTCATTGGCCTCTTTCCAGTTGACGGTTTTTTCGTCGGTGTAGGGCTGGTAGCCGTCCAGAGCAGAGTGGTAGGCCGCAGGTGCCGCCAGGGCTGATGGGGGGGCGGGTGGTGCTGGCGGTAAAGCAGCTGCCGAAACCTGTGCCATGGCGGCGGTGCTCCACAGGGGTAGCAGCAATACCGCAAGCCAGGTGTGCGGGTTTGTTGAAGTCAATCGAAGGCTCACAAGATCTCCTGAAATACATGCGTCTGCGATGCCAGGCATCGCGCTTGTACGGGCAGGCGGGCTTCAAACCCGCGCCGGACGGCAGGTACAGACCCAATACGGGCCTGGGGATCAGGAAATCGGGGGTTTTTGGCCCAGTGCGGCTTCAGCACTGGCAAATTGGGCTGCCAGCGAATGTGGCAGCGTGGGCGAATTGACAACGAGGTTCAAGTCGGCGGTGCTTGAAGACAAGCCGACCGTGTGGCAAGCCTGGCAGGCGGCGCAAGCCCCGCAGTGTCCGTCCGTCAGGTGAGAGGAGGCGTCATCGGGCGCGTGACCCGCGCAGTCGTCAATGGCCTGCGCCTCGTGCGTGTGATTTGCTGCCTGCAGCTCATGGACCCGGTCTGGCATCGCTATTTCATGATGAAAATGCGTCTCAGCCCTTGTTTCATGGGTGTCTACTGCTATGTTTTTTGTAGCGGATGACGGGTGCTGCAGCTGGGCCAGTGCCATTTCCGTCGCCATCGCATCCCCGACCCAGCCGCGCAGGGGCAGCAGGACGATCATGAGCGCGAAGAGCAGAAAACGCATCGGTAAATGATAACCGATGGGATTAAAAGCCCTGATGTTCAGTGGCGGCCTGCGGTACCGGCTTGAGGGTCTTGAGTTCCCGCCGCGCCTGGCGCATCACGGTCCAGCCGCTGGTGATGGCCA
The DNA here is from genome assembly GCF_001598235.1 of Polaromonas jejuensis NBRC 106434. Lineage (GTDB taxonomy): Bacteria > Pseudomonadota > Gammaproteobacteria > Burkholderiales > Burkholderiaceae_C > Polaromonas > Polaromonas jejuensis. The sequence continues at coordinate 296,763 of NZ_BCYO01000002.1, read as the reverse complement.
GGCCTGCCATCACGCCTGCCACGGCCAGGTCGGGCCAGGCCGAGCCGGTGCCGAACACGCCCAGCGCCGCCGCCATCACGGCCAGGTTGCCCAGCGCGTCATTGCGTGAACACAGCCAGACGCTGCGCATGTTGGCATCGCCCTCGCGCCAGGCATAGAGCATGAGGGCGACCGCGCCGTTGGCCAGCAGCGCCAGCAAGCCGATGCCGCCCATGGTGAAGGCCTCGGGCACGCCGCCTTGGGTGAACATCCACAACGCCCGGGCCATCACACACAGGCCAAACACCAGCATGCTGCCGCCCTTGAGCCATGCCGCGCGCGCGCGCCAGAGCCCGCCCATAGACAACACCACCAGCGTCACGGCGTAGTTGGCCGAGTCGCCAAAAAAATCGATGGCATCAGCCAGCAGGGACGCCGAACCGGCGCGCAAGCCGGCGCCGATCTCGAGCATGAACATGGCCAGGTTGATGGCCAGCGCGATCCAGAGAATTTTCCGGTAGCGCGAGTGGCTGGTCCCGGCTTCGGTGGCGGGGTGGTCGTGGGGGCAGTGGGCTGACATCGGGTTTCCTTTGTTCTTCGCGGTTTCTTCGTGCTTTTTGAATCAGTGGCATCATTGGAAACCTTCAAGCCACTTCAAGGTCAAGCGATGGCATCCACAAACCCGCAAGCGCCCAGGGGTTATCAGATCGGCGAGGCGGCCGCCTTGAGCGGCGTGTCGGCCGCCAACATCCGGTTTTATGAGAAGGAAAAGCTCCTCAGCCCGCATGGGAGGAGCGAGAACAGCTACCGTTTTTATAGCAAGGGCGATGTGCACCAGCTGCGCTTCATCCGCTTTTGCCGCGCCATGGACATGTCGCTGGACGAGGTGCGCACGCTGCTGGGGCTGGACCTGACCCGCAAGGCCGACTGCGACGCGGCGCGTGACGCCCTCGACGGCCACCTGGCGCATGTGCGCGCCCGCCTGGCGGAGTTGCGGGCCCTGGAAAAAGACCTGAAGGCCTTGCGCGACCGCTGCGACGGCACGGACGCCCGTTGCCACATCATCGAAGCGCTGCATGAGCGCGCCGATGCACTGCCGGCGCAGGACCACGTTGGCGACGGCCGGCCCGCCGGCGTGAAGCGCCACGTCTGATGGCCGCCAATCGTGTACCCGCGCCCTTGGGTACAGGCGCTCAGGCTTTTTGAAGCTGCAACTGTGCCTTGTCCAGCCACAGCTGCAGGCTGTCCAGCAAGTCTTTCCGGCTGAAGGAGCAGCTTTCCTCGGTGAACAGGGCGCTGGACTCCAGCCGGTCCAGCAGCTGCATCAGCACTTCGTGAAAACGCGGTGGCAGCGTGGCCTCAAGCGCCGGCTGGCTTTGCGCCAGCTGCGAGAAGGCAGCCACGGTCAGGGTGTCGGCCCGCAGTTGCTGCAGGGCGTCCTGCATGCGGGCAAGTTGCGCCTGGGGCGTCATGTCGGTGTTTGAAAATCAGGCGATTACAGGGCAGCTTGTGCCAGGCCGACGGTCTTGGTGGCGCTGGCAATAGGCGATTCACCGTAGTTTATTGAATCATCCCGAGAAACTGTTTCAGCTCGGGCGTTTGCGGGTTGGTAAACACTTCGTCGGGCGCGCCTATCTCATGTACCCGGCCTTGGTGCATGAACACCACGCGGTCGCACACCTTGCGGGCGAAATTCATTTCGTGCGTCACCATCAGCAGGGTCATGCCTTCGTCGGCCAGGCTTTCGACCACGCGCAGCACTTCACCCACGAGTTCGGGGTCCAGGGCCGAGGTGATCTCGTCGCACAGCAGCACCGAGGGCTGCATGGCCAGTGCGCGGGCAATCGCCACGCGCTGCTGTTGCCCGCCTGAGAGCTGATCGGGCCAGGATTCAAATTTTTCGGCCAGGCCCACGCGCTGCAGCAGCGCCTTGGCTTGCGTTTCGGCGGGCGCGCCCGAGGTCTTTTTGACCAGCGTGGGCGCCAGCATGATGTTTTTTCCCACCGTCAGGTGCGGAAACAGGTTAAAGCTCTGAAAGATCATGCCGACGCGCTGGCGCAAATCGCGCATCACTTGCGGGTTGTCATGCAGCAGGTGCTTGCCATCGACCCGCAAGGTGCCGCTCTGAAACTCTTCCAGGCCATTGATGCAGCGCAGCAGCGTGCTTTTGCCCGAGCCGCTTTTGCCGATGATGGCAATCACCTCGCCGGCCTTGACGTCGAGGTCAATGCCTTTCAAGACCTCATTGCTGCCAAAGCTTTTGCGCAGCTGGTTGATCTCAACGAGTGTCTTTTCAGCGTTCATTTTTCAGTTTCCTCTCCAGTTGGCGGGCATACAAAGACACCGGAAAACACAGTGCGAAATACATCAGCGCCACGCAGCTGTACACCACAAAGGGTTTGAAGGTGGCGTTGGTGATCATGGTGCCGGCCTTGGTCAGCTCGATAAAGCCGATTACCGAAGCCAGTGCCGTTCCCTTGATCACCTGCACCAGAAACCCGACGGTGGGTGGCACGGCAATCCGGACGGCCTGCGGCAGCACGATGTGGCGCAACTGCTCGCCAAAATTCAGGGCCAGGCTTTTTGCCGCTTCCCATTGGCCCTTGGGGATGGCATCGACGCAGCCGCGCCAGATTTCGGTCAGGTAGGCGCTGGTGTAGAAGGTGAGTGCCAGGGCCGCAGCGATCCAGGCCGAGGTGTTGATGCCGAACAGCGCCAGGCCAAAATAGGCCAGGAACAGCTGCATCAGCAGCGGCGTGCCCTGAAACAGCTGGACATAAGCGCTGACGGCCCGCCCGGCGCCGCGCACACCCGAGAGCCGCGCAATCAGCAGCAACAGGCCGACGATGCCGCCGCCGACAAACGCGATCAGCGACAGCGCCACCGTCCAGCGCAGGGCCAGCAGCAGATTGCGAAAAATATCCCAGAGTGTGAAGTCAATCATGCTTATCTACCGAAGACAAAACGCGAGCCCAACCAATTCAGCAGTTTGCGTGCCACCATGGACAGCAAGAGGTAAATCAGCGTGGCGATGATGAAGGCCTCAAAGGCGCGGAAATTGCGGCTCTGGATCAGGTTGGCGCCGTAGCTCAACTCCTGCACCGAGATCTGCCCGCAGACCGCTGAACCCAGCATCACGATGATGATCTGGCTCACCAGCGCAGGCCAGACCTTGCGCAGCGCTGGCGGCAGCACCACCCGCACAAAAGTCTGCGTGCGGTTCAATGCCAGGCTCAGCGCCGCTTCAATCTGCCCTCTGGGTGTGGCCTCTATGCCCGCCCGAATGATCTCGCAGGAATAAGCCCCCAGATTGATCACCATGGCAATGACCGAGGCGGTTTCCGGCGACAGCTTGACGCCGGCGGCAGGCAGGCCGAAAAACACAAAAAACAGCTGGACGATGAAGGGCGTGTTGCGGATCAGTTCAACATACACACCCACCATCCATTGCAGCCAGCGCTGCCCGTGGGCGCGGGCCCAGGCACAGGCGATGCCGATGGCCACGCCCAGCACGGTGGAGACCGCCGTGAGGCCCAGCGTCCAGACCACGCCCTTGGCCAGCATGGGCCACTCGGCAAGCACCGCAGGAAAATCAAGTTCTATGAGCATGCTGAAAATCTCATGATGGGCTGCGGCTGGGCAGGTTCAGCCGCAGCGACCGGTGATGAAAGGCGGCATCAAAGTGGCAGGTCGCCGGCAGGCCGGCCCAGCCATTTCACGGCGATCTTGTCGAGGTCGCCCGATTTCTTGGCGTCGCTGAGGATTTCATTGATCCTGGTGCGCAGCTTGTCTTCGCCCTTGGCCACGCCAATGAAGTTGGGCGAGTCTTTCAGGACGAACTTGTATTCGGTTCCGAGCTGCGGGTTCTTGCTCATCATGCTGCCTGCGACCTGGGCGCTGGTGGCCAGCAACTGAACCTGGCCTGCAACGAAGGCGGCCACGGTGGAGTTGTTGTCTTCAAAACGGCGCATTTCGGTGCTGGAGGGGGCGATCTTGGTGAGTTCCATGTCATCCACCGAGCCGCGGGTGACTGAAATCGACTTGCCGGCCAGGTCGGGCGCGCCCTTGACGGCCAGCGTCTTGGGTCCGAACACGGCGATGAAGAAGGGCGAATAGGCGATGGTGAAGTCCACCACTTTTTCGCGCTCGGGGTTTTTCCCGAGGGTCGAGATCACGAGGTCTGCCTTTTTGGTTTGCAGATAAGGGACGCGGTTGGCCGTGGTGACCGGGATCAGTTCGACCTTCACGCCCAGCTTGCTGGCGATGTATTGCGCCACATCAATGTCCAGGCCTTGCGGCTTGAGGTCGGTGCCGACCGAGCCATAAGGCGGGAAGTCGGTGGGAATGGCGATCTTGATTTCTTTGGCTTTGAGCACATCGTCCAGTGCGGTTTGCGCATGGATGCCAGAGGCGGCTAGCAGGGCGGCGGCTGCCATGCCGAGAGAAAAGAGACGTTTGCTTGATTTCATGACACAGCTCCTAGGTGGTTTGACGATTATTCAGACAGCGGGGCCAAGCGCTGATCGGGTTTTCCATTACTTTTGTATTTTATATTTTGTATACATATTTCGTTTCGTTTGGCGCTGCTGGTCGCAGCTGCGTCGGGCAGAGCCTGCAACGGCCTCAAGGCGCTGCGCAGCTGCGCCAGCGGGTTAGCGTCGGCCTGCAGCCTTAGCGTGGCCTGCACGCTGCCGATGTGTTTTTGCATGAGCTTTTCAGCCAGCACCAGATCGCCCTGTTCCAGCGCCAGTACGATCTGCACATGCTCTTCGCAGGATTGGGCGGCATCGTGCGAGGACTGGTAGAGCATGGCAATCAGCGTGGTGCGCGCCGTGAAGTCGCGCAGGGTATCGGCCAGCAGGCTGTTGCCCAGGCATTCGGCCAGGCACACATGAAAGTCGCCGAGTAAGAAGCTGCGCAGTCCCACGTCGCTACCCTTGACGGCCGCTTTCTCGCGGCTGAGGTGGCTTTTGAGTTGTTTGATGGCGGCTTTGTTGACCTCAGCAGTGCAGCGGATCAGGCCCATCTCTATCACGCGGCGAGCCTCGAAGGCTTCGCGGGCATCCTCCTGCGAGGGTTCAATGACATACCAGCCACGCCGCGCACTCACGGTGACGATGCCGCGGGTAGCCAGCCGGGTGAGGGCTTCACGCACGACCGTGCGGCTGCAGTCGAACAGCATGGCCAGTTGCTGCTCACCCAGACGCGCGCCGGGTGCCAGCTTCCGGGCCATGACCGCTTCAAGAATGCGGGTGCTGATGTCGGAAGCCGTTGCCATGCAGGAAACATTGCATATCCCGTGCCAGCCGTTTGCCGCGCAGCAAGGCCTGTTTATTCAACCGGTATACAAGTCTTGTGCACCTGCGTGGTGTGCTGACGATGCGGATGGTGGCGCCCGCGGCGGCACGCGCACCAAGGCGGTGAACGGCTGATGTCGCGTCGACTGGGGTCGCAGGCCTTTATCGTCGCGTATCCGGGGATCAGGTCAGCGGCCATGAAGCCGGGTCACACAGGCGACAAGCGGCGCCACCTTATCAGGTGCATCCCCAGTGTGCGGCGCGCGGGCACCGGCTAGGCTGTGGGGTCCATGTCCTGTCCGGAGCTTTGCTGTGCCCCCTCTTTCTGCCGACCCTACTCTTATCACCCCTGCGGCCCCGCGCCACGACCTGCATTACCAGGTCTGGCCCAAGCGGCTGCCGCGCCGCATCACACCGCCGCAGACCTCGCTGTGGCACAACCTGGCGGTCAGTGCGCTGCGTTTCCCGGACAAGCCGGCACTGGTGTTTTTTGACCGGGTGCTCAGTTATGCCGAGGTGGTACGGCAGGCCGAGCGCCTGGCCGCCACCCTGCACCGGCTGGGCGTGCGCAAGGGCGACCGCGTGCTGCTTGACATGCAGAACTGCCCGCAGTGGGTGATTGCGCACTTTGCGGTCCTCCGGGCCGACGCCGTGGTGGTGCCCGTCAACCCGATGAACCGGGCCGAGGAGCTCAAGCACTACATCACCGACCCGGACGTCAAGGTGGCTATCATCGTGGCCGACCTTGCGTCCGAGCTGGCCAGGGCCAACGCCCAGCTGGCGCCCGAGGAACGGCTGGCGCACCTGATCGTGACGCATTACGGCGACGCCTTTGACATGCAGCCCCAGGGCCAGGGCGATGAGGCGATGCCCGAAGCCTGGCGTGAGTGGCTGGGCACGCAGCATGCGTTGCCCGCGCTGGAGGGCGGCACGGTGATGCGCTGGGCTGATGCCATCGTGGACCGGGGCGAGGGCAGCGAGCCGCCGGCGCACACCGCCACGCCGCAGGACCTGGCGGTGCTGCCCTACACCAGCGGCACCACCGGCCTGCCCAAGGGCTGCATGCACACCCATGCCAGCCTCATGCACAACGCGGTGGCCAGCTGCCTGTGGGGCAACAGCACGTTCGAGAACGTGGTGCTGTCGGTGGTGCCCATGTTCCATATCACCGGCATGGTGTCCGTGATGCATGCGGCGATCTACGGCGGCGCCACGCTGGTCATCATGCCGCGCTGGGACCGCGAACTGGCCGGGCGGCTGATCTCGCGCTGGGGCGTGACGCACTGGACCAACATCCCGACCATGGTGATTGACCTGCTGGCCAGTCCCAACTTTGCCAGCTTTGACTTGAGCAGCCTGGTCTATATCGGCGGCGGCGGGGCGGCCATGCCGCAAGCCGTGGCCCAGCGCCTGTGGGAGCAATACGGCCTGCGCTTTGCCGAAGGCTATGGCCTGACGGAAACCGCTGCGCCTTCGCACAGCAACCCGCCCGATGCGACCAAGCAGCAATGCCTGGGCGTGCCGTTTCTGAGTACCGATGCGCGCGTGATCGACCCGCTGACGCTCCAGGAGGTGCCGCAGGGCGAACAGGGCGAGATCATCATGTGCGGGCCGCAGAACTTCCAGGGCTACTGGAAACGCCCCGAGGCCACGGCGGCCGCTTTCATCGAACTTGACGGCAAGCGTTTCTTTCGTTCCGGCGATCTGGGGCGGGTGGACGAACAGGGCTATTTCTTCATCACCGACCGGCTCAAGCGCATGATCAATGCCTCGGGCTTCAAGGTCTGGCCGGCCGAGGTGGAGGCCTTGATGTTCAAGCACCCGGCCATCCAGGAGGCCTGCATCATCAGTACCAAAGACGCTTACCGCGGTGAAACCGTCAAGGCCGTGGTGGTGCTGCGCGCCGAGGCCAGGGGCAAGACCACCGAAGACGACATCATCAACTGGTGCAAGGACAACATGGCCGCCTACAAATACCCGCGCGTCGTGCAGTTCGTCGATGCGCTGCCGAAAAGCGGCTCGGGCAAGGTGATGTGGCGCGTGCTGCAGGAGGCTGAAAGCGGCGCCGTGTGATGCGGTCATTGGAGAAATAATCTTCAAATAACCATCTGGCCCATATGAGATGGGCGTAGAATGCTATTAAAAGCATAGCGTTTTGGCGATGGGGCCAACGTCCCCGGCTGCCGCCCTGGCCGCGGCAAGCTGAAGGCCAGCAGGCAGCGCCACCCAGCAGCGACGCCTGAGGCCCGGGGCCGCTCAGCCGCCGACGGTCAGCCGGCGCGGCGTGATCTCCACCGAATCGGTGCCGGTGCTCATCCAGACCGTGCCGTCCTGAACCGTGAGCTGCAGCTGCATGCCGCGCTCGGCCAGCCTGGCCAGCGCCTGGCTTTGCGCCGCCTCGATCTGCCACACCACCAGGTTGGCAGCGCGCGTGAGTTTGGTCTCGATGCCCTTCCACCACACCGGCGTGCTGCTGGAAAAACTGATCACCGTGACGCGTTCGGCGCGGCCGGCGGCGCGCATCAGGCGCTTGTCATCGGGCTGGCCCACGTCGATCCAGTGCTGGATGGCGTCGGTGTAATCCTTGTGCCACAGGGCGGGCTCATCCACGTCCCACAGGTCTTTGGCGAATTCAAGCTGGCCCTGCTTGTCGTCGGCCGGCACGTTGAGCGCAAAGGCCAGCAGGCGGATCATCATGCGCTCATCGGTCTCGGACGGGTGACGCGCAATGGTCACGCTGTGGTCGGCATAGACGTTGCGGTCCATGTCGGCGATTTGCAGTTGGGCTTTGTAGATGGTGGCTTTGATGGCCATGGAAAATTTCTCGGGTGGCGGCTTGATCGGCCTGCGTTAAACCCTCTATTGGAACAGCCTTTTGCCGCCGGCCTCGGATGGCGGGGCGGGCCCGCTGTTCGACGCGCCGTTGCTAGCCCACGGTCACGGGCAGGGCGCCGCGCAGGGCATTGCTGATCACCACGGCTTCGGCGGCACGCAGGTCGTCCCGCGTCAGCCGCCGTTCGGTGGCCGCCCAGGCCGGGTCGGCCAGCAGCACCGCGCGCATCACGCCCGGCAGCACGCCGCAGGACAGCGGCGGGGTGTACCAGCGCCCTGCCAGTTTCACGAACACATTGCTGCGCGCGCCTTCCGTCAGTTCACCGTCCGTGTTGAAGAACAGCTTGTCGAAGGCGCCGTGCGCTTCGGCATCCCGCCAGGCCGCATCGTAGCGGTCGCGTACCGTGGTCTTGTGGCGCAGGAACAGATCGCCGGCGTCGGTGGCTTGCGCTGCCAGCAGCACGCGCACCGGCCCGGTCAATGGCTGCAGCAGGCCGGTCTGGATATGGCAGTGGCCGGCATGATTCAGGGCCAGGCGCAGGCGGTGGGGCTGGCCCGCAGGCAGTGCGGCACAGGCTTGCTCCAGGGCGTTCCGAATTTTTTCTTCGTCGTAGGCAAAGCCGAAATGGCAGGCTGATGCACGCAGGCGCTGCAGATGCCGCGCCAGGTGGCGGCAGCCCTCGTCATGGCTGGCATGCAGGGTTTCAAACAGCTCGAAGTCATGGCCCAGGCCGGTGAGGAATTCGGCTTTGAGCTGGCATTCGGCATATTCGTCCTGCGGCTTGCTGTCATGCACAATGCCGGCGCCCACGCCCATCTCGCCGGCGCGCAGGCCATCGCCGGAGGGGGCTTGCAGCACCATGGTGCGAATCGGCACGGAGAGGCAGAAGTCACCGAGTCCTTGCGGGGCGGTGGGGGCTTCAAACCAGCCAATCGCACCGGTATAGAAACCGCGCGCATCGGGCTCCAGCTCGCGAATGATTTGCAGGGCCCGGCGTTTGGGCGCACCGGTGATGGAGCCGCAGGGGTACAGCGCCGTCAACACCTCTGTCAGGCTGGCGTCGTCGCGCAAGCGGGCCTGCACGGTGGAGGTCATTTGCAGCACGCTGCTGTAGCGCCGGACGTCAAAGAGCTGCGGCACCTTGACGCTGCCGAATTGCGCGACGCGCCCGAGGTCGCTGCGCAGCAGGTCGACAATCATCACATTTTCTGCGCGGTTTTTAGGGTCGGCGGCCAGGGCTGCCGCGTGCGCCGCATCCTGCCGGGCGTCGCCGCTGGCGGCGGCCGTGCCTTTCATGGGCCGCGTCACGAGGTCGCCTTGCGCATGCCGCACAAACAGTTCCGGCGACAGCGACAGCAGCGCCTGGCCATCCGGAAGGGCCACCAGCGCGCCGTAGGGCACGGGTTGACGCGCGCGCAAGCGGCGATAGAGCGCATGGATCGAGCCGAATGCATCGAAGCGCACACGGTAGGTGTAGTTGATCTGGTAGGTATCGCCCGCCTCGATATAGGCCTGGATGCGCGCCATCGCCGCGGCGAATTCCGATTCGGTCACGCTGCTGCGCATGCGCGCAATGCCGGCGCTGCGCTGGCCCGCATTGCCGCTGACGGTCTGCGTCAGCTGCTCGCGTTCGGCCAGCCACGAGGCGACCTGCGCCGCCGAAAGCCGGTCGCAACGCTCGAACAGCAGGACCTGGGTCAAGGCCGGATTATTTTCACGCGGTGCGACACGGTGCAATTCGGCACCCAGCTCATAGCTGAAGAGGCCCACGGCATGCTGTCCTTGCTGCAAGGCCTGTTGCATCTGCTCCAGCATGGCGGGCAGCTCCGACGCGTGCCGGCAGCAGAGGGTGCCGGCATGGCCGGTGTACAGGCGCGACCGCGGATCAGAGGGACTGGCCTCCTGATCGTCCAGCAGCGCGAAGCAGTCGGGGGCTGTGGCCGGTGTCGGGGCCGGTATAGGGGCCGGTATAGGGGCAGGCATGGCGGTGGGGTCGGGCCGGGGCATGGGGTGAAGGAATGCGGAAAGGGCATGTGCTGCGGGCAACGCCCGATATACCTGATGCTAACGCCCCCGCTGCGCGTCAACTGGGTGTACGCTGGCAGACCACACACTACCGGCGACTGAAATGAGTACTGATCACACACATCGTCAGCAGGGCCAGGCGCACAGCCAGGCGCATCAAGCCGAGCAACAGACGAGCGCCTGGAAGCACGACGGCGTGCGCGTGATTCCAGGCAGCCAGCTTGACGCCAACACCGCGCAGACGCCGGGCATGGACCGGCGTGCCGCGATCAATTTTGCCCGCGTGGGGGCCCAGAAGCTGTGGGCCGGCACGGTCACCATCCATCCCGATGCCAAAACCGGCGCCCACCACCATGGCCATCTGGAAAGCGTGATTTACGTGGTCAAGGGGAGGGCGCGCATGCGCTGGGGCGATCATCTGGAGTTCACGGCCGAGGCCGGGCCGGGCGACTTCATTTATGTGCCGCCCTATGTGCCGCACCAGGAAATCAATGCCAGCCCGACCGAGGTGCTCGAATGTGTGCTGTGCCGCAGCGACGGCGAGGCGGTGGCGATCAACCTGGACATCGAGCCGGTTGAAAAGCCGGATACGGTGCTCTGGATCGATCCGACCCATCCCCAAGGGGGCCTGTAAAGCGCAGGTCAGCGCCTGTGAGGCTGTGTAAAGAACGCTGAAATACCGCAATACACGGCTTTTTTCCGCAGTTTGGAAAACTTTCCTTACCAATGTCACGTCGTCATACGGGGTGTATCCGCGTCGCTTGTTACAAATAGGGCTTGCGAAAAAGGAGCCTCTTTATGGACACCCATCCCGTGCCTGACAACTCAAACAATTCAAACACCCCCCAGCCGGCCTTCTCCGAAAGACTGCGCCACAGCAAGGCGCTGATGCCCACCATGGCGGTGATGGGCGTCACGGCCATGGCGCTGGCCGCGGCTTTGGTGGTCAATCACTCCGAGGCCCGAACCGGCGGCGCCGCCGTCATGGCGAACGCCGCGCCGGAAATGGGCCAGCCCGTGGCCAAGGCGGCGCTGCCCGCTGCCAGGCAGGCCCCCGTGGCGGTGGCTCAAGCGCCCAGGGCGGCATGCGCCAACTGCGGCACGGTCGAATCCGTGGTCGCCGTGCAGCGTCAGGGCCACGTGAACGGTGTGGCCGTTGGCGGCACCACCGTGGGCATTGGCACGGTCGCCGGCGGTGTCGTCGGTGGCTTGCTCGGTCATCAGGTCGGCGGCGGGAGCGGCAAGACCGCCATGACCGTGCTGGGCGCGGCAGGCGGTGCCTATGCCGGCAATACCATCGAGAAAAACATGAAGAAAACCACGGTCTACCAGATGCGCGTGCGCATGAACAATGGTTCCGTCCGCACCATTGAGCAGGCCAGCCCAGTGGCCGCCGGCTCGCGGGTGGTGGTCGAGGGCCATAGCCTGCGGCTGGCACCCGTTGAGACCTCATCGGCCGCCCGCCACCCGGCCTACAGCGCGCAGCTCGCCTGACGGGTGAATGCCTCCATGGCCTCCAACCCTCCTGAGCCGATTCATTCAAGAAAGTCCCCATGAAAATAACTGTGAAACCCTTGCTGCTGGCGAGTCTTGTGGCCCTGGGCGGCGCGACCGCCCTGTGGGCTGGCGCGGCCCAGGCCGCTGCGCCGTATGTGAGCGCCACCGTGGAAGGCGCGCTGGCGCCGGGCGTGTATGGCCGTATCGATATTGGCAATGCGCCGCCGCCGCCACTGATCTATGCGCAGCCGGTCATCATTCAACGCGCACCGGTGCTGGTGCAGCAGCCCCCGCTGTATCTGCATGTGCCGCCTGGCCATGCCAAAAATTGGGCCAAACACTGCGCCAGGTACAACGCCTGTGGCCAGCCGGTTTACTTCGTCAGGGTCAAAGGTGACGACGACTACGAGCGGCGCGGAGGCCGGGACCGGCACCGCGGTGACGATGACGATGACCATGAAAGAGGTCATGGCCGGGGCCACGACAGGGATGACCATGGCCGGGGCCACAACAGGGACGAGCGCGGCGGCGGCCGCCGCGATTGAGGCGCGGTCCGCATAGGCCCCTTTTTCCTGGGGAGCCTTTGCGGCAGTCAGCCTTGGCGCAAAACCCCGGAGCCGCATCGCCTGCGCAAGGGGGGTTAGCATTGCACATGGATCAACCGCACATCAGGAAAAAAACATGAAAGCCATCTGGAACGACGCAGTGATTGCGCAAAGCGACGACACGGTGATTGTCGAAGGCAACCACTACTTCCCCGAGAGCTCGCTCAACCGCGACTACGTGACCTTCAGCAACCACCACACCATGTGCGCCTGGAAAGGCCAGGCCAGCTACTACTCGCTGCTGGTCAATGGCGAAATGAACACCGATGCGGCCTGGTATTACCCCGACCCCAAGCCCGAGGCCGACAACATCAAGGGACGGGTCGCCTTCTGGAAAGGCGTGAAGATCGAGCCCTGAGCCGGGCAGCCGGCCCTCTCGGCGCTTTGTCCGACGGCGCTTGTGGGGGGCGATGGGCTATAACCTATAGGTAGGTGAGGCATGGCAACCCGCTTTTCGGGGGGCGCCGGGGGCGGGCATTGACCGGTCAGGGGTACTGACTGAGAATCTTTTTAGCGGCTTCAAGGAGATTGCGTCATGTTCAAGCACATTCTGGTCCCTGTCGATGGCTCGTCCACCGCACGCCAGGCCATCGGAAAGGCAATAGCCATTGCCGAGGCCTTCCAAAGTGAGGTGACGGTGATCTATGTCATAGACCCCTATGCCTTTACCGGGGTGGGAACGGACTTCTCCTACGGCCAGGCCGAATACCTCAGCGCCGCCACTGCCGAGGCCAACGAAGCCATCACGGCGGCCAAACAGGCTTTCGCAGACCACGGCATCACGGTCACCGGCTCTGTGGTGGAAGGCCATGCGATTTACCGTGGCATTCTGGATACCGCCGGCTCCATTAACGCGGACCTGATCGTCATGGGCTCCCATGGGCGGCGCGGACTGGAAAAGCTGGTGCTGGGCAGCGTCACGGCCCAGGTGTTGTCACACGCCCATTTGCCGGTGCTGGTCGTTCGCGACTAGGTGGTCGTGTTCTCGCTGCTGGCGCCGCAGCACGTTACGGCGTCTCCTCATCCACCACAAGGAGTTTTCATGGATTTTCTGAACCACGACCTGGCGCATGAATTTCCGCAGTACCGGGAAAAAATGCACAGCCTCAAAGCGTCAGATGCGCAATTTGCACGCCTTTTCTCCCGGTACGACGACGACAACCACACCATTGCGAAATACGAGAAGGGCGTGGGTTCCATCAGCGATGAGGCCCTTGAAACGCTGAAGAAAAGACGGCTGAAAACCAAGGACGAAATTTACGAGATCCTCAAGACCCGGTGACGCGGGCATATGCGGGCAGAACTCGTGAGTTCCTGATGCCCGTCAAACCCGCCGCTGGCCCAACCGTGTTGGGCAGGCGGGCTAGCCCCTGACGTCCGCCACGGCCTGGTCCCCAAAGTCAGCCCGCGCCAGATAGGCCAGCACGCGGCTGGCAGCGTCCTCGGGCGAGGTCAATTGCCCTGCGCTTTTGAGGCGGGCGAAATTCTCGCGGTCGGGAAAGGCCGCCTCGTCCGCACTGCGCAGTTGCAGCTGCATGCCGGTGTCGATCACGCCGGGCGCCAGCGAGCAGACCCTGGCGCCGCGCGGCTTCAGTGCTTCTTCCAGCGCGAGGCAGCGCGTGAAGTGATCCATGCCCGCCTTGACGGCGCAATACGCCGCCTGCGAGGCCATGGGCCTGCGTCCCAAGCCCGACGAGATATTGAGCACCTTGCGCGGGGCCGGCCAGCTGTCGGTGGCACGCAGAAACGCGGACGTGAGCTGCATGGGCGCTTCCAGCCCGACGCGCAAGGCCCTGGCGAGGTCGGAGGCGTCGGCGTCGCTGAGGGGAACTATGCGGGGAATCACGCCGGCATTGTTGATGAGCGCGGCGCCGGCCCAAGCCTTGCCGTCCTGATCCTGCAGCCAGCCTTCCAGCTTGGCACCGAGCGCGGCGCTGTCGGCCAGGTCATGGGACCATTGCAGCAAGGTGGCGCCTGTTTGCCCGGCGTGCTCTGCCAGGGCTTGCTGCGTGCTGCGTGAAATGCACAGCACCGTGTGGCCCGGGGTCAGAAGCTGGCGGGCCATGGCCAGGCCCATGCCGCGTGAGGCGCCGGTGAGTATGAAGAGATGTTGCTGCGTCATGGCCTGCATGGTAGCGGCTCCCGCTGCCCCGCGTTGAAGTAGAAATGGAATTAGAAGCCGGGTGTGCTTTCAAAGCACAGCAGGGCCCCGCTGGCCGGGTGTTCCAGCCGCAGCGAAGCGGCATGCAGCAGCAGGCGCGGCGCCCGGGCCTGCACCGCCTCGGGGGCGTACAGGGTGTCGCCCAGCATGGGATGGCCCAGCGCCTGCATGTGCACGCGCAACTGGTGAGAGCGGCCGGTGAGCGGCTCCAGTTCCACGCGCGTGCTGTGCGTGGCCTCATCAAAAGCCATGGCCCGCCAACGGGTCTGGCTGGGTTTGCCAAGCGCCGCATCAATGATGCGCAAGGGGCGGCGCGGCCAGTCGACCGCGATGGGCAGATCGATCAGGCCCCAGCCATCGGGGCTTTCTGCCGGCCGGAGGCAGCCATCCACCACCGCCACGTAGCGCTTGTGCACCTCGCGGCTTTCGAAGGCTTTGCCGAGCGCGCGCTGCATGACTAGGCCGCGCGCCATCAGCATCAGGCCCGAAGTGGCCATGTCCAGCCGGTGCACGATCAGTGCGTCGGGGTAGTGCCGCTGCACGCGGCGGCTCAGGCAGTCCTGCTTGTCCTCACCGCGTCCCGGCACGGCCAGCAGGCCCGAAGGCTTGTTCAGCACCAGCAGCAGCGCATCGGCATGCACCACGTCAAGCTCTGGGGTGGCGGCGGCAGGCGCAGCCGGAAGATGGCTTGGCAGCGGGCCGTGCATCATGAGGCCGTCATGGGGCGCCGCGCTGACCGGACCCGCGCAGGGCTCAAGGCCGCGGCGGCGGAAAGTTGTGCACCGGCGGGCTGGCGCGCTTGATCTCGCGCAGCATGAAGAGGTACAGGCTTTCCACCTTCTCGCGCGCCCAGGGCGTCTTGCGCAGGAATTTCAGGCTGGACGCGACGCTGGGCTCGCTGGTGAAGCAGCGGATGTTGATGCGCTGCCCGAGTTCTTCCCAGCCGTAGTGATCGGCCAGCGAAGTGACGATGGCCTCGAGTGTCACGCCGTGCAGCGGATTGCCCGGCTGCGCGGTCATATAGCCCCCACGCTCGGCACTGACGTGTCCTCGCTGCCCCTCGAGGGGGCTGATTTTCCTTGGGGCGGCCCGGCGGAAAATTGGGGCGCGGAAGAAGCCGTCACCGCTTATTTGTTTTTCAGTTTGCCGCGCAGCGGGATCTGCGTCACGATGGTCGGGCGCACCGCATCGGGCGACACCGGCTTGGGCGGCGAGGTGTCTTTCTTCGGTTTCTTGACCATCTTCTCGTTGTGTTGCTGACCTTTTGCCATGGTGCTCTCCGGTTGATTTATAGGCCGATTATCAATGCAACTTGATGCGCGGGCGGTACGTCCGGTCAATCATTTCCGACAGCGTGATCAGCGCCGTTTTCTTGAAACCGCCCAGCGCCAGCTGGTGCTGTTTGTGCAGGGCCCAGTACATCAGCTTGGCGAACTGGCCTTCAACAAAAAAGCTGCCCTTGGTCAGGCTGCCCATCAGGCTGCCGACCGATGAATACTCCGACAGCGACACCAGCGAGCCCTGGTCCTTGAAGACAAACGGCGCTACCGCCTGGCCGGCGGCCAGCCGCGGCAGGGCGCGCGTCAGGTACATGGCCTGCTGGTAGGCGGCCTGGGCGCGGGGCGGCACCCAGGTGCCGTCGGGCTGCTGGCAGGCGGCGCAGTCGCCAAAGGCATAAATGCTGGGGTCGCGCGTGGTCTGCAGGTTGCCGTTGACCATCAGCTGGTTGAGCTTGCTGGTTTCCAGCGGGTCGTCGCCGCCTATGGTTCTTAAAAAGTCGGCGGCCTTCACGCCGGCGGCCCACACGGTGATGCTCGATGAGATCACCTTGCCGCTGGCCATCTTCAGGCCGTCGGCGGTGACTTCCACGACTTTTTCGTTGGTGTGCACTTCAATGGCCAGCTTGCGCAATTCCCGCATCGCCGATTCGCTCAGGCGCTCGGGCAGTTGCGCCAGCAGTCGCGGCGCGGCTTCGACCAGCACGATCTGCAAATCCTTCTCGGGATGGATATGGTCAAAGCCGTAGTTGGCCAGCACGCGCGCGGCGGCATGCAGTTCGGCGGCCAGCTCCACGCCCGTGGCGCCGCCGCCCACAATCGCCACGGTGAGGCGCCCGCTGCCCGCCGCGCGCGGCACGGTTTGCGCGCGTATGCAGGCATTGATCAAGCGGTCATTGAAGTGTTTGGCCGCTTGCGGGCTGTCGAGCTTGATGGTGTGCTCGGCCGCGCCCTGTGTGCCGAAGTCGTTGGTCTGGCTGCCCACGGCAATCACCAGCGTGTCGTAGCCCAGCTGCTGGGCCGGCGTGATCTCGCGGCCGGCCTCGTCATAGCTTGCTGCCAGTTGCAGCGTCTTGTTGTGGCGGTCCACGCCGACCAGGCTGCCAAGGCGGAACTTGAAGTGGTTCCAGCGGGCCTGCGCCAGGTATTCGATTTCTTCGGCATGGGTGTCAAAGCTGCCCGCGGCCAGCTGGTGCAGCAGGGGCTTCCAGACATGGGTGCGGGCGGCATCCACCAGGGTGATGTCCGCCAGCCCCTTTTTACCCAGGCTTTTGCCCAGTTGGGTTGCCAGTGCCAGCCCTCCGGCGCCGCCTCCGACGATGACGATGCGTTGCATAAGCCTTCTCCTTGTTCTGCCGCCGATGGTAACTGCCGCCGTGGCCGCCGCCGGGCTGGCGGCCTTGTCCGGCTCCCTTGAAACATTTGTTTTCAGGGCTAAAAATGGTTGTAGCCATTATGCATAGGGCGCAGCTAGCTATTAAATCGAGAGCGGCCAGGCGCTGGGGCGATGACGCGGGGTGGTGGCCCGCTGTTAAGCTTCAACGCCCATGAGACCCACCCACAGCTTTCAGGATCTGACGCGCCAGCGCGCTTTCATGCGCATGTGGTCGGCGCGGCTGTTTGGCACCGCGGGCAACCAGATGCTGATGGTGGCCGTGGGCTGGCAGATGTATGGACTGACGGGCAGCGCCTGGGACCTGGGCCTGGTCGGCCTGTACCAGTTTGCGCCGGCGCTGCTGCTGACTTTGGTGGCCGGCCATGTGGCCGACCGGGTGCACCGTGGCCGCATCATCGCCGCCTGCCTGGTCACGCAGGCCAGTGTGGCGCTGATCCTGGTGGCCGCCACGCAGGGCTGGGGCGCTTCGGCCAGCTGGGCTTCGCGCGAACTGCTGCTGGCGGTGTCGGTGCTGCTGGGCGTGGCCCGGGCCTTCCAGATGCCGGCGCAGCAGGCCCTCATGCCCATGCTGGTGCCGCCGGCCATGCTGCCGCGCGCCATGGCTTTCAGCTCGGGCGGCATGCAGGCGGCGGTGATTGGCGGGCCGGCGCTGGGCGGCGTGATCTTTGTGGCGGGTGCCACGGCGGTCTATGCCACCTGTGCTTTTCTGTTTGTGGCCGGCAGCATGCTGGTTGCCGTCTTGCGCTACGACCATGCGCCGTCGCCGCGCGAACCGGTGTCCTTGCGCGCGCTGCTGGCCGGGGTGGAGTTTGTGTGGCGGCGCAAGGCCTTGCTCGGGGCCGTGTCGCTGGACCTGTTTGCCGTGCTGCTGGGCGGCGCCACGGCGCTGCTGCCCATGTTTGCGAAAGACATCCTGCATGTCGGGGCCTGGGGCCTGGGTTTGTTGCGTGCGGCCCCGGCGGCGGGCGCCTTGCTGGCTTCGGTGGTGCTGACGCGCTGGCCGCTGGAGCGGCGCGTGGGCCACACCATGCTCGCGGCGGTGGCGCTTTACGGGCTGTGCATGGCGGTGTTTGGCCTGTCGGGCAGCTTTGTGCTGTCCCTGGGCGCGCTGGCCATCTCGGGCGGCGCCGACATGGTGAGCGTGGTGGTGCGGCAGACGCTGATGCAGATTGAAACCCCCAACGCCATGCGCGGCCGGGTCAGCGCGGTCAACTCGGTGTTCATAGGCGCTTCCAACCAGCTGGGCGAGTTCGAGTCCGGTGCGACGGCGGCCCTGCTGGGCCCCGTGGGCTCGGTGCTGGCCGGCGGCTTGGGCACCTTGCTGGTGGCCGCGCTGTGGCTGAAGGGGTTTCCGGCACTGGCCCACCGCGACCGCATGACTGAATAACCGCCTGCGGCCGCCACGCCCCCGGCCTCGTTCAGGGCGCGCGGTTGGCGCGGACGCGGTTCACTTCAAAGGGGGTGATTTCGCCGGCCTGGTTGCCCCAGGCGCCGCGTATATGCGTGAGCACCGCCGCCATGTCGTTGTCGTTCATCACCAGCACAAAGGGCGGCATGCCAAAGGGTCGCGGGTTGCCTTCGGTGGCGGGCGCATAGCCCCCGTTGAGCACGATCTGCACCAGGTTGGCGGTGGACTTCATGGTCACGGCGCGGTTGCCCGCCAGCGCCGGGTAGGCGTTCGCAATCCCCTGGCCGGCATTGCCGTGGCACTGCGCGCAATGCTGCTCGTACAGCTTGGCGCCTTTGGCCGAGGAGATGGCCGGGGCGCTGGGGGCGTCGGAGTCCGACGGCGCGGCCGGCAGCTCCTTGAGGAACTGTGCCATGGCGCCCAGGTCTTCGTCGTTCAGGTACTGCGTGCTGTTCAGCACGACGTCGGCCATCGGGCCGGTGACCGAGGCGCGCGGCGAGACGCCGGATTTAAGCAGGCTCACGATGTGCGCCCGGTCCCAGTCGCCCACGCCGGCTTCGTGCGGCGAGGTGAGTGAGGGCGCATACCAGTTCTGCATCGGAATCAGGCCGCCGGCCAGGTCCAGCCCGGTGCTGGTGGCGCCCATCACGTTGCGCGCGGTATGGCAGGCACTGCAGTGGCCCAGGCCCTTGACCAGGTAGGCGCCGCGGTTCCACTCCGCGTTGCGGCGGGTGTCGGCCTCGTACACGCCGGGGCTGAAATACAGCGCGCGCCATACCGCCAGCGCGGCCTGCGAGTTGTAGGGAAAGCGCACCGCGTGCGGCCGGTTGGGCTGGGCCACGGGGGGCAGGCTGTGCAGGTAGGCATAGATCGCGTCGGAGTCTTCGCGCGTCACCTGGGTGTAGTCGGGATAGGGAAAGGCGGGGTAGAGCAGGCGGCCGTTCTTGGAGCGCCCGTTGTGCATGGCACGCCAGAAATGGGCCGGTGACCAGCTGCCTATGCCGGTGTTGTCATCGGGCGTGAGGTTGGAGGTGTAGACGGTGCCGAAGGGCGTGTCTATGCCGCGGCCGCCGGCATAGCTTTCGCCGCCCTTTGCCGTGTGGCAGGTCACGCAGTTGCCGGCGCGTGCCAGATAGGCGCCGCGCGCAATCAGGCCATCGCTGGGGGCGGCCGTGGCCACGGGCGTATTCACATCGACTTCGTCGCGCACGTTCAGCGCCCAGACCAGCGCTGCCGCGCCGGCCACCACAACGCCCAGTGCCAGCGTGAACTTGATTGTTTTTTTCATTTCCGGGCCTTCGGTTCGGCCGCTTTCAGGGACGGCGCTGCGGGTGCGCTGCCGCAGCTGATGGGCGCCGCGCCCGGGGCGAGCGCCGGCAGGGCGGTGGCGGGTTTGGTGCTGGCGGGCAGGGGCTGCGCGGCCAGCCAGTTGGCCACGGCATTGATGTCTTCCAGGCTGAGGCGGGCCACCACGTCCTTCATGCAGTCGGGCGCGTGGGCGCGGCGCTGGCCGTTTTTCCAGGCGCCCAGCTGCGCATTCAGGTAGTCGCGCGGCAGGCCCAGCAGGCCCGGAATGTTGGGCGACACGCCGGTCATGGCCAGGCCGTGGCATTGCACGCAGGCCGGAAGCTGGCGAGTTGCGTCGCCTTCCTTTACCAGGCGCTGGCCGTGGCGCAGGGACTCGGCCGATGCCGTGGTGGGCAGCGGCGCCGGGTAGGGCACCTCAAGCTGCGAAAAGTACTGCGCGATCTCCATCAGGTAGGCGTCGCCTGCGGGCCCGCTGAGCGGCTCCAGCAGCTGTGTCATGAGGCCGTAGTGGCGCCGCCCGTCGCGAAAGCTGAGCAGTTGGTTGTAGAGGTAGCCCGCCGGCTTTCCGGCCAGTCGCGGGTAATAGCCGTCGGGCGCCGCGCGGCCCTGCGGGCCGTGGCAGGCGGTGCAGGCGATGGCGCGCTGGGCGATGGTGTCTTCAAACGGCGCGGCGGTGGCCATGGGGCTCGCGGCCAGGCCCGTCAGGCCGGCCAGTAAGCCCGCGGCGGCGAGCCTGCGGATAAGGGAGAGGGTCTTTGCCATGGGCTGAATCATGCCTGACACGGGCCGGATGCGTAAGCATCAGATGGGGTCTAAAAAAGCATACCAGATGCCAATTTTCCAAAAATTAGAATATCAGATGGCCGCCATTGCCCGACCCTGGCCAGGCACCCCACCGAGGCCCCATGAAGCGCTACGAGCAACTGGTCGAACTGCTGGCCACCGATATCCGCAACGGCCGGCTGGCCCCCGGCACCCGGCTGCCGTCGATTCGCACCATCACGGCGCAGCACGGGCTCAGCGCCTCCACGGCTTTCAAGGCCTACTACTGGCTGGAGGAAAAAGGGCTGGTGCGCGCCCGCCCGCGTTCGGGCTACTACGTGACGGCATCGGCCATGCAGCCACTGGCCGCGCCCGCCGCCGGCAAGTCTGGCAGCGCGCCGGCCCGGGTGGCGCCGCGGCTGGACATCAGCGAGCTGGTGTTCTCCGTGCTGGACGCCGTGCAGGACCCTGCCATCGTGCCTATGGGCTCGGCCTTTCCAGCGCCCGAGCTGTTTCCCCTGCAACGTTTGGGCAAGTCGCTGGCCCGCGTGGCGCGCCATCTGCACGGGCAGGACACCGTCGCCAGCCTGCCGCAGGGCCACCCGGTGTTGCGCCAGCAGATTGCGCTGCGCTATCTGGGCATGGGCATGGCGCAGTCGGCGCAAGAACTGATCGTGACCAGTGGCGCACTGGAAGCGCTCAACCTCTGCCTCACGGCGGCGGCCCGGCCCGGTGACCTGATCGCCATCGAGTCGCCCGGGTTTTATGCCGGCCTGCAGGCGCTGGAGCGGCTCAAGATGAAGGCGCTGGAAATCCCCGTGCATCCGCAGGATGGCCTGGACCTGGCCGCGCTGGACCAGGCCCTCAAGCGCCATCCGGTCAAGGCCTGCTGGTTCATGACGTCTTTTCAAAACCCCATGGGCGCGAGCCTGTCGCTGGCGAAAAAGAAGGCCCTGGTGGCCCTGCTGGCCAGCCATGACATCCCGCTGATTGAAGACGATGTGTATGGCGAGCTCTACTTCGGCAACCGCAGCCCCTTGCCGGCCAAGGCCTTTGACCGCAAGGGGCTGGTGATGCATTGCAGTTCCTTCAGCAAGACACTGGCACCCGGTTACCGCGTGGGCTGGGTCGCGCCCGGGCGCTTCGGCCAGCAGATAGCGCGGCTCAAGCTCATGACCACGCTGTCGGCCAGCCTGCCGGCGCAGCTGGCGGTGGCTGACTACTTGCAGCATGGTGGCTACGACAAGCATCTGCGCCGGCTGCGCCACGCCATGGAGTCGCAGCTGTCCAGCCTGCTGGCGGCGATTGCGCGCCACTTTCCGCAAGGGGTGCGGGTATCGCGACCGGCCGGCGGCTATTTTGTATGGGTGGAGTTTGCCCAGGGCTTTGATGCGCTGGCCCTGCACCACGCGGCGCTGGAGCAGGGCATCAGCGTGGCACCCGGGCCGATTTTTTCAGCGCGCCGCAACTTCGGGCATTGCCTGCGTTTGAACTACGGCCACCCCTGGAGTGCGCGCTTTGAGGCGGCCATGCAAACTTTGGGGGCGCTGGTGCGGCAGCAAAGCCCATATGCGCAGGCGCCGCGCTGACCAGGACCGCTGCGCCGGGATTTGTTGGCGGCTCCTGGGCGTTCAGGCGCGAGGCTTTTTGGCGCGCGCGGGGACTTCAAGCGTCGGCCTGTCCTGCCAGGCCTGCACACAGGCGAGGAAGTTGTCCCAGCTGGTTTCGACTTCCTTCACGCGCGCGCCCTTGTCGAGCACCGCGCCGCAGGCGGCTTCAGCCCGCCTGACGACCAGGCTCAAGGCATGGGCGGGCAGTGGCGCGATCTGGGGGCGCAGGCTGTCTGCCGTGAGGCGCAACTGGGCGATGGCGTCCTTGGACAGGCCCTTGCTGGTGGCGCAGGCAATCATGCCAATCATTTGGGCCATGTCACCAAAGGCCGGGTTCAGGTGCCAGACGGCGGCCGTGCCCAGCGCCAGCACCCACAGGCGTTTTTGCCGCAGGGGTGATTTTTCCGCGGCTTGTTCAGCTGTTGCATGGCGTGCCCCGGAGGCGGGCGAGCGGGCGGGCGCCGTTTCAGGCGCGAAAGCGTTGGTCTTCTTCTTCATGGGCTGGGCTGTGCGGGGAGGCCGAATTTTGCCTGAGACCACAGGGTGCGGCAGCGCCGATCGGCAAAGTCCGTCACCGTGCGCTGGTGGAGTGACGCTGCCTTTAAATGGAAATGGGATGCAGCCCAGGAAATGCAAGCGCTGGCAGCTATAAAAAAAGGAGCAATTCATGCGCCGGCCAGCCAGTCGCTGATGCGCTGGCAGACCCAGTCTGCGTCATCGTGCGGCAGGTCGTGGCCGGCCCAGGGGTGTTGATGGTGCGTGGCCTGCCAGGCGCGGGCCAGCCGGGCCGAACAGCGCGGATCAACCAGCTGGTCACCTTGTGAAGACAGCAGCAGCGTCGGACAGCGCGGCGGCGCCGTGCTGGAAAAACGGGCGGCGGCCCACAGCTGGCGCAGGGCGTTGGCGGCGCTCACGGGCGCATCCTGGCGTATGCCGACCCAGGCGGCGATGTCCTGTTCGCGCGTCGCCATCTGCCGGCAGGTGAGCCGGTGGATGAGGCGCTCGGCAGGCACCGCTGCACGCCAGCGCGCGGCCAGCCAGGCCAGCGCCGGCCAGCGGCCGGGGCGCAGCCGTTCGCTCACGTGGCTGAAGGGGCGCATGCTGGTGTTGATCAGCACCAGCCCGGCAATCTCCTGCGGATGCTGCTGCGCCCAGTCGGCGGCCACCATGCCGCCCAGCGACATGGCCAGCAGGCTGTAGGGCGGCGCAAGCCCTTGGGCCCGCAACTGCCGGCGCGCAAAGTCCACCATCTCGCGCGCCGAAGGCGGAGAGGTTTCGCGGTAAAACGCGCCATTGCCCGGCAGGTCCAGCGCCAGCACCGGCGTGATGCCGGCGCCAGTCGTCTGCACGAGCGGCGCCAGCCGTTGCGGCAAGCTTCCCCAGTGCCTGGCTTCGCGCGTCAGGCCGCGCAAAAGAATCCAGCTCATGAGCAAGCCGCGCTCATGCAATGCGCCTTGGCCGCCAGTGCGCCGTCGCCAGCAGCAGCAGCTGGGCGCGCCGCTCGCCGGCCGGCAACCAGCGCGGCGCGGCATAGGCCGCGCGCGTGAGGAAGTCCAGCAGGTCGGCATGGCGGCGCAGCACGCGCTGGGTGCGGTGCGCCTTGACGGGGTTGAAAATGCCGTTGCGCGAAAACAGCTGGCGCGGATTCTTGCGTATCCACAGCCAAGAGCCGAGCTCCAGCGTCATCGGCAAAAACACATGGCCTGCCGGCGCATGGTCGTACGCGTGGTCCCACAAATCGCCATGCAGCAGGTACTGGCTGCTTTGCGGCTCAAAGCGGTAGGCATGGTGCGGATGCGATTGCTCCAGCAGGGTCTTGAGCGCAAACATCTCGGGCAGGTGGGCCATCAGCCGGCGCGTTTTGGCATAGGGAAACCAGAGGCTGTCGTCAAAGCCGTAACCCGAGTGGCAGTCCAGCGCCAGGCTGAAGGGCCGGCCGGCGAGCTGCTCGCGCACCACCTGCAGCAGGGCGGTGCTTTCGGCTTCCATGGGCGCACCCGGCCGGCCGCAATACCAGGGCAGCAGCGGGCTCCAGGTTTGCCCGCCGGCCAGAAACGGCACGTCGCTCTCGGCCCTTTGCGGAGCGTTGCGCATCAGGTCCACACCCTGCGGGTTGGCGCGCTGCTGCGCCCACATGCCGCCGGGGTTGACGATGGGCATGAACACCAGCCTGACCTTTTGCAGCTGCTGGTGCAGCAGCTCGTCCCACGCCAGGCGAAACAGCAGCGCCCGCATATAGGCCAGGATCAGCTGCGTGCCTATGCGCTCCAGCCCGTGAATGCCGCCAAAAAAACCCACCGCGGGCGCCAGCGGATCGCGTGAGCCGATGCTGGCGGTGAACAGCGGAAATGAGGCGGCACCGGCGGCGATGTGGCCCACGCTCTGGATTTCAAACTGCGCGCTGCCGGCCCGCAAAATCGCCTTGAGCTCTTCGTGCTCGTCAAAGGTGGCGGCGCCATCCGGGGTGGGGGCCAGGCTGGCGAGGTCGGCCGTGGGGTGCGAAGCGTCCATGCGCCCATCCTTGCACAGTTGTTTGACAAAACCATGTTGTGCCGCCCGCGCCTGACCAGCGCCGTCTCAATCGGGCCAAGGTTCAGCCATGGGTGCTACTAAAAGAATAGCTTCTTGCGCCCGTTGCTATTGGGCTGTAGCCTTATTTTGATGGAAATTTCCGGGCGGCGGGAAAAAAGCTGAGGTGAAGAAACTACAAAGACCGCTCGATCACCACATCAGACAGGGGATAGGCCACGCAGGGCAGGATATAGCCGGCCTGCTTTTCCTCGGCGCTCAGGCCCGGCCATTCAATGCGGTAGACCACCTGGCCCTTGCTGAGCTGGCAGATGCAGGTGCGGCAGGTGCCGTTGCGGCAGGAGTTCGCCAGCGCCAGGCCGGCCAGTTCGGCCGCCTGCAACAGCGGCTGCGAGGCCGGCGCCTCAAACCTGAAGCCGTCCGGTTCCACGCGTGCGCTGAACACCGGGCTGGCTGCATTCTCGGGGGGGCTGGGCAGGGGGAGGGACACTGGGTTTCTGGCGGGTGGCATGGCTTGGAGGCGTAGCCCTGAATTTACCCCAGAGCCGGGGGCGCTGCCCGATATGCGCGACAATCCTGCCTCCCTATCCTTTCCCCACTGATACCCAAAAGCGATTTTTCATGTCCAGCTATTCCGTTCGTCCCGCCACCGCCCGCGATGCCAAAGCCATTGCCGAAATTCACGTTGCCACCTGGCAGGCCGCTTACAAGGACGTGATGCCGCAGGACTACCTGAACAAGGTCACGGTGGAAAAGCGTCAGGCCTACTGGCGCGAGGCCATCGAATACAGCGAGCCGCAAGTGCTGGTGGCGACGCAGGACGACAAGGTGGTCGGTTTTGTCGGCTTTGATCGCTCGCGCGATGCGAAAACCCGGTCCACCGTGGGCGAAATCTGGGCCATGTATGTGTCGCCGGACCATTGGGCCCAAGGTGCCGGCGTGGCCCTGTGGGACGGTGCGCGTGAAGGCCTGAAGGAAGAAGGCTGCACGCAGGTGACGCTGTGGGTGTTGCTGCGCAATGAACGCGCGCTGCAGTTTTTCGAGCACGCGGCCGGCTTCAAGCGCGAAATGCCATCGCTCAAGACGGTTGACTTCGGCAGCGCCAAGCTGGAGGAAATCCGCCTCAAGCGCGCCGTCGACTGATGGCCCGCAGGCCGGCTGAAAGTCTTCTGGCTTATGAATGGGCCTTGACATCTCAGCGCTGAGGCCGCCAGTCAGTACGCCATCACCAGGGCATCACCACGCGATCATCGTCGGGAATCAGGGGGGCGCCCTCGTCGGGGTCGACCGGCAATTCGAGGCCGTCTTCCTCGTCTTCATCCTCCTCCGGCGGGCCGCTGTGCGGCCGGCCCTTGCCGACGCGACCGGTCTTCAGGGCAGGTTTTGCAATGATGGCCATGTCAATCTCCTTGAACGTTTAGAGCGTTTCATGATTGAGGGGCTCCACCGGCGTCAGGCCGGCGAAGTGACGGTTTGGCTGTCGGTCCAGGCCGGCAGTCGCGCTGATGAAATGGTAGCCGTCCCGCCCCCGGTTTTCCAGCCCCCTGCCACCCATCTCCTGCAGCACGGCTTCGGCTGGTTGAAGCCGCGGCGGTTTTCATCATTCCTGTGGTTTTCCGGCCCTGTCAGAGCGCGCAGCCGGATTCCGGCCCTCGTCGTCGCCTGCCGAAGGCGTGCTGGCCTCCGGCGTGTTGGCGACGGAAAAGGGCCAGCGTCCCTTTTCCTCGGGCGCGGCCGGCAGGCGCGCGTCCCGGGCACGTTTTTGAAGGGCTTGGCGGCTGTCGCCATTGGGCGGCGGGGCGGTGAATCTGGGCATGGTGTCTCCAAGGCGTGAGGAGATGACCTTAAGGGGCAGGGACGCGGCCCGCTGTAGGCGTGGGATGATGGCGGCTGTAGGAGGGCTGGCGCGGCCGCCCAATCCCGGCGATGGAACTTCGCGTCCATGGCCGCAGCGAAGCCGCGAGCAAGCCATCATTCGCCTTTCAATTTCATGCGGGAGTCACCTTGCCAGCGTCATCCTCCGTCCTCGCAGGCATCGATTTTTCAGCGCCTTCCGAGGTCGTGGCACGCCGGCTGATCGGCGTGCTGCTGCTGGTCGATGGCGTCGGTGGCCGCATCGTGGAAACCGAGGCCTATGACCGGGAAGATCCCGCCTCGCACAGCTTTACCGGCCCCAGCGCGCGCAATGCCGCGATGTTTGGCCCACCGGGCTGCGCCTACGTGTACCGCTCTTACGGCATTCACTGGTGCCTCAATCTGGTCTGCCGCGAAGCCGGTCATGGCGCGGGGGTGTTGATACGCGCCCTGGAGCCTACCCATGGGCTGGCGCTGATGCGCGCGCGGCGCGGGCTGGACGATATACGGCTGCTCTGCGCCGGGCCCGGCCGGGTCGGCCAGGCCCTGGGGGTGGATCTGGGCTGCAATGGCATGCCGCTGGACCGGCCGCCGTTCGAACTGCTCGCAGCGCCGGCCACGGCGGGCCGCGTGCTGCTGGCAGGCCCCCGCATCGGTATTTCCAAGGCCACCGACAAGCCCTGGCGCTTTGGCCTGGCGCAATCGCGGTTTCTCAGCCGTCCTTTTCCATAGGGCAACAGGGGCCAGAGGGCGCTGCTGCGGCCGGCATCAAGGGGCCGGCAGCGTGCTTTTGCGCTGTATCAGGTCGTGTTTGGCAAACAGCTCGGCGACCCAGTCCACAAAGACGCGCACCTTGTTGCTCAGGTGGCGGTTGGGCGGGTAAACCACATGGATGGGCTTGGCTTCCGTGCACCAGCCCGCAAACAGCGGCTCCAGTGCGCCGCTGCTGATGTGGTGCTGGACCAGAAAGGTGAGGGTATACAGAATCCCGAGGCCGGCCAGGGCCGCGGCCACGCCAGCATTCGAATCATTGACCGCCAACTGGTGCTGGCCCTCGATTTCCACCGCCTCGCCGTCCTTGTGGACCGTGAGGGTGTACAGCTTGCCGTCGCGCTGCGACACATAGCGGATCAGCTTGTGGCCATGCTCCAGATCACGGGGGTGTTCGGGCACCCCGTGGCGCTTCAGATAGGCCGGAGACGCGCAGGACATCAGGTAAAACTCGCCAATGCGGCGCGCCACCAGCGACTGGTCGGTGATCTCCCCGCCGCGTATCACGCAGTCCACATTCTCGGCAATGATGTCGACAGGCCGGTCGCTCACGCCCAGCTCCAGCTGGATGTCGGGGTAGCGCGCATAAAAGTCGGGCAGGGCCGGGATCACCACCGCCATGCCCAGGGAAGCCGGAATGTCCACCTTGAGCCGCCCGCGCGGGCTGGCCTTGGCGCGCGACATGCTGGCCTCCAGCTCTTCCATGTCGCCCAGCAGGCGACCGGCGCGTTCGTAGTAGGCCGCGCCGTCGGCCGTCACGGTGACTTTGCGGGTGGTGCGGTTGAGCAGCTTGGTGTCCAGCGACTGCTCAAGCGTCTGGATCAGCCGCGTCACGGTCGGCTTGGGCATGCCCATGGAGTCGGCCGCCTTGGTGAAGGTGCCGGCTTCCACGACCCGTACAAAAGCCTGCATTGCGGAAAACTTGTCCATGAAGCGTCCTGTGTCGGTAAGAGCCTGTTAATGCCATGCCTTGGGCAGCGAGTCGGTGGGCAGAGCCGGGCCTCCGTGATGGCCGGGCCGAAACAGGTGATGGGCGATTGTCACGACCCTGGCAAGCTCGCGTGGCTTGCCGGAAATAGCCATAAATATCTCCAGGGATTGCGGGCAATGGCTTGACTCTGCAACGGTGGGAAGGCCAAGACTTCGCGCCTCAACCTTTCAGAGGAGGCTTTATGAAGTTTGACATCCCGCAACAGAGCTGCTGTCACTGCGCAGCCTTTATCAATAAGACGATCGATTGTTTCATTGGTGAAATAAAGCATAAGCGAAACGGCTATTTATTAATTGGCACCCGGCGCGTATCTTCTGCTGCATTGCAACAAACCCGAGCCGCATGCGGCTCAAGAAGATGAAAAGCCGCCAGCCCGCCTCCTCAGGCACCGACCAAGCCTCACCCCCGTGGGTGGACAAGCAGATCCAGCTTGCGCTGAAAAAGCCGCTGGATGTGCGTTTCTATGGTCGTCGCCGCACCGCCGCCGTTTCGCCGCTGGTGGTGCATTTTCATGCGGGCGCTTTTGTCGGGGGCTCGCTCGAAGGCGGCTCCTGCGTGGCCGGGCTTCTGGCGGAGGCGGGTGCGGTCGTGATGTCGCTGGACTATCCGCTGGCCCCCGCTCATCCTTTCCCGGATGCTGTTGAAGCGGGTTATGCCGCGCTGGTGTGGGCCTGGAAGGCCCGCCACAAGCTGGCGGGCGCCGGCGCGCCGCTTTTTGTGGCCGGTGAGGAGGCCGGCGGCAACCTGGCCGCAGCGGTATCGCTGATGGCGCGTGACCTTCAGGAGCCGGCGCTGGCCGGGCAGATCCTGCTGTCACCGATGCTGGATCCCTGCCTGGGAACGGCTTCGCTGCGTGATGCGCAAGCCGGCCCGGTGGGCTGTACCTGGGCCGACGGCTGGCACCACTACCTGCCCCGGCTGGAAGATGCCAGCCATCCCTATGCGGCACCCGGTTCGGCCCTGCGCCTGGCGGGGCTGCCTCCCACCTTGCTGATCACGGCGCAGGACGATCCTCTGCGCGACGAGGCGCTGGCCTATGCCGGGCGGCTGCGCACTGCGGGGCTGGTTGCGCATGCCGCCGTGCTGCCAGTGCCCACCGGCTGGCCTTGCAGCTACCTGAACCCCGCCAGTCACAAAGTGGCCTGGGCGCCTGTCCTGCATGAACAGTTCACCGGTTTTTTCTCCAGCGCCGGGGCCGCACAGGCCGGGCACACCCCTATTTCTTCAGTTTCCTAAATCCGTTTTTTTGAGGGAGTTCACCATGCAAGCTATCCAACTACATACCCCCAGGCGCCGTCTTCTGGCCGTGGCCCTGGCCGTGCTGGCCGTGACCGGTATTTCCGCCGCCGTCTTCGGCGTGTCCAGCTCACGCGCCCAGCCGGGCGCGCCTGCGGAGCAGCCTGCCACGCCGGTGTCTGTCGCCACCGTCGTGCAAAGCGATATCGCGGCCTGGGACGAGTTTTCCGGCCGGCTCGAAGCGGTAGAGCGGGTGGATATCCGCTCACGCGTCGCCGGCACCATCCAGGCCGTGCATTTCCGTGAGGGTGCACTCGTCAAAAAGGGCGACCTGCTGCTGACCATAGACCCCGCGCCTTACGCCGCCGATGTGGAGCGTGCCGATGCCCAGGTGGCCGCCGCGCAGGCCCGGGTCGCGCAGGCCAAGGGCGAGCATGAGCGCTCGCAGCGTTTGTGGAGCGAGCAGGCCATCTCCAAACGCGAGTTTGATGAGCGCGTGAACGGCCAGCGCGAGGCCGATGCCAACCTGCGCGCCGCCCAGGCGGCCCTGCAGACCGCCCAGCTGAGCCTGGGGTACACGCAGGTGCGTGCACCGGTGGCCGGGCGGGTCGGCAAGCTGGAAGTCACGGTGGGCAACCTGGTGGCGGCCGGTCCGGGTGCGCCCGTGCTGACCACGCTGGTCTCGGTCAGCCCGATTTATGCGAGCTTTGATGCCGACGAGCAGGTGGTGGCCAAGGCCTTGAAGGATGTGCAGGGCGCTGGTGGTGCCGGGCGCAACCTGGACCGCATTCCCGTGCAGATGGGCACCGCGGCCAGCACCGACACCCCTTTTGAAGGCCGGCTGCAACTGGTCGACAACCAGGTCGATGCCAAGAGCGGCACTGTGCGCGCGCGCGCCGTGTTTGACAACGTAGACGGCCAGCTGATGCCCGGCCAGTTTGCGCGCATCCGCATGGGCCAAGCCACCAAGGGCACGGCGCTGCTGATCAACGAGCGCGCCGTGGGCACGGACCAGAACAAGAAATTCGTGCTGGTGGTGGGCGCCGACAACAAGGCGGTGTACCGCGAAGTCACGCTGGGGGCTTCCGTCAACGGCCTGCGCGTGGTCAAGGGCGGCCTGGCCGCCAATGAGCGCATCGTCGTCAACGGCCTGCAGCGCATCCGCCCGGGCGCGCTGGTGGCGCCGCAGCCGGTCGAGATGTCGGCCAAGGCGGAACTCAGCGCCAAGCCGGTGCAGGTGGCGGCCAAGTCCTGATCGGGCGCCTGAAAACTTGAACAAGAACATCGTATGAATCTCTCCAAATTCTTTATCGACCGGCCGATCTTTGCCGGCGTGCTGTCGCTGCTCATGCTTATTTCTGGCCTGATCGCGCTGCGCTCGCTGCCGATCGCCGAGTACCCGGACGTGGTGCCGCCCACCGTGGTGGTGCGCGCCCAGTACCCGGGTGCCAATCCCAAGGTGATTGCCGAGACCGTGGCCACGCCGCTGGAGGAATCCATCAACGGCGTGGACGGCATGCTCTACATGAGCAGCCAGGCCACCACCGACGGCCTGATGACGCTCAACGTCACCTTCAAGCTGGGCACCGACCCTGACAAGGCGCAGCAGCTGGTGCAAAACCGCGTGGCGCAGGCCGAGCCGCGCTTGCCCGAAGAAGTGCGCCGCCTCGGTGTCACCACGATCAAGAGCTCGCCCGACCTCACGATGGTGGTGCATCTGCTGTCGCCCAACGACCGCTACGACATGACTTACCTGCGCAACTACGCGGTGCTCAATGTCAAGGACCGGCTGGCGCGCATCAACGGCGTGGGCCAGGTGCAGCTGTTCGGCTCGGGTGATTACTCCATGCGAGTCTGGCTGGACCCGCAAAAGGTGGCCGAGCGCGGCCTGTCCGCCGGTGACGTGGTGCGCGCCATCCGCGAGCAGAACATTCAGGCCGCTGCCGGTGTGGTGGGCGCTTCGCCCGGCCTGCCCGGTGTGGACATGCAACTGTCCATCAACGCCCAGGGCCGCCTGCAAAGCGAAGAGGAGTTCGGCGACATCATCGTCAAGACCGACAAGAACGGTGCGGTGACGCGGCTGCGCGACATCGCCCGCCTGGAACTGGGCGCGGCTGACTACGCGCTGCGCTCGCTGCTCGACAACAAGCAGGCCGTGGCCGTGCCGGTATTTGCCGCACCGGGCTCCAACGCCATCCAGATTTCCGATGACGTCCAGGCCGTGATGCGCGAGCTCAAGAAAAACATGCCCGAAGGCGTGGACTACGAGATCGTCTACGACACCACCCAGTTCGTGCGCTCGTCCATCACGGCCGTGGTGCACACCCTGCTCGAAGCCGTGGCGCTGGTGGTGTTGGTCGTGATCATCTTTTTGCAGACCTGGCGCGCCTCCATCATCCCGCTGCTGGCCGTGCCCATTTCGGTCATAGGCACCTTTGCGGTGATGCACCTGTTTGGTTTTTCGATCAATGCGCTCAGCCTGTTCGGGCTGGTGCTGGCCATCGGCATCGTGGTGGACGACGCGATTGTGGTGGTGGAAAACGTCGAGCGAAACATCGAGGCGGGGCTGAGTCCGCGCGACGCCACCTACCGGGCGATGCGCGAGGTCTCGGGGCCCATCATTGCGATTGCGCTGGTGCTGATCGCCGTGTTCGTGCCGCTGGCCTTCATCACGGGTCTTTCGGGCCAGTTCTACAAGCAGTTTGCGCTGACCATCGCGATTTCCACCGTGATCTCGGCCGTGAATTCGCTGACCCTGTCGCCCGCTCTGGCGGCCCTGCTCCTCAAGAGCCATGATGCGCCCAAGGACGCGCTGACCCGCGGCATGGACAAGGTGTTTGGCCGCTTTTTCAATGCCTTCAACAAGGCCTTCGGCCGCGGCTCCGAAAATTACAGCCGCGGTGTCAAGGGCGCGATCTCGCGCAAGGCCGTGATGCTGGGCGTGTACCTGGTGCTGGTGCTGGCCACCACGGGCCTCTTCAAGGCCGTGCCCAGCGGCTTTGTGCCCGGCCAGGACAAGCAGTACCTGATCGGTTTTGCCCAGCTGCCCGACGGCGCCACGCTGGACCGCACCGAAGACGTGATCCGTCGCATCGGCGAGATCGCCATGAAGCAGCCCGGTGTGGAACATGCGATTGCCTTTCCGGGCCTGTCGATCAACGGCTTCACCAACAGCTCCAACTCCGGCATCGTGTTTGTCTCGCTCAAGCCGTTTGACCAGCGCAAGAGCGCGGACCTGAGCGCGGGCGCCATTGCCGGCCAGCTCAACGCCAAGTTCGGCGGCATCCAGGAAGCGTTCATCGCGATGTTCCCGCCGCCGCCCGTGCAGGGCCTGGGCACCACCGGCGGCTTCAAGCTGCAGCTGGAAGACCGCGGCTCGCTCGGCTACGCTGCATTGGACGCCGCCACCAAGGCTTTCATGGCCAAGGCCTACCAGACGCCTGAGTTGGCCGGCCTGTTCTCCAGCTTCCAGGTCAACGTGCCGCAGCTGTATGCCGACATCGACCGCACCAAGGCGCGCCAGCTCGGCGTGCCGGTGACCGACGTGTTCGACACCATGCAGATCTACCTGGGCAGCCTGTATGCCAACGACTTCAACAAGTTTGGCCGCACCTATTCCGTGCGAGTCCAGGCCGACGCGCCTTACCGCGCCCGTGCCGAGGACATCGGCCTGCTCAAGGTGCGCTCCACCACGGGCGAAATGGTGCCGCTGTCGGCGCTGATGAAGGTGACGCCCAGCTTTGGGCCCGAACGCGCCATGCGCTACAACGGCTTCCTCGCGGCCGACATCAACGGCGGCGCCGCGCCCGGCTATTCGTCGGGCCAGGCGCAGGACGCGGTGGCCCGCATCGCGGCCGAAACCCTGCCGCCCGGCATCAGCTACGAGTGGACTGATTTGACCTACCAGGAAATCATTGCCGGCAACTCGGCCCTGTGGGTGTTCCCGCTGGCGCTGCTGCTGGTGTTCCTGGTGCTGGCCGCGCAGTATGAAAGCCTGACGCTGCCGATCGCCATCGTGCTGATCGTGCCCATGGGCCTGCTGGCCGCCATGCTGGGCGTGAAGCTGACCGGCGGCGACAACAACATCTTCACGCAGATCGGCCTGATCGTGCTGGTGGGGCTGTCGGCGAAAAACGCGATTCTGATCGTGGAGTTTGCGCGCGAGCTGGAGTTTGCCGGGCGCACGCCGCTGCAGGCCGCCATTGAAGCCAGCCGCCTGCGTTTGCGCCCCATCCTGATGACCTCGCTGGCCTTCATCATGGGCGTGCTGCCCCTGGTGCTGTCGACCGGCGCCGGCGCCGAAATGCGCCATGCCATGGGCGTGGCGGTGTTCTCGGGAATGATTGGCGTGACGGCCTTCGGCCTCTTCCTCACGCCGGTGTTTTACGTGACCCTGCGCCGCCTCACGGGCAACCGCCCGCTGAAGCTGCACGGCGAGGTGCCGCACCTCGAAGCGTTTGCGGGCGCCCATGCGGCGGGTGGCACAGGTGGCCACGCCCAGCCTGCGGCAGCACTGGGACACCACGAATAACAAAAATACCAAGGAGTTCACCATGAACCACATGACTTCCAAAGCGCGCCTGACACTGGTGCCGCTGTTCGCGGCACTGGTGCTGGCCGGTTGCGCCACCAGCGCATCGATTGATTCTTCCAGCCTGCCAGTCACACCGACGGCCTTCAAGGAAAGCACAGACCCGGTCGCATCCGCGGCCCCTGTTTCGCCTGAAGTGCAGGCACAGGGCCGCTGGTGGGCGGTTTTCTCCGATCCGGTGCTGGATCAGCTGGTAGAACAAGCCAGTCGCAGTAACAACAGCGTGCAGGTCGCCGCCGGCCGGCTGGCGCAGGCCCGTGCCATTGCGGGCGCCACCGATGCCAACCGCTCGGTGCAACTGGGCCTGGGCGCAGGGGCCGTGCGCCAGAAAGACATCACGACCGGCAACGTTCCCCAAACCGTGGTCAGCGTGAGTGCCAACCTGTCGTATGAAGTTGACCTGTTCGGCAAGCTCTCGGGCGCGTCGAATGCGGCGTCACTGGATGCGCAATCACGCGAAGCCTTGCTGCGCAGCACGCGGCTGCTGGTGCAGGCCGATGTGGCGCAGACCTACCTGAATCTGCGCGCGCTTGATGCAGAACGCGCCTTGGTGAAAGACACGCTGCAGGCCTACCGCAACACCCTGCGCCTGACCGAGGTGCGCTTCAAGGAAGGCGATGTGGCCGAGCTGGATGTGGCGCGCGTGCGCGCCGAGGTCGCCTCCACGGAATCCGAAGCTTTGGCACTGGACCAGCGCCGTGCCCAACTGGAGCATGCACTGGCGGTACTGGTGGGTGAGGTCGCTTCCAGCTTCCAGGTCGCACCCGGTGAATGGGCCACGGCCTTGCCCGCCATACCGGCCGGCGTGCCCAGCACGGTGCTGACGCGCCGGCCCGACGTGTCGGCCGCCCAAAGCAGCATGCAGGCGGCGCAGGCCCGCGTCGGTGTGGCCAAGGCCGCCTGGTTCCCGAACTTTTCGCTGACGGCCAACGGCGGCTACGCCGCGCCCGAGCTCAAGGACCTGTTCAAGATGTCCGCCCGTGCCTGGGGCGTGGGGGCCTTGCTCTCATTGCCTTTGCTTGACGGCGGTCGGCGTGAAGCCGGTGTGCAGAACGCCAATGCCGAGCTGGACATCGCCCTGGCCAATTACCGCGAGCAGGTGCTGGTGGCCTTCAAGGATGTGGAAGACCAGCTCTCGGCCCTGCGGCTGCTGGCCGACCAGTCGGAAGCGCAGTCCCGTTCGGTCGCCTCGGCCAGCCGCGCCACCGTGCTGTCGGACTCGCGCTACCGCAATGGCTTTGTCAGCCAGCTCGAATTGCTCGATGCCCAGCGCAGCGAGCTGCGCAACCGCCGGCAGGCGCTGCAGGTGAAGGCGGCGCAGTACTTGGCAACGGTTGGGTTGATTCGCGCCTTGGGCGGTGGCTGGAGTGCTTGACTGAACACCCCTATCGGCGTTCACTGCGTGTAACGCCTTTTCCCCTTGCAGGGGACGGGCGCCTGTGGGCCGGCGAAGCCGGACCCCGGCCCCCGCTGAGGAAGAGGGGCGCACCCCTATTGGCGCTCATTTCGTGTCGCCTCCTTTTCCCCTTGCAGGGGACGGCGCCTGCGGCCTGGCAGAGCCAGTTCCGCGGCCCCCGCTTGAAAACCCGCCGGGGTGGACTGCTATCGACCGGGATGCTATAAAATAAGTAGCTGCTTGTACCGGATATCCGGGCCTCCCAGCCACTTTTGATGCTAAAAACGGCCGTTTCAGGCCGTTTTTTCGTTTTGGTGGCCCCAATCCGCTCCGGGGTGGAGCCGGAAGCGGACGCCATCTGTTAAAACAGTTGGCTGTTTTCTGCTTTCACCCTCTTTACTGTCTGCCCTGATGTCTGTTTCACCTGCCGCTCCTTCCACCTCTGCCGCTGCCTATCCCCTCATCCACTGGACCGAGGGCAAGGGCAACGAGGCCCATTCGGCGCGCTGGCGCTCCGAGCGCGGCGCCGTGCCGCCCAAACGTGTGGTGATCGCCGACGACAGCATGGCGGCCGACACGGCCTATCGGCTGGCTTGTGAAGGCACCGGCCTGCTCTGGCGCGGCGACTTCCAGAACGCACGCCTGCTGCTGCAGGCGCTGGCGCGCCGTGTCGACAAGCCGGCCAAGCCCAAACGCGACAAGCGCCACAAGGCAGGCGCCTCAACTGTTGAGGCCGTCGCCCCCGCACCGGTTTTCCCGGAAGCCTTTCATCTGCATCGCCAGGCACAGGCGCAACGTGCCCGAGTGCTCGGCATGGTGCTGATCCCGTTTGACGCGGACTACAGCATCCCGCTGCGCCGTGCGCCGGATGCGAAGAAAGCCTGCGCGGAAGCCTGGGGGCCGGCTAATAAAGATGGCACGGGTCCCTCCGTCGCCTCGCTGCGCGAGTTGATGGGCTTCATCAGCGCCCACGAGTGGCGCCGCAAGGGGGTTGCCATTCCTGCGCTGGGTGAAGACGGGCCGCACAACCGCGTGCATCCGCATTACGGCGTTTTCTCGCCGGTGCGTGGCGAATACATAGCCTTGGTGGCGCAGGCGCCCGTGCCCGAAGGCATTGCAGACCTGGTCGCTTTTGACATCGGCACCGGCACCGGCGTGCTGGCCGCGGTGCTGGCCCTGCGCAGCGGCGTGCAGCGCGTGGTGGCCACCGACCAGGATCCGCGCGCGCTGGCCTGCGCGCGCGACAACCTCAAGCGGCTCGGCTTCCCGCAGGTCGAAGTGCGCGAGGCCAACCTGTTCCCCGAGGGCAAGGCCAACATCATCGCCTGCAACCCGCCGTGGTTGCCGGCGCGCCCCGGCTCGCCGATCGAGCATGCGGTGTATGACGAAGACAGCCGCATGCTGCTCGGCTTCCTCAATGGCCTGGCGGCGCACCTCGAACCCGGGGGCGAAGGCTGGCTGATCCTGTCGGACATTGCCGAGCACCTGGGCCTGCGCACTCGCGCATGGCTGCTGGCTGCGATTGACGCTGCGGGGCTCAAGGTGGTAGACCGCCTCGACGCGCAGCCGCATCACCCCAAGGCCTCCGACGCGACAGACGCGCTGCATGCCGCGCGTGCGGCTGAAGTCACTTCGCTGTGGCGGCTGGCTGCGGCCTGAAAAAAAGACACCGGCATGACCATCCTGCTCGCACCGATGGAAGGCCTGCTGGACTTTGTGCTGCGCGACATCCTCACGCGGGTGGGCGGCATTGACCGCTGTGTGTCCGAATTCATCCGCATCACCGACCAGTTGCTGCCCGAGCGCGTGTTCACCCGCATCGTGCCCGAGCTGCATACCGGCGGCCGCACCTTTGCCGGCGTGCCGGTACGCGCCCAGTTGCTGGGCTCGGACCCGGTCTGCCTGGCCGAGAATGCCGCGAGGCTCGCCGGGCTGGGGCCGGCCGGCATTGACCTCAACTTCGGCTGCCCGGCCAAGGTGGTGAACCGCCACGGCGGTGGGGCGCTGCTGCTGGAGGCGCCTGAAACCCTGTTGGCCATCGTCAGCGCGGTGCGCCGCGCCGTGCCCGCGCACATGCCGGTGTCCGCCAAGATGCGGCTGGGTTTCAATGACGATTCCCGGGCGGTGGAATGCGCGCTGGCGATTGCCGATGGCGGCGCCGACGAGCTGGTCGTGCATGCCCGCACCAAGGCGCAGGCCTACAAGCCGCCCGCTTACTGGGAGCGCATCGCCGACATTCGTGAAGTGGTCAATATTCCGGTGGTGGCCAACGGTGAAATCTGGACCGTGGACGATGCGCGCCGCTGCCGCGAGGCCTCGGGCTGCGACAGCCTGATGCTGGGCCGCGGCATGGTGACCGATCCTGGCCTGGGCCTGGCGATCAAGGCGTCGATGAACGGGCTTGCAGGCAGTCCGGCACCAGCAGGCCATGCGGGCGTAAGCTGGCCCGCGATGGTGCCGCTGCTCGCCGACTTCTGGCATATCGTCTGCACCCGGCTCGATACCCGTTCGCGCGCCGGTCGGCTCAAGCAGTGGCTCAATTTCCTGCGTCGCCGTTTTCCCGAGGCGGAGACCGCCTACCAATTGCTCAAGACCATCAATGACCCGGTGCTGATTGATGAATGGCTGGCGGGTGTGGTGCAGGCGCAGCTTGCTGCAAACCTGCCGTCCGGTTTGACTCTGCAGCCGCTGTCCCTCTTGATGCTTGCCCCGGTGGTTGAGGCCATGTGACTGTTCATCCGAAACGGGCTGCGTCACGGTGACCATGGCGGCCTGCCGTCTGCGCTAAGCGCTCGCTCAGACCGTGCGCCTCAGCGCCTCAAAAAACAATTCCGACTGCAGGCGCTCGCCAAGCGTCTGCTGGGCCACGCGCTCGGCAATGGCCCGGGCTACTGGCGCCAGCGGCCGACCCGAGGACTGGGCCAGCACCTGCGCAGCACAGGCCCGCTCGAGGTAATACAGGTCGTCATACGCCCAGTCCATTCGCGCACCGCAGACCACCACGCCATGGTTGCCCAGAAACACCACATCGGCCGCCTGCATGGCATGGGCGATGCGCTCGCCTTCCGAGGTGTCCAGGGCCAGGCCGTTGTAATGGGGGTCAACCGCCACGCGGCCGTGAAAGCGCATGGCATTTTGCGAAAGGGTGGTGTCCAGCGCCCGGTTGGTGGTGAGCGTGAGGGCCGTGGCGTAGGGCATGTGGGTGTGCAGCACGCAGGCCTTGCCGGCGATGCGGTGGATGGCGGCGTGGATGAACATGGCCGTGGGTTCCACCTCGTGGCGCCCGGCCAGCTTGTTGCCTTCCACATCGATCAGCACGATGTCGTCCGCGTGGATCTCGCTCCACAGCAGGCCGCGCGGGTTCAGCAGAAACCGGCTGGAGCCATCGGGCAGCTCGACACTGAAGTGGTTGCAGACCCCTTCGGCCAGGCCGTGGAGCGCCGCCGCACGCAGGGCCAGCGCCAGGTCGGCCCGCAACTTGCCGACGGCTGCGGAGTGAAAGTCTTCATCGTGTGAATTCGAGCTTGTCATGCTGTTGATGCTCCTTGGTTGGGGGTCAGTGTGCCGACCTTGGCTTTTCGGGCCATGCGATCCATCGGCGCCTGCTCGCTTATTTTCGCGCTGACCTCCGTGCTGGCCAGCCAGCCGGCCTGTGCCGCCAGCACCGACGGGGCGGTGTGCCCCGTCAGCTGCGCATACGCGGCAGGCGCCGTGGCGCCCTCGGTGCTGATGAGCAGCACATGCGAATCGGCGCCCAGGCCGGTTTGCCGGCGCAGTTCTGGCGAACCCGCCAGAACCTTCAGAGCCGCCAGCCCCGCAGCGCCCGATTCGCCGCTCAGCACGGGCACATCGCCGGCCTCGCCCGAAGCCAGCGCGCGCATGGCCTCCACCGCCTGTTCGTCGGAGACCGTCACAAAGAAA
The DNA here is from genome assembly GCF_001598235.1 of Polaromonas jejuensis NBRC 106434. Taxonomy (GTDB): domain Bacteria; phylum Pseudomonadota; class Gammaproteobacteria; order Burkholderiales; family Burkholderiaceae_C; genus Polaromonas; species Polaromonas jejuensis. The sequence goes on along the minus strand of NZ_BCYO01000002.1, from coordinate 257,316 downwards.
TCTACGGCCGGCTGCAGAAAGCGCCACGCGAGCGGCGAGGTTTCACCGCAGGCCAGGCCCGCCATCACGGAGTCGACCGAGCCGCTGGCCATGGCCGGGCGGCCCAGCCGCGCGCTTTGGCACAGGCAGTCGGCCTGCTCCGGCTCGACCACGATGAAGCTCGGTCGCCGGGCGCCGTAGCGTTCCCAAAAGTAGCTCACGATGCCGGCTGCCAGGCCGCCCACGCCGCCTTGCAGGATTACATGGGTGTAGGGGCAGGGTGCGGCATCGGCCTCGGGCTCCAGCAACTCATCCACGATGGCGGCATAGCCCTGCATCACGTCACGCGGGATCTCCTCATAGCCCGCATAGGAGGTGTCCGACACCACCTGCCAGCCGTTCGCCGCTGCCAGGCGGGCGGCTTCCTGCACGGAATCGTCGTAGTTGCCGGTGACGCGCACGATCTCGGCGCCGAAGGCGGCAATCGGTGCTTCCCGCTCAACGCTTACATGGGCGTGCAGCACGATCACGCAGCGGCAGCCCATGCTCTGGGCCGCGGCGGCGAGCGCGCGGCCGTGGTTGCCGTCGGTGGCGCTGATGACCACGAAGCCCTGCAGGTCCTGGGCGTGCCGGCCGGCCAGCAGGTCCTGCGGCGTGAAGGTCTTGCCGGGCCAGCGGCGCTGGATCAGGCGCAGCAGGGCTATGGGTGCGCCCAGTACCTTGAAGCTGCCCAGCGGCGAGCGCGTTGACTCATCCTTGACGCTGATCTGCCCGACCGACAGGCGCCGCGCCAGTTGCGGCAGCTGCCAGACCGGCGTGGCGCCGGGATTCAGGAGCGACCAGTGCGAGAGCCTGCGCCGGCTTTCGCGCGCCTGGGCTATGTTCATGACTTGCTGCAGGGCGGCGTCATAGGCGCCACGCTGGGCGAGCGGGTTGGGGATCAGCATGGGAAGGTCTTTCAGAGCGGGAATCAATGCGGCAACCGGATGCGCGCAAGCTCGGCGAAGTAGCGCGCCCCCACGGGCAGCACGCTGTCATTGAAGTCGTAGCGCGCGTTGTGCAGCGGCGTACTGCCTGGGGCCCCGTTGTCGCCATTGCCGATGAACACAAAGGCACCCGGCACCACGCGAAGAAAGGCGCCGAAGTCCTCAGAGATCATCATGGGCTGCACATTGCCATCCACCTTGTCGGCCCCGGCGACGGCGGTGGCCGCAGCCAGGGCTGTGGGCACACACTGGTCCCAATTGACGGTGGGCGCGAATTCATGGGTGTACTCGAATGCACATTCGGCGCCGTGGGTGCTGCAGATGCCAACGCTGACCTCGCGCATGCGCTGCTCCAGCAAGGCCTGCACCTCGGGCGCGTAACTGCGCGTGTCGCCCTTGATGATCACGTTGGACGGAATGGCATTGCGGATGCCGTCGGTGATGAATTCGGTGCAGGAGATGACCGCCGGCATGCTCGGGTCCAGCGAGCGCGAGACGATGGTCTGCAGCGCCAGCACGATCTCGGCGGCGATCACGAGAGGGTCCACGCCCATGTGCGGGCGCGCGGCGTGGGTGCCGCGCCCTTTGACGTGGATGACGAAGTTGTCTTCGCTGGCCATGATGCCGCCCGTGCGGGTCGCAAAGTGGCCGGCCGGCAGGCCCGGCATGTTGTGCGCACCATAGATTTCGTCCACCGGGAAGCGTTCGAACAGGCCGTCGTCCATCATGGCCTTGGCGCCGCGCCCATGCTCCTCGGCCGGCTGGAAGATGAAGCGCACCGTGCCATTGAAGTTGCGCCGCTCGCGCAGCAGCTGGGCCGCGCCCAGCACCATGGCCATGTGGCCGTCATGGCCGCAGGCGTGCATGCGGCCCGGCATCTGCGAGGCATGGGCCCGGCCTTCTGCCGTCTCGGTGATGGCCAGCGCGTCCATGTCGGCGCGCAGGCCAATCACGCCTTTGCCGTCGCCCACCGTCAGGTTGGCCACCAGGCCGGTGCCGCCTATGCCGCGGTGTACCTCCAGGCCCAGCGCCTTGAGCACGCTGGCCACATAGTCGGCGGTCTGCACCTCTTCAAACCCTGTTTCGGGGTGGCGGTGCAGGTGGTGGCGCCAGCGCACCAGTTGCGGCTCGAAATCAGGGGTGGTCATGACGGGCTCCGATGTCGGGTGATCCATGCACTGATCTTAAAAAGCATGACTGAGACGATTTATCAATCATTGGTGCAATTTGAGTGTTTTGACTCATTAGTAAAAATTTAATGAAATAATTTCCCACGATCAATCAACTTGTGATTCCATTTTTAATTCAATGCGAGAGTAGGCGCTCCGCCGCAGACAGTGCTGTAGCACGGCAAGGTGGGGCAACGACCTATCGCTTTGAAGTAGAAATGGAATGAGGCTTTCCATGACCCTGGACCGGCTCGACACCCAAATCCTGAACCTGCTGCAGCAGGACGCAACCGTGCCGCTGCGCACGCTCGCCGAACAGGTGCATGCCTCAGCCGCTACCTGCCAGCGGCGTATTGCCCAGCTCAAAGCCAGGGGCGTGCTGCTCAAGGAAGTGGCCATTGTGGACCGCCTTCGCGTCGGCCGGCCATTGACGGTGTTCGTTTCGGTCGAGCTGGACAAGCAAAACGACGCGCTGCTGCGCAACTTCGAGAAAAAGATGGCGGCCGAGGGTGACGTGATGGCGTGCTATGAGGTGTCGGGCGAGTTCGACTTCCTGCTGATCGTCAACTCGGCGTCCATGGAGCGCTACCACGCGTTCACGCGTGAGGTGTTTTCATCCAACAACAACGTGCGCAATTTCAAAAGCACGTTCGCCATGAACTGTTCCAAGTTTGAGACGAAGATACCGCTGACAGAACCGGCGGATTGATCCGGGCTTGCGGCTTTCCTCCACCACTGCAGGGGGCGGCGGCTGTCAGGCCATTGCAGCATCGCAAAGCAGCCGCCGCTGAACCCGGCGAGAATCCCCGTGTGACTGTGTCTGCACCCGCAGACCGGTCTTCACCCCTTACCGAAAGAAACCATGACCAGCACCCCCAGTTTTATCTACACCAGCTCCGTCCCCGTCTTCAAGCAAATGCTGGGCGGGCTCAAAGAGGTGTTGCGCAAAGCCGAAGCGCACGCCGCCGAGAAAAAAATTGACCCCAACGCGCTGCTGCAGGCGCGTTTGTTCCCCGACATGTTTGCGCTGGTGCGCCAGGTGCAGGTGGCGAGCGACTTCGCCAAGAGCGTGTCGGCGCGGCTGGCGGGCGTGGAAGTGCCCAAGCTGGAAGACAAGGAGCAGAGCTTTGCCGAGCTGCAGGCGCGCATCGCGACCGTGCTGGCCTTTATTGAGGGGCTGGATGTCGCGAAATTTGACGAGGCCGCCACGCGCGAGATCGTCACGCAGGCCGGCACGCCCAAGGAAAAGCGTTTTACCGGCCAGTCCTACCTGTTCAATTACGGCCTGCCGCATTTCTTTTTCCATACCACCACGGCCTATGCCATCCTGCGCCACAACGGCGTGGAAGTGGGCAAGAAGGACTACATCGGCACGTATTGAGCCCCAGCAGGCGCGGGCGGGTGAAGCCGGGCAGACGGCCGCTTAGACAGAACGCAGCGCAGGGCCGCCCCACGCAAGTTCAGCCCCCTCGGGGGGCAGCGCAGCACACGTAGTGGCAAGCGTGGGGGCTTAGCCGTACAGCTTCGCCAGTGTCTGGGGTTCGGTTTTTGCATAGGCGCCGCTCGGATGGGTGGGCGCTGCCGCGCCGCGCGCCAGCATGTCGGCGTCGCGTATGGCAAACATGCGCTCCAGATCCTGTTTGAGTTCGCTTTCGGCATGGTGTTTTGGCGGCAGGGTCCAGATCGAGCGATCCGGCAGCTGGAGATAGGGGCAGCTGTCGCCAACCTCCAGTTGCCAGGAGATGCCATAAAGCCACTGCGCGGCATGGGGCTCGAAGCGCGTGATGTCGATACGCAGCGACTTTTCAAAGGCGACGGCATAGGTCAGCAAACGCATGTCCCAGTGCTTCACGACCAGCCGCACATACATGCCTTCGCCGCGGCTGCGGCTGGAAACCAGCAGCATCTGGCAGTCCAGCCAATGGGCCGGAATGCCGTGGCGGCGCAGGGAGTCGCGCACCAGCACCTGAACCAGCTGGCGGCGCAGGGCGTTGGCAGAGCCATCCTCAATCGTCGCAGGGCCCTCGGCGGCGGATGCGGGTTCGGCCTTTAAAGGTTTTGCTCGGCTTTTGAGGCCGAATAACTGGCGGATGTTCATGTCATGCTCCCCTGATGCAAACTTGAAGACCAACTTACTCATAAGTTGGCTCGCCCAGCTGGAAAAAAGACTTGTTGGGCGTTACAAAGTGTTAATGATGGTCCGCCTGTCCGTGGCGCAAGTCAAGCGATCTGCTGGGCAAAACCGGTAATAGTTCACCGAAATCCATGAATCCTTGGCCTGCATGGGTCAAGGGCTCAAAAGGTCGGCGCTGCGGTGTTTGGGGGGTAAAAATGCTTCCAGCCCCGAAAATACGGGCACAGCTAGCTATTAAAAATGTAGCGCCGTGGCCGACCGGCGCGGCAAGTTCGAGCTGGCAAAAGCAGAGCCGGCAAGCACCAGGCCGTCACGCCATGCGGCCCTTGTTTTCCATCACGGCGCAGCCCGTGATGCGCCAGGTCTTGTTTTTCTGGCGCTCCAGGCTGTAAATCGCCAGCCACGCATCGCCGTCGGCATCCAGAATTTGCACCCGCTGAATCGCATGGTTGTTCTGGCCTTCGGGCTTGAGGAAGGCGACCGAGGCCGGGCGGTAGATCATCGGGTAGCTGTTTCGCAGCATGGCGATAAAAGCGGCTGAAGAACCCAGCCTGCGGCGCACATTCGGCGCGGCATAGGAAAACGCCTTGCCGGCATCGTCCTTGGCCAGGGCGGCGAGCTGGCCCTCGATCACGGCGCGCACGCTTTTTTCATCGGTGGCGCTCAAGGAGGCCGCATGGGCCGGCGCTAGCGTGGACAGCAGCGCCAGGGCCGCCACCAGCATCGCCATGACACGCGCCAGGCGTGCAAGGAAGAGATGTGAACGGGTTTTCATCATGGCGCCTCCTCCGGCAACAAACGCATTTTGAAAATGCCCCGGCCACCATCATGCGCTGAAATCTACGCATCTGCTGAGGTTTCAGCGCTGGCGCGCCCATGGCCTTGCCCGGGGGCAACGGCCGGCGCATCGTGGGCGGGGTTTGCGGCCAGGTCCGGCCCCGCTGCCGGCGAGCAGGGCGGGCCACTAAAATCAGAAGCTTTCCGCTCTTGTGGCCTTGCGCGCTTCAAGCGCCGCATCCGGCCGACTCCTCCGATTCATCCCACTACCCGGTAAGCGCATGTCCCTTGAAGTTCTAGAAGCCCAGACCGGCGACAACCCTGTTGCCACCATTCTCATCATGCATGGCCTGGGCGCGGACGGCCGCGACTTTCTGCCGATTGCCGAGCAGCTGGATTTGTCCGGCGTGGGCCCGGTGCGCTTTCTGTTTCCCAGCGCACCCATCATGCCCGTCACCATCAATGGCGGCTATGAAATGCCTGCCTGGTACGACATCCTCGGTGCCGACCTGGTCAGCCGGCAGGACGAGGCCGGGCTGCGCCAGTCGCAAGCTTCGATTGAGGCGCTGATTGCCCATGAAAAGTCGCGCGGCATTCCGGCCCATCGCATCGTGGTGGCCGGTTTTTCTCAGGGTTGCGCCATGGCGCTGATGATTGGCCTGCGCCACAGCGAGCGCCTGGCCGGCATCGCCGGCCTGTCGGGCTACTTGCCGCTGGCCGACAAGACCGCTGCAGAGCGCAGCGATGCCAATAGGGACGTGCCCATTTTTCTGGCCCATGGCACGCGCGACGGCGTGGTGGCCTTGCCGCGCGCCACCGCGACGCGCGACGCACTCAGCGCGCAGGGCTACCCGGTGGAATGGCACGAGTACCTGATGGAGCACTCGGTCTGCCCGCAGGAAATTGCCGACCTGGCGCGCTGGCTGCGTCGCGTGCTGGCCTGATTTTTTAATAAAAATCGCGGTAGCGCCCGTCTTGCAGGCGCTGAAGGCTATCGAAAATATAGCAATTCAGGCATTGATGAGGCCCTGCCTTGGGCGCCTGGGCGTCCGCCTCAAGGCGCTGATGGCTGCGTTGCCTCATAGCCTGGCGCGGCCTGGTCGTCGGCCAATGGCACTCCGAGCGCCTGGTCGCGTATGAGAAACAGGCGCTCCAGGTCCTTCAGCGCGTCGTCTTCCTGGGCGGTCTCGGCCGGTGGGGCGACCGGCGTCGCCAGATCGACATCCAGCGCCGCCGCAGCTGCCGCGCTCACGGCGGCTGCGGGAGGCGTGGGCGAAATCGGCGCCATGGGCGCAACCGCCGGAATGGGCGTGACGTGGACGCGCGGCGGCCTGGCGATGGGCGTGGGGCTGGGCGCGGGCTTGGCCGGCCCCAGCCAGAACGCCTTCTCGGGCAGCGTCAGGTAAGGGCAGGTCTCGGCCACCTCCAGCTGCCACGCAATGCTGTGCAGCCACTCCGAAGCCTGGGGTTCAAAGCGGGTGATGTCGGCCACCAGCGCGCTTTGCAAGGCATAGCAGTAGTTCATCAGGCGCTCGTCCCAATGCTTGATGATGAGTCGCATCGTCATGCCGGACCCGCGGCTGCGGCTGGCCACCACCTGCATCTGGCACTCTATCCATTGCAAGGGGATGCCGTGATTGCGCAGCAGGTCGCGCAGCAGCATCTGCGCCAGCTGGCGCCGCGTGGCGTTGAGTGAGCCGTCTTCGATGGTGAGCGGGTTGTCGCGGCTCGAGGGCAGCACGCCCCTGGCCGGTTTGGCTGGCGCCGCGGCGCCTAACAACGTTTTCAGCATTTTTTTCATTGTGATGGCAGTGCGGACTGCGCTAGGGTTGGCGGGCCCTGTCAAAACGGCTTCTGGGTGACGGCAGGGATCCATGACATGTTACAAGCTGTTTCCAATGTTCGTTGAGCCGGCCAGACAAGTCAAGAAGGTTTTTGACAATTAAAACGAAAGGGCCCGGACCGGCCCCTGCATTCGGGCGCTAAAGTGCGGATTTGCATGCCCAAACGTCGGCTGTGGCGCAAATCCCGATTTTGTGCCTGCGGCCCTTGCAGACTCCACCAAGCTGTGTTGGAAAGCCGGTTTGCCCCAGCGGGAAGCGCCGGCCTGTGATAACTTCCACGCCAATCCAAGATCTGAGGGAATGACGATATGAACAAGTTGCAGGCGCCCGCGGGCGCGCTTTTGCAGGATCGCCTGAAAGCGCTTACCCCGGCCAGGCTTCAGGGCATGCGCCGCGGCATTGAAAAGGAAAGCCTGCGTGCCCAGCCCGGCGGCGGTCTGGCGCTGACGCCGCACCCGGCGGCCCTGGGTTCGGCCCTCACGCACCCCAGCATCACCACCGACTTCAGCGAGTCCCAGGTGGAGCTGGTCACGGGTGCGCACCCCAGTGTTGAGGCCACGCTGGAAGAACTCACGCAAATCCACCAGTTCACCTACCGTGTCATGCAAGACATCGGCGACGAAATGCTGTGGGTGTCCAGCATGCCCTGCGATTTGCCGACCGACGAAACCATCCCGATCGCGCGCTTCGGCTCGTCCAACGTCGGGCGTGCCAAAAGTGTCTACCGCATGGGCCTGTCCCACCGCTATGGCCGGCGCATGCAGACCATCTCGGGCATTCACTACAACTGGTCGCTGCCCGATGTCACGAGCGAGCAGTACTTTGCGCTGATCCGCAATTTCCGCCGCCACGCGTTTTTGCTGCTCTACCTGTTTGGCGCCTCGCCCGCCGTCTGCTCCAACTTTGTGGCCGGCCGCCAGCACGAGCTGCAGCAACTGGCCGAGCACACCATGTACATGCCGCACGGCACCTCGCTGCGCATGGGGCGGCTGGGTTACCAGAGCGATGCGCAGGCCTCGCTGGCGGTCAGCTACAACAGCCTGGAAGGCTACGCCGCGTCCCTGCAGGATGCGCTCACCCGGCCTTATCCGGCTTACGAAGCGATTGGCATCCGCAACCCCGGCGGCGACTACAACCAGCTGGGCAGCACGCTGCTGCAGATTGAAAACGAGTTCTACGGCACCATCCGGCCCAAGCGCGTGATCTTCCCGGGCGAACGTCCGCTGCATGCCCTGCGTGAGCGCGGCGTGGAATATGTCGAAGTGCGGCTGATGGACCTGGACCCCTTCGTGCCCGTGGGCATCACCGCGCAGACCATGCGTTTCCTCGATGTGTTTTTGCTGCACTGCCTGCTGGCCGACAGCCCGCCCGACACGCCGGCCGAGATCGCCGAACTCAAGCACAACCAGCACCACACGGCGGCGCGCGGCCGCGAACCCGGGCTCAGGCTCAAACGTGCCGGGGCCGAGGTGGCGCTGACCGAATGGGGCGCCGAGGTGCTGGCGCAATGCGCGCCGATTGCCGCCGCGCTGGACGCCGCACAGGGCGGCAGCGCTTATGGCGACGCCGTGCGCAGTGCCGAGGCCACGCTGCGCAATCCGGACAGCACACCCTCGGCACGCGTGCTGGACACGATGGCCCGGGACTTTGGCAATTCCTTCAACCGCTTCGTCCGCGCGCAGTCCCTGCAGACCAGGGCCACGCTGCTGGCTTTGCCCTTCACGGCCGGGCAGCAGGCGCACTTTGCCGCGTTGACGCAGCAGTCGATTGAAGAGCAGAAAAAGATTGAAGCGGCCGATACCATGCCGTTTGAGATTTACCGCGAGCAGTATGTGTCGCCCCAGCGGCTGGGCACGCCAGCGGCGGCCCAGGCCTAGCGCCGGGCCGACGGGTTCGGCCCTGGCGCCCGCCATTAGTTTTTCGGCTTGCCGGGCACCAGCGCCGCCAGTCGTTCAGCCGCCGTCAGCGCCTTGCCGCGCCCCGGGCCACCGGCTCCGGGCGGCGGCCCTTCACCGGGAACCGGCGGCCGGCCGGCAAGCTGCCTGGCCAAGGGATCGACCACCACATTGAGCATGGCGACGTAGCGGTCGGCCTCTTCGCGCACCGCCCCCAGCACCGTGCTGCCCGCCATCAGCGCAATGCCGTCGTTGCGGTTGAGGGTTTCACGCAGGTGCGTGCGCCGGTAGTCGGGCAGGCTGGTGTAGAGAAACTCACTGAGCGCGTCGGGCAAAAAGAACTGCGAGGTCAGCAGCGTGCGCGCGCCGCTGAGCACCTTGAAGTGGATGTGCGTGGTGCGGCCCTCGTACCAGCCGGGGTAAATGCTGCGAAAGGCCGCCATGCCATCGGCACCGGTGATGAGCGTGCCGCGCAAAAAGCTGCTGCCCTTGGTGCTGGTGCTGCGCTGGTCGCCCTGGCCGGCATAACCCGAATAAAGCCCTGCGGCGTTGCAGTGCCAGATGTCGACCCGCATGTTGGGCAGCGGCGCAGCGCTGGCGTCCATCACGGTAAAGCGCACCTCCAGCGGCACACCGGCCAGGCCTTCGGTGATGTCGGCGCGGACCTTGCCGGCGTCAAAGTAATAAGGGCCTTCGGTGGCCTGGGCCGTCAGCGGCAAAGAGGCTGTTGCGACCTTGTCGGTGGCGGCATTCGTGCCGCTGGTGGCCAGCCCGGCCGCGCCGGCGCTGGCCACGCCAAAGGCCAGCCAGTGACGCCGGTGGAGGGCAGGGGTATTTTGGGGGGATGGTGCGAGAGGCTTCAAGGCAGGCTCCAGTAGTCAAGGGCGTTTTTTTCAGTGCAACGCAGCCATGTGTCTGGACTGTAGCGCTGCCGTTCCGCCAGCGTCAACGGCGCGGGCTGGTGCTGCCAATGATTCAAGAAAAACAGGGCTCCAGCCCTTGTCCTCCCTGCGCTATCAGCTATTGAAACCATAGCGAAACTGGTATTCACCCATGCGCATGGTTTCGTGCTGTTTCGACCCTCGACGACAGTGCGTCTGGATCGTTGCTCGCCAGTCGGCAGGCCGCCCGGCGTCTCATGCAGCGGGGCCGCCAATCTGAGCCAGCAACGTAGCCGCGCAGTCCCGCAACGCAAAAAATGGCGATGCCATGGCCAATCGCAAGAGGCCGGCGGCATACGATGGATCGCTATGGAAGCGGCTGGTGTCAATCCACCAGCCCTGCCCAGCCATTAGCCATTTGAAATCGACCTCTGCCAGCAGCGAAGCGCTCTCATCGGCGCCGGGTGCCGCATCATCGACCTGTGGTGCTTGTTTTGCCTCAACTTGCATGATGAGACCCTCCTCACATTCTGCCCAGATACCCCTCTACAACGGCCGAGTCTGACTATGCGCAGACAAGGCCGGCGCAATAATTCCAAAACAGGGAAAAAGCTGAGCGATGTGTGAAGAAATTCCCTGATTTCCGCTGTCGATCGGCTCGGGAATTCGAGGGGACTTCAGCGGCGGGTTTGGTATCAATGTGTTGCCGGCTCTTGAACTCTTGGCGGCGGGGCCGCATCTCGGCGCTGTCTTGATTTACATGTTGGAGCCTTCGATGAATTTGCAAGAGCGCGAGCAGTTGACCACCTTTTTGCAACAACTGGCCCAAGCGCAGCTTGGCTTCAAGGATGAGGAGGCGCAGGCGATGATTGCCAACACGTTTGCAGGGCAAGCCGATGCGGCCTATCTTGTGGTGCAGCGCGCCGTGATGCTTGACGCCGCCTTGAGGGGCGCCGAAGCGCAGATTGCGCAACTCAAAGCCCAGCTGGAGCGGCAGCGGCCTGGCGCACCGGCCTCAGGTTTTCTGGATGCGACGACCTGGGGTCGCCCAGCCAGCCCCGTGGGTTCGCCCCCCGCAATGACCAGCCCGGCCGTTCAACCCGCACCGCTTGCTGCCCCGTCCCCTGGATTTCAGGTGCCCAGCTTCCTGTCCAACGTGGCGACCACTGCCGCGGGTGTGGCGGCCGGCGCCTTCCTGTTCCAGGGCATTAACCATTTGGTCGATGGCCACCACCATTCATCGCTTTTTGGCGCCAATCCCTTGAGTTCGCCCGCCGCCGAGAGTGCAACAAGCACCATCAACAACTTCTTCGACCCGCCCGCTGACGCCAGTGGGGGCAGCGCGGACAATAGCGCCGGTTTCGATGAGTTGCTTGATATCGGCCGCGGCGACTCAAGCGACTGGACTTGAGCGCCAAGGTAGCGCGGGTCTGGCCATTGCGAGCGCGTGTTGCTAAAGTGCGTTGCCAGCCAGCGGCTTGCTGGTCCGGCAAAAACCTGGGGACGCGAAATGGCCAAACTTATTGCAAGCTATCAGCAGCCTGAAGACGCCGCTGCATTTGACGACTACTATTTCAATAAACATGTTCCGCTGGCCAAGACCCTGCCGGGCTTGCGCAGCTATGAAGTCACACGCGGTGATGTGATGGGCATGGCAGGCAAGCATGCCGCGTACCTGGTCGCCATTCTTGAGTTTGACTCCATGTCGGCCATTCAGGAGGCAATCGCCTCACCGCAAGGGCAGGCGACTGCTGCCGACCTGGCCAACTTTGCTGGCGCCGGCGTGGACTTGATGATGGGCGAAACGCGCTTGCTTTGAGGTGCATGCTCGCCGCAGCTTCCGGCGCAGCGCGCCACTGCTGCGGCGCGCTTTTCGCGTCGTACAGCTCCGATGTCCCCGGTGCCCTGTCGGTCAGCTTGCCAACTGCAGCAAGGCCTCTTCGCGCCAGTAGTCCACCGCACTGTAATAGCCCTCCCACACGCAACCGTTGCAGCCGCGCCCGCAGCAGCTGGTCGGCTCGGGCGGCGGCGCGCGCAGGGCCACGCCAGCGGCCTGGGCGCGCTGCTGCAGGGCGCTGAACAGGGCCAGCGCGGCTTCGCGCTCCGAGCGTTCGGCGGGACAGTCCGGCATGATTTTTTGGGGGCGCGCGCTTACTGTTTTTTTGCGCTTGCCAGGCGCCGCCAGGCATACACCCCGATAAACGCCACGCCCAGCACCAGCGCAAACCAGCCCACCAGCGAGGACTGGGCCACGATGCCCTGCATGCCCGGCGAGGTGATGAAGTAGGGTGAAATCAGCACGCCCAGGCCGATGAGGCTGCACAAAATGCCCTTAAACAGCAGCTCGTTGTTGGCCTTCTGGCTGGCTCTGTTCTGGGCGGCGCCAGCGCTGGTGCTGTAGCCGGCTTTGCTAGGGCGGCGTTTGGGAGGCTTGGGCAGGGACATGGCGGTAGGTGAGGGCGCTGAAGGGCGCTTTGGGGCGCTGTAGGGTGGCAGGGAGGGGTGTTTCCCCGATTCTCCCCCATCGCCCCGCCACGGCGCGTGGCTTGCCCCCATTTGCGGCGGGGTCGGGCCGCCTTGGGCCGGCCGGCGCGGCGCGTCGATAATCGGGCTTGGCTGATTGGCCGGAATGCGCACGGAATGCGCAACACCGCCTGCCCGTCATGTCGCCGCAATCCAGACTTCGAACCAAGAAAGAACATCCCGATGGCCATCCAGTGGTTTCCCGGTCACATGCACCTGACCAAAAAAGCCATCAGCGAGCGCATCAAGGAAATTGATGTGGTGATCGAGCTGCTCGATGCCCGCCTGCCCGGCTCCAGCGCCAACCCCATGCTGGCCGAACTCACCAGCGGCAAGCCGGCGCTCAAGGTTTTGAACAAGCAGGACCTGGCCGACCCGGTGCGCACGCCGCTCTGGCTGGCGCACTACAACAGCCTGCCCGCCACCCGCGCGATTGAGCTGGACGCCAGCGACACCGCGCCGGCGCGCCGCCTGATTGATGCCTGCCATGCGCTGGCGCCCACGCGCGGCAGCATGGTCAAGCCCATGCGCGTGCTGATCTGCGGCATTCCCAACGTCGGCAAGTCCACCCTCATCAACACCCTGACCGGCAAGCGCGCCACCAAGACCGGCGACGAGGCCGGCATCACCAAGATCGAGCAGCGCATCGTGCTGGCCGACGGTTTTTACCTGTGGGACACGCCCGGCATGCTGTGGCCGCGCATCATCGTGGCCAAGAGCGGCTACAACCTGGCCGCCAGCGGCGCGATTGGCCGCAACGCCTTCGAGGAAGAAGAGGTGGCGCTGGAGCTGCTTGACTACCTGATCAAGCACTACCCGGCCTCGCTGGAGGCGCGCTACAAGGTCAAAGTGGTGTCCGGCATCACCGACGAGCAGATGCTGGAGGAAATCGGCCGCAAGCGCGGCGCGGTTTTAGCCAAGGGCCGCATCAACCTGCAAAAGGCCGCCGAAATCGTGATCTACGAATTCCGCGCCGGCACGCTGGGCCGCATCACGCTGGAGACGCCCGACGAGTTTGCCGGCTGGCTGGCCGCGGGGCAAAAGCTCGATGCCGAGCGGCAGCTCAAGAAAGACAAGATCGAAACCAACCGCCTGATCAAGTTCAAGAAAATCCCCAGGGCCGAGAAGCCGCGCCATTCCGACGCGACCGAAACACCCGATACGCCAGACACGCCCTGAAGCGCAAGCGCCCGGCCGCCCATGCCCTTCATCGCCTTTCTGCGCGACAACGCCCGCTGGCTGGGCGGCGGTTTTCTGCTTTTTTTCTTTTCGTCCGTCGGGCAGACCTTTTTGATCTCGCTCTCGGCGGGCGATATCCGGCGCGAGTTTTCCCTCTCGCATGGCGAGTTTGGCTCGCTCTACATGGCCGCCACGCTGGCCAGCGCGCTCACCCTGCCGCGCCTGGGCCATCTGGTGGACCGCTACAGCGCCCGCAAGATGACGCTGGCCATCGTGCCGCTGCTTGCCGTGGCGGCCGCCTGCATGGCGCTGTCGCGCCACATCGCCATGCTGTTCGTGGCGATTTACCTGCTGCGCTTGTTGGGCCAGGGCATGATGACCCACACCGCCTTCACCGTCATGGCGCGCTGGTTTTCCGCCCAGCGGGGGCGGGCGGTGTCGCTCGCCACGCTGGGCCTGAACACCGGCGAGGCCTTGCTGCCCCTGGGCTTTGTGGCGTTGGCCGCGTCGGTGGGCTGGCGCAACAGCTGGTGGCTCGCCGCCGGCGCCTTGCTGCTGCTGGGCTTGCCGCTGATTGCCTCGCTGGTCGCCGTCGAGCGCGAGGCGCAGGCGTCTGACCCGGTGGCCCGCGTGGGCCTCGCCCGCGACTGGACCCGCCCGCAGGTGCTGCGCGACCCGCTGTTTTACCTGCTGATGCTGGCCATGGCGCCGCCGGCCTTCATCGGCAACACCATCTTTTTTCATCAGGTGTACCTGGTCGAGCTGCGTGGCTGGTCGCTGCAGGCCTTTGCGTCGGCCTTTACGCTGTACGCGCTGATGACGATTGCCTTCACCTTGGTGTCGGGGCAGCTGATTGACCGCCTGTCAGGCCTGAGGCTGCTGCCTTTTTACCTGTTGCCCCTCGGGCTGGGCCTGCTGCTGCTGGGCTCCCTGCAGGCCTCCTGGGTCATCTTTGCCTTCATGGCGATGTATGGCATGTCCAACGGCTTTTCGCTGTCGCTGTACGGCTCGCTCTGGCCCGAGATTTATGGCGTGAAGCACCTGGGCGCGGTGCGCGCCGTGATCGTGGCCGTGCTGGTGTTTGCCTCGGCGACCGGCCCGGGCCTGGCCGGCCTGCTGATTGATGCGGGTGTCAGCTACCCGGCGTTGATCGTCGGGCTGGGCGGGTATTGTGGCTTGATCTCGCTGCTGATGCTGCGGGTGACGCGCCGGCTGAAGGCGCGAGCGCAGCAGGCTTGAGCCAGGGTTTTGGCCTGGAAATCGCCTTCAAGCCAAGGCAGGGAAAGCGCTAGCTGCTATCAAAATAATAGTTAACGGAAGTGCTCCAAGTACGGCAGACCTATACCGTCCACGGGGAAGCCGCCCTGATCAATTCATGGGCAACCTGTGGAAAGCCAGCAGGGACGGGGCTTTGCGGAGTTGTTGGAACGCTTATCCACAGACTGGCCCACAGGAGCTGGGGGTAAACGGGTGTGCCGGGCCCTAGGGTGATGCGGGCGACGCATGCGCCCGCACGCGGGTTGGAAAAAGCGCTGCAAGCCCCATGGATCGTCGGCCTGGCTGTGCGATGTAACATTCGATCCAATTGTTGATCGGGTGTTGCAAACGGAATTTCATGCAAAGTACAGAGCTTATTCTT
Organism: Polaromonas jejuensis NBRC 106434; assembly: GCF_001598235.1. Classification (GTDB taxonomy): domain Bacteria; phylum Pseudomonadota; class Gammaproteobacteria; order Burkholderiales; family Burkholderiaceae_C; genus Polaromonas; species Polaromonas jejuensis. The sequence goes on along the minus strand of NZ_BCYO01000002.1, from coordinate 242,310 downwards.
GGGCGCTTTTCCTCCCTGAGTCCGAAAATGCAGGTGGCCGCGCGCTTTGTGGTGGACCATCCCAACGAGGTGGTGATTTCGTCCATGCGTACCTTGGCGGAGCAGGCCCAGGTGCCACCATCCACCTTGGTGCGTCTTGCACAACATTTGGGCTATGCCGGCTGGCCGGAGCTGAAGTCGGCGTTTGCCGAAGACCTGGGCCTGCATTCCGGACGCTATGGCCAGCGCGCCAAAAGCCTGGCCACCCGCGGGCGTGAGGTGGATTTGCTGGGCGAGATGTTTGCCGTGCAGCGGCAGAACCTGGACGCCACCGAGGCGCTGTGTAAGGACTCGCTGCGCGAGGCGGCCAGGCTGCTGAAGAGCGCCAGGGCCGTGCATGTTGCCGGCTTCCGGGCCAGCTTTCCGATGGCCTATTCACTGGTCTACGGTTACCGGCTCTTCCGCAATTCGGTCCACCTGATCGATGCGCACCGCGGCGGCCTGGAGATGCAGATGCGGCCCATCGAGCCCGGGGATGCCGTGGTGACCATCAGTTTCGCGCCTTATTCCAGCGAATCGGTCACGGTGGCCGAAACGGCCCGGGCCGCCGGTGCGCGGGTGATTGCGCTGACCGACAGCAATGCCTCGCCGCTGGCCCTGGCGGCTGATGTGCAGGTGCTGTTCTCCGCGGCAAGCCCGTCCTTCTTTCCGTCGGTCGCCGCGGCCATGGCCGTCATGGAAGCCCTGTTGGAACTGCTGGTGGCCGATGCGGGCGAGGCCGTCGCGCAAAAAATCGATGCTGCCGAACAGCAGTTGTTCGACTCCGGCGCCTACCTGCTGCCTTCTGCCAAGCGCTCGGCCACCAAGGCCTGAGCTTTTCCCAGCCCTTCGGGTAAACCCACATTCAAAAAGCCGGAGCTGGCACGTAATATGCAAATATTGTTGCACACAATAGCATTACGCAAATGTGTTTGCACCAATATGGTGAAACTTCAATCTGAAAGGTTCTTTCATGAGCAAGCTTTTTTTGAAAATGGCGGTTCTGGCGCTGGGTGCTGCCGCTTTGTTGGGCCAGGCCGCCCGCGCCGAAACCCTGTTGGTCGCGGTGGACACCGCCTTTGTTCCCTTCGAGTTCAAACAGGGCGACAAGTACGTTGGATTCGACATTGACCTGTGGGACAGCGTCGCCAAGGAACTGAAGCTGGACTACAAGCTGCAGCCCATGGACTTCAGCGGCATCCTGCCCGCCCTGCAGACCAAGAACGTGGACGTGGCGCTGGCCGGCATCACGATCAAGGATGAGCGCAAGAAGGTCATCGACTTTTCGGACGGTTACTACGACAGCGGTTTCATGCTGATGGTGCCGGCGGCCAGCACCATCAAGGGCGCTGAAGACCTCAAGGGCAAAGCCCTGGCGCTGAAGACCGGCACCTCCGCCGCGGACTATGCCAAGGCCAACTTTGCCGGCACCGACCTGCGCCTGTTCCCCAACATCGACAACGCCTACCTCGAGCTGCAGACCGGCCGTGTGGACGCCGCCATGCATGACACGCCCAACGTGCTGTACTACATCGCCACCGCCGGCAAGGGCAAGGTCAAGGCCGTGGGCGCCCAGATGCTGGCGCACCAGTACGGCATCGGCTTTCCCAAAGGCAGCCCGCTGGTCGCCAAGGTCAATGGGGCACTGGCCAAGATCAAGGCCGATGGGCGCTACACCACGATCTACAAGAAGTGGTTTGGCACCGAGCCGCCAAAGCCTTAATCAAGTAAGTCAAGCGAGAACAGGAGTCCGGTATGGAATTCGACTGGTCCGTCATTTCTGATGCCCTGCCGGCCTTGCTGCGGGGCGCCAAGCTGACGGTATTGATCACGATCGCTGGCCTGGTCGGCGGCACGTTGGTCGGGGTGTTGTTTGGCTTGATGCGCGCTTACGGCAACAAGCCTGTTCGCACCATCGGCTTGCTTTATGTGGGCTTTGTGCGGGGCACGCCCATTGTGGTGCAGGTGATGTTCATCTACTTTGCACTGCCTGTGTTGCTGGGAATCCGGGTTGACGCGATGACGGCGGCCGTCGCGTCCATCATCGTCAATTCGGGTGCCTACATTGCCGAGATTGTGCGCGGCGCTTTCCTTTCGGTGCCGCGCGGGCTGCGTGAGGCCGGTGTCGCCCTGGGCATGCCGACCTGGCGGGTGCTCGCCTTTGTGGTGGGGCCGGTGGCCTTTCGCCGCATGACGCCGCCGCTGGGCAACCAGTTCATCGTCAGTCTGAAAGACACCTCGCTGTTCATCGTGATCGGGGTGGGTGAACTGACGCGTCAGGGCCAGGAGATCATGGCCTCGAACTTCCGCGCCGTGGAGATCTGGACCGCGGTGGCGGTGATTTATCTGCTCCTTATTGGAGTGCTGACGTTGACCCTGCGCACCGTCGAAAACAGGATGCGAATCTTATGAGCATGGTTGAGTTTGCAGGCGTGACCAAGCGCTTTGGCTCCACGGTCGTTCTCGACCAGGTGAGTCTCAATATCAAAAAGGGCGAGGTGGTCGTGCTGATCGGGCCGTCCGGCTCGGGCAAGTCCACCCTGCTGCGCTGCGTCAATGCGCTGGAGGCGATTGATGGAGGCGACCTGCGGGTGGATGGCCTCAGCGTCCTGGGTGGCGCGGCCATGGTCCGCGAGATACGCCAGGAGGCGGGCATGGTGTTTCAGCAGTTCAATCTCTTCCCGCAGATGACGGCATTGGAAAACGTGGCCTTCGGTCCGCGGCAGGTCCGCCGCATGTCCAAAGCGGCGGCGCAAGACCTGGCGCGCGAGCTGCTGGCCAAGGTGGGCCTGGCCGAGCGAGCCGGGCACTACCCCAACGAGCTCTCGGGCGGGCAGCAGCAACGCGTGGCCATTGCGCGGGCCTTGGCCGTCAAGCCCAAGATGATGCTGTTTGACGAGCCCACGTCGGCGCTCGACCCGGAACTGCGGCAGGAAGTGCTGCGCGTGATGCAGGCGCTCGCGGAAGAGGGCATGACCATGGTCGTCGTCACCCACGAGATGGCCTTTGCACGCCAGGTCGGCACCCGCCTGATTTTCATGGAGCACGGCCACATCACCGTCGACGGCCCGCCCGCCCAACTTTTGGACAACCCTTCCAGCCAGCGTTTACGTGAATTTCTTCAACATGTCGAATAAGCCCAGTTTCGCCTATCTCAAGATCAGCGGCAGCCCTTTTGAAGCGGGCCAGGCGCTGGGCCGCTTCGGGGCGCAGGCGGTGCATGAGCACCTGCTGCACTCGAAGGCCTGGGCCGGTGTGATGGGGTGGCGCGGCAGCGAACGCGTCGCCCGGATGGCCGCACTCGTGCAGGCCAGGTTCCCGCGCGTCTGGTCGGAGCTGCAAGGCCTGGCCTCGGGCCTGCAGCTTCCCCTGGGCGATGTTTTTCTCTGGAACTGCCGTGGTGACCTGTGGGCCATGTCCCCGGACGGCTGCACAACGGTGCAGATTCCCGGCTCCGGCGTGCAACGCATCAGCCACAACGAAGACGGCGATCCCGGCTTCACGGGGCGTTGCGCCATGGCGGAATTCGCGGTGGACGACAGCCCGGGCTTTGCCTCTTTTGTGTACCCGGGCTCCATACCCGGCCACACTTTTGCTGTGACGCAGCAGGGCCTGGCCATCACCGTCAACAACCTGCGTGAACTCAGCGTCGATGCGGGCATGCCCCGCATGGTGCTGACGCGCGCCCTGCTCGAGCTGGCCACGCAGGACGAGGTGGTCCGGCTGCTGCAAGCGCAGCCACGGGCCGGTGGCTTTCACCTGAGTGTGGCGCAGCGCGGCTGTGCGCACTTGCTGTCGATCGAGTTCAGCTCGGCGGCCTGCTCGGTGCGTACCGTGGAGGCGCCTGCGTTGCATGCCAACCATGCGATCCATCCGGCCATGCAAGGCTTTCCCCAGCTCATCACCGAGTCTTCCCGGCGCCGGCAGCTGCGTGGCGATGCCTTGCTGGCGCAGGCGATCGAGGGCGGCAGCGCCATCCAGCCGCTCAACATACTGGCGGATGCGCAGGACCCAGCGTTCCCTATCTACCGCAAGGATCCGGCCGACAGCGACGATGAAAACACCCAGGCCACGGCCGACATCGTGGTGCGCGACACCCATGTAGACTGGCTGGTCTACGAGCGCCCGCAAGACCCGCCACGTTTTCGCATGACCGATGGCCATGCGCAATCCCCGCTTTGAGCGCGCTTTGATCCAGACGGAGAAACCAGCAACCATGTCACAGGCCATCCCGAGAAGCGTTGAAGAGCTGCGCGAGCTGACCGTGGGTATTGGCCGTGGGGAGGAAGGGGGCCTCGCCCTCGGCGGCAAGGCCCACACGGTGCTGGCAAAACTGGTGGAGCGCCCGGAAGAGGTGGCCGTCCGCTCGATCACCGAGCTGGCGGCCACACTCGGGGTCAGCCCCTCCACGCTGACCCGCCTGGCCACCCGGCTGGGTTATGCCGGATTTGTCGACTTTCAAAATGTCTTTCGCGACAGCCTGGCTGAACGCCATCGGCACTTCTACAGCCAGCAGGCCGAGCGCCTGGTGGCGGGCGCCTCGGCGCGGGCGCAGGGTGGCAACGGCGGGCGCAGCCCCGAGGTGGACACGGTGGTGCAGCTGGCCCGGGAGTCTATCAACAATGTCGAAGGTTTTCTGGCGCAGCTGTCGGCCAGTGAACTTCAGGGGGCGGCCAAGGCGCTGGCAGAAGCCCCCCGGGTTCGGATTCACGGCCTCAGGCAATTCAGTGCCCTGGCGAGTTTTTTGAGTTACGGGCTGGGCCTGATACGCGCCGATGTGGGGCTGCTGGATGCCCAGGGCTTGGGAATGGCCGAAGGCCTGGCCCAGCTTCAGCCCGGTGATGTGGTGATTGCAACAAGTGTTGCACCCTACACCCGCAGCGTGGTTGACGCGGCGCTGGCTGCCGCCAGGGCGGGGCTGGTCGTGATCGCCATCACCGACACCCGGGCATCGCCGCTGGTGCAGCCGGCGCAACACGCTTTCTTCATTCCGCATGAAAGCAGTTTCTTCAGCAACAGCATGGGGGCCTACCTCGTGTTTTGCGAGGGCCTGCTCAATCTGGTGGCGACCCATCTGGGTGCGAGCGCGCTGCAGGCCCTGGAGCGCCGCGAGCGCTTCATCACCGAACTGGAAATCGAAACCGGTTAAGCCCGCTCGACCAGGCTCTGTTGAGCGCAAAGAGCAAAGAAGCTGTGATCGGCGCCTGTACAAGGAGAGCCATGTCACCACATGCATGTTTGGAGGGCTCAAGTACCAGCGCCGAATTGCCAGCCACTTCAAGCCAATGCCTGTCTTCGCTGCGGCCCAGTTATGGCTGCGCTGAAACGTCAGCAAACCCCAGGGGAAAACCCTTGCTGCGCCAGTTTTGTGCGCAAAATATGGCGCGAACGTTGCAAATAAGTTGATGTTGGATCATTTGTTTCTTATACTGGCCTTTATGCGGCATCCGTTGCATGAAGAGACAAGGACAGGACCAGTGACGATTCCATTTGCGACAGCCGGGCGCCAAGGCTGAAGCATGTATCAACCTTGCAATTTAGGAGATTTCCAATGCGCTCTATCCGTTCATTTACCCGCCTAGCCTTGGCTTCGGCTGCGCTATCGTTATTGGCCGTACCGGCCGCCAATGCGCAGACTGTCAAGGAAATTCGCATGCTGGAGGCAGGCGGCGACTCCGGTGAGGCGGTGCAGGCCGCCTACATCGAGCCGTTCCAAAAGAAAACGGGCATCCGTGTCGTGCGAGAAAATCCCACCTCCCTCGGCAAACTCAAGGCCATGGTGGCGTCCAAGAACATCACGACGCCTATCGTGCTGGTGCCACGCAGTTGGCTGGTGCAAGCCAAGACCGAGAACCTGCTCGAACCGCTGGACTGGGCCGCCATCGCTCCGCAGCCGATCACCGCCGAGGCCAAGGATTCGCACGCCATCGGTTGGTCGTACTTTTCCAACGTGATGGCGTGGCGCAGCGACGTCAAGGCGCCCAAGACCTGGGCTGACTTCTGGAATGTGGCCGACTTCCCGGGCAAACGCAGCCTGATAGATGACCCCTCCGTGATGCTGCCTGTGGCCCTGCTGGCCGATGGTGTGCCAATGGACAAGCTGTTCCCGCTGGACATCGATCGCGCATTCCGCAGTCTGGCGAAGATTCGCCCGCATGTATCGGTGTGGTGGACAGCGGGCTCGCAGCCACCGCAGTTGCTTCAGGATAAGGAAGTGGCTTACGCAATGACTTATTCGGGTCGGGTCTATGGCAAACCGGGCATTTCAATGACTTACAACCAGGGCATCCTGGACCTGTCGTACTTCGGCGTGCCGAGGGGCGCGACGCCGGAGCAAAAGATGGCCGCCATGCAGTTTTTCCATGAGCTGACCGTGCCGGAGAATCAGGTGGTGGCGATGGCCCGCATCCCTTATTCCGGCGCCAGCGCGAACCTTGACAAGGTGCTGGCCGCCGACAAGGCCGCGCTGTATCCCACCACGGCTGGCAACGCCAAGTTGCAGTTCATGAACGACATAGAGGGCTGGAAAGTCATCGCACCGAAGGTCGAGAAGCGCTGGCAACAATTCAAGCTGGGCATGTGAGCATGAGCACGCGGGGGTCGCGCTTGCAGAGGATGGGCTATTTGCTGCCGCTGCTGGTCTTTGTTGTCGTCGTCTTCGACCTGCCCGTGCTGCGGATGCTGTCGCTCAGCTTTCAAAGCGATGCAGGCGTGTGGGGTGCCTATCAGGAACTGTTCTCCAGCTCTGCCTACCTGCTGGTCATACTCAATACCTTCAAGATGGCACTGGCGACGGCCTTGGCCTGCGGCGTCTTTGGTTACGTACTTGCGTACTGGATCTATACGTTGCAGGCGGCGCGGCTGCGCACAGCCGTCCTGGCGCTGGTAGGGCTGTCGTTCTGGATCAGCATTCTGGTGCGCACCTATGCATGGATTGTCGTGCTCGGCAACAACGGCATCGTCAACCGGCTGCTGCTGGATCTGGGTCTCGTCGAAAGTCCACTGCCGTTGATCTACAACGAGCTCGGCGTCCTGGTCGGCACGGTGAACCTGTTGCTGCCGCTGGTGGTGCTGCCACTGTATGCAAATATGAGTGGCGTCGACCGCCGCCTGACTCAAGCCGCACGCTCGCTCGGGGCCGGCGAGGCGCGCGTGTTCTGGACGGTGTTTTTTCCGCTGACCCTGCCCGCGCTGCTGGCGGGCACCATGCTGGTTTTCATCCTGACACTCGGATTCCTCGTGACGCCGGCCATCCTGGGCGGCAACCGGGTACCGATGATCGCTACCGTACTCGACAGTCTGATCAATGTCCTGTCCGATTGGCAGTTGGCCGCAGCGCTCTCGTCTATTTTGCTGCTGATGACGCTGGGGTTCTACATGGTGCACAAGCAACTGACTAGCGCTTCGCAAGCAGGAGGACGCGCATGAGTGCCAAGCCTGATACGGGTCGCTTTGCGCGTTTTCTGTTGGGAGCTGCCGGCGCGCTGGTGTTGCTGTTCCTTTGTACGCCTATCCTCATCGTCGTGCCGATGTCGTTCTCCGATCGCAGCGCGCTGCAGTTTCCACCCCAGGGATTCTCGCTGCGATGGTACGAGGCGTTTTTGTCGACGCCAGTATGGATCGAGGCCTTGCTCACCTCCCTGAAACTGGCGCTGTGCTCCAGCGTCATTGCGCTGGTGCTGGGCTCGCTGGCGGCCTATGGCCTGGCCAGAAGCCGGCTCAAGGGCGGTGCCTGGCTGGATGCGAACTTCATGGCCCCGATGATCATTCCTCACATCATCAGCGCCATCGCTTTGTATTTCGCCTTCGCGGCGCTTGGCCTTCTCGGCACCTTTACCGGGCTGGTCATCGGCCACGCTCTCGTGGCCACTCCGTATGTGATCAGCGTTGTGGGCGTGGCCGTGCGGGCACTGGACGTGCGAATCGAACAAAGCGCACGCAGCCTGGGCGCAACATGGCCGCGGGTGCTCGCGTCTATCGTAATTCCCAACGTCTATCCGTCACTGTTGGTGGCCTGGATTTTTGCGTTCATCGTGAGCTTCGACGAGGTAGTGATCACCTACTTCCTGGCGGGGAGCTACGTGACGATACCGAAGAAGATGTTTAACGACCTGTCGCAGCAGCTTGACCCGACGATCACCGCGGTCGCCACGATCCTGATTGTTGGCAGCGTTTTGCTGATGCTGGTTGTGGCCAGGCTGTCGGGTGGTGCTCTGGGTGGCATAGCACACGGTGACAAGCGCTGACCAACAACGTGCAACCGAAAAAGGAACTATTTCATGGCCAGCATTGAAATCCGGGCAATCACGAAGCGCTTCGGCGCCGTGACTGCGCTCGACAACATCGACCTGCATGTGCGCGAAGGCGAATTCCTGACCTTGCTCGGGCCCAGCGGTTCCGGCAAGACCACCTTGCTGACCATGATTGCAGGGCTCGACAGCCCCGACCAAGGCCACATCGTGATTGGCAATCAGGACGTGACTTATCTACCGACCTCCAGCCGTAATATCGGCCTGGTATTCCAGAGTTACGCGCTGTTTCCGCACATGACGGTCTACGACAACGTGGCATTTCCACTGCGTGTGCGTGGCAAGTCGGCCGATGCGATAGAGCGCGAGGTCACAAAGGCATTGGCAACCGTCAAGCTGGAAGGGTTCGCGCAGCGCAAGCCGGCGCAGCTTTCTGGCGGCCAGCAACAGCGTGTTGCGCTGGCACGCGCCGTCGTGTTCAAGCCCTCCATTTTGCTGCTCGACGAACCCCTGGGGGCGCTCGACAAAAACCTGCGTGAAGACCTGCAGTTCGAGTTGCGCCAGTTGCACAAGACGCTGGGTATCACAACCGTCATGGTGACGCATGACCAGGAAGAGGCCATGTCGCTGTCGGACCGCATCGCGGTCTTCAATGCCGGGCGCATCGAACAAGTTGGCGCGCCCGAGCATATCTACCGCAATCCAGCGAGTCCGTTTGTCGCCAACTTCTTTGGCATCGGCAACCTGCTGCAAGGCAGCGTGGCACAAGGTAACGGCACGGCGCACTTTGAGTCGCACGATGGCTTGAAGTTGCCACTGCCTGCGCAAGTCCCGGCTGCGGCAAAGAGCCCGATCAAGGTCATGTTGCGCTCGGAATCGATCCGCTTGAGTCCACCGGGGCCGGGCGACCTCATGACCGGCGAAGTGATAGGCCGCGTGTACCTCGGCTCGACCGTCCGCTACCGCGTGCGCCTGCCGGGTGGCCAAGTACTGGCCGTGCAATCCAGCAGCAGCGACGGAACCTTCAAGGAGAACGACCGCGTCGCTTTGGCATGGGCGAGCAGCGACATGCGTGTGCTGGGCGCCACGGTGCAGGAGGCTGCATGAGCAAGGCGATTGCGAACACCCCGAAACCCAGGACGCTGCGCTTGGCCATCGCAGGGTTTCATCTTGAGTCGGTGAGTTTTTTGCCGGTGATGTCCACCTACGCCGACTTTGAACGTACCGCGCAGCGCGGCGAGGCCATCCTCGATCAGCGGCGTGGCACCAATGATGTGATGGGCGGATTCATAGAGGTGTGCGAGCAGGCCAACGTCGACATGCTGCCCATCGTGAATGCGGTGCTCGGCGCGCTTGGCCCTGCCACCGATGAGGCCGTGGAGCGCTATGCCGACGAGATCGCCGGAGCCATTGCCGCGCAGGCCGACAGTCTCGATGGTGTGCTGCTGTTCCTGCATGGTGCATCGTGGGCGCCCTCGTATCACGATGTTGAGCGCCACATCATCGACAAGGTGCGCATCGTGCTTGGGCCGGACAAGCCATTGATGGTTGCCTTTGACTACCACGGCAACCTGGATGGTCGCACCATTGCCGGCGCCACCGCCGCGTTCGCGTACCACAAGTCGCCGCACACCGACATGGCACAGACCGGCCGGCGCGCGGCGCAGTGCATGCTCAAGACGCTGCGCAGTGAGATCGCGCCAGTCTGGGCGATCGCCAAACCCGGGGTGCTGGTGCCCAGCATTTTCAGCGCCACTGCCTTGCGGCCGCTGGCCGACATTATTGAGCGGGCCCGTGCGATCGAAGCGCAAAGCGATGGCTATCTGGACATTTCGATCCTGGCCGGATTCTCGTACGCCGATGCACACAACACCGGCTTTTCAGTTCTGTGCGTGGGCGATGGCGACCCGCAGCGCGCCCAGGCGATCGCCGACGAGTTGGCGGCAAACATCTGGGAACAGCGGCACGCACTGTACCGGCCGCTGGAAGTGTTCTCAGTCGGCAATGCGATCGATCACGTGCAGCAGGGGGTGCGGAACGCAGGCAAGCCTTATGTCCTGCTTGAGCACGCCGACCGCATGAATGATTCCACTTACGTCCTGGCTGAACTGCTCAATCGCGGGGTGCAGCGCGCGGCTGTGCCATTTCTGTGGGACTCGGCGGCGGCCCGCAAGGCCTTTGAGGCCGGTGTGGGCAGCACCGTTGAGTTGAGGCTGGGGGGGCACAGTTCCGACAGAGCCGGCCCCGAGGTTCGGGTCAGCGCACGCGTGCTGTGGGCCGGCAGCAAGACATACCGCGTGTCCGGCACCTATCAACAAGGCGTACCGGTCAATCTGGGCCTGACGGCACTGCTCGACGTGAACGGAATCTCGATCAGCGTTGTCAGCGAGTTTGCCTTCGCGGTTGATGGCGATCCGTTCTACATCTTCGGACTGCGCCCGGAGGACTTCGACATCATTGTCCTGCGTTCGAAGACGCATTTCCGTCATTTCTACGAACCACTCGCGCAAGAAATCGTGATCGTCGACACCCCCGATCACGGCCCGGCCGACCTGACCGTGCTGCCCTATCGCCATCTGGACACAAAACGGGCGTTTCCGTTCGTTGATGCCTTGCCTTCGGCCTGAAATTCAACACCCAACAATGGAATGAAGCGAGGAGATATGGACATACACCCATCCACAGTCAACGCAAGCCTGGTTCAGTTTGACGCCCGGGTTCTAGATCCCCAGTTGAACCTCGAGCGTATGCGGGCCCTGGCGGTGGCACAGGCTGCGGCGGGTGCCCAGTTGATCGTATTTCCAGAGCTGTCCAACACCGGTTACGTCGAGCCGCTCGAGCCTGGAGCAGCATTTAGCGAAGCGTCGGGCGGAGCGCACGACTACGCGTTGCGTCTGTACCAGGCGGCAGAACCTGAAGGCGGTCCCTTCACTGAGATGTTGTGCTGCGTGGCGCGGGAGCATGGCGTACACGTTGTGGCCGGCTTGGCCTTGCGCCACCCGGTACTGTCAGGCGCGATGTACAACGCCTCGATCCTGGTCGGCCCGCAGGGGGTGCTGGGCGTGTATCACAAGATCCATCGCTGGCATCTGGAGAAGCTGTATTTCATTGCTGGCGACACGATCTCGGTCCAGCAAACGCCATTCGGACGTATCGGCATGCAGGTCTGCTACGACATCCGCTTCCCTGAACTGACGCGTGCGCTGATGCTGCAGGGCGCGGATATCGTCACCAACGTCTGGGCCTCGTTCAGGCAGCAAGACAAGCCGCTGGAAGATGAGCAAATTTTCACCCACCGGGCCTATACGCGTGCGATCGAGAACGGCGTGTTCTTTCTCAGCTGTAACCGTGCCGGCCGGCAGGGCAACTGCCGTTTCATGGGCCGCAGCCTGATTGTTGCCCCTGACGGCAAGGTGCTGGCCGAGTCGCGCACGGAGGAGGAAGAGGTGATCCAGGCCGAGTTGGACCTGAGCGCCGTTGCGCGCTACCGCAGCTTCGTCGGCCTGCTCACAGACCGTCGCCCAGATGTCTATGCCCGCCATGGCGCAGCGCCTCCCCTCGGCGCAAGCTGAGAGGCCTTGTCCCACGGCTTTGGTTTGGCTGCTTGATACGCCGACCCATTTCGACCTGACGCTATTTCTACGTGTTCCCTACTTGTTGACAGGAAATCTCCAATGAGCCACATCATTCACCGCTCCCTGCAATCCACGCCGCTGACGGCTGTCGGTGCCAGGGGCATTCACATCATGGATGCCCAGGGCAAGGCCTACATCGACGCCAGCGGCGGCGCCGCTGTCTCCTGCCTGGGCCATGCGCACCCCGATGTGCTGGCCGCCATGCATGCCCAGACCGACAAGCTGGCCTATGCCCACACCAGCTTCTTCACCAGCGAAGCCTCGGAAGAGCTGGCCAGCCACCTGGCCGCGCATGCGCCCAGGGGCATGGACAAGGTTTATTTCACCTCCGGCGGTTCCGAGTCGGTCGAGGCCGCGCTCAAGCTGGCGCGCCAGTATTTCGTCGAGATCGGCCAGCCCGAGCGCACGCTGTTTGTGGCGCGCGGCCAGAGCTACCACGGCAACACGCTGGGCGCGCTGGCCGTGGGTGGCAACGAATGGCGGCGCCGCCAGTTTGCGCCGCTGCTCATGGACGTGGGCCGTGTTTCGCCCTGCTACGAATACCGCGGCCGCCAGGACGGCGAGAGCCAGGACGCCTACACCCAGCGCCTGCTGCAGGAACTGGACGCCAAGTTTCAGGAAATCGGCCCCCAGCGCGTGATTGCCTTCGTGGCCGAGCCCGTGGTGGGCGCCACCCTGGGCGCCGTGCCGCCCACGCCCGGCTACTTCAAGGGCGTGCGTGAACTCTGCGACCGCTACGGCATTCTCTTCATTGCCGACGAAGTGATGTGCGGCATGGGCCGCACCGGCACGCTGCATGCGGTGGAGCAGGAGGGCGTGGTGCCCGACCTGATGACGATTGCCAAAGGCCTGGGCGGCGGCTACCAGCCCATAGGCGCGGTGCTGGTACGCGCCGAAATCATCGAGGCCATTCGCCAGGGCAGCGGCCTGTTCCAGCATGGCCACACCTACATTGGCCACCCCATGGCCACGGCGGCTGCACTGGCGGTGCAAAAAGTCATTCAGCGCGACCAACTGATGCCGCAAGTCCGGTCGCGCGGGGCCTACCTGATGCGCGCCCTGCAGGCGAAGTTTGGCCAGCATCCCCATGTGGGCGACATTCGCGGCCGCGGCCTGTTCTGCGGCATCGAGCTGGTGCGCGACCGGGCCAGCAAGGCCACCTTTGACCCCGAGCTCAAGCTGCACGCCAGGATCAAGGCCCAGGCGCTGGCCAACGGTCTGCTGGTCTATCCCATGGGCGGCACGGTCGATGGGCGCCATGGCGACCACGTTCTGCTGGCGCCACCCTTCATCGTCAGCGAGGCCGACGTGGACCAGATCGTCAACCGGCTGGCCACCTCGATTGCCCAGGTGTTGGCCGCGGCCGGCGTGGCGAACTGAGGGGCCGCGCATGAGTGTTGACCGCCTCCCTCCCTTGCCGCCGGAAACCTGGACCGACGAGCAGCGCGAGCATGCCGACGAAATCATCCGTGGCCCGCGCGGCGCGCTGATTTCGCCCTTTGTGCCGCTGCTGCGCAGCCCCGAACTGATGACCCATGCCCAGCGCATGGGCGAGTACCTGCGCTACCGCAATGCGCTGGGGCTGCGCTTGTCCGAACTGGCGATCTTGATCACGGCGCGCCACTGGACCCAGCAGGTCGAGTGGGCCATCCATGCGCCGATTGCCGAACGCGAAGGCGTGGCCAAGGCCACCATAGCGGCCATTGCCGAGGGCCAGCGGCCGCCGGCCATGCCCGCCGACGAGGGCGTGGTGTACGACTTCTGCACCGAGCTGCACCGCGATCAGCAGGTCTCCGATACGACCTGGGCCGCCGCCACCGAGCGCTTCGGCGACAAGGGCGCGATTGACCTGATAGGCATCAATGGCTATTACGCCTTTCTCTCCATGGTGATGAACGCCGCCCGCACGGCGGTGCCGGCGTCGAGCGCGAGCCCGCTGCCTGTTCTTGACAAATAGGCTTAACCCGCAGGGTGCCGGGGAGGTGGCCGCTTGTTGGTCATGAAATTGGACGCCAGTCCTAGCAGGGTCAGCCCAGGATGCTATAAAAACTATAGCTAGTGACGGCGGGCCGGTATTGTTCACGGTGCCAGCCGTCCTGATCAATTCATGGGCAGCCTGTGCAAAGCCAGCAGGGACGGGGCTTTGCGGAGTTGTTGGGCGGCTTATCCACAGACTGGCCCACAGGAACTGGGGGTAAGCGCGGTTTAATGAAATACCAGCACAGCCTTTTGGGTATGGGTCAACACTTTCTGCGTCTCGCTGCCCATCAGCAAACCGCTCACGCCTTTGCGGCCATGCGAGGCCATGGCGATCAGGTCGCAGCCCTTGTCCTCGGCCACCTTGATGATGGCTTCATACGGATGGTCGCCGACCAGCGTGAGCGTCTCGCAGGCCACGCCGGCCTCTTCGGCCGCGCGTTCTATCGTCGCCAGGAACTTGGCGGCCTGCACCTTGCTTTCCTTGGCGTATTGCTCCCTGGTGTCCTCCAGCATCTCGGTCTGGTAGGTGAACACGTGGAATTCCGGGATCACATGTACGCCGGTGACCCTGGCATGCGTCTGCTTGGCAAACTCGATGGCGTTTTGAATCGCGAATTCGGACGCAGGGGAGCCATCGGTTGGCAATAAAAGATGTGTAAACATATTTCCTCCAGGAGCTTGCTCCACAGGCTCGGAGAGGGCTCCCCGACGGGAAGCGATGCCACTTCAAGTGTGACACGATGAACGCTGCTGGTCCACATCAATCCAACATCCATTGAACAACGCCGCGCGTCCGCCGCACGCTTGAATCCTGTCGATCCGGCGGCTCTTGAAATCTGTCTGCCCGCTAATAAGTAAATGTTTTCAGGGGTGGCCGGGCCCCCCCTCGGCCATGGTTTTTCCCAAGGCTGGCGCGTGGCGCCAGCCGGCAACAGAACCCTGGATCTGTTGGCCCCTTCATGATTTTCCAGGGAAAGGAGATGCGCATCATGAATGGAACTCTGGACCTCTATGGCGAGCTGTTCGGCGAGCTCAATCGCCTGCAGCAAAGTTTTGAGCAGGCCTTCCGTCCGGGCAGCAGCCTTCGCGCCCTGTCGCGCCGCAGCTTCCCGGCGATCAACGTCGGCAGCACCGCCGGTGCCATTGAAGTGCTGGCACTGGTGCCGGGGCTTGACCCGGCCGAGCTGCAGATCACCATCGACAAGGGCCTGCTGGTCATTGCCGGCGAGCGCAAGGACGATGCCCCCGCGGGCGGCGACAACACCGCCGTGTACGCGCAGGAACGCTTCAAGGGGAGCTTTCGCCGCGTGATTTCCCTGCCCGAAGATGCCGACCCGGCCAGGATAGAAGCCAGCTGCCGCGACGGCGTGCTGCGGGTGACCGTGGCCCGGCGCGAGGCCTCCCGGCCGCGCCAGATCAGCGTCAACTAAAGCCCATTTTTTTCAAGAAATGCAAGAAAGGAGCATGCCATGCAGCATCGCCATCAAGTAAGTCGCGGCACGCCGAGCGGCCGCGATGTCAAGGATGTCAGCACGCCTGAGGGCAGCCGCGAAACCACCGGCCAGGGCGGTGAGCTCCTGGCCGGCGGGACGGAGTCCTCCCAGTCCGGCATTACGACCCTTCCCGCTGTGGACATTTTTGAAGACGAGGCGGGGATTACCGTGATCGCCGACATGCCGGGCGTGTCCAAGGAGCGGCTGGGCGTGCGCGTCAGCGGCGACAGCCTGGTGATTGAAGGCACGGCCTCGGTGCCCGTGGCGGGCGACGTGGAACTCATCTACGGTGAAGTCCAGAACCCGCAGTACCGGCGCAGCTTCACCCTCAGCCATGAACTGGACCCGGGCAAGATAGCTGCCCGGCTGGTCAACGGCGTACTCACGCTGACCATTCCCAAGGCAGAAGAAGCCAAGCCGCGCCGCATCACCGTGAGCGTGGCTTAAGTGGCTCAGGCGGCGCCAGCGCGCCCATCGGCCAGCGCAGCGGCAATCGGCGCTGCGCTGGCCCGCGGCCCCGGCGCTGACTGTTTGCTGCGCACCGGCTGTCAGGCCAGAACTGGCGCGGGTTTTTCGTCTTGTTCACACTTTTATCCACAGGGTGACCCACAGGAACTGGGGGTAAAGCTGTGGGTGAACCCCATGCGAAATAGAGGGGGGGCTGGGCCAGCAGCGGGTGTCGCACCCCAGCTGCCGATTTAGGCATTCAATTGGCCGTTAGCGCTTGCTGGCTATGCGTTTCAAGCTATTGAAAACATAGCATTTTGAGGGGCAAGCCAAACCGGCAGGGCTTGGCGCGGGCCGCCTGATGCGGAAAACCCTTGGGCCACGAATTCCATTTCGCGCAGCCACTTATCCAGATATTCGGCAAACCCGCCATGGCCTTCCGTGTTGGCGTAAATCGGGCCTGAACGCGGCTCGGTGCGCGACAGTACATGGGACCATTTCCCGGCAAGCAACGCCATCCCGGTGTCCTGGCTACCTGGCATACGCCTCGTGGTCTTTCGGTGCGCCCCGCGGGCTGCCCAAACATTGAGCAGGGTCTGCAAACCCAATGCCGGCGTGCGTTTTCGGGCTTGTTCAGGGGCTTATCAACAGGGTGGTTCACAGGGCGCGGGCATAAGTGCCCAACCCGGCTGGGGCGGGGCCGGTCGGCTTCAGCCAGGGCCCGATTCAGCGCCCCTGGCGCAAATGCGACTGCACCCACCGCACGATGTCCGCCGCCCCCATGGCGCCGGGCTGGCGCGCCACCTCGCGGCCGTTCACAAACAGCGCCAGCGTGGGAATGCTGCGAATGTTGAAACGCGCGCCCAGGCTGGGCACGGCCTCGGTGTCCACCTTGGCCAGGCGCACTTGCGGCTCCAGCTGCGCCGCCGCCTGCTCGTAAGCCGGCGCCATCTGGCGGCAGGGGCCGCACCAGGGCGCCCAGAAATCGACCAGCACCGGAATCTGGTTGCGGGCGATGTGCTTGTCAAACGCCGCCTCGTCAAGCGCGACGGAGTGCGCCTCAAACAGCGCCTTTTTGCAGCTGCCGCAGGTCGGCTCACTGCCGAGCTGGTCGGCGCGGACGCGGTTGGTGGTGTGGCAGTGCGGGCAGACGATGTGGAGTAGGGCGGTCATAGGTCCTTATTCTGGGGCCGCCGCCGGGCATTTCAAGCGCGGTCTGAACGCCAGCGGCCTTTGCGCCGCCCCGAAAACGGCGCGGCCATTCCCGGCCACGGGGCCGGGGCCCGTGGGGCGCTGAGATAATCGGAGCCGCACTTCACCGCGTCGCCGCCGGCCTATGCAACTTTGCCCGGCCACTGCGATCAAGCCATGGGGGCGCAGGCTGCGGCTCCCGGCGTTGCGGGTGTTGCATGCCAAGCGAAAAAAGATTTTTGATGCCTGAAGGAGTGCCTGGCTTTGAAGTTGTCCTGGATACGTGATCGATCAACCGTCTGGCCTTTGGCGCGCCTCGGCCTGGCGGGGCTCTTGGGCCTGTCGGGCCTGCTGGCAGGCTGCGGGTCCGGCGTGAAGGCCTTTCCCCTGCAGGAAAAATTCGGTTCCACCGCGACCTACTCCCGGCTCTTCGACGCGACCCCCGCGCAAACCTGCGAGGCCGCCAGGCGCGCCCTGCTGAGCCAGGGCTACATCATCAACACCGCTCGGGCGGATCTGGTGGAGGGCCAGAAAAGCTTTCAGCCCGAGGCCGAGTCGCACCTGCAGATGGTGATACGGGTGGTGTGCGCACCGGAAAATGCCAGCGGAAGCATCAGCCTGGGTTTCGTCACCGCCCTGCAGGACAGCTACGCCCTGAAAAAGAGCAACAACTCGGCCAGCCTGGGCGTGGGCGCGATTGGCTCGGTCTCGCTGCCATTTACCTCGGGCAATGATTCCATGGTCAAGGTGAGCAGCGAAACCATCGCCTCCGATGCGTTTTATGACAGCTTCTTCGACCTGGTGAAGCGCTACCTGGTGGGGGATGAGCCGACGGACCAGGCCCCCTGAGCCCGGGCTGGCGTTTCAGGCGCCCATGTCGGCATCGCGCCAGCTTCCCGGTGCGAGCCCGTCCAGCGAGTAGGGGCCTATGGCGGCGCGTATCAGCCGCAGGGTGGGAAAGCCCACGGCCGCCGTCATGCGCCGCACCTGGCGGTTGCGGCCCTCGCGAATGCCCAGCTCCAGCCAGGCGGTGGGAATGGCGGCGCGCAACCGAATCGGCGGCTCCCGCTCCCAGAGCGCGGGCGGCGGCGCCATCAACCGGGCGCGGGCCGGGCGGGTCGGGCCGTCGTTGAGCTGCACGCCCTGGCGCAGGGCCTGCAGCGCGGCCTCGCCAGGCTCGCCTTCCACCTGGACCCAGTAGGTCTTTTCCATCTTGAAGCGCGGGTCGGCAATGCGGGCCTGCAGCTGGCCGTCGCTGGTCAGCAGCAATAGGCCTTCGCTGTCCGCATCCAGCCGCCCGGCCACATAGACGCCGGGGATGGCGATGAAGTCCTTCAGCCCGCGCCAGCGCCCTTCAGGTGTGAACTGGCTGAGCACGCCGTAGGGCTTGTTAAAGCAAATCAGTCGGGGCAGGCTGGAGGCGGGGTCAGGGTTCATGGCGGGGGAGCATAGCACCCGCTATTCGGCCCTCCTGCGGCTTGCCTGGGGCTTTTTGCAGTTCGCCGCTATGGGCCTGCAACTGCCGGCGCACATAGTCCACATGCTGGCGCAAGGTGTAGACCCGGTCTGAAAAGTCCAGCGAAAACTTCATGTGGCTCACGTCGTTTTCAATCTGGTCGAGCTGGGCCGTGGCCAGCGCGATCTCGTCCGCGCTGAGCTGGCGCGACTGGATGTCGCGCTCCATCTCCAGCAGCGCGCCGTAGCGGCGGTAAAGCCGGCTTTTTTCGCGGAACTCGAACAGGATGGGCACCACCCTGAACAGCGGCACCGCAATCGCCACCAGCGGCACCAACACCAGCAGCAGGCGCTGCAGCGCATTGGCCGCCCAGTAGGGCAGGTAACGCTGCAAAAACGGCCGGCCGTCCTTGTAATAGCGCACCGCCTCGTCGGCCAGCGGGTAGTCCGTGGCGCGCGGGTGGGGAAACTCGCCCGGCTTGTTCAGCAGCGTGCCGCCCCGGTGGATGTCGTGCGCCGCCTCCAGCAGCAGGTAGCTCAAGGCCGGGTGCAGGTCCTGCTGAACCACCAGGTTGGCCGTGGTGGTCAGCAGCGTGATGTCTTCGCGCGGCAGGTCCTGGGCCGGGTCCACCGAGCCGGCCTTGAGCGTGACCAGCGACAGGTAGGGCAGGCGCCGCGTCAGCCCCTCGGCATGCGCCAGCGACACCAGTTGCACCCCGGGCTGCGCCAGCAGCAATTCCACGGCGGGCGTTTGTGGCGCGCCAATCAGTATCAGCGCGTCCAGTTTTTGGGCGATCAAATCCTTGGCCGCCAGGAGGCCGCCCTCGGCAACGAGCGTGGCATTGGCCGCCGTCACGCCGTAGTTCTGCAGCACCTCCAGCGCCACCTTGCGCGTGCCGCTGCCCTCGACGCCAATCGCCACCTTCTTGCCGGCCAGCGGGCCCAGGCCTTTGGCCAGCGGCCTGGCCAGCGCGGCGGAGGTGAAGAGCCACACCGGCTCGTAACCGATCACGCCCAGCGAACGCAGCGGTGTCCCGGCATCGGCATCCGCCGGGTCCAGCGCCAGTTGGCCCAGCCCGCCCTGCATAAAGCCGATGGACGTGCCGGCGTGGAGCCGCTCCAGGTTTTGCACCGCGCCGCTCGAGGGCAGGAGCTTGAGGCTCACGCCGTTGGCCTTGAGGTAGCTTTGGTACCTGAGCGCAAACTGGTGCACCGCCCCATCGACCGCGCCGGTCGTCATCTCCGCCTGGCGCGGCGGTGCGGGGCTGATGGAGCGCGACAGCATAGAGAGCGCCACCGCCAGCCCGGCAATGACGGCCACGGTGAGCAGCAGGGTTTGCTTGCGGGTCAGGGAGGGGATGAGGCGCATGGCGCAGAGTCTAACCAGAGTGGTGGGGTCTCAACGGTTCTCTGGGCTCTCTGGGTCGCTTGGGGGCGCGATGGCTTTGTGCGCCTATACCGCCAGACCTCAAGGCCCCGCCATCGCTTCGGTTAAGGCCTGGCCGGTTTCAGGTTGGCGCTTCAATCGAACTGCAGGCCACCGTTGAGATCAAGCACCTCGCCGGTGATGAAGCCGCTGAGCGGGTGCGCCAGAAAGAGCACGCTGTGCGCGAGTTCTTCCAGCTCGCAAAAACGGCCAACCGGTATCTTTTGGCGCAACTCGGCCTGGCGCTCGGCGCTGACCTGCTCGGTCAGCATCTGCGTTTTGACGAAGGTCGGGGCCAGCGCATTGCAGGTCACGCCGAAGGGCGCGTATTCGCGTGCAAAGCTGAAGGTCAGCGAAATGACTGCACCCTTGCTGGCGGCGTAGGCGGGCAATGGCGACAGCCCGCCTGTCTTGGCGCCGTACGAGGACATGTTCACGATGCGGCCGAAACCGCGTGCCTTCATGCCCGGCGCCACGCGCTGGCTCACATAAAAAACGCCGTCCAGGTTGATGCGCAGGGTCTTGTGCCAGAGCTCTGGCGTCGTCTGTTCGCAATTGGCGTACTGCAAAAATCCGGCGTTGTTCACGCAGACGTCGATGCGGCCGAAGTGTGCCTCGATCTGGTCGCAGGCGGCATGCACCGCGCCGTAGTCGCTCACGTCCATGATGAAGCAGGCCAGGCGGTCGCCATGCGCGGCTGACAGGCCGGCCAGCTGGTCGGTGCGCAGGTCGGTGGCCGCCACGCGGTAGCCGGCCTCCAGCAGCGCGCGGGCGGTGGCCAGGCCCATGCCGGCATTGGCGCCGGTGACAAGGGCGACCTGGTCTTGGATGAGGGGGGTGTTGGGGATCATGGTTTCTCGGTGGGGGTAGATGAATTGAAGTTCTGAATGCAGGCCTGTCATGCCATGCCAGCTCAGGGGGAAGTTGCCTGGGCCGCTCTCAGTTGCGACAGCGCACCGGCAACGCCCACGGCCTGGATGCGTTCCAGCCAGAAGGTCACGCGCGATGTCCATTGCGGGTTTGCGGGCAGGGCGTTGCCCCAAACCGAGGGCAGCGCCAGCATGGCTTGCACCGTGCCGGCGGCATCGCCGCGGTGTTGCTGTGCCAGGGCCTGCAGCCTGTCGCCCAGAGGGTCGGAAATCGCATAGGGCCGGCCCTGGTCGTCTTCGGCCAGCAGGTAGCGCATCCACACGGCGCTGGCAAAGGCCAGCGGCTCGACCTGCTGGCCGGATGCCAGCCGCGCCTTGACCGTCCCCAGCCAGCGCAAAGGAATCTTCAGGGAGCTATCGGACGCGATCTGGTGAACCTTGTGGCGCAGGTCGGGGTTGGCAAAGCGCTCAAGCAGGGCATCGCGGTAGGCCGGCAGATCCGGGCGCCGCAACTGCGGCATCATCACGCCGGTCATCAGCTCATGCACATACCAGTGGATGTCCGGGTGGGCCACGCAGTCGGCTACCGTGGGCAGGCTCATTACCGCGCCCATCAGCGCGATGGCGGTGTGGCTGCCGTTGAGCATGCAGAGCTTGGCCTGCTCGAAGGGCAAGACCTCGTCCACCACGGTCACCCCTGCAGACGCGAGGACGCCCGCATCCAGCGGGTCGGCAAAGTCGCGCTCAATCACCCATTCCCAGAAGCTTTCCGTGCCCAGCGCGCAGGCGTCGTCCAGGCCGGTGGCTTCGGCGGCATCGGCGCGGTGCTGCAGCGTGGCCGCCGGCACGATGCGGTCCACCATGCTGTTGGGGAAGGTGCAGCGCGCGGTGATCCAGGTTGCCAGGTCGGCGTCGCTTTGCTGCGCGGCGGCCAGGCACAACTGGCGCAGCTTGTGCCCGTTGCCGGTCAGGTTGTCGCAGGAGGCCAGCGTCAAGCCGCCCAGTCCTGCGGCGCGCCGTGCGGCAAGGCCCTTCACCAGCAGCGTGGCCAGCTCGGGGCCATAGGCTTTTTCGGTCACGGTCAAGGTCACCCAGCGCGTGGACGGCGCGGCGATGGCGGCTATCACCTGCTGCGGTTCGCGCGCCGCAACGCAGGTCTGGCGCACGGCGCCGGCGATCTGCCAGCGGCGGCCCGCGGCGCTGGCCACCTGCACCGTGTAGAGGCCGTCTTGCGGCGCCAGCGCATCGGCCAGTGCGGTGCTGTGCATGCCCACGCCCAGTACGCCCCAGCGGGCATCACCCTTCGCTAACAGGGCATCGAACACCAGCGCCTGATGCGCGCGGTGAAATGCGCCCAGACCGAGGTGCACGACGCCCACAGCCATCTGCTGGCGGTCGTAGTGGGGCAGCTGCAAGCTGGCCTGCTTGCCTGGCGTGGCGGCTTTGAGCTCGTCGAGAGAGGCTTGGGAAAGTGCGCGCATAAGTCTGGGTGCTCAAGGAAAAAGAGTTCGATTGAACATCTGGATCGACCAATTCACCAATAGTGGTAAACCACTATTGGGGTATTTGGTATACCAATCTACATTTGGTCCAACCACTTTTAAGACCATGGCACTTCACCTCATCCCGTCCAACGACGACGTACCCGTACCAAAGATCGGTTCCGATCGCTCTTACCAGCGCCTGGCCGCGCAAATACTGGCGCTGATTGCGCAAGGGGAATTCAAGCTGGGCGAACGCCTGCCGTCGGAGCGCGCACTGGCCGAGCGCTTTGATGTGAGCCGCACCTCGGTGCGCGAAGCCATGATCGCACTGGAGCTGCAGAACGTGGTCGAGGTGCGCGGTGGCTCGGGCATTTATGTGACGCAAACCAGCGGTTCCGCGGCGGCGCCCTCGTTCATGCCGGAAACCGGGCCTGGCCCTTTCGAGTTGCTGCGTGCCCGTTGCCTGATCGAGTCGGAGATCGCCTCGGTCGCGGCCGAGACGCGCAAGGACGGCGATCTGGACCTGATCTTCACCGCCCTGTCCGATATGCACGAGCACATGGACGACAAGGAGGCCAACGAGGCGGCCGACCGCCTGTTTCACCTGCGCATCGCACAGGCCACCGGCAACAGCGTGCTGCTGCAAATGGTCACGGCCATGTGGGCGCAGGCCAGGGGCCCGGTCTGGACCAAGATCGAGCACCACTTCCACACCCCCGAGCTGCGCCTGGCGTCGCACGCTGACCATCAGCGCATCTTCAAGGCCCTGCTGGCACGCGACCCGGTTGCGGCGCGGGCCGCCATGCGCGCGCACCTGGAGCGCGTCATCAGCGAGTTCGCCCAGGCCTGGCGCTGACGCGCGTTTTATTTCAACCACAAATCAAGAGAGACAAACCATGCCCAGCCCATCCTTTCGTCTTAAATCCGGCCTTGCCGGCCTGCTGCTCGGCTTGGCCACTGCGGCCTTTGCCCAGACACCGCCCGCGCCCGGCGCCAGCCCGCGCGTCGATGCGATAAAAAAGGCTGGCGTGCTGCGCGTGGCCGTGCTGTCGAATCCGCCCTGGCTGGTCGAGAACACCTCGGGTTCCGGCGATGCCTGGTCCGGCCCGGCATGGTCGCTGGCGAACGAGGTGGCCAAGCGACTTGGCGTCAAGCTGCAGGCCGTGCCGGTCTCGCACGAGACCAAGGTGCCGGTGCTCGCGTCGAACCAGGCCGACATGACGATCTCGCCGCTCTCGGTCACGCCCGAGCGCCTGAACGTGGTCGACTTCGTGACCTACTCGCGTACCGCGCTGTGCGTGTTTGGCCGCGCGGACAACCCGAAGGTCGCCAACGCCAAGTCGATCGACGAGTTCAACAATCCCAACATCACGGTCGCCTACTTCACCGGCGGCGGCGAAGAGAACTGGGTCAAGAAGCGCTTTCCCAACGCCAAGCTGCGCGGCGTGTCCGTCGCCGGCACCGCGGCACCGGTCGAGGAAATCATGGCCAGGCGTGCCGATGTGACGCCGATCAACCGCGTGCCATGGCAGGCGCTCAATCGCAAGGTCAAAGGCCTGAAGGTGCTGCCTGAGGGCAACAACTGCCAGGACTCGGTCGAGATGGCCGCGTCTATCGGCCTGGCCATCGACAAGAACCAGCAGGTCTTTCTCGACTGGTTGCGCGAGGTCGAAAAAACCCTGGCGCCACGCCTGGCGAGCGAAGAAAAACAAGTCATCGAGAACATGAAGTAACGCAGCCGGTCAACACAGCATCCAAATTCACATCACGACGTCACATCACTACAACAGGAGACACAGCATGATATTTTTCCCATCGATTTCCCGTGGCTGCCAAGCCATCGCCCTGGCCGCCACGCTGGCCGCAGCGGCAGGCGCTGCCTTCGCACAGACGCCGCCCGCACCCGGCGCCAGCCCGCGTATCGACGCCATCCGCAAGGCCGGTGTGCTGCGCGTCGGTGTCGTCAACAACCCGCCCTGGCTGGCGCAGAACACGACTGGCGAAGGCGAAGCCTGGTCGGGTCCGTCCTGGATGCTGGGCAAGGAGTTTGCCAGGCTGCTCGGCGTGCAGATGGTGCCGGTGCCGGTCAGCCATGAGACCAAGGTGCCGGCGTTGATCGCCAACCAGATGGACATCATGATCGGCCCCCTGAACCAGAACGCCGAGCGCGCCAAGATCATCGACTTCGTGACCTTCTCCAGCACCGGCGTCTGCATGTTCGGCCGCGCCGACAACCCGAAGTTCACCAATGCCAAGACGCTGGAGGACTTCAACAAGCCCGAGATCACGATGGCCTACTTTTCAGGCGCCGGCGAAGAACCTTTGGTGCGTGAGCAGTTCTCCAAGGCCAAGCTGCGCGGCGTGACCAATTCCGGTTCGGTCGCGCCGATTGAAGAGGTGCTGGCCGGCCGCTCGGACGTCGCGCCGCTGAACCGCATGCTGTGGCCCAACATCAACAAAAAGGTCAAGGGCCTGGCGGTTTTCCCGAAAGAAAACAACTGCCAGGACAGCAAGATCTTCGAGATCAAGACCGGCATGGGCGTGAACAAGAACGAACAGGTCTACCTCGACTGGCTGCGTGAAGTCGAAAAGCGCATGCAGCCCGCGCTCGCGGCCGAAGAACTGCGCATGACGCAGACGCTGAAGTAATCCGCAGCCCGGGCCACCGAAGCCCCGGCTTCCAGCCGCGCGGCCACGGCCGCATTTCCTGCCTGCGACCTGCCCCAACCGGCAGGCCGCGTGGCCCGCTGCATTTTTTTAACCTTGACGGACACCTTCATGGACGTGGATTTTTCACCGATCGTCGACAACTGGCGTTTTTTTGCCAGCGGGTTCGGCGTGACGGTCCTGCTCAGCGTCATCAGCGCCGTCACCAGCATCCTGGCCGGGCTGGTGATTGCGCTGTTGCGCCTGTACGGCCCGCGCTGGCTCAGCAAGCTGCTGGTGTTTTATGTCGACACCATGCGCGCCATCCCGATTCTGGTCGTGCTGGTGTGGATTTACTTTGCCTTCCCGCTGCTGGCCGGCGTGACCTTCCCGCCGTTCTGGGCGGCGCTGGTCGGGCTGACGCTGCACATCGCGGCCTATGCGTCGGAAATCATCCGCGCCGGCATCGAGTCCATCCGCCCCGGACAGACGCGGGCCGGCCTGGCCCTCGGCATGTCGCGGGCGCAGATCCTGCGCAAGATCATCCTGCCGCAGGCCACCATCCGCATGCTGCCGGCCTTCGGCTCGGTGCTGACGATGGCGATCAAGGACACGGCCATCGCGACGGTGATTGCGGTGCCTGAACTCATGCACCGTGCCGAGACCGTCGCCGGTCAAAGCTACCGGCCGGTTGAAGTCTTCACCGCGGTGATGGTGCTGTACTTCCTGGTGCTGTTCCCGGTCACGCGCGTGGTCGACCGCCTGTATCACAAACTTGCACACCTGGGGCGCTCATGAACTTCGACTGGAACGTCATCTGGACCCACCGCGCGGCGCTGCTCGACGGCGCTGCGCTGACCATAGGCCTCACGGTCGTGACCATGCTGCTGGCCGTGCCAGGCGGCATTCTGCTGGCGCTGATGCGCCTGTCGTCCAATAAATTCCTGAGCTCGGCGTCGCTGGCTTTTGTGGAGTTCTTCCGCAACCTGCCGCTGATCCTGGTGATCTATTGGGCTTTTTATGTCATGCCGATCGCCTTCGACGTGCAGTTCTCCGCATTGACGACGGCGCTGGTGGCGCTGGTGCTGAATATTTCGGCTTACAACGCCGAGACCTTTCGCGCCGGCATCAACTCCATCCGCAAGGGGCAGATGGAGGCGGCGCTGGCCATGGGCATGTCGCGTCGGCAGGCGATGTTCAAGGTCGTGATCCCGCAGGCTGGCCGGCGCATTTTGCCGGTGCTGGCCAGCACCTGGATTTCGCTTTTCAAGGACACCTCGCTGGTGTCGGTGATCGCCGTCAGCGAGCTGGCCTACACCTCGATGCAGATTCGCGCGCAGACCTTCCGCGTGCTGGAAATGCTCACGGCCATGGCCGTGATTTACTGGCTGATGGGTTATCCGCAGGCCAAGCTCGTGGACTGGATCCACAAAAAATATGGAGTCAAGGAATGAACGCATTGACAGAGCAATTTGCCGCCGGCGCTGCCGCCGTGTCAAAGCCGCGCAAGGGCGCCGACCAGCCGCCGGTGCTGGTCTATGAGAACGTGCGAAAAATGTACGGCGACTTTCTGGCGCTCAACGATGTCTCGCTGCAGGTCAACAAGGGCGAGGTGATGTGCCTGATCGGTCCGTCCGGTTCCGGCAAGTCCACGCTGTTGCGTTGCACCAACGCGCTGGAAACTCTCAACGGCGGCCGCGTGCTGCTCGACGGCATCCCGCTGCCGACACGCGAGGCGGACGTGCGCAAGGTGCGCCAGCGCATGGGCATGGTGTTCCAGAGCTTTGAGCTCTTCCCGCACAAAACCGCACTCGACAACGTGGCCATGGGGCCGATCACGGTGCTGGGCATGAGCGAAGCCGACGCGCGTGCGCGGGCGATGGTGCTGCTTGAAAAGGTCGGCCTGTCGGCCAAGGCGCAGAACTTTCCGGCCAACCTGTCCGGCGGCCAGCAGCAACGTGTGGCGATTGCGCGCGCCCTGGCGATGGAGCCCGAAGTCATGCTGTTCGACGAGCCGACCTCGGCGCTCGACCCGGAGACGGTCGGCGAGGTGCTCAACGTGATGAAGAAGCTCGCGCAGGAGGGCATGACCATGATTGTGGTCACCCACGAGATGAGTTTTGCCCAGCGCGTGGCCAACTGGGTCGTCGTGTTTGAGAACGGCGCCATCATGGAAGAAGGCCCGCCCTCGCAGATCTTTGACAACCCCACGGTGGCGCGCACGCGTGACTTCCTTGGCCACCTGGGCTGGAACGGCTGAAGCCGCGCTCCCGCCTCTGCCTTTAGACATCCCCATTTTTCCGGCATTCCAGCCTTTTAAAGACCAACCTTTTATGAAAATTACCAATGCCCGCGTGATCGTCTGCAGCCCCGGCCGCAACTTTGTCACCCTCAAGATCGAAACCGACGAAGGCCTGACCGGCATCGGCGATGCGACGCTGAACGGCCGCGAGCTGTCCGTGGTCAGCTACCTGAACGACCATGTCATTCCCTGCCTCATAGGCCGCGACGCCCACCAGATCGAAGACATCTGGCAATACCTCTACAAGGGCGCGTACTGGCGCCGCGGCCCGGTCACGATGAGCGCCATCGCCGCCGTCGACACCGCCCTGTGGGACATCAAGGCCAAGGCCGCCAACCTGCCGCTGTACCAGTTGCTCGGCGGCCGCAGCCGCTCGGGCGTGATGGTCTACGGCCATGCCAACGGCAGCGACATCGAGCACACGGTCGATGAGGTGCTGCGCTACAAGGAAATGGGCTACAAGGCGATCCGCGCGCAGAGCGGCGTGCCCGGCCTCGAAAAAGTCTATGGTGTCGGCCGAGGCAATATGTTCTACGAGCCGGCCGACGGCACCCTGCCCAGCGAGCATGACTGGAGCACCGAGAAATACCTGCTGCACGCGCCCAAGCTGTTCGACGCCGTCCGCCAGGCCGTCGGCCCGGACATCCATTTGCTGCACGACGTGCACCACCGCCTGACGCCGATTGAGGCGGGACGGCTGGGCAAGGCCCTCGAGCCCTTCCACCTGTTCTGGATGGAAGACGCCACGCCGGCGGAGAACCAGGAAGCCTTCCGCCTGATTCGCCAGCACACCACCACGCCGCTGGCCGTGGGTGAGATCTTCAACACGATCTGGGACTGCAAGGACCTGATCCAGAACCAGCTCATCGACTACATTCGCGCCACCATCGTGCATGCCGGCGGCCTGACGCACCTGCGCCGCATTGCCGACTTTGCCGCGATGCACCAGGTCCGCACCGGCTGCCACGGCGCCACCGACCTGTCGCCGGTCTGCATGGGTACAGCCCTGCACTTTGACACCTGGGTGCCCAACTTCGGCATCCAGGAGTACATGCGCCATACCGAACAGACCGACGAAGTCTTCCCGCACAGCTATTCGTTCAAAGACGGCTACATGCACTGCGGCGAAACGATTGGCCACGGCGTGGACATCGACGAAAAGCTGGCCGCCAAATACCCCTACCAGCGCGCTTATCTGCCGGTGAACCGGCTGCAGCATGATGGGACGCTGGTGAACTGGTAATCCGGCGGCATAGGCAGGCAGCGCCTGCGCTGCCTGTGCGGTTTGGCCTCAGGCCGCCAAAAACAGCGCCGGGTCCACCATGGCCCGGTTCAGCATCACGCCCCAATGCAGGTGCGGCCCCGTCACGCGGCCGGTGGCGCCCACGGCGCCCAGGTGCTCGCCGGTCATCAGCAGGTCGCCAGTCTTCACGTCAATCGCGCTCAGGTGGCAGTACAGGGTCAGCAGCCCGCCGCCGTGGTCCAGCCACACCGTGTTGCCGTTGAAGAAGTAGTCGCCCGTGTCTATCACCCGGCCCGGCAGCGGCGCCTGTATGGGCGTGCTTGGGCGTGCCGGTGGCGGCCGCGATGTCCATGCCGCTGTGCGGATTGCGCGCCTGCCCGTTGAACACGCGCCGCAGTCCAAAGGAACTGGAGCGCGGCACCGGCACGCGCATGCGCAAGGCCTGCAGCCAAGGCTGGCTAAAGGTGGCCATCATCGCCTGGTGCGCGCGCTCGCGCTCGTAGCGCGCCTCGTCCGCGGGCGACAGGTCGACGGTGCGCGGCGCCACCTTCGGTCTGCACCGTGATGCTCGCCTCGCCGGGCGCGGCGGCCAGGGGAATGCCGACCAGCGCCGCCCACTCGACGACATCGCCCGGCACCAGCAAGGGCACCTCGCCATGACCGTCATGCAGATGCGCCACCGGCCGCACCGCCGCCGGGCCCAGCGACAGCCGGGCGAAGCGGCGAGTCAGTGCTGGGTGGCCGAGGTGGGGGTGATGAGTGAGCTCAGCCTGTGAAGGGGGGACGGAAACAGTGGTTTTTAATTTGCGATCAAATCAACAATATCAGGTGCCATGCCCCGCGATGGCTGTGCTGCCCTTGTGCCGAATTGGGGCGAGTCAACTCAAACGGGGTTTGGCAAAAACAGATGCAAAACAAGGCTCTGGCGATTGATGGGCAAGCGCTGGTAGCTATAGAAACAATAGCGACTGTAAGCTGATGGGTTTGTTGGAATTTGCCCCTAGTTTTCTGACTTTGGATTGGAGTATGGCCATGTCTCATGTCATTCATCAGGAAATCGTCGTCACAGCCAGCCCGCAGCGCGTCTACAGCGCGTTGACCGATAGCAAGCAGTTCAGCGCGTTCAGCGGCGCGCCGGCCGAGATCAGCCCCGAGGCGGGCGGCGTCTTTTCATGCTTTGGCGGCATGATCGTCGGGCGTAACCTGGAGCTGATGGCCAACGAGCGCATCGTCCAGGCCTGGCGGGTGGCCAATTGGGAGGCCGGCGTTTATTCCGTGGTCCGCTTCGCGCTCAAGGCGCAGGGCGCAGACACCTTGATTGTCTTCGACCACACCGGCTTTCCGGAGGGCACGCGCGAGCACCTGGATAGCGGTTGGCACGCCAAATACTGGGAGCCCTTGAATAAGTACCTGGGTTGATCGGCGCTGGTGAGGAGTTGGCGTCTGACCCCGATTGCTCAGGCGCGTTGAGATGTTTCCAGCGCATAGCAATCCGGCCCGGATTCTTTCCATCACTGCGGCGCCAATCCCTTTTCCGCCAGCCAGGCCTGATTGAACAGCCGGCTTGAATAAAGCCCGCCGCGGTCGCACAGCAGGGTGACGATGGTGTGGCCCGGCCCCATCTGGCGGGCCAGCCAGACGGCCGCCGCCACGTTGATGCCGGTGGAGCCGCCCACGAACAGGCCCTCTTCGCGCAGCAGGCGGTAGACCATGGCGACGCAGTCCGGGTCATTGATGCGCACGGCATCGTCTATGGGCGTGCCCTCCAGGTTCGCCGTCACGCGGCTGGAGCCAATGCCTTCGGTGATGGAGTTGCCCTCCACCGTGATCTGGCCGGTCTTCACGAAGCTGTACAGGCCGCTGCCGTAGGGGTCGGCCAGCACGCTGCGCACAGCGGGGTTCTGTTCCTTGAGGAAGCGCGCCACCCCGGCAAGCGTGCCGCCCGTGCCGGTGGAGCAGGTAAAGGCGTCCACCTGGCCGGCCGTGTCGCGCCAGATCTCCGGCCCGGTGGTTTCATAGTGGGCCTGGCGGTTGACGAGGTTGTCGAACTGGTTGGCCCAGATCGCGTTGTCCATCTCCTGCGCCAGGCGGGAGGCGATCTTCTGGTAGTTGTTGGGATCCTTGTACGGCACGGCCGGCACCGGCCGCACCTCGGCGCCCAGCACGCGCAGCAGCTCCATTTTTTCCTGCGACTGCGTCTCGGGGATGACGATCACGCAGCGGTAGCCGCGCGCCGCGCAGATGTGGGCAAGCCCTATGCCGGTATTGCCGGCGGTGCCCTCCACCACGGTGCCGCCGGGCTTCAGCGCGCCGCGCCGCTCGGCATCCTGGATGATGTAGAGCGCCGCGCGGTCCTTGACCGACCCGCCCGGGTTCAGGAACTCCGCCTTGCCGAGGATTTCGCAGCCGGTCTCGGCGCTCAGCCTTGCCAGCCGGATCAGCGGTGTGTTGCCTATGCTGCCGATGAAGCCTTCGCGCACGTCCATGATGCAGACCTCCACGCCCCGATGATGGGCGAACCTGGTATCTCCCGTAAAGCATACTCCCAATGAAAATATCGCGGCAGGCCGGTGCGCCAGACCAGGCAAACAATGGCGAGCCGCTCCGGATTCACCAACGCCACGACAGCGCTCGACACCGGTGGTTCAGGCCTTCTGCAAGATATCCATCGCCTTGTTGGCATCGTCCAGCGAATCCACCGCCACGTAGGCCACAAACTGTGGGCCGATCACGGAGGCCGAGAATCCGCGCAGGTCAATTCGCGCGTCAGCAAGCTTCTGGGTCAACTCCGCGGCGATGCCCGGCCGGTCCGGGCCCATGACCCGAACGCAGTGTTGGCTTGCGGTCACGTTGAAACCCACTTGTGCGGCCGCACGGATTTCCCTGTCACCTTGCAGCGGCGTGACGAACACGACCCCCTTGCCAGGTTGTTCCGGGGTTCGCCGTGCAATGATGGATTGCAGGTCTGCCCCCGCATCCCGCAGAGTTGCCAGCGCCTCCGAAAGGCCGCCGGGCCGGTCTTCAATGGTCGCCGCCCAAACATCCACACGTTCCACGAGAAGATCCATGACAGATTCTCCTTTCATTGCGCCTTGGGAAAATTTAAAATCTAGGTCATGACGGGCCCAAAAGCAAGGCTCGGCAGGGTAGTGTCAAGGGTTTCTCTTCTCAATCAACGCTTTGCTTGGGCACGCGGTGAGTTTCTGATCTGGCGCTTTTCTTGGCAATTCACCAGGCCCGGACTAATATTGATTTTTGTGACAAAGGCAGTCCGCTCATTGCGCTTGGCGCGCCGAGCGCCTGCATTGGAGTCACGGAAAACCAAGGAGGAACGGTCATGTCAAAAGACAAGTTGCCGCGCCATGCCACCGAGCGGCAGACGGCCGATATCTCCGAGGCGCAGATCGCGGTGCATTGGCCGGAGGAGGACTATTTCTCGCCGTCCAACCCCTTCATCGCGCAGGCCAATTTGACGGACGCGGGCATCTTCGCGCGTTTTGCACTCGACAAGTTCCCCGAGTGCTTCAAGGAGTTCGCGGACCTGCTGGACTGGTACAAGTACTGGGAGACGACACTCGACACCAGCAATCCCCCGTTCTGGCGATGGTTCGTCGGCGGCAAGATCAACGCTTGCTACAACTGTGTGGACCGCCACCTTGCCACGCACAAGAACAAGACGGCGATCCATTTCGTGCCCGAGCCGGAGGACGAGGCACCACAGCACCTCACCTATCAGGAGCTTTTCGTACGCGTCAACGAGTTCGCGGCCCTGTTGCGCGATTTCTGCGGCCTGAAGGCGGGCGACCGGGTGACCTTGCACATGCCGATGGTGGCGGAGCTGCCCATCACCATGCTCGCCTGCGCGCGGCTCGGCGTGATTCACTCGCAGGTGTTCAGCGGATTCAGCGGCAAGGCCTGCGCCGACCGCGTCGCGGATTCCGAGAGCCGCGTGTTGATCACCATGGACGCCTATCACCGCGCCGGCAATTTGCTGGACCATAAGGAGAAAGCCGACACCGCGGTCATGGAGGCCGCCAGCCACGGCCAACAGGTGGACAAGGTCCTGATCTGGCAGCGCTACCCGGGCAAGAACTCGAGCCCCACGAAGCTCGTGGAGGGACGCGACTTCGTCATCAACGACGTCCTTAGGAAGTTCCGTGGCCAGCGTGTCGAGCCCGTGCAGATGCCGGCAGAGGCGCCGCTGTTCCTGATGTACACGAGCGGCACGACGGGGCGGCCCAAAGGCTGCCAGCACTCGATCGGCGGCTACCTCGCCTACGTCACCTGGACATCGAAGTTCATCCAGGACATTCACCCCGAGGATGTGTACTGGTGCATGGCCGACATCGGCTGGATCACAGGCCATTCCTACATCGTCTATGGCCCGCTGGCGCTCGCCGCTTCTTCGGTGGTGTATGAAGGTGTGCCAACCCATCCGGACGCCGGACGACCCTGGCGTATCGCTGAAGACCTCGGCGTCAACATCTTCCACACGTCGCCCACAGCGATCCGCGCACTGCGGCGCGACGGACCCGACGAGCCCCTGAAGTACAACCACCACTTCAAGCACATGACGACCGTGGGCGAGCCGATCGAGCCCGAAGTGTGGAAGTGGTACTACAAGGCGGTCGGCAAGGGCGAAGCAGCCATCGTGGACACCTGGTGGCAGACCGAGACCGGCGGATTCCTCTGCAGCACGGTGCCGGGGATCCACAAGATGAAGCCCGGCAGCGCGGGGCCCGCGATTCCAGGCATTCATCCGGTGATCTACGACGACGAAGGAAAGGAGCTGGCGAGCGGTTCGGGCAAGGCAGGCAACATCTGCATCCGCAACCCCTGGCCGGGCGGTTTCCAGACGATCTGGAAAGACCCGGAGCGCTACGTGCGCCAGTACTACGCGCGCTATTGCAAAGACCCCGAGAGCAAGGACTGGCGCGACTGGCCCTACCTGGCGGGTGACGGCGCGGTGCAGGCGGCCGACGGTTACTACCGGATCCTCGGCCGCATCGACGACGTGATCAACGTCGCCGGCCATCGCCTGGGCACCAAGGAAATCGAATCGGCCGCGCTGCTCGTGCCCGAGGTGGTCGAAGCGGCCGTGGTTCCGGTCGCCGACCCGGTCAAGGGCAAGGTGCCCGACCTCTATGTGGCGTTGAAGCCGGGGCTGGCGCCTTCCGAGGAGATTGCGAACCGGGTCTCGGCATCGGTCGTGTCCGAGATCGGCGCCATCGCGCGGCCGCGCCGCGTGATCGTCGTTCCCGACATGCCCAAGACCCGCTCGGGCAAGATCATGCGCCGCGTGCTCGCGGCGATCTCGAATCACCTGGATCCTGGCGACGTGTCCACCCTCGCCAATCCGGAGGTTGTTGAAAAGATCAGGGAGCTGGCCAAGTAGCGCCAAGGCGCTCACGATGCGGGATCCCGCAACCAGGGGCCGCGCAAACTCCCCGTTTTGAGACACCAGGCGCTAAACTTGCCTGTAGCATTATGTTGGACGGTTGAATCCACAAGTGCCTGCGCAGACATGTTTTCGCGCGGCACTGAAGGGGGAATCCTAAAAAAGAAGAAAGAGCTGTCTATGCAGGCTGTCTACCAGAGAATTTCCTTGTATGGGCCCGGTGCGCCCCTTGTAAATGACCCGGCCAGGCCGATAACCCTGCCGGGCACGGGACAGACAGGCTCCCGGATAAGGCTCAGCGCGTGAGCGACCTACAGTTTCGGCTGCTGACAGACGCGATGCCCCAGATCGTCTGGATGATGCAGGCGGATGGCTCGTACACCTACTTCAATCAAAAGTGGCTTGACTACACAGGCTTGTCCATGGAGGAGAGCCTGGTCCACGGCTGGACCCGCCTCATGCATCCCGACGACAGCCTGCGGGCTTCCAGGTTTTGGGCGCAGGGGTTGGCAAGTAGCGAGGCCTGCGAAGTCGAGTACCGGCTGCGCCGGGCCGACGGCGTCTACCGCTGGATGCTGGGCCGTGCTGTCCCGCACGTGGATACGGCGAGCCGAACGACCCAATGGCTGGGCACTTTCACAGATATTGACGACCTGAAACAGGCCACGGCGCTGCTGGAGAAAGATCTCGTCATGAACCGCATCGCCGGCAGGGTGGCGCGCCTGGGTGGGTGGACGATTGACCTGCCAGACCGCACCCTGACCTGGTCGGATGAAAACTGCCTGATTCACGACGTGCCCCCAGGTTATGTTCCGACGCTTGAAGAGGGCATTGGCTACTTTCTTCCGGAAGACCGGGCCACCGTGAGCCGTCTGGTGGATGCTTGCGCGCAGCACGGCACGCCTTACGAATTCGTGCTTCCCAAGATGACCGCCAAGGGCCGGCGCATCTGGGTGCACTCCATCGGCGAGGCGGTGCGCGATGCAGACGGAAAAATTGTTCGCCTCCAGGGGGCGTTCCAGGACATCTCGGAGCAAAAGCAGGCCGAGGCGCGCATGCTGGCGCTGGAGGCACAGCTCATCACCACGCTGGAAAGCATCACCGACGGTTTTTTCCTGGTGGACAAAGACTGGACGCTCACCTACCTGAACGGTCCGGCAGAGCGCATGCTCAAGCAACGCCGGGAAGACCTCCTGGGCCAGAACCTGTGGCAGGCGTTCCCCGAGGCCGCGGGAACGCGTGTCGAAAGGAAATTTCACCTGGCGGTGAAGGAGCAACGCACGAGCCGCTTTGAGGTTTTTTACCAGCCGCTTGATACCTGGTTTGATGTCCACGCCTACCCGACGGAGGCGGGGCTCGCGGTGTACTTTCAGGACATCACCCAGAGGCGCGCAGAGCAGGCGCAGCTGCGGCTGCTGGAGACGGCGGTGTCGCGCCTGAACGACATTGTGGTCATCATGGAAGCCGAACCTTTTGACGAGTCGGGTCCGCGCATTGTTTTTGTGAACGATGCTTTCGAGCGCTACACCGGTTACAGCCGGGAAGAGGCCATTGGCAGCACCCCGGGGCTTGTCTGGGCACCCAAAACCCACCGAGGCGAGCTGGACCGGATTCGCGCCGCCATGAAAAATTGGCAAGCCGTTCGCGCAGAAATTGTCATTCACACCAAGGCCGGGCAGGAGCTCTGGCTGGAAATCGATATCGCGCCCATCGCCGGCGAGTCCGGCCGGTTCACCCATTGGGTGGCTGTGGAGCGCGACATCACGGAGCGCAGGCAACAACAGCAGGAAATTCTCAGCCTCAACAGCGAACTCGAAGAACGGGTGTTGCTGCGCACCGGCCAACTCGCAGCGGCCAACAAGGAGCTGGAGTCTTTTGCCCATTCCGTGTCACATGATTTGCGCTCGCCTTTAAATACCATTCACGGATTCAGCCAGTTGCTGATGAAAGGCGATGGAAATAATGTGAGCGAAAAGGGCAAGCACTACCTGGATCGAATCGGTGTGGGGGTCAAGCAGATGGGCGATTTGATTGAGGGCTTGCTGACCCTTGCCCACCTGTCCCGCGAGCAGATCAAGTCAGAACATGTCGATCTTTCCGCCATCGCCCGGCGGATCGGACAGGACTGCCGCGAGCGTGAGCCGCAGCGCCAGGTGCAGGTGCAGATTCAGGACGGCCTGAGCGCGCAAGGTGACCCCCGCCTGCTGTCGGCCGTCTTGCAAAACCTGCTGGGTAACGCGTGGAAGTTCACTGCAAGGCAGCCGCTGGCACGGATTGATGTGGGCAGCGAACTGGATGCCGACGGCGCCACCATCTTTTTTGTCAAAGACAACGGCGCCGGGTTTGACATGGCTTTTGCCCACAAACTTTTCGGCACTTTTGAGCGCCTTCACTCGCCCGGCGATTTTCCGGGGACCGGCATAGGGCTGGCGACGGTGAAGCGCGTGATTGAACGCCACCGCGGCCGCGTCTGGGCTGAAAGCAGGCCCAACGAAGGCGCCGCGTTTTATTTCACTGTGGGCTAGGCCTCAAGGCCGCCTGCAAGTGTCAATCAGGCCGTTTTGCGGGTACGCCGCTGGCTGAAAGCCGATGTGCGCTTGACGCTGGCGGTCACCACATCGTCACCCGCAATCTTGCTGGCCAACTCGGCGGTCTTTTGCTCGATCTGCGCCGCCAGCTTGCTCAGCATTTCCGCACCGGGCGCGGTGGCCTGGGCCAGCGTGCTCAAGGTGCTCACGCCGGTTTTTTCTTCAAACGCATTGGCGTTGGCGGCCACGCGCTCTACGCCCGCTTCGGCCACTTTGACCAATTGGTTCACCGCTTGCTGGGCGCCATTGGCGGCCAGCGTCAGGCCCTTGGTGTAGTAGACGCTGAAAGCCAGCTGCGCAGCCGATGCGTTTTTGACCGTTTCGGCCGTCAGTTGCGTGCGTGACTCTTTCAGCGCGCGGTTCCAGCGCTGCTCCAGCAGGCCGACCACACGCTCGCCGCCGGCGCGGTAGGCATCAATCATGTTTTTGGCGGTATTGCCATAAGACTCGATCAGGTCAACGGCAACGGTGGAGAGGTTTTTGGCGCTCATGGTGTTTCCTTGGGGTAGGGGTTCAATGATGCCTAATCATCAGGGTTTCTCCTAGTGTTTGCGACCTAATGGGCTAGAGGGGCGTGTCCAGATTTAACCGACAGCAGACCGGTATCAAGCCCAAGCCAGGCAAGGCGCTATGTTTTTAGGAGCTGCTTGCGCCCATATCCATTGGGCTATGGGCATATTTTGTTTGTAACTTCCTGGCGGCCGATCGGTGGCAACGCCGTCGCCCCGTTCTGCGCCTGCTCTGCGCCCGCGTCAGGCCGCCAGAAACAGCGCCGGGTCCACCATGGCCCGGTTCAGCATCACACCCCAATGCAGGTGCGGCCCCGTCACGCGGCCGGTGGCGCCCACAGCGCCCAGGTGCTCGCCGGTCATCAGCAGGTCGCCAGTCTTCACGTCAATCGCGCTCAGGTGGCAATACATGGTCAGCAGCCCGCCGCCGTGGTCCAGCCACACCGTGCTGCCGTTGAAGAAATAGTCGCCCGTGTCTATCACCCGGCCCGGCAGCGGCGCCACCACCGGCGTGCCCGTGGCCGCCGCGATGTCCATGCCGCTGTGCGGATTGCGCGACTGCCCGTTGAACACGCGCCGCAGCCCGAACGAGCTGGAGCGCCGCCCCGGCACCGGCACCCGCATGCGCAAGGCCTGCGGCAAGGGCTGGCTGAAGGTGGCCATTACCAGCTCCTGGTGCGCGCGTTCGCGCTCATAGCGCGCTTCATCTTCAGGCGACAAATCGACCGCACCCGGCGCCACCGTCAGGCGCTGCTCGCTGTAGCGTTTGGGGGCAATCGTATAGGCCAGCTCCCGTTGGCCGCCACCGGCTGTTTTTACCGTAATGCTCGCCTCGCCGGGCGTGGCCGACAGCGCAATGCCCACCAGCGCGGTCCATTCGATCACATCGCCCAACACCAGCAAAGGCACATCGCCATGACCGTCATGCAGATGCGCCACGGGCCGTGCCGCCGCCGGGCCCAGCGACAGCCGGGCCACGCCACCGGGCACCTGCAATGCCTTCGGCCATACACCGGATGGCGGGTGCGTTGCCGCCGCAGCAAGGCGTGACGCGGGTAGCGCCAGCAGGCCCATGGCAGCCAGCAGGGCGGAGCGGCGGGTGAAGGGCGTAGATGGCGCAGGGGTGGGGTGGAAATGGCGAGTGGACACGGCGCTTGCTTATTAATTTAATCCGGGATCCAGGTGATCTTGCCATCCCGCACATAGTCCTCAAACTGGCTTAGCGGAATGGCGGTCAGGCCGGCAATGCCCGGGGCCGCTTCCCAGCTCAGGGTGGCACTGTCGAACGCCAGCGCGACTTCCACACGCCCCCGCGGGATTTCGATGGGCGCACCGTCACCCGGTGTGTAGGTCACGTCACCGGTAATCATGGCGAATTGGGGCATGGCAATCTCCTGCATGGTTTAAACGGCCGCCTGTTGTGAGGCCGCAGAAAACATATTACGTGCAGCGCGGGCAGTTGTGTGTCGGCAAAGGACGCGACTTTACGGGACGGCAGTGCCGCCGCAGTGCCGGCAAGTTGCTGGAGACCGGAAGAATTGAAAAGGCCCGAAGCGGCTGATTGGCGGGGCCGTTATGCCGCCGCTGTTATTTGCATCCGGGTTTTGCATCGTGGGTAGTTGCTGCAACCCCAGAACCCCGCGCCGCCTTTGGCCGGGGTGCGCTCGGCCAGTTTGATGCCGCAGCTCGCGCAGGTGGGGCGCCAGTATTCGCCTTCGTAGTCGACTGCCAGCAAGGCATGCTGCTGTTCGGGTGTGCGAGTCGCGATCTGGCGGAGCAGGGCTTGGCCATCCATGGCATTGATACCGTTGGCTTTGGCGAATTGCCTTGCATCTTCCGTGTAGGTGGACGAAGTTGCGTAAGTGCCGCGCTTGAGCTGGTGCGAAGCCATCACGCCGAAGAACTCGCGCATCTTTTTTACGCCCACCGGCTTACCGCTCCAGTGTTTGTGCGGATGCTGGCAATCATTGACCACCATTCTGGTAGAAGCTGACCACTTCGCCGGACGTGCGCGAGGCTCGTCGGGACTGGGCCGTCGCGACGCCTTGACCTCATCGAGAACCAACGGGCCTTTCTCTTTCCATCAGGGGGAGTGTCCTACGAGGAATGTCGGGGTCCTACGCCTACACACAGCTAGCCGAAGAAGGCGGGGAAACCGATGATTACTACAAGTCTCAGAAATTTTTTTCGAAATGGAGGAGACTTTATGAACCCAATCGCTAGCTTTAAAGTCAATGGAAGGGATGTTAATTTGTTCGGATGCCGCTACAGCGTGGGTCCTGCCCGCAAATTTGTATTGGCAACCGACGAAGGCGAGCCCTTCGGAACCGTCACCGTCAATGTACCGGGGTACCCCCTGGCCGACGATGAGGTGCTGGTCAAGACTTGGGAAGAAAACGCACCAGCACGACAACCTCTGCTCAACAGCGGCATATTCAGTGATACCGGAAAACGTGTTCTCTGCGGTTATGCAGAAGCCGAGGTCTGGAAACTTTTGCCGACCAAGTTGATGTAGTCTCTTGGCAAATCAGTGCCGTAAATCCACGTCTCTTCAGGACGTGGATTTAGGCAAGGGGTTAACTCAAGGTGGGGGAAAGATGGACCCACGAAGAGCAGGTGCTGTCGTTCCCCAAGGATGCATCAAGAGCCGCTAACGAAACCCAGCACAGCGGTTCACCCCGATCTTCCCCTGGCGAATACTGTCAGACGAAGAAATGGCCATAAGCGCCTGCAGAGTGGGTGCCAGAAGCTATCAAAAAAATAGCAAAATAGGTTAAACCAGATCCGAGATTTGACTTCTAAGCTTTGGCAGGTCCTGCTGGATCGTCTGCCAAACGATGGCGTGGTCCACTGTGAAGTACCCATGCGATAGCGCGTTACGCATTTCGTAAGCAAAGCCCCAAGGCACGCTCGAATGCTGAGAGGCAAAAGCGGGGTGGTTTTTTGCAACGTTATTGCATGCTTCACCGATTACTTCCAGGTTGCGAATCACGGCATCGCGGGTTTTGCGATCTGCCATGAATGCATCCAGATCCATGCCAACGGTGTAATCCTGAATGTTGTCGATGGCTTCCAGAATGTGCTGGAGATAGTCCGCAATACGCAGCGGGTCTGCACGGCTCATACGGGAACGGCCTCACGCAAGACTTGCTCCCGGAACTTGGCGGGCAGCCCGTTGGGTGTGAGTACATCCACCTCAAGCCCGAGCAGGTTCTTCAGCTCAAAGCGGATTGCGCCAATGTCCATCATCGTTGTCTGCGGGGTGGGCTCTACCAGCAGATCAAGGTCACTGCCCGAAACATCGTCACCATGAAGTGCCGAGCCAAACACCCGCACGCCACTTACGCGGTGGCTCAGCGCAATCTCGCGGATGCG
Organism: Polaromonas jejuensis NBRC 106434; assembly: GCF_001598235.1. Classification (GTDB taxonomy): domain Bacteria; phylum Pseudomonadota; class Gammaproteobacteria; order Burkholderiales; family Burkholderiaceae_C; genus Polaromonas; species Polaromonas jejuensis. The sequence goes on along the minus strand of NZ_BCYO01000002.1, from coordinate 202,002 downwards.
AGTGCGGTGCAGGGAAAGGGCTTCGGAGGGGCGCATAGGGTGAAGTGTACTGCGACAGGTCGTGGTCGGGTACAGCGGTGCCGGCATGTGATTTCAGGCAACTTTCTTAAGAAGAAACTGCCTCTATCCCCCGCAGAACATACGCAAGCAGCTATCAAAAAGGAAGCAAATACTCGTGCGTCGCATTTGTCGACTCCCGCTTCACCTCATCCAGCGTCTGGCCTTGCGGGGTCATTCACTCGACCAAGCCGTTAGCCGAGCTGCCCATGAGTGGCATGGCCGTTATGCTGGGGCTGGGGAGCAGAATTTGAATTTAATTGGAATCTGATCCCAATTGCTCTAAAAAGGGAGGAAGAAAATGGCGCGTAGAAGGAAGACCAGTCCGTTGGAGGACATGCTGGATTTGGTAGCCATGCTGCCGTGGTGGGCCGGTGTGGTGCTCGCCTTGGTAAGCTATGTTTTTTTGCATCAGTTGGCCAAGCCAACACCCATACAAAACCTTCAACCAGGGCAGATGGCGGCCGTAGCCGTTGGCTCCGTGATCACGGGTCTGGCATTCGCGGGGCAGTTCATTGTCCCAATCATCTGTCTCTTCGGCGCGCTGGGGTCTTATTTGGCGCGTCGCCGCCGGCAATCTTTGGTCACCAATGTCTCGCAAAGCAAATCTGCGGAAGCGCTTGACGGCATGTCATGGCGTGAGTTTGAAGTGCTGGTGGGCGAGGCGTTCCGCCTGCAGGGCTACCGCGTCGCTGAAACCGGCGGAGCAGGGCCTGATGGCGGAATTGATCTGGTGCTCAGCAAAGGAGCTGAAAAATTCCTGGTTCAATGCAAGCAGTGGAAGGCATTCAAGGTCAGCGTGATGGTGGTGCGCGAGCTTTACGGCGTGATGGCTGCAAAGGGGGCCGCTGGCGGCTTTGTCGTGACCTCTGGCCACTTCACTGAAGATGCAACGGCATTCGCTGCGGGCCGAAATATCACGCTTATAGACGGCCCGCATTTGCATGGCTTGCTTGCGCAAGCCAAGGTGGCACGGCGCACTGTCAATGAACAACCAGGGCGGGCTTTTGATGCGCTGGTGCCGCTGCCTAGCGCCTTACCTGCGTGTCCCGCTTGCGGTGCCGCCATGAAAAAGCGGGTTGCGAAGCGCGGGGGTAACGCGGGCGGGGAGTTTTGGGGCTGCATTCAATATCCGGCGTGTAGGGGCACTCGGAACGTTGGTTGAACTCATTACCGTCACTATCCGTTAATTGGAATCTGACCCCCGATTCCCTCGTGTTCGAGCGGGAGCTGAACGTGGTCCATGTGGTGGTGGACGCGCCGCAGGGCTTTGCCAACAGCGTGCCGGCGGTGTGGGAGGCCACGCATCCCGATCTCGCGATCCTGCGGCTGCACGAGCGCAACCGCGAAACCTGGAACCAGAAAGGGCTCACGGCATCGTCCGAGCGCTTCAACTACGACTACTCCGACCAGGAACTCGCGGCGCTGGTGCCCCGCATCCGCGAACTGGCCACCCGGGTCGGCGCGATGCACGTGGTGTTCAACAACAACTACGAGGATCAGGGGCAGAGGAATGCGAGGGTGTTGATGCGGCAGTTGGATGCGACATGAATTGGAGTCTGGCTCTGATTACCTTGGTGAGCAATTGGAGTCTGACCCCAATTACCCTACTACGTTTTTGATAGCTGCTGACGCAAGTAGTTATTGGGCTGGAGGCCGATTTTTCTTTGAATCTGGTCGGCTAAGGTTGTTTTACGTGCTTATGTTCGATTAGCCTAAAACTTAATTGGAATCTGACTCCGATTTCCCCGATTTCCCCTCAGTTAACCCAGTGTTCACTGAGGTCTCAAGTTGGTTTGACTAGCAGCAGGCTATGAATCCAATTTACCCAAACCGTCAGGCCACTTCCGTATCTACGTTTTGTTGCTTCAGATAGCTTTGTCTTTGCGAGAGCTTCAATTGCATTTCCAACTTCAAGGGGCGGAGCACTGGGGTTTCTGCGAAGGACTTCTCGCGTAGCCCGTATTGAAGGCTGCCCCAGCACTTTGCTAGCTAACCAAACCTCCATTTTGTCTTTGGATGGCTTTTCTATAAATGTGGGCGCAACAGCGGTTGAAATTATGCCGAGGCCGATTAGTGCATACAGCGAGTTCTTATCTGTTGGGACTGGCGTATAACCATCACCATGCATTGAGCGGATAACGTCCAATACCCTAGCAGGTGGTGAGCCCCCAGTGAAAATTCGAGCGGTTCCTCTTCTGCGCTTATCGATCCTCAGTTCGTCGTAGGACGCGGGGACACTCTTTGAAGTGTCATGGGTTAACGTTTCGTCTGCATCCATCGTTAATATTCCATACGCTAGCAGCCACGCTACTAATCGAAGGGCAATAACCCGGATGGTCTTTCCAGCGTAGTCGTGAGCATCAAATGCACCACTTACGCTAGTCTCAATTTGTGCCAAGGAGATACCTCGAAATCCCGTTCCAAATTGGTCTACTAGTCGCTTCAGTAGTGAATGAGAACTTAAAAATCGGTAGCCTGCCGCGATCGTTTCCTGTTCTGTGCGATGCACAAGCTTCAGCTTCGCATTTTTGCGGTCGTATTGACATACGCCCATCATCACCAAGTCGCGGGCAATGTTGTCGATCGTCGCAACGCCTAGCCCAAGCTTCTGTTCAAGAACGCTGAGCTGGGTTTGTTGCCGGACAGTTAGCGATTCCAAAACGCTCTTCGCCGAAGCTGGAGATGAAACAGGCATATAGCGAGTTGGAATTGCTGGGATCTGCTTGGTTAGAACATAGTCTCGAAAAATATCCCAATAAACAACTAGTTTTCCCGAATTCCTAACTATCAAACGTCGTTGCGTCAGTGCCGATACAGTTTCTTCACCGAACTGCTCAGAAATCCGGAAGAGATCGGCTGGAGAGTCAAGAGCAATCTTCTCTAAACATGCTACTTGAGTTGCATTCAAGTCGGAGAGATCCTTCTGGAACAGCGCGGCAATGTCGAGAGCGCGTTCAAGCAATTCTCTCTGTCGAGTAGGCTGTGTTTTAAGAACTTGAAAAACGTGAACACAAAGCTTCTTTAAGAGCCATGGATAACCTTGGCAGTGTTCGGTTAATAGTCTCCGTAGGGATGGCTCAATTGGTTGACGCAATTCTTTGGAAAGACCAGTTAGGAGTTTTCCGGTGTCAGCTTTTGAGAAAAGAGGAAGATCGAATTCTCGGCGATGATCTGCGAACGAATGCCATACGTGATAAGCCGGATGATCTGTAGGTATGGAGCCGTCGGTCTTCCAAGAAAATCCAAGCAGTACATTCTCATTGGCAGATTGGACTGCGGCGCACAGCATCTTGATTTGTAAAAACAGGTCTGACAGTTCCTGTTTGGTAGTAATTTCTTCGAACTGGTCGAAGAAGAGAACGATTACCTTATTTTGCTGACGCAACTGTTCCAGTATTGACTGAATGCTCGAATCTGAAAAAGGTTGACCGGCTGAGGTAATGCGACTTGAATTCTTTTCGCCCGTAACAAAATCTGAATCAATTGCTTCATCGAAACATCTCTTTAAGGCCAATTCTGGATAGCGCTGCGATGTCGCCGTTCGACAGTCAACGGAGTACAGAAAAAATTTGTTGCGATTTCTTATATTTAGACAAGTGGAGCGAAGTTTGACTAGAAACGAACTCTTTCCCCATCCAGATGGGGCCTTAATTGCAAGAAGTCTGGTGCCACTTGTCGAGGCTCTTATCTCCTCAAAAAATTTGACAATATCAGCAAGAATTTCGTCCCTGCCCACGAAGTCTTCTGGCCTAGCTGGTCGATAGTCCGACCAGTCATCGGCAACGGGTACCGGTGCGATACTGTCGAGTTCTTGCCTAAGACCTTCTGCCATTAGGCTGCTCGTTGCTAACTCTTCTTCTGCAGAAATCCAGCGCAGAGAGCGCAAATTGGAATCGCGCTCAGATAGTTGTTGAATTAATGCTGTGCTCGCTACAGCCTTTCCAGATGCGGCATCAAATACCATTACCGTATCCGCAACACCTGAGTCCCCTCCTACTGCGGTAACTGCCCAGTACTCGCCGACGTCCGTAAGCAGCAGAGTTCTTGCAGAAAGCGCATGCAACGCGGCTGGAAGTGGAAGCGTTTCTGGGCTGCAAATTTGCCCGGTAGATATCAAAAGCTCAATCAACTCCTTTGGGCCGTACACCCGTAGCTTTTGGCGTTCGTCGATTGATTTTTCTTTGAACTTATCAACTACACCCTTAGCATCTTTCCCCAGGTTCGTCGTTGTTATTAACCAAGCGGACGAGTAGCCATGCACAAACAAATTGCCGAGCATTTTTGTTAAGACGTCGGCTGAAATTGTCCTATCTCGATATGCCTTGCATTCCACAATGACTTGTGCAGTTGACTGCTTATCTCGCGCAACAATGTCAAGTTCACATCCAGTGACGCGAATATCAGTGGTTACATGCTCATATTGCAGTGAGACTAAAACTCTTTTGGCCAAGGTCTCAAGTAAGGCTCCTCGCTGTGTACTGTTGTCTCCCTCTTTGACGGTTACCTCGATCGATAAATCGTAACTGTCGATAACTGCCATGCTGTGTCTCCCTATCCTCTAATTTTTATTTGCGAGCAATTAAATTATTTCCCCCACGAATCCTTCAGCCCCACTGCCAAGTTAAACACCGGCCTACCCGCCGCATGATCCACCCGATCTGCCGCAAAGTAGCCATGCCGTTCAAACTGGAATTTGTCATCGGCTTTGGCCGCAGCCAGTGAGGGCTCGACCACGGCCTGCAGCACCTTCAGGCTGTTGGGGTTCAGGTTTTCAATAAAGTCCTTGCCGCCCGCGTCGGGATGCGCTTCAACAAACAGGCGTTCATACAGGCGCACCTCGGCCTGCACGGCATCGTTCACGCCGACCCAGGTGATCACGCCCTTGACCTTGACGGCGTCCGAACCCGGCGTGCCGCTCTTGGTGTCGGGGATTAGCGTGGCTTGCACTTCAGTGACGTTGCCATTGGCGTCTTTGCTGCAGCCGGTGCATTCGATGACGTGGCCGTATTTCAGGCGCACCTTGTTGCCGGGGAAGAGGCGGAAGAAGCCCTTGGGTGGCGTTTCTTCAAAGTCTGTGCGTTCAATCCACACTTCCTTGCCGATTTTGAAGCTGCGCTTGCCCAGCTCGGGGTGGTGCGGGTGCACGGGGGCAGAGCAGTCGTCTAGCTTGCCTGCACCCATGACCGCATCCCAGTTGGTCAGCACGAGTTTGATCGGGTCCAGCACGGCCATGGCGCGCGGGGCGATCGGGTCCAGCGTGTCGCGCAGCGCGCCTTCGAGCGTGCTGTAGTCAATCCAGCTGTCGCTCTTGGTCACGCCAATGCGTTCGGCAAACAGCTGCAGCGCCTCGGGCGTGTAGCCGCGGCGGCGCAGGCCGACGATGGTGGGCATGCGCGGGTCGTCCCAGCCGCTGACTTTGTGGTCGTACACCAGTTGTGCCAGCTTGCGCTTGCTGGTCAGCACATAGGTGAGGTTGAGGCGCGCAAATTCGTACTGGTGCGGGTGCGGCGTGGCAACCAGGCCGCCTTCGCACAGGCGGTCCAGCAGCCAGTCGTAAAACGGGCGCTGGTCTTCAAACTCCAGCGTGCACAGGCTGTGGGTGATCTGCTCCAGTGCGTCCTCGATCGGGTGCGCAAAGGTGTACATGGGGTAGATGCACCATTTGTCGCCGGTGTGGTGGTGGTGGGCGCGGCGAATGCGGTAAATGGCCGGGTCGCGCAGGTTGATGTTGGGGCTGGCCATGTCGATCTTGGCGCGCAGCACCATGGAGCCGTCTTCATGCAGGCCATCGCGCATTTCGCGAAAGCGCGCCAGGTTCTGCTCGGGCGTGCGGCTGCGGAAGGGGCTGTCGGTGCCGGGGTGGGCAAAATCGCCGCGGCTGATGCGCATTTGCTCCACGGTCTGCTCGTCCACGTAGGCGTGGCCGGCTTCGATCAGGTACTCGGCGGCGCGGTACATGAAGTCAAAGTAGTCGCTGGCCTGGTAGAGGTTGGATTCATGGCCTGCCGGGCTCTTGTTGTCCCAGCCAAAGCCCAGCCACTGCACGGCGTCCTTGATGCTGTTGACGTATTCGGTGTCTTCTTTTTCGGGGTTGGTGTCGTCAAAGCGCAGATGGCACACGCCGCCGTAGTCGCGCGCCAGACCGAAGTTCAGGCAAATGCTCTTGGCGTGGCCCACGTGCAAATAGCCGTTGGGCTCGGGCGGAAAGCGCAGGCGCACCCTGGCCGGGTCGGGTTGGCCGGCGGCGTGGTGGGCGGCATCACCGGGGCTGCCGCCCCAGCGGCGGCTGCCATACGTGCCTTCAGCCAGGTCTTTTTCGATGATCTGGCGCAAGAAGTTGCTGGGCTTGTGGGCTTCTTTGTCGGCAGGGCCAGACGCGGCGGCATTGGCTTTGGAGGGGGCGGGGGATGTCATTGTCCGATTTTAGGCCGTAGTCGGGCCGGGTTACGTTTGGCTACCTTCTTAACTGTGCAAGCGGTAAGCCCTGACCCGACTCCCGCGTTTAATCAACACATGGGCATTTCCTGCCCCGTTAAGGAGAAAGACAATATGAAGTCAGCAATCAAGGCAAACCGTTCTGTCATCCTGGCCGGTGCTGCCGCCACACTGGCGGTTGCGGCCATGGGCTTTACCGGTGCAGCTCAGGCCAGGGACAACGTGTTCTGGTCGGTGGGCATCGGTTCCCCCGGCGTGGGCGTGAATGTGGGCAATGCATTCCCTGTGTATGTGCAGCCCCAGCCCGTGTATGTGCAACCAGCACCGGTTTACGTGCAACCGGCTCCGGTTTATGTGCAGCCCCGCCCTTATTACTACGGCTCGCCTCAAGTGGTGTATGTACAGCCCGGCTATCGCCACGGTTGGCACAAAAAACATGGCCGCGACCATGACGACGACGATTGATCGCAATGATCACGGTCGATGTGGTTGCCGGCAGGGTTTTGGCCCGGTTTATTACCAGTATTAATCGGGTTTAAACCAAAGCCCGCTCAAAGCCTGCTTCCTGCAGGCTTTTTTGTGGGTGCAGGCTGGGCGTTGCAGAATGCCCGGGAAGCAACAAAGCGAAACATAACGCAACAAGACGTAGTGGAGATAGGGGCCGCTCATCTCATAGCAGCAGAGGGAATATCCCCGGCAAGCCGGTGTGAGTGGCTTCTAACCCGCGCTATTTGTTTTATTGCCCGAAACGCGGCCCCTTGCGCAGAAACGTCTCCTCTTCAACGGTATTGGCCCGCCCCAGCACGGCGTTGCGGTAGGGAAAGCGGCCAAAGCGGGCAATGATGTCCCGGTGCTGGCGGGCATAGCCAAGGTGGCCCTGCAGGCGCTGCTTCAGTGTGGCGGGTGCATCCGCCACCAGTTGTGCAAAACACGCCACGCATTCATCCTGCATGGCCCGGTCTTCGGCGTGCATGAGCGGCATGTAGGTGAACACTCGGGCGACCCAGGGCAGTTGCCGGTCGGCTTGGTGCGCCAGCGTGTCCAGCACCAGCCGCTGGGCGCGCGCATCGCCAGCAAAAGCCTGGCCGGTGCCGCGAAACACATTGCGGGTGAACTGGTCCAGCAGGATGACCAGCGCCAGCCGGCTCAGGGTCTGCGCCTCCCAGTCCTGCAGCCCGCCGGCCACCGCCTGCAGCACCCGCGCGCCAAAGCGCTTTCTGATTTCTTCGTCCAGCGCGGCACCTCCGCCAAACCAGCGCGGGCCGAGGTTTTTCGTGGGCCAGCCCTGCGTCAGCCCGTCGGCCAGCCAGAAATCAAGGATATCGGCGGCCGAGGCCTGGTCGCCGGCTTGCGGGGGGATGGGGTCGGTGGGTGGTGCGGTCATGGCGCGACAAGCTTAGCAGCGACGAATTCGTCGCGTGCTTCAGGAGGCCTTAAGCCTGGCAACGATAATCAGCAGCAATTTAATAGGGAGCCAGCGTGGATATTGCACTGTTGATCAAAGCCGCCGTCATGGGCGTTGTCGAGGGCCTGACGGAGTTTCTGCCCATTTCATCCACCGGTCACCTGATCCTGACCGGATCGCTGCTGGGTTTTGACGATGACAAGGCCAAGGTGTTTGATATCGCCATCCAGACCGGTGCCATTTTCGCGGTGGTCCTTTATTACTGGCAAAAAATCAGCAGCACCGTGCTGGCCTTGCCCAGCCAGCGGCAGGCGCAGCGTTTTGCGCTGAATGTGCTGATCGGTTTCTTGCCGGCCGCCATACTGGGCCTGCTGGTCTACAAGACCATCAAGGCCCATTTGTTCAACCCTGGCGTGGTGGCCGGCGCCTTCATCGTTGGCGCGCTCATCATCCTGTGGGTTGAAAAGGTCGCCAAGCCCGTGCCCCGCATCCAGTCGGTCGACGACATGACGGCGCTGGACGCCCTCAAGGTCGGTTTTGTGCAATGCCTGGGCATGATCCCGGGCACCAGCCGCAGCGGCGCCACCATCATAGGCGGCATGCTGTTGGGCCTGTCGCGCACGGCGGCCACCGAGTTCTCGTTTTTTCTGGCCATTCCCACGCTGATTGGCGCCGGGGTTTACAGCCTGTACAAGGAGCGCGCGCTGCTGTCCGTGGCGGACCTCCCCTTGTTCGCGGTGGGGCTGGTGGTGTCCTTCATCAGCGCCTGGCTGTGCATCCGCTGGCTGCTGCGCTACATCGCCAGCCACACCTTTGTCGGCTTTGCCTGGTACCGCATTGCGTTTGGCCTCGTGGTGCTGGCCACTGCCTGGAGTGGTTTGGTCGTCTGGTCCGCCTGAGTTTCGTCAGCCGATGCCGGCCGGGGCCGGCATCAAGCCATCAGGTTGCGTAGGGCAGCCTCAACCGCCGCGGCCGTCGCCTCGGGCTTTTCCATGGGAAACAAATGGCTGCCGTCCAGCATCATGATGCGGCCCTTGGTGACTTTTTCGGTCATGGCCATGCCGACCTGCTTCATCTCGGCCGATTGGCGCCCGCCAATAAAGGCCACCGGGCACTTGAGCGGGTGCCGCTTGAGCAGGGCCTCCAGGTTGTCGGGCAGGGTGTTGTAGATGGCGGTTTCCACATCGCGGTCAAAGCTCAGCAGGCGCTGGCCCTTGCCCTGGTCATCGTGCGTGCCGTGCTCGATGTAGTCGCGCAGCACCTGTTCGTCCCACCGGGCGAAGGCCTTTTTACTGCGGAAATGCGCCAGCACCTCCTCGCGGCCCAGCCACTGGAATTTGCGTTTGCGGCTGATGACGCCGGGCGAGATCGAGCCCACCAGCTGGGCGCGTTTGGCCACGCTCAGCGCCTTGGCGCGCCAGCCGCCCAGAATCGGCGAGTCGATCAGCAGCACGCCCCTGACGGGCTGGCCACCCAGAACCGGGTTTTGGGCCGCACACATCAGGCTTAAAAAACCGCCCAGCGAATGGCCCACCAGAAAAGCCGGCTGGCCGGATTTCTCGACTTCCTGGCTCGTGAAGTCGGCGAGCTGCTGCACCAGGTGCGGCCAGTTGCTGGTGACCGGGTAGCGCGGATCGTGGCCGAATTTTTCAATCGCCTTGACCTGAAAGCCGCGGGCCTTCAGGCTCTGGAACAGCACGTTATAGGTGCTGGCCGGAAAGCTGTTGCCGTGCGAAAAAATGACGAGAGGTTTGGAACTGGAGGGCAAGGTGTGGGGCGCCGCGGCGCGTGGGTGGCAGGGCTTCCCTGGGGGGCGGCGTTTAAATCAGCTTCTGCTCGGGCGTATTGATTTTTTTGAGCGGGGCATGGCGGGCCGCGGGCATTTTGAGCGGCGTGTCGGTGTGCGCGTCGTCCCACACCGGATCCTCGATGCTGTCGAAGACCTGGCGCAGCTTTTGCCCCCAGTTGCTGTGCATCATCTTGTAATAGGGGTTGTCCTGGTCTATGCAGACGATCTTGTCGCTCTTGAAGCTGTCCGCTTCATAGACCACCAGGTCCAGCGGCAGGCCGACCGACAGGTTGGACTTCATGGTCGAGTCCATGGACACCAGCACGCATTTGGCGGCCTCGGCCAGCGGCGTCTCGGGGGTCAGCACGCGGTCCAGCACGGGCTTGCCGTATTTGGATTCACCGACCTGGAAGTAGGGGGTTTCCTCGGTGGCTTCAATGAAGTTGCCGGCCGAGTACATCTGGAACAGGCGCATGCCTTCGCCGCGGATCTGCCCGCCGAACACCATCGCGACATTGAAGTCCACGTCGGTATTTTTCAGCGCCTCGGCGTCGCGCTCGTAGACGCGGCGAATCGCCGAGCCCAGCACGCGGGCGGCGTCGAACATGCTTTTGGCATTCCAGATCGTGATCGGTTCGCCGCCGTCGCGGTCCTTCAGGTGCTCGACCTGCAGGATTTCGCGCACCGATTGCGAGATCGACAGGTTGCCGGCCGACAGCAGCACCATGAAGCGGTCGCCGGCCTTTTCGTAGACGATCATCTTGCGGAAGGTGCTGATGTGGTCCAGGCCCGCGTTGGTGCGGGAGTCTGACAAAAACACCAGGCCGGCATTGAGTTTGGCAGCGACGCAGTAAGTCATGGGGCGATAAGGAGTGGTGGAGAACATAGGGAGCCGCAGCTCAGGCAACGGCCGACAGCTTTTTCAGTTGATAAAGTGCATCCAGCGCTTCGCGTGGGCTCAGCGCGTCAGGGTCTATGGTAACCAATGCCTTGTCCACGGCGCTCAGCTCGGGCGCGGCGGCTTGTGGCGGCGGGGCAAACAGGTCAATCTGGGCACGGGTTTCGTTTTGCTGGGTTTCCAGCGCATTCAGCGCATGGCGCGCGTGGTTGACCACGGCCGCCGGCACGCCGGCCAGCTTGGCCACCGCGACGCCGTAGCTCTTGCTGGCGGGGCCGGGCTCGATGTGGTGCAGAAAGACGATGTCGGCGCCGGACTCGACCGCGCTGACGTGCACATTGATCGCCCCATGGTGGCGGGCCGGAAATTCGGTCAGCTCGAAGTAATGCGTGGCAAACAGCGTGAAGGCCTGGGTCTTGTTGTGCAGGTAGGCGGCAATGCCGCCGGCCAGCGCCAGGCCGTCGAAGGTGGAGGTGCCACGGCCGATTTCGTCCATCAGCACCAGCGAATGTGGCGTGGCGGCATGCAGGATTTGCGCGGCCTCGGTCATCTCCAGCATGAAGGTGGACTGCGCGTTGGCGACGTCGTCGGCGGCGCCTATGCGGGTGTGGATGGCGTCGATGGGGCCGAGGCGGCAGCCGCTGGCCGGCACATAGGAGCCCACGCTGGCCAGCAGCACGATGATGGCGACCTGGCGCATATAGGTGGATTTACCGCCCATGTTGGGGCCGGTGATGACCTGCATGCGGCTTTTGCCGGTGAGCTGGCAGTCGTTGGCAATGAAGGAGCCACCGCCGGTCTCGGCCAGCCGCGCTTCCACCACCGGGTGGCGGCCCTGGGCAATGTCTATGCAGGGCTCGCGCACAAAGACAGGCGCGGCCCAGTTCAGCGTGAGCGAGCGCTCGGCCAGCGCGCAGAGGGCGTCGAGCGAGGCGATCGCCCGCGCCAGCCGGCTCAGCGCCGGAATGAAGTCCTGCAGCTGGTCCAGCAATTGCTCGTACAGCCATTTTTCGCGGGCCAGCGCGCGCTCCTGCGCCGACAGGGCCTTGTCTTCAAAGGCCTTGAGTTCGGGCGTGATGTAGCGCTCGGCATTCTTCAGGGTCTGGCGGCGGCGGTAGTCGTCGGGCACCTTGCCCGTCTGGCCTTGCGTCACCTCGATGTAAAAGCCATGCACCTTGTTGAACTGCACGCGCAGGTTGGCAATGCCGGTGCGGGCCTTTTCGCGGCCCTCCAGATCGAGCAGGAAACCGTCGCAATTGGTCTGGATGGCGCGCAGCTCGTCCAGCTCGGCGTCGCAGCCGTGGTTGATGACGCCGCCGTCGCGTATCAGCGCTGCCGGTTCCTCGAGGATGCAGTGACCGAGCAACTCGGCGCAGCCGGACGGCGGTTGCAGATCTTCAAAAATTTTGGTTAAAAGTGCCGATAGCCCAGTATCCACGGGCGCAAGTAGCTCTGTTTTTTGTAGCGTGTCCTTCAGTGCGATCAATTCGCGCGGCCGCACCTGGCGCAGCGCAATGCGGGCGGTGATGCGCTCGACATCGGTACAGCCCTTGAGCCGGGCGCGCAGGGTTTGCTGCGGACCGCTGCGCAAGGCCGTGATGGCTTCCAGCCGGGCCGCCGCCTGGTCGCGGTCGCGGCGCGGGCTCAGCAGCCAGCTTTTGAGGGCGCGGCTGCCCATGCCGGTGGTGCAGCTGTCGAGCAGTGAAAACAGCGTCGGCGAATCCTCGCCGCGCAGGGTTTGCGTGAGTTCCAGGTTGCGCCGCGTGGTGAGCGGCAGCTCGATCAGCTCGCCCGAGCGCACCACCTGCAGGCCCTGCACATGGGGCAGGGCGCGGCCCTGCGTGTGCTCGGCATAACCCAGCAGCGCCGAGGCGGCGGCGTGGGCTTCGCCCAGGGATTCCGCATTCCAGGAGGCCAGCGAGGCGACCTTGAGCTGCTCCAGCAGGCGGCGTGCTCCGAGAGCCGGGTCGAACTGCCAGGCCGGGCGCGCGCTGGCGGCGCAGCGCTGGGCTTTGAGGCGCTGCTCGAAGGCCGGCGTGACGTCGATGTTGTAGAGCAGCTCGCTGGGGGCGATGCGGGCCAGCCAGGTCTCCAGTTCGTCACTGGCGCAATGCGCCAGGTTGATTTCACCCTGCGTGACGCTGAGCCAGGCCAGGCCGCAGGTGTTGCGGGCGCCCTGGTGCACGGCCAGCAGTATGGATTCGGTCTTGTCGTTCAGCAGCTCGGTGTCGGTCAGCGTGCCTGGCGTCACCACCCTCACCACTTTTCTCTCGACCGGCCCTTTGCTGGTGGCGACGTCGCCGACCTGTTCGCAAATGGCCACCGATTCACCAAGCTTGATGAGCTTGGCCAGATAGCCTTCGAGGGCATGAAAGGGAATGCCAGCCATGACCACCGGCTCGCCGGCCGACTGGCCGCGCTTGGTCAGCGTGATGTCAAGCAGGCGCGCGGCTTTTTCGGCATCGGCGAAGAAGACCTCGTAAAAGTCGCCCATGCGGTAGAACACCAGCGTGTCGGGGTAGTCCGCCTTGATGCCGAGGTACTGCATCATCATGGGGGTATGACCTGCAAGGGGTTTGCTGGGGTTGGCGGTTTCTGGGGTCACCCGGATTTTTTCACTCATGGTCTTGGTCAAGGGGTAGAGGTCGCGCAGTATCAATGCAGCATTATCGATGCGGGCCGCTTCCGGCCGGTACACGGGCGGCTTTGCCGGCGGGGCCTGAGCTTTCGAGCCCGGCGAAGTAAACTCATGAAGTCGACGCCTGAAGCAAAACCAGTCCTGCCGCAGGCGGCAGGCTTGATCCACCCAAGGAAGGAAGCGCCATCACCGAGCCGAGTTCATTGCCCCCGCGTCCATGGCCAGGCGCCATGCTTGGGGCGTTTGTGACCGGCCAGCGCAAAAGCCGACATTCGCATGTCAAGACACTGAGACAGCAACACGTAAAAAACTGTCACAGGCCCTGAGTTTATGGAAAAAAAATCGAATGTTGCTCTGAACGGGCAGCTCACGCCGCCCGCGGGTCACGCGGCCCTGCATGAAACGGCCAGGCTTTACCTGGGCTACCTCGTACTGGGTGTCATGTGCCTTGTCGTCTCGTTGATGGCCATCGCCATGCGTGCGGTTTTACCGCGGGCGCTGAGCAAACGGATGGGCCGCAAATTGGTCGTTGCGACGTTCCGGGGCTACCTGCGCTTTCTGGTGCTCATGGGCGCCTGCCAGTTTGACCTGGCGGCACTCGACGCATTGCGTGAGGGGCCGGCCATGGTCATCGCGCCCAACCATCCGTCACTGCTCGATGCCGTCATGATTTTGTCGCGCCTGCCCGATGCCGCCTGCATCATGAAGGCCGAGATTGTCAACAGCGTCTTTTTTGGCGCGGGTGCCCGCCTGGTGGGCTATATCCGCAACACGCCGCTGCGCACCATGGTGCAGTTGGCGGTGGGCGATTTGCGTCAGGGCAGTCATTTGCTGCTGTTTCCCGAGGGCACCCGCACAGCCCGGTTTCCCGTCAGCCCTATGCAGGGGACGACGGGACTGGTCGCCAAACATGCCGGCGTGCCGGTGCAGACGGTTTTTATTGAAACCAATTCGGGTTTTCTGGGGAAGGGCTGGCCCGTTCTGCGGACGCCGAAAATGCCCATTACCTACCGGATCCGTCTTGGCAAGCGGTTTGAGCCGCCTCAGCACATCGTGCACTTCACCCATGAGCTGGAGCAGTACTTCCAGTCCGAACTGGCCCATGTGCAATTACCTGAATTTTCCGTCTCGGTGCCGCCGGCCTGAGCTGAGCGCCTGTCTGCCTTTTTATCCTGCCCAGATGCCATGAATGCCTACCCACCCAGCGCGTCCAGTACGCATATGGTCCTGATTCCCAGCTACAACCCTGGCCCCAAGGTGTATGAAACGGTGCGCTCGGCACGCGCGCAGTGGACGCCGGTCTGGGTGGTAGTGGACGGCAGCACCGACGGCAGCGCCGAAGGTCTGCTGGCCATGGCGGCGCAGGATGAAGGTTTGCGGGTGATCGTTTTGCCGCACAACGTCGGCAAGGGCGCTGCCGTGCTGCAGGGGCTGGATCTGGCCGCCGCGCAGGGCTTCACGCATGTGCTGACCATGGACTCCGATGGCCAGCACCCGGCGCACCTGATTCCCGATTTCATGGCCGCTTCCGCCGGCCAGCCGGCGGTCATGGTGCTGGGATTGCCGGTGTTTGCCGCCGACGCGCCGCGCCTGCGCGTCAACGGCCGCAAGGTCTCCAACGGCTGGGCCAATCTTGAAACGCTTTGGGCGGGCATTGGCGATTCGCTGTTCGGTTTTCGTGTCTATCCGATTGAGCCGCTGCGGCGCGTCATGCATGGCCAGCGCTGGATGCGCCGTTTCGATTTTGACCCCGAGGCCGTCGTGCGCATGTGCTGGCGCGGCGTCAAGCCTGTCAATCTGCCCGCGACGGTGCGCTACTTTCGCGCCGATGAAGGCGGCGTCTCGCATTTCAACTACCTGCGCGACAACCTCCTGCTCACCTGGATGCACAGCCGGCTGTTTTTAGGCTTTGTGCTGCGCCTGCCGCTGTTGCTCGCGCGGCGCATCAAAGGCGGCTGATACACCTGTACGCAGCCAGCTACACCATCCCGCCGTTGATCGAGATCACCTGGCCGCTGATATAGGCCGCGCGCTCCGAGGCCAGAAAACTCACCAGGTCGGCCACTTCCTCGGGCCGGCCGGCGCGCTTCATCGGAACCAGCTGGGCAATGGTGGGCGCATCAAAGCTGTGCTGGCTCATGGGCGTCGTGATGATGCCGGGCGCCACGGCATTGACGGTGATGCCGCGGCTGGCCACTTCCAGCGAGAGCGACTTGGTGGCGGAATGCAGCGCGCCCTTGGCCGCCGAGTAGTTCACCTGGCCGCGGTTGCCGACGATGCCGGCCACCGAGGTGATGTTGATGATGCGCCCCCAGCGCGTGCGTATCATCGGCATCATCAAGGGCTGGGTGACGTTAAAAAAGCCGTGCAGCGACACGTCGATGACGCGATGCCACTGTGCATCACGCATGCCGGGAAATACGGCGTCGTCATGGATGCCGGCGTTGTTGACCAGAATCTGGATGGGCTGGTTTTCCAGCAATGGATGAAGCGCGTCAGCCGTAGCGGCCCGGTCCGTCACATCAAACACCAGCACCTGCGCGCTGCCGCCCTGAGCGCTGATGTCATCCGCCAGCGCCTGCGCCGCATCGACCCCGCGATGGGCGTGGATCAAGACATGGCAACCCTCTGCAGCCAGGCGCCGGCAAACGGCGGCACCGATGCCGCCGCTGCCGCCCGTGACCAGCGCGTGTTTCATGGGGTGTCTCCTGAAGGTAATGGGGAGGCAGTGCCGTCGGCGTTCACGACCACGGCAGCACGGCCGTCAAGAAGCAGGCGCCCGGCGGCATGAAGACTGAACTGGTACAGGATGTGACCATCGCCGCTGCTGAGGCAATTGGCTTCAATGTCGAGATCGGCGGCTATGTCATCCAGTCGCGACACGTGCAGGGTCGTGCCGCGCACGCTCACAAGAAAACCGGCACGCGGGCGACTGCTGTCTGCGGGGGCCAGCAGGGCGCCGTGCACCGCCATGGCCTGCGCCGCATATTCAATCCCGCAGGCGGCACCAAGCTGGTGGCGTGAACGCAGCGGGTTGTCTGCGCTGCGGTGGCTGCCGGCGCGGCACTGGATCCGCTGGCTGTCCCAGTGCACCACCTGATCGAGCAAACACATGCTGCCCTGATGCGGGATATGGCCGGCAATCCAGGCGTGGTCTAGCATGGGGAGATGTCCAGGGCCAGGCGCGCGCTGTCCAGGTAGTCAAGCACCACATGGGCCGCCTGGCCTTGCGCAATCCGGCGCAGCAAGGGCAGGCTGCGCGCTGCGGGAATGGTCATGCGCAGGGTTTCCAGCGCGGCATCGTCAAGCCGCTCCGCAGCCGCATCGCTCAGGCTGACGCTGATTTTCGCCAGGGCCTGCGCGCTGCGCCGGGGTGCCAGCACCAGGGCCACGCCGAATGCATCCGGGATGGGGCGGGCGCCATGCAGGGGTTGGGGATAAGGGGTGTCGCAGGCCAGCAGCAGGCTGCGTCTGTTGTCGACGACCACCTGGGCAAGCGCCTCCAGCAAGCCGGCGCCGAAACTCGCGTCAAACGCGCACAACACCGACGAGGCGGTCATCGCGCCGGTGGCGATGCTCCAATAGCCCGCCGCGGCGTTGTGTACCGAATTGTGGAAGCGGGTGGGAGATATCTGTCTATCGTCGGAGGCCAGCATCTGGCAGATTTCGTGGCAGTTGTAGCCATCGCCGCTGGAGGCGGAAAATACGCATGGCAGCTGGGCTGCGTCCTGCCCGGCTGCGGCCACAGCCTCCAGGCCGGTGGCCAGCGTCAGCTTGACGATGCTGCTGCTGCGCCGGCGTTCTGCCGCAGGCAGGCTGAGCGGCGGCGGCAATAGCGTTGGATGGGGCTGATAGGCTTGTTGCCCGGTGAGCAGGGCCAGGCTGCCAGGCCAGCCATTGAGACCAGGTCCCAAGAGGCCTATGCCTTCAATGTAGGCGGTGAGTGCGTGCATGTTAATGGCCTCTGCCGCGTCCAAGCACCAGGCTGCAGTTGGTGCCGCCAAAGCCAAACGAATTGCTGAGCACATAGGAAACCGGCTGCTCAAGATTTTCCTGCAGGTAATTGAGCGGCAGCGCCGGATCGGGGCGCTGTGTATTCACACCACCCGGCAGCAGGCCATGTTGCAGTGCCAGCGCGCAGATCACCGCCTCCAGGCCGCCCGCCGCACCCAGCGTGTGTCCGGTAGCGCCTTTGGTGGAACTGCACGGTGTGGCCGATCCGAACAGCGCCGCAACGGCCTTGGCCTCGGCCGCATCGTTGCTTGGCGTGGCGGTGCCATGCAGGTTGATGTAATCCATATCGGCCGCGCCGAGGCCGGCCATTTCCAGTGCATCCTGCATCGCCATCTGCGCGCCAAGGCCCTCGGGATGGGGGGATGACATGTGGTAGGCGTCGCTGGATTCGCCCACCCCCAGCAGCAGTACGGCATGCTCATCCGGCTGCTCCGGCACGCGCTCCAGCAGGGCGAACGCCGCCGCCTCGCCAATGGAAATGCCGTCGCGCGCGGCGTCGAACGGGCGGCAGGGCTGTGCGGAAATCAGGCCCAGGGAATTGAAGCCATACAAGGTCGTCAGGCACAGCGAATCCACCCCGCCCACCACTGCCGCGTCTATCAGTCCCGCGGCGATCATGCGGCGGGCCGAGCCAAATACCTTGGCGCTGGAGGAGCAGGCCGATGAGACCACGGCGGCCGGGCCGGTCAGTCCGAAATAGTGGCGCGTGAAATCGGCGACGGAGAAGGTATTGTGCGTGGTGCCATAAATAAAATCGGCGGGGAGTGCACCGCTCACCGGGCCGCGCCGACGGTAAGCCAGCTCGGTTTGCAGAATGCCGGAGGTGCTGGTGCCGATAAATACGCCAATGCGTTGCGCGCCATATTTTTGGCTGGCGGCGGCGACCGCCTCGGCAAAGCCGTCCTGCATCAAGCCCAGCAAGGCGAGCCGGTTGTTGCGGCAATCAAAGTCGGCCAGATGCGCGGGAAGCTGCACGGCATCGACACCTGCGACCTCGCCAACAAATGTGGCCAGATCTACCGTGTCAAACGCACAGGGCCGCAAGCCGCCGCGGTGCTGGCGTAGCGCGGCGAGGGTCTGCTGGAGACCGCAGCCGATGCCGCTGGTCGCGGTGAAATGGGAAAGCCAGAGCGGGTACAGAGAGAAAACCAATCTAAATAAGGCGGTACTTTAGCAAAAGCAGGCGGTAAGTCCGGGTCAAACAGAGGGGTGGTGGCGGACTTGTGCCGCGACCTTCGCGCGCAGCTGTTGACGCAAGGACAGGCCGGCCGCCAGCGCCCCAAGCACGAGACCGGCCCACATGTCCACGGCGACATGCTGGCGTGTGGCCAATGTGGCGTAGACGATGGCGATACACCATATTCCGTTGAGCAAAAGCAGCCACAGGGGCCCGCCCAGGCGATGAAGTAAGTGATGTAACCAGATGCCCGAAAAAACGGCTGTGGCGACATGAAGGGATGGGCAGGCATTGCCCGAGGCATCCATGTTCTTCAGGAAATCCATGCCGGGATACCGCGCCCAGTCGATATCGGCAGCGGGTGCGGCCGTAGGCCAGAAATAAAAAATGGTCAGCCCTGCCAGGCAGGTCAGCGCCATCGCCAGGCCGTACTTATAGAGTTCGCGCCGGCTCGCCAAAAACAAGGGCGGCAGGGAAACGTAGACCCACAGCGACAGGTACACGGGCAGCGCCAGGGGCTGAAAGCCGATGAGGCGATCCAGCCAGGTGGTGGGCATTACCGTGGTCGGGTAGGCGGGGTGTTTGAGCAAGTAAAAGTAGGCGCCGAAAAAAAGGCTGATGAAAAGAGTCGTTCCGATACTTTTCAAATAAAAGTTCTTGGGTATGACCTTCGCGGCCTGCCGATGCCATGGCTCATGACCGGCCTGCCCGGTGCTCATGAAAGAGCCTGTCGCAAGGTCACGGTACGCAATCGGGCGGCCGCAGCGGACGCCAGCAGCTCGGGCAGCACTTCGAGAATGACCGGGCTGCCACGGTCGGTACGCGCGGCATGGCCATCGTGCAGCAGCAAAATGGCGCCCGCGCGCAGGCCCAGCAGCAGCTTGTGTTTAACGCGCCCGGCGTCGCCGACCCGGGTATCGAAACCGCGCGCCGACCAACTGGCCAGTAGCAGCCCGAGTCGATGAAGCACCGGGTCGAGAAAAGGGTTGCGCAAGCCGGCAGGGGCGCGAAAGAACTGGGGGCGCTGACCGGAAATCGTCGTCAGCGTGTCTTGTGCGGCTTGCACTTCACGCAGCATGGCGCGCGGGCCCATCAATGAAAAATGATGGCGATGCTGCTGGCTATGATTTTCCACGGCATGGCCGCGGCGCACGATTTCCCGGCATAAATCCGGGTAGCGTGCGACTTTTTCACCGATGCAGAAAAAGGTCGCCTTGGCCGCATACCGGTCCAGCAAATCCAGCACCTGCGGGGTGACGTCCGGATCGGGGCCATCATCAATGGTCAGCGCGATTTCATTTCTCGCCGTGGCGGCGGCGGGCAGCCGGGTCCAGTTCGGCCCCAGCCAGTGGCTGCGCGGCCAGAGGCCGATCGCCGCGATGAGCAGATGGTTGAGCACCACGGCGCCCAGCGCCCAGCGCCATTGGCCGGGAACTGCGATGACAGCCACCAGGGCCAGCATATGCAGCGCGGCAGATGCATATACCAAGGGTGTGGGCTGCCAGCGTGATTTACGCATCGGGATGAGGGGTGAAAATCGCTGAATACATCAGCGCCAGAATAACGCCAGGCGCCACGGTGACGCCCATGGCCTGCAGTATCGATACATTGGAAAACGCCAGCAGGCCAAAACCTGCAACAGTGGTGAGGTTGGCAAACAGCATGGACACCAGCGTGCGGGGCGAGATCGGCATGCCCGGATCCGGCCTGTCAAAGAACAGGGCGTAATTCGAGCCCACCGCGACCACCAGCAGCAAGCCCACCAGGTGCAGAATCATCAGCTGCTGGCCAAACACGGCCAATCCCGCCGTGACGGTGATGACGGAGGCCACAAGCGGCGAGATGACCCGCACCACGCGCAGGGGCGAGCGAAATACCAGTAGCAGCAGTCCGACAATGGCGAGCACGCCGCCGAGCGAGAGCAGGACGGCTTCACGCAGGTAGCCGGAATACAGATGATCCGACTCGGCCTTCATGTCGACAAACAGGACATCGGGCAGATGGGTGGCGCCTAGGGACGCCTGAAGACGGCTGGCATTGATGTTGCGGCCCTCGGGCGCGGTCAGCGGCAACAAGGCACGCCATTGCCGGCCTTGCTGAATGAGCAAGGCATCTATCGCCATGGCCATGGAGGTCTTTTCAAGGTCGGCTGCTTGCAGCAGGGGCTGGCTGCGGGCGGCGTCAACATCGGCCAGGAAGGGCTTGAACAGTGCTGCGCGTACCGGCAGGCCCTGAACCGCTGGTGCCAGCTGTGTTTCCAGCTGGGCCGGCGCAGGCAGGCTGGCCTGGCGTGCGCGCTGCGTCGCGATGCTGGGCAGGTAGCGGCTGGGGCTTTCAAATCCGGCGAGCTCGCCTTGGTCGACTTGCGCCTGCAGCAGTGCGGAAACCTGCTCGGAGGAGCGCAAAACCGCTTCCCGGCTCGGGCCCGAAACGACCACCAGATAACGCACATCGGGCGCCCCCATGTCGGCGCGCAGACGCTCGTCGAGCGCCACATCGGCCTGCGATACCGGGCTTAGGGAGGATATCCTGTCATCGAACAGGCTGGTGCGGTGCATGACCAGGATGGCGCAAGCCGCCAGCAACAGGATCGCGGCCGGCCAGCGCAGTGCGGTGGCGCGCTGCGTCAGTCGGGCCAGTACGCGGCCGATCGCCGAGACGTCATGGATGCGAAACTTTGCCGGCAGCAGATGCGGGAGCACGAAACGGGTCACGGTGGCGGCGCTGACCAGTCCGGCAATCGAATACAGGCCGAGTTGCGCCAGGCCCGGAAAGCCGGACATCAGCAAGGAGGCAAAGCCGAATATCGACGTCAGCACGCCGAGCCGGATGGTGGGCCAGAAGCGCTTGATCCAGTTCTGCCGGTCTGCATTGTCCTGATCGGATTGCACAAACAGATAGATGGAGTAGTCCACGGCTTCCCCGATCAGCGCGGTGCCAAATCCAAGCGTGATGCCGTGCACCGAGCCAAAGCCCAGGCTGACCGCTGCGATGCCCGCCAGAACGCCGCTGATGACGGGCAAATAGCCCAGGGCGAGTGCCGTGAGGGAGCGATAAACCAGCAGCAGCAAGGTCGCAATCAGCACGACGCTGATGAGGGACAGGCGGCTGACCTGGCTTTTGATGGTGTCGCGTGAAGTCACCGAAAACACACCGGGGCCGGTCATCAGCAATTTGGCCGCGGGCGTGGCGCCAGGCGCCGTTTCAAAGGCTTGCCGGATGGCCGCCATGGCGCGCTGCTGGGCATCGGTATCGGACCCTGCGGCGCGCGTTTGCGTCAGCAGCAAGGCGCGCTGGCCGTCGCGTGATGCCCAGGCGCCATCCACCAGCCTGGGGTGGCTGCCGCTGTCCAGTTGCTCGAGCAACTGCACCATTTCACCGGTCGGGTCGCGCGGCAGCAAGGACTTGACCAGCAGTCCGGCAGGCGAGGCGAGCAGATCGATGCTGTCGCTCAAGGCCGTGTGCAGGCCGTCTGCGCTGAAGCGTGCCGGTGTCACGGCAGGGCTCAACAGGTAGCGGTTGTTGAACAGGAAGGCGCGATCGCGCTCGGTGTTGACGGGTTCGCCATTGTTGACGCTGACAAAGGCCGGGTCGGCGCGCAGGCGCTGGGCGATTTGCCTGGACAGCGCGGCGCGGCTGGGCGCATCGGCACCTTCAATGCCCACGAGAATAAGGCGGGAGGCCAGGCCATCCCGCAGCTGATCCATCAGCAATTGCTGCTCGGGCGTGGGCGTACGCGGCAGAAACGCCGACAGGTCCGTGGTGAAGTGCGTACGGGCGATGATGGCGCCGCAGGCGAGCAAAAACGCCAGCCACAGCGAGATGGCCGTCATGCCGTGGCGGCGGATTGGCGTCATCACGGAGCCGCCAGCTTTTCGATGGTCATCAGGGAGCGGTCACCGTCGGCCTGGACGATTTCAATGCTGCGTACCTGGTCGCGCGCGCCAGCGATGCTGATGCGCTGTATGACGGCCAGCATTTTTTCATTCAGCGGCAGCAGTTGCAGGGTCCAGCGATCTGCCGTGCCCTCCAGGCTCAGGCGGTAGTTGCGTTCCAGCGCCTTGCGGTCGCCCGCCAGGGTGCCGCGAATGCTGTCGATGAAGGCCGCCAGTTCCGGGTAGGCCTGCAACTGCAGGCGATGTTTCTGGCGCCCGCGTTCTATGAGCAGCTCGCCGCCATTCACAACCATGGCTTCGGGCTTGGGCTTGAGCGTGCGTTTTTCCAGCCCGTCCGGTGCGGTGTAGAGCAGCTCTCCCGATGACTCGACGGGTTGCTCGAGCACGGCAATGTATTTTTTCTCCACGAAGGTGGCGTGGCCGGACTTGTTCTGTGCCAGCGCATCCATCAGCTGCTGGAGGTCCCAGGCGGCGAAGGCCGACTGGCTCAGCGTGGCCAGTGCCAGGCCGATGGTGAGTGCGGCGATGGCGGATGCCAGACGCTTCAGGCGATCCCGGGAAGATGCCCAGGGGCTGGCAGGTTTTGACGGGTGAAGGAAGAGCGTCATGGGTCAGGAGATTTCTGCAGAGTGTCTGCTTTTACGCGGCTCTGGGGCTCGCCAGAAGTCAAAGAAATTGAACCAGTTGTAGGGGGCGCTGTCACAGTATTGCGCCATCAGGGCCGCATAGCGCGTCATGGCCGCCTGCACCGCCTGTGCGCGGCCGCGCGGCGCCAGCTCCGAAAAGTCGGCGAGGGCTTCAAAGTGGATGTCATAGCGATTGCCGCCGCGGTACAGCCCGGTCATGAACAGCACCGGGCGTTTCAGGATCGCAGCCATCCGGAAGGGGCCTAGCGGCAACGCCGCCGTGTCGCCCAGAAACTCAACCGGGTGCGTGTCGTCATTTCCCAGCGAGCGGTCGCCCAGCATGCCAACGACGGTACCCTGGGCCAGCAGCTCATGCACCTGGATCATGGAGTCGACATGGCCGAGGGCAATGATGTCCTGCTGCGCATTCGGATTGATGGCGCCTAGCGCCGCATTGATCTTGCGCGCATTTTCCTCGTACATCACCATGGCCACGCGCAGGCCGGGCTGCTTGCGGCCGATGGCACGAAGCACCTCGAAACTTCCCAGATGGGCACCGATCAGGAACACACCCTGGCCATCGGCGACGATCTTGTCGATAAGCGCCTGGTTGTGAACGCGAATGTCGAACAGCTCGAAGCGGTCGTTGAGCAGATAGACCCGGTCATGGATTGCCGATGCAAAGCTCAGGAAATGCCGGAACAGATGTCGCCAGCCGACGGCGGCCGCCGATGGCATCCTGAGCACGCGGCGCAAGTAGCTGCGCGACATGCGGCGCGCCCTTGGAGCAAAGGCCAGAAAGTAGGCCGCAATCCCGTACAAGACGATGCGGCTCGCACGTCGACCCAGTTGCAGCGAAATCCAGGTCATGACGCGCAGCATGAAGACGTTGCTGCGTTCAGGATTTTGCTGCCATTCGGCGCTTCCGGGCGGTGTGGCGTTGCGCTCCGCTGTCATGGCGCCGGTGGAAATACCAGCGTGCCCGTGGCCACTTTGCGGCTGCCGCTGGAAATGTCGAAGCGCGTGCTGCCCGAGGCGGCGCTGCTCCAAGAAATGCGCAGTGTTTCGCCCGGCCCGACCGGGCTGAGGAATTTGGCCGCGCTGATCTGGCAGAGACCCTCCACGCCGTCTCCCGGTGCGCAGGCCTGCCGTGCCTGCCGCACGGCATGTACCGCAGCGTCGAGCAAGACCACCCCGGGCACGATGGGCGCGCCCGGAAAATGCCCGGCAAAGGCCGGGTGATCCGGCGCAATCAGGAGCGTGGCTTCACCGTGCATGGGCGGCCCCCTTATCGCCTTGGTGCTGATGCGCGTATGCCAGGGCCTTGAGCGCGTCTTGCGGCAATTTGCCGGTGCTGTTGCGTGGCAGTGCGTCCAGCATGACCAGCGGTCTGGGGATGAAAATCGCGTCAATACGCTCGCGCAGCGCGGCCAGCAGCATGGAGGCCTGCATGCCCGGGGCCACCGCAAAGGCCATCAGGCGCGTCACGTGGCCGCCGTCGCCTTCATCGGGCATGAAAAACGCGCCGTCTATCACGCCCGGCACCGCATTGAGCTGGTGGTTCAGATAGCCGAGCGAGCTGCGTTTGCCCGCGATGTTGATGAGGTCGGCGGTGCGGCCATGCAGCAGAAAGCGTTCGTCGCTGAGCAGCTCAAGCTCGTCACCCAGGGGCATGGCCTGCTCAAGATGAACACCCGATGCCCAGACCCGACCCTGCATGGCGCTGAGCCTGATGCCCGGAAAAAGTGTCCACTCGGCGGTTTGCGTCGTGCGGCGTGTGGCGATCTGCCCGGTCTCGGTCGAGCCGTAAATTTCAAGCAGCGGTGCCTGCAGGCGAGCCTCGACCGCCTGCGCCAGTTGGGGCGGCAGCGGTGCGGTCGCCGACAGCACGAGATCGGGCAGGGGAATGTCGAGGTCCGAGGCCAGCAATACCCTCAGGTGCACCGGGGTGGTGACCAGCATGCGCGGACGCGTGGCGGCCGCCAGTGCCGAGCAGATGTCGGCCGGGTAAAACGGATGCGCTGCGCTCAGCGTGGCACTGCTTTGCAGGGCCAGCAGCACGGAAGACTCAAAGCCAAACATGTGCTGCGGCGGCACCGTGGCCACGATGCTGTGCTGTCGCCCGTCCAGCAGGCCGAGACGGCCCGCTTCAGCGCGCACGCTGTGAACCAGCCCGCCCCAGCTTTTGCGGTGCGCCACGGGTGTGCCGGTCGAGCCCGAGGTGAATACGATGGCCGCGGTCCGTGCTGCGGGAATTTCCGGAATCTCAAGGCGGCCGGCCTGCATGCCGGCCGCAGCCGGCGCGCGCGCTGCGAGGGCATCCGCCCATGAAAACTGCGGGAGGTCTATGGTTTGCGGCTGGTCGGTCAGGCAAAACACGTCAGGTGCAAAGTCCTTGACCTGGCGCACCATCTCGGGCGTGAGCGTGGGAGGCAGCAGGCTGATCTTGTCGGCCAGCAAGGCGGCCGCCACGCCGACGGCAAACCGGTAGCGGTCGCCGCAGACGTTGAGCACATGCCGGCCCGCCGGCAGCGCCGCGGCGAGCTGCCTGACGTCGGCCAGGAAGTGCGCCACCGTCACAGGCTGGTCGTGGACGCAGGCCAGGACCTCTTGCGCATGGCGATGCGTGATGAGTGGGAAGGTGGTCATGGCGTGTGGCGGGGCCGCGCCTTGCCCTCTGAAGATGCCTGGCGGTAGGCCTGAATCGCTTCCAGCGGCCCGGCCCGGTCGGCTGGCGGCAGCAGGCAGCAGCGCGCGGCATATTCCCCCGCGAACATCAGCACCAGCAGGGGAATGCCCAGCAGGTAGGCAAACGCCGACCAGATGCCAATCGGGGCCAGCCAGAACAGCAACAGCGAAAGCCCGGCAATGCCGCCGAAATACAAAACCCAGGCCCAGGTGGCAGAGCGGGTGTAACGAACGAGCGCGGGCGAGAGGCTGCCGTGCACGATGCGGGCAAAACGCGAAATCATCGGCGTCTGGCCGTTCTGCAGGGTTTGGCCGAAAGTGGCGCAAAGCAGTGAATAGGTGCCGGCATGCTCCAGCAGGAAAACCCAGTGGTAATGGGCGATCAGCCAGCCCTTGATGGCGTAGAGCACGGTGCAGCCCGCCAGCCACAGGCCCAGCATGAGCGCGCGCCGGTCCGAGCGCCATGCGATCAGAAAGGCCAGCACCAGCATGGGCGCCATGGCGACCAGGGCGCCGGGCAGACTGTGCACGGCCGACGCGGCCGCCAGATGGGAGAGCAGCGCGTAGCCTATGCCCAGACCGATGAGGCCGCCCCAACGACAGGCCTGGGTTAACCGTGTCGTCAGTCCGGCTTTCACTTGGTTCGCTGGGCGGCGATATGGTCGCTCAGGCTGCGCAGCGAGTGAAAGATGGCGTGGTTGTCTTCGTGGTCGGCGCGCAGCTGCAGGCCGTAGCGCTTGGAGACCACCAGCGCAATTTCAAGAATGTCGATGGAGTCCAGGCCCAGTCCGTCGCCATACAGGGGTTCGTCAGCCTGCACCTCGGCGGCAGCGACTTCCAGGTTCAGGGCGCTGACCACCAGTTCGGCGACTTCGGATAGCAGGGCCGCATCAGCCGGTGTGGATGATGCTTGCGCGGTCAATTCGGACATGGGAGATGATTGATCAGTGTGGGGGAGGGCAGATTGCCGAGGCCCCGGCGCCAGGGCGTCGGGGTGCTGATTTTAGCTGAAACGCCTCTGGGGCCAGCCCAGGCGGCGGCCGAACGGCGCCGGTGGCGGCTTTAGAACGGTGCGTCTGGCGCGCCGGAATCGGCGGCCGGCTGGGCCTTGATTTTGCGGGCCTTGAGCGTGGCTTTTTCAGCCACGACGGAGGCCGGGCCTTCGCTGCCTTCGGTGTTGTTTTCTGCGCCGGCCGGCTCCGCCCTGGCGTCCTGCAAAGCCTGGCGTACCGTGGCCTTGTCGCCCGCGCCGGCAAACTTGCTGTATTTGGCGAGCGTCGCCACCAGCTGGCCGTAAATGCGCGGGTTGGCGGCCACGCATTCGCCGTGGTCCATGAAGTCGGCCTCGCCGGTGAAGTTGCCGATCAGGCCGCCGGCCTCGGTCACCAGCAGCGAGCCCGCCGCCACGTCCCAGGGCTTGAGGCCGGATTCAAAGAAGCCGTCACTGTTGCCAGCGGCCACATGGGCCAGGTCCAGGGCGGCGGCGCCGGGTCGGCGCACGCCGGCGCACTGGCTCATGACTTCGCCGAGCATGTTGAGATAGGGTTTGAGCTTGTCGCCGGGGCGGTAGGGGAAACCGGTGGAAATCAGGGTTTCCTGCAAGCGCGTGCGCTTGGCCACGCGGATGCGGCGGTCGTTGACATAGGCGCCGCGGCCCTTGCTGGCGCTGTAAATGTCGTTGCGGTTGGGGTCGTACACCACGGCCTGCTCGACCTTGCCGCGCACGGCCAGCGCAATGCTGACGCAGTAAAACGGAAAGCCGTGTATGAAGTTGGTGGTGCCGTCCAGCGGGTCGATGATCCACACGAACTCGGAGTCCTTGGCGCCATGCTCGCTGCCGGATTCCTCGGCCAGAATGCCGTGGCCGGGGTAGGCGGTCAGCAGGGTTTCGATGATTGCGGCTTCAGCGTTTTGGTCCACTTCCGTGACGAAATCGTTGGTCTGCTTGACCGAAACGCGGACCGCTTCGACGTCAAGTGCCGCGCGGTTGATGATGGCGCCGGCGGCGCGCGCAGCCTTGATGGCCACGTTGAGCATGGGGTGTAGATTGCTGGACATAAATTGTAAGAAAGAGCGGGCAGAAAACTGCGATCAGGACTGCGACCCGGTAACCGGGGCAGGCGACAATAGCGGCATTTTACCGGCTTCGCCCCAACATTGTCCGCGCAGGCTCCGAAACTTGGGGCTTTCTCTGGTGGCGGGGCCCGCTTTACCCATGAAAACCCGTTTTGTCCTGATCAACACCAGCCACGCCGGCAACGTGGGCGCCACCGCCCGCGCCATGAAAGTCATGGGCTTTGACGACCTGGTGCTGGTGGCGCCGCGCTGGGCCAATGTGCTGAACCGCGAGGAAACCATACAGCGGGCCAGCGGCGCGCTGGATGTGCTCAAAAACGCCCGCATCGTGGCCACGCTCGATGAGGCGCTCGATGGCATGGCGCATCTGTGTGCCACGGCCATGACGCCGCGCGACTTTGGCCCGCCCACGCGCGCGCCGCGTGCGCATTTCGCTGATTTGCTATCAAAAAAAGAGCGTGATGCGGAGTCTGGGCAAGGGCTGAGGCCCGATTCGGTGGCTTTTTTATTTGGCTCCGAGCGTTTTGGCATGCAAAACGAGGATGTCTACCGCTGCCATGTGGCCTTGAGCATTCCGACCGATCCGAAGTTTGGCTCGCTCAACCTCGGCGCGGCGGTGCAGCTGATTGCCTACGACTGGCGCCAGGCGCTGGGCGGCTTTGCGGTGCAGTCCGCCACTCCCGAACCCCAATTGGCCGATGCCGCCGCGGTGGCCGGCATGCTCAGGCATTGGGAAGAGGCGCTCACCGATATCGGCTTTCTGGACCCGGCCTCGCCCAAAAAACTCATGCCGCGCCTGAACCAGCTGTTTAACCGCGCCCAGCTCAGTCCCGAAGAAATCCACATCCTGCGCGGCGTGGCCAAGGCCATGTCCAAGAGCGCATTGAATAAGGCCATGCCGGATGCGGACAAAACGACCCGCTCAGCAGACACGCCAGCCGCCCAGTAGACTTGCCGCATGTTTTCCAGACTACGCTCCGACATCCAGTGCATTCTTGACCGCGACCCCGCCGCCCGCACCCGCTGGGAGGTGCTGACCTGCTATCCCGGCCTGCATGCGGTGGTCTTGCACCGCCGGGCCCACTGGTGCTGGAACCACGGCTTCAAGTGGCTGGGCCGCTTTGTCTCCCATCTGACGCGCGGCTTCACCGGCATTGAAATCCATCCCGGCGCCAAACTCGGCGAGCGCGTGTTTTTCGACCATGCCATGGGGGTCGTCGTCGGCGAAACCGCCGAAATCGGCGACGACTGCACGATTTACCAGGGCGTGACCTTGGGCGGCACCGCGCTCTACAAGGGCGCCAAGCGCCACCCGACCCTCGGGCGGGGCGTGGTGGTCGGCGCCGGCGCGCAGGTGCTGGGCGGCTTTGTCGTGGGCGATGGCGCCAAGATCGGCTCCAACGCCGTGGTGGTCAAGCCGGTGCCGGCAGGCGCCACCGCGGTGGGCAACCCGGCCCGTGTGATCCAGGCCGATGCCGACGTGAAGCGCGAGCTGGCCGCCAGCCAGATGGGTTTTTCGGCCTACGGCGTCACGCAGAACGACGACCCGCTGTCGCAGGCCATGCGCGGCCTGATCGACAACGCCGCCGGCCAGGAGCATCAGATTGCCATGCTCTGGCAGGCGATTGAAAAACTGGCCGGCTTGCCAGCGGCCCAGAGCCGGGATTGCGTGCCCAAGGACGCCGCCTTGCAGGAGACCTTTGAGGCCGCCAAGCTGAACCAGCTGGTGGGCAAGTAGCCGGCACGGCGACCAGTATGCTATTAATTTAATAGCTGTTGACGACCTTTTCGTAAGGGCTACAGGCTGTTTTATGGGGTTTTCGGGGCGCGAATCGCGCTCTTGGGCCGAAACGCCTTGCAGACTTCGTCGTGCGTTTCGAGGTAAGGCCCGCCAATCAGGTCTATGCAGTAGGGCACCGCCGCGAAAATGCCGGGCACGACGGATTCACCGGCTTCATTCTTCAGCCCTTCCAGGGTTTCCTGGATCGCCTTGGGCTGGCCGGGCAGGTTGAGGATCAGGCTTTGCTCGCGAATCACCGCGCACTGGCGCGACAGAATCGCCGTCGGCACGAACTTCAGGCTGATCTGCCGCATCTGCTCGCCAAACCCGGGCATTTCCTTGTGCGCCACGGCCAGCGTGGCTTCGGGCGTCACGTCGCGCAGCGCCGGGCCGGTGCCGCCGGTGGTCAGCACCAGTGCGCAGCCGGCGTCCACCAGCTCGATCAGCGTGGCGCTGATGCGGTCCTGCTCGTCGGGAATCAGGCGTTCCTCAAAGGCGATGGGGTTGCGCAGCGCGCGCGTCAGCCAGTCCTTGAGGGCCGGCAGGCCTTTGTCGACGTAGACACCAGTGGAAGCGCGGTCGCTGACCGAGACGATGCCTATCCTGACCGCGTCAAGGGTGGCGCTGGAGGCGGCGTTGTCTGCCATGCTCAGGCGTCCTGCTCGGGCGACAGCGCCTGCTTGATCAGCTGGAACATCTCGCGGTAGGACTTGCCGTGGCGCGGCGCTTCGCCGGCCTTCTCGGGCTTGGCGTCCTTGCGCGCCTGGCGGATCAGCGCGCGCAGTTGCTGCGAATCGGTATCCGGGTGTTCGGTGAGCCAGTGACCCAGGGCCTCGTCGTCGGCGATCAGCTTGTCGCGCCACTGCTCGGCCAGGTGCAGCATCAGCGTGAGGTCGGCCGAACCATTGAGCTGTTCGTCGATGGCGGCACGGATGGGCTCGGGATCCAGCGGGCGCATCAGCTTGCCGATGAACTGCATCTGACGGCGTTTGCCCTCGAAATTGGTGATCTTTTTGGCGTCGGCAATCGCATCGCGCAGCTTGTCGGGCAGGTCCAGGCGCGCCATCAGGTCGGCGCGCAGGGTCAGCAGCGCTTCGCCGAGCGCCTGTTTTTCATCGGCCTCGGCCTTGAGTTGGGTTTTACTGGGCGGGCCGACTTCTTCCAAAGCAATTTCTTCGGGTTTGACGAATCGGCCGTTGGACCAGTAGCCCTTAATAGGCTTGGGAGTCTTGTTGTTCATAGCAGTCAGTATCATAGCTACCCATATGACCCAAAAACCCTCTGACCGTTCATCCCGCGGCGCTTCCCGCACGAAAACCAGCCAACCCGAGGCCGGTTTCAGCTACCAGCGGGACTTTTTCGAAGACCTGGTCGACACCGCGCTCGGCCACGCCAAAAAGCTGGGCGCCACCGATGCCGCAGCGGAAGCCTCGGAAGGCTGCGGCCTGTCGGTCAGCGTGCGCAAGGGCGAGCTTGAAAACGTGGAGCGCAACCGCGACAAGTCGCTGGGCATCACGGTGTATGTGGGCAAAAAACGCGGCAATGCGGCCACCAGCGATTTCTCCAAGGCGGCCATCAAGCAGACCGTAAAGGCGGCCTACGACATCGCCCGCTTCACGGCCGAGGATGAAACCTCCGGCCTGCCCGACGACCGCGACATCGCCCGTGAGCACCCGGCGCTGGACCTGTTCCATCCCTGGGCCATTACCTCGGAAGAGGCTGCGCAGTTGGCGCTGCAATGCGAAGCCGCGGCGCTGGAGACCAGCCGCCTGATCACCAACAGCGAAGGCGCCGGCGTGTCGGCCCAGCAAAGCCATTTTTTCAGCGCCCATACCAAGGGCTTTCGCGGCGGCTATGCCAGTTCGCGCCACAGCATTTCGGTGGCGCCGATTGCCGGCAAGGGCGACCAGATGCAGCGCGATGCCTGGTACAGCTCCATGCGCGACGCCGCGGAGCTGGCCCGCCCCGAAGCCGTGGGCCGGTATGCCGCCGAACGGGCGCTGGCGCGCCTGAAAAGCCGCAAGATTCCCACCGTTCAGTGCCCGGTGCTGTTTGAGTCCCCGCTGGCCGCCGGCCTGCTGGGCGCTTTTGTGCAGGCCGTCAGCGGCGGTGCGCTGTACCGCAAGAGCACGTTTTTGCTGGACAGCCTGGGCAAGGCCGCCTTCCCCGGGCACATCGACGTTTATGAAGACCCGCACCTGCTCAAGGGCAAGGGCAGCGCGCCGTTTGACGAGGAAGGCGTGATCACCAGCGCGCGAAAGGTGGTGGACGCCGGCCTCGTGCAGGGCTATTTCCTGAGCACTTATTCGGCCCGCAAGCTGGGCATGCGCACCACCGGCAATGCCGGCGGCTCACACAACCTCACGCTCACCAGCCGCCACACGCGTGCCGATGATGATCTGGACGCCATGCTGCGCATGCTGGGCCGCGGCCTGTTTGTGACGGAGCTGATGGGGCAGGGCGTGAACTACGTGACCGGCGACTACTCGCGCGGCGCCTCCGGCTTCTGGGTCGAAAACGGCCGCATCGCCTTTCCGGTGGAAGAAATCACCATTGCCGGCAACCTCAAGGACATGCTGATGGGCATAGAAGCCGTGGGGGCCGACGCCTACAACTACGGCGCCAAAACCGTGGGCTCCATCCTGATCAATCGCATGAAGGTGGCGGGCAGCTGATCGCGTTTTGACGCATGCCTTCTGAAGCCTTGGCCCTGCTGGCTGCCGCCTGCTGGGCCTCATCCAGTTTGTTCTCTGCGGCGGCGGCCGGGCGTATGGGGGCGTTTGCCTTCACCCGGTGGCGCATGGCTTTTGCCAGCCTGGTGCTGTGGGGCGCTGCCTTGCTTGGCGGTGGCTGGCATGCCCTGACCGGCGAGGGGGTGGCCTTGCTGGCCGCCTCCGGCCTGATCGGCATTTTTGTCGGCGACACGGCCCTGTTTGCCTGCATGAACCGGCTCGGTCCGCGTCGTTCCGGCGTCTTGTTTGCAACCCATTCACTGTTCTCTGTCATGCGGGCCTGGCTCTGGCTGGGTGAGCGCATTGCGGGCTGGCAACTGCTGGGCGGCGCCCTGCTGGCCGGCGGGGTGATGACGGCCATTGCGCTGGGCAAGCGGGACGGCGAGTCGCATCAGTGGGAGCGCACGCAGGGCCGGCTGGCCACCGGCATTGGTCTGGGCTTGCTGGCGGCACTCGGCCAGGCGGTGGCGACGCTCATGCTCAAGCCCTTGATGGCCGGCGGCGCCGTGGATGCCGTCACGGCCTCCGCCGTGCGCATGAGCGCGGGCTTTGGCGCCCATGCGCTGCTATGGGGCTTTGGGCTCTCGATCACCCGGGCGAAACAGCCTTTGCGTAGGCAGGACCTGCTCAACACCTTTGCCAGCGCGGGCGTCTCCATGGTGCTGGGCATGACGCTGGTGCTCAAGGCGCTGGAAAGCGGCAGCGCCGGCATGGTCGGCATGCTGTCCTCGGTATCGCCCGTGCTGCTGCTGCCGCTGCTTTGGGTGGTTTACAGCCGCCGCCCCGCACTGGGCGCCTGGTGCGGCGCGGTGCTGGCGGTGGCTGGCTGTGCATTGATCCTGGGCTACCGTTGAGATTTCTCTGAAGTCTCCTTGAGGGCGATGCGCCCCGGCTTCAGGACGCCAGTGCGGCCTTCACGGCGGCGGACACCTGGCCCATGTCGGCCTTGCCCGCCAGTTTTGTTTTGACCGCGCCCATGACCTTGCCCATGTCGCCGGGGCCCGCAGCGCGTCCCAGTTCGGCGCCCAGCTCCGCGACGATGGCTTTCACGGCGGCCGTGACCTCTTCGGCGCTCATGCGCGCGGGCAGGTAGCCCTGCAGCACCAGAAGCTCGGCGGCTTCCTTGTCGGCCAGGTCGGTGCGTTCGGCCTTCTGGAAGGCTTCAATCGAATCCTTGCGCTGCTTGATGAGTTTGTCGACGATGGCGACCACGGCCGCATCGTCGAGTACCACGCGCTCATCGACCTCTTTTTGCTTGAGGGCCGCCAGCAGCAGGCGTATGGTGCCCAGGCGCTCGCTGTCTTTGGCGCGCATGGCGGTTTTCATGTCTTCGGTGATCTGGTCTTTGAGTGACATTGCGGGCTCCTGAAGGGGCGAATGAAGGGGGATGTGCATTTTGCGCTGCACAGAAATTAAAAAAGCCCGCAGAGCGTCCTCTTGCGGGCTTTTGAGTTGCCGGAAGGCCTACTCGTACTGATTAGTACAGCTTCTTGGGCAACTGCATGGCGCGGATACGCTTGTAGTTACGCTTGACGGCGGCTGCCTTCTTGCGCTTGCGCTCGGCCGTTGGTTTTTCGTAAAACTCGCGGGCGCGCAGGTCGGTCAGCAGGCCGAGTTTTTCGATGGTGCGCTTGAAACGGCGCAGGGCGACGTCGAAGGGCTCGTTGTCTTTTACACGGATAGTGGTCATTGATGAATTGATCCAAAAGGTGCACCTCAATTGATCTGATCAGGATCAGGCCAGGTGCGGGTTTGCTAGCAAAGCCTTGGATTATAGCAGTCCGCAAAGGCTTTCAGGGGCTTTGCGCTTGTAAAAGCCGGAGGCCTTGCGCCCGGAGTGCCAGAAAAGCAGGCAGAAACGGCACCGGCCCCATTTGGACGGGGCTTGAGGCAGGCATTTTAGGCCGCTTCTGCAAGGCTTGCGTGCCTGGCTGCCAGCGCGTGGGCGCAGGCGAAGCCGGAGGCCCAGGCCCACTGGAAGTTGTAACCGCCGAGCCAGCCCGTCACGTCAACCACTTCGCCGATGAAATACAGGCCCGGCTGCTTCGATTCCATGGTTTGGGACGACAGGTCGCGGGTGTCCACGCCACCCACGGTGACTTCGGCCTTTCGATAGCCTTCCGAACCGTTGGGCGTGAGTTGCCAGTCGGCCAGGCGCTGCGCCAGCGCCAGGAGGGCCTTGTCGGTGGCGTCGCAGATGGGGCGCTGCAAAGCCGGGTCCTGGCTGACCCAGGCGTCGGCCAGGCGGCTGGGCACCAGGCTGGCGAGTTCGTTGGCAATCAGCTTTTTCGAGCTGGCCTTGGCGCGCAGCAGCGTGGCGGCCAGGTCCAGGCCAGGCGCGAGGTTGACGCGAATCGGCTGGTCTTCGCGCCAGAAGCTGGAAGTCTGCAGCACCGCCGGGCCGCTTAAGCCGCGGTGGGTGAACAGCAGGTCTTCCGAGAACACCGTGGCCTTTTTGCGCTGTTTGGGCGAGGCGTCGGGCGCGCTGGTTTCGATCAGCACCGGCAGCGCCAGGCCGGCGAGCTGGGCATAAGGCGCCCAGTTGTCGCCGTCAAAGGTCAGCGGCACCAGGGCCGGGCGGGGCTCCACCAGGCGCAGGCCGAACTGTCTGGCCAGGCGATAGCCAAAATCGGTGGCGCCGATTTTCGGAATCGACAACCCGCCCGTGGCAATCACCACCTGGGGCGCTTCGATGAGTCCGCGGTCGCTCTCTATTTGGTAGCCGCTGGTGCCCGTCTGCTCTGGGCCTGCAATGCTTTTGATGCTGCAAGGCTGCCAGCGCGTGACCTGGCCGGCGGCGCATTCGGCCAGCAGCAGGTTGATCACGTCTTCGGCCGAGCGGTCGCAAAAAAGCTGGCCCTTGTGCTTTTCGTGGAAGGGAATGCCGTAGCGCTGCAGCAGTTCGATGAAGTCCTGCGGCGTGTAGCGCGACAGGGCCGAGCGGCAAAAGTGCGGGTTCTCGCTCAGGAACTGGGCGGGTGTGGCGTCGCGATTGGTGAAGTTGCAGCGGCCGCCGCCCGAGATGCGGATCTTCTCGGCCACCTTCTCGCTGTGGTCCACCAGCAGCACCTTCAGGCCCTGCTGGCCCGCCACGCCGGCGCAAAACAGCCCGGCAGCGCCTGCGCCTATCACCACCACATCGAATTTATGCGTCAAATCAGCCTCTGGTCCAGATAAGACGGGCGCAAGCAGCTATCAAAAAAATAGCGACCTGGTCGGGGTGCTGCTGCCGCGTCCTGTTGAGCCCGGAAGTTTAGCCGCGTCCAGTCCCGGGCCGGCCTGGCGGATGCCACCGGACCTTGGTGCCTTACTGTTTCACGATCACGGGCTGGACCGTGAAGACATTGGCATTCTTCGGGTCCACCGTGACGCGCACCCAGTGAATCATCGGGCTGCCAAAGGTTTGCAGGCGCGTGAGATTGGCCAGCATCCTGGTCGGGCTGTAGAGCGGCTTGTCCATCTTGAAGAAATGCGTGTCGCCATGAACCAGCAGGACCTGGCCCTTGAACTGCTCGGTTTCGGCGACCAGTTTGTCAAT
This sequence comes from Polaromonas jejuensis NBRC 106434, assembly GCF_001598235.1. GTDB lineage: Bacteria > Pseudomonadota > Gammaproteobacteria > Burkholderiales > Burkholderiaceae_C > Polaromonas > Polaromonas jejuensis. The sequence goes on along the minus strand of NZ_BCYO01000002.1, from coordinate 166,250 downwards.
GAAGTTGCGATAGCCGCTGACGCCGGGGGCCTTGCTTTCATCAATGTCTTCGGTCTCCGGCAGGTCAAACCCCGGGTCGGCCTGGATCACCAGCACCACGCCGAGCGCCTTCTGCTCTTTCGCTGCCTGGAAAGCCTGCTGCATCCAGGCCACGTTGGCGGCATCGCGTTCCAGGTATTCGGCGTTGCTGGCCTCGCACTGTGCGGCGGTGCGGGCGCTTTTATGGGCGCAGTCTTTCTCGTCCAGTATCTTGTTGTTGTTGCTGCCGGGAACGTTGAGGCCGGCAAACACGATGCGGCGGTGGCTGAAGCGTGTGTTCTCATAGAACTTCTCGCCGGGCTGGCCCTGGTGAAGCAGCGGCATCTGGCGCTTGCCCAGGCTATTGGCGGTCGGGAACATGGTCTTGCGCACATAGGCCAGGCGCTCCAGCCCGTCATAGCCGCCGTTGTTCAGGCGGTGGCAGTCGGTCCATTCGTTGTCGCCGGGCACATAGACCACGGGCTTGTTCAGCTGGCCGAACATGGCCAGTGCCGAGGCATAAATGTCGTCGGTGCATTTGGAACTGCCGTCCTTGATGTCGCCGTCGTAGATCGAGAAGGCGATGTCGGACTGGTTGATGCTCTTGAGCAGCGCCGGGATTTTCGGGGCGTCGCCCGCCTTCTGGTACGGCATGTCGCCCCACAGTCCGAAGGAAAAGGTTTGCGCCTGGGCGCAGCTCATGCTGAGCGCCAGCAGCGCGCCAGCCAGGAAACGGTTGGAGGTTCGGCGGGTTGACATTAAGGGTTCCAGTCAAAAACTGGAAGCGTAGTGAGCGTGTATGACGGCGCCGTGACGCCGGAACGGCTCAGGCCGCGCGAACGGCCTCGGGGTGCGAGGCCGCCAGCGCCACGCCGGCCATCACATCGCCGACGACGATGATGGACGGGCTGGCCATGCCGCCGGCTTGAATCGCGTCGGCCAGCGCGCCCAGCGTGCTGGTGATGTGGCGCTGGGTCGGCAGCGAGGCGTTCTGGATCACGGCCACCGGCGTGCTGGCGGGCAGGCCCATCAGCAACTCGTTCTGGATATGCCCGGCGCCACTGACGCCCATGTAAATCACCAGTGTCAGGCGGGCGCTGTGGGCGGTGGCGGCCAGCTGCCGCCAGTCAGGCCCCAGCGAGCCGGGCTGGGCGTGGCCGGTGACAAACACCACGCCGTGCGCATGCTGGCGGTGCGTCAGCGGCACGCCCAGCGAGGTCACGGCGGCCAGCCCGGCGGTGATGCCGTTGACCACCGTCACCGCGATGCCTGCTGCGCGCAGGTGCTCGACCTCCTCGCCGCCGCGCCCGAAGATGAAGGGGTCGCCGCCCTTGAGCCGCACCACGGCTTCGCCTTCGCGCGCCGCCGCGATCATGAGCTTTTCGATGAAGGCTTGCGGCGTGGACTTGCAGCCGCCACGCTTGCCCACATGCACGATGCGGGCGTCGGGCCGCGCGTAGGCGAGCACGGCATCGTTCACCAGGTCATCGACGAACAGCACGCTGGCCGCGCCAATCGCCTTGACCGCCTTGAGTGTCAGCAGCTCGGGATCGCCCGGGCCCGCGCCCACCAGGGTGCAGCTGCCGGCCGTGCGCTGGCCGTTGTGGGGGGGCAAAGAGGTGCTCATAGTCGGGATGCCAGTTGCTGGATGAATTGAACCTGCTGCGTGAGGGCGGCCGGCACGGGCGCGTCGCCGGCCAGCACGCGCCGCGTGTAGCGGGCGGTGGTCTCTATGTCAATCTCCTTGGGCAGGCCTTCCACCTCGGCCAGCGTGCCGGTCTGCTGCGCTTGCAGCGGGATGCGCTCGCCGCGCAGGAAGCCGTCGATTTGCGAGGTGCGGCGCGGGTCGGACACCACTTCGCCTTCCAGCCCGCGCGACAGCAGGGCGCTGGTGCCCGTCAGTTCAAAGGTGGCGGCCATGCTGCGCGCATATTCGGGGTGGGTGTAGCTGCTGACGATGAGGCAGGGCGCCATTGTGGGCTGAATCAGCTTGACCACGCTGTGGCCCGGGTTGCGCAAGCCGACGACGCGGCGCACGTCGAGCAGGCGTTTCAGGCCGGGGCACAGCAGCTCGGTCGGGGCAAACACCACTTCGCCGTTTGCTATTGATTTGATAGCTTCTGGCGCTTGATAGCCGAGCGCTGCAAGCACATTGGATGCTAGAACGCGGCTGGATTCCGTGGCTGCACCATGCACCAGCACCGGCAGCCCCTCACGCGCCAGCAGCAGCGCCAGCAGCGGGGTGAGCACCGGCAATTTGCGCGCGCCGTTGTAGCTGGGCAGCACAATCAGCGGACGCCCGGAGGCGGGGAAATGATTCAGCCGCGCCTGGGTGGCATCGAGGAAACCCGCCATTTCTTCAGGCGTTTCGCCCTTGATGCGCATGGCCAGGCAAAAGGCGCCAATTTCAAGGTCGGTCACCGTGCCGTCCAGCACCTGACCGAAGAGGTCGCAGGCTTGCGCGCGCGTGAGCGGCTTCGCGCCGCGTGCGCCGCGACCGATTTCCTTGATGTATTGGCTAATTCCCATTTCGTAATTGTCCGCGAATGCAGATGACTTTTGGTTATGAGTTTAATGTGCCCTGCGGCAGTGCCTTGATCGGGATGACGCTGCGTGCTGGCGCCGCTGGCACCGATGTTTCTGCTGCGCCGGCGCCGCGGGCCGCGCGCACCCGGCGTTTGAGCTCGGGCAGGCAGGAGCCGCAGTTGGTGCCGCACTTCAGGCGCTCCTGCAGCGAGGCCAGCCTGGCTTCATCGGTGCCGAGGTAGCCGCTGCTGCCACCCCCCTGGCTGAGGAGCGACAGATGCTCGTCAATGGCCCGGTCGCTGACATTGAAGCAGGTACACACCAGCTGGCCGCGGCCCTGCATCGACGCCATCACCGCCACCGGCGGCTTGGCGCCCGGCAGCAGCAGCAGGCGGCCATAGGCCTGCGCGGGCAGCTCGTCCTTGAGCAGCGTGGCGATCCAGGCCTGGGCGCTGGTGTCGCCGGCGAGGACGAAGCCGGCCAGCTCGGCGTGCTCGCCCTGGCGCACCAGCCGCACCGAGCGGCGCTGGCCTTTTTTCCGGTCGGCATAGTGCAGGGTGTCCGGGCTGTCGAGGCCGAGAATGCGCTCCAGCTCAAGCAGCGTTTCTTCGGCGGGCGCCTCATGGCCCGCCGCGCGAAACAACACGCCGCAGCGCTCACGCTGGGGTTCTGCCAGCGGTGCATTGTTGGAAAACGGCACGCAGCTGCTGAAGGGGAAGACCCTCATCAGGGGCTTGAGCTGCTCGCGCGCGGCCAGCGCATCGCCCTCCGGCAGCCAGGCCATGGCCAGCAGTGACCAGGGCAACTCGGCCTTGAGGATCTTGACTGCCGCGTGCTTGAGCTCGGGCTGTTTGGAGCTGGGGCAGTAGGCCGAGGTGGTGAGGGCGTTGACACCGGCCAGCGCTTCGCCGCTGCTGGACTGGCCGCTCAAATATTCCCCGCCCCAGTGCATGGCCATGAAGGCCTGGCTCAGCGCGAGCTCGGGCGAGGCCTGCACCGGCACGACGATGGAGCCGCGCTTGGAGGTGACATGCACCAGGTCGCCCTCCAGGAGCTGCCGCCTGGCCATGTCCTGCGCATTCATCTGCAGGGACGGTTCGGCCACATGGCCAAACAGCCGCCCCAGCGTGCCGGTGCGGCTCATGCCATGCCACTGGTCGCGCAGGCGGCCGGTGGTCAGCGAGAAGGGGTAGCGGGATTCGCGCGGTTCGGCGACGGGTTTGTAGACGGTGTTGACGAATCTGGCCTTGCCGTCGGCGGTCGGGAAGATGCCGTCTTCGTAGAGGCGGACCTTGCCCGTGTTTTGCCCCTCGTGCAGCGGCCACTGCTGCGGCGCGTCTTCCAGCATGGCGTAGCTCATGCCGGTGATGTCGAGGTCGCGGCCGCGCGTGGATTCGCGGTGCTCGTTCCAGATGGTTTCGACGCCCAGCGCTTCATCCGTCAGCGAATAGGGGAAGAGGGGGCCGGCGCCACGTGCCGGCAGCCGTCTTTCCAGCCGCTGCGCAAAATCAACGGCGATGGCCCAGTCATGGCGGGTTGCGCCCGGGGCGGGAACGGCCGGCCGCACGCGGCTGATGCGGCGTTCGCTGTTGGTCACCGTGCCGATTTTTTCGCCCCAGGTGGTGGCCGGCAGCAGGAGGTCGGCATAGTCGCAGCTGGCCGTGGTGGCAAAGGCCTCCTGCACGATCACCAGCTCCGCGCGTTCCAGCGCACGGCGCACGGTGGCCTGGTCGGGCATGGACTGGGCCGGGTTGGTGCAGGCAATCCAGAGCGCCTTGATTTCGCCATCGGCAGCGGCCTGGAACATGTCGACGGCGGTTTTCCCCGGCGTTGAAGGCACCGATGGCAGGCCCCAGAGTGCGGCGACTTCGGCGCGATGCTGCGGATTGGCCAGGTCGCGGTGGGCGCTCAGCAGGTTCGCCATGCCGCCGACTTCGCGGCCGCCCATGGCATTGGGCTGGCCGGTCAGCGAAAACGGCCCGGCGCCGGGTTTGCCGATCTGTGCCGTCGCCAGGTGCAGGTTGATGAGCGCCGCATTTTTGGCGGTGCCGCTGCTGGACTGGTTCAGGCCCTGGCAATACAGGCTCAGGGTGGCGGCGGAGGTGGCGAACAGTCGGGCTGCCTGCAGCAGGTCTTCCTTCTTGATGCCGCAGGTCTGGGCCACCATGTCGGGCGTGTAGTCGCGCACCGTGGCCTTCAGGGCCTCGAAGCCGGTGGTGTGCGCGGCAATGTAGGCCGGGTCGGTCCAGCCCTCCCACAGCATGATGTGCAGCATGCCGTTGAACAGCGCGACGTCGGTGCCGGGCTGTATCGGCAGGTAAAGGTCGGCGATCTCGGCGGTGTCGGTGCGGCGCGGGTCGCAGAAGATGATCTTGAGCGCCGGGTTGGCCGCCTTGGCGTCTTCTATGCGCCGAAAAAGAATCGGGTGGGCGTAGGCGGTGTTGCTGCCGACGATGAAGAGGCACTGCGCGTGCTTCACGTCGTCGTAGCAGGTGGGCGGCGCGTCGGCGCCCAGGGTCTGCTTGTAGCCCGCCACCGCGCTGCTCATGCAAAGCCGCGAGTTGGTGTCGACGTTGTTGGTGGCGATCAGGCCCTTGGCCAGCTTGTTGAAGACGTAATAGTCTTCGGTCAGCAGCTGGCCCGAGAGGTAAAAACCGACCGCATCGGGTCCGTGCTCGCGGATGATTTGCGCAAAGCTTTCGCTGGCGAAGTCCAGCGCGCTGTCCCAGGAGACCGGCCTGGCAGCTTCCTGGCGGTGCTCGCGCCGCATGGGCTGCAGCAGGCGGGTTTGCCGCGTGACGGCCGCCGAGGCGCTCAGGGCCAGCGTGGAGCCCTTGGTGCAGAGCCGGCCGAAGTTGGCCGGGTGCTCCGGATCGCCGCGCACGCCGGTGATCTGGTCGCCCTGCGATTCGATGATCACACCGCAGCCGACGCCACAGTAAGGGCAAGTAGATCGTGTTTCAGTCATGGTCGGCAGAGCCCCGGCTGCGGTGTTTCATGTTGCCGCAACGCGGTCCGCGCGAGCGCGAGACCGCAGCCGACGCCGCAGTAAGGGCAGGTAGATCGTGTTTCAGCCATGGCAAACAAGCTCCGGCTGCGGTGTTTCATGAGTCCGCAAAGCGGTCCGCGCGAGCGCGAGACCGCGGCCGACGCCACAGCGGGGGCATGTGGCGCGGGTTTTCTTGACGGCGGCGTCAACCATCATGGGGGTGTTCACGCAGACGTGGGTTCTTTGCTGGCGGGCCCGGCTACCACCGGCTGCTGCTCCAGCGCCAGCGTGGCCAGTTCGGTGGCGTCCAGGTGCACCGCCCCGTCTTCAACCTTGACGCTGAATTTGGGCGTGCAGCCCTCGTCGGGTGCCCTGGCGCAAGCGCCTTCCAGGTCTATGGTCCAGTTGTGCAGCGGGCAGGCCACGCTGGTGCCAAACACAATGCCCTGGGAGAGCGGGCCGCCCTTGTGCGGGCAGCGGTCCAGCAGCGCAAAGATGCCGTCCTGGTCGTTGCGAAACACGGCCACATCCATGCCGCGCGCACGCGCCACGCGGCGCGAGCCCAGCACCGGGATGTCGGTGACCAGGCAGATTTTTTTCCATTCACTCATGGTGCTTCCTCATCTATCCAAGAATACGGGCGTACAGGCCGGTGACCCGGTCCATCACTTGCAGCAGGTTTTCGCTGGTGACAAACACGTCGGAGGCCGCCTTGGCACTTGCGGCGCGTGATTTGAGCGCATTGTCAAAAAACAGCCACTGGTTATCCGCCAGCACCAGTTCCTGCTTGATCTCGGCGGTGGCTTCCGGCGCGTTGCGCAGCAGCTCCAGCGCCGGCACAAATTCGTCGCGTGCCTTGCCCAGTTCAAGGAGGCTCGCGGCGCTGTCTATTTTCCAGTTGTTCGCCAGGTAAAACTGGGCCATGCGCTGCGACAGCATGCGCTGCCGGCCGGCGATGTTGACCAGTTTGGCGCCGGGTTTGCCGGACTGCTGTTCGAAAAGCCCGGTGCCCTTGTGTGCCAGCGCCAGCACCTTGCCCGCCTGGTCCAGCAGTGGCTTGCCCTGCTCCTGCGAGGGCGCGGCCCCCACCAGCAAGGCCTTGTAGCCTGACCACGCCGACTCCAGCTGCACATAGGTGTCGCGGGTGTCGCCGGCGGGGGCGTAAGCCTTGAGTTCCACCAGCTGGCGATCAAACAGCGCCATCGACTGGTCCAGCACGCGGCGGGCGGACTCAACCTGTATGCCCTGGCCTAGCCCCAGCCAGGCCTTGCCCATGCGCTGGGACAGCATGCGTTGGCGGCCGGCCTTGTTGATGGCGTCGCCCAGATTGTTCACCTGCGCGTAGCTGCCGCCTGCCAGGGCGAGGGTTGCCGCGCAAAAGATGCGGCGGGTGAAGACACGCTTCATGAGCTGGTCCTTATGCGGAGGTGGGGGCGGAGATGGCCGAGAACTGGCGGCTGTCAACGCCCGCCTTGTCCATCTCAAACCAGGGATCGGGCTCGCCGTCCACGCTGAATTGCAGGCGCTCCCACAGGGCCTTGCGGCCTTCGGCGTCGTCCAGGATCTTCTTTTTAACGTGATCAAGGCCGACGCGCTGGATGTAGTGCACCGTGCGCTCAAGGTACCAGCCTTCTTCGCGGTACAGCTGCAGGAAGGCGCCGGCGTATTCCAGAACTTCCTGCGAGGTCTTGACCTTGACCAGGAACTGGGCCACTTCGGTCTTGATGCCGCCGTTGCCGCCCACATAGATTTCCCAGCCTGAGTCCACGCCTATCACGCCGACGTCCTTGATGCCCGATTCGGCGCAGTTGCGCGGGCAGCCGCTGACCGCCATCTTGACCTTGTGCGGCGAGTACATGGCCCACAGTGCGTGCTCCAGGTCCTTGCCCATTTGCGTCGAGTCCTGCGTGCCGAAGCGGCACCACTCGCTGCCGACACAGGTTTTCACCGTGCGCAGGGCCTTGGCATAGGCCAGGCCGGTGGGCATGCCGATGTCCTTCCAGACGTTTTGCAGGTCTTCCTTTTTGACACCCAGCAGGTCGATGCGCTGGCCGCCCGTGATCTTGACGGTCGGGATCTTGTACTTGTCGGCCGCGTCGGCGATGCGGCGCAGTTCGTCGGGCGTGGTGTGGCCGCCCCACATGCGCGGGATCACCGAGTAGGTGCCGTCCCTCTGGATGTTGGCGTGGCTGCGCTCGTTGATGTAGCGGCTTTGCGGGTCGTCCTTGGCCTCCTTGGGCCAGGTCGAGATCAGGTAGTAGTTGACGGCCGGGCGGCAGCTGGCGCAGCCGTTGGGGGTGCGCCACGCCATGAATTTGTAGACATCGGCAATCGTCAGCAGCTTGTTGGCCTTGATCGCGTCGCGCACCTCCTGGTGGCTGTGGTCGGTGCAGCCGCACAAGGCCTTTTTCTTGGGCGTGGCCGAGTAGTCGCCACCGGCGGTGAACATCAGGATCTGCTCGACCAGCCCGGTGCACGAGCCGCAGCTGGCGCTGGCCTTGGTGTGCTTGCGCACCTCGTCGAGCGTGAACAGGCCTTTTTCCTTGATCGCCTTGCAGATGGCGCCCTTGTTGACGCCGTTGCAGCCGCAGACTTCGGCTTCGTCGGGCATGGCGGCGGCCTTGCTGTGGCCCTCGTGGCCGGTGTCGCCGATGTTGGATTCGCCAAACATCAGCCTGTCGCGGATCTCGCCCACACTGCGGCCCTCACGCAGCAGCTTGAAGTACCAGCTGCCGTCCACCGTGTCGCCGTACAGGCAGGCGCCCACGAGCTTGTCGTCTTTCAGGACCAGCTTCTTGTAAACCCCGCCGAACGGGTCGGACATGACGATTTCCTCCGTGCCCTCGCCGCCCATGAATTCGCCGGCGGAAAACAGGTCGATGCCGGTGACCTTGAGCTTGGTCGAGGTCAGCGAGCCGCTGTAGCGGCCGATGCCGAACTGTGCCAGGTGGTTGGCCGCCACCTTGGCCTGCTCGAAAAGCGGCGCCACCAGGCCGTAGGCAATGCCGCGGTGGGCCGCGCATTCACCCACGGCGTAGATGCGCGCATCGGTGGTGGTCTGCAGCGTGTCGTTGACCACGATGCCGCGGTTGCAGTGCAGGCGCATGGACTCGGCCAGCTCGGTGTTGGGGCGGATGCCGACGGCCATGACCACCAGGTCGGTTTCAACTTCGGTGCCGTCCTTGAACTTGATCGATTTGACCCGGCCATCGTCGCCGCCGGTGAGTTCCTGCGTCTGTGCGCCAATCATGAATTTCAGGCCGCGGTCTTCCAGCGATTTCTGCAGCAGCTTGCCCGCCACATCGTCGAGCTGGCGCTCCATCAGCCAGGGCATCACATGCACCACGGTGACCTCCATGCCGCGCAGCATCAGGCCGTTGGCCGCTTCCAGGCCCAGCAGGCCGCCGCCGATGACGACCGCCTTCTTGTACTTCTGCGCGGCCTCGATCATGGCGTTGGTGTCGGCGATGTCGCGGTAGGCGATCACGCCCTGCAAATCCTTGCCCGGCACCGGCAGCATGAAGGGGTTGGAGCCGGTGCACAACAGCAGGCGGTCATAGGTTTCTTCGGTACCGTCTTCGGCGAGCACGACGCGCTTGACGCGGTCCACTTTGACCACCTTTTTGCCGGCATGCAGCGTGATGTGGTTGTCCTTGTACCAGTCCCAGGAGTTGAGGACGATCTCATCCAGCGTCTGTTCGCCGGCCAGCACCGGCGAGAGCAGGATGCGGTTGTAGTTGGGGTGGGGTTCGGCACCGAAGACGGTGATGTCATAAAGGTCGGGGGCAATCTTGAGCAATTCCTCAAGGGTGCGCACGCCCGCCATGCCATTACCGACCATCACCAGTTTTGACTTTTTCATAGCGGCTATTCCAGGTTTCTATACGGTTGGCTGGGCGCAAGCCTCATGCCATAAGGGGGTGAAAAGGGGCCGGAGCACGAAAGGGCGGCTGGACGTCGCCGCGCGAAAGTGGTGCACCACCCGGGCCAGGCCTTGCGCTTGCGGTCCCGGGACAGGCAGCGCCCGTTGAGACGGCCTGCAGCCCGGCAATCGCAGGCGTGCCAGAAACCGCAGGGGGCAAGGGAAAATTAGGGGAATACATGATGCTCTCTCCTGGCTACAGGTGAACCGGCTATTGACACCGGCATGAGGCACACCATTACGCACGTCGTTATGCGCAGAACCCGCAGTGCTATCGCTAAGGTCGGGCGCTTCGTTACGCCCGATTGGTTTTAAGCAAGACTTGTGCCATATGATTGGGTAGGTCGCGCACGGCACCGGCGATGCACCAGGGCATGGTGCGCAAATTGCATGCCTGACAGCGTGGTTCTTTTCTTAACTCATTGATTTTTATGACATCCGCGTTGGTACATTTGAACGGCTCGAATAGCGCGCACCCGCTGGTGTCCGACCTGGAGGCGGCGGGCATCCGGGTGCTGGGTGTTGCAGAAGACCGCAGCAAACTGGTGCAGGAGGTCGTGCGTCATGCACCAGACGTGGTGATTTGTGACGATTCCCTGCCCGGCGAAACGCTGTTCAGGGTCACCCAGGCGATTGCTGATACCGCGCCGTGTCCGGTTCTGGTGTTCACCAGCGACGGGGATGCCGACAACATCGTGCGTGCCACCGAGTCGGGCATTCACGCCTATGTGGTCAGCGGCTACGGTCCGCATCGCCTGCGCCCGCTGATTCACCTGGCACAGGCCCGGTTTCGGCGCGAGCGGGCGCTGCAAGAGGAGTTGCGTGACATCTCCAGCCGTTTTGAGGAGCGCAAGATGGTGGACCGCGCCAAGGGCATCCTCATGCGCGCGCGCCAAGTGTCGGACGACGATGCCTTCCAGATGCTGCGAACCGCCTCCATGCACAGCAACCAGCGGCTGGGCCAGGTGTCGCAGCACATCATCCACTCGGCCCATTTTGCCGAAGCCGTGAACCGCTCCGGGCAGTTGCGCATGCTGTCGCAGCGGCTGGTCAAGCTGCATTTGCTGCAGCAGGCGGGGGTACAGGCCGCGCGGTGCGGCGAGCAGTTGAAGGAGTCGGTGCGGCGCATCGATGCCAATCTGGCTCATTTGGGCAGAAGTTTGTCCAGGCCCACCCATGGCGACCTGCTGGGTCAGGTGGTGCTTGCCTGGACCGACCTGAAACAGGTCTTGAATGGCCATCCCAAGGCCGGCCAGCGGGCCCCAGGCCATGAGTCGGTCGATGAGCTGGCCGAGTTGCTGCTGCAGGCGGCCGAGCGCCTGACCAGCAACCTCGAAAATAGCGGTTCCGTGATGCCGCTGCAACTGCTCAACGTGGCGGGTCGCCAGCGCATGCTGTCGCAACGATTTGCGAAATATGCCTTGCTGGCGGTGTTGGGCGACAGCAGCCTGATGCAGCGCAGTGAAGACGGTATGGCCGAGTCCAGCGCGGCCTTCGAGCAGGCCTTGAGTTACCTCAACGGCATTCCCCTGACGAGCCAGGACATTCGCAACGCATTGGACACGGCCAGCATGGGCTGGCAGCAGATGCTGGCGGACGCCAGGGATGCCCGGCAGTCTTCGGGCCAGGAGCGGCTCACCCGGCTGGAACGCCTGGCTGTGGCCAGCGAAGACCTGCTCAACGTGTTCGAACGGCTCTCCGACCATTACGAGCGCAGCATGCAGATGCTGGTGGGCTAGTGTGGTGTTGCACGCTATCCGGTACATAAAACCGCGTCTTTTCGTCCATGGCGGCGTTGCAAATCCTCGCAATAGTGGAACTATTGCTGTGGTTTGCGCCTTGCCCTGAACAAAAATCCATCGGTTTTATTTTTACCGTCAAGCATGCAACACCACACTAATACTGCAACCCGGAAATATCGAAACATGAAAGCGCGTCTTCGCACCCATGGCGGCGTTGCAACCCTTGCGAAGGCGCATGGCCTTCGCTGCGGCTTGCGCCTTGCCCTGGGCACGAGAATCCATCGCTTTCATTTTGTTCCGCTACTTTCGGGTTGCAGTACGGGCCTGCAGTTTGCTGCGATGCACCAAAATCAAGCATGAAACTTGCTTATCCTGGTGCATGGCATTTAACCTAGACATTGGTTTCGCATCGCTGGCGGGCCGCAAAGACATCAACGAGGACTTTTGCGCGGCCATGCTGCCTGAGCCGGGGCAAGAAGGCATGGGCTCCATTGTGGCGATTGCCGATGGCGTGAGCGCCGGCGGCATGGGCAAAGAGGCCGCGCAAACCACGGTCACCAGTTTGGTGCGTGATTACTACGGCACGCCTGAAACCTGGGACACCACGGTAGCGCTGGACCGCATCATTGGCGCGCAAAACGCCTGGCTGGCCGGGCTGAACCGGCGCCGTCAGCCCGCCTTGGGCCTGACCACCCTGACCGCCGTGGTGCTGCGCGGGCAGTCGTATGCGCTGGCCCATGTGGGCGATACCCGGGCCTACCTGTTGCGGGACGGCCAGCTGACGCAGCTGACCCATGACCATGTGGTGGAGCACCCCGATTTTCGGCACCAGTTGCTGCGCTCTGTGGGCGCCGAAGACCGGTTGGTGGTGGATTATTCGCAAGGCGATTTGCAGGTTGGCGATGTGTTTGTCTTGTTGAGTGATGGCGTTCACGGTGTGCTGCCTGTGAAAAAAATCAACACCATGACCGTCGCCGTGTCAGACGCCCAGCTCATCAGCCAGCAACTGGTGGATGCCGCACTGGCGGCCGGCAGCCACGACAACGCCACGGCGCTGGTGGTGCGCGTGCTGGGTTTGCTCGATGCCACTTTGCAGGATGAAAATCGCCAGGCCCTCGCGCTGCCGGTGCCGGCGCGCCTGAAACTGGGCGACACGCTCGATGGCCTGGCGGTGACCGCCACGGTGGCCGACAACGGCATCAATGTGCTCCACCAGGTGCGTGACCTCCAGACGCAGCGGCTCTATGCGCTGAAAACCCTGCACCCGTCGCGCGCCCACGACCCCGAAGAGCGCGCCATGCTGGCGCACGAAGCCTGGCTGGCCAAGCGCATGCAGTCATCGCGCGCGGCGGATTACCTGGTCAACCTCCATAGCCGCCTGCCCAGTGGCAAAGAGCCGAGCGCGTTCTATCTGCTGTACGACTGGCATGCCGGTGAAACCTTGCAGCAACTGCTGGACCGCCAACACAAGGTCAGCCTGCCGCAGGTACTGAGCGCAGCCACGCAGGTGGCCAAAGCGCTGGGCTTGCTGCACCGGCAAGGCGTGATTCACCGCGACATCAAGCCCGCCAACCTGCACCAGGGCGAAGACGGTGTGCTGCGCCTGCTGGACCTGGGCGTGGCCCTGTCCGGTCGCGAGCCCGAGTCGCAGCGTGCGCTGCACGCCGGCACGCCCAGCTACATCAATCCGGAGCAATGGGGTTTCAGCGGAAGGGCCGGGGCCCTGGCGCATGAAGGGCCGGTGGAGCTGCCCGATGCCCAGAGTGATTTGTTTGCGCTCGGGGTTGCGCTCTACCAGTTGCTGACCGGCAAGCTGCCTTATGGCGAGGTGCTGCCTTACCAGGCTGGCCGTTACTGGCGCGACCCGGTAGCGCCCAGCCGGCACAGGCCAGAAATACCGATCTGGCTGGACCACGTGGTACTCAAGGCCGTGGCGCGCGACAAGCGCCAGCGCTTTGAAACCGCCGAAGAATTGCTGCTGGCGCTGGAGCGCGGTGCTTCGCGGCCGCTGACGGCACCACCGGCCACGCCGCTGATGCAGCGCGACCCAACGGCGCTCTGGAAGCTGGCGCTGGGCATCAGCCTGCTGTTCAACCTGTTGCTGGTGTACTGGCTGCTGTTTTTGCCGAAATAAAGAAAAACCGCCTTGCATCCTTGTGGGGTGGGTGCAAGGCGCTATCGTTTTGGTAGCGTATCAGGCTGGTACGGCTCTGGCCCGACCGCCTTTTTAGCTTCGCAGAAAAGACGGCAACGCGCTTCGCGCCTCTTATCAGCTTCGCTGATCACGCACTGCGTGCGCGGCCACCCTTTTAGTTCCGGCGCGCTGCGCTTAACTTTGCCGGGGCAAAGTTAGCCTTCTCTGAAAAGGTGCTCAGGCGCTGCGCGCCCTCCCACCTTTTTCCGCCCAGGTGCGGGTCCAGCGGATTTGCATGACGCGCAACATGGCCAGCATCACGACGGCCAGGATGGCGAAAGCCACAAAGCCCCAGAGGTAGGTATCGGTGTACTGTTTGCTCAGGCCCATGGCGTTGGGAATGAAACCGCCTCCCAGCGCGCCCACCTCGCCAATCATCGAACCCGCCACCGCGGTGGTCAGCGGCCAGCGCAGGGGCACCAGCTGGAACAGCGCGCCGTTGCCGGCACCGAGCGCCGCAAAGCAGACCATGAAGAGCAGGGTGGTGAGAGTCAGCGAGGCGCCGGCCATGCCGCACAGCACGAGGGTGATGGCGACCACCACCAGCACGCCGCTCAGGGTGTTGATGCCGCCCACGCGGTCGGAGATGTAGCCGCCGACCACGCGCACGGCCGAGCCCATGAGGGCGGAGAGCATGGTGAGCTGGCCGGCCTGCACCTTGGTGACGCCGAATTGGTCATAAAAATAGGTGGGCAGGAAGCTGGCCAGGCCGATGAAGCCGCCGAAGGTGACCACGTAGATCAGGCTGAACGCCCAGCCATCTTTTTCGAACAGGCAGGCGATGTGCTGGCGAAAGCTCTGGTGCTCGATGTCCGGCGGTTCCTTGGCGAAGACGATCATCACGACCATAGGGATCAGCATGAAAAACGCGGCCAGGCCATAGACCGTTTGCCAGCCGTAGGCAGTGGCCAGCGGCGGCGCAAACAGCACAGCCAGCACGGTGCCGGAGTTGCCCGCACCCGCAATGCCCATGGCCAGGCCCTTGTATTGGGGCGGGAACCAGCCCGAGCCCAGCGAGAGCGCCACGCCGAAGCTGGCGCCGGCAATGCCCAGCAGCACGCCCATGGCCAGCACATGGTTGTACGCGCTGATGAAGAAGTAGCCATAGGCCAACGCCAGCACGATCAGGCCCATTTCGACCAGCGCGGCGTTTTTGCGGCCGATGTATTGCGCCAGGATGCCCAGGGGAAAGCGCATGAGGGCGCCCGCCAGAATGGGCACCGAAATCATGAAGCCCTTCTGCGCGGCCGTCAGATGGAAGGCCTCGCTGATGAACGGCGCCATGGCCCCGTTCAGTACCCAGACGGCAAAGCAGAAATCAAAATACAGGAAGGCGGCGAATAAAGTCGGTGCATGGCCCGACTTGAGAAAGGTGCGAAAACCTGCCATGGTGCATATCCTCTTCGTGAAACCTGAAAGCAAAGCTCACGGATTTAGTGCGAAAAGCGTGCCAGCTGGGGCTGGAGCGCGCTTCGATCCGGCTCAATTTTCCAGTCCGGCGCCGTCTCTGCCGGCAGGGTAGGCCATGCCGGAAGGGGCGGTCTGGCTGCGCGCCCTGCCACCCTTTTCAGCCCAGGTGCGGGTCCAGCGAATTTGCATGATCCGCAGCATCACCAGCATCATGAGCGCCAGCACGGCGAAGAAGAAAAACCCCCACATGTAGCTGCTTGCGTATTGTCTGGACAGGCCCATGGCGCTGGGCACCAGGCCGCCGCCCAGCGCGCCTATCTCGCCAATCATGGAGCCCGCCACCGCCGTGGCCAGCGGCCAGCGCAGCGGCACGAGTTGAAAGACGGCGCCGTTGCCCGCTCCCAGCGCGGCAAAGCACAGCATGACCAGCAGTGTGGTGGCCACGAGTGAACCGCCAGAGATGCCGCAGAGCACCAGCGTGGCTGAAATGGTGATCAGCACCACGCTGAGGGTGTTGACACCGCCCCAGCGGTCTGAAATCCAGCCGCCAAAAATGCGCAGCGCCGCGCCCATGAAGGCCGCCAGCATGGTGAGCTGGCCGGCCTGTACCTTGCTGACGGAAAACTGGTCGTAGTAATAGGTGGGCAAGAAAGTCGCCAGGCCGATGAAGCCGCCAAAGGTCACGGCGTAGATCAGGCTGAATGCCCAGCCGTCCTTCTCGAACAGGCAGGCGATGTGCTCGCGAAACGAGGCGTGTTTGTCCAGGTCCGGCGGCTCCTTGGCAAACACGATCATCACGATCATGGGAATGCTGATGGCCAAGGCGGCAAGGCCGTAAACCGTGATCCAACCAAAGGCCTGCGCCAGGGGCGGCGCGATCAGCACGGACACGGCCGTACCCACGTTGCCGGCCCCCACCAGGCCCATGGCCAGACCCTTGTTTTTGGGCGGGAACGAGCCCGAACCCAGAGACAGGGCGACACCAAAGCTGGCGCCCGCAATGCCCAGCAAGACGCCCATGGCCAGCAGGTCGTTGAAGCTCTTGACGAAAAAGAAGCCGAACAGCATGGCGACGGCAATCAGGCTCATCTCCGCGAGCGTCGCGTTTTTGCGGC
This sequence comes from Polaromonas jejuensis NBRC 106434, assembly GCF_001598235.1. GTDB lineage: Bacteria > Pseudomonadota > Gammaproteobacteria > Burkholderiales > Burkholderiaceae_C > Polaromonas > Polaromonas jejuensis. The sequence goes on along the minus strand of NZ_BCYO01000002.1, from coordinate 150,334 downwards.
CTATGTATTGCGACAAAATGCCCAGCGGAAAACGCATCAGCGCCCCGGCGATGATGGGGACGGACAGCATCAGGCCTTTTTGCGCCGGGCTCAGATTGAAGGTCTCGGAAATGAAGGGCGCCATGGCCCCGTTGAGCACCCAAATGCAGCATGAAAATGAAAAGTACAAAAACGCGGCAAACAGGGTGGGGGAATGCCCTGATTTGAGGAATGTTTTGAGAGAGATCACGGGGATGGTGCTTGCAGAAGGGGTTTGGATAAGGTCTCGAACCCTTTCAAGCAAAATTTGTGCCATTACTGGTGCGAAAAACCGATGCGCCGCACCAAATTTGTTCAGTGTCTGCGCTCCACGGCCGTGCGGACCGGCTGGGCCGGCGCTTTGGGCGTGATGTCACCCCGAGGGCCGCAGGCTCGCCCTGGCCCTGGCCTCTGCAGGCCAAGCTGTGCTTGGCCGGGCCGGCGTTGCAGGGCATTCGCCTGTTGCGCTGCCGGTGCCTATGGGCTCACACTCTGTCTGGTGTGTGCAATTTCTTTCCGGGAGGCCTCTCATGACCGCTGTGACCGACATTCTGAAGTCCAAGACCGACCCCTCCGTCCACACCATCGCACCGACGGCTTCGGTCCTCGATGCGCTTCGGCTTATGGCCGAGAAGGGCATAGGCGCCTTGCTGGTGACCGAGGGCGAGGCCATCGTCGGCATCGTGACGGAGCGTGACTATGCCCGCAAGATTGCCCTGCTGGGTCGCACGTCCGCGGCGACGCTGGTGCGCGATGTCATGACCAGCTCGGTGATGTTTGTGAGCTCCACCGAGACCAGCGAGCACTGCATGGCACTGATGACCGAAAACCGGCTGCGCCACCTGCCGGTGGTGGACGCAGGCAAGCTGGTCGGGCTCATATCCATCGGCGACCTGGTGAAGGACATCATCTCCGCGCAGAAATTCGTGATCGAGCAGCTGGAGCACTACATCACCGGCCAGCGTGGCTGACCAGGCCCCGACCAGTCAGGGCTGCGACCGCGCAGGCGCATGCCCTGACCGCCGGCTTCCGGGATGTGGCATCACGCCGTCCGGCTATTGCCGTTACCGGCGAGCCGTGTCATCGGCCCCGCGACCCCGACCCCGACCCCGACCTTGATTGTCGGCATCGCGAGCCATTTCAGCGGCTTCCTTCTTGGCCTTCTCGACCTTCTCCATCTCGGCCTTCTCGGCCTTTTCGACCTTCTCCATCTCGGCCTTCTCAGCCTTCTCCTTTTCGGCCTTCTCGGCCTTCTCGGCCGCTTTTTCCGCTGCTTTTTCCGCCTTCTCGGCCGCTTTTTCCGCTGCTTTCTCAGCCTTATCGGCTGCTTTGTCGGCGTCACGACCGCGATGGTCTGCCGCGTTGTCGGCGCCGCGACCTTGGCTACTGCTGGCGCTGGCACCGCCCCGGCCGCCTGAGCCGCCGCCAGAACTACCACTGCTGCCGCCACTACCACTGCTTCCACCGCCGCCGCCGCCACCACCTCCGCCACCACCGCCACCGCCACCGCCACCGCCGTCGCGGGCCATGGCCGGCACGGTCAGACCGACAGCGACTACCGTGGCGACCGCCATCGCAATTTTCCTGAAGTTGAACATGGCAAATTCCTTTTCTAAAACTAAAACGTGGATACGCCTGGAGCGTGGAGAAATCAAACCTTGTTGATGGGGCCAGTGCCGTTGGGTCACCTGATCTGCACTTGCCGGCTTCTCGTTCGCTCCGTATGTACGTGTAATTATTTCCCACGTACGCCCAAACAATATGTGGAAGAAAATCCCGCGTCAATGATTTTTGTGTAACTATTTCCCACGTTTGCTGCTATATTGAAGTCGCACAAATCAATTTTTCAGATGCAAACTCCACCCACCACCGCGCCAATGCCTGCGTTCGTCCTGGCCTTGCGTCGCGTCTTGCGCCCTCTGGTCCGGCTGATGCTGGCGCGCGGCATCACCTACCCCTATCTTTGCGACCTGCTGAAAGCGCTTTTTGTGGAAATTGCCGACAAGGATTTCCGCATCGACTCGAAACCGCCCACCGACAGCCGCGTGAGCCTGGTCTCGGGCATCCATAGAAAAGAGGTGAATCGCCTGCGGCAGGAAATGGCCTCCGACGTCGAGATCGTGCCCTCGGTGGTTTCGCTGGGGGCGCAACTGGTGGCCGTCTGGCTGGGCTCTCCGCAGTACCTAGATGAAAACGGCGGTCCCCGGCCGCTGGCCCGCTTTGCCAGCGAAGGCGGGGATTTGTCCTTCGAGGCCCTGGTGGCCGGCGTGAACAGCGACATTCGTTCACGCGTGGTGCTCGATGAGTGGCTGCGTCTGGGCATGGTGCGATTCGATGAACAGCGCCGGGTATGCCTCAACGTGCAAGCCTTTATTCCCGCCGAAGGCTTTGACGAAAAAGCGTTTTATTTCGCTCACAACCTGCATGACCATGCCGCCGCGGCCGCCCACAATCTGATGGGCGGGGCGCCGCCGTTTCTGGAGCGCAGCGTTCACTACGACGCGCTCGGCGCGGGCTCCATCGCGGCATTGTCAAAGCAGTCTGAACAGGTCGCCATGAAGGTCTTGCTGGAGCTCAACAAGAGCGCCATCGCCCTTGAAAAGGCCGACGCGGCAGACACCGCGCCCCGGCAGCGCATGACCTTTGGCGTCTACTTCTACACCGAGCCGGCGACGCCGGCCAAAGATGGCTGACCAAGCGCCACAGGAGGCTGCTGTGAATACCCGCACCCATTCCTTGTCCTCTCGAGCCTTGAGTCAGGCGGTGGCTGGCCTGCTTGCCGTGTTCGTCGTCTGTGCGCCCGTGCAGGCACAAAACATGTGCGACACCCAGGCGTCCCTGGTCAACCCCGCTGCCCAGCAGCCCGGCGTTGGCGGCACCGGTGCGCCAATGCTCGCCGGGCCGACGCTGACGGGTGGCGTTGCCGGGAACGAGTCAGCCGGCAAGGACGTGGTGGCGGGGCGCCCCGGCATAGGCGGCACCGGCATCCGCAACGGCGATAACGGGGGGATAGGCGGTACCGGTGTGGTGGGCGTGATCACCGGTTTTGCGAGCATTTGCGTCAATGGTGTGGAGGTGCATTACGACACCAGCACGCCGGTATTTGCCGATGGCCGGACGGCCACGGCGCGTGAGCTGGCAGTCGGACAGCTGGTGGCCGTGCGGGCCTCGGGCACCGGGGCCCAGCTCAGTGCGCGCAACATTGCCGTGCTGCATGCCGCCGTCGGCCCGCTGAGCCGCGTTGACGCCAGCACCGGCCAGCTTGAACTGCTGGGCCAGACCGTACGCGCCAGCGATCCAGGCGCTCTGAAAAACCTGAAGGCCGGTGACTGGGTCGAGGTCAGCGGGCACCGCCTGTCCTCGGGTGAAGTGGCGGCCTCGCGCATTGAGCCGCAGGCGGCGCGGGAACAGGCGCAGATCACCGGGCAAATCGGCCAGGTCGATGCCGATGCCGCTGGCTTCACCCTGTACGGTGCCCGAATCAGCCTGGACACCTTGAGCCTGCCAGCTGGCGCTGTCCCGGGCGCTGAGGTGCTGGTGCGCGGTCGCTGGGACGGCAGCCGTCTTGTCGCGCAGGAGATGCAGGTTGACCCGACACGCCAGACAGTGGGGCAGGTGGACAGCGTGGTGATTGAGGGTTATGTGCATGCCATGCGTGGGCGCGAACTCAGCGTGGGCCATGACGTGGTGACACTGGCGCCCAATGTGCAGATTTCCGGCAGCAGCGCCCTGACGGTCGATCAGCGGGTGCAGATCAGCGGCAGGGTGGGTGCAGACCAGCACATTTTGGTGGACAGGGTGTATGTCAAGGGGGGCGGATCGGGCGGTGGTCTGGGCAGCAGCGGTAAAAGCAGTGATAGTCAAGGCCGCTCGGGCGGCAAGGATGGTTCGGAGAGCAGCGGTTCGCAGAAGGGATCGGACGGCAGCGGCCGCTCTTCGGGCTCCAATTCCGGCTCATCCGGTAGCGGCTCATCTGGCGGCGGTGGTGGCGGTAGCGGCGGTGGTAGCGGTGGTGGTAGCGGTGGCAAGAAATGATCGCCTGCAATGCTTTTGCCTTCCAGACTTCATGCGTGCCGTTTCCTGTGCCTGCCCCTGCGCAAAGGCGTGCCGGCATGCGCACGCCTGGATGCCCGCTGGTGAATGGCCGATGATGGCTGATGTCGCCGACGGGGTCATCTCTGGCCCCGGCGGCGCTGGACTTCAGGCCGTCAGCTTTTCAACATGCGCCTGGCGCGTGTACAAAAAGTCAATCACCGCCTTGCGGTACTGCTGATAGGGCGCGCTTTCGGCCAGCGCCACCCGGTCGCGCGGGCGCGGCAAATCCACGCGCAGCACTTCGCCAATCGTGGCCGAAGGCCCGTTGGTCATCATCACGATCTTGTCGCTGAGCAACACGGCTTCATCGACGTCGTGCGTCACCATCACCACCGTGCTCTGGGTGTTGGCCACGATCTGCAGCAGCTCGTCCTGCAGCTTGGCGCGGGTCAGCGCATCGAGCGCGCCGAAGGGCTCGTCCAGCAGCAGCACCTTGGGCTCCATCGACAGCGCGCGGGCAATGCCGACGCGCTGCTTCATGCCGCCGGAGATTTCGCCGGGCCGTTTTTGGGCGGCGGGGCTCAAGCCGACCATGGCCAGCGCTGCATCGGTACGGGCTTTTAGTTGTGCCTTGTTTTCGTTTGCCGAGAACACGCGTTCGACGGCGAGGTACACGTTTTCAAAGCAGGTCAGCCAGGGCAGCAGCGAGTGGTTTTGAAACACCACGGCGCGCTCCGGGCCGGGGCCGGCGATTTCGCGGTTGGCGCACAGCAGGCTGCCCTGGGTCGGCGTCGTCAGGCCGGCAATCAGGTTGAGCAGGGTGGACTTGCCGCAGCCCGAGTGGCCGATCAAGGCGACAAATTCGCCCTTGGTCACCGTGAGGTTGATGTTCTGCAGGGCGCGGAACGGGCCTTTTTTGGTCTTGAAGGTCTGCTCGACGCCGTGGATTTCGATGTATTTGGTGGAAAAGGATTCGCTCATGATGTGGCTCCGATTTTTGCGAGGACCACCGCGGAACCGGCTTTGCCGGGCCGCTGGTGGTGCCCCCTTGAGGGGGAGGCGCCGAAGGCGCTTCGGGGGAGGGCTTTCTTAGTTCTTCACTTCTTCAAACGTGAAGGCGGTGGCCAGCTTGATCAGCGCGTATTCGAGGATCAGGCCGACGATGCCGATCACAAAAATCGCGATGATGATGTTCTTGACGTTGAGGTTGTTCCACTCGTCCCAGACCCAGAAGCCGATGCCGACGCCGCCGGTCAGCATTTCGGCCGCCACGATCACCAGCCAGGCGGTGCCGACCGCCAGGCGCACGCCGGTCAGCATGTAGGGCAGCACGGCCGGGAAAAGAATTTTCGTGACGATCTTCCATTCGGAAAGATTCAGCACGCGCGCCACGTTCATGTAGTCCTGCGGCACGCGCTGCACGCCCACGGCGGTGTTGATGATCATGGGCCAGATCGAGCAGATGAAGATGGTCCAGATGGCGGCCGGGTTGGCGCCCTTGAACACCAGCAGGCCGATCGGCAGCCAGGCCAGCGGCGAGACCGGGCGCAGCAGGCTGATCAGCGGGTTGAACATGCGGCTCAAAAAGGTGAAGCGGCCGATCAGGAAACCGACCGGAATGCCGACGATGGCCGCCATGCCGAAGCCCATGGCCACGCGCTTGAGCGAGGAGAGCACGTTCCAGCCCACGCCCTGGTCGTTGGGCCCCTTGCTGTAAAACGGGTCGCTGAAGATCTGCACCGCCTGCGTGAACGTGTCCTTGGGCGAGGGGATGCTCGCGCCGGTGCCCATGGACACCAGCTCCCAGACCAGCACCAGCAGGCCCAGGCCCAGCAGGGGCGGCAGGATGCCGAGCCAGAGAGCAGAGGCATCCCACTGCCGCCTGGCGGTCGGCGGGGCGACCGGGGGCGCGGATATGGCCGGACTCGTCATGTCATTTTGGGCTGTGGCGCCCTTTTGATGGGCGGAGTCAGCTATCAAATGTGTAGCGCTTGATTCTCGGGTTCTTTCGCCGCCGCGGGCAGCCTTCGCTGCGGCCTCCAGCGAGTTGTGAAATACGGCACTGACCATGGCATCACCTCTTTCCAAGTGGAATATTCAATGAGAGTTCAAGAGCGCTTCAGGCGTGGACCTTGAAGCCGTCGGCGTACTTTTTCGGGTCCTTGCCGTCCCAGACCGTGCCGTCGATCAGCTTGCTGGTGCGCATGGCGTCCTTGGGCACGTTCACCTTGGCGGCGGTGGCCGCCTGCTTGTACAGGTCGATCTGGTTGATCTGTTTGGCCACGGCCAGGTAGTCCGGGTGCTCCTTGATCAGGCCCCAGCGCTTGTGCTGGGTGAGGAACCACATGCCGTCGGTGAGGTAAGGGAAATTCACCGCGCCGTCGTTAAAGAACTTCATGTGGTTCGGGTCGTCCCAGGTCTTGCCCAGACCGTTCTGGTAGCGGCCCAGGATGCGCTGGTTGATGGCGTCCACGCTGGTGTTGACATAGGCCTTGTCGGCGATGGTCTCGGCCATCTTGTTTTTGTTGGCCAGGCTGGCGTCGATCCATTTGCCGGCCTCCAGGATGGCGGCGGTCACGGCGCGCGCGGTGTTGGGGTATTTCTTGGTGAACTCGGCCGTGGTGCCCAGCACTTTTTCAGGGTGGTCTTTCCAGATGTCCTGCGTGGTCACGGCGGTGATGCCGATGCCGTCCATGATGGCGCGGTGGCCCCAGGGCTCGCCGACGCAAAAGCCGTCCATGTTGCCCACGCGCATGTTGGCCACCATCTGCGGCGGCGGCACGGTGATGACCTTGGCGTCCTTCATCGGGTTGATGCCGTTGGCGGCCAGCCAGTAGTAAAGCCACATGGCGTGCGTGCCGGTGGGAAAGGTCTGGGCAAAGGTGTATTCGCGCTTGTCGCTGGCCATCAGCTTGGCCAGGCCAGCGCCGTCCACGGCGCCCTTGTCGGCGATTTTTTTCGACAAGGTGATGGCCTGCCCGTTGTTGTTCAGGTTCATCAGCACGGCCATGTCTTTCTTGGGGCCGGCCGTGCCCATGTGCACGCCGTAGACCAGGCCGTAGAGCACGTGGGCAAAGTCGAGCTCGCCGTTGACCAGCTTGTCGCGCACGCCGGCCCAGCTGGCCTCCTTGGTCGGGATGATGGTCACGCCGTATTTCTTGTCTATGCCCAGCACCGAGGCCATCACCACCGAGGCGCAGTCGGTCAGCGGAATGAAGCCAATCTTGACCTCCTTTTTTTCCGGCGCGTCCGAGCCCTGGGCGTAGACGGCGGCGCGCAGCGCGGGGTTGAGGCCCACGGCGCCGACGGCGGCGGCCTGCAGCACGGTGCGGCGGGTCAGGGAGGATTTCAGCAGATCGGTCATGTCAGCGACTCCAGAAGGTAAAGAAACGAAAACAAAAAAGGCGCTCGACCCGGACCGCCACATTGAAGAGTGGCAGCAGGGTGCGAACGCCTTTGTTCCTGGGGCATCAGCCACTTCGCCGTTGAAGTGGAAAGCCCGATGCCTAGGTCAGAGCAAAAGCCGTGCCAATCTGTTTTGCGCCGGTGTGGCCTGAAAATATCAAGGAAATAGGCCTCTAGCCCTTGATTAACGGGCGCAGGAGGCTATTGAATTAATAGCAGGCAGGCCTGGGGCCGGATTTTTGCGGGTGCGCACCGTCGTTGTGCGCTGCACCATTTCGGCTGCTTCAGCCTAGTAGGTCGGCGACGTCCAGCATGCGCTGGGCCACTTCGGCCAGGCGCAGGCCCTTGTCCATCGCTGCCTTGCGCAGCTTTTCATAGGCCGCCTGCTCCGAGAGGCCCTGGCGCTGCATCAGCATGCCCTTGGCCCGGTCTATGACCTTGCGGTCATTCAGCTCGGACCTGGCGTCGGCCAGCTCGCGGCGCAGGCCCTGCTCGTGTTCGAAGCGTGCCATCGCCACATCCAGGATCGGGCGTATGCGCGTAGGTTCCAGCCCGGCCACGATATAGGCGCAGACGCCGGCGGCCACCGCGTCCCGGACATGGCGGGTGTCATCGTCGTTGGTGAACAGCACAATCGGGCGGCGCTCGTCACGCGTGGCCATCACCACATGCTCCAGCGCGTCCCTGGCCTCGCTCTCCGCGTCCACAATGATCATGTCGGGCTGCAACTGCGCCAGCCGCTCACGCAGAAAAGTGTCCACCGGCAACACCGCCACGATGTTGTAGCCGTTTTCAAGCAGGCCAATGCGCAGCTGGCGTGAACGCTCAATCAGCGCCAGCCCGGCCTCATCCGCAGCATCGGATGCAGATAAATCCGGCGCAATCACGACCAGGCGCAAGGAATGGGGCGTTACCATGCCAAAACTAAGCAAGATTCGCGCCAGGATGGTAGGCCGGTGCACCGCTTGGCCTGCATTTCTCGGGGCCGGGCTGAGGCTGGCTTCGGGCCGCTGGCCCGGTCTGGCGTCCGGAAATAGCGCAAACCTTACACTTGGGGCGATGCTAGTCCTAGGAATTGAATCGAGTTGTGACGAAACGGGTGTGGCGCTGGTGGATGCCGGCGCCCAACCGCTGCCCCGTCTGCTTTCCCACGCCCTCTACAGCCAGATCGACATGCACCAGGCCTATGGCGGCGTGGTGCCGGAGCTGGCCAGCCGCGACCATATCCGGCGTGTGCTGCCGCTGACGCGGGAAACCATGAAAGAAGCGCAGCGCTCCCTGGCCGAGGTCGATGTGGTGGCTTACACGCGCGGGCCCGGCCTGGCCGGTGCCTTGCTGGTGGGGGCGGGCGTGGCCTGCTCGCTGGCGGCGGCGCTGGGCAAGCCGGTGATGGGCGTGCACCATCTGGAGGGGCATCTGCTGTCGCCTTTTCTGAGTGCCGACCCCCCTGAGTTCCCCTTTGTGGCGCTGCTGGTGTCGGGCGGGCATACCCAGCTGATGCGGGTGGATGGCGTCGGCAGTTACGAGCTGCTCGGCGAAACCATTGATGACGCCGCGGGCGAGGCCTTTGACAAGTCGGCCAAGCTCATGGGCCTGCCCTATCCAGGCGGGCCGCATTTGTCGAAACTGGCGCAGCAGGGCGATGGCGCGGCCTTCAGGCTGCCCCGGCCGCTGCTGCACAGCGGCAACCTTGATTTTTCGTTCGCCGGCCTGAAAACCGCCGTGCTGACGCAGGCCAAAAAACTGGGCGATGAACTGGAGGCACGCAAGGCGGATCTGGCGGCCTCGACGCAGGCCGCCATCGTGGAGGTGCTGGTGAAGAAATCACTGGGCGCCATGGCGCAGACCGGGCTCAAGCGCCTGGTGGTGGCGGGCGGCGTGGGGGCCAATGCCCTGCTGCGCAGCCAGCTCAACGCGGCCTGCCGGCAGCGCGGCATCCGCGTGCACTACCCCGAGCTGCATTTGTGCACCGACAACGGCGCCATGATTGCCATGGCGGCCGGCATGCGCCTGCAGGCCGGGCTGGTGAAACTGGAGGTGCTGCAGCGCGGCTACACCTTTGATGTGAAGCCGCGCTGGAGTCTTTCCGCGCTGCAGCCCGAGCTGGCCGCCGCGCCTTGAGGCGACTGGCTATGAACGCCGGTTTACTGGATGGCCAGCTGGCTCACGTTGCTGACCGGAATTTTCTTGGCCAGGCTCAAGCTCAGCACGCCGTTTTCGAGCTTGGCCGTGCTGGCCGCCACATCAATCTCCAGCGGGAAGCGCCAGGCCGCCTTGACGCTGCGCGGGGCATCGGCCTTGCTGGTAACGCGCACCACATCGCCTTCAATGTCTATGCTCAGCTGCTCCCTGGCCAGGCCGGGAACGTCGAGCTGCAGGCTGTAGCGGGTTTCCTCATCTTCCACGCTGGCGGCTTTGGCGCTGCTCGCGTCGGCCAGCCCGGAGAGGGTGTCGCTGAGGAATTTTTCCAGGGCGCCGTGACCTGCCGCGGGCGAGAAGTTGCGGTTAAACGTGTGGCTGGAACGGGGCGCGAGGGTGTAAAACATGTGGACTCCTTTGGATGAAGTGCTTAGAGGATTCCCCTTGCACTGCGCGGCGTTCACCATGACTGCCGCATGCTCTTCAACTAGGCATGTCACCGACTTATTCAAGCTGAGAACCGGATCTATTTTTTTATGCAAAAACTCTTGAAACGGGTCGCTGCGGCCCTATGTCTCGGCGTTTCGCTGCTGGCCCAGGCGCAGCCGGCCACCCCGCCGGCCTCCCTGCCGCCTCTGCGGATTGCGCTGATTGAAAGCCTGTCCGGCTCCTTTGCCAACACCGGCGAAGCCGTCTTTCGCAACCTGGTGTGGGCGACCGAGCGTGTCAATGCGCGCGGCGGCGTCAAGCTGGCCAACGGTTCGCGCATGCTGGTGGTGGAGCGCTACGACAACAAGGGCCAGAACGAAGAGTCGCTGGCGGCCTTGCGCTCGGCGATTGACGACGGCGTGAGCATCATTGCGCAAGGCAACTCATCGGCCGTTGCCGCGGCGCTGATTGATGCCATCAACAAACACAACCAGCGCGAGCCGGGCAAGCGCGTGCTGTTCCTGAATTATTCGGCGGTCGATCCCAGCCTGACGAATGAGAAATGCAGCTACTGGCATTTCCGCTTTGACGCCCATGCCGACATGCGCATGGCCGCCCTGATGGATGTGCTCAAGGACGACAAGGCGCTCAAGCGCGTCTACCTGATCGGCCAGGATTACAGCTTTGGCCAGGCGGTGCTGCGCGAGGCGCGCCAGCAGCTGGGCGCGCAGCGCCCCGACGTGCAGATCGTGGGCGACGAGCTGCACGCGCTCGGGCGCGTGAAGGACTTCATTCCCTACGCCGTCAAGATCAAGAGCAGCGGCGCGCAGGCCGTGCTGACGGGCAACTGGGGCAACGACCTGACGCTGCTCATCAAGGCGGCGAAAGAGGTCGGCTACGAAGGCAAGTTCTACACCTTTTACGGCAATGCGCTGGGCGTGCCGGCCGCGCTGGGCGATGCTGGCGTGGGCAAGGTGATCGCGGTGGCCGACTGGTTTCCGAATGCCCCGGGGGCTCAAGCGGAAGCCTTCTACCGGTCTTTCCGCCAGCGCTTTCCCAGGCCGGAGGACGACTATGTGCACATGCGCATGCAGATGATGATCGAAGCCCTGGCCCAAAGCCTGGAGAAGGCCGGCGCGACGGATGCCGCTGCCGTGGCGGCCCAGATGGAGCGGGCCACGGTGAAGTTTTCGGGCTATCAGGGCGCGATGCGGGCCGCCGATCACCAGTTCCAGCAGCCGCTGCAGGTGGCGATGATGGGCAAGCAGGGCGCGCCCGGTGTGAAGTTTGATGTCGAGGGCTCGGGCTACGGTTTTCGTGTGATCAAGACGATTGCGGCCGAGCGTGCCGAGCAGCCATACAGCTGCAAGATGGTGCGGCCCTAAACTTGCTGAAACCGCGGGTCCCTCCAGGTAATACCGTAAAAATTGAAAGGCGCACATGAGGCAGGCAGTTTTGAATCTTGAGGAGTCGATGATTCGCCAGGTGGCCAATGCCGGCATGGGGCGCAGCGATGTGCTCAAGTTCTGGTTTGGCGAGAGCGATGAGGTCACGCCGGCCTTCATCCGCGAGGCGGCCATTGCGTCCCTGCAGCAGGGCGAGACTTTTTACGCGCACAACCTCGGTTTGCCGGAATTGCGCGAGGCGATCGCCCGGTATGCGACGTCCCTGCGCTGCCCGGGCGCTGCGCCCATTGGCGCCGATCGCATCGCCATCACCTCGGGCGGCGTGAATGCCCTGATGCTCGCCGTGCAGGCCCTGGTGAACGCCGGCGACGAAGTGGTGGCCGTGACACCGGTCTGGCCCAACCTCACGGCGCAGCCCGCCATCATGGGCGCCGATGTGAAGTGCGTGAGCCTCAAGCCGGTGGCCGGTCAATGGCAGCTCGACATGACGGAACTGCTGGCCGCGATCACGCCCCAAACCAAACTGCTGATCGTCAACGCGCCCAACAACCCGACCGGCTGGACCTTGAGCCGGGCCGAGCAGGAAGCCATCCTGGCGCACTGCCGCAGCACCGGCACCTGGATTCTGGCGGATGAGGTCTATGAGCGTCTTTATTTCGAAAAGACGCCGAACGGCTGCGCGCCGAGTTTTCTGGATATTGCCGCGCCGCAAGACCGTCTGGTGGTGGTGCACAGTTTTTCCAAGAGCTTTTTGATGACCGGCTGGCGCCTGGGCTGGCTGGTCATGCCGCCGGCCATGACGCCGCACATGGGCAAGCTGGTCGAGTTCAACACCTCCTGCGCGCCGGTGTTTATCCAGCGGGCCGGCCTGGCGGCCCTGCAGGGAACCGGCGATGTCACGCCGCAGCTGGTGGCGCACCTCAAAACCTGCCGCGACACGCTGGTGCCGCTGCTGCAGGCGGTGCCGGGCGTGGAGGTGGCGCCGGCCAAAGGGGGGATGTACGCCTTTTTCCGGCTGGCAGACCAAAGCCGTTTTGCCGACTCGCTGGAGACCGCCAAGCGGCTGGTGGCGGAGGCCGGGCTGGGGCTGGCGCCCGGCAATGCCTTCATGGTGAATCCCGGCCCAGAGGCCCAGGGCTGGCTGCGCTGGTGTTTCGCCAGCCGGGATGTCGCCAGGCTGGGGCAGGGTGTGGATAGGCTGAAACATTGGCTTAGGGCCTGTTCACCCTAAAACGCACGCCCGTTTTAGGGTGAACAGGCCCTGGGCTATAATCCAAGGCTCTGCGTTTAGCGGGGCTGCTTGAAAAAGTAGCCGGCTCAAGGCGGAGAACACGACGAAAGCGGTCAAGTCCCAATAGTGGGAACACTGCTTCGCTCGCAAGTGCACACAGTGCAAGAGGAAAATACATGATTGCAAAATCAATCAAGGCCGAGATTGTCAAGGACAACGCCCGCGCTGCCAACGATACCGGCAGTCCTGAAGTTCAAGTGGCGCTGCTGACCGGCCGCATCAACGAACTGACCCCCCATTTCAAGGCCAACGCCAAAGACCACCACGGCCGTCGCGGCCTGCTGCGCATGGTGAGCCGTCGCCGCAAGCTGCTGGACTACCTGAAGTCCAAGGACGCAAGCCGTTATGTTGCCCTGATTGCCAAGCTTGGCCTGCGTAAGTAAGCGATAAACCCAACAGGAAGCGCCTGAGTTAGTTCACTAGCTCAGGCGTTTTTTACTTCGGAGCAAGGCAAAACGAGCACGCGCTGTGTCATTCCACAAGAAAAGCCCTGAAAATCAGGCGTTTTGTGGAATGGCATCGTGTTCAGCCAGCTGTCACTCCGGGCCTCCCGCGCTGCCTCAAGCGCGTGAATTTAGTGGAGAAAAGAACATGAGCATTTTCAATAAAGTCACCAAATCCTTCCAGTGGGGCCAGCACAAGGTCACCATGGAAACCGGCGAAATCGCACGCCAGTCCAGCGGCGCCGTCGTCGTTGACATGGACGGCACCGTGGTGCTGGCCACCGTGGTCGCCAAGACCGATGCCAAGCCCGGCCAGGACTTCTTTCCGCTGACCGTTGACTACCTGGAAAAAACCTATGCCGCCGGCCGCATTCCCGGCAGCTTCTTCAAGCGCGAAGGCCGCCCCAGCGAATTCGAAACGCTGACCTCGCGCCTGATCGACCGCCCGATCCGCCCGCTGTTTCCCGAAGGCTTCTTCAACGAAGTGCAGGTTGTGATCCATGTGCTGTCGCTGAACCCTGAAGTCGAAGGCGACATTCCCGCGCTGATCGCCTCCAGCGCCGCGCTGGCGATTTCCGGCATCCCGTTCAACGGCCCGATCGGCGCCGCCCGCGTGGCCTACATTGACGGCCAGTACGTGCTGAACCCCGGCAAGACCCAGCTCAAAGACTCCAAGATGGACCTGGTCGTGGCCGGTACCGAAGCCGCCGTGCTGATGGTCGAGTCCGAAGCCCAGCAACTGTCCGAAGAAATCATGCTGGGCGCCGTGGTGTTCGGCCATGAGCAGGGCAATATCGCGATCAACGCGATCCATGAACTCGTGCGCGATGCCGGCAAGCCTGTCTGGGATTGGCGTGCTCCTCCCAAAGACGAAGTGCTGATCGCCAAGGTCGGCGCGCTGGCCGAAGAAAAGCTGCGCGCTGCTTACCAGATCCGCAACAAGCAGGCTCGCACCCACGCCACGCGCGAAGTGACGACCTGGACCAAGGCGGGCCTGAAGGCCGAAGGCGTTGAATTCGACAGCGTCGCCGTTGACGGCATGCTGTTCGACATCGAAGCCAAGATCGTGCGCAGCCAGATCCTGGCCGGCGAGCCCCGCATCGACGGCCGCGACACGCGCACCGTGCGCGCCATCGAAATCCGCAACAGCGTGCTGCCGCGCACCCACGGCTCGGCCCTGTTCACGCGCGGCGAAACCCAGGCGCTGGTCGTGACCACGCTGGGCACCGAGCGCGACGCGCAGCGCATCGACGCGCTGTCCGGCGACTACGAAGACCGCTTCATGCTGCACTACAACATGCCTCCGTTCGCCACCGGCGAAACCGGCCGTGTCGGCAGCCCGAAACGCCGCGAGATTGGTCATGGGCGGCTTGCGAAGCGCGCCCTGGTCGCCGTGCTGCCCAGCAAGGAAGAATTCCCCTACACCATGCGCGTGGTCAGCGAGATCACCGAGTCCAACGGCTCCTCGTCGATGGCTTCGGTCTGCGGCGGCTGCCTGTCGCTGATGGACGCCGGCGTGCCCATGAAGGCCCACGTGGCCGGCATCGCCATGGGCCTGATCAAGGAAGACAACCGCTTCGCCGTGCTGACCGACATCCTGGGTGACGAAGATCACCTGGGCGACATGGATTTCAAGGTCGCCGGCACAACCTTCGGTATCACCGCGCTGCAGATGGACATCAAGATCCAGGGCATCACCAAGGAAATCATGCAGGTCGCGCTGGCCCAGGCCAAGGAAGCCCGCATGCACATCCTGGGCAAGATGCAGGAAGCCATGGGCGAAGCCAAGGCCGAAGTGTCCGACTTCGCACCGCGCCTCTACGTGATGAAGATCAACCCCGAGAAGATCCGCGACGTGATCGGCAAGGGCGGCGCCGTGATCCGCGCGCTGACCGAAGAAACCGGCACCCAGATCAACATCGAGGAAGACGGCACCATCACCATCGCCTCCACTGACAGCGCCAAGGCGGACGAGGCCAAGCGCCGCATCGCCGAGATCACCGCCGAAGTCGAAATCGGCAAGGTCTACGAAGGCGCCATCACCAAGATCCTGGACTTCGGTGCACTGGTCAACCTGCTGCCCGGCAAGGACGGCCTGCTGCACATCAGCCAGATCGCCCACGAGCGCGTGGAGAAGGTCACCGACTACCTGAGCGAAGGCCAGATCGTCAAGGTCAAGGTTCTGGAAACCGACGAAAAGGGCCGCGTCAAGCTGTCCATGAAGGCCTTGCTGGACCGCCCGGCCCAGGACCAGGACCGGGGCTGATCCTCTCTGCTATTTATTTTGTAGCTGCCGACGCCCGAATAGCGGGTGCTGGCGGCACAAATTATCTGGAAACCCATGAGAACCGTTGAAATTACCTCCTATGGCGCGCCCGACGTGCTGCGCCTGGGTGCCCGTCCCGCGCCGCTTGCTGGTGCTGGCGAGGTGCTGATCCGCGTGAGCGCCAGCGGCGTGAACCGGCCGGATGTGCTGCAGCGCACGGGCAACTACCCGGTGCCGCCCGGCGCGTCCGACATCCCCGGCCTTGAGGTGGCGGGCGAAATCGTGTCCGGCGATGCTCAGGCCATGGCGGCGGCCGGCTTCAAGATTGGCGACCGCGTGTGCGCCCTGGTGGCTGGCGGTGGCTATGCCGAGCTGTGCGTGGCGCCCGTCGGCCAATGCCTGCCGGTGCCGGCCGGCCTGAGCGATGTGGAAGCGGCTTCGCTGCCGGAAACTTTCTTCACCGTCTGGAGCAATGTCTTTGAACGGGCCCGCCTGCAAGCCGGCGAAACCCTGCTGATCCAGGGCGGCTCCAGCGGTATCGGCGTAACCGCCATCCAGATGGCCAAGGCGCTGGGCGCCACGGTGCTGGTGACGGCAGGCAGCGACGACAAGTGCGCCGCCTGCGTGGGCCTGGGCGCCGACCATGCGATCAACTACAAGACCTCCGACTTTGCGGAAGAAGTCAAAAAGCTGACGAATGGCCGCGGCGTCGATGTCATTCTGGACATGGTCGCCGGCAGCTACGTGGCGCGTGAAGTCGAGAGCCTGGCCGAAGACGGCCGTCTCGTGATCATCGCGGTGCAGGGCGGCGTCAAGGCCGAAATCAACGCCGGCCTGGTGCTGCGCAAGCGCCTGACCGTGACCGGTTCAACCCTGCGTCCGCGCTCGCTCGAATTCAAGACCGCCATTGCCAGGGCGCTCAAGGATAAAGTCTGGCCACTGTTGGCCAGCGGTGCCATCAAGCCCGTGATCCACAGCACTTTTGCGGCCGCCGATGCGGCCCAGGCCCACACGCTGATGGAGTCCAACCAGCATGTCGGCAAAATCGTTTTAACCTGGTAATGGCAGGCAAGATGAAGAAGCTGATTGCAGGCAACTGGAAGATGAATGGCAGCCTGGCGGCCAACGAGGCCCTGCTGGGCGCGTTGGCGCAGGGGCTGGCTGCCAACAAGCCGTCTTGCGACATTGCCGTGTGCGTGCCTGCGCCTTACCTGGCGCAAGTACAGGCGCTGAAATCCGTCCAGCCCGCACTGTCAACCGTTGGCGTGGGCGCGCAGGATGTGTCGGCGCAAGCCTCGGGTGCCTACACGGGCGAGGTCAGTGCCGGCATGCTCAAGGACTTCGCTTGCCGTTACGCGATTGTCGGCCACTCCGAGCGCCGCCAGTACCACTTCGAGACCGATGCGCTGGTGGCCGAGAAGGCCAGGGCCGCGCTGGCGGCCGGCATCACGCCCATCGTCTGCGTTGGTGAGACATTGGCCGAGCGTGAAGCCGGACACACCGAAGAAGTGGTCAAGCGCCAGCTGGCCGCCGTGATTCACGCCAACGGGCACTGCATCAGTGAGATCGTGGTGGCCTACGAACCGGTGTGGGCCATAGGTACCGGCAAGACTGCCTCGCCTGAAGAAGCGCAGGCCGTGCATGCCGTGCTGCGGGCCCAGCTCAAAGCCGCGACCGATCAGTCGGCGCGTGTGAAAATCCTCTACGGTGGCAGCATGAATGCGGCCAATGCGGCAACGCTGCTGGCCCAGCCCGACATTGACGGCGGCCTGATTGGCGGCGCCTCGCTCAATGCCCCGGATTTTTTAAAGATTATTGCTGCAGCCCAGGTGTGACGGGCGCAGTACGCTATTAAATTAGGAGTAAGTATGAACGTTGTATTGACCGTTATTCTCGCAGTGCAAATGCTGGCGGCGCTGGGCATGATTGGCCTGATCCTGGTGCAGCACGGCAAAGGCGCCGACATGGGCGCAGCGTTTGGCAGCGGCAGCTCGGGCAGCCTGTTTGGCGCCAGTGGCAGCGCCAACTTCCTGTCGCGCACCACCGGCATTCTGGCGGCGCTGTTTTTCGCCTGCACCCTGATGCTGGCTTACTTCGGCAATGCGCAGCCGCGCACCGGCTCCAGTGTTCTGGAGGGGGCGGCCGTGACGGCGCCTGTTCCTGGAGCAGCCGCGAGCGCGGCTTCCGGCGCGGCTCAAATCCCCGGAACCAGCGCACCGGCAACGTCCAGTGCTGCAGTTCCTGCGCCACCCGCACCCGCTGCGTCGGGCGCCGGGCAAATTCCTACGAAATAAGCTGATAAAGCCGTCGCTTCCAGTGGGAGTGGGCGGATTTCAGGGTAAACTCTAAGACTGTCCGGAAAGCCAAAAACTGCAAAGTTTCCTCATGCCATCCGGGCAGCTGAATAAAAACCGCGGACGTGGTGAAATTGGTAGACACGCTATCTTGAGGGGGTAGTGGCGAAAGCTGTGCGAGTTCGAGTCTCGCCGTCCGCACCAGATAAAAGCATCGGCAGCACCGCTCCGGCGATGCTGTCGGTTCAAACGGTAAGCTGTACAGGCTGCGCAAACAACTGCGCAGGCCGCTGTCCAGAAGTTGAATCCACGATGAACCTCGATCAATACCTCCCTGTTTTCCTGTTTATTCTGGTCGGCGTGGGTGTCGGTGTTGCGCCGCAGGTGCTGGGCCGTTTGCTGGGCCCCCATCGTCCCGACGCTGAAAAAAATTCCCCTTACGAGTGCGGCTTCGAGGCCTTCGAAGACGCCCGCATGAAGTTCGATGTGCGTTACTACCTGGTCGCCATCCTCTTTATTCTTTTCGACCTTGAAATCGCGTTTCTTTTTCCCTGGGCGGTTGTGCTCAAGGAAATCGGTCCGGTGGGTTTCTGGTCAGTCATGATTTTTCTGGCCATTCTGGTCGTGGGCTTTGTCTACGAGTGGAAAAAAGGTGCGCTGGACTGGGAATGAAAAAGACCCGCTAGGGTTTTTGCCAAAAAGGTACGGGTATGTCACTTGAAGGTGTTTTCAACGAAGGCTTCATGACCACGAGCTATGACTCGGTGGTCAACTGGGCCAAGACTGGCTCGCTCTGGCCCATGACCTTCGGTCTGGCTTGCTGCGCGGTTGAGATGATGCACGCCGGCGCGGCGCGATACGACATCGACCGCTTCGGCATGCTGTTTCGCCCCAGCCCGCGCCAGTCTGATTTGATGATCGTCGCCGGCACGCTGTGCAACAAGATGGGGCCGGCCCTGCGCAAGGTCTACGACCAGATGGCCGAGCCGCGCTGGGTTTTGTCCATGGGCTCGTGCGCCAACGGCGGCGGGTATTACCACTACAGTTATTCCGTGGTGCGCGGTTGCGACCGCATCGTGCCGGTGGATGTGTATGTGCCGGGTTGTCCGCCTACCGCCGAGGCGCTGCTGTACGGGATCATCCAGCTGCAGCAAAAAATTCGCCGCACCAACACGATTGCGAGGGCCTGATGCAGTCCTCTTCCTCTTCCTCGCCGGCTTCCGCCCGGCAACTTGGCGATACCCTGGCCGCAGTGCTTGGCGCCAAGGTCAAAAATGTGCAGATCGCGCTCGGTGAAGTCACGGTGACCGTGGCCGCGGCCGATTACCTGGCTGCGGCAACCCTGCTGCGTGATGCGGCAGGCTGCCAGTTCGAGCAGCTGATTGACCTTTGCGGTGTGGACTATTCCGAGTACAAGGACGGCCGGTACGACGGCTTGCGCTACTGCGTTGTCTCGCACTTGCTCTCGGTCAGCCTGAATCAGCGCGTACGCCTCAAGGTGTTTTGCCTTGATGACGATTTTCCTGTCATTGATTCGGTCAATGGCATCTGGAATTCCGCGAACTGGTTTGAGCGTGAAGCCTTTGACCTCTACGGCATCGTCTTTGAAGGGCACAACGACCTGCGCCGGATCCTGACCGATTACGGTTTCATCGGCCATCCTTTCCGCAAGGACTTCCCGACCACGGGCCATGTGGAAATGCGTTACGACCCCGAGCAAAAGCGCGTGATTTACCAGCCGGTCACCATCGAGCCCCGTGAGATCACGCCGCGCGTGATCCGCGAGGACAACTACGGTGGCCTTCAATAAGCCGTACCGACAAGTACACCGGCAAGAGATACGACATGGCTGAAATCAAAAACTACACGCTCAACTTTGGACCGCAGCATCCTGCCGCGCATGGCGTTCTGCGCCTGGTGCTGGAACTCGACGGCGAGGTGATCCAGCGCGCCGATCCGCACATCGGTCTGCTGCACCGCGCCACCGAAAAACTGGCCGAAAGCAAAACCTATATCCAGTCGCTGCCCTACATGGACCGGCTCGACTACGTGTCGATGATGTCCAACGAGCATGCGTACTGTCTGGCCATCGAGAAGCTGCTGGGTGTCGACGTTCCTATTCGTGCGCAATACATCCGCGTGATGTATGCGGAAATCACGCGTCTGCTCAATCACCTGCTGTGGCTTGGCGCGCATGGTCTTGACTGCGGCGCGATGAATATCCTGATTTACTGCTTCCGCGAGCGCGAAACCCTGTTTGACATGTACGAAGCCGTCTCCGGCGCACGCATGCATGCGGCGTATTTCCGGCCGGGCGGCGTCTACCGCGACCTGCCGGACAGCATGCCGCAGTACAAGGTCAGCAAGATCAAGAACGCCAAGGCGATTGAGGCGCTGAATGAAAACCGCCAGGGTTCACTGCTTGATTTCATCGATGATTTCGTGACCCGCTTTCCCAAGCTCGTTGACGAATACGAAACCCTGCTGACCGACAACCGCATCTGGAAACAGCGCACGGTCGGTGTGGGTGTGGTGCCGCCCGAGCGCGCCCTGAACCTCGGCTTCACCGGCGCCATGCTGCGCGGTTCCGGCGTGGCTTGGGACTTGCGCAAGCAGCAGCCCTATGACGTGTATGCGCACATGGATTTTGACATCCCGATCGGCAAGACCGGCGACTGCTATGACCGCTATCTGGTCCGCGTCGAGGAGATGCGCCAGGCCAACCGCATCATCAGGCAATGCGTGGACTGGCTGCGCGTCAATCCCGGCCCGGTGATCACCAGCAACCACAAGGTTGCCGCACCCGATCGCGAATCCATGAAGTCCAACATGGAAGAGCTGATT
Source organism: Polaromonas jejuensis NBRC 106434 (assembly GCF_001598235.1). Taxonomy (GTDB): domain Bacteria; phylum Pseudomonadota; class Gammaproteobacteria; order Burkholderiales; family Burkholderiaceae_C; genus Polaromonas; species Polaromonas jejuensis. Next base: position 129,764 of record NZ_BCYO01000002.1, on the reverse strand, counting down.
CACCATTTCAAGCTCTTCACCGAAGGTTTCCATGTGCCCGAGGGCGAAGCCTATGCGGCGGTCGAGCATCCCAAGGGCGAGTTCGGCATTTACATCGTCAGCGATGGCGCGAACAAGCCTTACCGCCTGAAGATTCGTCCGCCAGGCTTTCCGCATCTGGCCGCCATGGATGAAATGTCGCGCGGCCACATGATCGCCGATGCCGTTGCCGTGATCGGCACCATGGACATTGTGTTCGGTGAAATTGACCGCTAAATCCCATGACTTCCCCCATGATTTCTGAACCAACCAAAGCGCGTTTTGACCGCGAAGTCGCCAAATACCCTGCGGACCAGAAGCAGTCGGCCGTGATGGCTTGCCTCGCCATCGTGCAGCAGGAACAGGGCTTCGTGAGCGCCGAGAGCGAAAAGCTGGTGGCCGACTATCTGGGCATGGCGCCGATTGCCGTGCATGAAGTCACCACCTTCTACAACATGTACAACCAGCGGCCGGTGGGCAAGTACAAGCTCAACGTCTGCACCAACTTGCCCTGCCAGTTGCGCGATGGCGCCAAGGCGCTCAAGCATCTGGAGCATAAACTGGGCATCGCCATGGGCGAGACCACGGCCGATGGCCTTTTCACCTTGCAGCAGTCCGAGTGCCTGGGCGCCTGCGCGGACTCTCCCGTGATGCTGGTCAACGACGTCACGATGTGCAGCTTCATGAACAATGAAAAACTGGACCAGCTCATCGATGGTCTCAAATCTGCCGAGGCTAAAGTCTTATGACGCTCGCATCCAGCTCAAATAACCAGGCGGCAGCACAAAGCGTGTTGTCGCAATTTGCGGCCACCGGCGTGCAGACCTGCTTTCATGGCCGGCACATCAATCCGCAGATTCTTGCCGACCTCAACGGCAGCAACTGGCGACTCAAGGACTACGAGGCGCGCGGCGGCTACCAGGCCTTGCGCAAAATCCTGGGGCAGGATGGCGGCGCAGGCCTGACGCCTGACCAGGTGATTGCCGAGGTCAAGACCGGCGGCTTGCGCGGCCGTGGCGGCGCGGGTTTCCCGACCGGGCTGAAGTGGAGTTTCATGCCGCGCCAGTTCCCGGGCCAGAAATACCTGGTCTGCAATTCCGACGAAGGCGAGCCGGGTACCTGCAAAGACCGCGACATCATGCAGTACAACCCGCACAGCGTGATCGAAGGCATGGCGATTGCCGCCTACGCGATGGGCATCAGCGCCGGCTACAACTACATTCACGGCGAAATCTTTGCGACTTACCAGCGCTTTGAAGAAGCGCTCGCCGAGGCGCGCGCCGCGGGCCTGATCGGCCAGGGCATTCTCGGCAGCAGTTTCAATTTCGAGCTGCATGCGTCGCATGGTTTCGGCGCCTACATCTGCGGCGAAGAAACCGCCTTGCTGGAATCACTGGAAGGCAAAAAAGGCCAGCCACGCTTCAAGCCGCCATTCCCCGCCAGCTTTGGCCTGTACGGCAAGCCGACCACGATCAACAACACCGAAACCTTCGCGGCCGTGCCCTGGATCATCCGCAACGGTGGCCAGGCCTATCTGGAATGCGGCAAGCCCAACAATGGCGGCACCAAGATTTACTCGGTGTCCGGCGATGTGGAATTGCCCGGCAATTATGAAGTGCCCATGGGCACGCCGTTTGCCAAGCTGCTGGAGCTCGCGGGCGGCGTGCGCAAGGGCCGCACGCTCAAGGCCGTGATTCCCGGTGGCTCCTCTGCCCCGGTGCTGCCTGCGTCCATCATGATGGAATGCACCATGGATTACGACTCGATCGCCAAGGCCGGCTCCATGCTGGGCTCGGGCGCGGTGATCGTGATGGACGACAGCCGTTGCATGGTTGAGTCGCTCAAGCGCTTGTCCTACTTCTACATGCACGAGTCCTGCGGCCAATGCACGCCTTGCCGTGAAGGCACGGGCTGGCTGTGGCGCGTTGTGGAGCGCATCCACACCGGACAGGGCCGTTCGAGCGACATGGACCTGCTCAACTCCGTGGCCGACAACATCCAGGGGCGCACCATTTGCGCCTTGGGCGATGCCGCCGCCATGCCGGTGCGCGCCATGATCAAGCATTTCCGTCATGAGTTTGAAGCCATGATCAAACCCGACGCATCGCAGGCTGCGAGCTCCCCAGCCGTCGCACAGGCCTGACCGCGGAAAGAAAACACAATGGTTGAAATAGAACTCGACGGCCAGAAGGTGGAAGTGCTCGAAGGCAGCACAGTGATGCATGCCGCTGAAAAGGCGGGCACTTACATTCCGCATTTCTGCTACCACAAGAAATTGAGCATTGCGGCAAACTGCCGCATGTGCCTGGTGGATGTGGAAAAGGCCCCCAAGCCCATGCCCGCCTGCGCGACGCCGGTGACCCAGGGCATGATAGTGCGCACCAAGAGCGACAAAGCCATCAAGGCCCAGCAGGGCGTGATGGAGTTTTTGCTGATCAATCACCCGCTGGACTGCCCGATCTGCGACCAGGGCGGCGAGTGCCAGTTGCAGGATCTGGCCGTGGGCTATGGCGGCAGCGAATCACGCTACGAAGAAGAAAAGCGCGTGGTGTTCCACAAGGATGTGGGCCCGCTGATCTCCATGCAGGAGATGAGCCGCTGCATTCACTGCACACGCTGCGTGCGCTTTGGCCAGGAAGTGGCCGGCGTGATGGAGCTCGGCATGTCGCACCGCGGTGAGCACGCCGAAATTGAAACCTTTGTGGGCATGTCGGTGGACTCCGAGCTGTCGGGCAACATGATCGACATTTGCCCGGTCGGCGCGCTGACCAGCAAGCCCTTCCGCTACAGCGCCCGTACCTGGGAGCTGTCGCGCCGCAAGTCCGTCAGCCCGCACGATTCGACCGGCGCCAACCTGATTGTCCAGGTCAAGAGCAACAAGGTCATGCGCGTGGTGCCGCTCGAAAACGAAGACGTCAACGAATGCTGGATTGCCGACCGCGATCGCTTCTCCTACGAAGCCCTGAACAGCGACGAACGCCTGCTGAGTCCCATGCTCAAGCAGGGCGGCGAGTGGAAGACGGTTGACTGGCAGACCGCGCTTGAATACGTGGCCAATGGCCTGAAGCAGATCAGCGCTGACCACGGCGCGGCCAGCATCGGTACCCTGGCCAGCCCGCACAGCACGCTGGAAGAGCTGTACCTGGCTGCCGCCCTGATGCGCGGCCTGGGCAGCGAGAACGTCGATTACCGCCTGCGCAACGCTGAATTTGCGAACTCGGCCTCTGTGCGCTGGCTGGGCACCTCCATTGCCTCGCTGTCGGAATTGCAGCGCGTGCTCGTGGTCGGCTCCAATCTGCGCAAGGATCACCCCCTGTTTGCACAACGTATTCGGCAGTCTGTCCGCAAGGGTTGTGCGCTGAGTGCTATTAATTCAATAGCGGAACTGGCTGCTGCCGACGCCTGGGCCATGCCAGTTGCCAACACCCTGCTGGTGTCGCCGGATGCCTGGGCGCAAGCCCTGGCGGATGTGGCTGCGGCGGTGGCGGCAGAGAAGGGTGTGTCTGCGCCGGCTCCGGGACAGGCCACCGAGGCCGCCAAGGCGATTGCACTGTCATTGCTGGGCGGTGAGCGCAAAGCCATCCTGCTGGGCAATGCTGCCGCACACCATGCCAATGCGTCTACCCTGCTGGCACTCGCCAACTGGATAGCCTCGCAAACCGGCGCGACCGTGGGCTACCTGACCGAAGCGGCGAACACCGTGGGTGCGCAACTGGCGGGAGCCTTGCCGGGTGCGCAAGGCCTGCACGCCGGCCAAATGCTCGATGGCAGGCTGAAGGCCGTCATCTTGTTGAATAACGAGCCGGAATTTGATTCGGCCGCAGGCGCCAGGGCCAAAGCGTCGCTGAACGCCGCCCAGATGGTCGTCACGCTGAGCCCGTTCAAGGCCAATATGGGCTTTAGCGACGTGCTGTTGCCGATTGCGCCGTTCACCGAAACCCCCGGTACCTTCGTCAATGCCGAAGGTCGCATCCAGAGCTTCCATGCCGTCGTCAAGCCGCTGGGTGAAACGCGTCCGGCATGGAAAGTCTTGCGCGTGCTGGCCAATCTGCTGAATTTGCCCGGTTTTGATTTTGAGTCGGCACAGGATGTGCTCAAGCAGATCCCTGGCGCAGCCGCGGCGCAAGTGCCGGCCGACAGGCTGGACAACAGCATGGACGCCATGCAGGCGACCCTTACGCCGGCCGATGCTGTCGGCCAAGTGCCTGCGGTGGCCAGCATTTATCAACTCGACGGGCTGGTCAGGCGCGCGACATCGCTGCAGCTGACGGCCGATGCGCGGCAGGCGGCCAGCCTTGAAGGAGTCAGCGCATGATTGACGGAATTTACGGCTTCGGCCAGGGTCTGCTGGGCGGCATCTGGCCCGCGACAGTCTGGCCCGTGCTCTGGGCGCTCATCAAGATCGTCTGTGTTCTGCTGCCGCTCATGGGTTGCGTGGCCTACCTCACCTTGTGGGAACGCAAGGCGATTGGTTTTACGCAGATCCGTCTCGGCCCCAATCGCGTGGGGCCTTTGGGTTTGCTGCAGCCGATTGCCGATGCGCTCAAGCTGCTGACCAAGGAAATCATCATGCCCACGGCGGCCAGCAAGGGCTTGTTTGTGCTGGGTCCCATCATGACCATCATGCCGGCGCTGGCGGCCTGGGCCGTCATTCCTTTTGGTCCTGATGTGGCGCTGGCCAACATCAATGCCGGCTTGCTGTTTTTGATGGCCATTACTTCGATGGAAGTCTATGGCGTGATCATTGCGGGCTGGGCCTCCAACTCCAAGTATGCGTTTCTGGGCGCCATGCGCGCCTCGGCACAAATGGTGAGCTATGAAATTGCCATGGGCTTTTGCCTGGTGGTGGTGCTCATGGTGGCAGGCAGCCTGAACATGACGGACATCGTCATGAGCCAGGGCAAAGGCATGGCTGCAAGTCAAGGGCTGAATTTCCTGTCATGGAACTGGCTGCCCTTGCTGCCGATTTTTGTGGTGTATTTCATCTCCGGCCTGGCCGAGACCAACCGCCATCCGTTTGACGTGGTCGAGGGTGAGTCCGAGATCGTTGCCGGCCACATGGTCGAGTACTCGGGCATGGCCTTTGCCATGTTCTTCCTGGCCGAGTACGCCAACATGATTCTGGTGTCGACCCTGTGCGTCATCCTGTTCCTGGGTGGCTGGCTGCCTCCGATCGACAGCGCCTTTTTCAACTGGATCCCGGGCTGGATCTGGCTGGCGGCAAAAACCTTTGTGGTGGTCACGATGTTCCTGTGGGTGCGCGCCACCTTCCCACGCTTCCGTTACGACCAGATCATGCGTCTGGGCTGGAAGATCTTCATACCTGTGACCCTGGTCTGGCTGGTGGTCGTCGGGGCCTGGATGCAGACCCCATACAACATCTGGAAATGACGATGGCCCCCACGCTTTTCACTTCGTGTAATGCGCTGCCCCCCGAGGGGGCCGCTGCGCCTGCGGCCCGGCTAAGCCGGTTCCGCGGCCCCTGCTTGAATAGCAGCCTTTCTATGACTCAGTTGCGCAGGAAATCATCATGAGTGCCGTAGCCTCCGTCAAGGATTTTGTTTCGAGCTTCATGCTCACCGAGCTGTTCAAGGGCATGGCCCTGACCGGCAAGTACATGTTCAGCCGCAAGATCACGGTCCAGTTCCCCGAAGAGAAAACCCCGCTGAGCCCGCGTTTTCGCGGCCTGCACGCGCTGCGCCGTTATGAAAACGGCGAAGAGCGCTGCATTGCCTGCAAGCTCTGCGAAGCGGTGTGTCCGGCATTGGCCATCACCATTGAGTCCGACGTGCGGGACGACGGCAGCCGCCGCACCTCGCGTTACGACATCGATCTGACCAAATGCATTTTTTGCGGCTTCTGCGAGGAGGCCTGCCCGGTGGACGCGGTTGTCGAGACCCACATTTTTGAGTACCACGGTGAAAAACGTGGTGACCTGTATTTCACCAAAGAGATGCTGCTCGCAGTGGGTGACCGCTATGAAGCCGAAATTGCTGCCAACAAGGCGGCCGATGCCAAATACCGCTGAATCCCACGCCCAAGTAGCTGGCTCAAGAAAGAATCCACAACAATATGGACGCTAAAACAGGTCTCTTCTATGTCTTCGCCGCGGTGCTGCTCTTTGCTGCATTCCGGGTGATTACGGCGCGCAACCCGGTGCATGCGGCGCTGTACCTTGTGCTCGCATTTTTCCAGGCGGCCGCCGTCTGGATATTGCTCAAAGCCGAATTTCTGGCCATCACGCTGGTGCTTGTCTATGTGGGCGCGGTGATGGTGCTCTTTCTGTTTGTGGTGATGATGCTCGACATCAACCTGGACAGCGTGCGCAAGGGCTTCTGGAAGCATTTTCCGCTGGCCGGCACGGTGGGCGCCATCATTGCGCTGGAAATGTCCTATGTCTTGATGGGCGGGTTTCGCGAGCCGCCCAAGCTGGCCTCTTCGGCGGCCGGTCAACTCGCGGCTCAGGTGTCCAATACCAAAGAGTTGGGCAAGCTGCTGTATTCGGAATATCTCTATCCGCTGGAAATTGCGGCTGTCATCTTGCTGGTGGCCATGGTTGCGGCCATTGCCATGACGCTGCGTCAGCGCAAGGATTCCAGAAACACGAATCCATCTGAACAAGTCCGTGTCAAGGCGGCTGACCGTCTTCGCCTGGTCAAGATGAAGCCTGTGGTCGCTGCGCCTGTGGTGCCCGTGCCGGCTGCCGCCGAGGAAAAACAATCATGATGCTCACTTTGGGACACTTTCTTTCCCTCGGCGCGATGCTGTTTGCGCTGTCGGTCATCGGCATTTTTCTGAACCGCAAGAACCTGATCGTGCTGCTGATGGCCATTGAGCTGATGCTGCTGGCCGTCAACATGAATTTTGTGGCGTTCTCCTACTACCTGAACGACATGGCGGGCCAGGTCTTTGTGTTTTTCATCCTGACCGTTGCGGCTGCCGAGTCCGCCATCGGGCTGGCCATCCTGGTGCTGCTGTTCCGTAACAAGGCCAGCATCAACGTCGACGAACTCAATACGCTGCAGGGTTAAACAATGAGCCCCCACGCTTTTCACTTCATGTATTCGCTGCCCCCCAAGGGGGCGCTAACCGCCCTTGGGGCGGCCCTACGGGCGGTTAAACAATGAGTCAAACCCTTTCTGCATCGGCCTTGCTGGCCGTTCCGATGGCGCCCCTGGTGGGGGCGCTGGTTGCCGGTATTCTCGGCACCTCGTTTGGCGGCAACTGGATAGGTCGCCGCCTGTCGCACACCCTCACAATTTTTGGTGTGCTGGTGGCCTTCATCATTTCGGCCATGACGCTCAAAAGCGTTGCGCTCGATGGTGCGCGCTTCAATGAAACGATTTACACCTGGATGACGGTGGGCGGCCTGAAAATGGAAGTCGGCTTCCTGGTCGACAGCCTGACCGCCATGATGATGTGCGTGGTGAGCTTTGTGTCGCTCATGGTGCACATCTACACCATCGGCTACATGGAGGAAGACGAGGGCTATAACCGCTTCTTCGCCTACATCTCGCTGTTCACCTTCTCCATGCTGATGCTGGTGATGAGCAACAACATGCTGCAGCTGTTTTTCGGCTGGGAGGCGGTGGGCCTGGTGTCGTATCTGCTGATCGGTTTCTGGTTCAACAAGCCGTCCGCCATTTTCGCCAACATGAAGGCCTTCCTGGTGAACCGGGTAGGTGACTTCGGTTTCATACTCGGCATTGGCCTGATCGCGGCTTATGCCGGCACGCTCAACTATGGCGAAGCCTTTGCCAAGGCTGACGAACTGGCCAAGCTGGCTTTCCCCGGCACCGGCTGGATGCTGGTCACGGTGATCTGCATTTGCCTGTTTATCGGTGCCATGGGCAAGTCCGCCCAGTTCCCCCTGCATGTGTGGCTGCCCGATTCTATGGAAGGCCCCACGCCGATTTCCGCGCTGATTCACGCCGCCACCATGGTGACGGCAGGCATTTTCATGGTGGCCCGCATGTCGCCCCTGTTTGAACTCAGCGATACCGCACTGAGCTTCATCATGGTGATCGGCGCCATCACGGCGCTGTTCATGGGTTTTCTCGGCATCATCCAGAACGACATCAAGCGCGTGGTGGCCTATTCCACCTTGTCGCAACTGGGCTACATGACGGTGGCCCTGGGGGCGTCGGCTTACTCGGTGGCTGTATTCCATCTGATGACGCATGCCTTCTTCAAGGCGCTGCTGTTCCTGGGCGCTGGTTCGGTCATCATCGGCATGCACCACAACCAGGACATCCGCTGGATGGGCGGCGTGCGTAAATACATGCCCATCACCTGGATCACGTCGCTGCTGGGCTCGCTGGCGCTGATCGGAACGCCTCTGTTCGCCGGCTTCTATTCCAAGGACAGCATCATCGAGGCGGTGGCCGAGAGCCACCTGCCGGGCGCCGGCTTCGCGCACTTCGCCGTGCTGGCCGGTGTCTTCGTCACGGCTTTCTATTCATTCCGCATGTACTTCCTGGTCTTCCACGGCAAGGAGCGCTATGACCAGAACCACAGCGCTGCAGACCACGACCCGGCCGAAGAACCCGATCCGCATCATCACCATGACGAGCACCATGCGCCGCACGAGTCGCCGTGGGTGGTGACGGTTCCGCTGATCCTGCTGGCGATCCCTTCCGTGGTGATTGGCTTCATGACGATTCAGCCCATGCTGTACGGTGATTTCTTCAAGGACGTGATCTTCGTCAGTCTTGAGCACCATCCCGCCATGGAAGAGATGGCCAAGGTCTTCCACGGCCCGCTCCAGATGGCGATTCACGGCCTGACGGCAGCGCCGTTCTGGCTGGCCTTGTCGGGTGTGGTGCTGTCGTATTACATGTACCTGGTGAACCCGGCCTTGCCTGCGGCCATCAAGCGCAAGGTGCAGCCGATCCACACGCTGCTGGAGAACAAGTACTACTTCGACTGGTTCAACGAAAACGTCATTGCCCGTGGTACACGCCTGCTGGGGACGGCTCTGTGGAAGGGCGGCGATGAGGCGCTGATCGACGGTGCGTTCGTCAACGGCTCCTGGAAGCTGGTGGGCTGGGTCTCCAGCGTGATCCGCCGCTTGCAGTCGGGCTATATCTATCACTATGCCTTCGGGATGATTCTGGGCGTCTTCGTTTTGATGACGTACTTCGTCTGGCTCAATCGATAAGAATAAGGAAGAACAAGAATGGGTTTGTTGAGCCTTGCCATCTGGACACCGATTGTTTTCGGTGTCGTTCTACTGGCGCTGGGTCGGGACGAGCAGGCACGCAGTGTGCGCTGGATTGCCCTGATCGGTGCGATCGTCAGTTTCCTGGTGACTTTGCCTTTGTATGACGGCTTCAAGCTGGGTACTTCGGCCATGCAGTTCGTCGAAAAAGCGAGCTGGATCCAGCGTTTCAATGTCAACTACCACCTCGGTGTTGATGGCATTTCGTTCTGGTTCGTGCTGCTGACGGCCTTCATCAATGTGGTGGTCATCATCGCCAGCTGGGAGTCCATCACGACCCGCGTCAACCAGTACATGGCGTCCTTCCTGATCCTCAGCGGCCTGATGATTGGTGTGTTCGCGGCGCTGGACGGGATTCTGTTCTACGTGTTCTTCGAGGCCACGCTGATACCGATGTACCTGATCATCGGTATCTGGGGCGGCCCCAACAAGATCTACGCGGCCTTCAAGTTCTTCCTGTACACGCTGCTTGGTTCGCTGTTGCTGCTGGTGGCGCTGATCTTCCTGTACAACAAGTCGGGTGGCAGCTTTGATATCTTGACCTGGCACAAGCTGCCGCTGGGCAGTACGGTGCAGACGCTGCTGTTCTTCGCCTTCTTTGCGGCCTTTGCCGTCAAGGTGCCGATGTGGCCAGTCCACACCTGGTTGCCCGACGTTCACGTGGAGGCTCCGACGGGCGGCTCGGCGGTGCTGGCGGCCATCATGCTCAAGCTCGGTGCTTACGGCTTTCTGCGCTTCTCCATGCCGATCGCCCCCGATGCGGCGCATGAGTGGGCGTGGTTGATGGCGGCCGTGTCGCTGATTGCGGTGGTCTACGTGGGGCTGGTGGCCCTGGTGCAGCAGGACATGAAAAAGCTGGTGGCTTATTCGTCTGTCGCGCACATGGGTTTTGTCACCCTGGGTTTCTTTATCTTCAATGACCTCGGCGTCTCGGGCGGTATCGTCCAGATGATTGCCCACGGCTTCGTGTCGGGCGCGATGTTCCTGTGCATCGGCGTGCTTTACGACCGCGTGCATTCACGCGAAATCGCCAGTTACGGCGGCGTGGTCAACACCATGCCCAAGTTTGCAGCGTTTGCGCTGCTGTTCGCCATGGCCAACTGCGGCTTGCCGGCGACGGCCGGTTTTGTGGGCGAGTGGATGGTGATTCTGGGGGCCGTGAAGTCCAATTTCTGGATCGGCGGGGCCGCCGCCACGGCACTGATCTTCGGCGCCTCTTACACCCTGTGGATGTACAAGCGCGTCTACCTGGGGCCGGTGGCCAATGACGACGTCAAGGCGCTGAAAGACATCAATGCCCGCGAATTCCTGTCGCTGGCCTTGCTGGCCATTGCTACTTTGTACATGGGTATTTATCCAAAGCCGTTTACCGATGTGATGGACAGCTCGGTGGCTGATCTGCTCAAGCACGTGGCCATCTCGAAACTGAACTGACGCAACCTATCCAAAGAATTCAGATGATTGACAAACTCAGTTGGATCGCGGTTTTCCCCGAGATCGTCCTCTTGGTGATGGCCTGCGTGATTGCGCTCGCAGACCTGGGCGTAAAAACACCGCGCCGCACCGGCACCCATGTGCTGACCATGCTGACGCTGGCCGTGGTGGCCGCTCTGGAAGCCCGCTACGCGCTGGGCGGCCAGACCTTCTATGGCTTTGGCAACATGGTGGTCGTGGACCCCATGGGCAGTTGGCTCAAGTGTTTTTCCAGCATCGCCCTGATGGTCACGCTGGTGTATGGCCGGCCTTACGCGGCTGACCGCGACATGCTGCGCGGTGGCGAGTTCTTTACCCTGGGCCTGTTCTCCTTGCTGGGCATGTTTGTGATGATCTCGGGTCACAACTTCCTTGTCCTCTACATGGGCCTGGAATTGCTGACGCTGTCCAGTTACGCACTGGTGGCCTTGCGCCGTGACAACGCCACCGCCACGGAAGCGGCGATGAAGTACTTTGTGCTCGGTGCGCTGGCCTCTGGCTTCCTGCTTTATGGTTTGTCCATGCTGTACGGCGCGACCGGTTCTCTGGACATCAACGAGGTGTTCAACGCCATTGCCAGCCGTCAGGTCAAGCACCAGGTGCTGGTGTTCGGCCTGGTGTTCATCGTCGCCGGCCTGGCGTTCAAGCTGGGTGCTGTGCCCTTCCATATGTGGCTGCCCGACGTTTACCAGGGTGCCCCAACGGCCATCACCCTGCTGATCGGCGGCGCACCGCAGCTGGCGGCTTTCGCCATCTGCATCCGCCTTTTGGTGGAAGGCCTGCTGCCCCTGGCGATTGACTGGCAGCAGATGCTGGCCTTGATGGCCATTGGCTCGCTGCTGGTCGGCAATCTGGCCGCGATAGCCCAGTCCAATCTCAAGCGCATGCTGGCGTTTTCAACGATTTCGCAAATGGGTTTCCTGCTGCTTGGCCTGCTGGCCGGTGTGGTCAACGGCAACCAGATCAATACCGAGTCGGCCTATGGCGCCGCCATGTTCTATGCCTTGACCTATGTGCTCACCACGCTGGGCGCGTTCGGCATCATCCTGCTGCTGGCGCGTGCCGGGCACGAGTCCGAAGAGATCACCGACCTGGCCGGCCTCAATCAGCGCAGCCCCTTGTACGCCGGTGTCATGGCGATAAGCATGTTCTCGCTGGCCGGTTTGCCGCCACTGGTGGGTTTCTACGCCAAGCTGTCTGTGTTGCAGGCCTTGATTTCTTCGCAGCAAACCAGCTACATCGTGCTCGCCGTTTTTGCGGTGATCATGTCGCTTGTTGGCGCGTTCTACTACCTGCGCGTGGTGAAGGTGATGTATTTTGATGCACCCCATAGCCACAATGCCCAGCCCATCTCGGCACCGGCGGATGCCCAGGCCGTGTTGGCCATGAATGGCGCGCTCATCCTGATTCTGGGCATCGTGCCTGGCGGCCTGATGAACTTGTGCGCGGAATCGATCAGCAGCATCGTCAAGACCCTGGGAAGCTAAGACCCGCTCATGACTCAGACCGCTTCAGTGTGGCTGGTGGTGTTGCTGGCCTTGCTGGCAGCCAATCTGCCCTTTATCAGCAACCGCCTCTTCGCGGTGGTGGCGCTCAAGACCCCTAAGAGTCTGGCGCTGCGATTGGGGGAGCTGGTCGTCTGGTATCTGCTGGTCGGCGCGCTAGGGCTGTACCTTGAGCATCGCCTCGGGCAGATTGCGCCTCAGGGTTGGGAGTTTTACGCCATCACCGGCACGCTCTTCCTGACTTTTGCCTTTCCTGGTTTTACCTACCGCTATCTGTTCAAGCCCCGGACATGAGGCCTGCGCTTGCTCTGGACGGGGAGAACGGCGTGGCCGACGCCCATCTGGTCGAGACCTGCGTGGGCTCTGAAAAATTGCTGAAGGGGAACTTCCTTCATGTGCTGCGCGATACGGTGGGTTTGCCGGATGGCAGCCATGCCACGCGCGAATATGTGGTTCACCCCGGCGCAGTGATGATCGTGGCCCTGCTGGACGACGGCCGGCTGGTGCTGGAGCGCCAATACCGCTATCCGGTGCAAGCGGTGATGATTGAATTCCCGGCCGGCAAGCTCGACCCCGGCGAGCCTTCGCTGGCTTGTGCGCAGCGCGAATTGCTGGAGGAAACCGGCTACAGCGCGCGCGAATGGGCCAGGGCAGGCGTGCTGCACCCGGTGATTTCCTATTCGACCGAATTCATTGACGTCTGGTTTGCGCGCGGCCTGACCCAGGGCGAGCGCCAGCTGGATGCGGGGGAGTTCCTCGACGTGTTCACGGCCACGCCTGCCGAATTGCTGGCCTGGTGCGGCAACGGCCAGGTCACCGATGCCAAAACGCTGACCGGCATGTTGTGGTTGCAGAACGTGTTGTCGGGAACATGGGCACTGGACTGGCAGCCTGCGGCCCGGTAGCCGCCTGGCGATAATCCCGTCATGAAAGTCCTGAATCTCCAGTGTTCGCGGCAGCATTCGTTTGAAGGCTGGTTTGCCTCTGAAGATGATTTCCAGGGTCAACTGGCGCGTGGCCTGATTGAATGCCCGATGTGTGCGGATAAAGGCATTCAAAAGCTGCCCAGTGCGCCGCGGCTCAACCTGGGGGCCCATCAGGCGTCCGATGCGGCACGCGCGGAGCGCGCGCACCAGCCATCCGCCGCCACGCCAGCGGTGCCGGGCGTCGACGGCGTTGCGACTCGTGGCGAAACGGCGGTGAAGCATCCCGTGGCATCAGGTCCTGAAGCGCAGGCCGCGTTTCTCAAGGCCTTGCGTCATGTGCTGGCCAATACCGAAGATGTGGGGGAGCGCTTTGCCGACGAGGCGCGCCGCATGCATTACGGCGACGCCGAGGCGCGCAACATCCGCGGCCGGGCCAGCGCGCGCGAAACGGTGGCGTTGCTGGAGGAGGGTATCGACGTGATGCCCTTGCCCCTGCCTCCGGCCCTCAAGGAAACCCTGCAGTAATTCCATTTCCACTTCAGCACGGTATGTCGTTGCACGCCCTTGCCGTGCTGTAGTACTGTCTGCGGGCGTGCGCCTAATCCCGCATTGAATTGGAAATGGAATAAGGCCTGATGGCCTGGCGTTCAGCACGCCAGGCCGGGCGGGTTCAAGGGTAGAGGCCGCGCAGTTCGCGCGTGTGCAGAATGCGCTTGCAGGCCACGATAAATGTGGCGGTGCGCAGGCTGACCTTGTGGTCCTGGGCGACCTGCCAGACGCTGGCGAAGGCCTCTTTCATGATGCGCACCAGGCGCGCATTGATCTCGGCCTCATCCCAAAAGAAGCTGGAAAAATCCTGCACCCATTCAAAGTAGCTGACGGTGACGCCGCCGGCATTGGCGATCACGTCGGGCAGCACCAGCACATTGCGTTCCTGCAGGATGTCGTCGGCCTCGGGCGTGGTCGGCCCGTTCGCGCCTTCAATAATCATGCGCGCCTTGATGCGCCCGGCATTGGCCGCGGTGATTTGCTGCTCCAGCGCTGCGGGAATCAGGATGTCGCAGTCCACGTCCCAGAACTGCTCATTGGCAATCACCTCCGCTTGCGCAAAGCCGCCCACGCTGCCGGTCTCGGCCACATGCCTGAGCAGGGCCGGCACATCCAGCCCGGCTTCGCGGTAAATCGTGCCGCCGTGGTCCTGCACGGCGACCACGCGGGCACCGGCTTCGGCAAACAGTTTGCCGGCGACGCCGCCCACATTGCCGAAGCCCTGTACCGCCACGCGGGAGGTAGCGATATCCAGTTCGATGTGTTTGGCCGCTTCAACACCTACCGTGAAGACGCCGCGGCCGGTGGCTTCGCGCCGGCCCAGTGAGCCCCCCAGGTCGACCGGTTTTCCGGTGACGACACCGGTGGAGGTGGAGCCGGTGTTCATCGAGTAGGTGTCCATCATCCAGGCCATGATCTGCTCGTTGGTGTTCACGTCGGGCGCCGGAATGTCCTTGGTGGGGCCGATGATGATGCCGATCTCGCTGGTGTAGCGGCGCGTGACGCGCTCGAGCTCGCCGCGTGACAGCTTTTTCGGGTCGACACGGATGCCGCCCTTGGCACCGCCGTAAGGTACGTTCACCGCCGCGTTTTTCACCGACATCCAGGCCGACAGCGCCATCACTTCAGACAGCGTCACGTCCTGGTGAAAACGCACGCCACCCTTGCCGGGGCCGCGCGAGACGTTGTGCTGCACGCGGTAGCCTTCAAAGTGCGCCACGGTGCCGTTGTCCATGTGAATCGGCACGTCCACAATCAGCACGCGCTTGGGGCGCTTCAGCGTTTCGGCCCAGCGCGCCAGGCTGCCCAGGTGCGGTATGACGCGGTCTACCTGCTGCAGGTAATTGCCCCAGGGGCCGAGGTTGTCGGCCTGCAAATAAGAGGGCAGGGGGTGGGCTCCAGGGGCAACGCCTGCGCCGGAGGAGGGTGTTTGTGACATGAAAAAACTCCTTGTGGGAACAATCAAGCCCCGGAGCTTAGGTGCGTGGCCTTGAACTGTCCAAGGCCAGCTTCATGTGGCTTCATGCAAAAAATGCATAGTTAAGGTTTGCCTCAGACGTTGAACTGCAGTGCCGCCAGCCGCGCATACACGCCGCCGCGGTTCACCAGCTCGGCATGGCTGCCTTGCTCCACCAGGCGGCCGTGGTCCAGCACGATGATGCGGTCGGCTTTTTGTACCGTGGCCAGCCGGTGGGCAATCACCAGCGTGGTGCGACCCTTCATGGCCGACTCCAGCGCCGCCTGCACCATGCGTTCGCTTTCGGCATCGAGTGCGCTGGTGGCTTCGTCGAGCAGCAGCAGCGGGGCGTTTTTCAGCATGGCGCGGGCAATCGCAATGCGCTGGCGCTGGCCGCCCGAGAGGCGCACGCCGCGCTCGCCCAGGAAGGTGTCGTAGCCCTCGGGCAGGGCGCTGATGAATTCATGCGCAAACGCCGCCTGCGCCGCTGCCCTGGTTTCTTCGTCGCTGGCCCCGGGTTTGCCGTAGCGGATGTTCTCCAGTGCGCTGGTGGAGAAAATGACGGCATCCTGCGGCACGATGCCGATGTGCTGGCGCAGGTCGTCCAGGGCCATGTCGCGGGTCGCCACGCCATCGAGCGTGATGCGGCCCGAGGTCGGATCGTAAAAGCGCAGCAGCAGCTGGAACACCGTGCTCTTGCCGGCGCCGCTGGGGCCCACGATGGCCACGGTTTCGCCGGGCGCCACGTTCATGCTGAAGTCGCTGAGCGCCGCTTGCGCCGGGCGGGACGGGTAGTGAAAGGTCACGTTATCAAATTTGATAGCGCTTCCCGCTTGCGTGGTAGGCGCTGGAGCCGGTTTTGAAGGTGAAATCACAGGTGAGCGGGTTTCCAGCAGTTCCATCAGCCGTTCGGTGGCGCCGGCGGCGCGCAGCAGGTCGCCATAGACCTCGCCGAGCACGGCGGCGGCGCCGGCCAGAATGATCACGTAGACGATGGTCTGGCCCAGGTGGCCGGCCGTGATGTCGCCGCGCATCACCGCCTGCGTGCCCTGGTACAGGCCCCACAGCAGTCCCGCCGAGGTGGCGATGATGATGAAGGCCACCAGCACCGAGCGCGCCTTGCTGCGCCGCACGGCGGTATGGAAGGCGTCGCTGGTCGACTGGTCAAAGCGCGCGGTTTCCCTGGCTTCGGCGGTGTAGCTCTGCACCACCGGAATCGCATTGAGCACCTCGGCGGCAATCGCGCTGGAGTCGGCCATCCTGTCCTGGCTGGCGCGCGAGAGCTTGCGCACGCGCCGCCCGAACCACACCGACGGCGCGACGATCAGCACCAGCACGCCCAGTACCTGCACCATCAGGTAGGGGTTGGTGTAGACCAGCATGACCAGGGCGCCCACGCCCATCACGGCATTGCGCAGGCCCATGCTCAGCGACGAACCGACCACGGTCTGCACCAGCGTGGTGTCGCCGGTCAGGCGGCTCAGCACCTCGCCGGTTTGCGTGGTTTCAAAAAACTCCGGGCTTTGCCGCAGCACATGCGAGTACACCGCATTGCGCAGGTCTGCGGTCACGCGTTCGCCCAGCCAGCTGACCATGTAGAAGCGGCCGGCCGAAAAAAGCCCCAGCGCCGCCGCCACGGCGAACAGCTCGAAAAAGTGGGTGCGCAGCGCCATCAGCTGCTCGCCCTTGCCGGCCGCGCTCAGGCCGCCGTCGATCAGGCTGCGCAAGGCCAGCGGAAACACCAGCGTGGCCACCGCCGCCAGCACCAGGAACAGCACGGCCAGTGCAATCCGCGCCCGGTAGGGGCGCAGAAAGGGGGCCAGGCCCGACAGGGAGCGGGGAGAGCCCTTGGGCGCGGCAGACGCAGAAGAGGGCGATAAGGAGTTTGAGGCGGCCATCCGGCGAGTTTAGCCATAAAAATTGCCCTTGCAAACACAGCCTTGACAATATTTGTCTAAGCAAGTAATATTCGCCCATGGCTTCAAAAAGCAAATCCAATCCCTTCATCGACGCGCTCGCGTGTCCGCTGGTCGAGTTTTACCGTGCGGAAGGCTACAAGCCGGATGACAGCGTCGGCTACCTGATGCGCCGCATCATTGCCCTGATTGCCCAGGGTGTGGAGCGCGAACTCGAGCCCACCGGCCTGACCAACGCGCAATGGGTGCCGCTGCTCAAGCTCTACATGGGCCGGGCCTCAACGGTGGCCGAACTGGCACGCCAATGCGACCTGGATGCCGGCTCCATGACCCGCTTGCTTGACCGCCTGGAGGCCAAGCAGCTGTGCCGCCGTGTTCGTTCTTCGGAAGACCGGCGCGTGGTCAATCTGGAGCTGACGGACGCCGGGCGTGCGGCGGCCCAAGGCATCCCGGCCATTCTCAGCCGCGTCCAGAACGCCCATCTGGCCGGCTTCTCGGTCGACGAATGGCAAATCCTTAAAAGCTACCTGCGCCGCATTCTTGAAACGGCGCAAACCCTGCAAGCATCGGCGGAAGAAAAATGACAGATAAAACCAACTCCTTTTCAGGCTTTCCCTTGAGTGCGCCTGGGCGCAGCCAGCAACCCTTGCCGCTGTGGCGCGCCTCCTTTCGCATGGCCCTCGTTGCCGCGGCCGGGCTGGTGGCCGCGGGCCTGATGGCCACCGGCATCACCGGTTGCGCCGACATGTCCGGCATCACGCCGCAGTCCAGCCTGCGCGACGCGCCGTCGCTGGGCCTGAGTGCCGCCGCGTCGGGTGAGGCTGACAAGGCGCAGGTGCCGGTGGCCGCCGAATGGTGGCGCGACTTCGGCGATGAGCAGCTCAACCGCCTGATCGCCCAAGCCCTTGAAACCAGCCCCAGCCTGAAACTGGCGCAGGCGCGGCTGGCCCGCGCACAGGCCGCGACGGAAGCGGCCGATGCCGCCACCTTGCCGCAACTGAACGGCCAACTCGACCTCACGCGCCAGCGCTACACCGCCAACGGTGCCGTGCCTCCACCCCTGGCCGGCTCGATTCGTGACAGCGGCACAGCCCAGCTCAACGCCAGCTGGGAGCTCGATTTCTTCGGCAAAAACCGCGCCGCCCTGGATGCCGCCCTGGGCAGCGCGAATGCGGCCGAAGCCGATGCCCAGGCCGCCCGTGTGCTGCTGGCCAGCAACGTGGCGCGCACCTATTTTCAGCTGGTACGCCTGAACGAGCAGGTGGCCGTGGCGCGCCGCACCCTGGCGCAACGCGAAGAAACCCTCAAGCTGGTGCAGGACCGCGTGAGCGCAGGCCTGGACACCCGCCTTGAGCTGCGCCAAAGCGAAGGCGGCCTGCCCGAGGCGCGCCTGCAGCTGGAAACCCTGCAGGAGCAGATGGCGCTGACGCGCAACGCGCTGGGCGCCCTGATTGGGCAGCCCAATGGCGATGTAGCCCAGAATCCATCAGCGCAAGATGCTATTAAAAATGTAGCTATCACGGCGACCATTCCGGCCGACCTGCTGGGCCGCCGCGCCGACATTGCCGCCGCACGCTGGCGCGTCGAGGCCTCGTCCAAGGATGTGGTCAACGCCAAGACGCAGTTCTACCCCAACATCAACCTGGTCGCCTTTGCCGGCTTCTCCAGCATCGGTCTGGGCCAGCTGCTGAATTCGGGCAGCCAGCAGTGGGGCGTGGGGCCAGCCTTGCGCCTGCCGATTTTTGACGCGGGCCGCTTGCGCGCCAACCTGCGCGGCAAAACCGCCGACCTGGACGCCGCCGTGGAAAGCTACAACGCCGCAGTGATCGACGCGGTGCGCGATGTGGCCGACCAGGTCGCATCCTCGCAAGCCATTGGCCGCCAGCAGGCCGAGCAGCGTGCCGCTCAGGACGCGGCAGAAAGTGCTTACGAGATTGCGCTGCAGCGCTACCAGGCGGGCCTGGGCAACTTCCTCAATGTGTTGACCGCCGAAACCAGCGTGCTGGCCCAGCGCCGCCTGGCGGTGGACCTGGCAAGCCGTGCCCTGGACACGCAGGTGGCGCTGATCCGCGCACTTGGCGGTGGTTACACCCCAGGGCAAGCCGCAGCGGCTCAAGGTGCTACGAAAATAGTAGCTGCTGGCGCCCAGCCTTTCGGGGCTGACGGCACATTTGATCAAAAAACCGGTGGCGCGGTCCACTGAAAACCCTTTCAGCGCCCCTCAAGCAAGCCCAGCCTTCCTGAACATCAGCAACCCCTCACAGCATCATGAACGCAACTCAATCCTCCAATTCCCCTGACTCCAGCACGCCCGGCCTGACCGTCAACCCGCAGGCCCCCGGCAACCCCAGGCGCAAGAAGGCGCTGACCGCGCTGGCCGCCGTGGTGGTCATCGCTGGCCTGGGCTGGGCCGCTTACGAGTATCTTGTGGCCAGCCACTACGAGTCGACCGACAACGCCTATGTACAAGGCAATGTGATCCAGATCACGCCGCAGATCGGCGGCACCGTCATGGCCATCATGGCGGACGACACCGACTTCGTGAAAGCCGGCCAGCCGCTGGTGCAGCTGGATCCGGCCGATGCCAAGGTGGCGCTGGAGCAGGCCGAAGCGGCGCTGGCCCAGGCCGTGCGCCAGGTGCGCACGCTGTACGCCAACAACGGCACGCTGGCCGCACAAATCGCACTGCGTGATGCCGACGTGGTGAAGGCCCAGAGCGAGATTGCCCGCGCCAACGATGATCTCAACCGCCGTCAGTCGCTCACCGGCAACGGCGCGGTGTCCAAGGAAGAACTCAACCATGCGCAAACGCAGCTGGCCAATGCCAGAAGCGCGCTGGCCGCGGCCAACGCCGGCGTGGTCGCCGCGCGCGAGCAGCTCAGCAGCAACCAGGCGCTGACCGAAGGCACCAGCATCGAGCAGCACCCCAGCGTGCTGGTCGCGGCCGCCAAGGTGCGCGAAGCCTGGCTGGCCACGCAGCGCGCCGGCCTGCTGGCTCCGGTCAATGGCTATGTGGCCAAGCGCACGGTGCAGCTGGGCCAGCGTGTGGCAGCCGGCACGCCCATGATGTCCATCATTCCGCTGAATCAGGTCTGGGTCGATGCCAACTTCAAGGAAGTGCAGTTGCGCAATATCCGCATTGGCCAGCCCGCCAAACTGGTGGCTGACCTGTATGGCAAGAAGGTGGAATACACCGGCACGGTCGCCGGCCTCGGTGTCGGCACCGGTGCCGCGTTTTCACTGCTGCCGGCGCAAAACGCCACCGGCAACTGGATCAAGGTGGTGCAGCGTGTGCCCGTGCGCATTGCGCTGGACGCCAGGCAGCTTGAAACCAACCCGCTGCGCGTGGGCTTGTCCATGGATGCTGAAGTTGATGTGAGCAACAAGGACGGCAAGACCCTGGCCGATGCACCGCGCGCGGCCGCGCTGGCAAACAGCCACACCTATAGCGTGCAGGATGAGGCGGCCAACGACGATGTGCGGCGCGTGATTGCCGCCAATGTGGGAAAGGCCGAGAAAGCCAGCAAGGCCGGCGCAGGCGCAGTGGCCCAGCGGCCCGCGGCCATGGCGGCCGATGAAGGATCCAGTCCGGCCGTCAGCCACACGCTGTCGGTGGCCAGCAGCCCCAGCGTGCCGCAGCATGCTGCGCAGGCGCAGTAAGCAGCGCGCATCAGGCAGGCGCGCCATGTTGCGAAGCGTCTTCGTTTTTCCGGCTCATCTTTTCCAGGTTTTCCATGGCTTCTGCACCCGCCTCTGAATCCGCCTCTGGCTACATCCACCCGCCGCCGCTGACGGGTTCGGCCCGCCTGTGGGGCACGCTGGCGCTGTCGGCGGCGACCTTCATGAACGTGCTCGACACGTCGATTGCCAACGTCTCCCTGCCGGCCATTGCCGGCGACCTGGGCGTGAGCCCGAACCAGGGCACCTGGGTCATCACCAGCTTTGGCGTGGCCAACGCGATTGCCGTGCCGCTCACCGGCTGGCTGTCGCAGCGCTTTGGCCAGGTGCGCCTGTTCACGGCCAGCGTGCTGCTGTTCGTGCTGACTTCGTGGCTGTGCGGCCTGGCGCCCAACATGACCACGCTGATCTTCTTCCGCGTGCTGCAGGGCCTGGTCGCCGGGCCCCTGATTCCGCTGTCGCAATCCCTGCTGCTGTCGAGCTACCCCAAGGCCCTGGCGGGCGTGGCCATGGCGCTGTGGTCCATGACCACGCTGATCGCGCCGGTGTTGGGGCCGCTGCTGGGAGGCTGGATCACCGACAACATTTCCTGGCCCTGGATTTTTTATATCAACATCCCCGTGGGCTTTGGCGCTGCCTTCATCACCTGGGGCATCTTCCGCAAGCGGGAAAGCCAAACCAAAAAGCTCCCCATCGACTCGGTCGGCCTGGCGCTGCTGGTGATCTGGGTGGGGGCGCTGCAGATCATGCTGGACAAGGGCAAGGAGCTGGACTGGTTCCATTCCGGTGAAGTGGTGGCGTTGGGCATCGTCGCGCTGGTGGGTCTGGTTGCCTTTGTGATCTGGGAGCTCACCGAAGAGCACCCGGTGGTCGATCTCACCCTGTTCAAGCGCCGCAACTTCTGGGCCGGCGCGCTGGCGCTGTCGGTGGGTTACGGCCTCTTTTTCGGCAACGTGGTGCTGTTGCCGCTGTGGCTGCAGCAATTCATGGGCTACACCGCCACGCAGGCCGGCATGGTGCTGGCGCCGGTGGGGCTGATGGCCTTGCTGCTGTCGCCCGTGGTGGGCAAGAACATCGCCAGGCTGGACCCCCGGCGCCTGGCCGCGCTGGCATTTGCCGTGTTTGCGCTGGTGCTGTGGATGCGTTCCAACTTCAACACCCAGGCGGACCTCGTCACCATCCTGATCCCCACCATCATCCAGGGGGTGGCCATGGCCTGCTTCTTCATTCCCCTGGTCACCATCACGCTGTCGGGGATTTCGCCTGAGAAGATTCCCGCGGCCTCGGGCCTGTCCAACTTTGCGCGCATCACGGCCGGTTCTTTCGGCACCTCGATTGCCACTACCATCTGGCAGGACCGTGCCGCCATGCACCACGCGAACCTCAGCGAAGCCGTCAACCTGGGCAGCACCGCCACCAACAGCGCCTTGTCAGGTTTGGCGAGCGCCGGCCTGACGCCCGATCAGGCATTGGGCACCCTCAATCGCCTGGTCGATCAGCAGGCCTACATGCTGGCGGCCAACGATGTGTTCTATGTGTCGGCGCTGATGTTCCTGTTGCTGATTCCGCTGGTGTATCTGACGCGGCCTACCCACGGCGGGGCGGGCAGCGCGGATGCGGCGGCCGGGGCGCATTGAGGAATGAAATCGGCTATTGGCCCAGGCGGGGCGGTCGCCAATAGCTACTAAAAGAATAGCGTTTCAGGCCATCAAGGCATCCAAAGGGCTTGCCGTGCCGCCCGCTGCCACCTTGAGCACATGGGTGTAAATCATGGTGGTGCTTACGTCGCTATGGCCCAGCAGCTCCTGAACGGCGCGGATATCGGTGCCCGCCCGCAGCAAATGCGTCGGGCTACACCGCACGGCAAGACGGAGCTGCTGGCTCCGCGCATGCCTCGTCGGTAGAATGCGTCTACCACCCGCAGGGTTTGGCTGGCTATTTAGCAGGGAGCAGACATGCCGATTTTGAAAAAGCTCAGACTACATAAGGGCTCTGGCCGTATTGGTCTCCAAAATCATGCTGCGGTGTATCTGACTACACCGCAGACCGCACGGTCGACATTACATTAGGCAGCACCCCACCACCATCTCGCGCAGCCACCCATGCCCCGCTATGTCGCCTTCCTTCGTGGAGTCAGCCCGATGAACGCCAAGATGCCGGCGCTCAAGCGTTGCTTCGAGGCGGCAGGCTTCTCAGACGTTCGCACGTTGCTCTCCAGCGGGAACGTTGTGTTCAATGCTCGTTCGTCGTCCCCGGCCACGCTAGAGCGCCGCGCTGAGAGAGCAATGCAGTCCGAACTTGGTCGCACATTCGGCACTATTGTCCGGTCCGCCGAATACCTACAGGACTTCATCGAATCGGAGCCCTTCGCCGAGTTCAGCCTTCCCCCAGCGGCCAAGCGGGTTGTCACGTTCCTTCGCAGCCCCGGCCAGATAACGTTCGAGTTACCTATTGAACGCGACGGCGCGAGCATTCTCAAGTTCACCGGCTCTGAGGTCCTCTCTGCCTACGTTCCGGGCCCCAAAGGTCCCGTGTTCATGAGCCTGCTCGAGCGAAACCTTGGCAGCAATATCACCACCCGCACACTGGAAACGGTGCGCAAGTGTGCGTGGGCGTAGAACCGAGTGGTATGAGCCGAGTGCCGCCTAACCCCTTCATCGAGCGGACAGCCAAAGGGCTACGCCCTTCGTCTGCCGCTCATGTCAAACGTTGGGCCGCAAACGGAGGAGAGCGATGAAGGTTGCTGGCGTGGCATTCCTGCTATTTTGTGCAATCGCGTTATCCGGCTGTGGCAGTCGTGGTCTCGCCACCGGTGCGGTCGAGCAGCCCGCCAAGGTCGGCTACGCGCCTGTCAATGGCCTCCGGATTTACTTTGAGATCCATGGCACCGCAAACCCTGAGCGCCCGCCACTTGTGCTGCTTCATGGTGGCGGCGACACGATCAAGACCTCCTTCGGCCGCATCCTGCCGGAGCTTGCGCGCGACAGGCAGATCATTGCTTTCGAGCAGCAGGGCTACGGGCACACGGCGGACATCGCCGATCGGCCATTCAGCTTCGAGCAGTCGGCAGACGATACTGCCGCATTGTTGAACTACCTGCACGTCGAAAAGGCTGATCTCTTTGGGTTCAGCAATGGCGGCACCATCGCGTTGCAGGTGGCGATCCGGCATCCAGAAGTCGTGCGGAAGCTCGTATTGGCATCGGCCTTGGCCAAGCGTGATGGCGCCTATCCTTGGCTCTGGGAGGCGATGGCTAAGGCCACGCTGGAGAACATGCCGAGGGAATTGCAGGAGGAGTATCTCAAGGTCGCACCACAGCCTGAGAATATACGGATGTTTCACGATAAGGCTGCCCAGCGCGTGCGCGACTTCAAGGACATTCCAGCTGACGCCATCCGTGGCATCACTGCGCCGACACTTGTCATTGTCGGCGACGCCGACGTGATCCGCCCCGAACATGCAGTGGAGATGTTTCGGGCTCTCCCGCAGGCACAGCTTGCCGTGCTCCCCGGCACCGATCACATGAAGGTGACGGCGCGCACGGAGTGGCTGGTGCCGATGATCAGCGCGTTTCTCGATGCACCAGCGGCGAAGTGACAGCGGCCCAACAATGCGCTCCAGCCGACGGCGTTGCCCGGCAACCCCGCGGCTGAGCTTGGGCGTTGGGCGTCTTTACCAAGGAGCATCTATGCAACTCGCTATGTCCGATAGCAATCAAAAAGGCGGCTTGAGCGTTCCGTTATTTCACTGCCTTTTCAACAGCAATGGGTCCATTACGCATTTCATGCACGATTTTGATGTTGAGCTTTATCACTCACTTCCCAATCTGTACGCTGTCTGCATATCAGATACGTCATCGAAGCAGAAGAAGATAACGGCTGGTTTCTTGATAAAGACAAGCTACTCGCATCAAGATAGCGACTTCATTGGAGCGCTGACCAACGTAGTTTCTATTGATACAGGAATGAATAATCTCATTAACGAGCGCTCCAGTTTCTTGCCAGCGCGCATAGGTATATCTGGAGCCCCTCCGAGCGAGGACGAGATGCTAAGGGCAATAGTTACGCAGGCTCTCAAGCATGGCGTCGGCGGCAGCGCATAGATGCCCAACCCATCATTCCACCGGACACTGCGCGATAAAGCCGCGCATCGCTGGTGAATTCAGACGTTAACCCTGAGGAGAACCACCATGTCTTCTTCGCAATCCTCTGCAGCCGGCCTTGAACTTGTTCGGGCAGAGTCCCGGCACGTCGGCGAGATGGGGAGAATCTGCTACGAGGCTTTCAAGGACCTCCATGACCGCCACCACTTCCCGCTCGACCTGCCCAGCGCAGCGGTGGCGCGGCAGGTGCTGGGCATGATGGTGAGCCGGAGCGACTTCTATGGCGTCGTGGCGCTTCTGGACGGCCAGGTGGTCGGGTCCAACTTCCTGTCGCTCTCCGATTCCGTGGCCGGTATCGGCCCGGTCACGGTAGAGCCGTGCCATCAGGGAAAGGACATCGGGCTCGCCCTGATGCAGGACGTGGTGGATCATGGCCGGCGCCGCGGGATCGAGCGTATCCGGCTCCTGCAGGAGACCATGAATGCCGGCTCGCTGTCGTTGTACGCTTCCATGGGGTTCGATTCCCGGGAAGAGGTCGCGTATCTGCAGGCCGCCGCAGCGCCCGCCGGGGACCCCAGTGTCCGGCCCGTCACCGAGCAGGACCTTCCCGCGATCGAGCAGCTCTCGGTGGACATTTACCAGGCGAGCCGCCGTAACGAGGTGGCGGCGGCGATCCGCCATGACTTCTCGCCCTTGCTGCGCCGGCGCGACGGGCGCGTCACGGGCTACCTGATTCCCGGCCTTTTGGGTCACGGCGTCGCGGAAAGCGAAGACGATGCCTGCGCGCTGATCGGCGAAATGGCGCGGCGCCTCCCGCCCCACGCAGCCCGTTTTTTCTGCCCGGTCCGCCAGGCTGACTTCTTTCGCCGGGTCCTGAAGATGGGCTGCCGGACGATTAAAGTGTGGACTTTGATGACGCAGGGACCCTACGAGGCGCCGCGCGAGGTGTGGATGCCCTCGGTGCTTTATTGAGGCCCCGGCACTTTTCACGATCATGAGAGGGCTAACCAGGGCGCTGCGGGCGACGGTCAAAAGTGGGCCGCGCCTGAGCGCCGGTCGTTATTCCATTTCTAAATCATCCGTGCACTTTGTCGGCTTCGCTTGCCGTACGTTTGTACTGTCTGCGCTTCGACTTCGCGTTCACGAATGATTTAGAAATGGAGTTAGGCCCCAAAATCTCCTCTGATCTCAACCTGCCATCATGAAAACAGCACTTCTCATCATCGACATCCAGCAAGGCTTATGCGAAGGGGAACATAACGCTTTCGAATCAGCGGACGTCATTTGAATCAATCGGGTTTCAGCCAAAGCCCGCGCGGCCGGTATCCCGGTGATCTTCATCCAGCATGAATCAGAAGCTGGGTATCTGGAGTTTGGCACCGACGCATGGCAACTTGCTCAGGGGTTACACACTGAACCTTCCGATATTCGCGTCCGAAAGGCCACGCCAGACTCTTTCCTGCGCACAGACCTCGAAGCCGCGCTGCGAGCGCGCGCCATAACTGATCTGATCATCTGCGGTATGCACACAGAGTTCTGTGTGGATACAACCACGCGCAAGGCGTTTGCGCTTGGTTACCCAGTCATCCTGGTAGAAGATGCGCACACGGAAGGCAATGAGTACGTGACCCCTCGTCAAGTGATTCAGCATCACAACGCCACCCTGACCAACATCTCAAGTTTCGGACCAAGAGTTATTGGAGTTATTGGGGTCAGACACCAATTTTGCTGCAGTCCGAGGAAGAGACGATCTTGCTGGCACGAGATCGCGGATTGCGCGCTGTATTCAGCGCACGCACCCAGTCAGTACAGCCCGCTAACCGTTTTGCTGGTGTTGAGTGGTCACGTCTTGCTTTTCAGCGAACTGATTGACAACCCTCGAATACGAGGCAAGCATAAGCATCTCTCGCAATCCACTGTGACGTGCTATGTTTTCTCTCCGCAGCTGCGTGAATTCAATTTACAAATGAAACACCGGCCTAACATGGCGTTGCACACGGACGTCCATGCTTCGCATGGCCATCGGTAAACTTTGACGATCGGCGTCACTATGCATTCATCAGCTCTCCCGTACCAGGTCGCGAACCCAAGTTCCACCGAACAACGGATTGAAAGGCGAATTGATCATGGCCACAGGCACCATCCGACTTCACCGCGTACTCCGTGCGAATCCGGAGCGCGTCTATCGGGCGTTCCTGGACGCCGACGCCATGGCCAAGTGGCTTCCGCCCTACGGTTTCACCTGCAAGGTTCACCACATGGATGCCAAAGTTGGCGGCACCCACAAGATGTCGTTTACGAACTTCACGACAGGCCACGGTCACTCGTTTGGCGGCGAGTATCGTGAACTGCTGCCATTCGAAAAAATTTGCTATACGGACAGGTTCGACGACCCGAACTTGCCCGGAGAAATGAAGACGACGGTGACCTTGAAGCAAGTGTCGTGCGGAACTGAGCTCAACGTAGTGCAAGAGGGGGTGCCTGAAGCGATTCCGCTCGAGATGTGCTACTTGGGCTGGCAAGAGTCGCTCGCACAACTTGCGAAGCTCGTCGAGCCTGAGATTCAGGGATAACGAGGTGACGCCCGACCCTTCGGTCAACCGGACGCATTGCGGCATGCCACGCATGATCCCCATTTCATTCTGGCCATGCGCGTCCTGCCGCAATGCGCCGGTTACTTTCGTTAGGTGGCCCACCGCTGGGCCGTCCCACTGACCAAGCCGCGAGGAATGTCATGTCGAAACTCCGTGTTCAAAGCTTTGCGATTTCCATCGACGGCTACGGTGCCGGGCCGAACCAGGATCTCCAGAATCCGCTCGGCGTCGGAGGCCCTGAGTTGATGGAGTGGTTCTTCCCCACACGCATATGGCGGAGGATGCAGGGCCATGACGATGGAGAGACGGGAATCGATAACGGAATTGCGGAGCAAGGCTTTGCCGGAATCGGTGCCTGGATTCTTGGGCGCAACATGTTCGGCCCTGTCCGGGGCCCGTGGCCAGACGACAGCTGGAAGGGCTGGTGGGGCGACGAGCCACCGTATCACACGCCCGTCTTCGTGCTGACGCATCACCCGCGGGCGCCGCTCAGGATGGCGGGAGGTACGGAGTTTCGCTTTGTCACCGAAGGCATTCACGCCGCTTTGGAGCAGGCGACCGCTGCAGCCGGCGGCCGCGACGTCCGCCTCGGTGGCGGCGTATCCACGATCCGGCAGTATCTGCGCGCCGCCCTGATTGACGAGCTGCATCTCGCCATCCGACCTGTCTTGCTCGGTTCCGGGGAGCATCTCTTGAACGGCATCGATATGCGTGCCTTGGGCTATGAATGCGCGAAGTGCGTCGCGGGCGAACGTGCGACCCACGTCTTTCTGCGCAAGCGCGCGTGAGCCGTTCGGCTTGCTCGGTGGGCCATCTAGCCCCTCAATGCAGCGAACGGGCCGCGAGCGCCTCGCCTATTTGAGCGCTGTGCGGTCGGCCCACCGCTGATTTCCAATGTTAGATTTCACGTCTTATGACCAATATGCTCCGACGACTTGCCCAAAAATTCCCAACTCCAGTGCTCGGTGGCTTCGTGATAGGTCTTATCTTTGGCGGAGTGTTCTCTACGATATTGGTCTTAATCGTTGGGGCTTTCAACTTGATGGCCGACGCGAAATGCTCCGAAGGGTCTAGCGGATCGTGCGCCCTTCTCTGGATTGTTGGCATTCCATTGCTGATTCTCCAATTCACGGCCAAGTTGGCACTCGCTGTCTTCTCATTTCCGTGGCTTAGACTAATACGCGGGGCGCTCCCCTCAAACCTTGTATTTATTCTCGGCTCGGCGTTCAATTTTGGAATCGTCGGAGCCGTGACTCTCAAGTTGACGCAGTTAAGAGGAAGCAAAAAATCAAATGACATTTAACTGGTTGATCGAGTGGAGCGACCACGGCGGGCAAGGTCTCGGGGCGCCGACGCGCTAACCCGCGCCGTCGTCGTCCACTCATTGCCAACGTTGGCCCCATGAACATCTCGCAGATCGTCTTAGATCACGAACGCGGGATCAAACTCGATCCCGCCGATCCCCCATTCAACAACTATCAGGCTTTCAAGTCGAATTATGTCGGCCTCAAGATTCTCGCGGACTCTGTGCGCGAACTTGAGCGTCAATACGTGGCGAGCGATCCTCATGCTGCCCATGTTGTTCTGCACATGTCCAGTCAGGTGCCAGATCTTGTGCCGTGCGCGTTCAACTGGTTCTCAGTGACCTTGGTGAATTACTTACGTTTGGTCGCGCTAGTTGAACTGATGACCACTAACGGCTGGAAGTCGGCATCACTTAGCGATCCCGCCAACCGACCCGCAATCAAGGCGCACTGCATCGCGTTCGTCAAGGCAACTATTCCAGAAGTCCACCTGTGGCGGAACAAGGTCGCGGCGCACTTTGCGGCCACGGATCCATTTCATGACGATAACCTCGGTACGCTGGAACAGTCCATCATGAATCCAGTAACGTACAAATACCCGTACTACTACGTCGGCTTGATGCAGTGGCACACAGCTGGGGAAACCTCGCAATTGCCAAACTGGGCACTAACGAAAACATATGAAGACCTCAGCAGCCGGTTCTGGCCCGAATTCAAGCTTCATCCGGTAGCGGAAAATGGAACTTAACTGGTCAGATATGGACTCCCCCTCAACGGCAAGAAGCTGACCGATGGTGTGGCTTTTGGGGAAGCGCCTGCAGTCGTAATCCGGCATCTTGGTGGGCGCTGTGGTGGCCCGCCCGACGTCAGGCGGTGCGTGCAGCGGCGGCAATGTCCAGCGAGCGCAGCCGCAAGGCCGGATCGAAGACATCGCTGACCAGCATGAACTCGTCGGCATCGGTCGCCTGCGCCAGCTTGGCTAGGCCTTCGCGCACCGTCTCGGGGCCGCCAACAACGGCGGCGGCCAAAAAGTCGTCGATGGCGGCGCGCTCCTGGGGGTGCCGTTGCGCCATGAACTGCGCCACGGGCGGCTGCAGCCCGCGCCGCTCACCCGTCAGGATGCCGAGCACACGCTGGTAGGTGCTGCTGGCCAGGTATTCGGCTTCCTCGTCGGTAGGCGCCGCGATCAGCGGCACGCCAACCGTCACGTAAGGCTTGGCCAGCGTGGCCGATGGCCGGAAGTTTTGCCGGTACAGCGCCAGGGCCTGCAGCAAGAGGCGTGGCGCGAAGTGCGAGGCGAAGGCGTAGGGCAGGCCGCGCTCGGCGGCCAGCTGGGCAGAAAACAGGCTGGACCCCAGCAGCCAGATGGGCACGTTGGTGCCCGCGCCCGGCATGGCGATCAGGCGCTGGCCGGGTTCCGCCGGGGCCAGCAGGCGCTGCAACTCGGCCACGTCCTGCGGAAAGTCGTCGGCGGATTCCACCCGGTCGCGCCGCAGCGCGCGCATGGTGGCCTGGTCGGTGCCCGGCGCGCGGCCCAGGCCCAGGTCTATGCGACCCGGGTACAGCTCGGCCAGCGTGCCAAAGGCCTCGGCCACCACCAGCGGCGCGTGGTTGGGCAGCATGACACCCCCCGAACCCACCCGCATCGTGCGGGTGCCGCCAGCGATGTAGCCCACCAGCACGGCCGTGGCGGAACTGGCGATGCCCTGCATGTTGTGGTGTTCGGCCAGCCAGTAGCGGGCAAAGCCCAGGCGTTCGGCATGCTGCGCGGTGCGCAGGGAAATCGCCAGCGCTTCTGCCACCGTGCCGCCTTCGCGCACAGCCACCAGATCAAGCATGGACAAGGCAATATGTTGAAGTGCTTTCATGGCAGCCATTGTCGTGGCTTGTCTTCCTTCGCGCTTGGAGGGTTATGCTGCGCGCCAGTGCCTGCGGGGCATTGACCTCATTGACGCCGGATCATTTCCTGCAGCATGGCGGAAAATTGCTCGGCCGTTTGATGTCGCACCAGGGCCGGCCCGATGAGTGGGGGAAACCAAAAGCCCGGCCGCACTTCGGCGTGGTAGTTCAGCCGGGTGCCGGCGCCTTCGGCTTGCAGCTGCATCACGCTCTCCATGCGCTCGACGTTGCCGCCCACGCCGTGCGCCCGGATCTCGCTCTGCGGGATCAGCTGAATCTCCCGGGTGGACTCAAAGTTGGCTGAAAAGAAGCCAAAACGGGCCACGCCCTTTTGGTGGACCTTGAGCACGGTATCGCTGCGCTCGAGCACCTGGCTGTTGCTCAGGTTGGGCACGAAATTGCCATAATGCTCAAAATCGGTGAGCACCGCCCAGGCCTGCGCAGGTGGCACCGGCGCATACATGGCCATGTCCACGGTGAAGCTGGCTCCCGAACGCGTGACCCGGACATCGCTCTCGGGCACAAGCGCTGGCCCATCGGCCGCCATGGCCCCCTGCACCGGATACAGCATTGCCGTAAGTGCCAGCAGCCAGAAAAAGAGCTTGCGCAACATGGTGCTCACTCCTCAAAACGTCGGTCCAGTGTGCCACGCATCGGGGCGAATCGCCATCATGGGCGTTTCAGAGCATCATCGGCAGCCGTTGGTCAATCCTCTAGGCCCTAGATCAGACGGCGATACACAGCAGCAGTCCCGTTTGGCGGGTGCCTCCTCAAATTGATGAACGTCGGTGAATTGATCCTGATCTGAATGAGGATTGTCCGCGTCATTCGAAACAAGAATATGGCCGCCGCTGGTTTGAAGCCGGTGCTGGCCTCGGGGTGAAAGGCTCAGCGCCGTTGGGACGTGCGGGCCGTCATCGCCACCGTCAGTGCGCTCACCAGGAAAAACGCCTGCAGTTCAATTTGCCACCCGCCGGATTTCGAGAGGGAGAAAATTTGACCGGTGTGCGCCAGCCAAATCGCGACGACCATGTTGACGGCAATGAGCAGGGCCGCCGGCGTTACCCAATAACCCACCAGCAACATGAGGGGCGCGACGATTTCGCCCACCAGCACGCCGTAGGCGAAGAAGGCGGGAAGACCGTGCGCGACGACCATGTTTTCTATCCCGCCAATGCCATGCTGGAGCTTGCTTATTCCGTGAAGCAGCGTGGCGATGGCAAGGTAGCAGCGAAGAAGCAGCAAGCCAACGCTGTGGCTTTGAAAGATGTCTGTGAAGTTTTTCATGAGTATCTGGCCTTGATTTTAGTCGTGGCGTTCCTGCAAGTCGCTTTCGCCACGCTGGGCGGCGAAAGCCTTATTCTGTTGATGACAGCTTAACCGAGCGCTGGCGCGGCAATCGCCGGCCTGGCCGCCGGCGGCTGCATCGGCGCGCCTCTCGGGTAAGCGGGCGCCGCACGCCTGGTCGGGGCCACATGGACCTGCTGCCCGTGGTCCAGGTCCAGCCTGAACACGCTCACCACCTGGGACAGCCCGCTGGCCTGCTCCTGCAAGGACTGCGCGGCCGCGGCCGCTTCTTCGACCAGCGCGGCGTTTTGCTGCGTCACCTGGTCCATCTGCGTGATGGCCTGGTTGATCTGCTCGATGCCCTGGGTCTGCTCCTGGCTGGCTGCCGTGATCTCGGCCATGATGTCGGTCACGCGCTTGACGCTGTCCACGATCTCGTCCATGGTCTTGCCGGCCTGGCTGACCTGCTGGCTGCCTTTCTCGACCTTGCCCACCGAGTCGTCGATCAAGACCTTGATCTCCTTGGCCGCCGCCGCTGAGCGCTGGGCCAGGTTCCTGACTTCTGCGGCGACCACGGCAAAGCCGCGGCCCTGCTCGCCGGCCCGGGCGGCTTCGACCGCGGCATTCAGCGCCAGGATGTTGGTCTGGAAGGCGATGCCGTCGATGACACCGATGATGTCGACGATCTTCCTGGACGAGGCATTGATGGCGCCCATGGTGTCCACCACCTGGGCGACGACGCTGCCGCCCTTGAGCGCAACGCTGGAGGCGGAGACGGCCAGCTGGTTGGCCTGGCGGGCGTTGTCGGCGTTCTGCTTGACCGTACTCGTCAGCTCCTCCATGGAGGCGGCGGTCTCTTCCAGGGAGCTGGCCTGCTCTTCGGTACGGGACGACAGGTCCTGGTTGCCGGCGGCAATCTGGCTGGACGCCGTGGCCATGGTGTCCGTGCCGGTGCGCACCTGGCCGACGATCCCGACCAGGCTGGCGTTCATGTCTTTGAGCGCCTGCATCAGCTGGCCGGTCTCGTCCCGGCTGCTGACCTCGATGTGGCTGCTCAGGTCGCCGCTGGCGACGGTTTGGGCCACTTGCACGGCCCGGCGCAGCGGGTGCGTGATGCTGCGCGCCAGGAACCAGGCCAGAAAGGTACCCAGGCCCAGCGACAGCACGCTGCAGACAATCAGCAGCATGCTGGTCTGGGCACGCAAGTCCTGGCTGCGTTGTGCCGCGGCATTTAGCTGGGCTCGCTGTGAGTCCACCATTTTCTGCACCCCGGCCAGATAGCTGCGCGAGGTTGGCTCGAAACGCTCGATAAAAACGCGGTTAGCCCCCTCCAGTTCGCCCGCCTGCTTGAGTTTGCTAACCTCCTCGCGAGCGGCCAGGTAGTTCTTGCGCAATTCGCCGACCTTGTCGAACAACTGATGCTCTTCAGGCGTGTTCATCTGGGCTTCGATCAACTTCTGCAAATCGTTGGTCAGCCGAATCGACTCAGCCGTTGCCGGTGCGAAGTAAGGAATCAGACTTGCATCGCTGCTTTTGGCGATGGCAGCGGCCCGCTGCACACCCGCCGTGGTGTGGCGCAGCCAGTCGGCACCGGCACGTTCGGTCTTGACGTTATCTTTGACCATGGTGTCGATTTCAACGCCCAGCTGGCGCAGCTTCAGCACGGCAAATAGGCTGCTCGCCAGGAACAACGCAAGGATGATGCCGAGCACAAGGGCCAGACGCTTACCAATCGAGATATTGCTCAGAAACATAATGGTGACTCTAGAAGATGTGTGGGATGCAAAAACGCCGCATGCGAATGGCCATGTAAATTCTTCCAACTATTGATGGGTTGCATTGACCAATCCCATCTCATCGCTGGACATGAGTTTTTCCAGGTCCACCAGGATCAGCATGCGTTCGTCCAGCGTGCCCAGGCCGATCAGGTATTCGGTGTCCAGCACCGCGCCCATCTCGGGGGCCGGCTTGATTTGCTCCGGCGTCAAAGTGATCACGTCCGAGACGCTGTCCACCACCATGCCCATGACGCGGCTGCCAATGTTGAGGATGATCACCACCGTGAACTGGTCGTAGCTGGGCGTGCCCAGCCTGAACTTGATGCGCATGTCGACGATGGGCACGATGATGCCGCGCAGGTTCACCACGCCCTTGATGTGCTCGGGCGCATTGGCGATGCGCGTCACCGCGTCATAGCCGCGCAGTTCCTGCACCTTCTGGATGTCGATGCCGTACTCTTCCTGGCCCAGCGTGAAGGACAGGTATTCCAGCGTCCTGGTGGCCGCAGCGCTGGTGGGCGCTGCCGCTGTGGCGTAGGGGTTGTTTGGTTTTTCGTGCATGCGCATTCCTTTGGACAATAGCGGGAGGCATACGCTCGGCCAGGCACGGACGCGCTGGAGCGGCAAACATGCCGCGGCATATACCCAAACCTGCTTATCGGCAATTTCCGGAAAAAATTCAGGGCATACCCTGGATTTCCCAGGATTCCCAAATCTGCCAATGCAGCCGGTGCGCCTGCCGTGCTGGATGGCGCGCGGCATTGCTCGGTCGGGAAGCCTTGGCCTTGTTCGCCCTGCTGGTGGGGCTCAGTGCCAAGGCGTGGGTTGGCGCGAAAGTCGCCATGCCATGCTTGCGGAGAGGAGGGTGCGGTAGCGCGGACCACCGGGACCTGCCCGCAGGCCGGCTGCACCTGGCCGCTCGCAACCGCCTTGTGCTTTCTGTGGTTAAAGGCGCAAGGTCTGTGCGTATCCCGTCATCTCCAGATAGCCGCTGCCGACGCGCTTGCCATTGCTGTCGATCAACTCGCTCAGGCCTTCCCAGTAAATCGCACCGGTGGAGGCGCGGCTGTCCAGTTCCTGGTTGTCGAGCACGGCCCGCACGGTATAAAAATCGGCCGGTGTGCGAACCATCCATTCCACCGGGTAAGCAGTCTGGGTGAGCGGGCTTTTCCAGCGTCGCATGGGCTTGAAAATCACTTCGCCGCGGCGGAAGGTGTAGAGCCCGCCCTGGGGTGACCTGAATGAGCCACCGTCCCAGATGGCATTGCCGTCCTTGTCGCGCAGGCGGAAGGCGGTGAGGGCGCTGCCGTCGTCCAGGTTCATGCCTATCCAGTCCCATCCCACGGCGTTGGGGTGCAGCAGCTCCTCACTCCACTCATGGTCCAGCCAGGCTTTTCCGGTGACTTCAAAGGTTTCGCCCTTGATCTGCAGGCTGCCGCGGGTGGCGAGTTGCGGCTGGCTGTAGTAGTAGCTGGCCTGCTTGGCTTCCGGCCCTTTGCGCGAGAGGCCCTGGTTGCCCTGAAGGATCAGGGTTTGCGTTTCCTCAAATTGCAGCTTCAGTGCAAAGTCCGTCGCCGGCAGCTCGGCGGTGTAGTTTCCGCCGTCGGCTTTCAGCGACCAGTCGCGCAGCTTGATGGCCATGTCCAGCTCGCTGGCAGACGCCACGCCAAAGCCATCGCGCGCCATGCGCTGGTCATGCCAGAGCTTCCTGCCCTGCACATCGGTGACAGCGGCGTGCGCAAAGATCAGCTGCTTGGCCGCAAATTGGGAGGCCATAGCCTGTGTGCCATCGACCCGCGAGCGGAAAAATGTGAGCTGAAAGCCAAACAGGCGACTGCCCGCACCTGTGGCGCTCGCCTGCCCGGTGATGTACCACCACTCGGTGCGAAAGCCGGGGTGCGCGCCTCGGTCACGCGGAAAGCTCAGGGTTCTGGCGGGCAGGGCATGGCTGTTGCCCGTGAACCCTGCAAGCCCTGCGAGCCCGGCCATGCCGCCCATCAGCAGTTGGCGCCGCAGGGGATTGACTGGCAACAAGGAAGCGTGCATGGCGCTGTTTCAGCGCACCTACGCGGGGTGCATCTGCTTGTCGATGCAATCGAGCGCGGCCGCGCAGTCGCCGATCTTTTCTTTCACCCAGCTGGCGTCGTGATAGGTGGGCAAATAGCGCTCCCCCGAATCGCACAGCAGCGACAGGATGGAGCCTTGCTCGCCGCGCGCCAGCATGTCGTGCGCCAGCGTGAGCATGCCGACAAAGTTGGTCCCGGTCGAGGGCCCCACCTTGCGCCCCAGCAGCTGCGACAGCGCGTGCATGGCGGCCAGCGAATCCACATCGGCCACTTCAATCATGCGGTCTATCACCGTGCGGATGAAGCTGGCCTCCACGCGCGGTCGGCCAATGCCCTCGATGCGTGAGCCGGCGCCCGTGAGGCTGGCATCGCCGGTGCGGTGGTAGGCGCCAAAGACCGAGCCGGCCGGGTCGGCCACGCACAGCTGGCTGTTGTGGCGCTGGTAGCGCACGTAGCGGCCTATGGTAGCGCTGGTGCCGCCCGTGCCCGCGCCCACCACAATCCAGCGCGGCACCGGATGGCGCTCGAGGGCCATCTGGCTGAACATGCTTTCGGCGATGTTGTTGTTGCCGCGCCAGTCGGTGGCGCGCTCGGCGTAGGTGAACTGGTCCATGTAATGCCCGCCGGTCTCATTGGCCAGCTTGTGGGCCTCGTCGTACACCTGCGCGGCGCTGTCCACCCAATGGCAGCGCCCGCCGTAAAACTCGATCTGCGCCACTTTTTCGGGGGAGGTGCTGCGTGGCATCACGGCAATGAAGGGCAGGCCCAGCAGCCGCGCGAAGTAGGCCTCGCTCACGGCGGTGGAACCGCTGGAGGCTTCCACGATGGTGGATGTTTCATGGATCAGGCCATTGCACAGCGCGTACAGAAACAGCGAGCGGGCCAGCCGGTGCTTCAGGCTGCCGGTGGGGTGGGTGGACTCGTCCTTGAGGTAGAGGTCAACGCCGCGCGCGGCAAATTCGGGCAAGGGCAGGGGGATCAGGTGCGTGTCGGCGCTGCGCTGGAAGTCCGCCTCGATGCGGGCGATGGCGGTGCTGAGCCAGGGGTCGTTGAAGGCTTGGGCCGTTTGCTGGGAGGTCATGGCCCTGATTCTCGCA
The DNA here is from genome assembly GCF_001598235.1 of Polaromonas jejuensis NBRC 106434. Taxonomy (GTDB): domain Bacteria; phylum Pseudomonadota; class Gammaproteobacteria; order Burkholderiales; family Burkholderiaceae_C; genus Polaromonas; species Polaromonas jejuensis. The sequence goes on along the minus strand of NZ_BCYO01000002.1, from coordinate 92,896 downwards.
GCTAGTGTGGTGTTGCACGCTATCCGGCACATAAAACCGCGTCTTTTCGTCCATGGCGGCGTTGCAACTCCTCGCAATAGTGGAACTATTGCTGCGGTTTGCGCCTTGCCCTGAACAAAAATCCATCGGTTTTATTTGTACCGTCAAGCATGCAACACCACACTAGGCCGCGGGATGGGAACGGATCTCCTGTGCTTGCAGTTCAGCATCGGCCCCCGCGCCACGTCGCAGGTGTTTCCAGCAAGGCGGGGATTTCTCCCCGGCCTATGCCCAGGTCGTTCAGTTCCCGGGTGCTCATCTGCCGGAGCTCGGCCTCGTGCCGCTTGTCCTGCCCGCGTTGTTGGCGCCCGGGAAACATCGGGCGACCGGGTAAGCGGGCAAGCAGGCGCTGCAGTGCGCTGGAAACAAGGGCGATGGTCTTTGGCAGCATGGCGGTACTCCTGATGAGAAGTACCCGATGGTGCCGCGTATCTTGTTATTATGAAAGTTGAATTTTCTGATGAAATTTATCAGGATTACTGATGCGTGAACTGAATCTCGACCAACTCCGCACGCTCGTCGCCATCGCCGATCTCGGCACTTTTTCAGCGGCGGCGCGGGCGCTGCATCTGGCCCAGCCCACCGTGAGCCTGCACATCAGCGAGCTGGAAAGCCGACTGGCGGCCTCGCTGGTGGTGCGCGGAGGCAAAAGCGTGCAGCCCACCGCCGCGGGCGCCGTGCTGGTGGAGCGCGCCAGGCGCCTGCTGCGCGATGCCGACGACGCCGTCGATGCCGTGAAGCGCCATGTCGAAGGCCGGGTCGGCCGGGTACGCCTGGGCACCTCCACGGGCGTCGTGGTGCATTTGCTGCCGCGCGTGCTCAAAGCCATGGAGCATGCCCACCCGGGCATCGATGTCGAGGTCAGCATTCTGGGCTCCGCTGAAACCATGGAACGGCTGAGCCAGGGCACGCTCGACGTTGGACTGGTCGCCACACCACAGCCGTCACAGCGCGGCCTGGCGATGACCCACTGGCGCAGCGACCCCATGATGGCTTTTGTGCCGCAGCGCTGGCAGGCGCCCAAACGCATCACGCCGCAATGGCTGGCCAGCCGGCCGCTGATCTTCAACGACGCCACCACCCACATGTACCGCCTGACCATGGAGTGGTTTGCCGGCGCGGGCTTCACGCCCCGCGCCCGTATCGAGCTCAATTTCACCGAGGCTATGAAGAGCCTGGTGGCTGCCGGGTATGGGGCGGCCGTGCTGCCGCTGGAGCACAACGGCGAACTGGCGGTTCAGCATGGCATGCAGGTACTCCCCCTGAAACCCGCGCTGACGCGCCACACGGCCGTGGTGCATCGCCCGCTGGCAACGGTGGACGGCGCGACGCGCAAACTGCTGGAGACGCTGGTGCAGTTTCGTCAGGCCTGAGTCCGCACGCTCGCGCTCATGCGCCTTGAGAGTTCCGAGCCGCGTTTCAGTAAAAACTGCCGCAGCTCGTCGGCGTAGTCGCTACGCACGGCCCGTTGGATGGACGCCCGCTGCGCCAGCGCGGCGCGCCAGGCGCGCACCTTGGGCGTGTGTTCAAAAATGCCGTGCTCACCCGCTTGCTCAAAGACATCGAAATACCGGAACACCGGGCCAAACACCGCGTCCACCAGGCTGAACGCGTCACCGGAAAAGTAGGTGCCCTGCCGCGGCAAGACCGGCTCGATTTGCGCGAACCTGGCCCTCAGTTCCCTCCTGCGGCTCTCCAGGCTGGCCGCATCCGGCGCGTTGTAAAACCCGCCCAGGGTGTTGAGCAAGGTGGTGCCAAACTCCATCCACGCGCGGTGCTGGGCGCGCTTGAGCGCATCGGCCGGGTGCAGGCGTGGCAGCAGCGTGTCGTCCAGGTATTCGCAGATCACGGCGGATTCAAAGATGGCATCGCCGTCCACCATCAGCACCGGCGTTTTGCCCAGCGGGGACACGGCCTTGAACCATGCGGGCTTGTTGGCCAGGTCGATGTTGCGTCGCTCGAAAGCAGCTTCTTTTTCGGCCAGCACGATGGCGGCGCGCTGCACATAGGGGCACAGGGTGTGGCTGATCAAGGTCAGTTTCATGAGGGATGCTCCGTGGCGTTCCGGCCTGTTGATGAAAAGGTGCTTGCTCGCCTCAAGCCGGAACGAGCAGGCGGCTGCGGCGTGCAGCCCATTTGCCGTCGCCCAGCAACCAGTGGCTCAGCGAGGCGACGAGCAGAAACACCGGGTATTCCCAGCCGCCCTTGGCATTGGAGAAGACCCACCCGTTGGGCAGGTGTACCCAGGCGGCTACGACCAGGATGGGCGCCAGCAGCAGCGAAGCCTGACGGCCATAAAAGCCCAGCAACAAGGCCGTGCCGCCCGCCAGTTCCATCACCACCACCGGGTAGGCCATGAAGCCGGGCAGGCCGACCGCGCTGAAAAATTGCGCTGCACCCGGCAGGGTGTAGACCAGGATCTTGAGCAGCGCATGGGTGCACCACATCGTGCCGAGGGCCACCCGCAGCCCAGGCCTGCGTGGCGTTGTCAAGCGTGTGGGTGGGCGTCGTGGTGTTCATGGTGATGTCGCGGTGGCGTTGAAGGGAGGGCCACTGTACGATTGCATGAAAGCAATGTAAATTTGCATTAATGAAAAAATTCATTGCAAAAACGCAATGCGCTTTGACCGCGTATGACCTGCAAGTCCTGCTGGCGCTGGTGCGCGGCATGACGCTCGCCGAGGCCGCGCGCCGGCTGGGTGCCGATGCGTCTACCGTGTTCCGTTCGGTGCAGCGCATTGAAAAAAGCCTGGGGCAGCGTCTGTTTGAACGCTCGCGCCGCGGCTACCTGCCGACAGAGCCGATGCTGGAGCTGGCACGCCACGCAGAACGCATAGAGGCGGAACTTGAAGCCGCACGCGCCACCGCCCAGCGGCCGCACGAGGGGGTGTCGGGATTGGTGCGGCTGACGACGACCGACGCGGTCCTGCGCGGGCTGGTGCTGCCTTCGCTGAAGCCCTTGCTGGCGCAGCATCCTTTGCTGAAACTGGACATGCGCTGCGGCAACGAGCTCGCCAGCCTGAGCCGGCGCGACGCCGACCTGGCGCTGCGCGCCACCCGCAAGCCCCCTGACCATTTGGTGGGCCGAAAGCTCGGGACGGTGCGCTTTGTGGTGTGCGGCTCAAAAGGCTTGAAAGGCGCGAAAACCCAGGCCCTCACATCCCAACGGAAAAAAAGCGTCCAGGACCTGAACCAATTCGGCCTGCTCGAGACCCTCGACTGGATCGCGCCCGATGAATCCCTGCCCGAACATCCGTCGGTGCTATGGCGGCGCAAACAACTGCCAAAAGTCACGCCGCGCCACTACGCCGATGGCATCGTGGCCGTCATGGACGCGATCAAGGCGGGCCTGGGTGTGGGCATAGTGCCCGTCTTCATGCTGGCGGGCGAGCCCGCGCTGCTGCCCCTTACCGAGACCTTGCCGGACTGCGAATCAGACCTGTGGCTGCTGGCGCACGCCGAATCGCGGCACCTGCGAAGAATCGCCACGGTCTACGAGCATTTTGCAGAGAACATACGGCTGGCGTAGTCTCCGCGCCAGGCTTCACAAAGCCTGGCCCGTGGGCGTGGTCCTGAACACAATTTCCCCACTGGGAATGTGCACTACCCGCACTTCCTGGCGCGTGGGGTCGGTCACGCTTTTGACGGCGACGGCGACGGCCAGCGAAAGGTCGGCGTAGATGTGCTCCTGCCCGCCGGGCGGCAGCAGGCTGCCTTGCAGCGGGTCGCGGCTTTCGATACGGTAGTCATGAGGGTGTGCTTTGATGGCGGCCATGATGAAGACTCGGGTCGAGGTTGCGAATCGGTTTTTCAATGAAGGTGAACGTGATGGTAAGCGTGGCAAGCGGCATGAGTATGACATTTCCGCGTCAGAAGGGTGAGCATCGTAAGCAAAAGAAACCTGCATCGACCGTTGCCGGAACATGGTTATCGGTGTCCGGTGCGCGGACTACCAGTCTTCTTTCACGGCCAGCACGGCATCCTTGCCCGCGGCGGCACGGCCGGTGAGCCGGGCCGTCAGCGTGCCCGCCACCACCACCGCCGCGCACAGCAGCAGCAGGCGCAGCCAGGGCACTTGCAAGTCCATGGTCCAGTGAAAGCTTTGCGGGTTCACCACGTAGACCAGCACGGCGGACACGGCCAGGCCCAGCGCCAGCCCGGCCAGCGCGCCAATCACCGTCCAGGCTGCGCCTTCGCCGGCCACCACCGCGAGGATTTGCCGCCGTGTCAGGCCCAGGTGGGCCAGCAGGCCGAACTCCTTGCGGCGCGCCAGCACCTGGGCACTGAAGCTGGCCGCCACGCCAAACAGGCCAATCGCAATGGCCACGCCCTGCAGCCAGTAGGTCACGGCAAAGCTGCGGTCAAAAATCTTGAGCGAGGTGGCGCGCAGCTGGCTGACCGAGGCCATCTCCAGCAGCGCACCGGCGCCCGATTGCTGCTCGGCCAGGCGGCGTATCGCCTGCTGTACCCCGGTGTCGCTCGCACCGGAGCTCAGCCATAGTGCCAGTTCGTTGACGCGCGCGTCCCCGCTCAGGCGTTCGAAGTCGCGCTGCGCCATGGCGATGCTGCCGAACTGGCGGGCGTAGTCGCGCCAGATGCCGGCGACGTAAAACGAGGTGGCGGCTGAGCTTGCCGGAATTGCTATTGAATCAGGAGCTGCTGGCGCCCGTCCGTCCTGGGCTAGAGCCCTGAAAGCCTGTGAAAGTGGGGCAAAGACGCGGCCCGGCTTGGCGCCGTACAGGTCGACCATGGCCTCGCTCACATAAATGCCCACGTGGCCGGGCGGCACGGGCAGCGCCTTGCCGACCAGCGGCAGGGTGGTGGCCGGGTCGCCAATGCTGCGCGCTATCAGCGTGACGGCGGGCTGGGCCGCGTCCAGCATCAGGGGCGTGCTGCGCAAGGCGTTCACGCGCGCCACGCCGGGCAGCTGTTTCAGCTGCTGCACAAAGTCCGGAGAAAAATACGCGGCGTCGCTGGCCGGGCCGCCAAGGGCCGTGCGCACATACAGATCGGCCGGCAGCAGCACGTCCAGCCAGTGCGTGACCGAATCGCGAAAGCTCGCCACCATCACGGTCAGCGCCACGGCCAGGCTCAGCGAGGCGACCACGCCGCTGACGGCCACCGCAGCGCTTTCGCGCACCCGGCGCGCGCGTTCCACGGCCAGCAGCGGCAAGAGGCGGTGGGCCACCCAGGGGCTGAGCCGGTCGTACAGCCGTGCAATCAGCCAGGGCAGCGCGGTGATGCCGCCGACCAGCAGCAGCCCGACCGACAGATACGCTGCCAGTGGTATGCCAAATACCGGTGGCGCCAGCGCCAGCAGGGCGCCGGCAGCTATCAAAACGATACTGAACCAGCGGGATGTGCCGGCGCCGGGGGCCAGGCCCAGGCCCTTGAGCGTTTGCGCGGGCGGCAATTTTTGGGCCGCGCGCGCCGGCCACCAGCCGCCCACGCCGGCCGCCACGACGCCCAGCGCGCCATAGATGAGCGCCGCCCAGCCGTTCCATTGCAGCGCGGGCGCGACGCCGGCAAAGTAGCCGCCGCCCAGGTCGCCGCCCAGCACGCGCAGCGCCAGCGCCGCCAGCGCCGTGCCCAGCGCAAGGCCCAGCAAACTGCCCAGCAGACCCAGCAGCAGCGATTCGGCCAGCACCAGCTGCAGCCGCTCGCGCCCGGTCAGGCCCAGCACGCCGAGCAGCGCAAACTGCTGCGCCCGCTTGGCCACGCTGAGCGACAGCACCGAGAACACCAGAAACGCGCCGGTGAACAAGGCCACCAGCGCCAGCACCGTGAGGTTGACGCGGTAGGCGCGCGACAGGTTGCTCACGCGCTGGGCCGCATCGCCCGGGGCCGTGGCGGTGATGTGGGGCGGAAGCTGCAGCGCGCTGACAAAGGCTTGCGGGTCGCTGCCGGGCTTCAGCCGCACATCAATGCGCGAGAGCTGGCCGCCCTTGCCAAACAGCTCCTGCGCGGCCGCGATGTCCATCACCGCCAGCGGGCCGCCGCCGGCGCTCACGCTGCCAGCCACGGTGACGCTGCGCAGCTGCAAACCGCTTTGCAGCTGCAAATGCGGGGCGCTGAACACCTGGCGCGCTGCCGGGTTGAGAAAGACCGCATCCGGCGCAAAGATCGCCAGGCGGTCTGCGCCGTTGGCAGGCGCCGGCATCAGGGCCGGCGCGATCTGCGCCACCGCCAGCGCGTCTATGCCGATGATGCGCAAGGGCTGGCGCTCTGCCTGGCCGCCTTTGTCCGTGAGTGCATAGGTGGCCATTTCCAGCACCGGGCTGGCCATGGCGACCTGGCGGTCATTGGCCACGCGCTCGTACAGGCGCTCATCAAAGCCGCCCTGCACGGCCCGCAGCTCCAGGTCGGGCTGGCCGTTCACCGCGCGCACGGCCTGCGAAAACTCGCTGAGCGCCGAGGCATTGATCAGCTGCACCGAAAACGCCAGCGCCACGCCCAGCATCACCGCCAGCACGGCGGCGGCATTGCGCCAGGGGTGCAAGCGCAGTTCCTGCCAGGAGAAGGTTTGCAGCAGCCTGATCATGGAGTGAACGTGCGGCGGGCCGCCTGGCGGTTTCCTGTATAAATCGGGCTGACTTGCCTGCAATACACCCTGGCTTCGAACCGGACCTTGAACATGCTGACCTTGCCCACTTTTGATGATGTGATGGCTGCCGCCCGGCGGCTCGATGGCCATGCCCACCGCACGCCCGTGCTGCGCTCGCGCACGGCGGACGACAGGCTCAAGGCCAGTGTATTCTTTAAGTGCGAGAACTTTCAGCGCATGGGCGCCTTCAAGTTTCGCGGCGCCTTCAATGCGCTTTCCCGCTTCAGTGCCGAACAGCGCAAGGCCGGCGTCATCACCTTCTCATCGGGCAACCATGCGCAGGCCGTGGCCCTGTCGGCCCGCCTGCTGGGCATTCCCGCCGTGATCCTGATGCCGCTGGACGCGCCGCCCGCCAAGGTGGATGCCACCCGGGGCTATGGCGGCGAGGTGATTCTGTTTGACCGCTTCAAGCAGGACCGCGAGGCCCTGACGCGCGAAATTGCCCAGGCGCGCGGCATGACGCTGATTCCGCCCTATGACCATCCCGACGTGATCGCCGGCCAGGGCACCGCCGCCAGGGAGCTGTTTGACGAGGTGGGCGAGCTGGATTATTTGTTCGTGTGCCTGGGCGGCGGCGGCCTGCTCAGCGGCTCGGCCCTGTCGGCGCGTGCGCTGTCGCCGGCCTGCAAGGTCTACGGGGTGGAGCCCGAGGCCGGCAACGATGGCCAGCAGTCATTTCGCAGCGGCGCCATCGTCACCATTCCCACCCCCAGGACCATTGCCGACGGCGCGCAAACCCAGCATCTGGGCGAGTACACCTTCGGGGTGATACGGCGCGATGTCGATGACATCCTGACCGTCAGCGATGCGCAGCTGGTGCAGGCCATGCGCTTTTTTGCCGAACGCATGAAGATGGTGGTGGAGCCCACCGGCTGCCTCGGTTTTGCGGCCGCCTGCGAGGCCGGTTTGCCGATCGCCGGCCGGCGCGTGGGGGTGATCATCAGCGGCGGCAATGTGGACCTGCGCCGCTTTGGCGAGCTGATGGCCGAAGTTGCTTAATTGCTGTCAAAGCAACATGCCGGCTTCAGCTGAGACAGCGCTGGCACGCCGGATCATGCTTTGTCCGCCTTGCCCGCGGCTGCTGCGAAACGCGACAGCATCACGTCGGGCAGGAATGGGCGGCGACCGCGGTCTTCGGCGGCTTCCTTGCGCCGCACCGCGTTGCGCACCATCAACGAGCCGACAAAGCGGATAGGCTCGGGCGGGAAGCGTCCGAGCGGGCCGCGGAACAGCGGGCTGCGCGTCCATTCGTTGTCCAGTCCCAGCGCCAGCGAAGACAGCAGTTCGCCGCCCATGCGGCTGGGGCCGACGCCATTGCCCGAGTAGCCGAAGCCGTAAAACACGTCGGGGCGGCCGCGCAGGCAGCCGAAGAAGGGCAGGCCGGTGACCGAGCGGTCCGACGCGCCGTTCCAGCTGGCGGCAATCGGCGTGCCGGCCAGTTCCGGGATGAAGCCCCGCAGGCGCCCGGTCAGCTCCTCGCGGTAGGGCGAGGGCTGGTTGAACACCGGCAGCATGCGGCCGCCATAGGCAAAGGTGTTGCCGCCTTTGCCGAACATCAGCCGGCCATCGACGGTGCTGCGGTAGTAGTGCACGAAGATGCGCGAATCGAGCACCGAGATGCCGGCGTCCAGCGCGGAGGCGGCCAGCGGCTGGGCGGCCGGTTCGGTGATGACCATGTCGCTGGAGACGATGGCGATGCTGCGCTCGAACTCGCGGAAGCTGCTGGCCATCCAGGCGTTGATCGCAATCACCACGCGCTCGGCCGTCACCTTGCCGTGCGGCGTGCGAACCACGGGGGGCGAGCCGTCTTCGAGGCTTAGCATTGGTGTGCCTTCATGCAGCCGAACGCCGAGCGCCAAAGCTACCCGGCGCAGGCCGCGCACCAGCTTGCCCGGCTGCACCGTGGCCGCCAGCGGCGAGTACCAGCCTTCGAGGTGGGCGCGCGAGCCGGCGCGGCGCTGCAGTTTGTCTTGGGGGACCCGTTGCCAGGAGTGGATGCCGCGGGCTTCCAGTGCGGCGACCACGGCATCGGAGGCGCCGACCTGCGCCTGCGAGGTCGCGGTGAACAGTGTGCCGTGGCGCCGCCATTCGCAATCGATCTCGTGCTCTACACAGAAGGCCTCGATGTCGAGCAGGGCCTGCTCGGAGGCGCGCACCAGGCGCACCGCCTCGGCCTCGCCGAACAGGCGCTGCAGGGTGAAGAATTTGGTGGACCAGGTCAGCGCGCAGCCGCCGTTGCGGCCGCTGGCGCCGCCGCCGCAGACATCGGCCTCGAGCACGATCACGTCGAGCTCGGGCCTGGCTTTTTTCGCGAGGATGGCGGTCCACAGTCCGGTGAAGCCGCCGCCAATGATGCACAGCTGGGCGCGCGTACCCTGCACCAGCGCCGGGGCCGGGCCGCCGGCTTCGGCGGCAAGCGCCTGCGACAGCCAGTAAGGACGTTGCTCCATGGTTCAGGTTGCCAGCAAGGTCAGGGGGGCGTGGTAGGGGTGGTGGAGGTCGTTGGCCACCTCGCGGCAGGTGACCTTGCCATCGGCCACGTTGAGGCCGTTGCGCAGGTGGGCGTCGTCTCGCAGCGCCTGCTGCCAGCCCTTGTTCGCCAGCGCCAGCACATAGGGCAGGGTGGCGTTGTTGAGCGCATAGGTCGAGGTGCGCGGCACGCCGCCCGGCATGTTGGCCACGCAGTAATGCACGACGCCATCGACCACATAGGTCGGCTCCGCATGCGTGGTGGCGTGCGAGGTTTCAAAGCAGCCGCCCTGGTCGATCGCCACGTCGACCACCACCGAGCCCGGCTTCATGCGGGGCAGCATGGCACGCGTGACCAGCTTGGGCGCCGCGGCACCCGGGATCAGCACGCCGCCTATCACCACGTCGGCCGACAGCACCTGTTCCTCGATGTTGTCGCGGTTCGAGAACAGGGTGATCACGCGCGCGCCCAGCAGCCGGTCCATGCGGCGCAGCGCATCCAGGCTGCGGTCGATGACCACCACCTGGGCCCCCGTGCCGACCGCCATCTGTGCCGCATTGGAGCCGACCACGCCGGCGCCCAAAATCACGATCTTGGCCGGAGCCACGCCGGGCACGCCGCCCAGCAGAATGCCGCGTCCGCCATGGACGCGCTCCAGGCTGTGCGCCGCGGCCTGGATGGACATGCGGCCCGCCACTTCCGACATCGGCGCCAGCAGCGGCAAACCGCCGCCGGCCTGCGTCACGGTCTCGTAGGCAATGCATACGGCGCCGCTGTCCATCAGCTCCTTGCACTGCTGCGGATCGGGCGCCAGATGCAGATAGGTGAACAACAGCTGGCCGGGCCTGAGTTGCGCGCGCTCCGGGGCTTGCGGCTCCTTGACCTTGACGATCATGTCGGCACGCGCGAACACCTCGTCGGCGCCCTGCACGATGCCGGCACCCGCCAGCTCGTACTCGGCATCGCTGGCGCCTATGCCGGTGCCGGCGTTGCGCTCCACGATGATGCGATGGCCGGCGGCCGTCAGCTCGCGCACCGATGATGGCGTGAGGCCGACGCGGTATTCATGGTTCTTGATTTCCTTGGGGATTCCGATCAGCATGGTGCTTGTCTCCTTGGGTGAATGGGAGGGGATTAACGGTGGCAAGTCCCGTTACCAGGGCAGGGAATAGGTCTTGCTGTTGCAAAAGCTCTTCATCGCCTCGAGCACACCTTCCTTGTAGCCCAGGCCCGAGTCCTTGATGCCGCCAAACGGCGTCATCTCGAGGCGGTAGCCCGGCACCTCGCGCACATTGACGCTGCCCACATGCAGCTCCTGCACGACGCGGGTGATGATGTCGAGCCGGTTGGTGCACAGCGACGATGACAGGCCGTAGGCCGTGCCGTTGACGATCTGGATCGCCTCGTCAAGGGTCTTGAAGCGTATCACCGGCGACACCGGGCCGAAGGTCTCTTCGCGCACCACCGTCATCTCGGGCCGCACATGGTCGAGCACCGTGGGCGAGTACAGCGCGCCGCACCGCACGTTGCCGACCAGCAGCTTGGCGCCCTGGGCGATGGCCTCGTTGACGACCTTCTCGAAATGGATGGCGGCCGGCTCATCAATCACCGTGCCCATGTCCATGGCCGGGTCGAACGGGTCGCCATATTTCAGCGCGCGGGTTTTCTGCACCAGCAGTTCGACGAAGCGGTCGGCCACGCTCTCCTGCACCAGCATGCGCTTGATGGCGGTGCAGCGCTGGCCCGAGTTCTTGTAGGAGCCGCTCACGGCCAGGGTCGCCGCCTCTTCAAGGTCGGCGTCTTCCATCACGATGATCGGGTCGTTGCCGCCGAGCTCGAGGATCTGCCGTTTGTAGACCGCCTTGGCCGCAATGTACTTGCCGATGGTGACGCCGCCGGTGAAGGTGACCAGGTCGACATCGGGGCTGGTCAGCAGTTCGTCGGCAATTTCCGCAGGGTCGCCGGTCACCACCGACAGCATCTCTGGCGGCAGGCCGGCTTCATACAGGATGTCGGCGATCAGGTAGGCGGCCAGCGGTGTCTTCTCGCTGGGCTTTAGCACGACGCGGTTGTTGGTGGCCACGGCCGGGGCGATCTTGTGGATGACCTGATTCAGCGGGTGGTTGAACGGCGTGATCGCCGTGATCGCGCCGAGCAGCGGCTCTTTCAGCGTGTAGACCTTGCGGCTCTTGCCATGGGCTGTGAGGTCGCAGGAGAACACCTGGCCGTCGTCGACCAGGGCCTGGTTGGCGGCGAACAGCATCACGTCGGAGGCGCGGCCCACCTCGTACTGCGTGTCCTTCAGGCACAGACCGGATTCGAGCGTGATCAGGCGCGCGATTTCATCGCGCCGCGCGGCGACGATTTCACCCGCCTTCATCAGGATGCGGTAGCGGTCGTGGCGTGTCAGTTTGGAGCGGTAGTCACGGGCGATGCGCAGGGCGCGCTTGACATCTTCGAGCATCGCCTTGGGCACGGTGGCGACGAGCTCACCGCTGTAAGGGTGTCTGACCTCGATGACGCGATCGCGCGCCACCTTTTCGCCGGCGATGCGCAGCGACTCGTGAATGACGGAATGGGACTTGGCTGGGGCGAATACGGCGGACATGGATTCTCCTTGGGCTGTTAGCGGGCCAGGTTGAGGCCGAGATCAAAGGCGTCGAAATTGCGCCAGCGCCGGTCCGGGAAAACGGTCTTCACCTGACGGTTGACCATCAGCGGCACTTTTTGTTCCGACACGCCGCCATGCGAGCGCAGCGGCACCTCGAGTCCCGACAGGTCGTGGCGATCGGCATTGGTGCCGATGACCGTGTCCTGGCGCGAGACCACCACGATGTCGCCAATCCGGTCAAACGGCAGCTCGAAATGGTCGCAGGCCTCCAGGCGCGACAGCACCATTTCAATGCCCGGCAGTGCGGCAATGCGCTCGCGCAGCGCGCCAGCATCGACATCCTCGGGCACGTAGACCAGCGCGAAGGAACCGAGCGCGCCATGGTGCACGACATACGGGTCGGTGATCGGCAGGATGACGCGGGTGCGGTTCTGGCCCAGCCAGCCGTCCAGCGTGTCCTGCAGGTAAATCACATTGGGCTGGCCGTCTTCGCTGTGCTTGGCGTTCATGCCGTGGTCGGCGGTCAGCACGATGATCGCGCCCAGCTGGTCGAGCTGGGCCAGGTTGCGGTCCATCATGGCGTAGAAGTCGTTGGCCATGGCCGTGCCGGGTGCCGCCTTGTGCTGGATGTAGTCGGTGGTGGACAGGTACATCAGGTCGGGCCGCTCGCGCTCCATGAGCTTGACGCCGGCCACGAAGACGAATTCGGACAGCTCGGCGCTGTAGACCGAAGGCACGGGCATGCCGACCATCTCCACGACGTTGGTGATGCCATTTTCTGCCAGCGTGACCTGGTCGGCCTTCTCGGAGGAAAAGCAGATGCCCTTCATCTGGTGGCCCAGCAGCTTGCGCAGCTTGTCCTTGGCCGTGACCACCGCCACCTTGGCGCCCGCGTCGGAAAACGCCGCGAAGATGGTGCCGGCGCGCAGCAAGCGTGGATCGTTCATCATGACTTCCTCGCCGCGCTCACGGTCGAAGAAGTAGTTGCCACAGATGCCATGCACCGAAGGTGGCGCGCCGGTCACGATGGACAGGTTGTTCGGGTTGGTGAAGCTGGGAATCACGCAGTCCGCCAGGTAGCTGGTGCCGCTGCCGGCCAGCAGCTTGCCGAGAAAGGGGGCTACGCCGGCGGCCACGGCGGCGCTGATGTACTCGTACTGGCAGCCATCCACGCAGACCACCACAACCGGGCGGTTCATCCATTGGTAGCGCCTGTCATTAACGATGATGTCGGATTTCATGGTGTTCCTCAGGGTGGATAGAGTTGATGGAGATGGGTTATTTGCTGGCCGCAGCCATGAAGGCCTTGTCGGCCGCCTTGTGCATGCGCGCCCGGCTGTCGGCGGCATGGGCGCGCAGCACGCGCCCGGCCTTGTCGGCATCCCGCGAGGCAATGGCCTTGATGACCGCCTTGTGCTCGGCGTTGGATACGGCAAAACCGCCGCCGTCTTCCAGGGCGCGCAGGCGGAACAGCAACAGTTCCTTGGTCAGGCGGCGGTAGGTATCGCTCAGGCGCGAGTTGCCGACAAAGTCGACCAGCGCATCGTGGAATTCGAGGTTCAGGCCGTGATAGCGCTTGATGTCCTTGCCGGCCATGGCGTCGTCCATCTCGTCCAGCAGCGCGTTCAGCGCCTTCAATTGCGGCGCGGTGATCTGCAGCGCGAGGCGGCGGCCGATCATTTCATCCAGCGCTTCGCGCAGGTCGTAGATTTCGTCGGCCTCGGTCAGCGAGATTTCGCGCACGAACACGCCGCGGTTTTTTTCCGAGCGCACCAGGCCGCACTCTTCCAGTGCGCGCAAGGCTTCCCGCACCGGGCCGCGGCTGGTGCCGAAGCGGGTGGCCAGGTCGCTCTCGTTGACGCGGGCGCCCACGGGCAGCTCGCTGCGCAGGATCATTTGCTCGATCTCGGCCTGCACCAGCGAGGGCAGCGAGTTGGCTTGCAGCATCTGCAAGGGGGTCAGGGTGGGTGAATCGCTCATGAAGGTGCTCCGGATCTTTTCTTGATGATTGAATTAAATCATTTGAATTGAAGATTGTCAACAGTTGACATATTTAAGTTTGCAATTTACTATTTATTCACGGCATCGCGAAAAGGACTGAAGAGACAACCGGGACGAACGCGCTGCGCGCCGCATACATGCGTACAACTTCACGATGGGACACCCTATGGACATGAGACTACCGGCGGAAATAGCGAGCTTCGCGTCACCGCAGCATCACACGGACACCGCACTGGCCATCACGGGCGTGCACAAGCGTTTCGACAAGGTCACGGTGCTCAAGCACATTGACCTGCAGGTCAGGCAGGGCGAAATGCTGTGCCTGCTGGGGCCCTCGGGCTGCGGCAAGACCACGCTGCTGCGCATCATCGCGGGCCTGGAAGCGCAGACCAGCGGCCGTATTGTGCAGAACGAGCGCGACATCTCCTGGCTGCCGCCGGTCAAGCGCGACTACGGCATCGTGTTCCAGTCCTATGCGCTGTTCCCCAACCTCACCATCGCTGAAAACGTGGCCTACGGGCTGGTGAACCGGAAAAAGCCCAGGGCCGAGATCGCCGCCCGCGTGGCCGAGCTGCTCAAGCTGGTGGGCCTGCCGACCTCGGGCGAGAAGTACCCGGCCCAGCTTTCGGGTGGGCAGCAGCAGCGTGTCGCCCTGGCGCGCGCACTGGCCACCTCCCCGCGCCTGCTGCTGCTCGACGAGCCGCTGTCGGCGCTGGACGCGCTGGAGCGCATCCGCCTGCGCGGCGAGATCCGCAGGCTGCAGCAAAAACTGGGGGTGACCACCATCATGGTGACGCACGACCAGGAGGAGGCGCTGTCCATGGCCGACCGCATCGTGGTGATGAACCATGGCGTGATCGAGCAGGTCGGCACACCGAACGACATTTACGAGCGCCCGGCCACGCCTTTCGTGGCCGATTTTGTGGGCAAGGTCAATGTGCTGCCGGCCGTTGCGCTCGGCCAGGGACGTTTTCGCGCCGGCCGCCTGGAGCTGCATTGCAGCGGCGAGCGCGGCGACTACGCCCCCGGGCAGGCGGTCAGGCTCTACCTGCGCCCGGAAGACCGGGCCGTGGGCCACGAGCGCGAAGGCCAGCCGAACCGCGTCAGCGGCGAGGTGCGCAAGGTCGAATTCCTGGGCAGCTCCTGTCTCGCGGAAATGCAGATTGACGAGCTGGACGGCCAGGCCCTGCAACTGTGCTTTTCGCTGAACCAGCTGCACGACCTGGGCATACAGGCCGGCGCGCGTATCGACCTGGCCCTGCGCAGCGAGCGCATCCGGGTGTTTCCGGCTGCGGTCGAAGGGGTCAGGGCATGAGCGCCCGCGCCGATACGCTGGCCGGCCCGGTGGCCGCCTTGCGCAAGCAAAGCCTGTCGGGCGAGGACCTGATTGCGCGCGGCGTGCTGCTTGCCGTGATGCTGTTCCTGGTGTTGTTCCTGCTGGCGCCCATGGCCTCTATCTTCGTGCGGGCGGTGCAGGACAACGACGGCAATTTCGTCGGCTTCACCCACTTCGCCGACTACCTGGGCAACCCGGCGCTGCTGAACGCGGCCTGGAACTCGGTCTGGGTGGCCAGCTCGGTGGTGCTGATCTCGGTGCCGCTGGCTTTTACCTTCGCCTATGCGCTGACCCGCAGCTGTGCGCCGTTCAAGGGCACCTTCCGCCTGATCGCGCTGATCCCGCTGCTGGCGCCCTCGCTGCTGTCGGCCATCGCCTTCATACAGTGGTTCGGCAACCAGGGCGTGCTCAAGCCGCTGCTGGAGGCACTGGGCTTGAGCACGATCTACGGTGCGCCCGGCATCATCCTGTCCGAGGTCTACAACACCTTCCCGCATGCGCTGATGATTCTGCTGACCGCGCTGTCGCTGGCCGACGGCCGCCTGTACGAGGCGGCCGATTCCTTCGGCACCTCGACCGTGCGCAAGTTCTTCACCATCACCCTGCCGTCCTGCAAATACGGCCTGATCAGCGCCTCCACCGTGGTCTTCACCTACGTGATCAGCGATTTCGGCGCGCCCAAGGTGATAGGCGGCAACTTCAATGTGCTGTCGCTGGATGTGTTCAAGCAGGTGGTCGGGCAGCAGCACTTCGGCCGCGGCGCCGTGGTCGGCCTGTTGCTGCTGCTGCCTTCGATCGCTTCCTTCCTGATCGACAGCCGCGTACGCCGCAAACTGCGGGCCCAGCTGTCGGCGCGCTCCGTGCCCTATACCGCCAAACCGCAGCGGGGCTTTGATGCACTGATGACGGGCTACTGCGCGCTGGTGTGCACCCTGCTGCTGGCGGTGGTGGGCATGGCCATCTGGACCTCGTTCATCAAGCTCTGGCCCTACGACCTCTCCCTGAGCCTGCACCATTACGAGTTCGCGCTGCTCGACGGCGACCTGGCCTCGGCCTACACCAACAGTTTGAAGATGGCGCTGTGCGTGGCCTTCTTCGGCTCGCTCACGGTGTTCATAGGCGCCTACCTGACCGAAAAGACGCGCGGGCTGGAAGTAATACGCCCGCTGATGCACCTGCTGGCCATGCTGTCCATGGCCGTGCCCGGCCTGGTGCTGGGCCTGGGCTACATCATGTTCTTCAACCATCCGAACAACCCGCTGAACTTCCTGTACTCCACCATGACCATTCTGGTGCTGTCGGTGATCGTGCACTACTACACCTCCAGCCATTTGACGGCGGTGACGGCGCTCAAGCAGATCGACAACGAATTCGAGGCGGTGTCGGCCTCGCTCAAGGTGCCGTTCTACAAGACCTTTTTCCGCGTCACGCTGCCGGTGTGCCTGCCGGCGGTGCTGGAGATCGCACGCTACTACTTCGTGGTCTCCATGGCCACGCTGTCGGGTGTGGTGTTTCTGTATTCGCCCGACACCATCCTGGCAGCGGTGGCCATCATGAATCTGGATGAGGCCGGCGACATCGGCCCCGCCGCCGCGCTGGCCAGCCTGACCGTGCTGACCTCGGTGGTGGTGTGCCTGCTGTATGCGCTCGCCACCCGCGTGCTGCTGAGAAAAACCCAGGCCTGGCGAAATGTCGCCCGGCACTGAATCCTGATCACCATCCCCGAAACCATCCAAGGAGACACTCCGTGACCACCGACACCATTCTTCTGACCCCCGGCCCCCTGACCACCTCGGCACGCACCAAGCAAAGCATGCTGCGCGACTGGGGCTCCTGGGACAGCGAGTTCAACCAGATCACCGCGCGCCTGCGCCAGGGCCTGCTGCGCATCGTGCACGGCGAGGGCACCCATGAGTGCGTGCCCCTGCAGGGCAGCGGCACCTTCTCGGTCGAGGCGGCCATCGGTACCCTGGTGCCCCCAGGCGAAAAAGGGGGCCATGTGCTGGTGCCCAACAACGGCGCCTACTGCCAGCGCATCGCCAAGATCTGCAAGGTGCTGGGCCGCCAGCTCAGCACCTTCGACTATGCCGAGGACGCGCAAATCCGCCCCGAGGACATTGACCGGCTGCTGACCAATGACCCTTCGATCACGCATGTGGCGCTGGTGCACTGCGAGACCAGCACCGGCATCCTGAACCCGCTGCACGAGATCGCGCTGGTGGTGCAGCGCCACGGCAAGGGCCTGATCATCGACGCCATGAGCTCGTTTGGCGCGCTCGAGATCGACGCGCGCAAGACACCGTTCGATGCCGTCATCGCCGCCTCGGGCAAATGCCTGGAAGGCGTGCCGGGCATGGGCTTTGTGCTGGCGCGCCGGGCCGCGCTGGAGCGCTGCGAGGGCAACTGCCATTCGCTGGCCATGGACCTGTACGACCAGTGGGTCTACATGAACAAGACCACGCAGTGGCGCTTCACGCCACCCACCCATGTGGTGGCCGCACTCGACGCCGCGCTGACGCAGTATTTCGAGGAGGGCGGCCTGGCCGCGCGCGGCGGCGCCTATGCAAGGAACTGCCGCGAGCTGATAACGGGCCTGGCCGGCCTGGGCCTGCGCAGCTTTTTGCCCACGGCGATCCAGGCCCCCATCATCGTGACCTTTCATGCGCCTGCCAGCCCGCGCTACGAGTTCAAGGCCTTCTACAACGCGGTCAAGCAGCGCGGTTACATCCTCTACCCCGGCAAGCTGACCACCGTGGAAACTTTCCGTGTCGGCTGCATGGGCCAGCTGGGCGCGCGCGGCATGGCTGGCGCCGTCGAAGCGGTTCGCGATGCGCTGCAGGACATGGGCATCGCGGTGCGCGAGCCCGAAAGCAGCGAGGCCTAGGCTGAAATACCGGTGCTCGTCAGGTGCAGCACGCGGTCGGCGCGTGCTGCCGCCGTTTCGGAATGCGTCACCAGCACCAGCGAGGCCTGCTGCCCGCGGGTCTGGCTGATCAGCACATCCATCACCTTGGCGGCGGTGCGGGGGTCGAGGTTGCCGGTGGGCTCGTCGGCCAGCAGCAGACCGGGGCGGTGCACCAGGGCGCGGGCGATCGCCACGCGTTGCAACTGGCCGCCGCTCAGTTGCTGCGGCAGGCGCTGGCCCAGGCCCTGCAGGCCCACCGCGTCCAGCATCTGCTGCACGCGGGCATCGTCGGGCTGGCCCAGCAGCAGAAGGGGAAGCCCTACGTTCTGCGCCACATCCAGATGCGGCAGCACATGAAAAGCCTGAAACACAAAGCCCACCTGCCGGCGGCGCAGCAGCGCGCGCTGGTCCTCCGATAAGGTGCCCAGGTCCTGGCCGTCCAGCGTGACCGTGCCTTCGTCCCAAATGTCCAGCCCGGCCATGCAGTTGAGCAGCGTGGATTTGCCCACGCCCGATTCCCCGACGATGGCGACAAACTCGCCGGCGGCGACGTCCAGCGACACCTGGCTGAACACCACGCTGTCGCCATAGCGCTTGCCTAGCTGGCTGATCTGCAGGCTCACGCTGTCGCCTTCACGAGGGTCAGCACCCGCTGCAGCGCGGTCGGGTCGTCGCAGGCCACCACATGCCGCTGCGGCATGGAGCGCAGCCAGGTGATCTGGCGCTTGGCCAGCTGGCGCGTGGCAAAAATGCCCCGGTCGCGCAATTCGTTCATCGAATATTCACCGTCCAACGCTTCCCAGGCCTGGCGGTAACCGACGCAGCGCATGGACGGTAAATCCGCTGTCAGGTCACCGCGCGCGCGCAGGGCCTTGACTTCTTCGATAAAGCCGGCCGCCAGCATGGCGTCAAAGCGCTCGGCGATCCGGCCGTGGAGCCAGCTGCGCTCCAGCGGTTCCAGGGAAATAAGGGTTGCAGCCCTTGCGTTATGGGCGTTGGTAGCTATGCTTTTAATAGCGTTTCGCTGGTGGAAGAATGACAGGGGCTGCCCCGACACCCGGAACACTTCCAGCGCCCGCGAGATGCGCTGCGAGTCATTCGGCGCCAGCCGGGCGGCCGTGAGCGGGTCCAGCTGGGCCAGCTCGGCATGCAGCGCGGGCCAGCCTTTGGCGGCGGCTTCGTCGGCCAGCACGGCGCGCACCGCGGGGTCGGCCTTGGGCATGTCGTCGAGGCCGTCAAACAGCGCCTTGAAATACAGCATGGTGCCGCCCACCAGCAGCGGCAGCTTGCCGCGCGCGCTGATGTCTTCAATCAGCCGCTGCGCATCCGCCACAAACTCGGCGGCGCTGTAGGCATCCAGCGGGTCGCGGATGTCAATCAGGTGGTGCGGCACGGCGGCCAGCTCCCCGGCCGTCGGTTTGGCCGTGCCGATGTCCATGCCGCGATAGACCAAGGCGGAATCGACGCTGATGATTTCAACTGCCTGCTGCTGCGCAATCGCCAGCGCGGCGGCGGTTTTGCCCGAAGCCGTGGGGCCGGCCAGCGCGATGTAGGGACTCGTCATGCTTTAAGGGGCGGCGCTGCGTCAGGATTGGCTGGCGTGCCGCGGGCCGGCTCACCGTATTTCTGGACCACGGTCCAGGCCGCCGCAGCAATCAGCACACTCCAGAACCACACGCCGTGGGTCAGCGGCCGCACCGTGCCATCCATGTGGCTGCCCAGCCAGCCGCCCATGGCAAAGGCCACGATCATCATCAGGAATCCGTTCATTGCCGAGGCCGCGCCGGCCGATTGGGGAAAAGGCCCGACGGCGCCGCTCTGGCCGCAGGGTTGGTGCACGCCGTGGCCCAGCATGAAGAGGTAGTAGGGCAGCACGATGGCCCAGACGGTTTGCACGCCGGCCCAGGCCAGCACGCCCATCAGGGTGCCACCGGCCAGACTCAGGCCGCCGGCCAGCGCTACCGATCTGCGCACCCCGAAGCGCGGCAGCAGACGCCGGCAGATGAAGGTGCCGATGACATAGCAAAGGCTCATGGAGAACATCACCAGGCCGTAGTGCGTCTTGCTCAGCCCCAGCACCTTGATGAAGACAAACGAAGAGGTGGCGAGAAAGGTAAACAGCCCGCCGTAGGAGGCCGCCGTCAGCGCGGAGAAGGCCAGAAACGTGGGGCTGCTGAAAATATGCACCCAGGTGCCCAGCAGCGTGGCCGGGCGTAAGGCGTCGAGGTTTTTCTGCTGCAGGCTTTCCTCAAAGCGCAGGCTGACCAGGGCCAGTGTGCAGGCGCCAAAGACGGCCAGCGCCATCAAGGCCACACGCCAGCCGAACAGTTCCGACAGCAGGCCGCCCAGCGGCGCGCAGACACAGGCCAGAATGCCCAGGCCGGTCAGGCCCTTGGACATGATGCGGGCGCCTTCCATGGGTTGGTAAAGGTCTCGCACAATGGCGCGCGCGCACATCACCACCGCGCCCATGGCCGCGCCCTGCACCACGCGCCAGGCAATCAGCAGCACCATGGAAGGCGCCAGTGTGCTGCCGATGGAAGCCAGGGTGTAAGCCGCGAGTCCCCACAGCAGGATGGGGCGCCGGCCAAAGCGGTCGGACAGCGGGCCCCAGATCAGCTGCGAGCTGCCAAAGGCGAGCAGCAGCGCACTCAGCGTGAGCTGCGCCTGCGACATGGGCGCGCCAAAGCCTTCAGTCAGCGCCGGCAGGGCCGGCAGGTACAGATCGGTGGTGATGGGCTGGATGCCCAGAAGCATTGACAAAATCAGCACGATCAGGCCGGGCTGCATGGCGGTCACGGGCGGTGCGCCGGGCGCGGAGGTGAGAGAAACGGACATGCGGTCTAGGCTACCAGAAAGCGCCGGGCCCCAGCCCGCAAGCAGGGCGATTCAGACCGTGAATTTCAGCGGCTGGCCGTGCCAAACAGCAGGGCCAGGGCCTCGCGGTACTGCGCCTGGCCCAGGGTGTTGGTGTTGTGGTGGGAGCCGCCTTCCACCAGCACAAAGGCCTTGGGTTCGCGGGCGGCCTCGAAGAGCTTGCGGCCCAGCGCGGGCGAAATCAGGCTGTCGTCGGAGCCGTGCACCACCAGCAGTGGCGAGCCCAGGTGGCCGACTTTTTCCACCGACTCGAAATGCTGGGTGATCAGCGGACGCAGCGGCAGCCAGCCCCATTTCATGCTGCTGGCCACATCGGCAATGGAGGTGAATGTGCCTTCGACAATGGTGCCGGCCTCGTCGTCGACCTTTGACGCCAGGTCGATGGCGATGGCGCCGCCCAGCGAATGGCCGAAGATGTAGCGCGGCTGGCCCGGGTGCCGCGCGCCCAGCCAGTCCCAGGCGGCCCGCGCGTCCTCGTAAGCCATGTCCTCCGAGGGCAAGTCCAGCGAGCTTTTGCCAAAACCGCGGTAGTCAATGGCCAGCACCGAAAACCCCAGCGCCTGCATGCGGCGGATGCGGGGTGCCGAGCCCTCCACATTCCAGCGTGCACCATGCAGGTAGAGCATTACCGGGGCCTGGGCGCTGTTTTGGCCCTTGTTCCAGGCGGGTTGCGCGGCATCGGCGGGCAACCACAGGCCGTGCAGCCTGACGGGGCGGCCCGTCGTTTTTGCGTCAAAGGCTATCCAGACATCCTGCATGTCCCTGGCCATGTCGGCGCTGGCGCCCCAGCTGCTGTCGCTGGGCTGGAAAATCCAGGCGCGCTGCCTTGCGTCCAGGGCCGCGCACCCCGCCAGAGCGGCGAAGGCCAGAACGAGGCAGCAGTGGCGGGGCCAGTGTTTCATGAACCGGGAGTGAGTCGCCATGACCCAGAAAGTTCTCCATCACGCAAGCGCCGTGCCATAAACGGCCGACATCGAAGCCGGCTTTTATGGACAGCGGTGCCGGCCCAAAGGACCGGCGCCACCCTCAATTCAGGCTCAGACCACGCCTTGTGCGAGCATGGCGCCATCCACATGGCTGATGCGGCCGTCGGCGCGGCGGCCGTGCTGCACGCAGGCTTCGTGGATGCTGCGCATGATCTGCAGCAGGCGGGCATCCACCTCTTTGCGCGGCCGGGACAGGTGCGCCGCGTTCTGGCTCATTTCCAGTCCGGACGTGGCCACGCCGCCCGCATTGCTGGCCTTGCCGGGCGCGTACAGCACGCCGCTGTTCTCGAAGAGGCGGACCGCTTCCAGCGTGGACGGCATGTTGGCGCCTTCGGCCACGCAGAGCACGCCGTTTTTGACCAGGATGGCGGCGTCTTCACCGTTGAGCTCGTTCTGGGTGGCGCAGGGCAGGGCCACGTCCACCGGCACATGCCAGGGCCACAGGCTTTCCATCACTTCGGTGACGGCCTGGATGTATTCGGGCTGGCCTGGATTGCGGTTCGGCTACATGGCTGAGAAAGCCGCCCACTGTCTGTGCTTCGTTAATAAGTTTCCAGTTTGGTGCATAAACCTATGCGGAAAACGTACTTTCCCGGAAAAGCGGCATTTTTTCGCAAGCTTGTCGAGGTTGCATCAAATGGGTGGATTGAATGCGCCAAAAATGCTTGCTGCGCGCTCAGCGCCCGCGCAGGAAGAGGCTGTCCAGCTCCTTGATGCTGAGTTGGCGCCAGGTGGGCCGGCCGTGGTTGCACTGGTCGGAACGCTCGGTGGCCTCCATCTGGCGCAGCAGGGCATTCATTTCATCGAGCGTGAGCCTGCGGTTGGCGCGCACCGCGCCGTGGCAGGCCATGGTGCCCAGCAATTCGTTCTGGGCGCGCTGAATCACCGTGCTGGCCTCGTGCTGCGCCAGCTCGGCGAGCACGCTGCGGGCCAGTTCCACCGCATCGCCCTGCGCCAGGCTGGTGGGCACGGCGCGCACGGCCAGGGTTCTGGGCGAAAAGGGGGTGATTTCCAGGCCCAGCGTGGCGAGGGCGTCGGCGCTGGCTTCGGCGGTCGCCACTTCCTGCGGGCTGGCAGCGAAGGTGGCCGGAATCAGCAGCGGCTGGCTGGCGATGCTGGCGCTGTCCAGTTGGGTTTTCAGCCGCTCATAGACGATGCGCTCGTGGGCCGCGTGCATGTCCACGATGACCAGGCCTTGCGTGTTTTCGGCCAGCACATAAATGCCCTGCAGCTGGGCGATGGCGCGTCCCAGCGGCCAGTCGCCGGCGGGCAGGCTGCTCGCCGCCGGGGGCGCGGCGCCCTGGCTTTCCGCGGGCGCAGGGCTGAAGCGGCCATAGAAGCCGCCGCCGGCTGCCGTGCTGCCTGTGGGGCCGTCGGTGCCGGCGGGAACCACCGGCCACAGGGCTTCAAAGTCGGCAGCGCGTCCGCCCTGATTTGCTGCGAAATTGATAGCTGGTTGCGCCCAGCCCTGCTGGGCGTAAGGCCTGTTTGACTCAGAATATTCGCTGCTCGCGGGGGCCAGGCCGGCGATGGGCGCCTGGGCATCGGTGGCCGGCAACGCCGCCGTGCCGGCGCGTGGCGTGGCCAGGGCATTTTCGACGGCATGGCGCACCGCCTGGTGCACCTCGCGGCTGTCGCGAAAGCGCACCTCGATCTTGGTCGGATGCACGTTCACATCCACGCGGGACGGGTCCATCTCTATGTACAGGGCGTATACCGGCTGGCGGTGGCCGTGCAGCACGTCTTCGTAGGCGCTGCGGGCTGCGTGGGTGAGCACCTTGTCGCGCACATAGCGGCCATTGACATAGGCAAACTGCTGGTCGGCGCGCGAACGCGCCGCGTCCGGAATGCCGGCACGGCCCCAGACCCGCACGGCGGGCTGGCCGTCCGGCCGGCGGGCGGCGCTTTCGTAGTGGACGGCAACCGACTGCTCGACGAATTCGTTGCCCAGCACATCGGCCAGGCGCTGCTCGTGGGCCGACGCACCCTGGCCGGCACGCCATTGCTCGACCAGCCGGCCTTCATGCCAGATGGCAAAGCCGACATCGGGCCGCACCAGCGCATGGCGGCGCACGGCTTCAATGCAGTGCGCCAGTTCGGTGGCGTCGGTCTTCAAGAATTTGCGGCGGGCCGGTGTGGCGTAAAACAGCTCGCGCACTTCCACGCTAGTGCCCTGGCTGCGCGCCGCCGGTTTCAGCTCGCCGGTGCGGCCGTCCAGCTGCCAGGCATGGGCGTCATCGGCGGTCCGCGACAGCAGGCTCATGTCGGCGATCGA
This sequence comes from Polaromonas jejuensis NBRC 106434, assembly GCF_001598235.1. Classification (GTDB taxonomy): domain Bacteria; phylum Pseudomonadota; class Gammaproteobacteria; order Burkholderiales; family Burkholderiaceae_C; genus Polaromonas; species Polaromonas jejuensis. The sequence continues at coordinate 68,792 of NZ_BCYO01000002.1, read as the reverse complement.
GTTGATGGCGGCCAGCGCCTCGCCACGAAAACCCATGGTGCCCACGGCTTCGAGGTCCTGCAGCGAGGCAATCTTGCTGGTGGCATGGCGCCTGAGTGCCACGGGCAGTTCTTCGCGCGGAATGCCCTGGCCGTCGTCTTCCACCAGAATCAGCCGCACGCCGCCGGCCAGCAGCCGCACCGTCACCTGGCTGGCGCCGGCGTCGAGGGCGTTGTCCACCAGCTCGCGCACCACCGCGGCGGGCCGCTCGACCACCTCGCCGGCCGCGATCTGGCTGATCAGTTCATCGGGCAGTTCGCGAATCGGGCGGCGCAGGGCTTGGGGCTGGGAGGTCATTGCCAACGATTTTAGGCGCAGCCCCGCGGCTTGGCCGGCTGACCGGCTGAAGGGCGGCCATTGCAGACCTGTCAAAATCGCGGCATGGAACTAGCTACCTTTCTCATCGATTTCATCCTCCACGTCGACAAGCACCTGGAGGCTTTTGTAACCAGCTACGGGGTCTGGGTCTACGCGCTGCTGTTTTTGATCATTTTTGTGGAAACCGGCGTGGTCGTCATGCCGTTTCTGCCGGGCGATTCCCTGCTGTTTGTGGTGGGCGCCATGTGCGGCGTGGGCCTGATGAGCTACCCGCTGGCGCTGGGCCTGCTGTTTGCCGCAGCGGTGCTGGGCAACCAGTCCAACTACACCCTCGGCCATTATTTCGGCCCCAAGGTGTTTCAATGGGAAGACTCGAAGCTCTTCAACAAGAAGGCGTTCAACCAGGCCCACGAGTTTTACGAGCGCTACGGCGGCATCACCATCGTGGCGGCGCGCTTCATGCCCTTTCTGCGCACCTTTGCGCCCTTTGTGGCGGGGGTGTCGCAGATGACGCGCAGCAAGTTCACGCTGTACGACATCACGGGCGGCGCGCTGTGGGTGGGCGGCATTGTCACGGCGGGTTATTTTTTCGGCAACGTGCCCTTCGTCAAGGCGCACCTGGACAAGATCATCTGGGCCCTGATCCTGGTTCCGGGCTTGTTTGTTCTGCTGGGTGCGTGGAAAGCCAGGCGCAAGGCGGCCGCTTCGGTGTGAAGCATGTGGCGGTGGACTTACCGCTGCAACGGTTGATCCGGGACAGGTGTTATCAAAGTGTCCGAGACCGCGAGGCGGAGTGCCTGGTAGCTTTGGCGCAATAACGATGCGATATCCGCCCAATCTGCCTCGGTTACACCGCCCGCATCTGCGCGTGTATCGCGCATGACCATCGCTTCCGCACGCAGCTGGCCGTGCTTCAACGTCGAATTGGCAGGAACTTGATAAACTGCCGCGGCGGCTTCAGCACAGGCCCGTCCCAGCGCACCGGGAGGATAGCGGGCACGCTCCCGGTGCACAATCCACCATTCCAATTCGAGATTGGCAGCGCGCTGTGCGTCGAAATCTATATTGCCCGTGTTGCGGATGAGTCCAAAGTAGGCTTGTAGCGCGGGCAACGCTTTCTCGTAATCGCTGCGCTGCTTGCCATCTTTGAATGTGAAGGCGGCCGAAGCTCCGTGGTAGGCGCCAAGATACGACCTGAGCAAAGGGAATTGATATTGAGTGCGCAGCATTTCCGCCAACTCAGCGAATAGTGCCACGCGTTGGCGCCCGTAATATGACTGCCACATGGTCGTTTCCAGCTTGCCCAACGCCACAGGATCAAACTGACGCAGGTCACGGTGCAAGGGCCAAAAAAAATCGACACTCGCGTAAACCAAACAAATGGCCAGAATTGCCAGAGTCACGCGTCGCATGTTGGTTCAGGCCCTTACCGTCTAGAGTGCAGCGACAGCCCCTGCAGAGAGTCAGGTACGCAGGTGGCCTGGCCAAGTCTTGGCAGTACGCCTGGGTAGTTAAGCGATTAGAACAAACTCCAGCCGCTCGGTAACATTGATTATGCCAAGTTCCGGACTATGCCAAATCAACTTGGGCTATTCCAAATGGATTTCACCGTCGAACGAATGAGTACCTATTTATCGTCGCCCGAAAACCTGTGCGAGAAACCATGAACGTGCCGTCTCTTTCCACCGCTGAATTGTCCCGCTGGAGCCAGCCCGGCTCCAGCCGCGTGCCCTTCTGGGCCTACACCGACGCGCTGCTTTACCAGCGCGAACTGGACCGGATTTTTTACGGCGCGCACTGGTGCTATGTCGGCCTGGAGGTCGAAATTCCCAACATCGGCGACTAAAAGCTCAGCCACGTGGGCGAGCGCCAAGTGCTGATGGTGCGCGATCGCGTGGCGCCCAAAGACCGCGCCACCGACCACGGCATCCGTGTGGTGGAAAACCGCTGCGCGCACCGCGGCGTGCGCTTTTGCCAGAATCTGCAGGGCAATGCCCGCAGCTTTGTCTGCCCCTACCACCAGTGGACCTACAAGCTCAACGGCGACCTGGCCGGCCTGCCGTTCAGGGACGGTGTGAAGGAGGGCGACTGTGTCAATGGCGGCATGCCGGAAGGTTTTGAGCTCAAGGACCACGGCCTGACCAAGCTCCGCGTGGCGGTGCTGCATGGCCTGGTGTTTGCCACCTTCAGCGAAGACACCGAAGCGCTGCAAGACTACCTGGGTCCGCAGGCCATGCCGTGGCTGGACCGGATCTTCAAAGGGCAAAACACGGCGGAACAGGGCGCCCGCAAGCTGACGCTGCTGGGCTACAACCGCCAGCGGATTCCAGGCAACTGGAAGCTGATGATGGAAAACATCAAGGACCCTTACCACCCGGGCTTGCTGCACACCTGGTTTGTGACCTTCGGCCTGTGGCGTGCCGACCAGAAGAGCCGCATGGTCATGGACGACAAGGGCCGCCACGCGGTGATGATTTCGCGCCGCAACGAAGGCGGGCAGGCGGCCGTGACCGAAGGCGTGACCTCTTTCAAGGCCAACATGACGCTGCACGATGACCGCTTGCTGGATGTGGTGCCGGAGGCCTGGTGGAAGGTGCCCGATCCTTCGAAGCCGGGCAGCGACATCATGCCCACCGTGACCATGATCACCCTGTTTCCCAGCCTGATCATCCAGCAGCAGGTCAACTCCCTGAGCACGCGCCATATCGTGCCGCGGGGGCCGGGCGAATTCGACTTTGTCTGGACCCATTTTGGTTTTTCCGACGACACGCCGGACATGACGCGGCGCCGGCTGCGCCAGGCCAACCTGTTCGGCCCGGCCGGCTTTGTCAGCGCCGACGACGGCGAGGTGATCGAGCTCAGTCAGGGTGGCTTTCGGCAGGCCGGTGAGGGCGGCTCAACCCTGTGTGAGCTGGGCGGCACCGGCACGGAAATGACCGAACACATGGTGACCGAAACCCTGATCCGCAGCATGTATGCCTACTGGCGAAAGGTGATGGCGGTATGAGCCTCGAAACCCTCTTGTTGCACCATGAGGTTGACCAGCTCAATGCTGCATACGTTGCGGCGCTGGATGAAAAGCGCTTTGAGGACTGGCCCGAATTCTTTGTGGCAGATGGCCTCTACACGGTGCAGGCGCGTGAAAATTTTGACCGTGGCTTGCCGCTGGCGTTGATGGCACTGGAAAGCAAGGGCATGATGAAAGACCGTGTTTACGGCATCACCCAGACCATTTACCACGCCCCCTACTACATGCGGCATGTGGTGAGCCCGGCGCGGGTCACGGATCACCAAGGCAGTGTCATCCGCGCCCAGGTGAATTACGCCGTGTTCCGAACCCGGCCCGGCGGCGTCAGCGAGGTGTACAACGTGGGCCGCTACATCGACGAACTGGTGCGGGTTGACGGGCGCCTGAAGTTTCAGGCGCGCCTGTGCGTGTACGACAGCGAGATGGTGCTGAATTCGCTCATTTATCCGGTTTGACGCTGTGGCCCGGATGTGAGCTGCGCCGCTGCGTCCGCCTGTCAATACAAATCCAAATCTGGCCCCCGAGCCCGGGCTTGAGCGGGTCTTTGGGCATTCCTTCTTCCATGCGGCGGTGCTTCGAGAGGCCGTGCGTCCAATGCGTTCAGAACCGGTATTTTGCCCGCCGGCCACACTGTGCCAACGATGAAATCAAATGGTGCAAATACCGCCTGAACTGAGCGCGGAAAAGCCGCGATCTCATACGGCATGTTTCTAAAAGTTACAAAAGTTTTGCTTGGACACACGTTATGGCGGTTGCCGGTGCCATCGCTTTGAGAGGCCCGCAGAGTGCCGCAAATGTTGAGTTTTCGCCGGAAAGTCCGGACCTTCCAAGCCCTGTCTCAGCGTTGCCGATCTACATGAAAAGTAACTAATTTTGGGGGGTGTTTACCCATTGTCTGGCACCACACTGTCCCTTACAACTGGAAGACAGAGAAAGCGAGGGTGGCGATGAAAACTGCAGACAAGCAAGACCCGGATGCGCCGGCGGATTGCCCGGTTTACTCGACCGGTGTCACCGGCGAAGGCTATGTGTACGACGGCTGTCGCAATGTGCTGTCCCCGGGCTGGAGCCGCAGGGGGTTCATAGAGACGCTGGGGTTGACGGGGGCCACCCTGGCGGCCGCGCCACTGGCTTCCATGCTGCTCCCTGGCTCGGCTCTTGCCGGTAGCGCTGTAGAGGATTTCAGGTTCGCGATCCTCGCCGACAGCCACACCATGGGAAAGAAGAACAACCCGATGAAAGTCCGGCTGGAGGCGGCCATCAGGCAGATCAACGCGATGAACCCTGCGCCCGACTTCGTGATGTACCTGGGTGACGCCATCACCGACGGGACGATCGACGAGTTCAAGTATTTCGAAGACATCATCGCCGGACTCAAACCCAAAACTTACTATTTGGCCGGTGAGCACGACTGGTACCTGGACATGGGCGAGTACTACATGCAGCACATGATCCAGCGCGCCAGGCCTTACTACTCGTTTGACCACAAGGGCGCGCACATCATGGCGCTGCACGGGTCCAATTTGAACGATTTCTGGAGCAGCCGCAAGCTGAGTCCGCAAGAGCGGATGAAAGTGGCTGGCGATATCAACGACCCGGCCCAGGGAACCTTCGCGCTGGGCAGGGCGCAACTGGACTGGATGGAAAAGGACCTGGCAACGGTGCCCAGGAATGCCCCCATCCTGATCTTCAGCCACGTGCCGCTGTATCAGTACTACAAGCCCTGGAATTTCTGGACGCAGGACGCGGACCAGGCCCACGCCATCCTCAAGCCTTTCAGCAACGTCCAGGTGTTTCACGCCCATGTGCACCAGCTGGTAGAGCACCAGATTGCCAACATGAAGTTCTGCGGGATCTTGTCCACCTCGTGGCCCCATCCGTATCCCGAGAGCTATCACACGCTGGGGCTGAGCGGCCAGATGCCGCGCCCCAACCCGGCCCGGCTGTTCGACGGCCTGGGCTGGCATATTGCCCGAGTCGAAGGCAGTGGCAAGGTGAGCCACGAAGATATTTTGTGGACCCTCAAGCCGCCGGAGAGTTAAGGACATGTCACGCATCAAGGTCAGATCGAAGTGAAGCCGGCAAGGGAGGGAAATCATGAAACCAAGCATTCAAATAGTGCTGCCCGCGATGCTGGCGGTGCTGGTCACGATAGCCCAGTCATCGCCCGGTGTCGCCGCGGCGGACGAGGCGACCAAGGCGCCGCGAGGCATTCATGTGCAAAGTCCGAAACTGGACCCGGCGCTGGTGCGCAAGACCCAGGAAGAAACCGACAAGGTGATCAGGCGCGGGGCGGCGCTGTGGAAGGATCGCCAGCTGGGCACCAATGGCCAGAATTGCAATATGTGCCATCCCAGCGGCGCGGCCACGCATCCCGAGACCTTTCCCAAGTTCAAGCAGCAGTTCGGCCGGGTGGTGACGGTTCAGGAGTTCATCAACTGGTGCATCGTCGCCGCCATGCGTGGTGACAGTCAGGAAATTGGCAGCGAGGACCTGACGGCGCTGGAAGCTTATCAGGCGTATGAGAGTCGCGGCCAGATCATGGAAATCGGCGTTCCCGGACCGTGAAGCGGAAATTGTCACTTGTGTGAAGGAGAGGGGCCATGAAAGTCAACCGCAGAATCTTTGCCATTCAATCCATCCTCGGCACGGCCGGTTTCGTCGCTGTGGACGTGACGCACGCGGAAGCATCCATGCTGATGGAGTCTTATCCCCAGGCGAGCGCCCTGGGCTACAGGACTGATGCCAGCAAGGTCGACAGCAGCAGTTTTCCGAAATACGTCGCCGGACAAAAATGTGGCCAATGCCAGCTGTTTCGGGCCCGCGAGGCGGGCGCTGCGGTTGGCTCGTGCGCCATCTATCCGGGGAAACTGGTCAGTGCCGAGGGATGGTGCAATGCGTTCGTGAAACAGGCATAGCCTGATCACGCAAACCGCCTGTATGACATGCGCCATGTCATCAGCCCTGCACGCATCCTGTCGCAGGGCGGTGATGTGATCAGGGCTGAAGCCGACTATGCGGTGTTTGGGACCCTCTTCTGGCGGCGTCAGCGAGGTTTACAAGGTCGGCAGCTATCTCGACGAGATCACGAAAAAAAAGACGACTCACTGAAGTTCAGTGAGTCGCCTGTGTGCGACAGTGAGTTGAGAGTCAACTCACTGGTCTACCCGGCATGACCGCGTCAGCCGGGCAATTGCACCATTGCTTATCTCCTCTTCTTGCTGACTTCATGACCGATCACTGCACCCGCGGCAGCGCCGCCCACGGTGCCCACCGTGTTGTCAAACAGCGCATTACCAACGACACCGCCTACTACGGCGCCAGTGGCCGTGCCAATTTGTTCCCTGGTGGGGTTGGTTCCGCAGCCGGTCAGGGCGATGAGGGTTGCCGCTGCTGCGGAGATCAGAATTTTCGTACGCATAAGAATCACCTTTGCCAAGAGTTTCAGGCTCTTTCGCTATCGGCATGCCGTTTTAATCACTGGCTTATGTCCTGGCGTTGCCTGTGATTTCACTGTAGCGGCTCAACTGGGTTGCGCCTGTAGGAGAAGGGCACCGCGCTGTGTCGGCAGAGTTGGGCAATAGTTGGACGCGGCGCCTCTCTCTTTGGCTCGCCAATTTCTACAGCGCGCGGTTGCGCGCCAGCGGTGGATTTTTGGCGAAGTAGCGTGTGATGCCGCGCATCAGCGCATCAGCGAGCTGTATCTGGTAGTCATCACTGCGCAGCCTGGCCTCTTCGTCAGGGTTGCTGATGAAGGCCGTTTCCACCAGCACGCTGGGAATGTCGGGCGCCTTCAACACGGCGAAGCCCGCCTGCTCGACGCGGGGTTTGTGCAGCTTGCCGACATTGCCGATCTCGCCCAGCATGGCGCTGCCCAGTTTCAGGCTGTCGTTGATCTGCGCGGTGGTGCTCATGTCCAGCAGGGCCTTCTGAACCTGCACGTCCTTGGCCTTGACGTTGATGCCGCCCACCAGGTCGGCGGAGTTTTCCTTGTCGGCGATCCAGCGCGCGGCGCTGCTGGACGCGCCCTTTTCGCTCAGAGCGAAGACGCTGGCGCCCTGCGGCCTGGCCGTGAAAAAGGCATCGGCATGGATGCTGACGAACAGATCGGCTTGCACGCGGCGGGCTTTTTGTACCCGCATATGGAGGGGGACGAAAAAATCCGCATCGCGCGTGAGGTAGGCGCGCATATTGGGCTGCTGGTTGATGCGGTCGCGCAGGCGGTGCGCAATTTGCAGCACCACATCTTTTTCACGCGTGCCGCCAGGGCCGACCGCACCGGAGTCTTCGCCGCCGTGGCCTGGGTCCAGCGCGACGATGACGAGGCGGTCTGCCTTGCCCTCCGACCTGCCTTTTGCCGTGGCCGTCAGCTCTGGTGCGGCTTTGGCAGCGCCTGCAGGCTTGTTGTCTGCCGGCCGGCCGGAACCGGCGGCGGCGCCCGAAGCGGGTTTGCCGGCCTGCTGTGCAATCAGGTCGCCAATCGGATCATGGCCCGCGCCGTCCGCGGGGCTGGCCCCGGGTGGGTTGCCCGCGAGCCGTTCGGCAATCAGGGCTTCCAGCGGGTCCGGCGGCTGCGCCGGATAGAGGTCAAAGACCAGCCGGTACTGGTAAGCCGCAATCGGCGGCAGGGTGAATACCTGCGGCAGCATGGGCTGCTTCAGGTCTATCACCAGCCGCACCACGCCGGGGGCGTTCTGCCCGACGCGAATGCCGGAAATATTCGGATCGTCCGATCTCACCTTGGCCACCAGCTCGCGCAGCGCCGGGATCAGGTCTATGCCTTCAATGTCAACCGCCAGGCGCGGCGGCTCCGCCACAAAGAACTGCCTGGCCTTGATTTCGCCATCGGATTCGATGGTGAGTCGCGTGTAGTCTTTGGAAGGCCAGACGCGCACCGCCACAATGGTGGCGCCGCGGGCGATGTGCTGCACGCCCAGCAGCAGCGCGACGCCGCCCAGTTGCAAGGCGCTGCGCCGGCTGGGGTGTTTGGCGGTCTTGTGCGTCATGCCAGCAGCTCCGCGCCTGTGGCCGTGCCGGTTGTCAGCGTGACGGCGCGGACGTCGCCGCTCAGCGCCTCGATATGCAGCAGCAGGTCCGGCTGCGGCAAATGCGGGCCGGCCTTTTCCGGCCACTCCACCAGCTTGAGTCCGGGGCTGGCGAAAATATCGCGAAAGCCGGCTTCTTCCCACTCGCGCGGGTCATTGAAACGGTAAAAATCAAAGTGCCAGATATTCAGCCCCGGGTTCAGGCTGGAGGCGGACAGCATGTAAGCCTCCACCACCGCGTAAGTCGGGCTTTTGATGCGGCCTTGCACACCGAGGCTCTTGAGCAGATGGCGCACAAAGGTGGTTTTGCCCGCCCCCAGATCGCCTTGCAGCTCAATCAGGGAGCGGCCAATCGCCGGCTGCCGGGCCAATGCCTGCGCAAAGGCAAGGGTTGCGGCCTCGTCCTGCCAGAGAATGTTTTTTACAATCAGCGGGTGGTCCTGAGCAGTCATCAATTCAATCATCAATTTGTAGGTCAAATTCAAACTTGGGCGCGCGAGCTTGGATTTTCGCAAATAGGCATAGCGGGTGTTGACTTATCGTCGGCCGAACCCGGATTATCGGCCTGGCTGGCTGCAGGTTTTCATGGTGACATGCATTACATGGCGGCGCACGGGCTCAAACGCGCGCGGCCGGCGGAACTGATTCCCGGTACCGTGAGCGTCATCACGGCACGGATGGACTATTTGCCGGCCTCCACCTCCGACACGCCCGGCGAATGGCAGGCGATTGAGTTCAGCCGCCTTGAGCGGCCCGCCGAAGGCATTGTGTCGGTGTATGCCCGCGGCCGCGATTACCACAAGATCATGCGCAGCCGCCTGCAAAAACTCGGTGAGCGCGTTGCGGCGCATGTCGAAAAACTGGGGCACCGCGCCTTCACCGACTCGGCCCCGGTGCTCGAAGCCGAGCTGGCCGCGCGCAGCGGGCAGGGTTGGCGCGGCAAGCACACGCTGCTGCTCAACCGCGAAGCGGGATCGATGTTTTTCCTCGGCGAAATTTATGTGGATCTGGCCTTGCCGCCCAGCGAGCCGGTGATGCCGCACTGCGGTACCTGCAGCGCCTGCATCAAGATCTGTCCCACGCAGGCCATCATTGCGCCGTACAAGCTCGATGCACGGCGCTGCATTTCCTACCTGACGATTGAACATGCCGGGCCCATTCCACTGGAGCTGCGGCCCCTGATGGGCAATCGTATTTATGGCTGCGACGACTGCCAGCTGATTTGCCCCTGGAACAAGTTCGCCCAGCGCAGCAGCCTGCCGGACTTTGATGAGCGGCGCGGCCTGACGGGGCAGCAGCTCGTGACCCTGTTTGACTGGACCGAGGAAGAGTTCTTGCGATTCACCGAAGGCAGTGCCATACGCCGCATCGGCCATGAGCGCTGGCTGCGTAATATTGCGGTGGCCATGGGCAATGCGCTGCGCGCGCAGTGCGCCGGGGCGGCTGAGATACGGGCCAGCTTGCAAGCCCGCGCGGATCACCCGAGCGAAGTGGTCAGGGAACATGTGCTGTGGGCGATTTCTCAATGAAATTGGCCGTTAGCCCTTGATTGACGGGTGTAGATGGCTATCTAATTGATAGCGATTGCGGAGCGTCGCCAGCCCCCGCCGGCAAGGCACCCTCAAGCTAGTGTGGTGTTGCACGCTATCCGGCACATAAAACCGCGTCTTTTCGTCCATGGCGGCGTTGCAAATCCTCGCAATAGTGGAACTATTGCTGTGGTTTGCGCCTTGCCCTGAACAAAAATCCATCGGTTTTATTTGCACCGTCAAGCATGCAACACCACACTAGCGCAGCACGCCCAGCGCAAACGGCAGGCTCACGACGCCCAGCATGGTCGACAAGGTCACCAGTCCCGCCACATAGCCGCCGTTGTAACCCATGCGCGCCGCCAGCACATAGGCGCTGGAGGCCGTGGGCAGCGCAGAAAACGCCAGCAGGATGGTGGCTTGCGCAGAAGACAGGCCAAACGTTTTGGCCAGGCCGAATGCCACAAGAGGCAGGAGCAGATGCCGTATCGACAGCACCGCCACCGCCAGGGTCTTGGCCTGCGACAGATGGCCAAACTGCATGCCGGCGCCGGCCGCCATCAAGCCCAGCGCCAGTGAGGCGGCGCCGATGCGCGTCACCGTGGGCTCCAGCCAGACGGGCAGGGTGAAGCCCAGCAGGTTGGCCGCCAGGCCGGTGGCGGTGGCCAGGATCAGCGGGTTGCGCACCAGTTCGCGCAGAAAGCCGCGCTGCGCGTGCCTGGCCATGGGCCATACCGCAGCCACATTGAAGAGCGGCACGCACACCCCGATCAGCACCGCAATCAGCAGCAGGCCCTCGCTGCCGGCCAGCCGGTCGGCCAGCGCCAGGCCAATGAAGGAGTTGAAGCGAAAGGACACCTGGGCACTGGCCGCATGTTCGCGGGGATCGATATGCCGGCCCAGCCAGGGCAGGTGCGGCAGGCTGTAAGCCATCGCAATGCCCGCGAGCCCCATCAGCAAACCGGCACTGATCAGGCTGGACGCGGCCAGCAAATCCAGCGGACTTTTAACGATCGAGTGGAACAGCAGGACCGGAAACAGCAGGTAGTAAACCAGGCTTTCAACCTGCTCCCAAACAGTCCGGTTCAGGGCGGTGTAACGGCAGACCAGGTAACCACAGAGGATGAGGGAAAAATCGGGAAAAAGAAGTTGCGCGTAATTCACCCGGCCGAGAATAACCGCAAATCGTTCGGGTTAGCCCTTATGCGTAATCCACAAGAGGCAGGAACACATCTTGCGCTTACCATTCCAGCTGTTTTACTGTAAGGATTTGAATATGCAACGTCGTTATCTGTTTGCCTGCTCTGCGTTGTCTGCGCTCGCATTGGCCGCAGCGGCAGGTTCTGCCTTGGCGCAGGGCTATCCCAACAAGGTCATCAAGCTGCAGGTGCCGTTTGCACCCGGCGGCACCACCGACATCGTGGGCCGCGTGATTGCCGAGCCGCTGGGCAAGGCCTTGGGCCAAGCCGTCGTCGTCGAGAACAGGGCTGGCGGCGGCGGCGTGGTCGGTGCCTCCGAAACGGCCCGGGCGGCTCCCGACGGCTACACGCTGGGCGTGGCCACGGTGTCCACCACCGCCGCCAACCCGGCCATCAACCCCAAAATTCCGTACAACCCGCTGACGGACTTCACGCCCATCATCAATATCGCTGCCACGCCCAACATCATCGCGGTGCACCCGAGCTTCCCGGCCAGGAATTACAAGGAGTTCGTGGCCGAACTCAAGAAGCATCCGGGCAAATATTCCTACTCATCGTCAGGCACCGGCGGCATTGGGCATCTGCAGATGGAGTTGTACAAAATCCTGAGCGGCACCTTTGTGACGCACATTCCCTACCGCGGTGCCGGCCCGGCGCTGAACGACACGGTAGCGGGCCAGGTGCCCATGATTTTTGACAACATCCCCTCCGCGTTGCCTTTCATCCAGCAAAAGCGCCTGATTCCCATCGTGGTGGCTGCGCCCCAGCGCCTGGCCGTGTTGCCCGATGTGCCGACCTTCAAGGAAGTGGGGCTGGAGCCTGTGAACCGCATGGCTTATTACGGCATTGTGGGGCCCAAGGGCCTGCCGAAAGAGGTGGTCGACAAGGTCAGTGCCGGCGTGAAAAAGTCCCTGGAAGATCCGGCGATCCGCAAGCGTATTGAAGACACGGGTTCGCTGATCATTGCCAACACGCCTGAGCAATTCTCGGCGCAGATCAAGGCCGAATACGAGGTTTACAAAAAGGTCGTGGAGTCCGCCAAGCTCAAGTTGGATTAATTTGTAGCCCCCGGCCAGGCCGATTCAAGCCGTTTCAAAGCCGCTTCAAAGCCGCTCTTGCAGGCCTTCGCCTGCGAGGCGGCTTTTCTTTTTGTTATCGTCCACCCCATGCACCCAGAAAGCCAGTCCAGTATTGATGCGTTTATAGACGCCCTGTGGCTGGAAGATGGACTCTCCAACAATACGCTGGCGGCCTACCGGCGCGACCTGTCGCTTTATGCGACCTGGCTGGGCGCCAAGGAGCAGGGCGGCCGCAAGCTCGACGAGACAGTGGAGGGCGACCTCAGCAGCTACTTTTCCGTCAGGCATGCCGCCACCAAGGCCACGTCGGCCAACCGGCGACTGACCGTGTTCAAGCGCTACTTTCGCTGGGCGTTGCGCGAACGCCGGATTGCGGCGGATCCCACGCTGAAACTTCAATCGGCCAAACAGGCCTTGCGGGTGCCCAAGACCATGAGCGAGGCGCAGGTGGAGGCTTTGCTGGCCGCGCCGGATGCAGCGACTCCGCTTGGCCAGCGCGACCGTGCCATGCTGGAACTGATGTACGCCAGCGGCCTGCGCGTCAGCGAGCTGGTCGGGCTCAAGACTTTTCACGTGGGATTGAATGAAGGTGTGCTGCGCGTCATGGGCAAGGGCGGCAAGGAGCGGCTGGTGCCCTTCGGGCAGGTGGCGCGCGAGTGGATCGTGCTTTACCTGGCCGATGCCAGGCCGGCGATTCTGGGCGGCCAGCAGACCGACGACCTGTTTGTGACGGGGCGCGGCCAGGGCATGAGCCGGGTGATGTTCTGGATGCTGGTCAAAAAGTACGCGCGCCTGGCCGGTATCACGTCGCCGCTGTCGCCGCACACCTTGCGCCATGCGTTTGCCACCCACTTGCTGAACCATGGCGCCGATTTGCGCGCCGTGCAAATGCTGCTGGGCCATGCCGATATTTCCACCACCACGATTTACACCCATGTGGCGCGGGAGCGCCTGAAGTCGCTGCATGCGCAGCATCATCCGCGGGGATAGCGTGCAGGGCCAAGCGCAGGGTTTTCCGGGCAGATCGCTGAAATGCGGCAGCAAGGTGCGCTGCCTTCCTAGCGTGGCGCGCTGGCCTCGGCGTACATATAGTCCCGGTTGAAGGGGTAGACCGACTGGGCTCCCTTGTCCGGGCCGTTGCCCACATCGCCAGAGGGTTTCGCGGCCAGCACCTGGTGCAGTGCGATCCAGCCCTGCTCAAAACTCATGGCACTGCCCGCCAGGTACAAGCGGTAGGCGCGCAGGGTTTTTTCGGCGCGTTCCGGGCCGCCGTCCGCGGCCAGAACTTTGCGCGCTTCGTCCAGCCGCGCCTCCAATGCATCGGACCAGTCCCACAGCGTGCGGGCATAGTGCGGACGCAGGTTTTCGGTGTCGACCATCTCCAGCCCCGAGCGGGCCAGGTGTTCCAGCACCGCGCTGACATGCATCAGCTCGCCACCCGGGAAGATGTATTTTTCGATGAAGTCGCCCATGCCGGCGCCGAGCTGGCGGTTTTCCAGCCCGCCGGCCGTGATGCCGTGGTTCATGACCAGTCCGCCGGGGGCCAGCAGGCGCATGATTTTTGTGAAGTAGGCGTTCATGTTGGCTTGCCCCACATGCTCGAACATGCCCACCGATGAGATTTTGTCGAAGGGCCGGTCTTCAGGCATGTCGCGGTAGTCGCGCAGCTCGATGCGCACGCGCCGGCCCAGGCCTTTTTCGTCAATCAGCCGCTGCACATGGGCATGCTGGTTTTTCGACAGCGTGATGCCGGTGGCATCGACGCCGTAATGCTCGGCCGCCCACATGAGCAACGCACCCCAGCCCGCGCCTATATCCAGAAAGCGCTCGCCCGGCTGCAGCATCAGCTTGCGGCAGATGTGGTCCAGCTTGGCTTCCTGGGCCTCGGCCAGCGTCATGGCCGCATCCCGGTAGTAGGCGCACGAATACACCCGGCGCGGGTCCAGCCACAGGGCGTAAAACGTGTCCGACACGTCGTAATGAAACTGGATTTGCGCCGCGTCTTTGGCGGGGGTGTGGGCGGCCATGGATTTGGCCCGCCGCAGAAGGTGGGACCACCAGCCCATGTCGCTTTCGACCGGGTTGCCGGGCAGCAGCTTGGTCACCGCGCGCATGACATCGCGCATGGCGCCTTCAAGCTGCAGCTTGCCCTCTACATAATCCTCGGCCAGCGCCCCGATCTGGCCGGCCTTGAGGCGGGCGATGCTCGACCAGTTGGAGAACGACAGCTTGACTGCGGCGTTGGCCGCCCCCAGCCGCTGGCCCTGGGGCAGTTGCAGGGCGACGTCTGCGGGCAGGTGGGCCATTTGCGAGGGGATGTCGGGGACCAGGTGCCGGATCATGCGCAAACTCCTTTCGGTATCCGCTCAGTCTAGCGCCCTTGAAAAGTTTCTGCCACCGGCCCCTGGACCGTGGCAGAACCGGCATCTCAGGCCTTGGCGCTCAGCAGGGCGAGCTCGGCATCGTCAAACCCGGCATCACGGCGCGCGTCCAGGTTCAAGGGACCTTTGAGCCGGGGTGCGCCGTATTGCCGGGCCAGCGCCGCATAGGTGGCGACCGGCTCCAGCCCGCGCAGGCCGCACAGGTGGCGGTACCAGTGGTTGCCAATCGCCACGTGGCCAATTTCGTCGCGCAGAATGACGTCCAGAATAGCCACCGCGCGCAGTGCGTCGGGCGTGCCGACCTTGCGCAGCTTGGCCTGCATGGGCGGGGTCGCATCCAGCCCTCTGGCCTCCAGCGTGCGCGGTACCAGGGCCATGCGCGCCAGCACGTCGCCTTCGGTTTTCTGCGTCATGTCCCACAGGCCGGTGTGGGCCGGGAAGTCGCCGTAGTCGTAGCCCATGGTTTGCAGCTGGCCGCGCAGCAGGCTGAAGTGATGGGCCTCCTCGGCCGCCACTTTCAGCCAGTCCAGGTAGTAGGCCGGCGGCATGCCGCCAAAGCGCCAGGCGGCGTCCAGCGCCAGGTTGATGGCGTTGAACTCGATGTGGGTCACCGCATGGAGCAGGGCGGCCAGGCCCTCCTGGGTGAAGGGGGAACGCTTGGGGACATCCAGGTGCGAGCGCAGCTCGGGCCGCGCCGGGCAGCCGGGCACGCCGGCAGGGACCTGGAAGTCTGCGTCAGTTGCTATTGAAAGAGTAGCTGCTTGCGCCCGAATATAAAGGGCTAGAGCCACTTTTCTTTGAAAATCTGGCTCCAGCAGGGCCTGCAGGGCCAACTGGCGCAGTTCTGTGCATGGGGGCGCGGCGGTCATGGCTGGATTGTCAACGATGGTGCGGGCCAGGCCCGAGCCCCTGCCCCTGGAAAAGCGCTGGGCTGGGGTTCCTTACAATCAAAAGCCCATTTCCCAGACCATTCCCCCAGACCATTTCACCAAGGACTCCCATGGCCATTTACCAATTGGACGATTCGACCCCCGCCATCCACGGCTCAGCCTGGGTAGCCGACAGCGCGCAGGTCATGGGCAAGGTGACGCTGGCTGAGAACAGCAGCGTGTGGTTCGGCGTGGTGGTCCGGGGCGACGTCGAGGCCATTAGCGTGGGCAAGGGCTCCAACATCCAGGACAACAGTGTGTTGCATGCGGACCCAGGCACACCCCTGGTCATCGGCGAAAACGTGACGGTTGGCCATCAGGCCATGCTGCACGGTTGCACCGTTGGCGACGGTTCGCTGATTGGCATCCAGGCGGTGGTGCTCAACGGTGCGAAGATTGGCAAAAATTGCCTGGTCGGCGCCGGGTCACTGGTCACCGAGGGCAAGGAGTTTCCCGATGGCTGCATGATTCTGGGAAGTCCGGCCAAGGCGGTGCGGCAACTCTCGCCAGAACAGATTGAGGGTTTAAAAATGAGCGCGCAGCGCTATATGAACAATGCCCGGCGCTACAAGACCGGGCTCAAGAAGCTGGGCTGAACGCCCGGCTTCTTTCTTCTTCCCGGTCTGTATCCTACTTTTTTGCCATGTCTGAACTTCATAAATTTATCTTTGATGGCCTGCCGGTCCGCGGCATGCTGGTGCGCCTGACCGACTCCTGGCAGGAAATCCTCAAGCGCCGGCAAGCCGCTGGCAGTTATCCGGCCGAGGTCATGCACCTGCTCGGCGAGATGACGGCGGCAGGCGCGCTGATGCAGAGCAACATCAAGTTCAATGGCGCGCTGATTCTGCAGATTTTCGGCGATGGCCCGGTCAAGCTGGCCGTGGCCGAGGTGCAGCCCGACTTGAGCCTGCGTGCGACGGCGACCGTGACGGGCGCCATCGATCCGGGCAGCTCATTGAGCCAGCTGGTGAATGTCGGCAACCAGGGCCGCTGCGCCATCACGCTGGATCCAAAGGACAAGCAGCCGGGGCAGCAGCCCTACCAGGGGGTGGTGCCGCTGTACGGCGACCGGCATGAAAAGATTGAAAACCTGGGCGAGGTGCTGGAGCATTACATGCTGCAAAGCGAGCAGCTCGACACCAAGCTGATTCTGGCGGCCGACGGAAATGTCGCTGCGGGGCTGATGATCCAGCGCCTGCCGGTCAAGGGGCAGGACAACCTGGAAGGCCGGGCTGCCCGTGATGCCAATGAGGACCAGATAGGCCTCAATGAAGATTACAAGCGCATCGCCTTGCTGGCCGCCACGCTCAAGCGCGAGGAGTTGCTGACGCTGGACGCCGACACGATTTTGCGCCGCCTGTTCTGGGAAGAGCCCACCACCCGCTTTGAACCGTTGACGCCCAGCTTTGCCTGCAGTTGCTCACGTGAGCGCGTGGGCAGCATGCTGCGTGGCCTGGGCACCGCAGAAATCGAAAGCATCATTGCCGAGCGCGGCAAGGTCGATGTGGCCTGCGAGTTTTGTGGCGCGCAGTACGATTTCGACCCCGTGGATGCGGCGCATATTTTCACCAGCCAGAGCCGCCAGCAACCGCCCACGCCAACGGTGCAGTGAGCGTTGCGGCTGTTGGCCGGCCACCAAGGGCTGACCGGCAGCCTATAAGGGCCTTGCTCAAACGGCCTGACCGCGCTGAGCCAGCAGATCGGTCAGCAGCCGGTGTTCGCATTGTGGGTCGCTGCATTTGTCACAAATCCATACCCAGGCGCCGGGCTTGCCGGCGGGCCTGGGATGCTGTTGCATGGGCTTGCCGGTGCACTGCAACAGGCTCTCAATGGCATGGCGTGCCTGGGCCAAGCGCTCTTCCCCTGCGCCATAAATGACCCGGTAAGGCACGCCGGCCTGCGCCAGCATGCGGCGCAGCGTTTGGTCTGCCGCCGCCTGGCTTTCCTGCGCCAGCCCAGCGGCATTGAGCGATTCGCCGCGTACATTGGCATCGGCGGCGGTTTCCAGCCCCATGAGCAGCGTCAGGTCGTAGCCGCCCATGCCGGCCTGAAGCTCAGGCGTATCGGCGACCACGACAAGCGCTTGCCGTTCCAGGGACTTCAGCGATTCGGTCAGCGCGGTCGCGAGCTGCGACTTCCCGGTATGGGGCGCGCCGAGCAGTGCAATTTTCAGCACAGTCATGCCGCAGGGCGATCGATGGGGTGGGGCAGGCTACTGAGCCTGGGCTGCCGATGACTTGCCGGACGGCTTGTTGGGGGTGATCTGTACAAAGATCTCGTTGGGCTTGACCATGCCCAGTTCTCCCCTGGCCTTTTCTTCGACCATTTCCAGCCCCTCTTTGAGGTCCCGGACTTCGGCCGCCAGCTGGTCGTTGCTGGCCTGATCACGCACATTTTTCGCGAGTAGCTCGTCCAGCCGCTGCTGCATTTCACGCACGCTGGGAAGGCTGCCCCTCCCCACCCAGAGTTGCGCGTGGAATAGCAGCAGCAGCGCAATCAGGACGGCAGGGATGAAGCGATTTCCCACGCGCGGGCCAAAAAGCTGCGCTTAGCGCAGGTTGTAGAAGGCGTCGCGGCCGGGGTAGGAAGCGATCTCGCCCAGGTCTTCCTCGATGCGCAGCAGCTGGTTGTACTTGGCCATGCGGTCGGAGCGGCTCAAGCTGCCGGTCTTGATCTGGCCGGCGTTGGTGCCCACCGCGATGTCGGCAATCGTCGAGTCTTCGGTTTCGCCCGAGCGGTGCGAGATCACGGCGGTGTAGCCGGCGCGCTTGGCCATCTCGATGGCGGCAAAGGTTTCGCTCAGGGTGCCGATCTGGTTGATCTTGATCAGGATGGAGTTGGCAATCTGCTTGTCGATGCCTTCCTTGAGGATCTTGGTGTTGGTGACAAACAGGTCGTCGCCGACCAGCTGCACGTTCTTTCCCAGTCGTTCGGTCAGGATTTTCCAGCCATCCCAGTCGCCTTCGTGCATGCCGTCTTCGATGCTGATGATGGGGTACTTGTCGCACCACGAGGCCAGCATGTCCGTCCATTGCTGGGCTGTCAGGCGCAGGCCGCCTTCACCTTCGAGGACGTACATGCCGTCCTTGTAGAACTCGCTGGCAGCGCAGTCCAGGGCCAGGGCGATCTGCTCGCCGGCGGTGTAGCCGGCCTTGTCGATGGCTTCCAGAATCAGCTGAATGGCGGCTTCGTGGTTTTCAACGCTGGGCGCAAAGCCGCCTTCGTCACCCACGGCGGTGCTGATGCCCTTGTCGTTGAGAATCTTCTTGAGGGCGTGGAATACTTCGGCACCCCAGCGCAGGGCTTCGCGAAAGCTCGGGGCGCCCACGGGCACGATCATGAATTCCTGCAGGTCCAGGCTGTTGTTGGCATGCGCACCGCCGTTGATCACGTTCATCATGGGGACGGGCAACTGCATGCTGCCCATGCCGCCAAAGTAACGGTACAGCGGCAGGCCGGCTTCTTCGGCCGCAGCGCGTGCCACCGCCATGGAGACCGCCAGCATGGCATTGGCGCCCAGGCGGGACTTGTTGTCGGTGCCGTCCAGGTCAATCAGGGTGCGGTCCAGAAAGGCCTGTTCGCTGGCATCCAGGCCCAGCACCGCTTCAGAAATCTCGGTATTGATGTGCTCGACGGCCTTGAGCACGCCCTTGCCGAGGTAGCGCGACTTGTCGCCGTCGCGCAGTTCGATGGCCTCGCGCGAGCCCGTGGAAGCACCCGAAGGTACCGCCGCACGGCCCATGACGCCGGACTCCAGCAGCACGTCGCATTCAACGGTGGGGTTGCCACGGCTGTCAAGAATTTCGCGGCCGACGATATCAACAATTGCGCTCATTTATGCTCTTTCAAAGTCAGAAAACAAAAATCACAAAATCAAATCACACACCCTCAACCAGCACCATGCGCATGACAGCAATGCCCTGGCGCGATTGCCGGGCTGCCTCGTACTCGGCTGATTCGTAGAAGGCGCGTGCCTGCTCCACGCTCGGGAATTTCAGCACGACCATGCGGCTGGGTGACCAGTCGCCCTCCAGCACCTCGATCTTGCCGCCGCGCACGCACACCTCGGCGCCGTGCGCCTGCATGGCAATGCTAGAGAGTTTTTTATAGGTTTCGTATTGTTCGGGGTTCGTAACTGTAACGTGGGCAATGATGTAAGCGCTAGTCATCTGGCCCCCACGTTTGTCGCTGCGCCGCTCTTTGAGAACACTTCGTGCACGGTGCTGCTCCCCAAGGGGGCCTTCGCAACTTGGGGGACGTTGCTCATGTTCATGCGCCAAAGTTGTTTTCAAGGTAGCCGTTTTTCTTGGTCACGCGGTCGAGTTCGAGCAGCGTCTCCAGCAAGGCCTTCATGTGCTTGAGCGGAACGGCATTGGGGCCGTCGCTCATGGCCTTGGCGGGATCAGGGTGGGTCTCCATGAAGAGGCCGGCCACGCCGACGGCCACGGCGGCACGCGCCAGCACCGGCACCATTTCACGCTGACCGCCGCTGCTGGTGCCTTGGCCGCCGGGCAGCTGCACCGAGTGGGTGGCGTCAAACACCACGGGGGCGTGGGTTTCGCGCATGATGGCCAGGCTGCGCATGTCCGACACGAGGTTGTTGTAGCCAAAGCTGGCGCCACGCTCGCAGGCCATGAAGCGGTCTTCGTCCAGGCCTTTTTCACGGGCCGCGGCCCGCGCCTTGTCGATGACATTTTTCATGTCACCGGGCGCGAGGAACTGGCCTTTTTTGATGTTGACCGGTTTGCCCGACTGCGCCACTGCGTGAATGAAGTCGGTCTGGCGGCACAGGAAGGCCGGGGTCTGCAACACATCCACGACGGCTGCAACAGCAGCGATTTCTGCTTCTGAGTGCACATCGGTCAGGATGGGCAGCTTCAGTTCGCGCTTGACCTTGGCGAGAATTTCCAGGCCCTTGGCCATGCCGGGGCCGCGAAAGCTGGTGCCGCTGGAACGGTTGGCCTTGTCATAGCTGGATTTGAAAATGAAGGGGATGCCCAGGGAGGAGGTGATCTCCTTGAGCGTGCCCGCCGTGTCCATCTGCAGCTGCTCGGACTCCACCACGCAGGGCCCGGCAATCAGGAAGAAGGGCTGGTTCAGGCCGATGTCAAATCCGCAAAGTTTCATGGTTATGCCACCACTTTCAGGGGTTTTGTGGCCGCCTTGTCTTCCTGGCCGGCGGTGGCACGGTGCTCGAGCGCCGCTGCGATGTAGGCGTTGAACAGCGGATGACCCGCCCAGGGTGTGGACTTGAATTCAGGATGGAACTGAACGCCCACGAACCAGGGGTGAACATCCTGCGGCAGTTCGACAATTTCGGTCAGGTGCTCGCGCTGCGTCAGCGCGGAGATGACCAGGCCCGACTTGCGCAAGGCATCGAGGTAGTTGACGTTGGCTTCATAGCGGTGGCGGTGGCGCTCGGTCACCACATCGCCGTAAATCTTGTGCGCGAGCGTGCCCTTGGCCACGTCGGAACTCTGCGCGCCAAGCCGCATGGTGCCGCCCAGGTCGGATTTTTCGTCACGCGTCTTGATGGTGCCGTCGGCATCTTTCCACTCGGTGATGAGTGCAATGACAGGGTGGGGGCTGGCCGGGTCGAACTCGGTGCTGTTGGCGTCCTTGAGGCCCGCGACGTGGCGTGCAAACTCGATCGTGGCCACCTGCATGCCCAGGCAGATGCCCAGGTAAGGGATTTTGTTTTCCCGGGCGAAGCGGGCGGTGCAGATTTTGCCCTCGACGCCGCGCACGCCAAAGCCACCGGGCACCAGAATGCCGTCAAACTTCGCCAGACGTCCGACGTTTTCCGGCGTGATGGTTTCGGAGTCCACGTACTCGATGACCACCTTGGCGTGGTTCTTCATGCCGGCATGGCGCAAAGCCTCATTGAGGGACTTGTAGCTGTCGCTCAGGTCGACATATTTGCCGACCATGGCGATGTTGACTTCGGTCTTGGGGTGCTCGGTTTCGTAGACCAGGTCGTCCCAGCGCTTGAGGTTGGCGGGCGGCGTGTTCAGGCGCAGCTTGTCGCAGATCAGGCCGTCCAGACCCTGCTCGTGCAGCATGCGGGGGACCTTGTAAATCGTGTCCACGTCCCACATGGAAATGACGCCCCACTCGGGCACGTTGGAGAACAGCGAAATCTTTTCGCGTTCCTCGTCCGGAATGCGGCGATCGGCGCGGCACAGCAAGGCGTCGGCCTGGATGCCGATCTCGCGCAGCTTCTGGGCCGTGTGCTGGGTGGGCTTGGTCTTGAGTTCGCCCGCGGCGGCAATCCAGGGCACATAGCTCAGGTGCACAAACGCGGTGTTGTTGGAGCCCAGGCGCAGGCTCAGCTGGCGCACCGCCTCCAGGAAGGGCAGGGATTCAATGTCGCCGACCGTGCCGCCGATTTCCACAATCGCCACATCCACGGCTTCGGGCGTGTCATAGCGCGCGCCGCGCTTGATGAAGTCCTGGATTTCGTTGGTGACATGCGGGATCACCTGCACGGTCTTGCCCAGGTAGTCGCCGCGGCGCTCTTTTTCAAGCACGCTCTGGTAAATCTGGCCGGTGGTGAAGTTGTTGGGCTTGCGCATGCGCGTTTCGATGAAACGCTCGTAATGGCCCAGGTCGAGATCGGTTTCCGCGCCGTCGTCAGTCACGAACACCTCGCCGTGCTGGAAGGGCGACATGGTGCCCGGATCCACATTGATGTAGGGGTCGAGCTTGATTAAAGTGACTGTGAGGCCTCGCGATTCAAGGATCGCAGCTAAGGAGGCTGAGGCGATTCCCTTGCCCAGGGAAGACACCACACCGCCGGTGACGAAGACAAATTTGGTCATGTCAGGAACGAACCGCAAGTTCGCTGAGGTGGTAAACGGAGATTATACGGGGGGAGCGCATGACCGCTGGCGGCCAGGGCCTTAAATCGGGCACATTTCCGGCCGATACGCCAAGGCGGAAGGGGCGGTTTTGTGTACCAGGTGACAGGCTTGGGGGCCCTATGGCTATGGCTTAGCTGCTACATTGCGGGGCATGACGAATCAAGCAAATGGCCTGGCCGGCGCAGAAGCGCTGGACCTGGCCGGCAAACATCTGGTGTTGGGCCTCTCGGGCGGCATCGCCTGCTACAAGGCGGCCGAGTTGTGCCGCGCCCTGATCAAGGCCGGCGCCACGGTGCAGGTGGTGATGACCGAGGCCGCCGAGCAGTTCATCACGCCCGTCACCATGCAGGCGCTCAGCGGCCGGCCGGTGTACACCAGCCAGTGGGACAGCCGCGAGCCCAACAGCATGGCGCACATCAACCTGTCGCGCGAGGCCGACGCCATCCTGGTCGCGCCCATGAGCGCCGACTTCATGGCCAAGCTGCTCCATGGCCGCGCCGATGACCTGCTGAGCCTGATGTGCCTGGCCCGGCCCATCGACAAGGTGCCGCTGCTGGTGGCGCCGGCGATGAACCGCGAGATGTATGCGCATCCGGCCACGCAGCGCAATTTCGTTCAGCTGGAGGCGGACGGCGCCAAGGTGCTGGGCGTGGGCAACGGCTTTCAGGCCTGCGGTGAAACCGGGGACGGCCGCATGCTTGAGCCCGAGCAGCTGCTCGAAGACATCATCGCGTTTTTTGCCCCCAAGGTGTTGGCCGGCCAGCGCGTGCTGGTCACGGCCGGCCCCACGTATGAGGCCATCGATCCGGTGCGCGGCATCACCAATCTGTCGAGCGGAAAAATGGGCTTTGCCATCGCGCGCGCGGCCCGGGAAGCGGGGGCCGAGGTCACGCTGGTCGCCGGCCCGGTGAGCCTGCCCACGCCGCGTGGTGTGACCCGTATTGACGTGAGGTCGGCGCAAAATATGCTCGAGGCCGTTGTGGAGCAGGCGCATGATGCTACTGTTTTTATAGCAACTGCGGCCGTGGCCGATTGGCGGCCCGCCGCGCCGTCGACCCAAAAGCTCAAGAAGGACGGCTCGGGCCGGGCACCGCAACTGGGATTCACCGAAAACGCCGACATCCTGGCCACGCTCGCCCAGTCGCCGCGCGGCAAAAGCGGGGCGCTGTTCTGCGTCGGTTTCGCGGCGGAGAGCCACGACCTGGTGGCCAACGCGCAGGCCAAGCGCCTGCGCAAGGGCGTGCCGCTGCTGGTGGGCAACATCGGGCCGGCCACGTTCGGCCGGGACGACAACGCATTGCTGCTGGTCGATGCGCAGGGAACGCAGGAATTGCCGCGTGCCTCCAAGCGCGAGCTTGCTCGCAAATTGATAGCTGATATCGCCCGCCGTACAAGGACGGAAAGCCAAAAAACATGATCATCGACGTCAAAATCATCGATCCGCGCATGGCGGATCAACTGCCGCAATACGCCACGCCCGGCAGCGCCGGGCTCGATCTGCGCGCCTGCCTGGACGAGCCGCTGACCTTGCAGCCCAACGCCTGGAAGCTGGTGTCCACCGGCATTGCCATTCATCTGGAGGATCCCGGCTACGCCGCCCTGATCCTGCCGCGCTCGGGGCTGGGCCACAAGCATGGCATCGTGCTGGGCAACCTGGTCGGCCTGATCGACAGCGATTACCAGGGCCAGTTGATGGTCAGCGCCTGGAACCGCAGCGATGTGGCCTTCACCATAGCCCCCATGGAGCGCATTGCGCAACTCGTGGTCGTGCCAGTGGTGCAGGCGCAGTTCCAGGTGGTGACCGAATTTGCCGCTGCGAGCGCGCGCGGCGAGGGCGGCTACGGCTCCACCGGGAAGGCCTGAGCCGGTAATCTCCCTTCGCCAGTCAGGGTTTGACGGACGGCCGCTGTCTGCGGGGGCCGGGGCTGGTGCGTTAACAGGTTGGGGGCAACGGTTCCTTGAGGACTCGTTTGACCCATCAGTTGATGAAGGAGATTCCAATGCGAAACATCCGCTTTTTGAAGGCGATGACCGCCACCGCCGTCTTGGCTGCCTTGTCCGCCTGCGCCAACTACCCCGGCATGGCGCCAACTTACCCTGCAACCACCACCTATCCCGTGGCACCCGCGCCAGCCACCGTGCAATTTGGGCAGGTGACCAATGTGGAACTGGTGCGCACCCAGCAGCAGCCCAGCACCGGAATCGGCGCTGGGGCTGTCGTCGGTGGCGTCGTGGGTGGTGTGGTCGGCCACCAGGTGGGCAGGGGTACGGGCCGCGACATCGCCACAGTGGTCGGTGTGCTGGGTGGCGCACTGGTGGGCAACGCCATCGAAAAGGGCAGGACCCCGCCCACGGTCACCGAGATCTACCGCGTGACCGTGCAGCAGGACGATGGTATGGTGCGGACTTTCGACTACGCGACGCAACCCAACGTACGCATCGGCGACCGTGTGCGGGTTGAAAACAACCAGCTTTACCGCTGACCGGCCGCTTTTCTTTTGCCGCTTGCCGCGGCCCAAGCGACTCGGCGGGGTGGCGTGGCGCGTCAGTGCAACTGGTCCTTGCCCGGCGCCGAAGTCTCCACCTTGAAGAAGCCGGTGCCGCAACTGCCTTGCCCGATTTCCTCTTCGCTGGCCTCGCGTACCGATTCGACTTTCAAGGCCAGGCGGATCGCAATGCCTGCCAGTGGATGGTTGCCGTCGAGCACGACATGCTCGGGGTAGATTTCGGTCACGGTGTAAATCCGTGCGGACGGTATCCCGGTCGTGCAGCCGGCGGGTAATGCCGCGCCATCGAAGGTCATGCCTTCTTCCAGTTCGGCCGGAAAAAGTTTGCGGGGTTCGAGGAAGACCAGATTTTCGTCATAGTCGCCAAAGGCGTTCTCGGGCTCCAGATGCAGCTTGAGTTCGTCCCCGGCTTGGTGGCCTTGCAGGGCTTCTTCGATTTTGGCCAGCAAATCATTGCCGCCAAGCAAAAACTCAACGGGCTCGTCCAGTTCGTCCAGTACATCGCCCAAGGTGTCTTTCAGCGTCCATGTCAGGGCGACGACGCATTGCGGGGTGATTTTCATCCGACAATTGTCCCATGGATGTTAATCAACCTCTAGACCTTCTCGCCGGCCTGAGCCCGGCGCAATTCATGCGCCGCCACTGGCAGAAAAAGCCGCTTCTGGTACGCCAGGCCATACCCGGGTTCCGGCCCTTGCTAAGCCGGCCCGAGCTGTTCAAGCTGGCTGCGCGTGACCATGTGGAGTCCCGGCTGATTGTTCAGCAATCCAAGGGCTGGCGCATGAAGCAGGGGCCGGTGGCGCCCAGAAGCCTGCCGCCCTTGGGCCAGAATGCCTGGACCTTGCTGGTGCAGGGGGTCGACATGCACGACCCCGGCGCGCACGCGCTGCTGCAGAAATTCCGCTTCGTGCCCGACGCGCGGCTCGATGACCTGATGATCTCGTTTGCTACGGCAGGCGGTGGCGTCGGGCCGCACTTTGACAGCTACGACGTGTTTCTGTTGCAAGCCAGCGGACGTCGGCGCTGGAAGATCGGGCTGCAAAAGGACCTCAGCCTGCAGCAGGGCGTGCCCCTGAAAATTTTGCAGAACTTCGAGCCTGACGAGGAGTTTGTGCTGGAGGCGGGTGACATGCTCTACCTGCCGCCGCGTTATGCGCATGACGGCGTTGCCGAAGCATGCACGGGCCCGGACGGCAAAGCGGCTGACTGCATGACCTATTCCATAGGGTTCAGGGCGCCCGGCCAGACCGAACTGGCGGCGGAAATGCTGCACCGCCTGGCTGAGTTCGGCGAGGACGAGGCCGAGGGGTCGTCTGGCGAAGCGCCGCGCCGTGCCGCCCGCCCGCCGCGTCTTTACCGTGATCCGGCACAACCCGCGACGCCAGCTCCTGCGGCGCTGCCGGCCGCGCTGCTCGCGTTTGCCGAGCAGGCTGTTCGTGAGGCGCTGAAGGACCCGCTGGCGCTGGCCTGCGCCCTGGGTGAGTACATGACCGAGCTAAAGTCTTCCGTGTGGTTTGACGAGCCGCTGCAGGCCTGGGATGCCGAGGCCGTCAAAGCCGGCCGGGGCAGCGTCCGCCTGGATGCACGGACCCGCATGATGTATGACACCGAGCATGTGTTCATCAACGGTGAAAGCTATCGTGCCAGGGGCGCCGATGCCACGTTCATGCGCCAGCTCGCCGACCAGCGCAGCCTCTCGGGCCGCGAGCTGCGCAAGGCCGGCGCGTCGGCGATGGCCTTGCTGGGCGACTGGCATGATGCCGGTTGGTTGCTGCAGGACTTGCAAGCGCAGCGGGAGCCGCCCCAGCGCTGAATTGCCGGTGTTCATTTCACGCCTGCCAAGGAGACATCGCATGGACTCACAGGACTTACCCGGAGTGCCCCCGGCTTTGCTGGAAGGTCGATTCACGGGCCGCGCCGAATTCACCGATTTGATCCGGCAAGCCTTTGCCGTGGCTGCGGCCCAGGGCTGGCGTGAAATCATTTTGTGTGACCCCAGCTTTGAAGACTGGCCTTTGGGCGAGCGGGTGGTTGCTCAGGCCCTGAATGACTGGTCAAAGACCGGTCGCAAGCTCACCATGCTCGCCAGGAATTACGATGAAGTGCAGCGAAAGCACGCGCGTTTTGTGGCATGGCGGCGAACCTGGGCGCACATCGTGGAATGCCGTGGCAGTGCTTGCACGCCGGTGGATGACATGCCGAGTGCCTTGTGGGGTCCCGGCTGGGTATTTGAACGACTGGATCTGCAGCACTGCAGGGGCATGGCGGGATCTGAGGCCGCCAGGCGCGTGGCCTTGAGGGAGCGCCTGAATGAGCGACTGCTCAAGAGCGCGCCGGCTTTCGCTGCCTCCACTCTGGGGCTCTGAACGGTGCGGGCGGGTTTTTGAAATGACTGCCCCATGGTTGGTTGCGTTTTGCCGACTAAGGGTTTTCAGGCTTGTACTATCCGGCATATAATTTAAAGCTGGGTAGAAAGAGCGCGAGTCCTTTCACCTGTCAAAACAGAACTTGAATTTTGGTTTGGGTTTATTTTGGCAATTTCCGGAAATTGTTTTCTTAATTCATCAAGGATCGTAAAAATGAACAAGTCACTCGTTTTGGCAGCTGTTATTGCCGCTGCTGCTCTGGCTGCCTGCGGTAAAAAAGAAGAAGCGCCTGCACCTGCACCCGCACCCGCTGTCGAAGCACCTGCTGCTGCTCCAGCCGCTGCTGCCCCTGCTGCTGACGCTTCTGCTCCTGCTGCCGCTGCTGCCCCAGCTGCTGACGCTGCCGTGGCTGCTGCTGCCGCTGCTGCCAGCGCTGCCAAGTAATCGTTCTTCAACGATTCTAAAAGCCGCCTTTGGGCGGTTTTTTTATGGCCTATTGGTATTGGCGATTGATGGCGGCTGCATGAGTGCCTTGTGGCCCCGGATGCCGCGATGGATTTGCCGCATCACAGCTGAAGCCAGCCGGTCCCCACATCCGGCTTCGCCACCATGATGTCTTCCGGTCCGCAGGACAAAGCCTCCGCGATCAGCGCCTGAACCAGCGCGGGCTGGTTGTTCTGCGCGCTCAGATGCGCCGCCACCAGGTGCTTGAGGCCCTGGTGCACCAGCGCGCGGGCAATGTCTGCTGCCGCGCTGTTCGAGAGGTGGCCATAGGGGCCGCCCACCCGGCGCTTCAGAAACGCGGGGTAAGCCGATCGCGCCAGCATGTCCGCATCGTGGTTGCATTCCAGCAGCATGGCGTCACAGGCTTGCAGATGCGCCAGGACATGCGCCGTGGCATGCCCCAGATCGGTCAGTATGCCCAGCTTCGCCGAGCCATCCGTGCAGCTGAGCTGCAAGGGCTCGCGGGCATCGTGCGGGACGCTGAAGGGCGTCAGCTGCAAGCCACCCAGGTCGATGGCCTCGCCGTCACGTGCCGTGCGAAGCAGGCCGTCGAAATCCGGCGAACCCATCGCGGCGTGCGTGCCGTGGCTCATCCAGACGGGAATCCGGTGGCGCAGGGACAGCGACCTGGCGCAGCCGATGTGGTCGCCGTGTTCATGGGTAATGAACACCGCATCGATGTCTTCGGGCTGCAGCCCGGCCTCGCCCAAGCGGTAGGTGAGGTGTTTGATGCCCAGCCCGCAGTCTACGAGCAGACGGAACGGCGCCCCACCCGCGGCTTCAACCAGCGTTGCGTTGCCCGAGCTGCCGCTGCCCAGGCTCTTGAATCTCAACATGGGGGCAGGGGCGAGGAGGCCGCCAGCGGTACTTGCCCGCTTTTACTTCAGGTCGTCGGCAATCACCTGAACAATGCGCTGGGCATTGGCGGATGACTCGGGCGCGCCCTGTGCATTGAGGACGGACACCGTGGTGCTTTCGCCCTGGCTCTTGACGGTGATGCGGTACTTCAGCGGCAGCGGTGCGGACTTGGTGCTGCTGAACAGCTTGCTGAAGAAGCCGGGCTCGCTCTTGTCGGCGACGGGTTCGACGTAGCGCACAAAGTAGGTGCCCTGGCTGCGGTCGCGGTCCTCAACGGTAAAGCCGGTGCGGTCCAGTGCCAGGCCGACCCGGCGCCATGCGCGCTCGAACCCCTCATCGATCTGCACCACGGGCAGGTTGTTCACCAGAGCGACCCGCGAGGTCTGCGTACTCGCCCCGGCGGCAACCAGCGCCTTGGATTGTTCCTGTGTCACGCCCAGCTTGACCATCAGGCGGCGCAAAAATTCGGCTTCCAGTTCCGGATCGGCGGGACGGGGCTGCCAGATGGTGCTGTCCCCCGACGCTGGTTGTCCGGTTTTGGAGCCGGTAATCACCTCCACCATGCCGCGATGGCTGATATAGATCTCGGTGCCGCCATCGGGGCGACGCTCAAACCGGGTACGGAACTTGTCACGTTCGCCGGTGGAGTAGATGCTGTCGAAGACCTTGCCCAAAGCGTTGCGAATAAAGTCCTGCGGCAATTTGGCACGGTTCTCGGCAAAGTCGGTTTCCATGATGCCGAGGTTTTCCTGGTCCTGTGCCAGCAAAAAGCCGCTTTCCAGCCAGAAATCGCGGACCGGCCCCCAGAGCTTGTCGGCGGGGCGGTTGATGACCAGCCAGCGCTGGCTGCCTGCGCGCTCTATGCGTACGT
Source organism: Polaromonas jejuensis NBRC 106434 (assembly GCF_001598235.1). Lineage (GTDB taxonomy): Bacteria > Pseudomonadota > Gammaproteobacteria > Burkholderiales > Burkholderiaceae_C > Polaromonas > Polaromonas jejuensis. The sequence continues at coordinate 39,276 of NZ_BCYO01000002.1, read as the reverse complement.
CACCGACTGCCGTGGCAGCGGTCGGCACGGTCTGGGTGGGCTGGGCCACCTGGTAGCTGCTGGCCGTGACGGCCGTGCCGGGAACCACATAGCGGGTTTCACGGCTGAGTTGGGTCAGATCGGGAGGGATGTCCAGCGAAGGGGCCTTGCTGGCGCCGCTCGATTTGTAGTCGACACGTTCGCCTTCCATCGTGTCCTTGATGGTGGAACAGCCCGCGAGCAGGCTGATGGCCAGCAGTGCCGTGATGGTTGCCGCGCTGGGGGCTTTTAGAAATGCAGAACGATTTGGCAATGTCTTCACTTGGGTTCCCTTAAAAATCAGATCAGGCCGCACACACGCAGGGCGTTTTCCACGGCGGCTTCGTTCGATGTTTCCAGCGGCGTCATGGGCAGCCGCAGCGTGCCGCCGCAAAGTCCCATCCGGGCCATGGCCCATTTGACGGGAATCGGATTGGCTTCGATAAAGAGATTCCGGTGCAGCGGCAGCAGTTTGAATTGCAGTTCCATGGCACGCCGGGTGTCGCCCGCCAGCGCCGCCACGCACAACTCGTGCATGAGCCGGGGCGCGACGTTGGCCGTCACGCTGACGTTGCCCTGGCCACCGCAGAGCATCAGCGCCACGGCGGTCGGATCGTCGCCCGAATACACGGCAAAGCCCTTGGGGACTTCCTTGATCAGCCATTGCGCGCGCTCGATGTTGCCGGTGGCTTCCTTGATGCCCACAATGCCGGGCACCTGGGCCAGACGCAGCACGGTGGTGTGCTGCATATCGGCCACGCTGCGGCCCGGCACGTTGTACAGCACCGTTGGCAGGTCGCCCACCGCTTCGGCAATCGCCTTGAAGTGCTGGTATTGGCCTTCCTGCGTCGGCTTGTTGTAGTAGGGCACGACCTGCAGCTGGCAGTCGGCGCCGACCTGTTTGGCGAATTTGGCGAGCTCGATGGCCTCGGTGGTCGAGTTGGCGCCGCAGCCGGCCATGATGGGCACGCGCTTGCCCGCCTGCTCCACCGAGACGCGGATGATTTCGCAGTGCTCTTCGACATTGACGGTGGGGGATTCGCCGGTGGTGCCGACCACGCCTATGCAGTCGGTCCCCTCGGCGATGTGCCAGTCCACGAGTTTGCGCAGGGTGGGGTAATCCACGCTGCCGTCTTCATGCAAGGGCGTTGCCAGTGCAACGATGCTGCCGGTAATGGTTTTCATGTCTTGGTTATCACGTTGGTGGCCGGAGGGGGTGGGCGGTCATGCCATCTGCGGACCCGCCCAAAAAGCCAATTCTGCATTCTACCCAGAGCCTAGGGCAGGCTATAGCGCGGCGGACCGGGAATGGCCGGGGCCTGGGGAGGGGGATAAGCAGCGTCGCCGCTGGCTTCGCGGACGGCGGCAATGCGCTGTACAAAGCGCGGCTGGCCGCCCGGCGGGCCCTCCTGAAAACCGTCCTCGAAGGCCACGATGCGCAGGCCGCGGCAGATATCGAGCAATTCACCGGGCCGCAGCAAAAAATCGGGTCGGGAAGGCTTGCCCACCGTCTCGTTGCCCTGGGTAAAGGTTTCGTAAATCAGCACGCCGCCGGGCGCCAGGCTGGCGAGCAGGGTGGGCAGCAAGGGGCGCCACAGGTAATTGGTGACGACCACCGCGGCAAACTGCCGCCCCGCAAAGGGCCAGGGCCCGTTTTCAATATCGGCTACCACGGCTTCGCAGGCCTGTGCTGGAATTGCTATGGATTCAATAGCTTCCTGCGCCCGGTCTACAAGGGCTACGGGGTGATTCCGTTCATAAAACCAGTAGGCATGGCGGCCGTGCCCGCAGGCCACATCCAGCACCACGCCCTGGTCGGCGACCAAATGCGACCAGCGCTGTACCCAGGCGGAGGGCGGCTCCGTGCCGTGCCGTCGCTCTTTATTCAAAATCAGTGCTTTCAATGGGGTTTTACCTCGTCCTTGAGCGCCGCCAGCGCCATGGACTCGACGGCGCCTGGCGCGATCAGCTTGAGCCAGCGGCCCAGCTTGCCCCTGGCGCCCATGACGACCTCGCGCTCGCGCTTTTCCAGGCCTTGCAGGATCAGCCGGGCGCATTCCTCGACGCTCATGGCCTTGTCTTCCTTCAGGCCGCTGGCGCCCGCAGCGACGCCGGCCGCGTTGAAGCCGCGGTAGCGGATCTGCGTCGCCACCACGCCGGGGTAGGCCGTTGTCACGCTGACCCCGGCGCCTTTCAGTTCGGCGCGCAGGGCCTCGAAGAAGCCGGTCATGGCAAACTTGCTGGCGCTGTAGGCGGTGCGGCCCGGCACGCCCACCAGCCCGGCCAGGCTGGAGACGGCCACGATGCTGCCGCGGCTTGCCTTGAGGTGGGGCAGCGCGGCATGCGTGCACCAGACGCTGCCCCAGAGGTTGATGCGCATCAGCTGCTCGTACCAGCCCAGGTCTTCGGCCTTGACGTCTTCGAACAGGGCTTGCGCCGACATGCCGGCGTTGTTGATGAGGGCGTCGATGCGGCCGAAACTGTCGATGGCGCTGGCCACCAGCTGGCGGCAGTCGGCCTCTTGCGACACATCGGTTTTGACGACCAGGGCTTGCGCGCCCAGGTCGGCACATTGCGTGGCGACCTGGGTGAGCCGGGCCTCATTGCGCGCCGCCAGCGCCAGGGCCACGTCCGTCCGGTGCTGCCGGGCCAGTTGCCGCGCCATTTCGGCGCCTATGCCGTCGGAGGCCCCTGTGATGACTATTGTTTTCATAGCTGCTTGCGCCCGTTCTGCCTGGGCTGGCGCCCGAAATGGCTTGTAAAAACCTGGGCGGGCCTAAAAGCAGGCCCAGATCTGGTTGGCCAGTGTGAACAGGAAATCCGGCCGGGTGTAGAGGGCAAACACCGCCAGCGAGGCGATGACCACGGTCGTCCACAGTGCGATTTTGGCGGCCATTTCAGGTTCCCTGCGGCAATCCGCCATGGCGGACACGCAAAATGGGCGCTTCGCGCACCGGCAGGTTCACCAGCGCGGCAAACACGCCCAGCGCAATCGCGATGTACCAGACGATGTCGTAGCTGCCGGTGCGGTCATAGAGGTAGCCGCCCAGCCAGACACCCATGAAGGAGCCGATCTGGTGGCTGAAGAAGATGAAGCCGCCCAGCATGGACAAATGCTGGATGCCGAAGATCTGCGCCACCACGGCGTTGGTCGGCGGAATGGTCGACAGCCACAGCAGGCCCATCAGGCTGGCAAAGATATAGACGCTGGCCGGGCTCAGTGGCGCGGCCAGAAACACGGCGATGACCACCGCGCGGGAAAAATAAATCGTCGCCAGGATTTTCTTTTTGGCGATTCTCTGGCCCAGCGCGCCTGCGGCATAGGTGCCAAACACATTGAACAGGCCGATCAGCGCCAGCGCGTAGCTCGCCACCTGGGGCGACAGGCCCTTGTCCTTGAGGTAGCTGGGCATGTGCACGCCAATGAACACCACCTGGAAGCCGCAGACAAAATAGCCCGCCATCAGCAGCTGGAAGCTCGGGTATTTGAAGGCTTCCCGCAGCGCCTGGCCAATGGTTTGTTCGCGTTTGGCCGCAGGCCCGCCGGCAAAGCTGGCTTCATGCAGGCCCAGCGCCAGCGGCACGATCAGCAGCACGGCGACACTCAGCACCAGCAGGGCCTCTTGCCAGCCGAAGCTGCTGATCAGGAAGCCTTCGGTGGGCACCATCAGGAACTGGCCAAACGAGCCGGCCGCCGCCGCCACGCCCATGGCCCAAGAACGCTTGTCGGCCGAAATATTGCGCCCGATCACGCCGTAAATCACGGCATAGGTGGTGCCCGCCTGCGCGGCGCCTATGAGCACCCCGGCCGTCAATGTGAACAGCAGGCCGGTGGGCGACATGGCCATGCCCACCAGGCCCAGCGCGTACAGCAAGGCGCCGCCCGCAATCACCCGGAAGGCCCCAAAGCGGTCGGCCACCATGCCAGCAAAAATGCCAAACACGCCCCAGGCCAGGTTTTGCACGGCAATCGCAAAGGCAAAGGTCTCGCGCGTCCAGCCCTGCGCCTGGGTGATGGGTTGCAGCCACAGGCCGAAACCGTGGCGTATGCCCATGGACAGGGTGACGATTGCCGCGCCGCAGGCCAGCAGCTGGAGCATGGACAGGTGTTTGTGGGAAGAGGGGGTGTCGAAAGCCATCCAGCGACTTTAACGAAAATGTCCCGGGCCTGCCGCCGCAACGCAGATTTCGGGGCCGCGCGGCATCAGGCCTGCTAAAGTGTCTGGTATCCATTGGGCTGTACATTTATACAGCTGTTCGCGCGCTGCGATCTACAATGACCGCAATCATTTCAACTGCCATGGCCGACAAACTACCTACCGCTTCTTCTGCTTCTCCCGTTTATTCCGAAGGCTCCATCCGCGTGCTCAAGGGCCTGGAGCCCGTCAAGCAGCGTCCGGGCATGTACACGCGCACCGACAACCCCTTGCACATCATCCAGGAAGTGCTGGACAACTCGGCCGACGAAGCGCTGGCCGGGTACGGCCGGAAGATCAAGGTCACCTTGCACACCGATCACTCGGTCAGCGTGGAAGACGACGGCCGCGGCATCCCGTTTGGTCTGCACCCCGAAGAAAAGGCGCCGGTGGTGGAACTGGTGTTCACCCGTCTGCATGCGGGCGGCAAGTTCGACAAGGGCAAGGGCGGCGCCTACAGTTTCTCGGGCGGCCTGCACGGCGTGGGGGTGAGCGTCACCAACGCGCTGTCCAGGCGGCTGGAAGTCACTTCCTACCGTGAAGGCCAGGTTGCCAGGCTGGTGTTCTCCGGCGGCGATGTGATCGAGCCACTCCAGCTGCGCAAGGCCGGCGAAGCCGATGCCAACGAGGCCGGAGACAGCCCGCGTGACCGCAAATCCGGCACCACCGTGCGGGCCTGGCCGGACGCCAAATACTTTGAGTCGGCGGCCTTGCCCATGGCCGAGCTGACGCATTTGCTGCGCAGCAAGGCGGTGCTGATGCCCGGCGTGACCGTCACGCTGACGGTCGAGAAAACGAAGGAAACGCAGACCTGGGCCTACAAGGGCGGCCTGCGCGACTACCTGATGCAGACGCTGACGGCCGACCCGGTGATCCCCATGTTCGAGGGCGAAGGCTTTGCCGATGCCTCGCACGACAGCTTTGCCGAGGGCGAGGGCGCCAGCTGGTGCGTGGCCTTTACCGAAGACGGCCAGCCGGTGCGCGAAAGCTATGTCAACCTGATTCCAACCAGCGCCGGCGGCACGCATGAAAGCGGGCTGCGCGACGGCCTGTTCAATGCCGTGAAGAGCTTCATCGAGCTGCATTCGCTGCTGCCCAAGGGCGTCAAGCTGTTGCCCGAAGACGTGTTTGCGCGCGCCAGCTATGTGCTGAGTGCCAAGGTGCTGGACCCGCAGTTCCAGGGCCAGATCAAGGAGCGCCTGAACTCGCGCGACGCCGTTCGGCTGGTTTCCAGCTTCGTGCGCCCGACGCTGGAGCTGTGGCTCAACCAGCATGTGGACTACGGCAAGAAGCTGGCCGAACTGGCCATCAAGGCCGCGCAAACCCGCCAGAAGGCCGGCCAGAAGGTTGAAAAGCGCAAGGGCTCGGGTGTGGCCGTGCTGCCGGGCAAGCTGACCGACTGTGAAAGCCGTGACCTGGCGAACAACGAGGTGTTCCTGGTCGAGGGCGACTCCGCCGGCGGCAGCGCCAAGATGGGCCGCGACAAGGAGAGCCAGGCCATTTTGCCGCTGCGCGGCAAGGTCCTCAACACCTGGGAGGTGGACCGCGACCGCCTGTTTGCCAACACCGAGATTCACGACATCGCGGTCGCCATAGGCGTTGATCCGCACGGCCCCAATGACACGCCGGACCTGAGCGGCCTGCGCTACGGCAAGGTCTGCATCCTGAGCGATGCCGACGTGGACGGCTCGCACATCCAGGTGCTGTTGCTGACCCTGTTTTTCCGCCACTTCCCGAAACTGATCGAAGCTGGTAATGTGTACGTGGCGCGGCCGCCGCTTTTTCGCGTGGACGCGCCAGCGCGCGGCAAGAAGCCGGCGTCCAAGGTCTATGCCCTTGATGAAGGCGAATTGACCGCCATACTGGATAAATTGCGCAAGGATGGCGTGCGCGAAAATGCCTGGGGCATCAGCCGCTTCAAGGGCCTGGGCGAAATGAGCGCGGAACAATTGTGGGAAACCACGCTCAACCCGGACACCCGCCGCCTCTTGCCGGTGCAGCTGGGCAATCTTGATTTTCTGCAGACCGAGAGCCTGATTACCAAGCTCATGGGCAAGGGCGAAGCGGCGGCGCGCCGCGAACTGATGGAGTTGCACGGCGACGCCGTGGAAATCGATATTTGATGAATTTGAACCTGTTCCCGTTTCTGAAGTGGCCTATGCAAGCGCCCGTCGGCGCGGGAATGGCCATGGGCGTGGACGCGGGCGCAAGTGGGGGAATCAATGCAGGAACAGGTGCACGACGAGCCCGGCGCGCGCGGCTTTCCTGGCGCGTCATGGCCTTGCCCGCGCTGGTCATGGCTTTCGCGGCCTTGCATGCGAGCCCGGCCCGGGCCGATATCTGGGGCTATGTCGATCCGCAGGGCATTGCCCACTTTTCGGCGCTGCAGCTGGACGAGCGCTATGCGCTTTTTTTCCGCGGCGAGCGCTTCGATGCCGGCAGCACCGGTGATGCCGGCCAGCCCGGCCGGGGCGCTCCCCAAGGCGCGGGCATGGCGGCCGCGCCTCCCAGGCTGCTGGCGTTTTTTGAGGTGTCGCCCAATTACAAGGCGGTCAAGCATCTGCTGCGCGAGGCCTCTGTGAGGCACGGGATTGAGTACGAACTGCTGCAAGCCCTGATCGCCACCGAATCCGGCTTCGACACCCACGCTGTTTCTGCCAAGGGCGCTGTCGGGCTGATGCAGCTGATTCCGCCCACGGCCGAGCGCTACGGCGTGCGGGCCGACAAGAATTCCCCGGTCCAGAAAAAACTCACCGATCCCGGGACCAACATCCGCGCCGGCGCCAGCTACCTGCACGACCTGATCCAGCTGTTTCCCGGCCAGCTCGAACTCGCGATTGCCGCTTACAACGCCGGAGAAGGCGCGGTCCAGCGGGCGGGCAACAGGATTCCCAATTTCCCCGAAACCCGTAATTACGTCAAAACCGTGATGCAGCTTTACAACCACCTCAAGCCCCCCGACATGAGGGCCACCCCGGGCCGGGTCCGCATGGAAATGATGGGCGGCCGCCCGACGGGCCGCAGCAACATGGTGCCGTCCACGGGGGCCGCCATCCCCTTGCCACTGGGCAAGATCGGGCTGGATTGAGCAACATGCTTCTTGCCTCGGCTGTGCTGCAGAGCCCGGCATCTACCCGCCCGGCGGGCTGAAAACCGACCCGCCTTTCACTTTTTGTTGCCCCGTACCTGTGCGAATCGGCATTGCATAACCTGTCCAACCCAAGCAAAACACGATGGATCTTTTTACGCCGGGCCCCGAAGCCCAGAACGCTGAACCCGCTGACCAGGACTCGCTGGCCGCGTATGCGCAACGCGCCTACCTTGAATACGCCCTGAGCGTGGTCAAGGGCCGGGCGCTGCCCGATGTGTGCGACGGCCAGAAGCCCGTGCAGCGGCGCATTTTGTACAGCATGGCACGCATGGGCCTGGGCTTTGGCGGTGCCAATGGCGCCAGCGGCGCTCGGCCCGTCAAAAGCGCCCGTGTCGTGGGCGATGTGCTGGGCCGCTTCCACCCGCACGGTGACCAGGCCGCGTATGACGCGCTGGTGCGCATGGCGCAGGACTTTTCGCAGCGCTACCCGCTTATCGACGGGCAGGGCAACTTCGGCAGCCGCGACGGCGACGGCGCGGCCGCCATGCGCTACACCGAAGCCCGCCTGGCCCGCATCACCAGCCTGCTGATCGATGAGATCGACGAAGGCACGGTGGACTTCGTGCCCAACTACGACGGCTCCACCGAAGAGCCCAGGCAGCTGCCCGCGCGCCTGCCCTTTACCCTGCTCAACGGCGCCAGCGGCATTGCCGTGGGGCTGGCGACCGAAATCCCCAGCCACAACCTGCGCGAGGTGGCCGACGCCTGCGTGGCCCTCATCAAGACGCCCAAACTCAGCGACGACGAGCTGTACACGCTGATCGCCGGGCCGGACTACCCGGGTGGCGGGCAGATCATTTCGAGTGCCGCCGAAATTGCGGCGGCTTACAGCAGCGGCCGGGGCTCGCTCAAGGTGCGCGCGCGCTGGAAGATTGAAGACCTGGCGCGCGGCCAGTGGCAGCTGGTGGTGCAGGAGCTGCCGCCCGGCGTCAGCACGCAAAAAGTGCTGGAAGAAATCGAGGAGCTGACCAATCCCAAGATCAAGGCCGGCAAAAAGGCGCTCAGCCAGGACCAGGTGCAGCTCAAGCAAACCGTGCTGTCTGTGCTCGACGTGGTGCGCGACGAATCCAGCAAGGACGCCGCCGTGCGCCTGGTGTTCGAGCCCAAGACCAGCAAGATCGAACAGTCCGAGCTCATCAACACCCTGCTGGCGCACACCAGCCTGGAGAGCTCGTCGTCCATCAACCTCACCATGGTCGGGCTGGACGGCAAGCCCACGCAAAAATCCTTGCGGCAGATGCTGCTGGAGTGGATAGAGTTCAGGCAAAGCACGGTGCAAAAGCGCTCCCAGCACCGGCTCGACAAGGTGCTGGCACGCATCCACATCCTCGAAGGGCGGCAGCTGGTGCTGCTCAACATCGATGAGGTGATTGCCATCATCCGCCAGTCTGACGAGCCCAAAACCGCGCTGATGGAGCGCTTCAGTCTCAGCGAACGCCAGGCCGACGACATTCTTGAAATTCGCCTGCGCCAGTTGGCCCGGCTCGAAGCCATCAAGATCGAGCAGGAGCTCAAGACCCTGCGCGAAGAGCAGGGCCGGCTTGAAGAAATCCTGGGCAACCCGGCAGCGCTGCGCCGCCTCATGGTCAAGGAGATCGAGGCCGATGCCAAGCTGTTTGCCGACCCGCGCCGCACCCTGATTCAGGCCGAGAAGAAAGCCGTGCTGGAAGTCAAGGTGCTCGACGAACCGGTCACGGTCGTCGTCAGCAGCAAGGGCTGGGTGCGCGCCCGCACCGGCCACGGCCACGATGCGGCCAGCTTTGCCTTCAAGGCCGGCGACGGGCTGTATGGCACCTTCGAGTGCCGCACGGTCGATACCTTGCTGGCCTTTGGCTCGCGCGGCCGTATTTACTCGGTACCGGTGTCCTCGCTGCCCGGCGCGCGCGGCGATGGCCAGCCGCTCACGACCCTGATTGATCTGGAATCCGGCACGCAGCTGCTGCATTACTTCGCCGGTCCGGCCAGCGCCACCCTGCTGCTCAGCGGCAGCGGCGGCTATGGCTTCCTCGCCACGGTGGACAACATGATCTCGCGCCAGCGGGCCGGCAAGGTGTTCATCAATTGCGCCGAGGGTGAAACCGTGTGCCAGCCCTCGCATGTCTCGGGCAGCACGGGCGCCTTGCCCATGGCCGCCGCCACGCATGTGGCTTGCGCCTCCACCGGCGGCCGCATCCTGACCTTTGAAATCAGCGAACTCAAGCAGATGGACAAGGGCGGACGCGGCCTGGTGCTGATTGACCTGGATGCCAAGGACACGCTGGCCGGTGCCGCCGCCTACACGCGCAGCGTGCGGATTGAAGGCATTGGCCGCGGCGGCAAGGCGCGTGAGGAAACGCTGGAAATCCGCAGCCTCAACAACGCCCGCGCCGCGCGCGCGCGCAAAGGCAAGGCGGCGGACCTCGGCTTCAAGCCCATAGGAATTGCGCGGGTTGAATAGGAAAAGCGCCTGCAGCCCAGAAGGGGCAGGCGCGACCAGCTACTGATTTGGTAGCGAACTGGAGCGTGGGAAGCGCCGCGAAACTGGCCGTGAAACGCGCCGCTCCCGGTGAGCGGCGCAGGCTTTATCAGGCGCTCAGCAGCGCATCGACGTTTTGCAGGCTCGCCACCGTCTGCACGCAGGCCTGGGCGGCTTCCTTGCCCTTGGTGAGGAAATGCCCGCTGAAGAAGCGGCGATGCTCCTCATGCTCGTGAAAGTGCAGCGGCGTGAGCACCACCGAGAACACCGGCACGCCGGTATCCAGCTGCACCCGCATGAGCGCATCGATCACCGCGCTGGCGACAAAGTCGTGGCGGTAGATGCCGCCATCCACCACCAGGCCGCAGCACACCACGCCAGCATAGCGCCCGGACTGCGCCAGCTTTTTCGCGTGCAGCGGAATCTCAAACGCGCCCGGCACGCGGAACACGTCGATGGCTTCGGCGCCCACGCCACGCCCGGCCATTTCGGCCAGGAAGGCAATGCGGCCGTTGTCCACGATGTCTTCGTGCCAGGACGACTGGATGAACGCAAAACGGGGAAGCGGTGCCGCACCGGAAGCGACCAAGGCGGTCGATGCGCCGGGGCGCGGGTGGGCGGAAATATGGCTAAGGTCAGTCTGACTCATGGGTTCCTGTCAAAAGGTGATACCAGAATCAGGGCGCACGAGCCTGCGGCCGCACCCACGCTGAAAAGCACGGCGCAGCCGTCTGCATCGCGCTCTCTATCATCCGGACTATGACCGTCGACTCCGGAATCACACCGGATCTGCTGACCCCGCCGCCGGCAAAAGCCGGCACCGGGCGCTCGCGGGTTGATGCAGTTGCCTGCAATCACCGCCGGTGGGGAATTTCACCCCGCCCTGAGAACGCTGTCCCGGGATTCCTCCCGAGGCGCGGTTATTTTAAATCGATGTGCCGGTGAGGCGGCGGGTTATGCCGCACGGTCCACGCTGAGCTTCTTCAAGCGACCTCGGCAATCATCTCGATCTCCACGCAGGCCCCCATCGGAATCTGCGCCACGCCAAAGGCGCTGCGGGCGTGCACCCCGGCGGCGCCGAAGACTTCACCCAGCAACTCGCTGGCGCCGTTGGTGACCAGATGCTGCTCGGTGAAATCGCCTGTGGAGTTGACCAGGCTCATCACTTTCACGATGCGCTTGACCTTGTTGAGGTCGCCGACGGCCGCGTGCAGCGTGCCCATGAGGTCGATGGCGATGGCGCGGGCGGCGGCCTTGCCTTCTTCGGTGCTGATGTTCTTGCCGAGCTGGCCGACGATGACCTTGCCGTCTTTCTTGGCGAGGTGGCCGCTCAGGAACACCAGCTTGCCGGTCTGCACAAAAGGCAGGTAGGCAGCGGCCGGGGTGGCCACTGCAGGCAGGGTGATGTTGAGGGCGCTGAGCTTGTCGTAAACGTTGTTCGTGGAGGTGGTCATGGTGGTTTCCTGGTGCTGTTAGAGAGAATAATCTTTAAAGAAAAAAGGCCTCTGGCGCTTGTTTCATCTGCGCGACCAGCTATGAAAAGAGTAGCGAAGGGGCGGGCCGGTGGCGGTTTTATCTTAACCGAGGGGCGGGCCTTATTCGCCTGTCCGGGCCACTGCCAGGCGTTCAGCCGTCCGCGCCGGGCATACCGCTGAACGTATCGCCGGGCGCCAGCGGCGTCACGGTCACGGCGACTTCCAGCGTGTGCTGCGCGCCGCCGCGAATCACGCCGCGCATGGGCGACACGTCCAGAAAATCGCGGCCGGTGGCCAGCGCCACATAGTCTTCGCCTGGCGCCCGGTTGTTGGTGGGGTCAAAGTCCAGCCACTGGCGCAGGTCGGGCACATACACCGAGGCCCAGGCATGTGAGGCATCGCAGCCAATCAGCCGAGGCTGTCCGGGTGGCGGGTTGGTCAGCATGTAGCCGCTGACGTAGCGCGCCGGCAAGCCCATGGCGCGGCAGCAGGCCACCATGATGTGGGCAAAATCCTGGCACACGCCTTTGCCTTGCCTGAGGGCGTCCAGGGCGGGCGTATTCACCTCGGTGCTGGCGCTTTCGTAGGCCATGGCGGTGTGGATGCGGTTCATCAGGTCGCGCGCCGCGTCTGGCAGGGGGCGCCCGGGCGGGAAGCTGGGGCGGGCGAATTCGACAAAGGCGTCGTCGCGGGGAATGCAGGGCGAGGCAAACAGGAACTCGGATGCGCTGTCGTAGGCGGTGCCCGCCTGGTAGCGGAACTGGTCCCTGACACGCTCCCAGGCGGCGCAGGCCGTGGCGTCCTGAAGTGGCGCAGCGGTCGATGTGGAAATGACGCTGTCGGCCACGACCAGCAGGCGCTCATGCGCGGCCTGCAGTGAAAAATAGGTGCGCGTGTTGCCGTACATGTCCACCGCGTCGCACAGTTGCGCCGGGGCCGGATCGACCCGCAGCGCGTGGCGCAGCAAGGTCTGCCCGCTGCCGTTGGCGGGCTTGAGGTACACCATGTGGTGGGCGTTTTCCACCGTTGGCATGTAGCGGTAGCGGGTTTCGTGAACAACGTGAAGCAGCACGGGAATCAGGCTCCGAGGCTCTGACTGCCTGAGTCGGCATGGCTGAAATAGCGCCGGCTCAGCGTGTCCGAGAGTTCCAGCGCCGCCTGGCTGCATTCTTCGAGCAAGTCATGCAGCTTGCCGTAACGCCGGGTTTTATCGCTGCCTTGGCTGCTGGCTGGCGTGCTTTCGCATAAATCGGCCAGTACCCAGTTGTCGGGGTCAGGCAGGCTCCAGGCCATCCCGCGTAAATCACCGGGCGTGCTGCCCGTCAGTTTGGCCAGGCGGCCGCGCAGTGTTTGCATCACCCAGCCCAAGGCGCGGGGGTTGTCGCGGTCCAGCACCAGCAGGTCGAGCAAGGCCGGAATGTCGCGGCGCTGCTGGTACTGCGCATTGAAGGTGACGGTGCTGTCAAACAGCGCCACCATCGCGCTGAAACCGCCGGTCTCAAAGACCGCACCGGATTCAAAGCCCCGCATCAGCGCGGTGGCCAGGGTGTTGAGCCGCTCGATCATCCTGCCCAGGCTCAGCAGCCGCCAGCCATCGTCGCGTGTCATGCGGTCGGTCTGAGCGCCTGTCATGGCGGCCAGAAACCCGCTGGCCGACTCCAGGGCTTTGAGCGCTTCGGCCGATGAATACTCCAGCGGGTGTTGAGCGCCCTGGCTTTGACTTTGGCCCTGACCTTGGCTTTGGCTTTGGCTTTGCGATGCCATGGCGCCGAACGAGTGGGTGGGTCTGAAGGCGTCGCGGTGCTTGAAAAAGTCGGCCTCGGCGCGGACGATCACATGCCACTGCTCCAGGGACAGGCGCTCGCGCACCGCCGACGCGGCATTCTTGATGGCTTTGAGGTTGGCGCCGACGCTGGCGGCCTGGCCGGTATGGGGCAGGTTGGCGATCAGGGCGCGTTCAAAGACGCGGCGCGACTGCGTGGCCGGTGGCACGGTGCTGAGCACCAACGCGTTGGCCACCGCCATGCTGCTCAGCCAGGCCAGCAGCGGCTGGGAAACCGCTTCTTCGGAATTGAGGCACTGCAGGGTGAGTTGCGCCAGGCGGGTGGCGTTTTCTGTGCGTTCGGTGTAGCGGCCCAGCCAGAAAAGGTTTTCCGCTGCCCGGCTGGTGACTGGCGGCCGACGCCGCAGCGGGGCCGTGGCCCGGGCGGGCGCGGGCCGCTCTGCGTGTGGAACGGCCGGACGTCCAGCGGGCGCGCTCGTGGCCGGGCCAGACGGCGCGCCCAGAACCCACACATCGGCGCTGCTGCCGCCGTGCTGCATGGAGGCGATGTTTTCGTTGGTACCGGTCAGCCGCGCCAGGCCGCCGGGCATCACCTGCCATGAGCCGGTGCCGTCAGCGACGGCAAAGACGCGCAGCATGGCCGAGCGCGGGGCAATTCTTTCGCCTTGCCAGGTGGGCGTTTGGGACAGCGGCTGGTAGGCCTGAACGGTGTAGTCTTCGCCCCGGCGGATGATGCGGCCGGCCCATTCATCGAGTTCGCGGCGGCTCAGTGTGTTGCCAATGACCGACACGGTGCCCGAGTCGGGATAGGTCGGCTTGATGACACAGTCCTTGAGCTGACTGAGCACGTCCTGCATGACCGCCTGTTCGCCGCACCACCAGGTGTCCAGCGAAGGCAGGGCCAGCGTTTCACCCAGCAGGTGTTCTGAGAGCGCGGGCAAAAAGCCGAGCAGGGCGCTGGATTCCAGAAAGGCCGAGCCCGGCATGTTGGCCACCAGCACGTTGCCGGCGCGAATGACTTGCAGCAGGCCGGGCACGCCCAGCGCGGAGTCGGAACGCAACTCCAGCGGGTCCAGGAATTCATCGTCCAGCCGCTTGAGCACGCCGTGCACCGGCTCCAGGCCCTGCAGGGTTTTGAGGTACAGCCGGTCGTCGCGCACCATCAGGTCGCTGCCTTCGACCAGCGTCAGGCCCAAAAAGCGCGCCAGATAGGCATGTTCAAAATAGGTTTCGTTATAGGGGCCGGGGGTCAGCAGCACCACGCGGCCGTCGCCCTCACCCGGCTGTGTCGGACTCATGGCTTTCAGGCCGTCGGCCAGCGCCGTGTAGGCGGCGAGCAGCCGCTGCACGTTCATTTCGCGAAAGGCCTCGGGAAACAGCTGGGAGATGATCAGGCGGTTTTCCAGCAGGTAGCCCAAGCCGGACGGCGCCTGCGTGCGTTGCGACACCACTGACCATTGGCCATCCGGGCCATGGGCGAGGTCAAACGCGGCAATGTGCAGATAGGTGCCGCCAGGTGGTTTGACGTCGTGCATCCCGCGCAGGTAGCCGGGGTGGGCATGCACCAGTGCACTGGGCAGCAGCCCCTGGACAAGCAACTGCTGCGGGCCATAAATATCGGCCATCACCCGGTCCAGCAGGCGGGCGCGCTGCTGGATGCCGGTTTCAATCAATGCCCAGTCCTGGGGCGACACCAGCATGGGAAGCAGGTCCAGCGACCACGGCCGCTGCGGTCCGTTGGCATCGGCGTAGACGTTGTAGGTGACGCCGTTGTCGCGGATCTGGCGCTGCAGGCTGGCGCGGCGCCGGTTCAGGTCGTAAAAGCCGTCCTGGCCCAGAAAATTGAAAAAGCAGGTCCAGTGGACGGACAGTGCCTCGCCAGGGGCGGCTTCTGGCTCTGCCGTCTGGTTGGCCTCGGGAGATTGGGGGACAACGTTGCCTGGCGAGCCTGCCGGGCGCAGCATGGGCGGGACGGGTGGCAGAGCTTCCGCAGCCGCCGGACCCAAAGACGGGCGGCCACGCACTTCGTCAAAGTGCCCGGCCGCTGCGGCGGGCGCCAAGGCAGCCGCCAGCGCGCCAGGGGAGTCCAGCGCATGGGCGGCAAATAGTGACTGGGTGCTGTTTTTCACGGGTCTATAGAGTATGCCAGCGGCCCGGCTGCTGCCGGTGAAAGCCAGCGTCAAGCCCTCTCATCATAATCCTGTACCGTCATATGAAAAAACCGCAGGCCGCCCGGGTCTGCGCGGGCAGACTCGGGGCGGTTTTTGCAGCGCCTGATCAGCGCAAGTCCAGGGTGAAGGGAAATTCCCGGCTTGGCTGGGCCGGGCTGATCTGCATTTTCCCCGGGGTATGGCCCATGCGGAAGAACCGGTTCAGCCGGCGGCTTTCGGCTTCATACGAATTGACGGGCAGCGTGTCGTAGCTGAGCCCGCCCGGATGCGCCACATGGTACTGGCAGCCGCCCAGCGAACGTTCCATCCAGGTATCGACGATGTCGAAGGTGAGCGGCGCATGCACGCCGATGGAGGGGTGCAGCGCGGAAGGCGGGTTCCAGGCCTTGTAGCGCACGCCGGCCACGTATTCACCGACCCAGCCAGTGCTTTGCAGGGGCAGGGCGCGGCCATTGACGGTGACGACGTAGCGGTTGTCGTTGAGTCCTGTCACGTGAATTTCCACGCGTTCCAGCGACGAGTCCACATAGCGCACGGTGCCGCCGGCCGATCCTTCTTCGCCCATCACATGCCAGGGCTCCAGCGCGCTGCGCAGCGTCAGCTCGATGCTGCTGGCGTTGACTTGCCCGATCAGCGGAAAGCGGAATTCGAAATGCGGTTCGAACCAGGCCATGTCGAAGGCGTAGCCGGCCTCGCGCAGCTCGGTCAGCACGTCGGCAAAATCCATGCGGACAAAGCTGGGCAGCAAAAAGCGGTCATGCAGCTCGGTGCCCCAGCGCGTCATTCGGCCCTGGTAGGGCTTGTTCCAGAAGCGCGCGACCAGGGCGCGCAGCAGCAGCTGCTGCGCGATGCTCATGCGGGAATGGGGCGGCATTTCAAAGGCGCGCAATTCCAGCAAGCCCAGGCGTCCGGTGGCGGAGTCGGGCGAGTACATCTTGTCTATGCAGAACTCGCTGCGGTGGGTGTTGCCGGTCACGTCCACCAGGATGTTGCGCAGCGTGCGGTCAACAATCCACGGCGGCATGTCCTGGCCGTATTTTTCGCGGTTGCCGGCAATTTCACGCAGGGCGATTTCAAGCTCGTAGAGCTGGTCGTTGCGCGCTTCGTCCACGCGCGGCGCCTGGCTGGTCGGGCCGATGAACATGCCCGAAAACAGATAGCTCAGCGACGGGTGGTTGTGCCAGTAGGCAATCAGGCTGCCCAGCACCTCGGGTTTGCGCAGAAAGGGGCTGTCGGCCGGTGTGGCGCCGCCCAGCACAAAGTGGTTGCCGCCGCCGGTGCCGGTGTGCCGGCCATCGGTCATGAATTTTTCGGCGGACAGCCGGGTTTCATGCGCGATCTTGTAAAGGAACTCGGTGTGCGCCACCAGCTCACCCCAGTTGTAGGCGGGGTGGATATTGACTTCAATCACGCCGGGGTCGGGCGTGACCTGCAGCATTTTCAGGCGCGGGTCGCGCGGCGGCGGGTAGCCCTCCAGCACGATGCTGACGCCCAGCGCCTGCGCCGTGCCTTCCACGGCGGCCAGCAGGTCCAGGTAGTCTTCCAGGCGTTCCAGCGGCGGCATGAACACATAGAGGGCGCCGGTTTCGCCCCGGCCCGTGGCGTTGGCCTTGCTGTCCGGGTCGGCTTTGGGCTTGTCTTTGGGGCCATTGGCCCGCGCCGGGTCGCGCACCTCCACGCACAGGGCGGTGCGCGTCAGCCAGGCGGCTGACTCAAAGGCTTTGGGCGTGCGGCTGTCGTTGGGTGAGGGCGCCGTAGTGGCGGGTACCGGCGGGGCTGCGTTGCCATGGCCGGCGGGCCTGAGTTGCAGGATGCGGCCGGCTTCCGTGAGCGCCGCGTTGCCCGTCATGAAGCGCGCCATGTATTGCGCGAGCGAACTGGCACTGCCGGCGGTGGATGCTGCGGCGGCTCGCGAAGCGGCAGCGGGCGTGGCGCCCCGGCTCACCGCTGCTGCCGCGTTGTAACGTGCGGCCAGGGCCGACGCGGGCGGCAGATCCTGGCGCGGCGCAAACGGGTCGGCCTCGATCATGTAGGGGTAGTCGGTTTTGGACACCCAGGGCACCGAGTCCAGCGGCAGGCGGTAGCCCATGGGCGAGTCGCCCGGCATCAGGTACATGCGCTCTTCGCGGAAGAACCAGGGGCCGGTGGTCCACTTCGGCCCCGCCAGCGCAGGCGATGCCGCAGGATGCTGTCTGGCTTGCGCCTCCCTGGTCTGCAGCGGCAGCACATAGCCCACCACCGCATCCAGCCCCTGCATGAAGACCCGGCGCAGGCGCTCGCGCTCCATGGCATCGTCCAGGCGGGAGTCAAACGGATCCACGTTCACCGGCAGGCGCCGCTCGCGCCACAGGTAGTACCAGGTGTCTTCATAACCCGGTGTGATGTAGTCGGTGGCCAGGCCCAGCTTGCTGCTCAGGGTCTGGATAAAGCGCTGCGCATCGGCGCTGGTGTAGCTGCAGGGCTTTCGCTCATCGGCAAACAGGGCCGGGTTCTGCCAGATGGGCTGACCGTCCTTGCGCCAGAAAATGCTCAGCGCCCAGCGTGGCAACTGCTCGCCCGGGTACCACTTGCCCTGGCCGAAATGCAGAAAGCCGCCTTCGCCGTATTCGGCGCGCAATTTTTGCACCAGCTCGGTGGCATAGCCGCGTTTGGTGGGGCCCAGCGCGTCGATGTTCCATTCGGCCGCATCCCGGTCGGTGGTGGCGACAAAGGTGGGTTCGCCGCCCATGGTGAGCCGCACGTCGCCGGCCATCAGGTCTTTGTCCACCGCTTCGCCCAGCGCCAGCACCGCCTGCCATTGGGCTTCGGTGTAGGGCTTGGTCACCCGCGGCGATTCGTAAATCCGCTGCACTGCCATATGGTGCTCAAACGTCACCTCGGATTTGTCGACGCCGCCTTCGACAGGCGCCGCGCTCGATGGCTCGGGTGTGCAGGCCAGCGGGATGTGGCCTTCGCCGGCCATCAGGCCGGAGGTCGGGTCCAGCCCGACCCAGCCCGCGCCGGGCAGAAACACTTCGCACCAGGCGTGCAGGTCGGTGAAGTCGGCCTCGGCACCGCTGGGCCCGTCAATGGATTTGACATCGGCCTTGAGCTGGATCAGGTAGCCCGAGACAAAGCGCGCGGCCAGCCCCATGTGCCGCAGCAACTGGACCAGCAGCCAGCCGGTGTCGCGGCAGGAGCCGCAGGCCAGCTGCAGGGTTTCTTCGGGCGTCTGCACGCCGGGCTCCATGCGGATGGAGTATTTGATGTCGGATTGCAGGCGCTGGTTCAGGCCTACCAGGAAGTCGATGGTCCGTTTCGGCGTGCGGTCTGTCTGCTCGAGGTAGCGCTTGAGCAGCGGTGTGGCGGGCTGGGTGACGAGATAAGGCGCCAGTTCCCTCGCCTGGGGTGCGCTGTAGGTAAAAGGAAATTCCTCGGCGCTGGGCTCCAGAAAGAAATCAAACGGGTTGAACACCGCCATTTCAACCACCAGGTCCACCGTGACCTTGAATTCGCGGGTCGGCTCGGGAAACACCAGCCTGGCCTGGTAGTTGGCAAACGGGTCCTGCTGCCAGTTGATGAAGTGCTTGGCGGGCTCGATGTTGAGCGAGTACGACAGCACCCGTGTGCGGCTGTGCGGTGCAGGCCGCAAGCGAATGACCTGGGGCCCCAGTTTGACCAGACGGTCGTATTTGTAATGGGTGATGTGGCTCAGGGCAACGTGGATGGACAAGGCAGCCTCGCTTTTTAAAAATGACGTTGGTGCAAACGCCGTCAAGCAAAATGGTAGCTAGTGTGGTGTTGCATGCTATCCGGCACATAAAACCGCGTCTTTTCGTCCATGGCGGCGTTGCAAATCCTCGCAATAGTGGAACTATTGCTGTGGTTTGCGCCTTGCCCTGAACAAAAATCCATCGGTTTTATTTGCACCGTCAAGCTTGCAACACCACACTAGCGCAGGCCGCCACATCATGCGCCCTGCTGGCAAACAGCTTACCCGGGTTTGCCTGTATTTTGAAAGCAAGAGCTGCGCCATACCGGCTTTGTCGGCCCTTTGCCCTGATGGTCCGTTGAACTTGTGGCGGTAAATGCGATAGAAAAATAATGGGGGGAGGAGGCTGTGGACCGACCTGTTTCAGTCAGACGGTTGGCGGGTGGCATCAGCCCCGGGCTTGTTTTTGGTGGTTTCATCGCCGGTGTGGCCATGCAGTTGCAGCAGCCTGCGCTGTGGCCGGCCGGGTGGTATGCCGCGCTGGCGGCGCTGGCTTGCGTAGTGCCGAGTGTTCTGTGGCGCGTTCAAGCCTTCAACAACAAGGCTTCCTGGGGCATGGCCCTGGCCGTTGTTGTTTTGGCGGCCTTGCTGGGCTTGGGCCTGACGGGATGGCGGGCCGGCGTTTTCCAGTCCACCGCACTCGATCCCATGCTGGAGGGGCGCGATATCGAGGTGACTGGCAGGGTGCTGGCCATGCCGCAGCCGGGCGAAGACGGCGTGCGGTTTCGCCTTGGCATCGACGCTGCCCGCCTCAACGGGCAAACCGTCAGGCTGCCGCCGCAAATGCTGCTGGGCTGGTATTCGGGCTTTGGTGCGCGGGATTTCAAAAGCAGCGCCAGGGGGCTTGCAGCGCAGGACGCTGATCCCTTCGAACTGGGCCTGGCCTTGCAGCGCCAGCCGCAGACCCTTCGTGCCGGCGAGCAGTGGCGCATGACGGTGCGGCTCAAGGCGCCGCATGGCAACAGCAACCCCCACGGTTTCGACTACGAACTCTGGCTCTGGGAGCAGGGCATTCAGGCCACCGGCTATGTACGGGCCGGGCCGCAGGATGCGCCGCCGGCCAGGCTTTCGAGCAGCTGGCGCTATCCCGTGGAGCGCGCCCGCCAGTCGGTGCGCGAGGCGATTTACCAGCGTGTGGACAACCGGCAGCTCGCCGGCGTGCTGGCCGCGCTGGTGGTGGGCGACCAGAACGCGATTGAACGCGCCGACTGGGATGTGTTCCGCGCCACCGGCGTGGCCCATCTGATGAGCATTTCCGGCCTGCATATCACGATGTTTGCCTGGGCCGCTTCCTTGCTGCTGGGCCGTCTGTGGCGGCGCTCGGTCAGGTTGACGCCGCGGCTGTGCCTGGCGCTGCCGGCCAGCCATGCCGGGGCTTTGGGTGGGCTTCTTCTGGCCGCCTTGTACGCACTGTTTTCGGGCTGGGGCGTGCCGGCCCAGCGCACCATCTGGATGCTGGCCACGGTGGTGCTGCTGCGGCAAAGCGGCAAGCAGTGGCCCTGGGGGCAGACCTGGCTGCTGGCCATGGCGGTGGTCGTTGCGCTGGACCCCTGGGCGCTGATGCAGGCCGGCTTCTGGCTGTCGTTTGTCGCGGTGGGTGTTCTTTTTGCTACGGATTCAGGAGCGGCTGACGCCCGTGGTACCTGGGCTGGAGATCGAATACCTTCAGTAGCCCTGCCAAAGGCCGGCTTTTGGCGGCAGCGGCTCTCGAAATTTCTGGGCGGTCTTGTCCGTGCCGCGCGGGAGCAGTGGGTGGTCACGCTGGCGCTCACGCCCTTGTCGCTGCTGCTGTTCAACCAGGTGTCGCTGGTCGGCTTGCTGGCCAATGCGCTGGCCATTCCCTGGGTGACCCTGCTGGTCACGCCGTTGGCCATGCTGGGCGTGCTGTGGGCGCCGGTCTGGGATGTGGCGGCCTGGGCGGTCAGCTGGCTGGCGGTGTTTTTGCAGTGGCTGGCGAGCTGGCCGCTGGCTTCCCTCAGCGTGGCTGCCGCACCGCTGTGGTGCGCCGTGGCCGGTGTGCTGGGCGGCGCCTTGCTGGCCATGCACCTGCCGTGGCATTGGCGGGCGCTGGGCATTCCCCTGATGCTGCCGGTGTTGCTGTGGCAGCCGGCGCGGGTGGCGCCCGGGCAGTTCGAGTTGCTGGCCGCTGACATCGGGCAGGGCAATGCGGTGCTGGTGCGCACCGCCGGCCATACGCTGCTGTACGACACCGGCCCCAGGTTTTCACGCGAAAGTGATGCCGGAAACCGCGTGCTCGTGCCGCTGCTGCGCGCGCTGGGCGAGCGGCTGGACCTGCTGGTGCTCAGCCACAGGGACAGCGACCACATTGGCGGCGCGCCCGCCGTGCTGGCCATGCAGCCACAGGCCGGCTTGCTGAGCTCGATTGAAGACACGCACGAGTTGCAGGCGCTGCGCCCATCGACGCGCTGCGCGGCGGGCCAGCGCTGGGTCTGGGATGCGGTCACTTTTGAGGTGCTGCACCCGGCCGCCGCCGACTATGAACGGGTCAACAAATCAAACGCCATGAGCTGCGTGCTGCGTGTCTCCAACGGCAGCCGGACGGCGCTGCTGGTGGGCGATATCGAGTCGCCCCAGGAATTGCGGCTGGCCGAAGGCGCCAGCCTGGGCCATCCCGCCAGCCTGAAGGCCGATTTTTTGCTGGTGCCGCACCACGGCAGCAAGACCTCTTCCAGCGCGCTGTTCCTGGACGCGGTACAGCCGCGGCTGGCGCTGGCCCAGGCGGGCTACCGCAACCGTTTCGGCCATCCCGTCGAATCGGTGGTGGCGCGCTACGAGGAGCGCGGCATCCGGCTGATCCGGTCGCCGCAGTGCGGAGCGGCCACCTGGCGCAGCCTGACGCCCGCAGACATCAGTTGCCAGCGCGAGGCCGGCCGGCGCTACTGGCAGCATGCGCCCGAGCTTTATTAAAGGCGGGTGCACCGGCTTGGCGCATAACTTGCTAAGCTATGACTAAACATAGCGCTGCGCGCCAACCTTGCTGGAGATCAAGCCCATGAGCCGACCGATGTTTGATGAAATGAATGCCGCGGCATCCAGCGTCCGTGCGCACTACCAGGGCTACCAGCGCTGGCTGGCCCGGCAGGCGCCCGAGGTGATGGAGGCGCGTCGCGCCGAAGCGGAAATGATTTTTCGCCGCGTCGGCATCACCTTTGCGGTGTACGGCGCCAAGGACGAGGACGGCGCCGGCACCGAGCGGCTGATTCCGTTCGACCTGATCCCCCGCATCATCCCGGCGCATGAATGGGCCAGCATGGAAAAAGGGCTGGTGCAGCGCGTCACCGCGCTGAACCGCTTCATCCATGATGTCTACCACGGCCAGGACATCATCAAGGCGGGCGTGATCCCGTCCGAGCAGATTTTCCAGAATGCGCAGTTCCGCCCCGAGATGATGGGCGTGGACGTGCCCGGCAACATCTATTCGCACATCAGCGGCATCGACATCGTGCGCGCGCCCAATGCGCAGGGCGAGGGCGAGTACTACGTGCTCGAAGACAACCTGCGCGTGCCCAGCGGCGTGAGCTACATGCTGGAAGACCGCAAGATGATGATGCGGCTGTTCCCCGAACTCTTCAGCGAGAACCGTGTGGCCCCGGTGGCGCATTACCCCGACCTGCTGCTGGAAACGCTGCGCGCCATGGCGCCGCCCGCCACGGCCGAGCCCACGGTGGTAGTGCTCACGCCCGGCATGTACAACTCGGCTTATTTCGAGCATGCCTTCCTGGCGCAGCAGATGGGGGTGGAACTGGTCGAGGGCCAGGACCTGTTCGTGAAGGACAACTTCGTGTACATGCGCACGACGCGCGGCCCCAAGCGCGTGGATGTGATCTACCGCCGCGTCGACGACGACTTCCTCGATCCGCTGGCCTTCCGCCCCAACTCCACGCTGGGTTGCGCCGGCCTGCTCAACGTTTACCGCAGCGGCAATGTCTCGCTGTGCAACGCCATAGGCACCGGCGTGGCCGATGACAAATCCATCTACCCCTATGTGCCCAAGATGATCGAGTTTTACCTCGGTGAAAAGCCCATCCTCAAGAACGTGCCCACCTATATGTGCCGCAACGCCGAAGACCTGCACTACACCCTGGCCAACCTCAAGGACCTGGTCGTCAAGGAGGTGCATGGCGCGGGCGGCTACGGCATGCTGGTGGGGCCGGCCTCCACCCAGGCCGAGATTGAGGACTTCCGCAAGGCGCTTCTGGCCAACCCCTCGGGCTATATTGCCCAGCCCACGCTGAGCCTCTCCACCTGCCCGACCTATGTGGAAAGCGGCATTGCGCCGCGCCACATTGATTTGCGGCCCTTTGTGCTGAGCGGCAAGGAAGTGCAGATGGTGCCCGGCGGGCTGACGCGGGTGGCATTGAAGGATGGCTCGCTGGTGGTCAATTCCTCGCAGGGCGGCGGGACCAAGGACACCTGGGTGCTGCAGACCGGTGCCTCGTTGCCCACGCCTTCACCGTTTCAATCCCAGTCGCAGTCATTGGCGGGAGGAATTTAACCATGTTGTCGCGCACTGCCGATCACCTGTTCCGGATGTCGCGCTACACCGAACGCGCCGGCGACATGCCGCAGGCATTCGCGGGGATGACTCATCAATTGCGCGAAGCGCTTGTGAGGTCATCACCAAAACACGCAAAGCGCGTCAGCGCTTTCGGTGTTTGAGGCTTAAGAAGGAGAAAAAATGTTATCCCGCACCGCCGATCATTTGTTCTGGATGTCGCGCTACACCGAACGCGCCGGCGACATGCCGCAGGCATTCGCGGGGATGACTCATCAATTGCGCGAAGCGCTTGTGAGGTCATCACCAAAACACGCAAAGCGCGTCAGCGCTTTCGGTGTTTGAGGCTTAAGAAGGAGAAAAAATGTTATCCCGCACCGCCGATCACCTGTTCTGGATGTCGCGCTACACCGAACGCGCCGAAAACACCGCCCGCATGCTGGATGTGAATTACCAGACCTCGCTGCTGCCGCAATCCGATGATGGGCTGCAACTGGGCTGGCAGGGCCTGCTCAGCATCAGCGAGCTCAAGCCGTTGTACGCCGCCAAATACGGCGACAACGTCAATCCGCGTGATGTGATGGACTTCATGGTGCGCGACGAGAAAAACTCTTCCAGCATTGTTTCGTGCCTGCAGAACGCGCGTGAAAACGCCCGCGCCGTGCGTGGCTCGCTGACCACCGAAGTCTGGGAAACGCAGAACCAGACTTATCTGGAAGTCATTCGCATGTTGCGTCAAGGTGATTTTGAGCGCGACCCGGGCCAGTTTTTTGAATGGGTCAAGTTCCGCTCGCACCTGTCGCGCGGCGTGACGGCCGGCACCATGCTGCAGGATGAGGCCTTTCATTTTCTGCGCCTGGGCACGTTTCTGGAGCGTGCCGACAACACCGCTCGCCTGGTGGATGTGAAGTTTCACGCCGTGCAAAGTGATTTTCTCGGCATGGTCAGCGAGAAAGAGCAGGAGTTCGATTTTTACCACTGGAGCGCCATCCTGCGCAGCGTGTCCGCCTTTGAGGTCTACCGCAAGGTGTATCGCGACGTCATCAAGCCCGAGCGCGTGGCCGAACTGCTGATACTGCGGCCCGACATGCCGCGCTCGCTGCTGGCCTGCCTCAATGAAGTGATGGGCAACCTCGCCATGGTGACCAGCGACCCGCTCAGCGAAACCCAGCGCCGTGCCGGCAAGTTGCGGGCCGATTTGCAGTACGCGCGCATCGACGAGATTCTGGCGACCGGCCTGCATGCCTTTTTGACCCAGTTCCTGGACCGCGTGAACGAACTCGGCGCGCATATCAGCCGCGAATTCCTCGTTCCGGCCAACCATTGAAAATTGCCTTGACCCAAGAAATCCGTTGGGGCTGTTGCCCATGAAGCTGCACGTCCGTCACACCACCGATTACCGCTACACCGAGCCCTTGCGCTATGCGTTGCAAACGCTCTGGCTCACGCCGCAGTCCGGCCCGGCGCAGACGGTGTATTTCTGGAGCCTGGGCGCGCCCGAAAAGCTGTTTTCCCAGCTGGACGCCTTCGGCAACCCCATCCACTCCTACACCTTTGTCGGCCGGGCCACTGACAACGTGCGCTGGAGCCTGGTCAATGCCGCCGGCGAGGTGGAGACCTTTGGCATGGCCGAGTTCACCGATGTCGGGACCTTGCCGCATCCCGACTTCTTCTTGCGCGCCACGCATCTGGCCGCACCGCATCCGCTGCTGGCCGAGTTCGGCCGGCGCTTCATCGCGCCCGGGGCGACCGGCGGTCGGGCCGAATTGAGCGAGCTTTTGGCCTTGAGCCAGGGTGTGGCGGGCGCAGTAAGCTATCAAAAAAATAGCACCAATGTCACCACCACGGCGCTGCAAGCCTTTGAGGCGGGTGCCGGCGTGTGCCAGGACCAGGCCCATGTGATGGTGGCGATCTGCCGCAGTCTGGGTATTCCGGCGCGCTATGTCAGCGGTTATTTCTACGCCGCCAACGAACCCGACCTGGCCAGCCACGCCTGGGTTGATGTGTGCCTGGATGCCGCCACGCGCCGCTGGATCAGCATCGATGTCACCCACGGTTGCCTGATTGACGAGCGCCATGTGCGCCTGGCCATGGGCACCGACTACGACGCCTGCCCGCCCATCAAGGGCGTGCGCCAGGGCGGCGGTGTGGAGTCCATGACGGTGGATATCACGATTGAGCCGGTTTGAATGGGCTTGGCTTGAAATTTGATTGATGGGATCTGCCCCTCTTTTCTCCAAATAGCTGCCCGCATCCGGGAAACTACTCATGCCTTTTGCCAGCTGATTGACAGCCGCACCCTTTAAGGTCGGGGAACACCACTGATCACAAGGATTCGACATGAAACGCCGCAACCTCCTGCAGGCCACTTCGGTAGTCATCGCCATGCCCTCGCTGGCCTGGGCGCAGGACAAATACCCCAGCAAGCCCATCACCCTGATCTGCCCCTATGCCGCCGGCGGCAACGCCGACCAGCGCTCGCGCCAGATCGGCAGGTTCATTTCCACCGCGCTGGGCCAGCCGGTGCTCGTGGACAACAAGCCCGGCGCCGGCGGCAACATCGGCACCGAGGCC
Source organism: Polaromonas jejuensis NBRC 106434 (assembly GCF_001598235.1). Lineage (GTDB taxonomy): Bacteria > Pseudomonadota > Gammaproteobacteria > Burkholderiales > Burkholderiaceae_C > Polaromonas > Polaromonas jejuensis. The sequence goes on along the minus strand of NZ_BCYO01000002.1, from coordinate 13,186 downwards.
GTCGCCCGGGCCAAGCCGGACGGTTACACCATAGGCATGGGCAACTTCGCGCCGCTGGCGGTCAATCCGACCATGTTCAAGAAAATGAATTTCGATCCGGCCAAGGACCTGGTGCCGGTCTGCCTGATCGAAAAAGGCCCGCTGGTGCTGATGGTTCCGGCGAATTCGCCGTTCAAGAGCGTCAAGGACATCATCGCCGCCGCCAAGGCCAGTCCCGGCAAGCTGTCGTTTGCCTCGGGCGGGCTGGGCGGGTCGCACCATTTGTCGGGCGAGATGTTCAAGTCGCTGGCCGGCCTGTCCATCACGCACATTCCCTACAAGGGCGGAGCGCCCGCCACGACCGATCTGATGGGTGGCCAGGTGGACATGATGTTCGAGCAGATGTATTCGGCCGCTCCCTCGATCCGCGCCGGCAAGCTGCGCGCGCTGGCCATCACCAGCAAGACGCGTTCGCCGCTGTTTCCCGATTTGCCCACCATGGCCGAGGCCGGCGTGCCGGGCTTCGAGGTCCAGAACTGGCAGGGGCTGGTGGCGCCGGCCAGTACGCCCGCGGCCCTCATCAAGCTGCTCAATGAAACCGTCAACAAGGCGCTGGCCGACCCGACCATCAAGGAGCAGATGCTGGGCCAGGGCAACGAACTGGGTGGCGGCACGCCCGAGCAGTTCGCCGCCCTGATCAAGTCGGAAGCCGATCGCTGGGGCAAGCTGGTCAGGAGCGCGAACATCAAGCCCGAGTAGCGCTCCCTGCGTTGGCGCTGTTCGATGCGCTCGGCCAGCAGGTCGATGAAGGTGGCCTTGCCCACGTGGATGCGTGACCCCGGGGTGATCGCGGTACGGATGTGAGAGACATCAGGGTCAAATTCGACTTGTACTTGCGCGTCGATTTGCAAAATGGGAGACTTGACCCTCGACCTCATAGTCGCAATACAAGACTTCTTTCCCCAAGTCTCGCCGCCATGATGAGAGCCGCCCCCATCGGACACCAAACATGGAAATTCTCGACCCCGCAACGCTCCATGAGTACCTGGCCGCTGACGCCTTCGAGCAAATGTCGGCCTTCGGCGCGCTGTCGCAGAGTTTTGTCGCGAAGCTGCTGGCCGACGGTGAAGTACTGAAGTTGACAGCCGGAGAGACCCTCTACCGCAAGGGCGATACCGCCGATAGCTTCTTCGTGCTGCTAAGAGGTCAGATCACCGTTTATGAGGATACCGACGGCGGCAAGGACGTCATCCGAGTCATGAACGCGGGAGAAAGTGTTGGTTTTCCGGCGATGATCGCGCTGCGCCCGCGGCGCTTCAGCGGCGATGCCGCCGATGACTGCATCGTGGTGAAGGTGTCGAGTCAGGAGTTTGCCGACCTCTACATCTGGGACCCGCAGCAATTCGCCATTTTTTTCATGAGCCTGTCGCGCGATATGAGCCGTTTTCTGAGCGACACCGCGGGTAGACCGGGAAAGCACCAGGATTAGCGGCGCACGGACCGCGCTTCGCCTCTCCACTTTTGATGGCTTTTAACGCTCTTCTCACATGGGGGTGTTGCAAGCCGTGGTCTGCCGCTCATCTCTATGGTTAGCGCTTCAACAAGGGAGATGCCTACATGAAACACTTTTTCGGAATCTTCACGACAGCCATGGTTCTGCTGCTTGCAGGATGCGCTTCGGTGCCTATGGCACCCCTGGATCAGGATATTCAGGCGAAGGAATTTTTACCCGCCCCAAGCAAGGCATCCTTATACATCTATCGCAATGAAAGTTTTGGCGCCGCAATACCGATGACCGTATCGGTTAACGGAAAGGTGCTGGGCCAGACGGCGGCAAAGACTTATTTTCGGTTGAATGTTGTCCCGGGAAAATACAGCGTCGAATCCCACTCCGAGAACGTTTCCAGTCTTCCTCTGTCCGTCGAGGCAGGAAAAAACTATTTCGTGTGGCAGGAAGTAAAAATGGGAATGTGGACGCCAAGAAGCTTGTTGCAACAGGTCAACGAAAGCACCGGACGCGCTGGCGTAACGGAGTCAAAGTTAATTGCTTTTTCGGTTTCAGATAAGGACTTGACGCCACTTGATACGCCGATAAACGCTCCGCTTTCAGCATCTCCAGCGCCCCCAGGCGATTCTGTAAATCAAAAGTTACGAGAACTACAAAATCTGCAAAAGGACGGCGTCATTACCGAAGAGGAGTTTCAGAAAAAGAAGCAGCAACTTCTGGAGAAACTCTAATATGGTGGTCTGGAGGGATGCTCCGCAGGCGGGCTTCGCCCAGTCGCTCCGCGTCACCTCTCACCTCTGCGTCAGGCGGGCGGCTCATGTACCTTGGGTCACCCCTCACTCAAGGACATATAGGAGCGCAACATGCCAGATATTCTTCACCGGGTTGGCGTTGATGCACCACTTGAAAAGGTTTTCAACGCCCTCTCTACGATCGAAGGCCTCCAGCATTGGTGGATAAGCGAAACCACTGGAGAAACGAGCGTGGGCGGGTTGATCAACTTCGGCTTCTGCCAGATGAGGGTGCTGGAATCCAAACCTTTCTCTCTCGTGCATTGGAAGTGCACAACGGGTCCCGATGAATGGGTGGGAACTGAAGTGTTCTTCCGATTGGAGAGGAAGGATGATCAGACCTTCATTCTCTTCAAACACGCCAACTGGAAAGAGCCTGTTGAGTTCATGCATCACTGCAGTACCAAATGGGCCACCTTCCTGCTAAGCCTGCGGGATTGGCTGGAAAGTGGTGGAGGGCATCCGACACCGCATGACATCAAGATCCATGTGGGTGATTGAGGCAGAAGCTTTGCGTCCATGCCCCGGCCACTGAGTCAGCGTGCGCGGCGACTCCATGATGCGCAGATGGGGCGCCCTATTGAGGAAGCAATGCCCGAACTGGATGCGCGTCAGGCTCAGGGTTTCGGTCCGCGGCAGTGTTCAGCTGCCACGGCCAACTGAAATGCGGACTTTGCAAGAACGTGGGGTGCCAACCAATTAGCGGTAGGAGGCATCATGTTGATCGCGCGGCGCAGGTTTCCTGCTCTCATTCTGGTGTGTCTGGGTTTCTCAGGATGCGCCGGCTATCGCGGTGGTTGGGAGAGTGTCGCCTACCTAGGAGACACTCCCCCTGCATTCTCCAGCGAAGCTCCCACCCTCCATGAGGCACGCAACCGTGCCGCGTTGAACGTCCCCGGGTTGCAACTGCGGGTGGCGATCAACAACCAGCTGCGTACTTATGACACACAGGTCTACCTGTTCGCCCTCCCGTTGTCTGTCGACCCGCGCAATGTCTACCCTCAGAACCACGAGCCGGGGAAGACGCGCGTGTTTGTCAGCGTAACACCCACAGATCCAGGGTTCGTTTTTCGTCCTTCACTGGCTGTGCTCAGCATAGCGGGCAAACGATTCACAGGCATCGCCGGTTTCGACTTCGACATGTGGGACCTGCAGGGAAACCGCGTCAAGCAGGGCGGCAAGTGGGATCATCGACCTGTCGAATCGGACTTCGCCCTCATGGAGCCTGGCCGACGGTATCTCCTGTCGATAGACTTCGCCACACCCGTGCCGTCACCGGAGTCTCGTGACATTGGGGTCGACTTGTCACAAGCGCTCCGGGCGACACAGCATCCGCCGTTGCCGCTGATCCGGTTTGCGCCGGTTCGCTGGAAGCAAGGCTATACCTGAGTACCCGGGTTTTCCCATCCCGGAGCACTGCGAGTCCATGGAGTTTGCTTTCGCGTGAAAGATGGCTGGCGTGTTTAGTCGCCATGGAGCCCAACCCTTCCGTTGATCGGACATGCCCCGTCAAGCCAGGTCATGCTGACTCACGTCAAACATGAGCAGGGCCAATTTATGGCTTGACCCGCGCCGCCACTTCCCGCCCCAGCTCAATCACCGCCATGGCGTAGTAGCTGCTCCAGTTGTAGCGCGTGATGGCGTAAAAGTTCTCGGTGCCGGCGACGTAGGTGGGCGCATCCGGGCCGTTGAGCAGTTCGATCAATGCCAGCGGTCCTTGGTGCTGCAGGGCCTGGCCTTCCAGCACCGCGCCCTTGGCGGTGAAGCTGGCGACGCTGAAGGTTGGCAGGATGTCGGGCGCCATCAGGGCGTCCATGTCCAGGCGGCTGCTGTCAAAGCTCACCGGGTAATGCGTGGGCATGCCGGGCTTCCAGTCGAAGGCCTTGAAGTAGCTGGCGACGGAGCCGATCACGTCGGCCGGGCTGTTCCACAAGTCGATCTTGCCGTCGCCGTCGAAATCCACCGCGTACTTGACCCAGCTCGAAGGCATGAATTGCGGCATGCCCATGGCGCCGGCATAGCTGCCTTTGGCCTCGAAGGGGTCATTGCCCAGGCGGCTTTGCAGGGTCAGAAACTGCTCGATCTCGCCCTTGAAGTACTCGCTGCGCTCCTGGGCGCGCGGGTGGCTGGCCGGAAAGTCGAAGGCCAGCGTGCTCAGCGCGTCCATCACGCGGAAGCTGCCGGTATCGCGGCCGTAAATGGTTTCCACGCCGATGATGCCGACGATGATTTCGGGGGGCACGCCGTATTCCTTTTCAGCGCGGGCCAGGCTGGCCTGGTTCTCCAGCCAGAAGCGCCGGCCGGCCTCGATGCGAATCGGATCGATGAAACGGCTGCGGTAGACCTTCCAGTTTTTCACAAAGGGCTTGGTGGCGGGCTGCATCAGCCGCGCCACGGTGGCGTTGTAGCGCGACTGGCCGATGGCCTCGCGCACCCAGGCCGGGTCCAGGTCGCGCCGGCTGGCCAGGTCGTCGGCAAACTGCATGGCCTCGGGCCGCGTGGCATAGGGCGGGCCTTGCACGGCGGTTTGGGTGTTTGCCGTTTTTTTCGAGGGTTGTACCTCGCCAGCGCTTGCTGCACCTGCGAGGGAGGCTATTAAAAATATAGCGAGTTTGAATCGGTGAGTAAGCGTTGAAGGTGTCATGCGAAGAAAGTAGGGCGTTGCAGCAATTTTAAGCAGGCCATGAGAGCCGGCTGAATTGTTGCCTAAGCCGGTGCAGCTCCTGGCGCTGGCTTTGCGGGTGGGCGGAGGTCGCCGCGTAGCGCTGCGACTCCAGCCGCATCAGCCAGTCATGCAGCGCCTGCGCCTGGCCGATTTGCCCGCCATTGAATTTCGCCAGCACCTGCCGGGCCAGCTGGCGCGGCGAGCTGGCTGGCGTGCTGTGGATGCCGGCCCGGGCCAGCCGCTTGCGGGCGCGCGCCAGCAGGCGCAGCCAGGGGTCGTGCTGGCTGCGCTCCCAGCGCGCCCAGGCGGCGCCCGCCAGGCTGGCCAGCACGATGCTGCCGAGCAGCAGGTCACTCAAATCTTCCCAGCTCGGCGATTGAAAGCCGATGTCTTTCAGCAGATTGAGCTGCTGGCCCTGGGTGTAGTTGAGCACCCGCTGGGACCAAGCGTTGTTCACGGCCTCCCAGGTGGCGCGCAGCTGGGCCATCAAGGTGGGGCTGAGGCTGCCCAGCGTCTGGGCGACCACGCCCTGGGGGGCGGCCAGCCGCTGGAAGGCGCCGGTGCGGCCGGGCGCGACGGCCGAGGTCGGGTCCACGCGCACCCAGCCGCGGCCCGCCTGCCAGACTTCGGCCCAGGCATGGGCATCGCTTTGCCGCAGCACCCAGAAGCCGTCGACCGAATTTTGTTCACCGCCCTGATAGCCGGTCACGATGCGCGCAGGAATATCCATGGCCCGCATCAAGATCACAAAGCTGGAGGCGATGTGCTCGCAAAAGCCTTGCTTGCGGTCAAACCAGAATTCATCGGCCGTGTGCTGGCCATACACTCCGGGCTCCAGCGTGTAGCTGTAGCCGCCGGTGCGCAGGCGCTCCAGCGCGGCCTGGACCAGTTGGGCGGTGCTGGCGCCGGCATGGCGCGGGTCGCTGCGGATCTGCTCGGCAAGCGCCTGGGTGCGCGGGTTGAAACCCGGCGGCAGTTCCACGAATTCCTGTAAGCCGGCCATACGTTGCGTGGGGCCGTGCCGGAAGCTGGGGTAGCTTTGCACCTTGTAGCGCACCAGGTCGGTGATGGGGCGATCCACCCGCCATTGCAGGTCCGCCTGCATCGTGCTCTGATAACCCGGCAATTCGGGGCTTTGCGTGGCGGCCTCCATGACGAAGAGCCAGGGGCGGCTGGTGGGCGCCAGCGTGACTTCATAGCGCACGGGCGCGCCGGAAACGGCGAGCTTGGCTCCAGCCCCGTTATTGCCGTCACGCGAAGCCGCACCAAAACGCGGTGGCCGCCACTCGCGCCCGTCAAAGCTCGACAGCACCGGGCCGCGAAAATACAAATCGGGCTGCGCGGGCGGGCGGCCTTCAAACCGGATGCGCATGGCGATGCTGTCGTCCAGCGCCAGGCTGGCGATGTTGCCGACCTGCATGCTGGCGCTCAGGCCGCTGCGGCCCGTCATGGCATCGCCGGGAACGCCCCACAAGGGCGCCAGCCGCGGAAACAGCACAAACAGCAGCACCATGATGGGCGCGCCGAGCAGGGTCATCCAGCCGGCGGTCTTGGCGGCCAGCGCCAGGGGCGGTTTGCCGACTGGCAGGTGGGCATTGACCAGCACGGTCAGGAGACCCAGCAGCCCCAGCAGCATGCTGAACGCAGTGAGCAGCGATTGTGAGTAGAAGAAATTGCTCAGCATGCAGAAAAAGCCGAGGAAGAACACCACGAAGGCGTCGCGCCTGGCGCGCAATTCGAGGGTCTTGAGCGTCAGCAAGACCACCAGCAGGGTGACGCCGGCGTCGCGGCCCAGCAGGGTTTTGTGTGTGGCCCAGGTGGCGCCCATGGTGAGCGCCAGCAAGGCCAGCAGCCACCATTTTCCCGGTAGCGGCCGGGCCTGCAGGGCCAGCCAGCCGCGCCAGAGCAGCACCGTGCCCGCCAGTGCGCTGCACCACAGCGGCAGATGGGCGGTTTGCGGCAGCAGCAGCCAGGCGATGACCAGCAGCAGGAACAGTGTGTCGCGGGCGTCGCGGGGCAGGGTGGTGAGGCGGATCAGCATTGATATCCGCCTGGTGCTGGTCTTTTTGAGGGCGGAAGCCGGGTCTCGCCCCGGCGGGCGAGGCACTTTTCTTTGCTTCGCCAAAGAAAAGTACCCAAAAGAAAGGCGACCCGCAGTCTGGGTCCCCTGCGCTTCGCTACGGGGCACCTTGCGGTGCTCGGTCCAAGCGGGGTCTCGTGCAAACTCGCTTCGCTCAGACAAGCACGAGCCCTGATCCGCCTGGCCCTGCGCTCCTCAGCCCAGCCAGAACGGGGTGGGAAAGAAATACCAACAGCCGAACTCCGCAAGTACGCGCTTTGGCGCGTACTTGTTTTAGTGTTTGTATTTGGTACCTGCTTTTTTGCCTGTCCCGTCCTGGCTGGGCTGAGCAGCGCAGATGGAGGCGGGATCAGGGCCGCAGTTGTTTGAGCGAAGCGAGTTCTGCGGACCCCCGCCGTAGTCGAGCAGCGCAGGTTGCCCGGAGCGAAGCGCAGGGACCCAGACTGCGGGTCGCCTTTTCTTTGCTTACTTTCTTTTGGCGAAGCAAAAGACAAGTAAGTCGCCCGCCGGGGCGAGACCCGGCCTGCTCGCACATCGACAAAGCTCAACATACCGCCAACGCCTCCAGACAAAGCCGCTTATGCGCCTCCCCACTGCCGGGCTTGATCTCCAGCGAAGGCAGCCTCAACCCATAGTCGAGCGCCAGCTTGTCGGCCAGCAGCACCCAGGCGCAAAGCCGCGAAAGTTTTTGCTCCGTACCCGCCGTACCTGCCCGCATGAAGTCCAGCCAGAGCTCGTGCCGCTGGGCCTGCTGGGTGTCGCGCACCACCAGGCCGTTGCCTTGTCCGTCGTCCTTGGCGGCCTTTTTCCAGACCACCAGCTTCATGGGGTCGCCGCGGCGATAGCCCCGCACGCCGTCAAATTCGCCTGTGATTTGCGCCCGTGCCGCAAGCGCGGCGCCGCCGGATCGGGGTTCCCCCGGAGGGAGGGGCGGCGGATGCAGTTCGGGCGCCGGGTAGACCAGCATCTGCGCCGCGGGCCGCCAGACCGTCCAGACGCGGAAGGTGCCCAGCGGAAAACGCGTTTCGGCGGTCAGCGTCGGCAGGCGGTGCAGGCCGCGCCGGGCGGGCGTGAAGGCCACCTGCACCACGCTGCTGCCTTGCGCCGGCACGTCCGTCCAGGCCCAGTGCCGCTCTTTCCCATTTTCTGCGGCCACATCGTGAGGGTCCAGCACGCTCAGGCCGATGCCGTGGCGGGCGGCCCGTCGGGTGCTCGTGAGTTTGATGTCAAAAGTGGCTGTAGCGCCCGCATACTGGGCGTGAGGTGCTACCAGGTTCATAGCAAGACCGCGCAGCGTGCCATGGCTGACATGCATGCCCACCAGGGCGCAGCCGGCCAGCAAAAACGTCAGCAGGTAACCCAGGTTGAGCTGGTAGTTGATGGAGGCGACCAGCAGCACCAGCAGGGTGAGGCCCAGCATCAGCCCCGGGCGCGTCGGCAGGATGTAGACATTGCGCTGGGTCAGCGTGACGCTGTCGGTCAGCGGCAGCCGGCTTTGCCACCAGCTCTGAAAGCGTCGGCGTATCGGGGAAAACGGGTTGGGAATGAACGCCGGTGAGGCCATGATTCGCTGCCGTCCGCTTCAGGGCAGGGGCACAGCATCCAGCATGGCCCGCACCTGCTCCAGCGGGCCGCGGCCCGCGCCGCTGACGGGAATGAGCCGGTGCGCGGCGGTTTGCGGCATGACGGCGGCAATGTCATCGGGGGCGACGTAATCCCGCCCGTTCAGGAAGGCCTGCGCCCTGGCGGCCCGCATGATGGCGATGCCGGCGCGCGGGCTCAGGCCCTGCAGAAACCAGCGGCCCGAACGGGTCGCGGCCACCAGGTCCTGCAGGTAGTTCAAGAGCGGCTCTGCGGCATGCACCTGTGTGACCAGTTGCTGCAGCTCCAGCAGGTGGTGCGGCGCCAGCACCGCCGGCAGCTGGTCCACCATCTCGCGCCGGTCGCTGCCCCTGAGCAGTTCGCGCTCGGCGGCGCGATCCGGGTAGCCCAGTGAAATCCGCATGTGAAACCGGTCCAGCTGCGATTCGGGCAGGGCGTAGGTGCCCAGCTGGTCGTGCGGGTTTTGCGTGGCAATCACGAAAAACGGCACCGGCAGGGGCCGGGTTTCGCCCTCGACCGTGACCTGCTTTTCCTCCATGGCTTCGAGCAGGGCGCTCTGGGTTTTGGGGCTGGCGCGGTTGATTTCATCGGCCAGCAGCACCTGGGCAAACACCGGCCCGGGGTGGAACACAAAACCTTCTTTCTGGCGCTCGTAAATCGAGACGCCCGACAAATCACTGGGCATCAAATCGGCGGTGAACTGCACGCGTGAAAACTGCAGGCCGAACGAGCGCGACAGCGCATGGGCCAGCGTGGTTTTTCCCACGCCGGGAACGTCTTCGATCAGCAGATGGCCGCCGGCGAGCAGGCAGGCTACGCAATCGCTGACCTGGGAGGGTTTTCCGACAATGACCGTGTTAAGCTGATTCAGGAGCGCTTGAAGTTTTTCTTTGACGTGCATGCCGTCAACCATAACGCAAATTTTTTGTAAAAATTTCCCTGATGAACGCGACTGGTTATTTCACCCACAAGGACTGCTGGAAGCATGAAATGGGCGAGGGTCACCCCGAGTGCCCGCAGCGGCTCGACGCCATTGAAGACCGCTTGCTGCTCACCGGCGTGGGCGATGCGCTGGCGCGGCGCGAGGCCCCGCAAGCGTCTTTGGGCGACATCGAGCTGGCGCACGACCGCATGCTGGTGGCGGCGATCCGTGGCTTGAGCGAAGGCCTGGCCGATGACATCCGGGCCGGCGGCCCCGCCTACGCGCAGATTGATCCCGACACCTCGATGAACGTGCACACCTGGAACGCCGCCTTGCGCGCCGCGGGCGCCGCACTTGCGGCTACCGACAGCGTGCTGGCCGGCGAGCTGGAAAACGCCTTTTGCGCCGTGCGCCCGCCTGGCCACCATGCCGAGCGCAACAAGGCCATGGGTTTTTGCTTTTTCAACAACGTGGCCATTGCCGCCAAATATGCGCTGGAGCGCCACGGCCTCAAGCGCGTGGCGATTGTGGACTTTGACGTGCACCACGGCAACGGCACCGAAGATATCTTCCGCGGTGACGACCGGGTGCTGATGGTGAGCTTTTTCCAGCACCCGCTTTTCCCTTTCAGCGGCGCCGACACGCAGGCCCCCAACATGGTGAACCTGCCGGTGCCGGCCTACACCAAGGGCATGGCGGTGCGCGAGCTGATCGACATGATGTGGATGCCGCGCCTGGAGGCCTTCAGGCCCGAAATGATTTTCATCAGCGCCGGCTTCGATGCGCACCGCGATGACGACCTGGGCCAGTTGGGCCTGGTCGAGCAGGACTATGTCTGGATCACCCAGCGCGTCAAGGATGTGGCCAAGCGCCATGCGCAGGGCCGCATCGTCTCCTCGCTCGAAGGCGGTTACAACCTGGGCGCGCTGGCGCGCAGCGTGGAAGCGCATATTCGCGTGCTGGCTGATTTATAGCGAGTTATAGCGAGGAGTTTTCATGAACACCACCGTACATGCCGATGTGTCGCCGCCCGTCCTGCATACGCAGGATGCGCGGGGCGTTCATTACCTGGTCCTGAACCGCGCGGGCACTTTCAACTCATTGAGCGAAGAGGTCCTGGCGGCGCTGCAGACGGCCCTGGATGCGATTGCCCTGGACAGCGCCGCACGCGTGGCGGTGGTGTCGGCCGAGGGCAAGGTGTTTTGCGCCGGCCACAACCTCAAGGACATGCGCGCCCGGCCCGAGCTGGCCTACTACCAGAAGCTGTTTGCCCAGTGCTCGCGTGTCATGCTCAGCATCCAGAATCTGCCGGTGCCTGTGATTGCCCGGGTGCAGGGTCTGGCCACCGCCGCGGGCTGCCAGCTGGTGGCGCAGTGTGATCTGGCGGTCGCCAGCAGCAATGCGAGTTTTGGCGTCAACGGCATTGATGTGGGCCTGTTTTGTGCCACGCCCAGTGTGCCGCTGGTGCGCAACATGCCGGCCAAGCAGGCCATGGAAATGCTGATGACCGGCGAGTTCATCACCGCCGACGAGGCGCGGGCCAGAGGCCTGGTCAATCGTGTGGTGCCGCTGGAGGCGCTGGACAACGAGCTTGAAAAACTGCTGCAGACCTTGCTTGGCAAGCCGCGCGAGGCGCTGGCCATGGGCAAGGCGCTTTTTTACCAACAACGTGAAACCGGGGTGGAAGCGGCTTACCAGCTGGCGGGCCAGGCCATGGCCTGCAACATGGTCCACCCGGTCGCACAAGAGGGCGTGCAAGCCTTCATCGAGAAAAGGAAACCTCAATGGCCAGCTCCGGCGCCTTGAATCTTCGTCCCGCTTCCCCCGCCGGTATTGACGGTCTGGACGGCTGGTTTGCCGCCCTGACCCAGCCCTCGGCCCTCACCGAACTCGCCGCCCTGATTGCCTGCGCCTTGTTGGCCTGGCTGGTGGCGCGCGTGGTGAGCCGTGCGCGCCGGGTGGTTGACGACTCGTCGATTCTTTTTGGGCGGCGTATTTTTGATGGCGTGCTGTTCCCCTTGTTGCTGCTGTTTTTTGCCCATGTGGCCCAGGCCTTGCTGGCGCAGGTGCTTACTGTGGCGGTCTTCAAGGTGGCCATTCCGGTGCTGCTGGCCCTGGCCGTGATTCGCCTGGGCGTCAAGGTGCTGCAGGCCGCCTTCAAGGACGCGCCGCTGGTGCGGGCGCTGGAGCGCACCATTTCCTGGGGCGCCTGGATGGCCATGGTGCTGTGGGTCAGCGGGCTGTTGCCCGTCATTCTGGACGAATTGGATGGCATCCGGTGGAAGGTGGGCGGCTCGACCCTGTCGGTGCGCACCATGCTGGAAGGCACGCTGACCGCCGGCATCGTCATCCTGATCACCTTGTGGATTTCATCGGCCATTGAGGCGCGCCTGCTGCGTTCGGCCACGGGCGGCGAGCTGTCCCTGCGCAAGGCCATCAGCAATGCCACGCGCGCGGTGCTGATGTTTGTGGGCTTGCTGCTGGCGCTGTCCTCGGTGGGGATTGACCTGACGGCCCTGTCGGTGCTGGGGGGGGCGATCGGCGTGGGCGTGGGTTTCGGCTTGCAAAAGCTGGCCGCCAACTATGTGAGCGGTTTTGTGATGCTGGCCGAACGCAGCGTGCGCATCGGCGACAGCGTGCGGGTGGACACCTTCGAAGGCCGCATCACCGACATCAATGCCCGCTACACGGTGGTGCGTGCGGCGTCGGGGCGTGAATCGATTGTCCCGAACGAGATGTTCATCAGCAGCCGTGTTGAAAACCTGACACTGAGCGATACCCGCTTGCTGCAGTTCACCGTGGTGTCGGTGGGCTATGACAGCGACGTGGAACTGGTGACGCGCCTGCTCATGGACGCGGCCCTGAATCAGGCTCGCGTGGTGCGCGATCCCGGGCCGTCGGTGGCGCTGACCAATTTTGGGGCCGACGGCCTGGAGTTCACGCTCAATTACTGGCTGGGCGATCCCGAAAACGGCCTGCAGAACCTGCGCTCGCTCATCAATCTGGCCATTCTTGAGGCGCTGCGCGCGCACCGCATCGACATTCCGTATCCGCAGCGGGTGCTGCATACCCCAGTCAGTCCGGTGGAGGCCGTCAAGCCTTCCTGATCCCGGCAATGCGGGTGTCGCAGGGCCTCACGCCGAATCAGCGGACGCGCGCATGAGCGCTGTTGGGTGGGGGCTCTAATTCCCTGGAAGCCGCCCTCTATAATAAAAAAGAACGGTCGTTCTTTTTAATGTGCCCCCTGATAAACCCTTGGGGCGGCTAGGCAGCCCAGTAGCGTTGCGCTGCAGCATAAAATGAAACGCTTTACGTTAACGTCAATTCAATAAACTCTGGAGCCGTGCAATGAAGGTCTTGGTCCCCGTCAAACGTGTAGTCGACTTCAACGTCAAGGTCCGCGTCAAATCGGACGGCACCGGCGTCGACATCGCCAACGTCAAGATGAGCATGAACCCCTTTGACGAGATCGCCGTCGAAGAGGCCGTGCGCCTGAAGGAAAAAGGTGTGGCCACCGAGGTCATCGCCGTCAGCTGCGGCGTGGCCCAGTGCCAGGAAACCCTGCGCACCGCCATGGCCATAGGCGCCGACCGCGCCCTCCTGGTCGAGACCGCCGAGGAGCTGCAGCCGCTGGCCGTGG
>NZ_BCYO01000001.1 GCF_001598235.1 Polaromonas jejuensis NBRC 106434 | reverse complement strand
CCTACATCCTCCAAAGTCCCTTTTTTCATATTCCATTCATGCCGCGATACATTTAAGGCATGAGCGCCATGCTTTCGCCCGTCACTTCCGGCAAATCGACCCCTGCCGCCAACGCCGCCGCGGCCAGCTTTGCGGCGCTCACGGCAAAACTGGACTACCTGAGTGCGGCAGACGTCGAAAGTGTCCGCCGGGCCTACCGCTTCGCCGACGAGGCCCATCTGGGCCAACTGCGAAACAGCGGCGAGCCCTACATCACCCACCCCATCGCGGTCGCGCAACAGTGCGCAGAATGGAAGCTGGACGCACAGGCGCTGATGGCGGCGCTTCTGCATGACTCCATTGAAGATTGCGGCGTAACCAAGCCCGAACTGATTGAGCGGTTTGGCGCCCCCGTGGCCGAATTGGTGGACGGCCTGACGAAACTGGAAAAGCTGGAATTCAATACCCGGGAAGAAAATCAGGCCGAGTCCTTCCGGAAAATGCTGCTGGCCATGGCGCGCGATGTGCGCGTGATTCTGATCAAACTGGCCGATCGTACCCACAACATGCGCACGCTGGGTGATGTGCCGCGCACCAAATGGGCCAGAATTTCGCAGGAAACCCTGGATATCTACGCCCCTATTGCGCACCGCCTGGGCCTGAACGCAACCTACCGGGAGCTGCAAGACCTGTCGTTCAGGCATTTGCATCCATGGCGTTACGTCACATTGGCCAAAGCCCTGGTGCGCGCGCGCGGCCGCAGGCGCGATGTGATCAAGCGGGTGCAGTCCGAAGTCGAGTCCGCCTTTGTCAATGCCCATATCCCGGTTCATATCGATGGGCGCGAAAAGACGCTCTACTCCATCTACCGCAAGATGGATGAAAAGCACCTGTCTTTTGCCCAGGTCACGGACCTCTATGGCTTCCGGATCATCGTGCAGGACCTGACAGGCTGCTACACCGCGCTGGGGGTTTTGCACCAGCTCTATAAACCCCTGCCCGGCAAGTTCAAGGACTATATTGCGATTCCGAAGATCAACGGCTACCAGTCGCTGCACACCACCCTGGTAGGCCCGTTCGGGACCAATATCGAATTTCAGATGCGTACCGAGGCCATGCATGTCGTGGCCGAATCGGGTGTAGCGGCGCACTGGCTCTACAAGGCCACGGATCCAAACAGCGACGCTTCACAGCGACTGGGCGCTCAATGGCTGCAGTCGCTGCTGGATATCCAGCAGGAAACGCGTGACGCGGCCGAGTTCTGGGATCATGTCAAGATCGACCTGTTTCCTGAAGCGGTCTATGTGTTCACGCCCAAAAGCCAGATCATGGCGATGCCGCGTGGCGCCACGATTGTCGATTTTGCCTATGCCATCCATAGCGATGTGGGCCACCGCGCGGTCGCGGCCAAAGTCAATGGCGAGCAGGTGCCCCTGCGCTCCGAACTGCACAACGGCGATGTGATCGAGATCACCACGGCGTCCGTCTCCAACCCCAACCCGGGCTGGCTGAGCTTTGTGCGAACCGGGAAGGCACGCTCCAAAATACGCCAGTACCTCAAGACCATGGCGCTGGCCGAATCGCAGGTTCTGGGCGAAAAAATGCTGGCCCAGGCGCTGCGGGCCGAAGGCATAGACCGCGAACGCCTTTCCGAGGACGATGAAGCCCATCACGCCACCTGGGAAAAAATTCTGCGCTTTACCGGCAATCGCTCGCGCGCCGAATTACTCACCGACATCGGTCTGGGCAAGCGCATTGCCAGCATGGTGGCCAAGCGCATCGTGACCTTGCTCGCCGAAACCGGTGAAAAACCCGATGCCCTGCTGATGAGCCGCGAACGCTACACCGCGCATGAATCAGTCTCTCAGGGTGCGCTGCTGCTGGATGGCAGTGAAGGCACTTCGGTGCAGTTCGCGCCCTGCTGCCGCCCTATCCCGGGTGACAGCATCCTCGGCTATCTGGGTCGAGGCGAAGGTCTGACCGTGCATACGGATGACTGCGCGGTGGCCAAACGCCTGCAACACCGAGACAGCGAACGGTTTATTGCGGTGGATTGGTCGGATGAGCCTGTGCGCACCTTTGAAACCGATCTCCTGATCACGGTGACCAACGGCAAGGGCGTACTGGCACGTGTAGCCGCCGCCCTGGCCGGCGCTGAAGCCGACATCACCCAGGTGAATATGGGTAATGATCCCGCGCAGGATGCGACGGATCTGCGCTTTGGCGTGGCAGTACGTGATCGTATTCACCTCGCTTCGGTACTGCGCAGCATCAAGCGCACCCCGTCGGTGCTGCGGGTGCAGCGCGCCAAGGCGACCGGCTAGCCAGTT
The DNA here is from genome assembly GCF_001598235.1 of Polaromonas jejuensis NBRC 106434. Classification (GTDB taxonomy): domain Bacteria; phylum Pseudomonadota; class Gammaproteobacteria; order Burkholderiales; family Burkholderiaceae_C; genus Polaromonas; species Polaromonas jejuensis. Next base: position 535,371 of record NZ_BCYO01000001.1, on the reverse strand, counting down.
GCCGCTCTCACCATCTGGATTTGCGCATTCCCCCCCAAGAGTCGCCTCGTTCTCTTCATCGGACTCGCCAGGCACAACAGAGCTCAATGCGCCGCAGTATCGGGGGCCGGGTATTCGACCTTCAGCACCTCAAGCACTCGCAGGCCTTGGGGCGTGACCAGATTGACCTCATCCCCCACCCGGGATTTGAGCAGCGCTCTCGCGGCGGGAGAAATCCAGCTGATTTGCCCCAGTGCACTGTCGGCTTCATCAATGCCCAGAATGGTGACGCAACGCTCCTCACCCAGGTCATCAACATAGGTCACGGTAGCGCCAAAAAAGACCTGATCGCTGCCGTGGTGGAGAGAGGGATCGCTGATTTCGGCTATTTCCAGTCTCTTCGTCAAAAACCGGATGCGCCGGTCAATTTCGCGCAGGCGTTTTTTACCGTACAGGTAGTCACCGTTCTCGGAACGATCACCGTTACTGGCCGCCCAGTGAACAATATCCACGACCTTGGGGCGCTCGTTGTCAATCAGCTCAAGCAATTCGGCGCGCAGGCGCTCATACCCCTGGGGGGTGATGTAGTTTTTACCCCCCACGGGCAAAGGTGCCAGTGCCGGCTCATCGTCGTCAGGCTCGGTTTCTTTGGTAAAGGCTTTGTTCATGCGCAGACCAGAATAGCATTGAGCGCGGGAACTGGGGAATACCACTCCCCCAAAGTCCCCTAAGAGAAAGTAGCGTAGAAACGAAAAAGCCCTAGAACCTTTCAGTTCTAGGGCTTGTCGTTTGGTGCGGCTGGCAGGAATTGAACCCACGACCCCTTGGTTCGTAGCCAAGTACTCTATCCAACTGAGCTACAGCCGCTAAGCTTTAAATTATAGCGCATAAATGGTAGGGCGTGACAGACTTGAACTGTCGACCAAAGGATTATGAGTCCTCTGCTCTAACCAACTGAGCTAACGCCCCCCGTTTATGCCTAGATTGTAGGGGCTACTTGCTGTGGCTAAGCGCCGAGCTGACCAGTTTGGAGGTGATATCGACAATCTGGATCATTTTTTCGTAGGGCATGCGCATGGGGCCAATCACACCCAGTGTTCCCACAACCTGGCCATCGACCTCATAAGGCGCCGTGACCACCGACAGCTCCTGATAGGGAATGACCTGGCTTTCACCGCCTATGTAGATGCGCACACCTTCGGCGCGGCTGGACACATCGAGCAAGCGCATCAGCTGCGCCTTCTGTTCAAAAAGATCAAAGAGCTTGCGCAAATTGCCCATGTCGCTGGAGAAATCACTGACGGCCAGCAGGTTGCGCTCACCGGAGATCACCACTTCATCGCGCGATTCAATGGCCTCGGAACTGACCTTGACCGCGGCCTGCATCAAGGTGGCAATTTCGCCCCTGAGCGCTTCCACCTCATTTTGCAGGCGCTCGCGTACCTCTTCAATGGCCATGCCCGCGTAGTGCGAGTTCAGAAAATTGGCAGCCTCGATCAGCTGCGACTGCGTGTAGTCGGCTTCCGTAAAGATGACGCGGTTTTGAACATCGCCGTCCGGCGAGACGATGATCACCAGAAAGCGTTTTTCAGACAGGCGCAGAAACTCGATATGCCGGAACACCGATGTGCGGCGCGGCGCCATGACCACCCCGACGAACTGCGACAGGCTGGACAGCATGTGGGCCGCGTTGCTGATCACCTTCTGCGGCTGATCGGGCGCAAGTCTGGGCGCGGTTATGTGCCCCCCCACAGACAGCGGATCGCGCTGCGCGGTCAGCATGGTGTCGACGAAGAGCCGATAGCCCCTGGCGGTAGGAATGCGGCCGGCAGACGTATGCGGGCTGACAATCAGGCCGAGCTCCTCCAGATCGCTCATGACATTGCGTATCGTGGCCGGTGACAACTCCAGACCGGAGGCCTTGGACAGCGTGCGCGAACCGACCGGCTGGCCGTCCGCTATATAGCGTTCGACAAGCGCTTTCAACAACAAACGGGCGCGGTCATCAAGCATGCTTACATTCTACGAAGCTTGTAACGGATGTTGTGATGTAATTTGCCAATGAAGTCGCAATTTCGCCATGTCGCCCTGATCGGCAAGTTCCAGGCCCACGGGTCCCGTTCCGCGCTGGAAGACATCGCGCATTTTCTGGGCACACAAGGCTGCGATGTCGCTATTGAGCAGGACACGGCCAGCAATACCGGCCTGACGCAATTTCCCACGCTGGATGCGGCCGGCATAGGAGCCCAATGCGACCTCGCCCTCGTTGTCGGCGGGGACGGCACCATGCTGGGCATAGGCCGGCTGCTGGCGCAGTTTGGCGTGCCTATGGTGGGCATCAACCAGGGACGGCTCGGCTTCATCACCGACATCGCCTTTGAAGATTACCAGGACACACTCAAACCCATGCTGCGCGGTGAATTTGAGGAAGACCGGCGCTGGATGATGCAGGCCAAGGTGGTGCGTGACGGCCACTGCGTTTTCAGCGCGACCGCCATGAACGACGTCGTGGTCAACCGTGGCGCGACGGCCGGCATGGTGGAACTCCGCGTTGAGGTGGATGGCCGTTTTGTGGCCAACCAGCGTGCCGACGGCCTGATCATTGCCTCGCCGACCGGCTCCACGGCCTACGCGCTTTCCGCCGGCGGGCCCTTGCTGCATCCATCCATTGCCGGCTGGCTGCTGGTGCCGATCGCCCCGCATACATTGTCAAATCGGCCCATTGTCCTTTCAGATACTGGAGAGATAGCTATTGAAATAGTAGCAGGCCGGGATGCCAGCGCCAACTTTGACATGCAGTCGCTGGCCAGCTTGTTGCACGGTGACCGGATCACCGTCAGGCGTTCGGCGCATCAGATGCGCTTTCTCCACCCCAAGGGATGGAGTTACTTTGACACCTTGCGCAAAAAGCTTCACTGGAATGAAGGCGCGGGCTGACCGGCCCCTGGAACTGGCCTGGACTTAAGTTATGAGCCTCAAAAGTATCTCGCTTCGCGATTTCGTCATCGTCCGCGAAATGGATCTGGATCTGTCGGATGGATTTACCGTGCTCACCGGTGAAACCGGGGCCGGCAAATCCATCCTGATTGATGCATTGCAACTGGCCCTCGGGGGGCGCGCCGATGCCGGCGTGGTGCGCGAAGGCGCGCCGCGCTGCGAGATCAGCGCGGAATTCGACAGCCCTGCCGGTTTGACGCAATGGCTGGAGCAAGCCGGCTTTGAAGCGGGCGATAGCCTGCTGCTGCGCCGCACGATTGATGCGCAGGGCAAAAGCCGCGCCTGGATCAACGGCAGCGCCGCCACCGCCACCCAGCTCAAGGACATCGCCGACCGGCTGGTGGACATCCACGGCCAGCATGCCTGGCAAAGCCTGACCCGCCCCGACGCCGTGCGCGGCCTGCTGGACTCCTATGCGGAGGTCTCCACCGAGGAGTTGTCCAGCCGCTGGCAACAATGGCGACTGGCCCAGAAAACACTAGCGCAAGCGCGTCATGCGCAGGACAGCCTGCAACGCGAACGCGAGCGCCTGGCGTGGCAAATAGGCGAGCTGGACAAGCTGGCGCCCGGCGTTGATGAATGGGAGGAACTCAATGCCCAGCACGGACGCCTGTCGAACGCGCAAGCCCTGCTTGACGCCGTGCAAACCGCGGTGGATGCCTTGCAGGAATCCGATGACAATGCCAGCTCGCTGCTTGGCCGCGCCATTTCAGCGCTTCAAAATCAGGAGCATATAGAGCCCGAATTCAAAGGACTGGTTGAGGTCTTGAGTGCTGCGCTGGCGCAAATGGAAGATGCCGTTCATTCGCTGCACGGCTATGCCCGGCACGCCGAACTGGAGCCGCAGCGGCTGGCAGAACTCGACGAACGCCTGTCGCTGTGGGTCAGCCTGGCCAGGCGCTACAAACGTCCCCCGGCGGAGCTGCCGGAATTGCTGGCATCCTGGCGCTCAGAGCTGCAAAAGCTCGATGCGGCAGCCGATCTGGTTCAGCTGGAAAAGAACGAAACCCAGGCCAACTCGGCCTATCTGGAAGAAGCGCGCCAGGTTTCCAAAGGCCGCGGCAGGGCCGCGCCGCAACTCGCCAAAGCCATTACCCAGGCCATGCAAGGCCTGGGCATGCAGGGCGGCAAATTTGACGTCGCCCTCACCAAACTGGAGCAGCCAGCCCAGCACGGCCTTGAGCAGGCCGAATTTTTGGTCGCCGGCCATAGCGGCAGCACGCCGAGGCCCGTCGGCAAGGTCGCTTCGGGGGGTGAGCTGTCACGTATCGCATTGGCCATCGCGGTCACCACCAGCCAGCTGGGGCAAGCGCAGACACTGATATTTGATGAGGTTGATTCGGGCGTGGGCGGTGCCGTGGCCGAAACCGTGGGCCGCCTGATGAAGCAGCTGGGCAGGGACCGGCAGGTGATGGCGGTGACCCATTTGCCCCAGGTCGCTGCCTGTGCCGACCAGCACCTGGTGGTGGCCAAGCGCGCGGAAAAAGGCATCGCCATCAGCTCCGTGGACCATGTCAACGGCGAGCAGCGCGTGGCCGAAATTGCCCGCATGCTGGGCGGCGAACGCCTCTCCGGCACCACGCTGGCGCACGCCAAGGAAATGTTGGGGCAGTGATGGCGGCACTGGAAATGGTCCTCATTACCGGGATGTCGGGTTCCGGAAAATCCGTCGCCCTGCACGCGCTGGAAGATGCAGGCTACTACTGCGTGGACAACCTGCCGCCCGAACTGCTCACGCCTTTTGTGGTGCTGGAGCAGCAGCATGGCGCGCCCAAGGTGGCGATTGCGATGGATGTGCGCAGCGCCACGTCCTTGCCGCTTGTTCCGCAACAGCTGCGCGAATTGCGTGAGCAGGATGTGGCGGTGCAGTCGCTGTTTCTCGACGCCGACACCGAAACACTGGTGCGGCGCTTTTCGGAAACCCGCCGGCTTCACCCCTTGTCGCGCATGGATACCTCCGACCAGCATCGCGCGCTGGTGGATGCCATAGAACTGGAGCGCGAGTTGCTCGGCGAGATGCGCGAGCAGGCGCATGTGCTCGACACCAGCATGATCCGCGCCTCACAGCTGCAGGGCTATGTGAAAGCGCTGATTTCCGCCCCGCCCACCCAGCTGACGCTGGTGTTTGAGTCATTTGCCTTCAAGCGGGGCGTACCCCTGGATGCCGACTATGTGTTTGACGTGCGCATGCTGCCCAATCCGCATTACGAGTCGGGCCTGCGCCAGCTGACCGGACGCGACCAGCCCGTGGCGGACTACCTGAAGGCCCATGCGGAAGTGGAGGACATGTTCAATCACATCGAACAGTTCCTCAGCCACTGGCTGCACGCGCTGGTACGGGATCACCGCAGCTATGTCACGGTGGCCATTGGCTGCACCGGCGGCCAACACCGCTCGGTCTATCTCGTGGAAGCCCTGGCCGAAGCCTTCAGCCGCCAGTGGCCCACCCTGAAGCGGCACCGCGAACTGGATGCCCTCTGATCAGGCCGCCGTTGGTGAACCTGCCGGCGGGAAAGCAGTTTTAGGCGGGCACATCCTGTACCAGCAGTTTACGAATCGGTGAGGGCAAGCCCAGACCCGGCCACACATCCGGACCGAACCATGCCCCGGCGCAATCCTCCGAGACGATGCTGGCCGGCATGGCCTGACCGGCCCGAAAGTCGGCAACCCATGGCGCCAGGTGCAAATCCTTGTGCGTCAGGACATGCACGAAATGCGGCAGCGGTTCAAGATGGTCGTGCAAACCTGGGGGCAAAAGCGCTTTCAGCGCCGCGTCGCTTTCAAACACGGGCAGGCAGTAAAGTCCGCCCCATATGCCAGAGGCGGGACGCTTTTCAAGCCATACCGAGCCGTCCGGCCTCTGCGCCCACAGCAGGCTCAGCGCCTGTGCGCTGCGCTTGAGTTTTCGTGTCTTGACAGGGTATTTTTCGGGCTCCCCCGCCGCGAAAGCGCTGCACAGCGCCTGTACCGGGCACAGCAGACACTGGGGTTGCCGGCCTGTGCAAATTGTCGCACCGAGGTCCATCAAACCCTGGGTGTAACGCGGCATCGCTGCAGGCAAATCATGCTGGGGCAGCAGGTCTGTTGCCCGCTCCCAGAGCGCACGCTCATTGGCGCTTTTCGCCAGATCATCAGAAAAGCCGAGCACCCGCGTGAGCACCCGTTTGACATTGCCATCCAGAATGGCGACGCGCTCGCCAAAGCAAAACGAGGCAATCGCCGCCGCTGTTGACCGGCCTATGCCGGGCAAGGTCTGAAGCTGCTCTGCCGTGCGCGGAAACTGCCCCGCATGCAGCGCCATCACATCCTGCGCACAACGATGCAAGTTGCGTGCGCGGCTGTAATAACCCAAGCCGCTCCATAAACCCAGCACATCATCCTGTCCCGCGGCGGCCAGGTCACTCACCGTGGGGAAGCGCTGCAGAAACCGGGCGTAGTACTCCAGGACGGTCGTGACCTGCGTTTGCTGAAGCATGATTTCGGACAACCAGACACGATAGGGATCGCGCGTGTTTTGCCAGGGCAGGCTGTTACGGCCATGCGTTTCCTGCCAGCGCACGACTGCCTGGGCAAAACCGGAAAGTGAAATTTGCTTCAACATGGCGTTTTTGCCTTCCCCGGACGCGGGCTGGCCTGCCGCTTCCTGCTGGCGCCGGGTGCTTGTGGAAATAGCCAACGCTCAGGCCACCGCAACCATCGCCGCATGGACTGAGGCGGCGGGCGAATCATGCGCCGGAGCCTGCAGCAAGGGGCCACCCAGCAGATGGGAGGTCAACGCGTGCAATTTGGCGTCCAGTTCATCAAGAACATGCTCCTGGGCATCAATTTCGGCAATCCGCTCATCCAGGCCCGAGGCGGCCTGCTGGATGCGCTCTATGGCCTCAAGCCGGCGTCCGAAATTGCGGCGCCGCTCGCGCAGTTGCGCATCCAGTTGCGATGCCGCCGACTTGTTCCAGAGCTCCACCTCGCCCAATGCGGACTCGTACACCACCCGCAGACGGGTGGCCAAGGCACGCATCAAGCGCTCGGAAAAGCCCGCCTGGGACAGTTTCAGTATGTTGCTCACTCCCAGGTATTGCAGGTGGCTGCGCTCAATTTGCGCCAGATCATGCACATAGCGAGCCAATTCGGGCTCCTTCGGCGCCTGCAGCGAAAAGCTGAAGTCGGCGTTGAGCTTCTGGAAAGACACCGTCAGCATGGCCTGGATTTCGCCGCTGCATAGCTGTGCCTTTTGCAGGCCTTCACGCAGCCTGGAAAAAGTCTGGCCGTAGGCTTTTTTAACGCCCAGCTTGATACCCGGCTGTTTGAGCGCAGCGGTCAGCTCTGCCAGTTCGGCCTTGAGCGTTGGCGTGCTGAGCAAATGGAAAATTTCGCGCAGCAATTTGAGGTGCACCGATCGCACCGCGTGTATTTTGGCGCCGCTGGCGGCAAACTCGGTCTGCTCCTGCTCAATGCGCGAACGCATGTGCTTGATCACGGAAACGTTTTTACCTCTCAAGCCGCGCAACTCAATCATCTGCTCGGCCAGATCGCGCCGGCGAATGTGCATGGCCCGTCCGGCCTCCACTCTGAGTTCGGCGATGCCGGCGTCAACCGCCGTGCGCAGGATTTTCTGGCGCGGCCCCATCACGCCCTGCGCCAGCGCCAGCTCCAGCGCCGGCAACTGGCTGGCCTGCAAAAGCGCCATGTCCGCGGTGACTTTGGCAACCAGTCCTTTTTGCGCTGAAACCGGAATCACCTGCGATTCGGGCAGGCCCAGAATTTCTGCCGATGTGGCCCTTTGTCTGTCGATTTGCGCCTGCACCTGCTCGGGCGTGCTCAGGGCATCCCACAGGGTGTCAATCTTGTTCAGCACCACCAGACGGGCGTCGGTGGTATTGCCCTCGGTGATCAGGTGCTCGCGCCAGATGGAGAGGTCGGATTTGGTCACGCCCGTGTCGGCCGCCAGAATGAACACCACGGCGTGCGCCTGGGGAATCAGGCTCACCGTCAGCTCGGGTTCGGCGCCAATGGCGTTCAGGCCCGGTGTATCGAGAATGACCAGTCCCTGTTTGAGCAACGGGTGCGCAATATTGATCAGCGCATGACGCCACCTGGGCACCTCAATCAAGCCGTCCGGGCCCACCAGCGGATTGTCGTCCGGGCTGTTGTCGTGCCAGAAGCCAAGGGCGCGGGCCTCGTCCTGGGTGACATGCCGGACTTCACCCACTTTCTCAAGGGCTTGCGCCAGCTGCGCAGGGTCATTCACGTCCAGGTCAATGCGCGTCCACTTTTCCGGGACCATGCGCCATTCCATGAGCGCCTGCGTCTGCAGCCGCGTTTCTATGGGCAGCAGGCGCAGGCAGGGCGGCACGTCCGCGTCATAACCGAGTTCGGTCGGGCACATGGTCGTGCGCCCGGCACTGGCCGGCATGATGCGGCGGCCATAGCCGGCAAAAAAGATGGCATTGATCAGCTCGGACTTGCCGCGCGAAAACTCCGCCACAAATGCCACCATGACCTTGTCGGAGCGCACCTGCGTCTCCAGCCGCTGCAAACGCTCCTCGACCGCCGCATCGAGCAGATCATGGTCTTTCATCCATTCGGCAAGCAGCTTCAGGCGCAGTGCAAATTCGCGCCGCCATGCGCCGTGCTGGTCAAATTGTTCGTTAAAGGACATGGTCAGCCATAGAAGTGTTGACGGTCAATATAGCATCGCCACTCCGGCGCCAGCACCGATGGCAAGACGACAGACTCAGGGTTTCTGGCAGCTGACGCAGTAAAAAGTCGAGCGCTGGCCCTGCCGTATGCTTTTGATCGGTGCGGCACACACCCTGCACGGCAGGCCCGCGCGGTCATAGACCATGGCGTCCAGCTGAAAATGCCCCGCCTCTCCATGGGCATTGGAAAAGTCGCGCAGCGTGCTGCCCCCTTTTGTAACGGCCTGTGCCAGTACCTGCTGAATGGCGCGATGCAGCAGCGCGGCGCGTGGTTTGCTGATGCGGAACGCCTTCGTGGTGGGGCGGATGCCGGCCAGAAACAGCACCTCGGACGCATAAATATTGCCCACGCCCACCACCGCCTCGCCGCCCAGCAAGACCTGTTTGATGGGCGTCTTCCTGAGCTTGAGCGCCTGATGGAAAGCCGCCGCGTCAAACGCCTCGCTGAGAGGCTCGACGCCCAGCCGGCCCAGCAATTTCTGCGCAACCGCGTCACTTTCACCGCTGGCGTACACCACCGCCCCAAACCGGCGCGGGTCGTGCAGGCGCAAGGTGCCCAGGCTGGTCACCATTTCGAAGTGGTCATGCTTGCCCGCCCCGGGCAAGCCGGTGGCGAAACTCACGCTGCCCGACATGCCCAGGTGAATCAGCAGCAAACCGTCGCTCAAATCAAGCAGAAGGTATTTGCCGCGGCGGCGCACGGCCAGCACGCTCTGGCCAACGAGCTGCTGCGGGCTGCAACCCAGCGGCCAGCGCAGGGGTTTCCCCATGAGCACGGCCTCGATGCGGGCGCCGGCAATGCGGTTGGCAAAGCTCAGGCGGGTAACTTCAACTTCGGGCAACTCAGGCATAGGCTCACAAAAAGAGGCGCAGAAACCGCAGCGCGAGGACAGACCCTGGGGGCAAGGTGGGAAACGTGGCAGGTAAGCTTCAATTATCATGGCCTGATGAAGAAAATACTTGGCCTTGCCTTTGGCTGTCTGTGGCTCGCCGCGCCCCTGGTTATGGCCCAAACCGAGGCATCCGAGCCAGCCGTGCCGTCAGGGCTGGCCGAAGCCAGGGCCGCACAGGACGCAGCGCCGTCCTCGCTGCTCGACAGCGCGCTGTTTTACCAGCTGCTGGTGGGCGAAATCACCCTGCAGGAGGACGAGCCTGCCGCGAGCTTCGCGCTGATGCTGGATGCCGCCCGAAAGACCAACGACGCCCTGCTTTACAAGCGGGCCACCGAGATCGCGCTGCAGTCGCGCTCCGGCGACGCCGCACTGCAGTCGGCCCGCGCCTGGAAACAGGCGCAACCCGCCTCGCGCGAAGCCAATCGCTATGTGCTGCAAATCCTGATTGCGCTGAACCGCATCGCCGACACGGCCGAACCCCTGAAAACCGAAATTGAACTGGCGCCGCAGCCCGAGCGCCCGCAGGTGCTGGCAGCGGTGCCGCGCGCCTATGCCCGGGCCAGTGACAAAACACTGGCCAGCACCGTGGTCGAAAAGGCACTGGCCAATTACCTGAGCCATCCGGCAACCGCCAGCGCCGCCTGGACCACCGTGGGACAGATGCGACTGGCCGCAGGCGACGCGCCTGGCGCACTGGATGCGGCCAAACGCGGCCAGGCCGTGGATGCCCGCTCGGAGGGCCCGGCGGTGATCGCCCTGGAGCTGATGGACCCCAAACTGCCTGAAGCCGAAGGCCTGGTCCAGAAATACCTCGAGGGCCATGCCAAAGCCCTGCCGGAAATCCGCATGGCCTATGCACGCGCCCTGCTGGATGCGCAGCGCTATGCGGAAGCCATCGCCCAGTTGCAGATCGTGACCAGCGAAAGACCCGACTTCCCGGAAGGCTGGCTGGTTCTGGGCTCCTTGCAGCTGCAGGACAACCAGCTGGCACAGGCACAGGCCTCGCTGGAGCGCTTTGTTGCGCTGGCCCGGCAGCAGGCACCGCAGCCCGAGATCAGCCGCGGCCTGGCCCAGGCTTACCTCTCCCTGTCGCAAGTGGCCGAAAAACGCAAGGACTACGCGGCGGCCGAAAGCTGGCTGAACAAGATTGAGAACTCCTCGGAGCTGGCCCAGGCGCAAGCCCGGCGCGCCTCCATCCTGGCAAGCCAGGGCAAGCTGGAAGCCGGCCGCCAGCTGATCCGCCAGCTGCCTGAACGCAGCCCGGACGATGCCCGGCTGAAACTCAATGCCGAAGTCGGCCTGCTGCGCGATTTCAAGCAATACCGCCTGGCCCATGATGTGCTGAAGCAGGCCCTGGCCAAAGCCCCCGAGGACACGGACCTGCTCTACGACCAGGCCATGCTCGCCGAAAAGCTCAATTCGCTGGACGAGATGGAACAGCTGCTGCGCCGGATCATCAAGCTCAAGCCCGACTACCACCAGGCCTATAACGCCCTGGGCTATTCGCTGGCAGAACGCAACATCCGCCTGGCGGAAGCACGCGCGCTGATCCAGAAAGCGCTGGAATATGCGCCGGCGGATCCCTTCATCAAGGACAGCCTGGGCTGGGTCGAATTTCGCATGGGTCGCCACGCCGAGGCCGTGCGGATTTTTGAGGCCGCCTACAAGGCCAAACCCGATGCCGAAATCGCGGCGCATTTCGGCGAAGTGCTCTGGAGCATGGGGCAGCGTGACCGCGCCATGGCCATCTGGAAGGAAGGCCGGCTGATCAACCCGGACAATGAAACGCTGCTAGAGACGCTCAAACGCCTGCACGTGAAGCTCTAAGTCAGGACCCGTCCCTTGCGCCTCACCAGCCGCCTGCGTTCCGCACTCATTTGCGGAACTCTTCTTGCTACTCTTTTAATAGCTGGCTGCGCAGTTCCACCAAGGGCTACAAGCACAAATGACTTGAAAAATGAATTCTGGACAGGGCGCCTCAGCCTGCAGGTCCAGAGCGAGCCCGCGCAGTCGTTTTCAGCCAGCTTTGAGCTCAAGGGAAAGCCCGAGCGCGGTGAACTGACCCTGATCAGCCCCCTGGGGAATGTGCTCAGCGTGCTGCGCTGGTCGCCCGGCGAAGCGGAACTGGACTCTGGCAGCCAGAAAATCCAGCGCTTTGCCTCCATCGACGAACTGATGGCGCAAGCCACGGGCGCAGCCTTGCCGCTGAACGCGCTGTTTGCCTGGCTGCAGGGCGACAACGCCAGCGTCAGCGGCTGGTCGGCCGATCTGTCCCGGCGCGGCGAAGGCCGCATTTCAGCCAAACGAATCCAGCCCACGCCGCAGGCTGACCTGCGCGTCGTGCTGGATCAATAAGTGAATCAAGCAGTGAATCAACTCTGCGCGGCATCGCACGACCGCGCTGTTTCCCGGATCATCCCCACGTGACGACACGCACCGCTCCACCTTCGCGCGCCCAGCGGCCCCTCAAGGCCCTTTACGACGTCCCCGCGCCGGCCAAGCTCAACCTGTTCCTGCACATCACCGGGCGCAGGCCCGACGGCTACCATTTGCTGCAGTCGGTGTTCATGCTGATCGACTGGTGCGACACCTTGCACTTCGAGCTGCGCACCGACGGGCACATCAGCCGCACCGACCTCGGCGACCCGGAGCACCCGGCCGGCACCCCGCCTGAAGCGCTGCCGGCGGAAGATTTGGCCGTTCGCGCCGCCAAGGCCCTGCAGGCAGCCTGCGCAACGCCCCTGGGCGTGCACATCAGCCTTGAAAAGCGCATTCCCTCGCAGGCCGGAATGGGCGGCGGCTCGTCCGATGCCGCGAGCTGCCTGCTGGCGCTGCAACGCCTCTGGGGCGTGCGACTGCCCGCCGACAAACTGCGCACGCTAGCGCTTTCACTGGGCGCCGACGTGCCTTTTTTCCTCTCGGGCGGCCATGCCTGGGTCGAAGGCATAGGCGAGAAAATAAGCCCCATCACACTGCCTTGCGCCCGCTTTCTGGTGCTCAAACCAGCCGCCGGAGTCCCCACGCAAAGTATTTTCAGCGCGCCATCGCTAAAACGCGATACAGAAACTGCTACAATGCTAGGCTTTGCTGCACATGCAGATGACCAGGTTTTCAAATTTGGCCATAACGACTTGCAGCCGGTTGCACAGGCGATGTGTCCGCAGATTGGCCAATCTCTCGATTGGCTGAAAGCGCAGCATCTCGATGGGCGAATGACCGGTTCGGGAAGTGCTGTATTTGCGCAATTGCTGCATGACATTGATCTGTCTGAATTGTCGGGCCTGCCCGATGACTGGAAGATAAAAAAATGCAGTACTTTGGAGGCGCACCCTCTGGCAGCTTGGTAAAATAGCCGCTCTTGAGATTGTGTTTTCAAGCGACGATTAATAGGTCGGTTGTTGGCAACAACAATTGTCCTGTGTAGGGGTGTCGCCAAGCTGGTTAAGGCACCGGATTTTGATTCCGGCATTCGCAGGTTCGAATCCTTCCACCCCTGCCAAATTTTTCAGATCCGCCCGGAGCGGGTCTGAGTTGACTCCCGGCCCGCGTGATGTGTATCCGCGGGTCCTTCAGACCCGCAGAGTGGCGGGTCTGCGTATTTTGGAAGCACCGGCAACCGGCACTCACTGCCAAGTCCCTGTTGCAACGTGTTTTCCCGTGCGTATTTTTGCCTCGATAAAAATTTCAGCCACGTTCAATCCCGATACAGCTGGGCCCCACATGCAAACGCACCACCCCGACTTCATGGTTTTCACCGGCAATGCCAATCCGAGCATGGCCGCAGAAATTGCCCAACACCTGAACATTTCCGTGGGTGCCGCCCACGTGGGCCGCTTTTCAGACGGCGAGGTCACCGTCGAAATCCAGCAAAACGTCCGGGCGCGTGATGTGTTTGTCGTGCAGTCCACCTGCGCGCCCACCAACGAAAACCTGATGGAACTGCTCATCATGGTCGACGCGCTCAAGCGCGCATCGGCCGATGAGATCGCCGCCGTGATCCCCTATTTCGGCTATGCCCGCCAGGACCGCCGCCCGCGCTCGGCACGCGTGCCCATCACCGCCAAGGTGGTGGCCAACATGCTGCAGGCAGTCGGCGTGTCGCGCGTGCTGACCATGGACTTGCACGCCGACCAGATCCAGGGTTTCTTTGACATCCCGGTCGACAATATTTACGCCTCCCCGGTGCTGCTGGGTGACTTGCGCCAGAAGAACTATTCCGACCTGATGGTTGTCTCGCCCGACGTGGGCGGCGTGGTGCGTGCCCGTGCCCTGGCCAAGCAGCTGGGCTGCGACATGGCCATCATCGACAAGCGCCGCCCCAAGGCCAACGTCTCGGAAGTGATGCATGTGATCGGCGACATCGAAGGCCGCAACTGCGTGGTCATGGACGACATGATCGACACGGCCGGCACGCTGGTCAAGGCTGCCGAGGTGCTCAAGGAGCGCGGCGCCAAAAAGGTTTACGCCTACTGCACGCACCCGATTTTCTCGGGCCCGGCGATTGAGCGCATTCAGGCCAGCGCCCTCGACGAAGTGGTGGTGACCAACACCATTCCGCTGAACGTGAGCGCGCAGGGCTGCAAAAAGATTCGCCAGCTCTCCGTGGCACCGCTGATCGCTGAAACCATACAGCGCATCGCCAAGGGAGAGTCGGTCATGAGTTTGTTTTCGGACCAGGACCAACAGGCCCTGATTTGAAGTCAAAAGGTGGCTGCCGGCTCTGAAGAGCCTGAGCAGCCTTTTAATGTCGGGGTGAACTGGTCGCGGAACACCTCTTTTGGAGAAAATTATGAACTTCGTCGCTTTTGAGCGCGCCAAGCAGGGCACGGGTGCGAGCCGCCGTCTCCGCATCACGGGCCGCACGCCCGGTATCGTTTATGGCGGCACTGCCGAGCCCTTGCTGATCGAAATCGATCACAACGCGCTGTGGCACGCCATCAAGAAAGAAGCCTTCCACGCTTCCATCCTGGAGATGGAACTGGCTGGCAAGACCCACAAGGTTTTGCTGCGCGATCTGCAAATGCACCCTTACAAGCAACAGATCCTGCACATCGACTTCCAGCGCGTTGAAGCCAAGACCCGCATGACCGTGAAAGTGCCCGTGCACTACAGCGGCGAAGAAGAATCCCCGGCCGTCAAGACGGAAAACTGCCTGGTCAACCATGTGGTGACCGAGCTGACCGTGTCCTGCTTCCCTGCCGACATTCCTGAATTCATCGCCGTTGATTTGAGCGGCCTGAAAAAGGGCGTCTCGCTGCACGTCAAGGACATCACGCTGCCAAAGGGCGTGAAGTTCGTGGTCAAAGGCCAGGAAAACCCCGTGCTCGTCACCGTGGCGGCCATCGAGGAAGAAGTCGTTGCAGCCCCCGTCGCTGCAGCCGCACCCGCCGATGCCAAGGGCAAAGGCAAGGGCAAGAAATAATCTGCCGCCTTCGGCAGTGACCTGAACCGGTCTGCGGCCCCTGTCCTCGCCCGAGGACAGGGGCCGTTTTTCTTGGGGCCCGGCTGCGCCGATAATCACAGCACGGGCGACACGCACAAGCTGCCCCTCCTTTTTCATCGCCACACATGATCAAACTGTTTGTTGGCCTGGGCAACCCCGGCCCCGAGTACGAAGCCACGCGCCACAACGCCGGCTTCTGGTGGATTGACGCGCTGTCACGCGAATTGAAGGCGCCACTGAGCTTCGACAAAAGCTACCACGGCCAGGTCGCCCGCGCCACCGTGAACGGGCAAACCGTCTGGCTGCTCAAGCCCCTCACCTACATGAACCTGTCCGGCAAATCGGTGGCCGCGCTGGCCCGGTTTTTCAAGATTTCGGCGGCCGAAGTGCTGGTCGCGCATGACGAGATGGACATTGTCCCGGGTCAGGTCAAGCTCAAGCTGGGCGGCAGCCATGCCGGGCATAACGGCCTGCGTGACATCCATGCCCAGCTGGGCACGCCCGACTACTGGCGCCTGCGCATAGGCGTGGGCCACCCGGGCGTGAAGTCCGAGGTGGTCAGTTGGGTGCTGAAGAAGCCCTCGCAAGAACACCGCGTGGCCATTGAAGACGGCATTGCACGCTGCCTCAAGGCCGTGCCCGAGCTGCTCAGGGGCGAGATGGACAAGGCCACGATGATGATTCACACCAGCCAGCCGCCCAGGCCCAAACCGCCGCGTAAAACCGAGCCGGAAGACTAGGCGTGGTTTTTTGCATGCTATAAATTTAGCAGCACGTTCCGCACGTATTGATTGGGCTGGAGGTCAGTTTGAGCTCCAGAAATGGCGCAAAAAGACTTTTTTAGCCTGCCCGCCGTCCGCAGCAATGCCGGGAGTTACTGCCTGCGGTTGCTCGTAGTTCCCACACGCCCTGAACGTTTGAGTTCAGCCGACCGCGAAGGCCTGCCGTAGCGGGTCCGGGTCAAAGGGCATTTTCACGCGTCCAGCAAATGAAGGTTGCGTTCTCTGTGCTGCCCATGGCTTGAATGGCCGCCTGGTTTTGAAGCCCCGGGCGCAACTGCAGTCTACGCCCAAGCTCAGCCGCGGCCCCGACGGCGCGAAGCGGCGGCAGGACCGTCGGCTGGAGCGTTTTGTTGGGCGGGACTTTGCGCACGAGACTGAAGAACAAGCGGATGGCGCATGAGCGCGTGCACGAGAATTGGAAGGCCGATGAGACTTGGGGCCCAACCAGTATGCAAATGCTGGCAGAGACCACCACAGTGGCACATGCGGCCCACATAGAACGCGGTGAGCAACAGGATATAAGACAGACCCAGCAAGACAGACCCAGCCGGTCAGGTGGGTATGGGTGGACGTGAATGCCCCGGTCGCACAGAATCGATGAGTCCTTCTTCGCGAAAGGTGCCGAAAATGACGATTGAGTTCTTTGAAGAGAGTAATGCGGGTACACGAACACTGCCGCGCTCGCTGGCGACGAAGGCCGGCGGCTTTGTGTTTGTGTCCGGCCAAGTGGCCAGGGACGAAAGCGGCGACGTCATCGCAGGTGGGGTGGAGGCTCACACGCGCCAGACGATGAAAAATGTCGCTCACGCACTTGCATTGGCCGGTTGCACGCTCGAGGACGTGGTGAAGACCACGGTCTGGCTCGATGACGCACGCGACTTCGATGAATTCAATCGCGTTTACAGCGAGTTTTTCCCTGGAAATAAGCCGGCGCGCTCGACAATACAGGCGAAAAACATGGTCGCCACCAAGATTGAGATCGAGGTCATTGCCTATAGGCCGTGAGGCCATAAGGCCGATGCCGATCTCGTCTTCGGCAGCTGCTTGCTGGCAGCGCGCCTTGAAAAAAGCGGCTCCATTGGCTGGAATTGTTAAACCGGTCCCGGTTCACACCTTGCGCCATGGTTTTGCGACTCACCTCTTGCAATCAGGCACCGACATTCGCACCGTGCAGAAACTACCGGGGCATTCCGTTGTGTCCACTCTCATGATCTACACCCATGTTTTGAAGGTGGCGGCAGGTGGAACGGCCAGCCCGCTGGATGCGTTGCTGGTTTGAACCGCTATGAATTCAATAGCTGACAACACAGGTATTGTTCGGGCTTGAGGCCGATTTGAGCATTGAAACCGGCCCAAACCAGCATTTTGAGCCCCTTGAACGCTAGTTGCTTCGCGCCGCGATGATCGGAATCACGGCCTGTAGCCGATGGTATTTTTCCCACAGCGTTTCTTTGCTCTCGACGTTCTTCGGGTCAACCGGAATGCAGGCCACCGGGCAGACCTGCACGCATTGCGGCTCGTCAAAATGGCCCACGCACTCGGTGCATTTGTGCGGGTCAATCTCGTAAATTTCCTTGCCGAGGTAAATCGCCTCGTTGGGGCATTCCGGCTCGCAAACGTCGCAATTGATGCATTCGTCGGTGATCATCAGAGCCATGCTCAGCCTCCTTTTGCGCCGGGGTGAACCCCGGCCAGCGCGGCGGCCACGGCCGGGCTCACCATCTGGCCGACATCGCCCCCGAGTTTGCTGATCTCGCGCACCAGCGTGCTGCTGATGCATTGCAAGGGCGCATCGGGCAGCAGGAACACGGTTTCCACCTGGGGGCGCAGCTTGCGGTTCATGGCGGCCATTTGCGCTTCGTAGTCAAAGTCCGTCAGGTTGCGGATGCCGCGCACCACGGCGCAGGCCTGGTGTTCGGCGCAAAAATCCATGATCAGGCCGTCAAACGGCAAGACCCTGACCGTCGCCTTCGAGTTCGCTATGTTTTTGCTAGCTTCCCGCACTTGCTCGACGCGGGCCTCCAGTGAAAACAAGGTTTTTTTGTGGTGGGCGGCCGCGACGGCAATGATGAGCACGTCAAACAGTCCGGCGGCGCGGCGCAGCACGTCATCATGGCCCAGTGTGAACGGGTCAAAAGTGCCGGAATAGACGGCAATGCGCGGGGTGGATGGCTGCGGGCTGGGCATGGGGGAATTATGCCCCGGCCCGCCCTTTAGCCGCGGCCCGGCAGGCCATGTAGCCACAAGGCAGGCAAGGCCACAGCAGGCGCCTGCTCAGGCGGCGGGCGCGTCCTTGCCGGCCAGCAGATGAAAATGCACGGCCCCGGCCTTGCCGCTGCGGTGCACTTGCAGGCCCAGCGGCGCCAGTTCCTCGTCGCTCCAGGCCTTGGGTGCCTCCAGGTAAATCAGCCCAGTCGGGCCGAGCACCTGCGCGGCGGCTTTCAGCGCGGGCTCGAACAGGGTGGATTCAAAGGGCGGATCGAGCAGCACCAGCTGCTGGCTGCCCGCCGGCAGGCGGCGCAGCAGGCTCAGCCCGTCGCCGCGCTCGATCCTGACCATGGCGGCCTGCAGCCTGGTCTGCAGGGCCTTGAGCTGCAGCACCAGCGCCGGGTCCTGCTCGCACAGCAGCACTTCGCTCGCGCCGCGTGAGGCAGCCTCGAAACCCAGAGCGCCGGTCCCGGCAAACACATCCACGCAGCGCCAGCCGGTCAAATCCTGGCCCAGCCAGTTGAAGAGGGTCTCGCGCACGCGGTCCGGCGTGGGGCGCAGGCCGGGCTTGTTGGCCACCGGCAGTTTGGTGCGCTTGTACTGCCCGCCTATGATGCGGATTTCGCCGGGCGGCTTGGCATGGGCTCTGGCGTGCGCGGCCACGGCGCGCGCCTTGGCATAGTCCGTTGGAGGGGCTTTGGTAGAGGGCTTGGCGGGGGTGTATTTCATGGTGCGGCGCCAAGGATAACAGTCACCATTTTCTCCGGCTGCAGCTTGCGCGCAAACGCCGCCTTGACGTCGGCCACAGTGACCTTGTCCACCTGCTGCGTCCAGGTGTCCAGATAGTCGAGGGGCAAACCATTCCACGCCATGCCGGCGATGTTGCTCAGCAGTCCGCGGTTGCTGTCCAGGCCCAGGGCAAAGCCGCCTATCAGGTTGTCCTTGGCGGCCTGGAGTTCGGCCGGCGTGGGCCCGTTGGCCACGAAGTCCTTCAGCACCTGGCGCACCAGCTCAACCGCCTGCATGGCCTGGTCGGGCCGGGTTTGCAGGCCCACCGTGAAGCTGCCGGCATGCCGGCCGGGGGAAAAGGAGCTGGAAACGCCATAGGCCAGGCCGCGCTTTTCGCGCACTTGCGTGGTCAGGCGCGACACAAAGCCGCCGCCGCCCAGGATGTAGTTGCCCACGCTCAGGGCGAAATGGTCCGGGTCATCACGCTTGTAGCCGGGCTGGCCGATCAGCACATGGGCCTGCGCCGACTCGAAGGGAATGCGTTTTTCCTGGGCCTGGGCAAGCGGCGCGACTTCGGGCACGGGCGGCAGCGGCGGCAGGCTGGCGCAAGCGACTTGCGGCAGGCGCGACAGCAGGCGCGCGGCGATGCTGTCGGCCTGCGCACGCGTGACGGCGCCCACCATGCTGATGCGCGCGCGGCAGGCCACCACGCTGGCCGCGTGAAGGGCGCGCATGTCGGCCACGCTGATGCGCGCCAGCGTGGCCTCTGTCACCTCATAGCCATAAGGGTGCGAGCCATAAACGGCGGGGGCGTAGGCCCGGCGAATCACGGAGGCGGGACGCGTGTAGGACTCCTTGAGCGCGGCCTGCAGGCGCTGGCGTTCGCGCTGCCAGATGGCGTCCGGGAAGGACGGCTCGGCCATCTCGCGCGCAGCCAGCGCCACGGCCTTGTCCAGCAGGCCGGGCTCGGTCAGCGAGCGCAATGAAAAACTCAAGCGATCCGCCGAGGCGCCGGCGCCAAATTGCGCGCCCAGATCGGCCCAGGCCTCGCTCAGCGCGTTTTCATCCTTTGTAGCTTCGCCGTCTTTCGCCCGCACGCCCTTGTCGAGCATACCCGCCGTCACGCTGGCCAGGCCCGTCTGGCTGGCCGGGTCGCGGCGGCTGCCGGCATCAAAGTCAATCTGCACATCCAGCATGGGGATGGCCGGGTTCTCGACCAGGTAGACCTCGGCGCCGCTGGCCTGGGTCCAGTGCTGCACCGGAATCGTCGCCAGCGCCAATGAGTGAATAAATAGGCCTGCAGCGCCCGCCACGAAAGCGCGTACAGCTATGTTTTTTGTAGCATTTATCATGAGGGTCGCCCCCTTCAGTTCAGGACGCCGGCATCGTGCCGGCCAGCCGCCGCCGGCCGGCGCGGCCTGCGGTTCGGGTCCATGGCTTGCGGCAACAGGGTGGCCATGGTCATCTGGTCATCGCCGAAGTATTTGGCGGCGACGGCCTGCACCTCGGCACCGGTGACGCTGCGCAGCCGGGCGATCACGCGGCTGCCGGCGTCTGCAGGCAGGCCCTGTATCCAGTTGGAGCCGAGTTCACGCGCCTGGCTGAACAGCGAGTCCAGCTTGTAGGTTTCGCTGGCCGCCCACTGGGTCTTGACGCGATTGAGTTCCGCCTCGCTGACACCGTCGCGGGCCACCACGGCCACCTGCCGGCGCAGGGCATCCACCACCTGCTGCGTGGTTTTTCCTTCGGCCGGAACGCCATCCAGGATAAACATCTGCGGCCCGCGCCCCAGGAGGCTGCTGGAGGCGCCGGCGCTGTCGGCCACACGCCCTTCCCCCTGGACCAGGGCGCGCTCCAGGCGGGCACCGCTGTAGCCGTCGAGCACCGCGGCCAGCACCGTCAGCGCCAGGGCATCGCGCGAGGCCGCTGCCGTGGGCGACGCCGCGCCCGCGGCATCCGTCAGGTCTGCGGGCTCCAGCTTGGGCACCTTGAAGGCCAGGCCCACATAGGCCTGGCTGGCGGGAGCCTTGAACTCCAGGCGGCGCAGGCCGGCCTGCTCGGGCTCGAGGCGCGGCTTGCGCTCGGGCACGGGGCGTGCGGCAATGCCGCCATAGTATTTTTCGGCCAGTTTCCTGACTTGCGCGACGTCCACATCACCGGCCACCACCACTGCGGCATTGGCCGGCACATACCAGCGCCGGTAGAAGTCGCGCACATCGCCTGGCGTCATGGCGTCCAGATCGCTCATCCAGCCGACGATGGGGCGGCGGTAGGGCGAGGCCAGGAAGGCCACGGCGGCCTGCTGCTCGTACAGCATGGCGCGCGGTGAGTCTTCGGTGCGCAAGCGGCGTTCTTCCTTGACGACCTCGATCTCGCGCCTGAACTCCTCATCGGGCCACTGGTTGTGGGCGAAGCGGTCGGCCTCCAGGCGCATCACCTCTTCCAGCTTGCCGGCCGGGATCTGCTGGTGGTAGCCCGTGTTGTCGCGGCTGGTGAAGGCGTTGTCACGCCCGCCGAGCGCAGCCACCCGCTTGGAAAAATCGCCCGCCTTCACGGTCGGCGTGCCCTTGAACATCATGTGCTCCAGCGCATGGGCCACGCCCGAGGTGCCGTCCACTTCGTCCATGGCGCCCACACGCACCCACAGCATGTGCACCGCGGTGGGCGCCCGGTGGTCCGGTTTGACAATCACCGTCAGGCCGTTGGCCAGCGTGAACTGCGTGACCGCCTCGGGCGCCGGCTGCGCCCGTGCCGCGACGCCTGAGCCCAGGGCCAGCGCGGCGGCCAGGACCAGAGGGGCGAAGCGCGCAATTCGTGGCGGCGAAAAGAGGATGGGCATGGACAAAGCGCTCAAGGAGAGGGGTTTCATAGAATACTCATCTCATGCGATGCCGCCGCTCGCCTGAAATATGGCATTTCGGCCAGGACGCCGCGGCACCAGGACTCTATAAGCATACCCAATGTTCAGTTTCTTCAAGCGATTCAAAAAGCCAGCGCCGCCAGAGGCCATGGCGCCTCCATCACCGGAGGCCGTAACGCTGCCGCCGACAACGGTGGCCCCGGCGCCGCCGGAGGCACTGGCGCCCGTGGCGGCTCCGCCGTCCGAGGCCGTAGCGCCTGCGCTACCCCGGCCACCTGCACCCCTCCCCTCCCCGCCAGCGCCCAGCACCACGGGCGGCGGGCTGATTGGCAGCGCCCTGGTCACCCCGATTGAAATTCCACTGCCCGGCGCGGTGCCGCCTGAGCGCCAGCGCTGGCTCGGCAAGCTGCAGGCGGGCCTGCGCAAGACCGGCTCCAGCATCTCCACGGTCTTTACCGGCAGCCGCATTGACGATGCGCTGTACGAAGACCTGGAAACCGCCCTGCTGATGGCCGACACCGGCGTGAAGGCCACGGAACACCTGCTGGACGACGTGAAACGCCGGGTCAAGGAAGGCGGCATGACGCATCCGGTGGCCGTCAAGAATGCGCTGGTTGAGGCCATTGCCCAGTTGCTCAAGCCGCTGGAAAAGGCCCTGGTGATTGGCCAGTACCAGCCCACGGTGATCATGGTTGCGGGCGTCAATGGCGCGGGCAAGACCACATCGATAGGCAAACTCACGGCCCACCTGGCCAACGAGGGCGCCTCGGTGCTGCTGGCGGCCGCCGACACCTTCCGCGCGGCGGCGCGCGAGCAGCTCAGCATCTGGGCGGATCGCAACACGGTCGAGATTGTCAGCCAGGAAGGCGGCGACCCGGCCGCCGTGAGCTTTGATGCCGTCACGGCCGGCAAGGCGCGCGGCAAGGATGTGGTGCTGGTCGACACTGCGGGCCGACTGCCCACGCAGCTGCACCTGATGGAAGAGCTGCGCAAGATCAAGCGCGTGGTGCAAAAGGCCGACGCCACCGCGCCGCATGAAATTTTGCTGGTCATCGACGGCAACACCGGCCAGAACGCGCTGGCCCAGGTCAAGGCCTTTGACGATGCGCTGCAGCTGACCGGCCTGATCGTCACCAAGCTGGACGGCACGGCCAAGGGGGGCGTGCTGGCCGCCATTGCGCTGTGGTCGCGGGAGCGGGCACTGGCCGCGCCGGATCGGCGCCCGGTGCCGGTGTACTTCATCGGCGTGGGCGAGAAGCTGGAAGACCTGGAAACCTTCAGCGCCCGCGAATTTGCCCAGGCCCTGCTGGCCTGATCGCCCTATCCGCCGGCCGCGCCGGAAATGCCTTGCAGGCCCCATGACCGGGCCTGCGGGAAACACCTGACCCCTTGGTACTTGCGCAAACCGGCCCGGCGACTACAGTCTGGAGGATCAACTCCGGGGACAGACCATGACGACCGCCACCGACACCACGGCCCCTGCGGCGGCCGCGCCGCGCAAGGTGGATCGGCTGCTCGCGCACTACGGGGAAAGCCACCAGAACCCGCGCAACGAACTGATTCACTTCATCGCCATTCCGCTCATCATGCTGAGCCTGGTGGGCATGCTGTTTGCCCTGCATCCCTACGTCGCGTATGTGTTCATAGCGGCCAGCATGGTCTATTACGCCAGGCTGTCCTGGGTGTTTTTGCTCACCATGGTGCTGTGGTCGGCCGTCACCATAGTGCTGGTGTTCGCCATGGGCCCACGGCGGCTGCAGATCTGCCTCGCCATCTTCGTCGGCGCCTGGATTTTGCAGTTCATCGGCCACAAGATGGAAGGAAAAAAGCCCTCTTTCCTTGAAGATATCCAGTACCTCTGGGTAGGCCCCCTGTTTGCACTGAGCAAACTCTTCGGTAAAGTCGGTATCCGCTGGTAATTCATTGGCCGCCCCGCCCGCCGCGGTTCCGGCTTGAAAACCGCGCTTTCACCTCCATGTCTGATGTTTAAAGGATTTTTACGTGCCCAGCCTTGCCAGCCGAATTCCGCACTTTGTTCTGAAACTCTTTCTGGGCCTGTTCGCGGCCATTTTTGCGGTCAGCCTGCTGGCCGCCGCACTGATCGTGGTGGCCTTGAGCCTGCTCAAGGCCCTGGTGACAGGCCGTAAACCCGCGCCCGCCGCGGTGTTTGGCCGGTTTCGGCAGTTCTCTGCGCAAGGCATGTGGCCGGGTGGAGCCGGGCGCGAAAATGCCGCCCATGGCGGCGATGTCGTGGACGTCGAGGTCAGGGAAGTCCGCGAAGACCGGCGCCTGCCCTGAAGACGGCATCCGCCACCCCGCCCACCGAAATCGCTATCAAAGGCATAGCTGCTTGCACCCGTTGATATTGGGCTGGAGCCTGATTTCATCATGCGCCACAGGCTGGGACGTCGCCGCGCCCCTGAAACGGATGTCGGGACATCCTGCTGCCCTTTACAAACCGGAAACCCTTGCCGCTGAACTAAAGGCCGCAAGCCCGCTCACACCCAGTAAAACGCTGATCGCCAATTAGCCTTGCGCTATCCAGATCATTGAACCTATTGCTTAGCACTCTCTCCAATGGAGTGCTAATATTTGGCCCAACAGAGAAAAGGAGTTCTGCCGTGTCTTATGCCCTTTCCAGCCCAACCCTGACCGCCACCATGGCCATGCCTGCTGCCCAAACGGGTGCCGTGGCCATCATCAACCCGTGGTCGCTGGTTCCCCCGTTGGGCAACCTGGATGCTTATATCTCGGCGGTCAACCGCCTGCCCATGCTGACGCTGGAGCAGGAGCAGGAATTTGCCAAAAACCTGAAAGAAAACAACGATCTTGACTCGGCCGGCAAGCTGGTGCTCTCGCACTTGCGCCTGGTGGTGTCGATTTCGCGCAAATACCTGGGCTATGGCCTGCCGCACGGCGACCTGATCCAGGAAGGCAATATCGGCCTGATGAAGGCGGTCAAGCGTTTTGACCCTGACCAGAATGTGCGCCTGGTGAGCTACGCCATGCACTGGATCAAGGCCGAAATCCACGAGTACATCCTGAAAAACTGGCGCATGGTCAAGGTGGCGACTACCAAGGCCCAACGCAAGCTGTTTTTCAACCTGCGCTCCATGAAACAGGGCTTCAAGGACGACGCGGATGTGGCGACGCACCGCGACACCCTGACCGAAGGCCAGATTGACTCCATGGCGAAGACGCTGAACGTCAAGCGCGAGGAAGTCATCGAGATGGAGCAGCGCATGTCGGGCGGCGATGTGCTGCTGGACCCCAGCCCCAGCGACGACGGCGACGACGCTTTTGGCCCGATCGCCTATCTGGCCGACGCCACGCAGGAGCCGACGGCACTGATGGAGTCGCGCCAGCGTGACAACCTGGCCTCGGACGGCATAGGCGCCGCGCTGGAAGAACTCGATCCGCGTGCCCGCCGCATCGTGGAAGAGCGCTGGCTCAAGGTCAATGACGACGGTTCGGGCGGCATGACGCTGCACGATCTGGCGGCCGAGTACAAGGTCAGCGCCGAGCGCATCCGCCAGATTGAAGTGGCGGCCATGAAAAAAATGAAAAAGGTGCTGGCGGCCTACGCCTGAGATAGATTTCTACGCTTGCACGCCCGCCGTGCAGACCGGCCTGCTCCCGCAAAGGGGACAGGCCGTTTTTCATGGGCGGCTCGCCGCCGCCAGACCCGGGATGCGGCCGATCAGGTATTTTTCAGCAGCAGGCGAATGTCGGAGGCCAGAACCTCGGCACCGGCGCCGTAGCGGTTGTACAGCCGGATACGGCCTTTGCCGTCGAAGATGTAGCTGCCAGCCGAATGGTCCATGGTGTAGCTGCCTGGCGTCTTGCCCTCGACCTTTTTGTAGTACACCTTGAAGTCCTTGGCGACCTGGGGTAGCTGGTCCATGCTGGGCCGCAGTGCCAGGAAAGTGGGATCAAAGTTGGCCATATAGGCCTTGAGCAGCTCCGGCGTGTCCCGCTCGGGGTCGACGGTGATGAAGATCACCTGCAGCTTGTCGCCATCGGGCCCCAGCAATTGCTTGACCTGCGCCAGTTCGGCCATGGAGGTCGGGCAGGCATCGGGGCACTGGGTGAAGCCAAAAAATACCACCACGACCTTGCCGGCAAAGTCCTTGAGCGCGCGCGGCTGGCCGTTGTGGTCGGCCAGCGCAAAGCCCTGGGCATAGTCGGCGCCGGTCAGGTCTACGCTCTGGAACTGCGGCTTGTCGGGCGCGCAGGCCGTCAGAAGCCCTGCCGTCAGGGCCAGGGCCGCGGCGCCGGCCATGGTTTTGAGTGCGAGACGGCGGCCGGGCCGCATGGAGTTTGTGTTCATACGAGGTAGTGGTCCAGCAGCAGCGCTGCAAACAGGACCGAAAGATGGATCAGTGAAAAACGGAAGGTCTTGCGCGCCAGCGCCTCGGAATAGGCGCGCCACAGCCGCCAGCCATACCAGCTGAAGCCTATGCTGAGCAGCACGGCGACCACCAGATAAAGCCAGCCGCTCATCTTGAAGATGAAGGGCATCAGGCAGGCGGCGAACAAGACCAGGGTGTAGAGAAAAATCTGCAGGCGGGTGAACTCGTTGCCGTGCGTCACCGGCAGCATGGGCAGGCCGGCCTTGCGGTAGTCCTCCACGCGGTACAGCGCCAGCGCCCAGAAATGCGGCGGCGTCCAGAGGAAGATGATCAAAAACAGAATCAGCGCTTCCGGCCCCACCGAGCCCGTCATCGCGGCCCAGCCCAGCACCGGCGGCATGGCACCGGAAGCGCCGCCGATCACGATGTTCTGCGGCGTGAGCGGTTTGAGAATGACGGTGTAGACCACCGCATAGCCTACAAAGGTGGCAAACGTCAGCCACATGGTGAGCGGGTTGACCCAGACGTACAAAATCCACGAACCCAGGGCGCACAGGCCGGCGGAGAACGCCAGGGTCAGCGGATTGCTGAGCTCGCCCCGCGCCGTGGGGCGCCAGGCCGTGCGGCGCATGCGGGCATCAATATGCTGCTCCACCAGGCAATTGAATGCCGCGGCGGCGCCGGCCACCAGCCAGATGCCGGCGCAGGCGATCAGGGCCAGCTGAATGTGAGACCAGCCCGGAACGCCGGGAACGGCCAGCACCATGCCTATCAGGGCACAGAACACGATGAGCTGCACCACGCGCGGCTTGGTCAGCGCGTAAAACTGGGCGAACCGGGACGGAGCGCGGTGGGTGGACGCCGATGCGGCAGGCGGGTTGCTGGGGTTCATGCGGACAATCTCGAAGTCGTCAATTTTGACGCAGGTACCGCTTCAGAGGTGCTGCGACTGGAAAAAACAATACCGGTGAGTACCACCACCAGCGCCGCCGCGCCTCCGGTGTGGGCCACCGCGGCCAGCAGCGGCCAGCCCAGCACCACGTTGCTCAGACCTGTGGCGGCTTGCAACAGCGTCAGTCCGCCCAGCCAGCGGGCATGGGCACGCAGGGCCGGCACACGGTGCAGGCGAAGCGCCAGCGCCAGCAGCACCACGAAGACCAGATAGGCCGCCAGGCGGTGCACATAGTGGATGGCCGTGAGCGCCTGGAAGCTGATGTTGGCGCCGTCATGCCCCGCGCCCAGTTCCCGCCACAGCGTGAAGCCCTGCCTGAAGTCCATGGCCGGCCAGAGCGAATTCTGGCAGCCGGGAAAGTCCGTGCAGGCGAGCACCGCGTAGTTGGTGCTGACCCAGCCGCCCAGGGTGATCTGCAGCCACAGCAGCGCAAACGCCAGGATGGCAAACCACCGCGTATAGGCGCTTAAGGGCACGGGCGCGAGCACCCCCTGCGCCTGCGCATAACGCGCCGACTGCGCCCGCAGCAAGGCCAGCAAGGCCAGGCCGCCCAGCAAGTGCATGGTGACAATCGCCGGAAACAGCTTCATCGTGACGGTGAGAGCGCCAAACGCCCCCTGCAGGCACACCCAGAACAGCGTTGCCGTGGGCCACCAGGGCGAAATCGGGCCTTCACGCTGTTGGCTACGCCGCTCTTCGAGAACACTTCGTGTAATACGCTGCCCCCCGAGGGGGCTGTCCGACCCAGGGGCGGCCCGTCGGTCGGACGTGTGACGTCGGCATTCAAGCCAGCTCGCCAGGGTGAGCGTCAGGATCAGCACCCCGACACCCGTGGCCAGGTAGCGGTGGATCATCTCAATCCAGGCCTTGGAGTGCGTGACCGGACCGGTGGGCATGGCGGTTTGCGCGGCCTCGATATGCATCTGCGCGCCGACCGGGCTGGCGCTGCCATAGCAGCCCGGCCAGTCGGGGCAGCCCAGGCCGGAGTCGGTCAAACGGGTGAAAGCACCGAAAATGACCAGGTCGAAGGTCAGGAACAAAGTGACCAGGGTCAGCACATGCAGGCGCTTGGCGACCGGGACATTCTTGTTGCGTACCCAGACCCAGCCCAGCGGCCCGAGCGCCACGGCCAGGCCCATGATCATCAGACGCAGAGCAGGGCTCAGGTTATAAAGGTCTTGCGTGTCCATGTTTAAAGAGAATCGGCCATTGCCGTGCGCGATGGAGTTTTACACCAGCAGGGGCCGCGGAACCGGCTTTGCCGGGCCGCAGGTGCAGCGGCCCCTTCGGGGGGCAGCGAAGTACACGCAGTGACGAGCGTGGGGGCCATATGCCTAGCGACCTACCTTGTCCCAACTGCTGGAGGCGCGCAGCAAACGGTCCACGTCGCGCTTGGCCTTGGCCGCCGCCGCGGCATCCATATGGGCCGGGAAACGCATCATCCAGTTGCCCATAGGGTCTACCAGATAGAGGTGATCTTCCAGGCGCTGCCCCGCCGCGGGCTGCAGCCAGTCGGCCAGCGCGGCGGGCGCCACGCGCAACACGGCCGAGGAGGCCAGGGCCGGCCGCAAGGCCTCGCGCACCGGCGCTTCGTCATTGACCAGCCAGACCCGGTCCAGACGCTCTTTTTCCTTGCCCAGCGCCTCACGCAACTGGCGCTGGAAATACAGGTTTTGCTCGCAGTGCGCGTCACAGGCTCCGCCCGCCACGCTGATCAGCAGCCACTGGTCCTTCAAGGCCCTCAGGTCACCGGTCTGGCCGTCCAGGGTTTGCGTGGCCATGGCTGGCAAGGGGCGCTGCGGGTCAATCAATTCGCCGAAGTTGCCGCGCCCTTCAGGGCGGACCACATAGTAGGTGAAATAAGACGCGATGACTGGCGCCGCACAGACCAGCAGCACAGCCAGCATCTTCCAGCGACCGGCCACCGAGCCAGCGGCACGTGCACTGGACTGGTCCAGCACCGGCATGGCATGGACCGTCAGGCCCAGTGGCTGCTCTTGCGCTGCAGGGGCACCGGAGGCCGCGCCGCGAGAAAGGGAGGAGTCAGGAGTGTCTTTTGTCACAGCAGTTGATCGCACGGTTGCGCGCGTCATTTTTTACGTAAGGGAAGAATCAGTTGAAACCACACATACAGGATGAGTACCAGGCCGCACATGCCAAACCACTGAAAGGCATAGCCATAGTGCTTCTCCACCCCCAGATTGGGCGCCGGCCAGTCGCGCAGCAGCCCGTCGCTGGGCGCACCAGTCTGTAGCAATGATCCGTTAAGCAGGGGCAAACCGGTTTCTGCACGGAAAGCGTTCAGGTCCAGATTTTGCCGGATTCGACCGCTGTCCTCGCCCTTGAACTCGTATAGCTTGGAAGGCGCGGGGGCAATGCGGCCCTCGACGGTCACGACGCCGGTGGGCGTGGCCACATCCGGCAGGCGGGTACGGTCGCTGAAGTTGCGCGGTGCCCAGCCGCGCTGCACCAGAACCACCTGCTGGCTGCCCTGCAATGACAGCGGTGTGAGCACCCAAAAGCCGGAACGCCCATCCATGGGACGGTTGTCCAGGTAAATGGTCTGCGCCGGCTGCCAGACGCCCTGGACCGAGACCCGCCTGTGCAGCTCTTTTGCTATATCTTCAATAGCAGCCAGCGCTTTTCCATCAAGGGCTGGAAGCATATTTCTTGACTCAATGGCAGCCTGCAGGGCCTGCTTCTGGGCCGCGCGGCGCAGCTGCCACTGACCCAGCGAAAACGTCGCCCCGGCCACCAGCAGCGTCGCCAGGGTGATCACCCAGAAACGGGGTGACTTCAATGCAAAAATCATGGGCGGATAATCCTGTTCATGACTTATCTCGTAGCACTGGCATTTATAGCCATACTCGCCAGCCTAGGTTCAGCGCTCTTTTTCATGCTGAAAGACGGCACCGATGGCAAACGCAAAACCAGCAACATGGCACGCGCCCTGGCGTTCCGTGTCGGGTTCTCGATTTTGCTGTTTGTCTGCATTCTGATTGCCTGGAAACTGGGTTACATCCAACCAACCGGCATTCCCGCCGGCAAATAAAATAAAAAGGCCGCGTCAAGCGGCCTTTTTATTGCGCAGTTGCAACTCGACATGGCGAGCACAGCCCGCCCCGCCGACTTACATCCAGTAGACAACGATATACAGGCCCAACCACACCACGTCCACGAAGTGCCAATACCAGGCGGCACCTTCAAAACCGAAATGCCTGTCAGCAGTGAAATGGCCTTTTTGCAAACGCAGGGTAATGAACAGCAGCATCAACATGCCCACGAACACGTGGAAACCGTGAAAACCGGTCAGCATGTAAAAGGTCGAACCGTAGACGCCGGACGTGAGCTTGAGGTTGAGCTCGGAGTAGGCATGAGCGTATTCATAGCCCTGCACGCCCAGGAAGATGCAGCCGAGCAGCACCGTCATCCACATGAAGGCAATGGTCTGGCCGCGATGGTTTTCGCGCAGGGCGTGGTGGGCAAGGGTCAGGGTCGCGCCGGAGCTCAGCAGCAGCGCCGTATTGATGGTGGGTAGCCAGAACGGCGTCATGGTCGTGAAAGGCTCAATGATGTCGGCAGGCGATGCCGTCACGCCGGCCGCCATGCTGGGCCAGACGGCCTTGAAATCGGGCCAGAGCAGCGCGTTGTCCAGGCTGCCCAGCGCCGGCACCGAGTGCGAGCGGGCCCACCAGAGGGCGGTGAAGAAGGCGCCAAAGAACATCACTTCCGAGAAAATGAACCAGCTCATGCTCCAGCGGAATGAGAGGTCAATCTTGTAGCCGTACATGCCGCCTTCGCTCTCGGAAACAGCATCACGGAACCACTGGAACAGCGTCCCCAGCCAAAAGAGCATGCCAAAGGCCAGCGACCAGGCGCCCCAAGCGGCACCGTTAATCCACTGGCTGGCACCCAGAATGACAAAAAACAGGCCAATGGCCGCCATGACCGGATGCCGGGACGGGCCAGGCACGAAGTAATAAGGGGTTGCCCCGGGGGTTGTTGCTGACATCGCTCGACTCCTGTTTTTCTCTCGAATTTCCACTAACTTCTCATTCAAACCGTGGCGCGTTTCATGCGCCGGCGCTCTAGCGCGCCACTATCCAGTTCACCAGCAGCACCAGGACTGCCACAAATACAAAAACACCAATCAACCCGACCACGATGATATGGACAGGGCTCAGATTCTTGATGTCCTCTTCATAGGCCCCGCGCGCGCGCAAGCCCACGAATGACCATGCGATGGCCTTGACGGTACGCCAAAGCGATGCTTTCTTGGGAGGGGCCGAAACCATGCTCACACCCCCAGCTTTTGATCTGGCACCGCAGCGGCCGTGGTCGCTTTGGACGTCATCGGAGCAGCGGGCGTCTTGCCACCCACTTCAAAAAACGTGTAGGACAACGTGATGGTGCCCACATCCCTGGAGAGTTTCGGGTCGATCACAAAGGCCACCGGCCACTGTTTTTTCTCACCGGGCGCCAGGGTGTACTCGCTGAAACAAAAACACTCCAGCTTGTTGAAATGAGCCGCCGCTTGCACCGGTGCGTAGCTGGGAATGGCCTGCGCGGTCATGGTGCGGTTCTGCACGTTCTGGAACTCATACATCACCGTGGCCAGCTCGCCGGGATGCACCTGCAGCGTATTCTGGGCTGGCTTGAAATGCCAGGGACCACGCGAATTGGCGTCAAACTCCACCGTGATGGTGCGCGTGCGGTCCACCTGCGTGTTAGCCGGCAATTTGGGCGTGGCGCCCGGGATCTCCCGGTCGCCCAGCGCCAGGATGTTGATGCCGGTCATCTCGCAAATGGTTTTGTAAATGGGCACAAGCGCATAACCAAAGCAGAACATGCCGAGCACGATCACGCCCAGCTTGCCCATCATCTTGAAGTTTTCGCTCTTGAGCCGCATCGAAGTATTACCTGGTTGGAGCGGACGAATCCGCTCAGTGGCTCAGAAAAATCATCTTGGCCATGAAGCCCAGGAAAAAGACGAGTGCGACCGAAGCCAGTATCAGTGCCAGCCGGAGATTGCTTTTCTTTTGCTCAGGTTTCATGTCAGTAGCCGGCCGCTCAACCAATCACGCGGGTTGCCGTGGCATCCAGCCTGGGCGGGGTTTCAAACGTATGGAAAGGCGCGGGCGATGGGACTTCCCACTCCAGGCCTTGCGCACCCTTGCCGCCTTCGTCCATCCAGGGGTTTTGCTTGGCCGGTTCGCCTTTGCCACGCATGGTAGGCACCACAATGAACAGGAAGAAATACACCTGGGCAAAGCCGAAGAAGAAGGCGCCCACGCTGGCCACCGCATTGAAGTCGGCAAACTGCATCGGGTAGTCGGCATAGCGGCGCGGCATGCCGGCCAGGCCCAGGAAGTGCATCGGGAAGAAGGTCACGTTGAAGGAAATCAGCGACCACCAGAAGTGGATCTTGCCGCGGGTTTCGTTGTACATCACGCCGGTCCACTTGGGCGACCAGTAGTAGTAGCCCGCGAACAACGCATACAGCGAGCCCGCCACCAGAACATAGTGGAAATGAGCCACCACGTAGTAGGTGTCCTGCAGCTGGATGTCGATAGGTGCCACAGAAAGAATCACGCCCGACAGGCCGCCCACCGTAAACACAAAAATGAAGCCCACGGCGAACAGCATGGGGGTCTCAAACGTCATGGAACCCTTCCACATCGTGGCAATCCAGTTGAACACCTTCACGCCGGTGGGCACTGCGATCAGCATGGTCGAGTACATGAAGAACAGCTGACCGGTGACCGGCATGCCGGTGGTGAACATGTGGTGCGCCCACACGACAAAACTCAGGATGGCAATGGAACCCGTGGCGTACACCATGGAGGCGTAGCCGAAGAGGCGTTTACGCGAGAAGGCAGGAATGATCTGGCTGATGATGCCGAAGGCCGGCAAGATCATGATGTACACCTCGGGGTGACCGAAGAACCAGAAAATGTGCTGAAACATCACCGGGTCGCCGCCGCCGGCGGGGTTGAAGAAGCTGGTGCCAAAGTGGCGGTCAGTCAGCGTCATGGTGATGGCGCCGGCCAGCACGGGCATCACGGCGATCAGCAGGTAGGCGGTGATCAGCCAGGTCCAGCAGAACATCGGCATCTTCATCAGCGTCATGCCGGGCGCGCGCATGTTGAGGATGGTCACGATGATGTTGATCGAACCCATGATGGACGAGGCGCCCATGATGTGCAATGCAAAAATGCCGGCGTCCATGGACGGACCCATTTGCAGCGAAAGCGGCGCGTACAGCGTCCAGCCGCCGGCGGGTGCGCCGCCAGGCATGAAGAACGAGCTGGCCAGCATCAGCCCGGACGGAATCAGCAGCCAGAAGCTGAAGTTGTTCATACGCGCAAAGGCCATGTCGGATGCGCCGATCTGCAGCGGGATCATCCAGTTCGCAAAGCCCACAAAGGCCGGCATGATGGCGCCGAACACCATGATCAGGCCGTGCATGGTGGTGAGCTGGTTAAAGAGCTCAGGGTTCACGAATTGCAGGCCAGGCTGGAACAGCTCGGCACGGATCATCAGCGCCAGCACACCACCAAACATCAGCATGAAAAAGCTGAACAGCAGGTACAGCGTGCCAATGTCCTTGTGGTTGGTGGCAAACACCCAGCGACGCCAGCCCGTCGGGGCATGGTGGTCGTGGTCATCATGCGCGTGATGATCGTGATGGTCTAGAACTGCACTCATCTTGGCTTCCTTTGGTGGCTTGTGCCTGTAGCTTTTTTTGCGGCCGACGTCGATCCGGCCGACCAATTAAATCTGCGAGGTAAAACGGGACTTACTTGCGCGCGGCCTGCACTTCAGCGGGCTGAACAATCTGGCCGGTCTGGTTGGACCAGTTGTTCTTGGTGTAGCTCACCACGGCGGCAATGTCAGTGTCGCTCAGCGACTTCCAGGAGGGCATGGCACCGGCAGCAGCGCCATTGAGTACGGTATGGATTTGCTTGGCGTGGTCCGCGTCCAGCACGATGGCAGAGCCGTCCAGCGGCTTGATCGGGCCGGCACCCTTGCCGTTGGGCTGGTGGCAGGCGGCACAGTTGGCGGCGTAAACCTTTTCGCCGCGGGCCTTGAGGTCCACCAGCGTCCAGACCTTGGACGGATCATCCGCTTTGGCCGCGGCCTCCTTGGCCTTGACGGCCACCCAGGCGCTGTAGTCTTCCGCAGAAACCACCTTCACGTGGATCGGCATGTAGGAATGCTCCTTGCCGCAAATCTTGGCACACTGACCGTAATAATCACCGACCTTCTCCGCCCGAAACCAGGTGTCGCGCACAAAGCCGGGAATCGCGTCCTGATGAATACCGAAGGCCGGCACCGCGAAGGAATGAATCACGTCACTGGCCGTCGTGATGATGCGGACTTTCTTGTTGACGGGAATGACCAGCGGATTGTCAACCTTGAGCAGGTAGTCGTCAGGCGCTTCGCTGGCTTTCGGGCCACCCCGGTCAGACATTTCGCGCTGCGAGTTGTCGAGCGTGGAGACAAAACCAATGCCTTCGCCCTCGCCCTTGATGTAGTCGTAACCCCATTTCCACTGGATGCCCGTGGCCTTGATGGTGAGGTCGGCGTTGGTCGTGTCTTTCTGGGCCACCAGCGCCTTGGTGGCGGGCAAGGCCATGGCAATCACAATGATGAATGGCACTACCGTCCAGGCGATTTCAACCGCGGTGGACTCATGGAAGTTGGCCGACTTGTGACCCACCGATTTGCGGTGCTTCAGGATGGAGTAAAACATCACGGCGAAGACAGCCACGAAAATCGCAAGGCAAATGGCCATCATGAACCAGTGCAACCATTGCTGCTCTTCGGCGATTTTGGTGACCGCAGGATGCAGATTGAGCTGATTGACCGCCGGACCACCGGGCAAATCATTCACGGCGTAAGCAGCACTGCTGACCCAGGCAACCGCAGATACCAGAATTGTGCCCGCATGCTGCATGCCAAGCCGTGTCATTTTGCCCATGGTGTTGCTTACGTTCATCGTGATCACTTTTTTTGCTTCAATTACCGACCAAATTAACCGGCTGATTATAAAGTTAGCGGCGGGTCACCCCGCCGCTCTCAAGCTGACTCAAGACTTTCAGGACATCTGTTCTCAACACGCCCCTCAGCGGGCCCGCAGTGCCAGGCGGATCTCACGGGCCAGTGCCGGCCGCAATTCAGGCCGCACATGCCGCCCCACCCGCACCGATCGCCCCTGGCCCGACACCTCAATCAGCGCGCCATCTCCGTCCTTGGGTTCAATCCGGACCCACGCCTGGTTGAATTCCTCCCGCTGCATGCGCCCCGCTGTTTCCAGCTCAACCACCAGCAGCCCATCCTGCAGGACGATTTTCTCGCCGTCCCCCGCATGACGGGCATACACCAAAAAGGCAGCCCCCACTGCCACCAGCTCCAGCCATGCATACGGCATCACCATGGTGGCGCCCTGCGACCAGAAAAATGCCGCAATCCCCAGCGACACCACGCACAGCGACACGTAAAACCATCCCAGCTGGGCTGGTGTAATGGAGCAATGACGCTTGAGAAGCCACTGCACAGCCTCATGGCTGTGACTGTCCGGCACGGACAGGGTGGCAAAACGAAACGCTGGTGGTGTTGGCTGCGACATGTGGCAACCCTCAAAAACTGCGGCCAATACCCGACATTGGCCGCATGAGGCCTGGAAACATACCCACAATTCTGCTGGCAATTGTAGCCCCGTTTATCCCGTACAAGCCCGCCCGCAAGGGCAGTTCGGAACGGCTACCCGGGGGAATGTCGGAGGGAAATCCCACTGCCAAGGTCGTGCCAGGCCTGTAGTCAGCCTGGCTTCCGGGTTGACCGCCCTCCTTCTTCCTGCCTGGCGCCAGCAATCCGATCGCGGGTGGTCGGCGGCGGCTGGCTCAGTTCAGGCCCCGTACCGGCCTATCCGCAGGCATCAAGCGCCAGGAAAGCCCTGTACTCACCGGAAAAACAGCAAGCGGGTGACAAACGTATGGTCGGCCTCGAGCGCCATCAGGGCCACCAGCACCAGCAGACACCCGGGTGGCAGCAAGATGGCGCAGACCAGCGCCAGCCGCTCCCATGCCATGTGCATGAAGACCGCGACAATCAGGCCGGCCTTCATCAGCATGAGCATCAGGATCAGGCTCCAGCGCAGATAACCCGCGAAGCGGAAATAGTCCACCAGGTAGGACAGCGTGCTGAGCACGAACAGCAGCCCCCAAACTTTGAGATAGAGGCTGATCGGATGTTGTTGGCCGCTGGATGACATACAAACCTCACCAGAGATAGAACAGTGCAAAAATGAACACCCACACCAGATCGACGAAGTGCCAGTACAGGCCGGCGATCTCGACGATCTGGTAGTTGCCGGACTTTTCGTAGTCCCCGCGAATCACCTTGAATGCCACGATGAACAGGTAGATCACTCCTATGGACACATGCAGGCCGTGAAAGCCGGTGATCATGAAGAAGGTCGAGCCGAACTGCGCCGCCCCCATCGGATTGCCCCAGGGCCTCACACCCTCCTCCAGGATCAGCTTGGACCACTCGAACGCCTGCATGGCCACAAAAAGCTCGCCAAAGGTGGCCGTCACCAGCATCAGCGTGGCGGCATTCACGCGGTCGCGGCGGTAGGCGAAATTCACCGCCATTGCCATGGTGCCGCTGCTGGTGATGAGCACAAAGGTCATCAGCGCGATCAGCATCAGCGGTACATCCACCCCCCCTACATGCAAGCCAAACACCTCGCTGGGATTGGGCCAGGGCACGATGGTCGAGGCGCGCACCGTCATGTAGCCGGTGAGAAAGCAGCTGAAGACAAACGTGTCGGAAAGCAGAAAGATCCACATCATCGCCTTGCCCCACGACACGTGGAAGGCCGTCTGATCGGACGACCAGTCCGCAACCAGCCCCCGCCAGCCGCCGGGAACAGCCACCGGCGCATCTTGCGCAATCGGTAAGGAGGCGGTATTCATGGCATATCCTTTGTCAAGCCGTGCCGCAGATAAAGCGCACCACGTCCGGCGTCAGCCCGCTCAGCGTGGCAAACAGCAATGCCCACACCGCCAGCAGAAAATGCCAGTACCGCGCGCACAGCGCAATGCGCCAGGCCGTGCGGGCGGGGTCGGGGCTGTGCCAGATGCCGTAAGTCGTCACACCCCAGGCCACCAGGCCGCCGGCCACATGCAGGCCATGCAAGGCCGTCAGCAGGTAAAAGAAACTGGCGGCCGGATTGCCCGCCGGCATCACACGCAGGGCATACAAGGCCTGCCAGGCCCATAGCTGAACCGCCAAAAAAGCCCAGGTGCAGGCACCACCCGCCAGCAGCCGATTGCGAACCCGGACCCAGTGCGCGCCCCGCGCCGCCAGGCTGGCCTGTTGCAGCAGGACACCGGCCGCCGTCAGCAGAGCCGTGCTGAGCCACAGCTGCCAGGGCATGGCGATGGCCGACCAGTCAGCGCCATCCATGCGCATCACATAGGCTGTGACGAACAACAGGAACAGGGTGGTGACCACGCCCATGAATACCCACAGGCCAATGCCCGCGTCAATTCCGTGGCCGCCGCGGCGATCACCGGCGACGCTCAGGGTGGCGTTTGCATTCATGCCGGTGCTCCTTGGGTCGGCCCCTCGTCGGCGCCAGGTTCAGGTTCAAAGCCGCCGGCCGCGGGCGGCGCATTCTGCGCGATGAAATCCTGCGACGCGCCCGGTACGCTGTAGGCGTAGGCCCAGCGGTAAACCACCGGCAGTTGCGGCCCCCAGTTGCCGTGGCCAGGCGGCGTGGTGGGCGTCTGCCATTCCAGCGAGGCGGCGCGCCAGGGGTTGGCATCGGCCCGCCGGCCGCGCACCGCACTCCAGGCCAGATTGAAAATGAACAGCAGTTGCGTGACGCCGACGATCAATGCAGCCACGGTGATGAAGGTGTTCAGCACGTGGGCCGACGCCGGAATGAACTGGTAGTTGTCGTAGTTGTAGTAGCGCCGCGGCATGCCGAGCACACCGAGGTAGTGCATAGGAAAGTAGATCGCATAAGTGCCCAGGAAGGTGACCCAGAAATGCAGCTTGCCGATTCGGTCATCGAGCATGCGGCCGGTGACTTTCGGGAACCAGTGGTAAATGCCACCAAACACCACCAGCAGCGGCGCCACCCCCATCACCATGTGGAAGTGCGCCACCACAAAGTAGGTGCCGGACAGCGGAATGTCCACGCTCACGTTGCCCAGGAACAGGCCGGTCAGGCCGCCAATCACGAAGGTGCTGACAAAGGCCAGCGCAAACAGCATCGGCACGGTCAGGTGTATGTCGCCGCGCCACAGGGTCAACAGCCAGTTGTAGACCTTGATGGCAGTCGGCACGGCGATGACCAGCGTCGTGGTGGCAAAGAAGAAGCCGAAATACGGGTTCATGCCGCTGACGAACATGTGGTGCGCCCACACCACCACGCTGAGCACGCCGATCGCCAGGATCGCCCAGACCATCATGCGGTAGCCAAAGATGCTTTTGCGCGCGTGCACGCTGATCAGGTCGGAGACGATGCCGAAGGCCGGCAGCGCCACGATGTAGACCTCGGGATGGCCAAAGAACCAGAACAGGTGCTGGAACAGCAGCGGGCTGCCCCCCCTGTAGTTCGTCACCTGCCCCATCGAGACCAGCGCCGGCATGAAAAAGCTGGTGCCCAGCGTGCGGTCTAGCAGCATCATCACACCGCTGACAAACAGCGCCGGGAAGGCCAGCAACGCAAGAATGGTGGCCACAAAGATACCCCACACCGTGAGCGGCAGGCGCAGCAGGGTCATGCCCTCGCAGCGCGCCTGCAGCACCGTGGTCACGTAGTTGAGCCCGCCCATGGTGGTGGCCACGATGAAGATCAGCAGCGACACCAGCATCAGGATGATGCCCCAGTCATGGCCCGGTGTGCCGGGCAGGATGGCCTGCGGCGGGTACAGCGTCCAGCCCGCGCCGGTGGGCCCGCCGGGCACGAAGAAGCTCGCCACCAGCACCAGCACCGCCAGCAGATAGACCCAGAAGCTCAGCATGTTGAGGTAGGGGAAGACCATGTCGCGCGCCCCCACCATCAGCGGAATCATGTAGTTGCCAAAACCACCCAGGAACAGCGCGGTGAGCAGGTAGATCACCATGATCATGCCGTGCATGGTGACGAACTGGTAGTAGCGCTCGATGTTGATGAATTCGAACTGGCCGGGAAAGCCCAGCTGCAAGCGCATCAGGTTGGACAGCACCAGGCCGACCAGCCCCACGGCAATGGCGATGCAGGCGTACTGCACCGCGATCACCTTGTGGTCCTGGCTCCAGACGTAGCGGGTCCAGAAGCTCTGCGGATGATGTGCGGCGTGGTCAGCGTAGTCCATGGTGTTCCTCGTGGGACGGCGAGCCGTCAGCGTTGCGCCTTCTGCTCGGGTGCGGCTGGAACCGGGCCGCCAAGCGACTTGATGTAGGCCACCAGCGCGGCCAGTTCTTCATCACTCAGTTCAATCCTGGGCATGACAGGCGGAAAGCCTTTCACGCCACGGGCTTGCGGGTTGCGGATGAAGCTCTGCAGATAAGTTTCATCGACCTGCGCGGTCGAGCCGTCTTTCATGGTTTCGGCTTTGCCGTACAGACCTTTCCAGCTCGGCCCCACCTTCGGACTGCCGTCAACGGTATGGCAAGCCACGCAACCCTTGGACTGGGCCAGTGCCTGCCCCTGTGCAACCTGCGCATCGGCGCCAGCCGCCAGCCCGGCGAGTGCGCCAGGGGCCGGGCCGGCCATCGTCATGGCGAAGGTCGGCTGTGCCTTCAGCCACGCCTGAAAACTCGCCTCGTCTTCCACCAGCACAGTGCCGCGCATGTTGCTGTGCCCCACGCCGCATAGCTGGGCGCACAGCACCTCATAGCGGCCGGTTTTTGTCGGTGTGAACCAGAACGACGTGACCATGCCCGGCACCATGTTCATGCGGGCACGAAACTGCGGAACGTAAAAATCATGCAGCACATCGTGGGAGCGCAGCAGCACCTTCACCGGTTTACCCAGCGGCAGATGCACCTCGTTGTTGTTGACAAGGATGTTGCCCTGGCCCGCCGGGTCGGCGAGGTCCAGGCCAAAGGGATTGGCCGCGCTGACGAATCGGGCGTCGCTCAAGCCCAGCTTGCCGCCGGCACCGGGAAAGCGGTAGCGCCATTGCCATTGCTGGCCCAGCACTTCCAGCACCACGGCCTCGCGTGGCGCCCTGACGTAATTCGCATACACCAGCAGGCCAGGCGCCAGCAGGGCCGCGATGCCGACCGTGGTGATCCCGATCAGCCAGCGCTCCAGCTTGCGGTTCTCGGGCTCATAGGCGGCGCGGCGACCTTCGCGGTGGCGATAACGCAGCAGGATATAGACGAGGAAAAGATTGATGACAACGAAAAAAAGGCCGGTCATGAGCACCGTGATCGTCAGCGTATCGTCCATCTGCTGCCAGTTCGAGGCCAGCGGTGTCGTCCACCAGGGACTGATCAGGTGAAACAGTACCGAGCCGATGACAATGACGATAAGCGTGACAGCCATGAGCATGGGAGGCCTCTTGCGTCACCGTAGACGCCCTGCCTCCTGTCGCTCCAGCTTCCAGTACAGCAGTGCCGCCGCCACCCCGAAGATCAGATGGATCACCAGCGTCGCCGCGCCGCGCCATTCGGCGAACCACGGAAAAAAGTGAACCATGCCGTAAAAGTTCAGCAGGTACAGGACCGCGCCGAACACCGCGCCGGCCAACGCCACCACGGCCACACCCGAATCCCCGCGGAACGGCGCGATGATGGCCGCGAGCACCAGGCCGAAGACGATGCCCAGCACATAGTGGGCCACCAGCGCCACCGCCACGATCTGAAGGCTGAAATCGGACGATTGCAGCACGCCCGGCCCCATCACGATGGCGGCAATCATGTGCGAGGCCGCCCACGGACTGCCGCTGCTGGCCAGGGTCGACCAGAACAGTTCCAGCACCATCAGGATGGCGCCCGCCGCAAGCCCGGCGACCGCCGCGGCAGACCAGTCCGGCAGGCTGTGCCCGCGGTACGAACGCATATGGAGGTCCATGATCATCTCCCTCAAATCTGGACAATGCTCTCGTGCCGAAAGACAGGCACGCGTGTCAGTGTTTCAGGGGAACACCGGGGTGTCCGGATCCTCGCCTTCAAAGTGCGCTTCCGGATGCGAAGCCTGCAACAGGGCTTCGATCGCCTTGACCTGCAAACCCGGCACATCCACCATCAGCAGGATTTGTCCCTGCTCGACGGCAGCCTCGAAGCGTTTGAGGCGGTGGCTCGGCACGGACACGCCAATCATGCTTGACGACCAGGCGCCAAACAAGGCGCCCAGCACACCCAGCACGGCCACCATGCCCCACTGCAGGGAACTCCCCCCTATGGCTATGGGGTAGTACATGGCGACCAGCAGGCCAGCGGCAATACCCAGGGTGCCGCCGATCAGCAGACCCGCCTCGGCCGCGTAAATCACGTCCGTGGTCTGCAAGACATTGGCGGGATGGAGTCCGGACAGGTTCACGCCTTCACGTCCGACACAGTGAATATGCTGCACCGGAACGCGCGCCAGCAGCAGGTCATCCACCGTCCGCCTGGCGCTCGCCACATCGGGTATCAGCCAATAAATGCGTCTGCTCATAACACCCCCTCTCATCACACCTTGTGACCACAGGACAATAGAACAAAGCACAATGGACTTATACACCTGCGAAAACGCATGCGCAAGCCGCAGCTTGACTCAGGGCCTGCGGCCGGGCGACCCGGCAGCTGCGGGGGCGAACTCAGAAAAACTCAGGACTTGTCCCGCTTGTCATGCAGCATGGCGCGCATGTCCTGAACCGAGACCGCACTGAGCGCGCTGACCTTGATTTTGGGCTGGGCTTTCAGCGCATGGCCATAAATGACCTCGAAAGTCAGTGACAGCCGTCCATCAGCGCCCACCGCCAGATGCTGGCCCAGCGCCTGCTCCAGCCGCGCCTTCCAGGCACGCCCGCGCAAGGCGGGAAAGCGCGCCGGGTGAAAGTTGCGGCCCAGCTCGCGCAGCTCCTGCAGCAACCTTGCCGGGGTCTCGTAGGTCAGCGTGATGCGCTCCATGTCCATCACCGGTTCGGCAAAACCGGTCTGCACCAGCATGTCGCCCCAGTCGTGCATGTCGGTCAGCTGGTGCCCCGCAGGCGGCCAGCCCAGTTGCGCGTAGAGTGCGCGCAGTTCCCGGGCGGTATCCGGCCCGAGGCAGGAAAACATCAGAAAACCATTGACCTTCAGGGCCTGGTGCCATTGGGCCAGCAGGGCCTGCGGGTCGGCCGCTTCGTGCAGCGCCATGTTGGCCCACAGCATGTCGACGCTGGCCGGCGGCGGCGCCTCAAAGCGCGTCGGGGCCGCCATCCACTGCTTGGGGTTCCACCACGGTTTCGCTATATTTTTCATAGCTTGCTGCGCCCTGTCCGAATGGGCTTCAGCCACAAAACAGGCTGAATCCGGGTATCGGCTGGCGAGCTGCGCATGCGCCTCCAGGCCACCGCGCAAGGCGCCCCAATGCGCCCAGGCCTGCGGCTGCAGCTTGATCCACTGAAGCCGCTCCAGCATGCGGCGCGCCACCTCTTCATGCAGCCAGGGCGAGGCCGGCGGTGCGCTGCGCTGCCAACGGCTGACGGCAAGTGGATCGAGCGTGGGCGGGCGCTGGGTGGTGGTCATGAAAAGGGGTTGCGCAGTTGGCGAAAGGTAGGCGAGTATATTGGCACGGTGTTC
The DNA here is from genome assembly GCF_001598235.1 of Polaromonas jejuensis NBRC 106434. Taxonomy (GTDB): domain Bacteria; phylum Pseudomonadota; class Gammaproteobacteria; order Burkholderiales; family Burkholderiaceae_C; genus Polaromonas; species Polaromonas jejuensis. Next base: position 492,700 of record NZ_BCYO01000001.1, on the reverse strand, counting down.
ACGCGCCTGCTCTCCCCCGGCCTGTTCCCGCCCCGGCTGCCCGGCTTTGCCAGTCAATGCGCCGTCTGCCGGAGCTGGCCTGCGCGCCAGGTGTGCCAGCCCTGCGTGGCGCGTTTTGCGCAGGCCGAGCCTCGTTGCGCCGGCTGCGCGCTGGCCTTGCCCGCCGATCTCTCCATGGGCCTGCGGACCGGCCATGAGCTTTGCGCCGCTTGCGCGCGCCAGCGCCCGCCGCCGGACCGGACGCTGGCCGCAGTGCCCTACGCCTATCCCTGGTCCACCCTGATTGCCGGCTACAAATTTGGCGAGCAGCCAGGCTGGGCCGGATTTTTTGCCGCCCTGCTGCTCAAGGCGCCCGGCGTCGCGCAGGCCTTTGGCATGCTGGACGCCAGGGACTGGGTCGTGCCCATGCCGCTGTCATTGGTGCGCCTGCAGACGCGCGGCTTCAACCAGGCCTGGGAGCTGGCCGGTGCGCTGGCCCGGCAGAGCCGAACCGCCGCCCAGGCCGATGCCCGACTGCTGCTGCGCATCAAGCACACGCGACCGCAAAGCCAGCTCAAGCGCGAGGCCCGGCTGGCCAATGTCAGGGGCGCCTTCGAGGTGGACCCGCTGCGCGTGGCCGACCTCGAAGGCCGGCGTGTGCTGCTGGTGGATGACGTGATGACCAGCGGTGCCTCGCTGTTCACGGCCGCGCAGGCCCTGCGGGACGCCGGCGCCGCGCACATCACCGCTGTGGTGCTGGCCAGGACGGCCCCCGCCTAGAATCCCTGCCTCACCGCCCTTTTTTGCCCGCACCATCAAGCCGCCGAGGCCCGAGCCTCTCCTGATCCGCCTCATGTTCAATATCGTCCTTGTCGAGCCCGAAATTCCGCCCAACACCGGCAATGTGATCCGGCTGGCAGCCAACACCGGCTGCCGCCTGCACCTGGTGGAACCACTGGGCTTTTCGATGGACGACAAGCACATGCGGCGCGCCGGCCTCGACTACCACGAATACGCCCAGGTGCTGCGCCATGCCAGCTGGCAGGCACTGCTGCACAGCCAGCAACCGCCGGCGGAGCGGCTCTTCGCGATGACGACACAGGGCGCCGGCAACATGTATGACGTGCGCTTCCTGCCCGGCGACTGGCTGGTGTTTGGCGCGGAAACCCGGGGCCTGGCGCCCGACGTGCGCGAAAGCTTTCCCCTGGCCCAACGCCTCAAGGTGCCGATGCGGCCGGGCCAGCGCAGCCTGAACCTGTCCAACACGGTTGCCGTCACCGTCTTTGAGGCCTGGCGGCAGAACGGCTTTGGCGGGGCCTCGGGCGGCTGAGGCGCGAGAATCAGCTGCCGGCGGCCCTGTTTCGCTGGCCCACCTGCCAGAAGCATCCACACTCTCCGCCAACCATTCGGTCAGTGCGGATTAGGGTAAACCCGTAAAATTGAAACTTTAATACGCATGGATGCCGATACCCGGCAGTCAGGCGCCATCACATTTCCCTGCCGTTCACAAAACGCCCAGGGACACCCCGTGACCATGTCCATCTCCCGTTTCCTCGGCCATGCCGTTCTCAAGTTTTCCGATTCGGTTTCCGATTCATCCGATTCAGTCAGGGCAAACCATCGTCTGCCGATTGAACAAATCCGGGAAAGCCTTCAAGCCATATTGCTTGACTGCAAAGACATGCGCACGCAGCGTGTCATCTACAAGATCAATATCGCCCTGACCCCGGCCGACCTGTGGCTGCTGCGCAGCGACCTGCACCTGTGCATTGCGAAAGTGCACGGCCAAGCCGAGGCGACTGCGCGCCTCAACAGCGTGATCGGTGTGTTTGAAGGCTGGCTGCCGGCCCGCCTGCTGACACCCGTCTGAGCCGCGACTCAGGGATAGCGCCGCACCAGCGATTCGGCCACGCAGACCGGCTTGGCCGAGCCTTCGCTTTCCACCGTCACTTCCCAGCTCAGCTGCAGGCCACCCTGCTCAATCGGCTCGGCCGCCAGCAGCTTCATGCGGGCGCGCAGGCGGCTGCCCACGGGGACCGGCGCCGTGAAGCGCACCTTGTTCAGGCCGTAGTTCACGCCCAGGCGTGAGCCGGTGATCTCGAACGAGGATTCAAAAAACTGCGGCAACAGCGACAGCGTCAGAAAGCCGTGCGCAATCGTCCCGTCAAACGGCCCGGCGCTGGCTTTTTCGGGGTCCACATGAATCCACTGGTGGTCGCCCGTCGCCTCGGCAAACAGGTTGACCTGCTGCTGCGTGATGGTGATCCAGTCGCTGACCGCGACTTCCTGGCCGGTGCAGGCCGCCAGCTCGGACAAGGTTTGAAAGATTTTCATGCGTTGACTTTAGCCGGACGTCCGGGGCCCGATTGTCGAATCAGCGACAAGCTAACCTAACCATCGGCAAATGCCCTGCCACTGCTCCAGGTCCTTTTCAACCCGGCCGGGCGCCACGTCAAACAGGGTCAATCCGCGTGCCGCCAGGTGAATGTAGTTTTGCGTGTCGCGCAGATAGCCCAGCACCGGCAGCCCCAGGCCTTCCACGAATTCGCGCAGCTTGTCGGCGGCAATCGTGCGCGAATCCACGCGCATCCCGACAATGCCCACCTGCACCCGGCCGGCATGGCGGTGTTCGGTCAGCAGATCCAGAAAGGTGCGCGTGGCAAAGATGTCAAACACACTGGGCTGCAGCGGCACGATCACCTTGTCGGCAAGCTTGATGACATCGTTGAAGCGCCAGCCATGCAGGCCGCCGGGCGTATCCAGCACCACATGGGTCGTGCCTTTGGGCGGCTTGACAATCAGGTCGGCGTTCACATCCCAGGTCGCAATCGGCCTGACAGCCGGTGATCGCAAGCCCAGCCACAGTCGTGAGGACTGCTGCCGGTCGGCATCCCCCAGCATGACCGCATGGTCCTGGCTGGCAAAGTAGCCGGCAACATGGGTGGCCAATGTCGTTTTACCGACGCCTCCCTTCGGATTGGCAATCACAACCACGGGCATTCCGATCTCCTCTGGTGTTTGGGGAAACTCTGATCCTGATTTTTCCGCTATGGTAACGGCATGGACACCGTTCTCACAACCGCCGACAGCCCCCCCGTGGCGGCCGCCAGCCCTGACATCTATGTCATCGCCGCCCACCCCACCTGGCGCGAATCGCGGGTCAACCGCCCCCTGATGCAGGCCGCCCAGGCACTGCCGCGCGTGCAGGTGCAGGACCTGTATTCAAGCTACCCCGACTACGCGATTGACGTGGCCAGAGAGCAAGCCGCGCTGGCCCGCGCCCGGCTCGTGGTGCTGCTGCACCCGATCCAGTGGTATTCGATGCCGGCCCTGCAAAAGCTCTGGCTCGACGATGTCCTCAGCTATGGCTGGGCCTATGGCCAGGACGGACGTGCGTTGCAGGGCAAGGATTTGTGGCTGGTGGCCACCACCGGCGGGCCGGAGGCCTCCTACCACCCGCAGGGCTACAACCGCTATTTTTTTGAGGCCTTCCTGCCGCCTTATGAGCAAAGCGCCGTCCTGTGCGGCATGCGCTTCCTGCCGCCGATGGTGCTGCACGGCGCGCACAGGGTCAGCAAGGAGGCCGTCGCCGAGCACCTGGCGGTCTTCAGCCAGCGTCTGCAAAGCTACCCCGACTGGCCCGAACTCGAAGACCTCGAGCAGCATCCCGCCTGCGTGGTGCCCAAAAGAGACCGTTTGGCCATGAACGAAGACAACATCGCGGCGGCCCTGTCGGAGGACGGCGACGTACGCGCGGCAACGCACATGGGGGCCCCCTCCTGATGGAACACGCCCCCGCCTGGCTCGTCAACAGCTTTATCTACCTCGCCGCCGCCGTCCTGACGGTGCCGCTGGCGAAAAAATTCGGCCTGGGCTCCATCATCGGCTACCTGGCCGCCGGCATCGCCATTGGCCCCTGGGGCCTGGGCCTGGTCACCGCTGTGCAGGACATTCTTCACTTCGCCGAATTCGGCGTGGTCCTGATGCTGTTTCTGGTCGGCCTGGAACTGGAACCGCATCGTCTGTGGAACTTGCGCCGGCCCATCTTCGGCTGGGGCAGCGCCCAGGTGCTGGGCTGCGCCGCCCTGCTCACCGGCGCGGCCATGGCGCTTGGCGTGAACTGGCAAACGGCGCTGGTGGCCGGCTTGGGCCTGGCCCTCTCGTCCACCGCGATTGCCCTGCAGACCATGGGCGAGCGCAACCTGCTGCCCACGTCCAGCGGCCAGGCCGGGTTTTCCATTTTGCTGTTTCAGGACGTCGCGGCCATTCCGATTCTGGCGCTGCTGCCGCTGCTAGGCGCTCTTGCCGGTGAAAACGAGGCCGTCGCCCATACCCATCGGGCGCTGGAAGCTATCAAAATCATAGCAGTCATTGGCGGCATCATCCTGGGCGGCCGGCTGCTGCTGCGTCCGCTGCTGCGCTGGATCGCCAACAGCGGCACGCCTGAAATCTTCACCGCCGCTTCGCTGCTGCTGGTGGTCGGCATTGCCACGCTGATGCAGCTGGTGGGCCTGTCCATGGCGCTGGGGGCTTTTCTGGCCGGCGTGCTGCTGGCCGAAAGCGAATACCGGCGCGAGCTGGAAACCGACATCGAGCCCTTCAAGGGCTTGTTGCTCGGCCTCTTTTTCATTGCGGTAGGCATGAGCATCGACTTTGGCGTGCTGTGGAAGTCACCCGGTCTGATGGCCGTCATCCTGCTGGGCTTCCTGGGCCTGAAGCTGGCCGTGATCTACGGGCTGGCCGCCCTCATGAAACTGCCTTACCAGGAGCGCCCGGTGGTTGCCGTGCTGCTGGCCCAAGGCGGGGAATTTGCCTTTGTGGTGTTCCAGGCCGCGGCAGGCGCCCGGGTGTTTTCTGCCGAGACGGCCTCGCTGCTGATAGGCGCGGTGGCGCTGTCCATGCTGATCAGCCCGCTGCTGCTGCTGGCCGCCGACAAGCTGCTGCTGCCGCGCTGGGCCAACTGCGACACACCGCAGCTCGAAGAAATCTCCGAGCCGCAGGACGCGCCCATCATCATTGCCGGCTTTGGCCGCTACGGCCAGATCATCGGCCGCATGCTGCTGGCCCAGGGCATTCCCGCCACCGTGCTGGAACACGACGCCGACATGGTTGAAACCGTGCGCGCCTTCGGCTACCGCGTCTTCTACGGCGATGCCACGCGCCTGGACCTGCTGCGCACGGCCGGCGCCGCCAGCGCCAAGATCCTGGTGCTGTCGGTGGACAGCATGGAGCAGTCGCTGAAGATCGTGGACCTGGTGCGGGAGCACTTTCCGCACCTGCAGATCGTGGCGCGCGCCCGCGACGTGACGCACTGGAATGCGCTGCGCGACCGCGGTGTGATGCGGGTGGAGCGCGAGGTGTTCGAGTCCAGCCTGCGCAGCGCCCGCACCGTGCTGGAGCTGCTGGGCCAGCCGCCGCACGAGGCACGGCAGACCGCCATGCGCTTTCGCCAGCACAACCTTGAATTGTTCGAGCAGATGTACCCGCACCGCAAAGACCGCACCAAGGTCATCGCCGTGGCCACGCAGGGACGCCTGCAACTGGAAGAGCAGATGGCGCAGGAGCGCGAGCAGCTGAGGCAGCGCGGGCCCGTCCGCTGGCATGACTGAACTATTAGCAAAACGCGGCTGCAGCCCTTGATGGGCAGCCGCAATCAGCTATGCTTTTAATAGCAACAGCAGGTGGCTACCGGCTTATCTCGGCGTCGCGCCGCCGCTGCTCCATGGCGCGCCGCTCCACGCATACCGGATGATGGGCAAAGGCCGGCTTGGCGCACTGCTCGGCCATGCATATCTGAAAGGCGATGAGCATGCGGCTTTCGCAGGCCTGCCGCGGATGGGCGGCGGCGGACACGGCGTGCTCAAAGTGCCGCGGCATTGCCGCGCCAGCGGCCACACCGGCCTGTGCCCGTCTGGCCGGCCGGTCTTGATCAGGCGCAGATTTCCTCGCCGCCACAGGTTCAGGCGGTTTCGAGGCCGCGGGGTCTGGCGCCGGCGGAGCGGACGCCAGCGGTGGCAGCGCTTCGGCCGGTCCGGTTTCCAGCCCCGCTGAGGATGCAGCGGCCGGCACGGCAAATGGCGCGGCCAACGGCGTGCCCGGCCTTGACAGGCGCTTGAGGCCCATGCCGGCACCCGCCATCAGCACGACACCGACGATACCGGCCAGGGCCCAGCCCCAAGGCCGGGAGCTGGGCTGTGGGCGAGTCGCCGACACCGAAACCTTCGCGTCCCGGGAGGCGGCCGCGGGCGCCACCGGCAGAGGCAGAGTGCGTTCCAGCGATGGCCTCTTACCCGCGCTACCCTCGGCACCCTCTTCGGGCGGCATCCAGGCATGGCCAGGCGGCTCCGGGAGCGCCGCCAACATGCCCGCGCCAGCGCTTCCCGGCATGAGCACGGTGCGCTCCTCCCCGGACACCGATCGCGGCATGATCACCGTTTCCGGGCCCGAGTGCGAACCGCTGTCTGCGCCCTCGCCCGCCAGCGCGCCGATCGTCTTCAACCGGCGGCGCGCCAGCCCGGCGTAAATGCCGGCCGGGAATCGGGCCAGGAAACCCTGGATGTCTTCGCTGTCGGCCGAGTCCTTGATGTCTTTCCAGTAAACCAGCTCGAGTTCCTGCGTCACCGTCGGCACAGCCGTGCTGCCCCCCGGCAACGCACCCACCTGGGCTTCGCCGCTTCGCCGGGTGGCGCTCCAGGTGGCATGGGCCGACCCGGGCGTGGCTACCGGCAGCACCAGCGTGCTCTCGGAAACCTCTGTTGTGGCCGCCCGCAGTGCGGTGGCGAATTCCTGCGCGTCGGCAAAGCGCTGCTCGCGCGACTTGGCCAGCGCCCGGGCCAGCACGGCGTCAACAGCGGGCGGCAATTGAGGATTGACCGAGGACGGCGGTGCCGGGCTATGCCCGATGATTTGCTGGATGATGGCAAAGTCGTTGGCGCCATCAAACGGCCGCTGGCCCGTGAGCAACTGGTACAGCACGATGCCCGCAGCAAAGAGGTCGGCCCGGGCGTCAATCGAGCGGCCCTGCACCTGCTCCGGCGACATGTATTTGAGCGTGCCCACCAGGGAGCCCTGCGTGCGCGTGGCCTCGCCCGAGTCCTGGATGCGCGCCACCCCGAAATCCGCAAGCTTGACCCGTCCGCCGGCTTCGATCAGCAGATTGGCGGGCTTGATGTCGCGGTGGACGATGTTTTGCCAGTGCGCGTAGTCCAGCGCCGACAGCAGGTCGCCCATGATGGCCAGCGTCTGCCCCAGCGTGTAAACCTCGCCCTGGTCCAGGTGGTGCTTGAGGTCGCTCCCCTGGATGAATTCCATGACCAGAAAGGCGATGTCGCCATCGCGGCCTGCGTCGTAGACACTGACGATGTTCGGGTGCTGCAGGCGCGCCGCCGACCGCGCCTCGGTGCGAAAGCGCTGCTCGTATTCCATCGCGGCCTCGACCGACAGGTTTTCAACCTGGATGGTCTTGATCGCCACGCGGCGATCCAGATGGGGATCGCGCCCCTCGTACACCAAACCCATCGCCCCCTTGCCGAGCACACGGATGAGGTTGTATCGGCCAAGTTTCTTCGGACGCATGGGGATGGTAGGAATGGACAAGCCCGCCGGGACTTAAAACGGAAAGCAGCAGCCCTTATAAGACATAAGCTTTAGCCGGGTCGCCATTTTCCTGAAAGTGGCCGAAAAATACCAGCCAGCCATGACAAATGTCACACAAACAGCCCTGCCAGGGCCAAAGGCCCTCAGTGCATGCCGTCCCACAGCAGCTTGACGCCGGTGAGGAACATGCCCAGGTAAAGAAAGCGGTAAAACCAGAGCGGGCTGATGCTTTTGGCCAGGCGCACCCCCATCCACACGCCGACAGGTGCCAGGGGCAGCAGTAGCAGCGAGGTCGCCATGTTGCGCAGGTCCAGCAGGCCCAGCCAGGCATAGGGAATCCACTTCGAGAGGTTGATCACAAAAAAGAAACACGCCATGGTGGCGGTGAACTTGACGGGCGACAGGCGCAGCGGAATGACATAGGCGCTCAGCGGCGGGCCGCCGGCGTGGGAGACAAAACTGGTGAAACCGGAGGTCACGGTCAATATCGCCCCCAGCCATGTCGGCGGCGGCGGGCTGCCGGGCCGGGGCGGAAACAGCAGTCGCTGCGCCAAAAACAGCAAGGTGAATACCCCCACGATGCCGGCCACCACCTTGGCATCGAGCACCCTGAACAGCAGCGCACCGACGACCGTGCCCACCAGGCCGAAGGGAATCAGGAAGCGCAGAAACTTCATATCGAAGTCCTTGCGGAAGGCCGCCAGCCCCAGCAGGTCCATCATCAGCAGCAGCGGCATCAAGATCGCGGCCGCCTGCGGCACCGTGACAGCCAGCGCCATCACCGGCACGGCGAGCGAGCCAAAACCCGCGCCAAAGCCGCTTTTGCTGACGCCCAGCATCAGCACGGCAGGAATGGCCACGGCGTAGAAAAAAGGGTCGGTGATCAGCGGAAAGGCCATATTAGGAACCAGATATGCCTTTAGCCCAATAGAATCGGGCGCAGGCAGCTACCAAATCAATAGCAAAAGCCGCTGCAGGAATCGCTGGTGAAAGCCCGCCATCCGCAGCCGCCGACAAAACCGTCCAAGAATAACCGCCATGCGCTGCCAGCGGCCGATGCAGCCGCTGGCAGCGCATGGCGCCACGGGCCGTGCCAGGGCCCGGTGTTTATGCCATTTCTTATTCAATGCGAGATCAGGCGCGCTCCCGCAGACAGTGCTACATCACGGCAAGGGGGGCGCAGCGACATACCGTGTTGAAGTAGAAATGGAAGCAGTCAGCCTCAGTCCACGCTGGCGCCGGACTCATGCACCACCTTGCCCCACTTCAGCGACTCCTTCTGGATGAAGGCGGAGAACTGCTCGGGCGTTTCGCTGTACACCTCGGCGCCCTGCTCGTTGATTTTCTTCTTGACGTCGGCCTTGGCCAGTACCTTGACGATGGCGCTGTTCAGCTTGCTGACCACGGCAGGCGGCGTACCGGCGGGCGCGAACAGGCCGAACCACGAGGTGGCCTCATAGCCGGGCACGCCGGCTTCGGCGATGGTCGGCACGTTGGGCAGTTCCGGCGAGCGCTTGGCGGTGGTCACGGCGATGGGACGCAATTTGCCCGAGCGCACATGCTGGATGGCCGAGGGCATGTTGTCGAACATGATGGCGATCTGGTTGCCCAGCAGGTCGGTCACTGCCGGCGCGCTGCCCTTGTAAGGCACATGCTGCATGTCGACCTTGGCCATGGTCTTGAACAGCTCGCCCGACAGGTGGATGGAGCTGCCATTGCCCGAGGAGCCGAAGTTCAGCTGGCCGGGATGGGCCTTGGCATAGGCGATCAGCTCCTTCACGGTCTTGAAGGGCTGCGCCGGGTTGGCCACCAGCAGGTTGGGCACATTGGCCACGCGGGTCAGGGGCGTGAAGTCCTTGATCGGGTCGAAGGGCATTTTTTTGTAGAGTGCCGCATTGATCGCATGCGTGCCGACCGTGCCCATGAACAGGGTGTAGCCGTCGGCAGGCGAGCGGGCCGCGGCCTGCCCGCCAATGTTGCCGCCCGCGCCGGCGCGGTTGTCGATGATCACGGACTGGCCCAACTCCGCCGTCAAGGCCTGGCCCACGATGCGCGCCAGAATGTCGGTGGTGCCGCCCGCGGAGAAAGGCACGATCACGGTGATGGGCTTGCTGGGGTAGGCCGCTTGTGCGGCCGCGGGCATGGCGGCCAGCAGGCCGGCGCCCAGGGCCACGGCGGCGGTCAGGCTGCGCAGTGCGAATTGACGGCGATCGGAAGTGGAAAAGCGGGACATGGAGAAGTCTTTCAAGGTAACGAGAGAGAAAGCCCCGGTCACGCACAGGCTGATCCTGTGGACCGCACGCGTGAAACCGGGATGGGAGAGGCCCCAGCAGAGGGGCGAAAAATCAGATCGGCGCCACCCCCAGGGTGGTGCCACCGCACACGTAGAGCACCTGGCCGGTCACAAAGCCGTTGTCGGGCGACAGGAAGAACATTGCCGCGCGCGCCACGTCCTCTGCCGTGCCCATGCGCCCCACCGCAATGCTGTCCAGGATGCGCTGCGTTTGCGGCGCGCCCTCGGGGTTGCTCTTGCGAAACAGTTCGGTGGCGATGGGCCCGGGGCCTATGGCGTTCACGGTAATGCCGTCGCGCCCCAGCTCCATGGCCAGCGTGCGCGTCATGCCTATCATGCCGGCCTTGGTGGCCGAATACACGATGCGGTCCGCCTTGCCCAAAGCGGCGCGCGAGGACATGTTGACGATGCGGCCCTGGCCCGAGGCACGCAAGCTGGGAAGAAAAGCCTGCGTCAGCAGCATGACGGCGCGCAGGTGCAGGCCCACCACGTCATCGAGCGAGGCCGTGGTGGCCGTGTCTATGGTGCCGGGGCGAGTCGCGCCGGCGTTATTGACCAGCGCCGTGACCTTGTAGCTGGCGGCAATTTCGGCGGCACGCTCACGCGTGGACGCTTCCTTGGTCAGGTCGGCCTGGTAGGAGGCAAGGTTCGGATGGCTCCAGTCGGGCAGCACATAGTCAAGGTTGACCACATGGCGGCCCTGTGCCAGCAGGGCTTCGGCGATGGCGCGGCCAATGCCCGAACTGGCGCCCGTGACCAGCGTAACTTCTTGCTTGCTCATGGTTTCTTTCATGGGAGGCCTTGCGGACAGCGTCGCGCGCGGCGATTCAAAACCACACGCAGGGAATCCCGCGCGTGGCTTGCCTATTCGACCGTGGCGCCAGAGATCTTCACGACCTCGGCCCACTTGGTGCTTTCTTTGCGGATCAGGGCCGCATAGTCAGCGGAACCGCCCAGCAGCGGCACCGCGCCCTCCACACCCAGCCGGGACTGGAAATCGGCGGTCGCGGCGACCTTGAGCATCTGTTCGGACATTTCCCTGACCAAGGCCTCGGGCGTCCCGCGCGGCGCGAGGATGCCGTAGGTCAGCGTGCTTTCAAACCCGGCAAGCCCTGGAACGCCGGATTCGGCCAGGGTGGGCACGTCCGGCAGCGAAGGCAGGCGCTTGCTGCTGGTGACGGCCAGCGCCCGCAGGCGGCCGCTCTTGACCAGGGCCAGCGCCGGCGGGATGACACTGAACATCATCTGCACCTGGGCGCCGACCAGATCCGTCAGGGCCGGATTCGTGCCCTTGTAGGGGACATGGCTGATTTTCACGCCGCTCTTTTCCTCGAACAGCTCGCCCGTGAGATGGCCACCGGTTCCGCTGCCGCTGGACGCGTAATTGAGTTCGCCGGGGCGTGACCTGGCCAGGGCCACCAGCTCGGCGACCGTTTTGACATTCGACGAGGCCGGCACCACCAGCACCAGTGCCGACGAGGCAAACATGGCGACGGGAACCAGGTCTTTGCGAGGGTCAAACCTGGCCTGTTTGTACAGTGCCGGATTGATGGAGATCGTGCCGGAGTGGCCCAGCAGCAGCGTCGTGCCATCCGCCGGACTGCGCACCACCTGTTCCGTCCCCAGGTTGCCGCCGGCTCCCGGCTTGTTCTCCACGATGATGCCCTGCTTGCGCATCTCGCCCAGACTCCTGGCCATCTGGCGCGCAAACACATCGTTGCCCCCGCCGGGCGCAAACGGCACGATGATCTTGATGGGTCTGGCGTCCTGGGCCCATGCCGGAAGGGTCAGGGATGCCAGCGACGCCATCAGCAGGGCTCGGCGGCTTGAACGGGCGGGCTTCATCAAGGGCGCCATGTCAAAGACTCGAGAAATTACCGGAAATGGGATGGCTGGGGGCCAAGGCCGGCGCTTCAGACACGTTCCAGAATCACGGCAATACCCTGGCCCACACCAATGCACATGGTGCACAGGGCGTAGCGGCCGCCGGTGGCGTGCAGGCGGTTGACGGCCGTGGTGGCCAGGCGCGCACCGCTGGCACCCAGCGGATGGCCCAACGCAATCGCACCGCCCCAGGCGTTGACGCGGGCGTCGTCGTCCTTCAGGCCCAGCGCGCGCAGCACGGCCAGTCCCTGGGCGGCAAAGGCTTCGTTGAGCTCGATCACGTCGAGCTGCTCCAGCGTGATGCCGGTTTGCGCCAGCACTTTCAGCGTAGCGGGCGTGGGGCCGAAGCCCATGATGCGCGGCGCCACACCGGCCGTGGCCATGCCGACCACACGGGCACGCGGCGTCAGGCCGTACTTGGCGGCACTGGCTTCGCCGGCCAGCAGCAGGGCGCAAGCGCCGTCGTTCACGCCCGAGGCGTTGCCGGCGGTCACGCTGCCGTCAGGGCGCACCACGCCCTTCAACTTGGCCAGCGCTTCGAGACTGGTTTCGCGCGGGTGCTCGTCCTTGTCCACCACGATGGCGTCGCCCTTTTTCTGCGGCACCGACACCGCGACGATTTCGCGGGCCAGGTGGCCGGCCTTTTGCGCCGCCACGGCATTGAGCTGGCTGGCAAGCGCCATGCGGTCCTGGGCTTCGCGTTCGATCTTGAAGTCGGTGGCGACGTTCTCGGCGGTTTCGGGCATGGAATCCACGCCGTACTGGGCCTTCATCAGCTTGTTGACAAAGCGCCAGCCTATGGTGGTGTCGTACACGGCGTTGTTGCGGCTGAAAGCCGACTCGGCCTTGGGCATCACGAACGGGGCGCGACTCATGCTTTCCACGCCGCCGGCAATCATCAGGCCGGCCTCGCCGGACTTGATGGCACGCGCCGCCGTGCCCACGGCATCCAGGCCGGAGCCGCACAGGCGGTTCACGGTGGCGCCGGGCACTTCGATGGGCAGGCCGGCCAGCAGGCTGGACATGCGCGCCACGTTGCGGTTGTCTTCGCCGGCCTGGTTGGCGCAGCCATAGATCACGTCGGTGACGGCCGCCCAGTCCACGTTCGGATTGCGCGCCATCAGCGCCTTGATAGGCACCGCGCCCAGGTCGTCGGCGCGCACGCTGCTCAGGGCGCCGCCGTAGCGGCCGAAGGGGGTACGGATGGCATCGCAAATGAAAGCTTGGGTCATGGGGTTCTCGATGAAAAAGGGTTACAACAGGCGGTGATCAGGGGGGATCAGGCCACAGGAAATCAGACTGCCACAGGCAGGCCTATGAGTTTTTCCAGCTCCGCGTGCTCCAGGCCTTCCACCTTGTCGATGAGCTTGAGGCCTTGCGGCGTGCATTCCAGCGTCGCCAGTTCGGAGTAAATGCGCTTGACGCAGGCAATGCCGGTGAGCGGATAAGTGCACTGCGCCACCACCTTGCTCTCGCCTTTTTTGGTCAGCAAATCCATCATCACCCAGGTCTGCTTGGCGCCTATCGCCAGGTCCATGGCGCCGCCCACGGCCGGAATGGCGCCGGGCTCACCGGTGCTCCAGTTGGCCAGGTCACCCGTGGCGGAGACCTGGAAGGCGCCCAGCACGCAGATGTCGAGGTGGCCGCCGCGCATCATCGCGAAGCTGTCGGCGTGGTGGAAGAATGCGCCGCCCTTGAGCAGCGTGACCGGCTGCTTGCCGGCGTTGATGAGGTCGTAGTCCTCCTCGCCTTCGACCGGCGCGGGGCCCATGCCCAGGATGCCGTTTTCGCTGTGCAGGATGACTTCGCGGCCTTCCGGCAGGTGGTTCGCGACCAGCGTCGGTTGCCCGATGCCGAGGTTCACGACCGCGCCGTCGAAGATGTCCTGCGCCACGCGGGCGGCGAGCTGGTCTTTGGTACGTTTTTGATAGCTCATGGTCATGCTGCCTTCTTGAAGCCGCCGGCCTGCGTGGCCACGCGGTCGATCTTGACGATCTGGTGAACGAAGATGCCCGGGGTGATGATGGCTTCGGGATCCATCTCGCCCAGCTCGACGACTTCATGCACGGTCGCGATGGTGCGGCCTGCGGCCATCGCCATCACAGGCCCGAAGTTGCGTGCGGCCTTGCGGTAGCTGAGGTTGCCCCAGCGGTCCCCCTTCTCGGCCTTGATCAGCGCCACGTCGCCATGGATCGGGTACTCGAGCACGTACTGCTTGCCGTCGATCTCTCGCGTTTCGCGGTCACCCGCCAGCTGCGTGCCGAAGCCCGTGGGGCAGAAGAAGGCGCCGATGCCCGCACCGGCTGCGCGAATGCGTTCGGCCAGATTGCCTTGCGGCACCAGTTCCAGCTCCAGCTGGCCACTGCGGTACAGCCCGTCAAACACCTGACTGTCGGCCTGGCGCGGAAAGCTGCAGATGATTTTTCGCACCCGCCCGGCCTTGAGCAGAGCGGCCAAGCCGACCTCGGCATTGCCGGCGTTGTTGTTGACCACCGTCAGGTCTTTGGCGCCTTGTTCAATCAGGCCGTCAATCAGCTCATTGGGAATGCCGGCGGTGCCAAAGCCACCAATCAGCACGGTGGAACCGTCTTTCACGTCCGCCAGCGCATCGGCAACGGAACGGGCAATCTTGTTGATCATTCAATAGTCTCCAAAGGGGCAAAAAAAAACGCGACACACCGTGCGCATGGAGCAAACCCGGAAATCAGGCTGCGCCGGCTAAATTTGTTCGACATTAGAACAAGAGTTCGTATAATGAATTCTAGGAGATTTTGTCCATGATGGCAACCCAACCCCCCAGCGCAACATCCGACATCAGCGCAGCACCCCGCACCACGCCCGCGCCGGGCGACAGCTATGTTCAGTCCTTTGCGCGGGGGCTGGAGGTGATTCGCACCTTCAGCGCCGAGTCGCCCCTGCAAACCCTCACCGAAGTGGCCGGGCGCAGCGGCCTCACGCGCGCCGGCGCCCGCCGGATTCTGCTGACGCTGCAAACCCTGGGCTATGTGGACAGCGACGGCAAGCTGTTCCGCCTGACCCCGCGCATCCTGGACCTGGGCTTTGCCTACCTCTCGTCGATGCCGATCTGGAACCTGGCCGAGCCGGTGATGGAGACCCTGGTCGAGCAGGTGAAGGAGTCATGCTCGGCGGCCGTGCTTGACGGGACGGACATCGTGTATGTGATACGCGTGCCCACGCACAAGATCATGAGCATCAGCCTGAACGTGGGCTCGCGATTGCCGGCCTATTGCACTTCGCTGGGACGCATGCTGCTCTCGGCGCTGCCGGAAAATGAACTCATGCAGCGCCTGCAAGCCTCAAAACGGACAGCGCGCACCAAACACACGGTAACCGACATCGATGAGCTGGCGGCGCGCATCGCCCAGGTTCGCCGGCAGGGCTGGGCGCTGGTGGATCAGGAACTCGAGGAAGGCATGGTGTCCATGGCGGCACCGATCACCAACCGGGCCGGCCAGACCGTCGCGGCCTTGAACATCAGCGGCCAGGCCAACCGGACCAGCGCCAAGGTGATGCAGGCAAGCATGCTGCCGCAACTGCTCACGGCCGCACAAACCATTTCCCGCCTGCTGGGCGCTCAGCGCAACTGAAGCCGCCAAAACACGCGCCCCACAAGTGACGGCTGGCGCGGCTGGACAAGCCACCCACTGCATCAGGGACGCTCAGGATTTACGAAAGCCCGCCACCAGCACGATCGCGCCCAAAGCCACGGCCCCCAGGCTCAACCACTTCGGAATGTTGACGGATTCTTTTTCCTGCACCGACAGCTCAATGGGTCCGATTTTGGCCGCGGTGGTGTTTTTGGTGAAGCTGAAACCACCGGTGAAAAAGCCGGCCAGTCCGGCCACGATCAAAATAATTCCGGCAATGCGTGCTGCGTTCATTGAAATCTCCTCGCCGGGCTTGTGGGTCCCTGGATGGCCCTGCCCCGGAACTGCGCCACCTTGAAGCGTACTGTAGGCAAAGCCGCGGGCGTTGTCTGTAGGACGTGGCCGGCGCGCGCCGCCGATGAGGCACATATACGAAACCACCTCGCCGGCAGCGGGAAACCATCGCGTGATACGCTCAGGCCATGTTCACGCCCTCGCAAGCCGACGTTCGCCGATTTTTCTGCTCAGTTTATGCCAAAGCCCGCTCAGGGCAACCGCTGGAAGCTATAGAAACCATAGCAAGCCAGTGGCTGGATGAACACCCCGAATACCACGCGGACTTTGCCGATGCGGATGCTGCGCTGGAAAAAATGTACGACGTGGAAGGCGGTAAAACCAATCCCTTCCTGCACCTGTCCATGCACCTGACCATCAGCGAGCAATGCTCCATCGACCAGCCGCGCGGCATCCGCCAGGCGGTGGAGCTGCTGACCGCCAGGCGCGACTCCCTGCATGACGCGCACCATGAGACCATGGACTGTCTGGGGCAAATGGTCTGGGAAAGCCAGCGCTCGGGCCGCCCGCCCGATGGCGCGGCATATATAGACTGCGTGCAGCGCCGCGCGACCCGCGACTAGGGCCTGTTCACGCCAATAAAAAAGCCGCTGAAGCAGCGGCTTTTTTAAATGGGCTTGTTCCCGGCTCAGCGGAAGTGGCTCTGCGGAACAACCTTCAGCTCACCGTCCACCGACGACAGGTAGTTGGCCAGCAACTTGAGTTCTGCGTTGCTGAATTGCTTGGCCATGCCGCCCATGATGGCGTTGCCACGACCGACCTTGGGGTTGTGCTCAGTCTTGTAGGCCTTGAGTGCCACAAACAGGTAGTCCGCATGCTGGCCGCCGATCTTGGGATAGGCCGGATCGATGGGGCTGCTGAAATTGGCGCCGTGGCAAGACGCGCAATTGGCCTTGTTCAGCAAGGCCTGGACCTCAGGGCTGGGCGCTTTGCTGGGCGTGGCCGGCACGGCGGCACCGGCCACCACGCCATGCGCACCATAGTAGGCGGCGAGGTCGGCCATGTCCTGATCCGACAGGGACGCGGCGATGTCGCGCATGGTGGGATGCTTGCGCTCACCTTTTTTGTACTCGTTGAGCGCAGCGATGATGTACTTGGCCCCCTGGCCGGAGATCATGGGTACTTTGTAGACCTCGGGAAAGGAAGCCTGGTAGCCCTTGATGCCGTGGCACCCGATGCACATGGCGTTCTTGGTTTCGCCGGCCTTGGCGTCGCCCTTGATCTCCTGGGCAAGGCTTGACGCCGTCACACATGAGACAGCTACAGCGAATATCGTGGTGAACAGCTTATTCATTTTGCGCGCACAATCCGGTGAGAATTCATCGTATAAAACAACCTTGGATTATATCTGGGCTCGTCGAAGCCGGGCATGCATTGCCGGCACCCCGCACCAGGGCCCGCTCAATTTCCGTCTCACCTCTCACGCTGCTGACCCATGAACATGAAATTTCAAGGCTCAAAAAACTACGTCGCCACCCAGGACCTGATGCTGGCCGTCAATGCCTCCGCCGCGCTGAAAAAGCCGCTGCTGGTCAAGGGCGAACCGGGCACCGGAAAAACCATGCTGGCCGAGGAAGTGGCGCAGGCCCTGAACCTTCCGCTGCTGCAGTGGCACATCAAGTCCACCACCAAGGCGCAGCAAGGCCTCTACGAATACGACGCCGTGTCGCGCCTGCGCGATTCGCAGCTAAGTACCGTCGATGGCGGCGAAAAGGTCAAGGACATCCACAACTACATCGTCAAGGGCGTGCTCTGGCAGGCCTTCACCTCGGAGCAGCCGGTGGCGCTGCTGATCGATGAGATCGACAAGGCCGACATCGAATTCCCCAATGACCTGCTGCGCGAAATCGACCGCATGGAGTTTTACGTGTACGAGACGCGTGAACTCATCAGGGCCAAACACCGGCCGCTGGTGTTCATCACCTCCAACAACGAAAAAGAACTGCCCGATGCTTTTTTGCGGCGCTGCTTTTTCCACTACATCAAGTTCCCCGACGCCGACACCATGAAGAGAATCGTGGACGTGCATTTCCCCGACCTCAAGAAAGAACTGCTGGCGGCGGCCATGAAGACTTTTTATGACGTGCGTCATCTGCCCGGCCTGAAAAAGAAACCATCGACCAGCGAACTGCTCGACTGGCTCAAACTGCTGGTGGCCGAGGACATTCCGCTGGAGGCCTTGCAAAGCCGGGACGAAAAAGTGGCGGTGCCGCCGCTGGTAGGCGCGCTGCTCAAGAACGAACAGGACGTGACGCTGTTTGAGAAACTGGTGTTCATGCAACGCAACAACCGCTGAAACCGAAGACCCATCCATGGACCAGAGATCATTGCTGCTTGAAGGCCTGTCGGACGCCATTGGCTTTATAGGCGGTGCACTCATAGGCTACTGGGCCGGCCAGCTGCTGGGCCTGGACATTTTTGCGCAAGGCTACGGCAACAGCGCCATAGGCGGCATAGTGCTGGTGGGCCTGGGCGGCGGCCTGGGCCTGCAGATCGCCCGCCGCTGGAGAAACCGCCAGAAGCCCGATAAGGAGAATTGAGCATGGCGTTTGTCGAACCCGTCACCCTGCAAGCACGCGGCGTGCGGCTTGTGCCACTGGGACTTGAACATGAAGCCGGACTGAAAGCCGCCGCCGCCGATGGCGAGCTGTGGAAGCTGCGCATCACCTCGGTGCCCGAACCGTACGAGACGCGCGAATACATCGAAACCGCGCTGCAGACCACCAACCGCCTGGCTTTTGCCGTCACCGATGCGGACAGCGGCGAGGTGCTGGGCTCTACGAGCTACCACGACATCGTGCCGGCCCTCAAGCGCGTCGAGATTGGCTACACCTGGTACGCCGCACGCTGCCAGCGCACGCATGTCAACACCACCTGCAAGCTGTTGATGCTCACGCATGCGTTTGAGACCCTGGGCTGCCATGTGGTCGGTTGGCGCACCGACAACTTCAACCACGCCTCACAACGCGCCATTGAGCGGCTGGGCGCCCGCAAGGACGGCGTGATCCGCGGCCACGCGCTGCGCCGCGACGGCACCATTCGCGATACCGTCATGTACAGCCTGCGCGCCGGCGAATGGCCCGAGGTGAAGGCGCAACTGCTGTACCTGCTCGACAAGCCGCGTCATTGAGACTGCCATGCTGATCGACTTCTTCTACACGCTGCGCTCGGCCAAACTGCCGGTGTCCGTCAAGGAGTACCTGATGCTGCTTGAAGCGCTGGAGGTCGGTGTCGTTGGCCCGAACAGCGAAAAGCACGAATCCAGCGGCGGTGAAGGCGCCTACAAGATTGACGACTTCTACTACCTCAGCCGCACCGTGCTGGTGAAGGACGAAAAACACTACGACAAGTTTGACCGCGCCTTCGCCAGCTACTTCAAGGGCGTGGAAATGATCGCCGATTTCACCAAGGAGATTCCGCTCGAATGGTTGCGCAAGAACCTGGAGCTGGAACTCAGCCCCGAGGACAAGGCCAAGATCGAAAAAATGGGCTGGGACGAGCTCATGGAAGCGCTGAAGAAGCGCTTTGAAGAGCAAAAGGAGCGCCACGAAGGCGGCAGCAAATGGATAGGCACCGGCGGCACCTCGCCGTTTGGCGCCAATGGCTTCAACCCTCAGGGCATACGCATAGGCCAGGAAAAAAGCCGCAAAAGGAGCGCGGTGAAGGTCTGGGACCAGCGCGCCTACAAGGATTACGACGACACGCAGGAACTGGGCACGCGCAACATCAAGGTCGCGCTGCGCCGCCTGCGCAAGTTCGCCCGCCAGGGCAACCAGGAGGAACTGGACCTGGACGACACCATCAAATCAACAGCCGCCAACGCCGGCTGGCTGGACATCAAGATGGTGCCCGAGCGCCACAACAACGTGAAGGTGCTGCTGCTGATGGACGTGGGCGGCACCATGGACGAGCACATCCACCGGGTCGAGGAAATGTTCTCCGCCGTGAAGGCCGAGTTCAAGCACCTGGAGTTCTATTACTTCCACAACTGCGTCTACGACTTCATGTGGAAGAACAATCGCCGCCGCTTCGCCGAAAAATTTCCGACCTGGGACATCATCCGCAAGTACAACAAGGACTACAAGCTGATTTTCGTGGGCGACGCCACCATGAGCCCCTACGAAATACTGCAGCCCGGCGGCAGCGTGGAATACAACAACGAGGAAGCCGGCGCCGAATGGCTACAGCGCCTGACCAACGCCTTTCCGAAGTTCGCCTGGATCAATCCGGAGCCGCAGGGCGTCTGGCAATACCGCCAGAGCATCAGCGTGATTCAGCAGCTGATGGGCCAGCGCATGTATCCGCTGACCATC
Source organism: Polaromonas jejuensis NBRC 106434 (assembly GCF_001598235.1). Lineage (GTDB taxonomy): Bacteria > Pseudomonadota > Gammaproteobacteria > Burkholderiales > Burkholderiaceae_C > Polaromonas > Polaromonas jejuensis. The sequence continues at coordinate 472,673 of NZ_BCYO01000001.1, read as the reverse complement.
AAGGGCCTTGAAGAGGCGATGCGTCTGCTCTCCAAGTAGTGCTCAAGTAAACTCGGGGCCGTGACCACCCCCCGTACCTGCTGCGCGCGGACGGCCACCCCGCAAGGGCTGACCACTGCAGGCCTTGCATTCGCCGCCCTGCTCCCCCTTCTCGCCTTGTTGGCGATGTCTCCTGCGACCGTGGCCAGGGCCCAAACCGCCGCGCCGGCACAGCCGGCCAGTGCCGTCATCCCCGCTTCGCCCACGCGTCCCACGCTATCAACGCCGCCGTCCGGCGTCACGCAAACCTCCCCCGCGCCCGAACCCCCACCCGAAAAGGTAAGGCCGGCCCCGACGCCGGAAGGCGCCGTCGGCCCCACCAGCGCCGGGCAGGAAGTCACCGCCTTCGACATTGCCGTGCGAGCCCCGCCAGCGGTGCGCGAACTGCTCGAAAAACACCTCGAACTGCAGCGCTACCGCGCAGTGACCGATCTGGACGAGGCGGAACTGGCGCGCCTGATCGTGCTGGCCGAGCGCAATGTGCGCAACCTTGTGGGCACGCTGGGTTTCTTCAGCCCCGACATTCGCATCACGCGTGAAGGCGGCCTCAATGAACGACCCACCATCGTGGTGGCGGTGGATCCCGGCGAAGCCACCCTGACGGGCCCCGTCGCCATCAACTTCGCGGGAGATATTGCCGAATCACCGGATCCTGATGCCATTGCCCAGCGTGCAGAAATCCGGCGCGACTGGCGCCTGCCCACCGGCCAGCGCTTTACCCAGGAGGCCTGGGATGGCGCCAAGACACAGGCCCTGCGCAAGCTGGTGGCCAGGCGCTACCCGGCCGGAAAACTGGCCGACAGCCTGGCCGATGTGGATGCGCCGGCCCGCACCGCCCACCTGACACTCCAGCTCGACTCAGGCCCGCTGTACCGCCTGGGCCCTATGGAGGTCACCGGCATCCAACGTTATGACCCGCTGCTGGTGCCGCGGCTGGCCCGCCTGAATGCGGGTGCGGTCTATGACCAGAGCCAGCTGGTGGAGGCCCAGCAGCGGCTGGCGTCCAGCGGTTACTTCGATTCGGCCTATATTTTTGTCGACCCCGCCAGCGACCCGCAGGCCGCGCCGGTTCAGGTGCAGGTGCGTGAAGCCAGGCTGCAAAAAGTCATCCTGGGCGTGGGTGCGACCACCGACAGCGGGCCGCGGGCATCCGTGGAACACACCCACCAGCGCGTACCCGGCATAGGCTGGCGTGCCGTCACCAAATTGCAGCTTGAGAAAAAAGACCCGTTCGCGCAAACCGAATGGACCTCCATCCCCGACGAAGCCAGCTGGCGCTGGGTCGCCCTGGGCCGTACCGAACGCATCGACGACAACGAACTGATCACCCAGGCCCAGCGGCTGCGCTTTGGCCGCACGCAGGCCGGTGATCGCATCGACCGCAATATCTACCTGCAATACGATCGGGCCAATGTCCATGGCACAGGCCTGCTGGGCAATTCGGCGGCCGATACCGGCGACGGCTCGGCGCTGACGGCCAACTACGTCTGGACCGGCCGCTATTTCAACAGCCTGCCTTTTCCCAGCAATGGCTACGGCCTGGGATTCGAGCTGGGCGCCGGCACCACGCTGGGCGAAAATCGCCAGCCTTTTACCCGCACGACCGGCCGCTGGCTGGGCATTCAAACGCTGGGGCGCGGGCGTATTGCCATGCGCGCAGAAGGCGGCGCCGTGCTGGCCAAAGACGCGGCCCGCATCCCGAGCGCCCAGCTGTTTCGCACCGGTGGCGACAACACGGTGCGCGGCTACGGCTACCGCGACATCGGCATTCCGCTGGCCAATGGGGTGGTCGGGCCCGGCCGTTACATGGCGGTCGGCAGCGTCGAATGGCAACGCCCCCTGATGATCGATGGCCGCCCCAGCGAATGGGAAAACACGGTGTTTCTGGACGCCGGTGCCGTTGCCGACAAGCCGCGTGACCTGCGCCCCTCCGTCGGCCTTGGCACAGGTGTTCGCTGGAGAAGCCCGATCGGGCCTTTGCAGATTGACCTGGCTTACGGTGTCAAGGTCAAACGGCTGCGCCTGCACGTCAGCGTGGGATTTGTTTTCTGATGTACACGCCCGCCACCTCAGCGAATCCGCCTGAACCGGCCCGCCCGCCGCGGCGCCGGTGGCGCGCCGCCGCGTGGGCCGCGGGCAGCGTGGCCGTTCTGGCCGTCAGCGCCACGGCAGGCCTGTGGTGGTGGGCCGGCACCGACGGCTCGCTGGCCACCGCGCTGGGCTGGATAGGTCGGTCGCAGCCGCTGAGCGCCGAACGCGTCACGGGTTCGCTGCGCGCCGGCGGGCATGTCGACCAGCTGGTATGGCAGCGGGACGGCTTGCGTGTGGACGTGCGGGACGTCACGCTGGCCTGGCAGCCCTGGTCGCTGCTGCATGGCACGCTCAAGCTCAACAGGCTGGCCGCGGCCAGCGTGCAGGTTGACGACCAGCGCCCGCCCTCCACCACGCCGTCGGTGCCGCCTTCGGCGCTCGGGCTGCCGCTGCCGGTGGTGCTTGACGGGTTCTCTGTGGGCCAGCTGCAATGGACGGGCGGCACGGTATTTTCCGCCTCAGGCATCGCGGGCAACTACGCTTTCAACGGCCTGGCGCACCAACTCGAATTGCTCAGCGCGCAGGTGGCGCGCGGCCGTTACAACGGCCGGGCGGTCCTGTCTTCACGCAGCCCGCTGCGGCTGGATGCCAGCCTCGCGGGCGCCCTCGACACCCTTATCCCCGGTGGCAAGACCGCTTTGCCGCTCGCCTTCAAGGCCACCGCGCACGGCCCGCTTGCCGAGCTGCTGGTCAAGGCCGAACTGCAGATGGAGGCTCAGCCTCCAGCGCGAAAAACGCCGTTGCAGCCGCAGGCCAGCGCCACGGCCCGCGTGATGCCCTGGGCTGCGCAACCCCTGCCGCAAGCCGACGCGAGCTTTCGCGACCTGGACGTGGCCGCGTTCTGGCCCCGAGGGCCGCAAACCCTGCTGACCGGCAGCGCCAGCGTGCGGCCGGCGGAAAATTCCGGCGCACCGGCCGCCTCGGCCTGGCTGCTGCAGCTGCAACTGGCCAATGCCCTGCCCGGCCCCTGGGACCAGCAGAAGCTGCCGCTGGAGCGACTGGAAGCCCAGGGCGAATGGCGCGGCAGCGCAAGCACAGACGCCAGCAAGGGCGCGGCCATGGTTCGTACGCTCAAGGCCAGGCTGGGCGGCGGCGAGCTGCTGGCCAGCGGCGAATGGGCCGATGCCCGCGCCACACCCCGCACAGCCGGCGCACCGCCAGCCTGGAAACTGCAAGCCACCCTGCGAAACGTCAACCCGGCCCTGCTGCACACCCAGCTGGCCCCGCTGCCGCTGGACGGCAAGGCCGACGTCCGCAGCCAGGGGGCGGCCATCGCTTTTGAAGCGAACATGCAGGCGGCGCGCAACGACGCCAACGCCAAAAACAATCCCCTGGGCCCGCTGCGCCTGCGCGATGCTAGCGCCACCGGCAGCTGGAATACCGAACAGGCGGGCGGCACCCTGGTGCTGTCGACCCTGCGCGTGCGCACCGACGACGCCGAGTTGGCCGGCCAGCTCGAAGCCCAGCCCGCCGCGAAGGGCGGCAAAGGCAAGCTGACGCTCACAGCCCCCGGACTGGACGCTCAACTGCAGGGCGAGTTGCGGCCCGCCAGCGGCAAGGGCGAGGTGAGCGTGCACGGCAGCGACATGGCGCAAGCCCTGCGCTGGCTGCAGAAACTGCCGGGCCTGCCCGCGTCGCTGAAGACCGCTTCGGCCAGCGGCAGCGCCGAACTGCAGGCCAGCTGGCAAGGCGGCTGGCAAGACCCGGCCCTGCAGGCACGGCTGGAACTGTCTTCGCTCGACTGGCGCAGGGCAGCGTCAACGCCTGCCCCCGCAAACACCGCAATGGCGACCACCGCCGCAACCGCGACAACAACGGCAGAGGCGTTGAAAATCCGCGCCTTCCAGGCCACGCTCTCGGGTCGCCTGAGCCAGGCCCAACTCAGCACGCAGGGCCGCATCGAAGTGGACCAACGGCGCTTCAGCGTGCAACTGGCCGGCGAAGGCGGGCGCGTCAAGCCGCCAGCCGCGCCGAGCGAAGCGACCTGGCAGGGCCTGCTCAAAACGCTCAGCGTGAGCGTGGAAGACCCGGCCCTGGGCAGCGGCGCCTGGCGGCTGGCCACGCGCGGCACGGTGCCGCTCAAGTGGACGCCGACCCGCAGCGGCGGGGCCTTTGAAAGCGGTGCCGGCGAGGCGCTCCTGAGTGCGCCGTCCGGCGCCATTTCAGCGACAACTCCTTCGCAGGCCACCCTGTCCTGGCAACCCCTGCGCTGGCGGCCCGGCGAGTTCATCAGCGCCGGCAAACTCAGCGGTTTGCCCATGGCCTGGATCGAGCTGCTGGCCGGCCCCCAAATGGCAGGCGCAGGCCTGGGCGGCAACCTGCTGCTCGATGGCGAATGGAACGCCACGCTCGGCGAGACCTTGCGCCTCAATGCCAGCCTGGCGCGCAGCAGCGGCGACATCACGGTGCAGGCCGAAGCCGCGCAAGGCGGCTCAGCGCGCGTGGCGGCGGGCGTCAGGCAGGCGCGCCTGTCGCTGCTCAGCGAAGGCGAGGCCCTGACGCTGGCCTTGCGCTGGGACAGTGAGCGCGCGGGCACGGCCGAAGGCCAGCTTAAAACCCGTCTGGCCCGCGCCCCCGCGGGCAGCGGTGGCGGCGGCTGGAGTCATTGGTCATGGCCCGCGGATGCGCCGCTGAGTGGCCAGCTGCGTGCCCAGCTGCCGCGCATAGGCGTGTGGTCGCTGCTGGCGCCGCCGGGCTGGCGGCTGCGCGGCTCGCTGGGCGCCGATGTGGCGATCAGCGGCACGCGCGCCGCCCCTCAGCTGGCCGGCGACCTGCAGGCCAACGACCTGGCGCTGCGCTCGGTAGTGGATGGCATCGAGTTTGGCAACGGCCGCCTGCGCGCCCGGCTCGACGGCACCCGCATGCGCATCAACGAGTTCACCCTGCAGGGCGCGGGCGAAAAAGGCACGGGCGGCACGCTCACGGCCCAGGGCGAGGCCGGCTGGATAGACGGCAGGCCGCAAGTCCAGCTGGATGCCAGACTGCAGCGGCTGCGCGCCAGCCTGCGCACCGACAGAAAACTCACCGTGTCGGGCGAGGTGCAGGCCAGCCTCAAGGGCGGGCAGACCGAACTCAATGGCAGGCTGGTGGTGGACGAGGCGCGCATCATCCTGCCCGACGAGGGCACGCCGCAGCTGGGCGATGACGTGGTGGTGCGCAGCGCCAGCGGCGCGGCGGCGGGCCAGCAAGCACCGGCACAAACCAGCGGCGCCACGGCCGACAAGGAAGCCCGCCCCGTCAAGCTGGCCGTGCAGATCGACCTCGGCCCCGATTTCCGGGTTCAGGGCAAGGGCATAGACACGCGCATCCGCGGCAGCCTGGCCCTCGATGGCGACTCGCTGCGCGAGCCCCGGCTGACCGGCACGGTCAGGACCGCAGGCGGTCAGTACCGGGCTTACGGCCAGCGCCTGGATGTGGAGCAAGGCGTGCTGCGCTTTACCGGCCCCATCGCCAACCCGGCGCTGGACATCCTGGCGATACGCCCCAACCTCACGCAGCGCGTGGGCGTGCAAATCACCGGCACCGCCCTGCTGCCCAGCGTGCGCCTGTACGCCCAGCCCGAGCTGCCGGATGCGGAAAAACTGTCGTGGCTGATCGTGGGCCGGGCCGCGGCCTCGGGTGGCGCCGAAGCCGCGCTGCTGCAGCAGGCGGCACTGGCCCTGCTTGGCAGCAAAAGCGGCGGCATGTCGGGCGGCCTGGCCGCCGCGCTGGGACTCGACGAGCTGTCGTTTCGCGGCGCCTCCAGCAGCGCCGACGGCAGCACCACCGAAGGCGCTGTCACCCTGGGCAAGCGCTTTTCGCGCAATTTCTACGCCGCCTACGAGCGCAGCGTTTCGGGTGCACTGGGCACGCTGTACGTGTTTTATGACCTGTCGCGCCGCTTCACGGTCCGTGCCCAGGCCGGCAACCAGAGCGCGGTGGACCTGATCTTCACCATTCCCTACGATTGAGTCGCGCCACATGGTGCGAAGTCAGGCCCGGCTGCGCATACAATTCCTGTTCTTCGCAGCTTGCCAAGAAGTGCCGCCATAGTTCAATGGATAGAACGAGTGCCTCCTAAGCGCTAGATACAGGTTCGATTCCTGTTGGTGGTACCAGCGCCGTCTTCCCGCCAGGGATTCGCTATTAATTCAATAGCTTCATGCGCTCTATCCATATGGGCTGCAGCCTGATTCATCTAACAGACAGCTTGTTTTGGCCTGTTTTCAGAGCCGCTCGGCGCCTGTGTCGCGGCATCACGGTCCCCCTCGTCCCTGGCGCGATTCGCCTCATCGGCACTTCCGGCACCGCTTTCCACCCGCATTCTCTCGAACTCAGCCAGATCGGCAGCAGCCAACGGCTGGTTGCGGCGCACCATGCCGATGCCGGCTATAACATCGCAAGGCAGAGCGCCAAGGACAACCACTAAACCTACCGATGCGGGGAGCCTGAACCATGTCTGACGATGCATCCGAAATCTACCTGACCTACCTGAACCATCCCGACGTTCAGGCGCTGGCCCTCACCAACGCGGAAATCATTGCCGCGGTGGAGCAGGCGCTGCATGCGCAAGGCAACCAGCAGACCACGATCGAGCCGCGCATGCACCTGGTGCCGGAAAAGGATTACCCGGGCCACTTCAATGTGCTGCGCGGCTACATCCGCCCGCTGGGCCTGGCGGGCGTGAAGGTGGTGGGTGACTTCTACCGCAACTATGAGATCGGCCTGCCGTCCGAGCTGGCTGTTCTCAACCTGTTCAATCCGAAGAACGGCTCACCCATCGCCATCATCGACGCCTCGGACATCACCGACATGCGCACAGGCGCGATCACCGCCCTGGGGGCGAAATACCTGGCGCGAAAAGATTCCAGGGTGCTGGGCCACATCGGTGCGCGCGGCACGTCTTACTGGAATGTTCGCCTGCTCGACTCGATCTACGACTTCGACGAGATTCGCGTGCACTCTCGCCGGCCCGAAAGCCGCAACGCCTTTGCCGCCAGGCTTGAAAAAGACCTGGGCAAAAAAATCACGGTCACCGATGACTGGGAATCGTGCGTGCGCGGCGCCGACATCGTGGTCGAGGCTTCGCGGCTCGAAAAGCCCGAACCCCTGCTCAAGACCGAATGGATCAAAAAAGGCGCCTGCGTCATTCCCTACGGCACCATGAGCGCGGTCGAGCTGTCGCTCACCGACATCATGGACAAAATGGTCATGGACGACTGGGGCCAGGCCAAGGCTGGGCCTTTCGGCGCCCTGCGCGCTCATGTGGACGCCGGCAAACTGTCAGAGAAAACGCTGTATGCCGAGCTCGGTCAGATCGTCGCGGGTCTCAAGCCAGGCCGCCAGAGTGATGACGAAACCAACCTGTTCTGGCACCGCGGCCTCTCGCTGTCGGACATTGCATTGGGTGCCTTCATGCTGGAGAAAGCCAAACGCATGAATCTTGGACAGCAGTTGCGCTTCCGTTGATACAGGAGCCAAGCCATGAATGTCATGCCGCCTTCCGAGGAAAGCGCCCAGCCGGTTGCCAACGCCCGCATGTACTCGGCGACTCCGTCGGTCAAGGCCGACTGGAAACAGCTGCTCGCCTGGGCGCTGGCGCGCGCAGGCCTGCCATGGAACGTGATCGACTACGATGCGCCGGCGCCCCTGTCGGCGCTGTGGGCGCGCAATGACCTGGGCCTGGCCATGATGTGCGGCCTGCCCTTTGCGCAGCGGATCAATGAGGCAAGGCCGCCCACCCTGGTCGCCGCGCCGCTGCCGTCGCCGGCCCGCTACGGCGGAAAACCGGTGTACTTCACCGACATCGTGGTACGCGCCGACGCGCCTTACCGCACACTGGAAGATACTTTTGGCGGCGTGGTCGGCTACACGCTGGCCGATTCCATGTCGGGCGGCGTTGCGCTGCGCCGTCATCTTGAAAGTTACCGCACGGCTGCGCGACCACGGCTTTACCGTGAGGCAGTCGGCGACCTGATCCATGCACGCGGCGTGATCGAGGCGCTGGCCACGGGCCGCATCGACGTGGGTCCGCTGGACAGCTATTACCACGATCTGCTGCGGCGCCATGAACCGGGCTTTGCCGCCCAGGTGCGCATCATCGCGAGCACCCCTGCACTTCCCATCCCCCCGCTGGTGGCAACTGCCACCCTGCATAAAGACGAGCTCGCGCGGCTGCGCGAGGCCCTGCTGGCAACGGCCGCGGCGCCGGAACTGGCGCCGGTCATGGAACGTTTGTTGCTTGCAGGCTTTGCGATCCCCGATCCCGCCGACTACCGGCCCCTGGCGGCCATGGCTGCCGCGGCCGCTACGCCTTTCGAGGAGCTCTGATGAAACGTTTTTTTGCCAGGCAAGATGATAGGCACGAAGTCATAAGAACTGTTAATGTCGGCCTTTCCTGCAGCAACCCTCGCCCGGAGATCATCGTGACCATTCGCAAACTTTTGGCCTTTTCTGCATTGGCGCTTGCCGCCGTGGTGCCGCTTGCCTCTCAGGCCCAGCAGGCGGTTCGCGTGGGCTCCAAAAACTTCACCGAGCAGTTTGTACTGGCGGAAATTTACGCCCAGTCTCTGGAGGCGGCCGGCATCAAGACCGAGAAAAAGCTCAACCTCGGCGGCACGCTGATTGCGCAGAAAGCCATGGAAGAAAAGCAGATCGACTTCTACCCCGAGTACACCGGTACCATGCTGCTTGCCGTGCTGAAGCAGGAACCCATGACGGACGCCAAGGCCGTCTATGACAAGGTGAAAGAGGCCTACGCCAAGATGGGGTTTGTGGTGCTGAACCAGTCCAAGCTCAACAACGGTTACGTCATGGTGGTCCGCAGCGATACGGCGCAGAAGTACAAGCTGGAAACCCTGTCGGATCTGGCCAGGGTCGCCAAAGACCTGAAGATAGGCGCCGGCCCCGAATTTCGCGATCGCAAGGACGGACTGCCCGGCCTGAAGGCCAAGTACAACATGGTGTTTGGTGAAGACTTGCAGATGGCCATTGGCCTGCGTTATCAGGCACTCAAGAACGACCAGATCCAGGTGGTCAACGGTTACTCCACGGACGGCATGATCAGTGCCATGAAACTGAAGCGGCTGCGGGATGACAAAAGCCTGTGGCCCCCGTACTTCGTCGTGCCTGTGATTCGCCGGGAAACACTGGAAGCCAACCCGAAAATTGGTGACGTCCTGAACCGCGTCAGCGCCTTGCTCGACGAAGCCACGATGGCACAGATGAACTACCAGGTCGACGGGGAGAAGCTGGAACCCAAAGAGGTGGCACGCGACTTTCTCAAGGCCAAGGGTCTCGTCAAGTAGTGCCGTCGGCACACCAACGCATCAACGCATGAAAGCTGCCGCGTCATGACAATTGAGGTCGGCGAAAAGTGGGTGGGAATCGACGATCTGGTGCGTGTGGCGCGCACGGGTGAGTCCGTCTTGCTGGCAGCTGGCGCGCGTGCGCGTGTCGTTGCGGCGCGTGACGTAGTCATGCGTTTGTCTACATCCGGCCTGCCCATTTATGGCCTCAACTCCGCGCTGGGTGCCAACACCGGTGCGGTGCTGCCAGAAGGTGATCTGGAAGACTACCAGCGCAGGGCCGTACGCGCCCGAGCAGTGGCCGTCGGGCCGGCCTATGAGCGGTCTTCCGTTCGCGCCATGCAGTTTGCCCGCGTCGCCGGCATGGCACGCGGCGGGTCCGGGGTGTCACCCGATGTGCTGGATGCCTGCATCGCGCTGCTGAATCATCAGGTGCACCCGGTGGTGCCGCGCTTCGGTTCCATTGGCGTGGCCGATCTGCCCCAGCTGTCGCACCTTGCCTTGCCACTGTTCGGCGAGGGTGAAGCCGAATTTGGCGGCGAAGTCCTGAGTGGCAGCGTCGCGCTTGAGCGTGCCGGGCTCAAGCCCGTGAAACTGGGCGCCAAGGATGGACTGGCACTGATCAGCGCCAACGCAGCCACCACGGCGCGTGCCGCGCTGGTGCTGCACGACGCGACGGCTGCACTGAATGCCTGGCTGGCAGCGGTAGCGCTGGGCTACGAGGGCTTTCGGGCCAACCTCTCGCCGCTTCATCCCAGCGCGGTCGCGGCAAGACCCGCCACGGGCCAGGTGGAGGTCGCGAAGCAGTTGCGCGCGCTTCTCAAGGGCAGCGCGCTCCTGACGCCGGGTTCTGCCCGCCGCGTGCAGGATCCGGTTTCCATGCGTGTCGTGGCTCAGGTGCATGGCGCTGCCCAGGGTATGGTCGACTTGGCCAGGACGCAGGTCGAGGTGGAGTTGAACAGCGCCGCTGACAGCCCTCTGGTTCTGGCCGACGAAGGCGTCATGCTCTCCAATGGAAACTTTCACGTGCCGGCATTGGCACTGGCGCTGGACGCCTGCGCAATCGCATTGGCACAGTGCGCCAGCATGTCCGTGGCCCGCTGCCAGCGCTTCATGTCACCCGCGCTCACGGGCCTGCCCCTGCAATTGACCCGCCACGGGCCGGCCCACTCCGGCTTTGCCACGGTGCAAAAGACCCTGACAGCCCTGTGGGCCGAGATACGGCTGCGCGCCAATCCCGGCTCGCTGGACTACATGCCTGTCTCCGAGGGGCTGGAAGATCATGCGTGCATGGCCCTGGGCGTTGCAGAAAAACTGGACGAGCTGGTAGAGCGTGTACGTTATCTCATTGCCATCGAGCTTCTGGTTTCCGCCCAGGCGGTGGACCTGCGTGAACTTGACGAAACCCTCATGGGTGAAGGCGCACGCCGGACCTACAGGCAAGTGCGCGACCTGGTTCCCGTGCTGGACGAGGATCGCCCGCTGGGTCCGGACATCGACCGCGTTCAACGCGCTGTCGCTGCGGGTCTGTTCGACCCCGCTCAAACCTGAGGCCGCGTGAAACCACTATGAAATGGTTCCTGCGCAACTGGACGGATATCGCCTACGCATTGTGGGAGCATATTGCCATCTCCCTGACCGCGCTCACGATTGCCTTCGCCCTGTCGCTGGCCATTGGCATCGTGGCCGCCCGGCGTGAACGGCTGTACGGCACGGTCATGACCATCTCCGGGTTTCTGTACACCATCCCGACGCTGGCCTTTCTCGCATTTTTGATTCCCGTCGTCGGGCTGGGCCGTGCCAACGCCATCATCACCATGGTGGCGTTTTCATTGATGATCCTGATCCGCAGCGTGGCGACCGGCATTCGGGAGGTTCCCGCCGACGTGATCGATGCCGCGCGCGGCATGGGCATGAATACGGCCCAGATCATGCGGCGCATCGAGCTGCCGCTGGCCCTGCCCCTGATTGTGGCCGGCCTGCGCGTGTCGGCCGTCACGGTCATCAGCGTGACCGTGGTCGCCGCGTATGTCAATGCGGGCGGACTGGGCACGCTGATCTTTAACGGCATTGCCAGCGACCATCCCGCAAAAATATGGGCGGGTGCATTGACTGCCTGCGCCCTGGCAGTCAGCGTCGACCTGCTGCTCGCCCTGGTCGAGCGGCAGCTTAAACGCCGTCTTGCGGCCTGAACCGCAGGAATCATGATGCTCCTGGATGCCTGGCACTATATCCTCGCCCACCCGGCGCAGTTTTCACGGGCACTGGGCGTGCATATTGCACTGTCGGCGTCGGCACTGATGCTGGCCGCGCTGATCAGCATCCCCGCCGGCATTGCCGTTGCCCGGCGTGGCGGCCTGTCGCTGGCCGTGGTGAACGCGGCGAATGTCGGTCGCACCCTGCCATCGCTGGCCGTGCTGGCGCTGGTCATGCCGCTTCTCGGGACTGGCTTTGCACCGGCACTGTTCGCCCTGACGCTGCTCGCATTACCGCCCATCGTGACCCACACCATTGTCGGAATGCGCGGCGTGGACGCCGATGTCGTCGATGCCGCCGTCGGAATGGGCATGACCCGGTCAACCCTCCTGCGGCAGGTCGAACTGCCGATGGCCTTGCCGGTCATTTTTGCGGGCCTGCGCACGGCTGCGGTGCAGGTGATTTCCGGTGCTGTGCTTGCCGCATTCATTGGTGGCGGCGGGCTGGGTGACTTCATCACCGCGGGCATCGCGATGATGGCGATTCCGCAGTTGCTGGTCGGTGCCATCCCGGTCTCTGTGCTGGCGCTGGGCACTGACTTTCTTTTTGGCGCCTTGCAGCGCCGCATGACTCCCCAAGGGCTTCGCACTGCATGATTACACTCGACCGCCTCACCAAGACCTTCGGAACCAGCGCGCAGTCCGCGGTCGACGGGCTGTCGCTCACCATCAATGCGGGCGAAATCTGCGTGCTGATCGGCCCCTCGGGCTGCGGCAAGACCACCACCATGCGAATGATCAACCGCATGGTAGAGCCCGACTCGGGGCGCATCGAAGTCGGCGGACGGAATGTGACCCAAATCGACGCGGTGGAGCTGCGCCGCTCCATTGGCTATGTGATCCAGCAGGTGGGGCTGTTTCCCCACATGACGATTGGCGAGAACGTTGCCACCGTCCCGAAAATGCTGGGCTGGGATGCGCCGCGTATTGCCAGGCGCGTGGATGAGCTGCTGGCGCTGGTTGGCATGGAGCCTGGCCTCTACCGGGAGCGTTTTCCGCGTGAACTCTCTGGCGGGCAAAAGCAGCGCGTGGGCGTGGCACGGGCACTCGCCGCCGACCCACCGGTGATGCTGATGGACGAACCCTTCGGCGCCATCGACCCCATCACCCGCACCCGCCTGCAGGACGAATTTTTGCGCATCCTGCGCGAGCTCGGCAAAACCATTGTGTTTGTCACGCACGACATCGACGAAGCCATCCGCATGGGTTCGCGCATCGCCATCCTGCGTGCGGGAAAAGTCGTTCAGTACGACACGCCGGAGCGCATCCTGGCGCATCCGGCCGACGCGTTTGTAGAAGCCTTTGTGGGCGGCGATCGCTCGCTGAAGAGACTGGCGCTGCTGACAGCGGGCCCCTGCATGGAAGGCGGCATGCCCGCCGCCGGCGCACCGCACCTGGCACCCGCTACGCCCCTGCGCGATGCGCTGTCCGCCATGCTGGATGCCGGCACCGATGAGGCCGGCATTGTGGACACAAATGGCAGCCTGCTGGGCCGCGTCACCCTGCAGGCCATCCGCCAGGCGGCCGCTGTGGCAAAGCCATAAATCAGGGTGGGCATGGTGCCCGTTGAGGCGGCCCTTATTGCCGCTTCATGCGCAGCGCGCTGCAAGTGCCCGCCAAAGCGGCAAAGGCTGCAGCCAGCCACAGGGCGACGAGCGGTCCCTTGCCATCTTGCGGATCAAAAAACGCGAAGATCATGGCCAGCAACACCGCACCCAGAGTCTGCCCGGTCAGGCGCGCCGTACCCAGCATGCCGCTGGCGCCGCCGCTGCGGTGCGCCGGCGCCGAGGTGATGATGATGTGGTTGTTGGGCGACTGGAACAGGCCAAAGCCCAGGCCGCACAAGGCCATGCGCCAGACGATATCGGCATTGGCCGGTTGCGATGGCAGCATGGCGAGCAGCACCAGGCCCAGCGACAGCATGCCCAGCCCAGTGCCACCCAACAGACCGCCGGAATAGCGGCCGATCAGGCGGCCCACCAGCGGCGCCATGACCACGATGCTCAGCGGCCAGGCGGTCAGCAGCAAGCCGGCCTCCAGATGGCTGCGGCCATAGCTGCCCAGCAGCAGGAAAGGCAGGCCGACATACGCCAGGGTTTGGGCGCAAAAGGCGCCAATGGAGGTGCCCATGGACAGTGCAAAAACCGGGATGCGCAACAAGTCCAGCGGGAACAGCGGAACAGGCTGGGCCAACTGGCGCCGCACATAAATCACACCGACGACGATGCCTGTGGCGAGCTCTGCCAGCGCCAGCCAGAGCGGGGCACCCTGCGCCCCGCCCGGCGCCGCATCAACACGCACCCCAAGTCCCTCGACACCTATGAATATCAGCCCAAACATCAGGCCGTTCAACACCACATCGAGCAAGGAAAACCGTGCCCCCTCGGCCTTGGCCGGGTTTTGCGGCAAGGCGCTGCGTCCCAGGATCAGGCCCAGCAGGCCAAACGGGACATTGAGCGCAAACAACCAGGGCCAGGAGGCCACGGAAAGAATGGCCGCGGCAATGGACGGCCCCGCCACCGAGGCGATGGCCACCACCAGCGAGTTGATGGCAATGCCGCGGCCCAACAGCTGCTTGGGATAAATGAGCCGGACCAGCGCGGTGTTCACACTCATAAGCCCGGCCGCGCCCAGTCCCTGCAGCACGCGGGCGAGTGCCAGCATGGTCAATGAATCGGCCAGTGCACAGGCGACGGAGGCCGCCGTGAACACCGCCAGGCCTGTCAGATAAACGCGGCGATAGCCCACAATGTCGCCCAGCGTGGCCAGCGGCAACAGCAGCGCCAGCGTGGCGATCTGGTAGGCGTTGATGACCCAGATGGACTGGGCGGCAAAGGCATGGAGTTCGCGCGTGATGTCGGGCAGCGCCAGGTTGACGATGGTGCCGTCGAGCACGGCCATGACAATCCCGAGAATGATCACCACCAGCGCGCGCATGCGCTCACGCGCGGGCAAACCATCCTGAACAAGCATGCGGGCCTTTGGTAACAGTGGACGAGGAACAGGCACCCGCGATGACAGGCGCTGCAATGGGAACAATGAGGGGCTGGGTCGCTCCTATTTTATGAGCGCTGCCAAGAGATTTCAGGGGCGGGGCCGATGCCGCGAAGCCGCTGCGACGCCTTGAGATCGCGGACTCCAGCCGGGATGGCGGCCGCTGGATCATTCGGGCAAGCGGTGCCTCGCACTGGGGGCTCGCACATTCGCTATTGTTTTTATAGCTGACTACAGCCGTCCATCAGGGGCTAGAGGCAGAAACCGCCAAAAATACCGACGCCTGGCGCGCCAGCCGGGTCGCCCATGGGGCGATGGAGTTTCTGGAGAAATTTCGGGAAGCGCGGCCCGGGAAACGATCAAGTTTCAGTAGGCCGGCGGATTATCTGGAACAACCCGCAGCCAGCCGCTCGGGCAGCTTTGAATCTGGGGGTAATAACCGCTTGGGTTGGTGCAGTAATAACTGTAATTCACGGCAGGTGCCACATAAACCGGCGGATTCGGCGCAATGTACAGAGGATCGTAGTAGGGTGGCCAGAAAAACGGACCGCCGACGATGATGACGTTGGCATGCCTATGAAAATGGTGGAACCTGCCAAACTCATGGGAGTGCACGAACCCAGGGTGCTGTACAAACCCAGGGTGCTGTACAAACCCGGGGTGCTGTACAAAGGGATGCGCAAATCCCTGGTGCTGCCCCATGCCCCCATGCATGCGGCCCGAGTTGGGCGCCATCGCCAAACCAGTGCACGCCGCCCCTATCAGCGCGGCGGCTGCAAACCATGAAACCATAGTCCTCTTCACGGCAACGCCTCTTCCTGCTACTGCCTTTCAAGCATTCTTGGACTTTCGCCATCCCGCCCTCACTGTTGATACTGGTTGGATACGGTTCTCTGCAGGCTGTTCTTTGCGCGACTCGTGCAGATCAGTAAGGAATGAAACAAGTTGCATCAGTCTTCAAAAAATCACGCGCTGCCGGGTCGTGCTGCGGTAAAGACATGGTTTTTTAGGCCGCCGCTCGTTTCAAGATATCCAGGCATCGAGTGACGCACCCCCGGGGACAGTTTCTTGTACTTTCCGGGATTGGCCCATATGGTACGGGCGCAAGCAGCTATCGAATAAATAGCAACCTGCGGGCCAGCGCAAGCTGGGCGCCGCCTTGCCCGGCCAGGCCGGCGCTACCTGGCGCGCAGGGTGCGGCTCAGCAGCGCCACCGGCAGCAGGCCCACCAGTACCAGCGCCAAGGCCGGCAAGGCGGCTTCGCCGAGCCGCTCGTCGCGTGCCAGCTGATAGGTGACCACGGCCAGGGTGTCGCTGTTGAAGGGGCGCAGCACCAGTGTGGCGGGCAGTTCCTTCATCACGTCCACAAACACCAGCAGGCCGGCCGCCGCGACCGAGCGCTTGAGCAGCGGCCAGTGCACCCGGGCCAGCAGGCCGGCGCCGGTGCTGCCCAGCATGCGGGCGCTGTCATCGAAGCTGACCGGAATGCGCGAGTAGCCGCTTTGCATGGTTTGCAGCGCGACCGCGCTGAAGCGCACCAGATAGGCCCAGACAATGCCGAGCACCGTGGCCGTGACCCAATAACCCACGCCGGTTTGCGGCGCGGCCGCCTGCAGCCAGCCCACGGGCAGCAGCAAACCGACCACCACCACGGCCCCGGGCACGGCATAACCCAGGCCGGCGAGCTGCGCGGCCGCGCGCGTGAGTACATGCGGCCGGCGCCGCAGCGCAAACGCCAGGCTGACCGCCAGGGCGCTCGCCAGCACCGCACTCAGGCCGGCCAGCACGACGCTGTTCAGCGTCCAGCCCAGGAATTTGTCCCAGAGCAGATGCTCCCAACCCAGGATCAGGGGCCGCAGCATGAAGAGCACAGGCAGCACAAAGCCAAGCGCAATCGGCAAGGCGCAGGCCAGCCAGGCCAGAGCCGCGCGCCCGCCCTGCAGCTGAACCGGCGCCGCATCCGCAGCCCCGGCGCGTGCGCCGCGCCCGACGACAAAGCGCATTCGCTTTTGCGCGCCGTGCTCGATGCGCAGCAGCGCGGCCACCGCCAGCAGCAGCACCGTCGCCAGCTGCGCGGCGGCAATGCGGTTGTCCATGGACAGCCAGGCCTTGTAGATGCCGGCGGTAAAGGTCTGGATGCCGAAATAGCTCGCCAGGCCGAAATCGGCCAGCGTTTCCATCAAGGCCAGCGCCACGCCCGCCGCCACGGCCGGGCGGGCCAGGGGCAGTGCCACCTCGCGAATGCGGCGCGACAGGGGCGCGCCCAGCAGACGCGCCGCTTCCATCAGGTGCGCGGCGCGCTCCGACAAGGCGGTGCGCGCCAGCAGATAAACATAGGGGTAGAGCGCCACGGTAAAGACCAGCACCGCGCCGCCCAGGCTGCGCACCTCGGGCAGCAGGCGGCCCTCAAGACCCAAGGCGGCGCGCAGCCAGGTTTGCAGGGGGCCGGCGTACTGCAAAAAATCGGTGTAGGCATAGCCCAGCACATAGGCCGGCATGGCCAGCGGCAGCAGCAGCGCCCATTCAAAGCTGCGCCGGCCGGGAAATTCGAACAGCGTGACGGCCGTGGCGGTGGCCATGCCCACCAGACCCACACCCAGCGCCACGAACAGGCACAGCAGCAAGGAGGTCCAGGCGTAGTCCGGCAAGACGGTTTGCAGCATCTGCGCCAGGATGGAGCGCGCCTCCTCGTTGAACTGCAGCCAGGACAAGGCCACCGCCAGCACTGGCAAAGTCAGCAGGCCCACCAGTGAAAAAAGCAATGCCGGGGCAAGAAACCGGAGAAGAAATGAGGGCAAGAGACGGCGAAGCATGTAGACCCGAAATAAGGCCTCGGCCGGTGCGGGCCAGGGCCACCGGCCTGCGCCGTGGTTTTGCATTTGGCAGTCTGTCACTGCAAATGAGAATTGTAAGCATCTACAATCAGACCCATGTTTTTGGATCTCTCCCGGCTGGGTGTGCACTATGCGGGCCGCTCACAACCGGCCGTTGATGGTGTGTCTTTCAGCCTGCAGGCCGGAGAGATCGGGGTATTGATCGGCCCCTCGGGCTGCGGCAAAACCACGCTGCTGCGGGCGGTCGCCGGGCTGGAGCGCGCTCAGGCCGGCACCATCAGCCTGGCGCAGCAAATCGTCAGCAGCCCCTCCAGCCATGTAGCGGCCGAATCGCGCCGCATCGGCATGGTGTTTCAGGATTACGCCCTGTTCCCGCATCTGGACGCGGCGCGCAATGTGGGCTTCGGGCTCACGCAGCTGAATGCCGCCCAACGCCAGCAGCGTGTCAGCGAAGTGCTGGAGCTGGTCGGCCTGGGCCATGTGCACAGGCGTTTTCCGCATGAGCTGTCCGGCGGGCAGCAGCAGCGCGTGGCACTGGCTCGGGCGCTGGCACCGGGGCCGCGTCTGCTGCTGCTTGACGAGCCCTTTTCCAACCTCGATGTGGACCTGCGCGAACGCCTGGCGCACGAGGTGCGCGGCATCCTCAAGGCGGCCGGTACCACGGCCCTGTTTGTCACCCACGACCAGCTCGAAGCCTTTGCCATCGGGGACCGCATAGGCGTGATGCATGAGGGGCATTTGCACCAGTGGGACGACGCTTATGCGCTGTACCACCGGCCCGCGACGCGCTTTGTCGCGGACTTCATCGGCCATGGCGTGTTTGCACAGGCGCGCATCGAGCAGCGCGGGGAGACTGTGGTGGTACGCACCGCGCTCGGAGACCTGACGGATATCCAGGAATGCCCGCTGCCCGACACCTACGCGGGCGGCCTGTGCGACGTGCTGCTGCGGGCCGACGACATCGTGCATGACGACAACGCAGCGGTGAAAGCGCAGATTCTGCGCAAGGCGTTTCGCGGCTCCGAGTTTTTGTACACGCTGCGACTCCAGACCGGCGAGCGCGTGGTCGCGCATGTGCCGTCGCACCACGACCATGCCCTGGGTGAATGGATAGGCATACGCCCCGAGGTCGATCACGTCGTGACCTTCCCGCGCGAGGCGCAAGGCGCATCGCCCGCCGTCACGGCGCGCTGACGCCGGCAAGAACCGCAGCGCGCGGCCCCTGCAAGCTCGCCAAAACTTGGCGGCGCCGGCTACATCCGCCTGAGGTGCTCGATCTCCTTGCGCAGCGCATGGGACCATTCGCGCCGGTTTTTCCCCTGCGATTCCTGGGGCGCTCCAAAAGTCACCACGGCCTTCAGTCCGTGTGCGGTCAGGGTTCGCCAAATCGATCCCATCAGGGTCTCGTCGTCCACATAGCTGGGGGCAAAGCTCGTGGCGCCCGTGGCGGCGTCGATGAATTTGAGCGCCACCGGCTGCACCGGCACGGACGCCTCGATCGCCGCCTGGATCAGGTTGGCGTGAAAGGGCTTGAGCGTGATGCCATCGCCGGTCGTGCCTTCAGGGAACACCGCCAGAATGTCGCCCGCGCGCAGGCGCTCGGCCATTTGCACCACCACCCTATGCGCATCGCGCCGCGACTCGCGTTCAAGGTACAAGGTCCCCGCACCATCGGCCAGCGTACGGACAAAAGGCCAGCCCTTGACATCGGACTTGGAGACAAAGCGGCAATGGCGTGCGGCATGCATCACCAGAATGTCCAGCCACGAAATATGGTTGGCCACCAGCAACATAGGCCCTGCCGCGGGCGGTGTGCCGAGGACCTCCAGCCGGATGTCCACGATGCGCAGCATGTGCGCGGCCCATGCGTGAACGCGGGCCTCTTGCTCGACCTGTTCAAGCTTGTGAAAAACAGTTTTTATCGTCCAGAAGCCGCACACCGCGTGCACCAGGGCACGCAGCAGCTTCCAGACCAAGCCCAGCAGTTTCATACAGTGGCCGGCGCTTTAATGTGACGCTTCGTAGGCCACCTGGCCGCCCACCACCGTCCAGCGCACGCGCGCCGAAAGCTGGTGACCGGAAAAAGGCGTGTGCTTGCCCTGGCTGCGCAGGGCAGCCGGCGCCACCATCCACACGCTGTTCGGGTCAAACACGCAGACATCGGCGACCCCACCCTTGACCAGACGGCCGGCACTGGCCTGCAGGGTGCCCAGGGCGTTGCCGAGCACACGTGCCGGCTCGCTGGTCAGCACCGCCAGCGCCCGCCCCATGCCGGCCTGGCTGTCGCCGCCCCACTTGCAGGCCAGGCCCAGCAGCAGCTCCAAACCGGTCGCGCCCGGCTCGGCCTCGGCAAACGGCAGGGTTTTGGCATCTTCGTCGACCGGCGTGTGGTCGGAGACCAGCGCATCGATCGTGCCGTCAGCCAAGCCTTGGCGAATGGCGTCCCGGTCACGCTGCTGGCGCAGCGGCGGGTCCAGCCGCATGCGGCTGTCAAAGTAGCCGATGTCCAGATCGGTGAGATGCAGGCTGTTGATGCTCACGTCGCAGGTCACCGCCAGGCCATCCGCCTTGGCCTTGGCCACCAGGGCCACGCCTGCGGCGCTGCTGATGCGGCACAGGTGCACGCGGGCACCTGTGGCACGCACCAGTTCAAAAATCGTGTGAAGGGCAATCGTTTCGGCGGCCACGGACACGCCGCTGAGCCCCAGGCGCGTGGCCAGCGCGCCGCTGGCGGCGACGCCCTGCCCCAAGTGCATTTCCTGCGGACGCAGCCAGACGGTGTAGCCAAAAGTGGCCGCGTACTGCAGCGCACGCATCAGCACCTGGGTGTTGACCAGCGGTACTTCGGCCTGGCTAAAGCCCACACAGCCGGCTTCAGTCAATTCGACCATCTCGGTCAGCGCCTCGCCTTTGAGCGCGCGCGTCAGCGCGCCCAGCGGGAACACGCGCGACTGGTGCAGCTTCTCGGCGCGGAACTTGAGCATTTCCACCAGGCCAGGCTCATCCAGCACGGGGTCGGTATCCGGCGGGCAGACCAGGCTGGTCACACCGCCAGCCACGGCCGCGGCCAATTCGCTTTCCAGCATGCCTTCATGTTCGTAGCCGGGCTCGCGCAGCCTGGCCGACAGGTCGATCAGGCCGGGCGCCACGATGCAGCCCGTGGCGTCTATGACTTTGTTGGGCGCGAAATCGGCGGCCGTGCTGTTCAGCGACAGGATGCGACCGGCGGCAATGGCCACGTCGCAGACTTCGTCAAAGCTGGAGGCGGGGTCCATCACCCGGCCGTTTTTGATCAGTATTTTCATGCTTCATTCCCTGCAACAATGCCCATGACAGCCATGCGTACGGCGATGCCGAAGGTAACCTGCGGCAGGATGACGCTCTGCTTGCCATCGACCACCGCCGAATCGATTTCCACACCCCGGTTGATGGGCCCGGGGTGCATGACGATGGCGTCAGGTTTGGCCAGCTGCAATTTCTCGGTGGTCAGGCCAAAGCTCTTGAAAAACTCCTGGCTGCTGGGCAGCAGGGCGCCCGACATGCGCTCGTTTTGCAGCCTGAGCATGATGATCACATCGGCGCCCTTGATGCCCTCCTCCAGCGTGTTGCAGACGCGCACGCCCATCTGCGCCATATCGGCAGGCACCAGGGTCTTGGGGCCGACCACGCGCACCTCGGGGCAGCCGAGTGTGGTGAGCGCATGAATGTCGGAGCGCGCCACGCGCGAATGAAGCACGTCGCCGACGATGGCGACCGTCAGGTTGCTGAAGTCTTTCTTGTAGTGGCGAATGGTGTACATGTCCAGCAAGCCCTGCGTGGGGTGGGCGTGGCGCCCGTCGCCGGCATTGATCACATGCACATGCGGTGCCACATGCCGGGCGATCAGGTAAGGCGCGCCCGACTCGCTGTGGCGCACCACGAACAGGTCGGCAGCCATCGCGCTCAGGTTGGCGATGGTGTCCAGCAGCGACTCGCCCTTGGAGGCCGATGAGCGTGCGATATCCAGGTTGATGACGTCGGCCGACAGTCGCGTGGCGGCAATTTCAAAGGTCGTGCGGGTACGCGTGGAATTTTCAAAAAACAGGTTGAAAACGCTCTTGCCGCGCAGCAGCGGGACTTTTTTGACCTCGCGGTTGCTCACGCTGGCAAAGTTGGCCGCCGTGTCCAGAATCTGCGTCAGGATGGACTTGGGCAGGCCTTCCACCGACAGCAGGTGGATCAGCTCACCATTTTTATTCACTTGGGGATTTCGTTGGTACAACACGTTAGGGGCTCCTCTTCGGCCTTGAATTTCCGCTCTGGGTTTTTCTGGGGATCAGCGGTCCTGGACCTGAAAGCTGAACCGGCCGTCTTCCGCCCGCGCCAGCTCCAGCGTTTGCGATGCCGGCAAGGTCACTCGCGCAAGGGCTAGATCGGGCTGCACCGGCAACTCGCGCCCGCCCCGATCGACCAGCACCACCAGCTTGACGCTAGCGGGCCGTCCATAGTCGAACAGCTCATTGAGAACGGCCCGTATCGTGCGCCCGGTATAGAGCACATCGTCGACCACAATCAGATGGGCGCCGTTGACATCAAAGGGCAGCAGGGTTTGCCCGCTGGAAGCCAGGCCGCGCTGGGAAAAGTCGTCGCGGTGCATGGCTGAAGACAGAATGCCGATTTCGTCGGCCAGCTCCAGATCCTTTTGCAAACGCTGGGCCAGCCAGGCCCCGCCGGAAGCCACACCCACCAGCCGCGGCGGCTGCTCGTAGGAGGCCAGTTGGAGCCGCATGCCACGCAACATGTCGTTGTACAGCGCTTCGGCGTCCAGTGTCAGACTGCTCATGGAAGACTCCTTAAAAACTGCTCCAGAATGATGCAGGCCGATGCCGCATCGGCGTCCCTGGCGCCGCCCGCCAGGGCCTCGGTCGTGCTGTAGCGCTCATCGACTTCAAACACCTGCAGGCCAAAGCGTCCGCGCAGCTGGCGGGCAAATTTTTGCGCGCGCACGGTATTGTCGTGGCTGGCGCCATCGGGATGAAACGGAATGCCGACGACCAGTGCGTCGGGCTGCCACTCCTTGATCCGGCGTTCAATCACCCCAAAACGGGCATTGCCCTCGGCGGCAATGGTGGCCTGCGGGGTGGCGGTACGAGTCAGGACATTGCCGCTGGCCACGCCGGTACGTTTGAGACCGAAATCGAAAGCCAGAAAGGTTTGGAGACCCGCGGTCTGCGAAGGCATGGCCGCCAGGCTCATGCGTGACCGGCATCGGGGGACAGCATCCAGCTCTGCAGGCCCAGCAGCATCAGGGCCTTGTCGTAGCGCTGCTCCACCGGCGTGTCAAAAATCACCGCCACATCGGCGGCCACGGTGAGCCAGCTGTTGTCCGAGAGTTCCGATTCCAGCTGCCCCTCGCCCCAGGCGGAGTAACCCAGCGAAACAAACACCTTGCGCGGACCGGCGCCGGTTGACAGCGCTTCCAGCACGTCCTTGGAGGTGGTCATTTCCAGGCCTCCCGGAATGGTCATGGTCGAGGCGTAGACCGACTCGTTGCCGGGCATCATGGACTCGTGGAGCACGAAACCGCGCTCGGTTTGCACCGGGCCGCCCTGAAACACCGGAGCGTCCGTGAGGTCGCTGCGATGCAGCGGCAGTTCAACCTTGTCAAACAGGTTTTTAAGGCTGATGTCGCTGGGTTTGTTGATGACCAGACCCAGAGCACCGCGCTCGCTGTGCTCGCACATATACACCACGCTTTTGGCGAAGGCTTCGTCATCCAGCCCGGGCATGGCGATGAGGAAGTGGTTCGTCAGGTTAATCGGTGCGGAATCCATGGCCATGCCGGGATTTTACGCGTACTGATCAGGCCGGCGGGCGCAAAAAGCTTCTGCAGCGCCGGCGCAGCAGTAAAAGGGAAGCGAAGGCGCCGCAGCCAGCGCCTTCCAGCCTGACCATGACGCGATTGTCCGGGAGCAAGAGGAAGGGCCAAACAGGCTACCCACTGGTCGACGCGGTCATGGCCCAAATTAACCAGACCGGCTACATGCATATTTGATGCGGAAGGGACATTCATCCGTAAATACTTGCCGGTGCTGGCAAAACTGCCCACCTCAGGCTTGCACAGCCCCTGGCTGGCCAGACCGATTGAGCCTGGCGCCGGTGGTGCGGAACTGGGTCACAGCGACCCATGACCCGTCGTGCAGCATGCTGAGGCGCACGTACCGGCATTGCAGCGCTACGCGGTGGTGAAAAACCCTCCACCCTGATTAGCTACTTATTTAATAGCTACAAGCACCCGCCCCATAAGGTCTAGAGGCATTTTCAAGCAACGGCAGCGGTTTGCTCGGTGCAGTAGTGCCGCACCAGGCTCATCAGTTCTTCTTCCGAGTAAGGCTTGCCCAGATAGTGGTCAACCCCCAGCTCCTTGGCATGCTCACGGTGCTTCCCGGCAATGCGTGAGGTGATCATGATGATGGGCAGGCTGTTCAGACGCACATCGGCGCGGATATTGCGCGCCAGGTCAAAACCGTCCATGCGGGGCATTTCAATATCCGACAGCACGACGGCTGGCCGCTCTTCCTGCAGACGCTCCAGCGCCTGCAAACCATCAGCAGCCATGGCCACACGGTAGCCTTCGCGCTGCAGCAGTCGCTGCGTCACGCGGCGCACCGTGATGGAATCGTCCACCACCAGAATCAGCGGAATTTTCGGTGCCGTAGGCATCAGCGCAGGCGCCTTGCCCGCACTGCCGCCGGACGCCTCGAGCACATGCGGCTCGGCGCGGTCGGCGCTCCAGGCGCGTGCCTGCTGGCCATACACGGAAGCCAGGGCAACCGGGTTGTAAATCAGCACCACCGCCCCCGATGCCAGCACCGACATGCCGGCCAGTCCCGCCAGGCGAGACAACTGGGGTCCGAGATTTTTAACCACAACTTCCCGGTTGCCCAGCACTTCATCCACATGCAAGGCGATGCGCTGGGCGGCACTGCGGAAAATCACGACCGGCGTGGTCTTGGCCTGTGGCTCGCTGCTGTGATGCGAGGCCTGCAACAAGGCGCCCGACCAGAAGAAAGGCACGCTCTCGCCAGCCACGTCAAGCGTGCCGGTGTTGTAGGCCTGCTGCAATTCCCTGGCAGAGGCACGCCGCACGGTTTCCACCACGTTGGCAGGCACCCCCACCGACAGATGGCCGGCGCGAATCATCACCACCTGCGTGACCGCCGTGGTCAGGGGCAGCACCAGTTTGAAGTGCGTCCCCTGGCCGGCGACGGAGGAGGTCTCAATGCGGCCGCCGAGCGAGTTGACTTCAGCGCGAACCACATCCATGCCGATGCCGCGCCCGGCAAGCTCGGTCACCTGGGCGGCCGTGGAAAAGCCCGGCATGAAAATCAGATTGGCCGCTTCGTGATCGTCCAACGGCTGGTCCGCCGTGACCAGGCCAAGGCTCAGGGCCTTTTCGCGGATGCGGCCAAGGTCCAGCCCGGCGCCATCATCGCTGAAGTCCACCGACACGTCATTGCCCTCATGGCGAAGATGAACCGTGATGAGACCCACCGGGTCCTTGCCGGCCTCGGCACGACTTTCGGGGCTTTCAATCCCGTGGGCCACGCAATTACGCAGCAAATGCTCAAAAGCAGGCGTCATGCGGTCCAGCATGCCGCGATCCATCTCGATGGTGCCGCCCAGCAAATCCAGCCTGACCTGTTTGCCGGTTTCCTTGGAGGCCTGCCGCACCACACGGTACAGGCGCTCGGAAATGCCTTCAAACTCCACCATGCGCGTGCGCAGCAGGTCACGCTGCAATTCGCGCGTCTGGCGCGCCTGGACAATCAGGTCATCCTCGGTGGCCTCCACCGTGCGCTGCAAGTTGCGCTGCACGGTTGCCACGTCGTTGACGGACTCGGCCATCATGCGGGTCAATTCCTGCACCCGGGTAAAGCGGTCAAACTCGAGCGGGTCAAACCCGGCTTGCGCTTCCTTGGCCTGGGCCAGCCGCGACTGCATCTGGGTTTCGGCCTGCAGTTCAATATCGCGCAACTGCTGGCGCAAGCGGTTCAAGTTGCCGGTCATGTCGTTGAGGGAGCCGCGCAGCTGACCGAGCTCGGCCTCCAGGCGTGAGCGGGTAATCATGACCTCGCCGGCCTGGTTGACCATGCGGTCAAGCAACTGGGATCGCACGCGTATGGTGGCCGTGGCCGCCTGCCGCAAGGGCTGCATGGCCATGGCTTGCGGCGCCGGAATCGCCAGCTTCCTGCCCTTGGTGTCTATGGCGGCCTGTGCTTCAGGCAAAGCCGGCGCAGGCGCCTCGGCGGTTGACATGGCATCAGCCTCGGCCAGCGCTCCAACGGTGACTTCGGGCGAGATCGATATGACGGTCGCATCCGCATGCCGCAAGCCTTCGAAAGCCGCTTGCATCGCGTCAAAACGGTTCAGCAGGGGTTCGAACGCCTGGCTGGCCATAGCCTCCGAACCAAGGTGCTCGATCTCCGATTCAATCTGGTGCGCCATTTCGCCGAGTCGCATGGCGCCGGCAAGACGGGCACTGCCCTTGAGCGTATGCAAGGCACGCAGCACTTCCATGCGCGCGCCCTGATTGTCGGGACGCGCGGACCACTGCCGCAGCGCACCGCCCAGTTGGGGCATGAGCTCGGCCCCCTCTTCTTCAAAAATTGGAAACAATTCCGGGTCGATGGCATCAAGCGCGTCGATGTCATCGCCGTCTTCCGCGTACCTTGCGGCGGTGCGCACAGTGGCCGCGACAGGCGGCACAAATCGCACGGGCGGCGCAACCATCGCGGCAGCGGCTTGCACCGTTGCGGCTGGCGGAAAAACCGGCGTGTCGGCCTTGGGCGCCTGGGCTTCCGGCTCGAACCGATGCACCGAATCTGCAACAGCGCCGTCGGTCTTCAAGGCCTCGGCAGCAAAATCGGAACCAGAAAAATCATTCGCCGGCGGCAAAAGGGAGTCAGAGAAATCAAGCTGGTTCAAACGCTCCAAAATGCCGGCATCGGGCTCCTTGAGGAAGCCGGCGGCAAACTGGTGCAACAGGCGACGTATGTCTTCCGACGCATCGACAAACACCTGTCCGTACTTGGCGGCGCCATGGCTGTGATGCGCGCTGGAGCGCTGCAAGGCCAGCTCCAGCGCCCGCGCCATTTCTGACAAGGCGTCAAAGCCGACGGTGGCAGAACTGCCCGCCAGCGAATGGGCAAGCGCCACCGTGGACTCATTGACCGGCTGGTGGCGCTCGATCGCCCATTCGGCGACTTCGGTCACCAGGCGGCGCGACCACTCATCGGCCTCGTTCAAATAGACGTTGTAAAGCGGGATCCCTATGCGCAGGCTGCCAATGACCTTGATCTGCTCATCCCCACTGCTGTCCACGGGGAGAACATTGTCCAGCGCTTCAAACGCTTCATCGGGCGTCACGATGCCCGCAGTCGGCGTGGCGTCAGGGAGGTGGGACTGAGTAAATTCAATCGTCTCCGCCGCGTCGACCATTTCGGGCGGAGTCACAAGCAAGTCCACAGCGGCGGAAGACGCCGAGGCAAACCCGGCCTGATGCGGCGCGGCAGGTTCAAGCGGGAAATGCTGATCGAAATCGGTGGCTGACAATTCAATCATTTCCGCCGGCTCCAGTTCAGCACTGAAGCCATCGGACATGCTCTCCCCATCCACATCCACATCCACATCCACCGGCAGATCAACAGGTTCAGGCGCCGCGCTGTTCTCCGCAGAAAGCGCGGACAAGCTGCTGAAGTCAATCCCTTCTATCTCCAGGCCGGCCCCGGCCCGTTGATCAGCCGGGTCAAAGGCCGGTGACGGCGCTGCCGGTGCCGCGACAGCCGTTCCCGAGTCGAAAAAGAGGTCAAACTCCTCCGTGGAGACATCAACTTCACTGGCCGGGAGATGTACGCCCGTGTTTGCTGACACTTCCAGCGCTTGCGGCAATTCCGGCAGCTCAAACATGCCAGCAGCAGTTGTCGCCTCCAATGCGGCGGATGATGAGACAGTCGGGACGCTGTCTTTTGCGGCCAGGTTCAGGGCGATGAAGCGGCCTTCAGTGCGCATGGCCTCCGCGCTGCTGCAGAAGGCGGACGCCGACCATGAGGCATCCTGGTTCGCAGCAATATCGCCAATCCAGTCGGCGAATCCGGCCATGGCCTCGGCGCACAAGGTCCTGAATTCATCGGTGGCATTTTTTTGATCCGCCAGCCAGCTATTGAGCAATTGCTCAAGCGACCATGCAGCTTCGCCGAACTGATCGAGTCCGACCATGCGCGAACTGCCTTTGAGGGTATGAAAAGCACGGCGCAAAACCGTCAGCTGGGCCACATCGCGCGGATCGCTCTGCAGCGTGGCAAGCGCATCCAGACCATTACCGACGACTTCACGCGCTTCTTCGAGAAAAATATCGCGCAGGTCATCTTCTTCAAAATCGGCCGAGGCGGTCGGCCCCGTTGGAGCGGCTGGCGGCTGCGACACGGTTGAGGCCAGGTCGGTCAAGACATTGGCCACGGCATCGGCATTGTTTGCCGAGACGGCGACCGCCGCATCATGGGCAGTCTGGGCGAGCGCAGGCTGTCCCGCCAATGCCGCATGGGTCGCCAGGGTGTCCAGCCTGTCGGTCAGGTTTTCATCCGCCTGGCCGACGCCGGCGTCCTGCACCACGGAAATAATTTCCTGCGACAGCAAATCGCTGTTCAGCGTCACGGCCGAAGCCGCGCTGGCAACGTTTTTCGCGCGCCCCATCAAAGGCTTGAGTTCACCTTTTTCCTCGTCATACACAAACAGCTTTTTCACCAGCACCGGCTGGTAGTTGAGCATGTCTATCAGGAAACTCAGCGCGCCCAGGTTATTGCCGAGTTGATCAAAGGTGCCGGCGGCGCGTGCCTGCTGCTCGTCAATTTCAGTAACGAGCATCTCCTCGACGCTGCCCCGCATGCGGGACACGGCCTGGGAGGCCTGATCGAGCCCCAGCACCGACAGGACGCCGCGCATTTGCGAAAGCTGCCCAGGCACGACCTGCAAGGCCGTCTTGTCCTGCGGATTGCGAAAAAACACATCCAGGGATTTCTCAAGCTCGCCCAGAGAGACGCGCAACTCACCCACCACACTGCCCATGGTCTGCTTGTCGCTGACCCGGCGATACAGCTCTTCCATCCAGACTTCCAGCGGCTGGGGCTCACCACCCGCCCTGACGGCTTCCAGGCGCTCGGCCAGATTGGCGGTCCGCAGCGTCAGCTGCGGGTCGTTGGGATCCAGGTCATCAAAGGCCGCTTCCAGGTAAAGCACGGAAGTCGCCACTTCCATCGCCAGTTCGATCCGGGGCGCCTGGGCGGAGCGGACCGTGGTGTCCACCGCACGGGTCAAGGCTTGCGCAAGCGGTTCGCTGGGCGGATGGAGCTTGACCAGGGAGTCGGCCACCAGGCTGAATTGATCCGCCACCAATTTGAACTTGCCGGTGTCTCCGGCAGACAGCAATGACCAGCTTTCCTTGGCGGAGGTGATCCGCTTGCGCGCCTGTGCCAGCAGAGCCGGATCGAAGCGGCCAAACTGGACCAGCTCATAGTCCACGGGCTTGAACCGCGCCAATGCGTAACTGGAACGTAGCGCCGACAGAACAGGTATATCGCTGGCCCGGGCAGAATTTGCCTGCGCGCAGAAAAAGAGCAAATCCTGCGCAAGGCGGTCCGATATCGAGCCATCGCCTTTTCCCAGCGATGCATATTGAAGCAGGATGCGGGACGCGGCACGTCTGACATAGATATCCGGGCGCAACAGGTCATGCGCGAGCGCTTCAAAATAAGCGGCGGCAATCTTCCAGAAAATCCGCGGCTGGCGCTCGGTCTGTTTGGCCGAAAAACCGAGGCTCAACTCCTTGAGACTCTGCGCGGCCTGTGGCGCCTTGCCCTTCATGAGCTGAAGCACCGACTGGTCCATCATCGCCCGGGCACTGTCGTCATAACTGCGCGGCTCAGCCGCGACAGCCAACACCGGCTCCACCCAGCGCCACTCCAGGGGCCACAGATCAGCGGGGTGAATACGGTCAGCGCGTACCAGTTCCTGCACATCGCGGTATTGCGGAAACAGGGAAACCGCAGAAACCGGCTTGTCCGCCAGCACACCGTCGAGGTATTCCGTCAGGGCAAAACTGGCGCGCTCAATTTTGGCGGCGGCCTCCTGGCTGCACTGCTCCGGTTGCTGCACAAATTTTTGTACGGCCGCCTCCATGGCCCGGAGCAGCAGCGCAGGACCTGGAAGCCCCACCATTTCTAGCGCCCCCACTGCCTGGTGCAACTGCTGGCGCGCGATTCGCAAATGACTGGCATCAAGTGCCGCGAGATCAGAGCCACGCGCCGCCTCGGCCTCCCGCACAAAACGCTTGAGCGCCTTGGCCGAGCTGTCCAGCGACTTGCGGAGCTCATCAAGCACCCAGGCCAATGGCCCCAGGTCGTTGACGGCGAGATCGGGTTCAGCGGCTGTTGAATTCAGGACGTTGGAGTACATAAGTAACAGGCCGGTTCAGGAATCGGAATTCGCGGTCAGCGCACAGCGGCTGGCATCAGGCGATTTTGAATCGGGACACCGATTGGCGCAGCTCTTCTGCGATGCGTGAAAGATCGCGCACCTGCTGCGCCGTGGAACGGGTACCTTCTCCGGTCTGCTCCGTCACCGCAAAAATATGCTGGATGTTGCCGGCCACCACATTGGCCGATGCCGCTTCCCTGGAGGCGGCGTTGGAAATCTGCTCAATCAGCTCAGCCAGGCGGCGCGACACCTGGTCAATTTCGGTCAGCGCCGTACCGGCGTTATCGGACAGCTTGGCGCCCTCCACCACCCCCTGGGTGGAGCGTTCCATGGCGGCTACCGCGTCCTGGGTGTCAGTCTGAATGGCTTTCACCAGCGCCGAAATCTGGCGCGTCGCATCGGCGGAGCGTTCGGCCAGTCGCTGCACCTCTTCGGCCACCACCGAGAAGCCTCGACCGGCCTCGCCGGCTGAGGCCGCCTGAATGGCTGCGTTCAGCGCCAGCACATTGGTTTGTTCGGTAATGTCGGAAATCAGCTCGGTAATTTCACCAATCTCCTGGGACGACTCACCCAGTCGTTTAATCCGCTTGGAGGTTTCCTGAATCTGGTCACGGATGGAGTTCATACCGCCGATGGCGTTCTGCACCGCCTGCAAACCGGATTCGGCGGCCGTCAGCGACTGACGCGCCACCTGGGAAGATTCCTGCGCCTGGGTGGACACCTCGTTGATTCGGGAGGCCATGTCGAGTACCGACTGGCCGGTTTCCCGAATCTCGCGCAATTGTTCGGTAGACGCTGCCAGCAATTCCGTGGAGGTGCTTTCAACCTGCGCCGTGGTCTGCGCCACCCGCGCGGCCGTGTTCTGCACGTTACCGACCAGCTGACGCAACTCTTCCACCGTGTAATTCACCGAGTCGGCGATGGCGCCGGTAATGTCTTCGGTCACGGTCGCTTCCTGTGTCAAATCGCCCTCGGCGACCGTCTGCAACTCATTCATCAGACGCAAAATAGCGGCCTGGTTGGCGTCGTTGACGCGCTTGGCGTCCTGCTCCTGACTTTTAGCCTCTTGCCGCTGCGTCTCGGCAACCGATTGGCGCTGCTGGCTGTCCTGCACCTGCAAGCGGGTCAGACCGGCCGCACAGAGCAGCGCGAAGGCCGCAGCCGCCACCAGAATGGTCAGTGCGCCGGCACCCAGGCCGGTTTGCGAAGACAACTTGCCCTGCAACTCCTCGAGGCCACGGCGCAAAGGCTCGCTGTCCGCAATGATGGCTGACTGGGCTTCGCGGGCCGATACCAGACCCTGCAAGTTGCCCAAAATGGCGCCCGCCTGCACGCGCGTCTGCTCGTAGAGCGCCATCAGCGCATCCAGGCGCTCACGGGTCTGAGGATCTTTGGAGGCGCCCAGCCGCAACTCGGGGCTGCCTTCCTGCAGACCCTGGGCAATCTCCTTGAACGAATTCAAATCCTTGCCCAGCAGGAACACGGCCTCGGGGCTGACGCCTTCCATGGTCAGGAACTCATTGGCCGACTTGCCAATCCGCTGGGTCAGCATCACCAGTTGACCAGATGCAGAGATTTCTGCAGGCGCCGTGTTTTGCTGGAGCTTGAGCGAAGAAATGGTTTCTGCGATTTCCAGCAAATCCGATGATTGGCGGTTAATGGTACGCAAGGCCTCGCCCACCTGCGTCAGAATTTTTTGCTGGCCCATCACCGTTTTGGCATTTTTCTCGGCCCGGTCCACCAGCGGCGTGACCTTTTCCACGCCGACCTGCAGTTCGTCATTCACCGGGGCCAGGCGCAGACTGTCCTCGCCGGATTTCAGGCCGCGCACGGTTTTCGCCAAGGCATCAGAACTTTCGCGCACATC
Organism: Polaromonas jejuensis NBRC 106434; assembly: GCF_001598235.1. Lineage (GTDB taxonomy): Bacteria > Pseudomonadota > Gammaproteobacteria > Burkholderiales > Burkholderiaceae_C > Polaromonas > Polaromonas jejuensis. The sequence continues at coordinate 440,797 of NZ_BCYO01000001.1, read as the reverse complement.
GGGGAAAGCCTGCGCACTGCCCACCAGGGCCTGGGATACAGATTTGGCCAGCCGCTGCGACTGCATCAGTGACTGACCGGTTGCCGCCACCTGCTGGGCCACCTTGTCCGCCTGGCTCAGCGCCAGAAAGGTCACCGTCCCCAGCACCACCACGGCCAGGGCGAGCAATGCCACCAATATCCTCTGGTGCTGACTGGCGGTCCGGCGGCCAAGCAAGGGAAGCGACAACAGGTCGGGGGTATCGACTGCCACGCCATCATCGGCCGTCGCCATGCGGCTGGCCGGCAAAGCGCCCTCATGGCCACCCACCTGGCGTAAGGGGGCGGCATTGAGCGAGGCATCATCCATGGCGCTGGTCGCCAGGGGATCACCCGGCGTCCCTACGGAAGCCATGTCCATGCTGTCCGCGGGCTGTAGGGGCTTGGTTTTGAATAGCTTCTGGATATTTTCGATAACAGACATGGTGAGCCTTCCGGGGAGAAACAGGGTGCGCTATGCGCCTATCGTCAAAAAATGAGCTTGTTGCGCAAGCAACTGAAGGTTGATTTCCTGCCAGGTCGCCCCCTGAAGGTCAACATACTGGTTACCAAAAAACTCGGGGGCATCAGGCGCTTTTTCGGAGAAATCGCTGAAGGCCTCCTGGTTGCGCAATCCGGCCAGTTTGTCGATGAGCAACGCGCAATTCACCTCTAGCGCGCTGTTCAGCGCAACCAGTCTTGAGTCTGTGCGCGTCAGTTCATTTTTCAGCAGGGGAGCCTGACCGCTCACATAGCTTGCCAGGTCAACGACACCAAACAGGCCACCCCGCAAATTCGCAACGCCGGCGAACCAGGGTTGGGTATACGGGACCGGCTGCATATGGACCCACGGAAAGATTTCACCCGATTGGCTCAAGGGGAACAGGTAATTCTTCCCGCCGGCCTCCACGGCCAGCCAGGATGCGGCAACGCCCTGCGTACGAGCAATTTGCAACCTGTCGGCCAACCGGGCTTGCAGCTCCCTGAGGGCTTGTCTGTTCGCCATGCTTTAGTTTTTAGCCGTAATCAGCCAAGGGCCTTGATTTTGGCCATCAACTCGCCGGCATCTACAGGTTTGGTAATGTAGTCGCGAGCGCCCTGACGCATGCCCCACACCCGGTCGGTTTCCTGGTTTTTGCTGGTGCACATCATGATGGGAATGTCGGAGTAAAGTGGATCGCGTGAAATGGCACGCGTCAGCTGAAAACCATTTTGTCCCGGCATCACCACATCCATCAGGATCAGCTCGGGCTTGTCCTCTGCCAGGCGGCGAAAAGCGTCTTCCGCATTCTCTGCTGTCTTGACCGTGAAGCCATTTTTAACCAGCAGGTCGGTCAGGAACATCAGCTCGGTCTTGGAGTCATCTACCACCAGTATTTTCTTGATTGCCATCACGCTATTCCTTGTTTTTCGCTGCCCAGCTCCTGCACGGCGTGCAACAGCTGGTCTTTGGTAAAAGGCTTGGTCAGGTAGTCTTGCGAACCCACCATGCGACCTCGCGCCTTGTCGAACACACCGTCCTTGGAGGACAGCATCACAATGGGGACGCCGGAAAACTTCACATTGCGCTTGATGATCGCGCAGGTTTGATAGCCATCCAGACGCGGCATCAAAATGTCGCAGAAAATCAGGTCAGGCTCATAGTCATTGACCTTGGACAAGGCATCAAACCCGTCCTCGGCCAGCAAGACTTCATGCCCCCCCTGCTTTAGAAATATCTCGGCGCTGCGCCTGATGGTGTTGCTGTCATCGATGACCAAAACCTTCAGACCGGAACTGGGAATGCTCACTGCCTTTGCTCCTATTTCTACAGACCCTGAGGCCGTGGCGCCGGGTTGCGACCGTTCAGGCAGCCGCCCAAACGCTCATATCTGAACCATTTCGAAATCTTCTTTGCGGGCGCCGCATTCTGGACAGGTCCAGTTCATGGGCACTTGGGCCCACGGGGTCCCGGCGGCAATGCCATGCTCGGGCGCACCCACAGCTTCGTCATAAATCCACCCACAGATTAAACACATCCAAGTCATTGATTGAGTCACAGCTTAAGTTGCCTTCGAATAGAATGCAACAATTGTATCGATGCGGCGTTGCTAATTCGCGTACAAGGCAAAATCGCAGCCTATGGCAAACCCCACTCCCCCTCTGCTGGAAAGCCGGCAACTCCAAATCGAGGACGACGACGCATCACCGGCCTGCGTCATGATATTCAATGCCAATGACCCCAGCGGCGCCGGCGGCCTGACCGCCGACATCGCAGCCATCACCTCGGCCGGCGCCCACCCGCTGGCCGTCGTGACCGGCGCCTACATGCGCGACACGGCCGAAATTTTCGACCACTATCCGTTTGACGAAGAGGCCGTGACCGACCAGGCGCGCTCCGCGCTGGAAGACATGCCCGTCGCCGCCATCAAGGTGGGTTTTGTGGGCAGCCCCGAGAACATCAGCACCATTGCCGAAATCGCCTCCGACTATGCCGAGGTGCCGCTGATCGCCTACATGCCCAGCCTGTCCTGGTGGGATGAAAGCGAGATTGACAGCTACCTCGATGCCTTTCGCGAGCTGATGCTGCCGCAAACCACGGTGCTGGTCGGCAACCACAGCAGCCTCTGGCGCTGGTTGCTGCCCGACTGGCCTGGCGAGCGCAATCCGTCGGCCCGCGACATTGCGAAAGCCGCCGCCGACCTGGGCGTGCCCTACACCCTGGTCACCGGCATTCCGCTGCCCGACCAATTCATCGACAACGTGCTGGCCACGCCGCAAGCGGTGCTCTACAGCGAAAAGTTCGAGCGCTTTGAGGCCGTGTTCGCCGGTGCCGGCGAAACGCTGTCTGCGGCCCTCTGCGCCTTGCTGGCCAATGGCCACGACCTGCAGGCCGCCACGGCCGAAGCGCTGACCTATCTGGACCACAGCCTGGATGCCGGCTTTCACCCCGGCATGGGCAACATCGTGCCGGACCGCCTGTTCTGGGCCCAGGCCGATGTCGAAGAGTCCGATGATGACGCGGCCGACACGGAGGCCACCGATGACGCCGACCTCACCTCAAAGTCCCCTTTTGACCTGCCCCCCAATGGAACCACCAAACATTAAGCCCGTGACCGCCCCGAATACCGCCCGCAGCGACGCGCTGTTCGAGCGCGCCAAAAAGCTGATCCCCGGCGGCGTCAATTCACCGGTGCGGGCCTTCAAGGCGGTGGGCGGCACGCCGCGCTTTGTGCAGCGCGCCCAGGGCGCCTACTTCTGGGATGCCGACGGCCAGCGCTACATCGACTACATCGGCTCCTGGGGCCCCATGATCCTGGGCCACGGACATCCGACCGTCGTTGAAGCCGTCCAGAAAGCCGTGCTCGAAGGCTTCTCCTATGGCGCACCGACCGAGCGCGAAGTCGAACTGGCCGAAGAGATCGTGAAGCTGCTGCCTTCCATCGAGATGCTGCGGCTGGTGAGTTCAGGCACTGAAGCGACGATGAGCGTGATCCGGCTGGCGCGCGGTGCCACCGGGCGCAGCAAGATCATCAAGTTCGAAGGCTGCTACCACGGGCATTCCGACGCGCTGCTGGTGAAAGCCGGCTCGGGTCTGGCCACCTTTGGCAGCCCGACCAGCGCGGGCGTGCCGCCTGAGGTCGTCCAGCATACGCTGGTGCTCGAATACAACCACATCGCCCAGCTGGAAGAAGCCTTTTCACTGCACGGCAAGGACATTGCCTGCCTGATGATCGAGCCGATTGCCGGCAACATGAACTTTGTGCGGGCCAGCATTCCCTTCATGAAGCGCTGCCGCGAACTCTGCACACAGTACGGCGCGCTGCTGGTGTTTGACGAAGTGATGACCGGCTTTCGCGTGGCACTGGGCGGCGCGCAAAGCCTTTATGCGCAAAGCATTCCGGGCTTCAAGCCCGACATGACCGCGCTGGGCAAGGTCATAGGCGGCGGCATGCCGATGGCGGCCTTTGGCGGCACACGCGCGGTGATGGAGCTGCTGGCGCCCCTGGGTTCTGTTTACCAGGCCGGCACGCTGTCGGGCAACCCGGTGGCCACGGCCTGCGGCCTGGCCACCCTGCGCGAAATCCAGAAGCCCGGTTTTTACGACGCCTTGGGAGCGCGCACGCGCGACCTGGTCCAAGGCCTGACCCAGGCCGCCGCCCAGGCGGGCGTGCCTTTTTGCGGCGACAGCGAAGGCGGCATGTTCGGCTTTTTCCTGCTCGGGCAGCTGCCGCAAAACTACGCCACGGTCATGACCACGGACGGCCCGGCCTTCAACCGCTTCTACCACGCCATGCTGGCCGGTGGCGTGTATTACGCGCCGGCGCTCTACGAAGCCGGCTTCGTCAGCGCCGCGCACAGCGCGCAGGACATCGCCGAGACGGTCAGCGTGGCCCGCGACGCTTTCAACTCGCTATCAACTTAGTAGCATACAGCAACCACCGATCAAGGGCTACAGGCGTTTTTTCGCTTGATCTTCGGGGATGGGGAGCGGTGCCATGAATTTGCGCTTCGTGGAAGCTTTCGTCTGGGTCGCACGGCTCAAGAGCATCACGCGCAGCGCCGAAAAGCTGTGCCTGACGCAGTCGGCGGTCTCAAACCGCGTGGCCGCACTGGAGCAGGAACTCGGCATCACACTGCTCGACCGGCGCGAACGCGGTTTCAAGCTGACCCCCGCGGGTGCGCGCTTCCTGCTGTACGCCGAGCGCTTGCTGGCGCTGCAGCATGAAATGAAGACCGAGCTGGGCAGCCCCGAGCAGCTGCCGCTGTCGCTGCGCATCGGTGGCATCGAGACCGCGCTGCACACCTGGCTGATCCCCATGGTCGACCTGTTGAAAAAATCGAACCCTCAGCTCGAACTGGAGCTCACCATAGAGACCACGCCGGTACTGGTCGAGCAACTGCGCCGCGGCAGCCTGGACCTGGCGTTCGCCGCGCTGCCCGCGCTCGGCGAACAGATCACCAACGAGGTGCTGACACCGTTCGAGATGGTGTTCGTCGGCCCCAAGGACATGGCGCGCAAGCGAGCGCTGAGCCTCGACGCGCTGCTGGCGCGCGACCTGATGACCTTCCAGCGCGGCTCGGCGCCGCATGTCGCGCTGCTCGATCTGCTGCGCTCGCTCGGCGCGGGCGGCAAGCGCGTGCACACGGTGTCGTCGATTTCGGCGCTGGTGCGACTGGTCGAGAGCGGCTTCGGCATCGCCACCCTGCCGCGCGCCGCAGCCGAGCAGCTGCTGCCGCGCAACCGGATCGCAATCCTGCGCTGCGACGCCGCGCTGGCACCGCTGCCGATGGTCGCGAGCTACTGGAGCGGTCCGGCGGCGCCGGAGCTCGCGAAGGCATTGCACGAGGCGCTGGCGTTTGTACGGGCGCAGTAGCCGGGCGCTTGCCGGACCACGGTCCGGCGCTCCATCTGCCGTCCCGAATGGAGTCGAGCCAAATCCCCCGTGTGTTAGCCGTTTTTAGCTACATTATTCATAGCGATCAACAACCCTCGCCGGATCATGCCGCGAGTGCGCCCAGCGGCCGCAACTGGTAGCCCTTGCGCTCGAGTTCGGCGCGCAGATAGGCCGCGGTGGCGACGGCCTCGGGGCCGTCGCCGTGCACGCAGATGCTGCCGATGGCCGTCGGCAGGCGCTTGCCGCTGACCGAGATCAGCGCCTGCTCCTCAAGCATGGCTTCGACATGTGCGAGCGAGCGCGCGGCGCCGTGGATCATCGCATCGGCGCGGCCGCGCGGCACCAGCTGGCCGTCGTCCAGGTAGGCGCGATCGGCGAAGATTTCCTCGACCACCGCGAGCCCGGCCTCGCGCCCCGCCGTGCACAGGCACGACAGCGCGGGCGCGAGCAGGATCAGTGCCGGGTCGTAGGCCTTGACCGCGCCGGCCACGGTGCGCGCCAGCGTGAGGTCGGCGCAGGCCATGTTGCTGAGCGCGCCGTGCGCCTTGACGTGGGCCATGCGCAAGCCCTCGGTGCGCGCCATGCCGTCCAGCGCGGCGATCTGGTAGATCAGCAGCGCCTCGAGTTCGGCCGGCTCGAACTGCATGCGGCGGCGGCCGAAGCCCTGCAGGTCGGGAAACGAGGGATGCGCGCCGACGCTGACCCCGGCCGCCTTGGCCAGCCGCAGCGTGTTGCGCATCACCAGCGGGTCGCCCGCATGGAAGCCGCAGGCCACGTTGGCCGAGGCGACCGACTGCAGGATCTCGCGGTCCGAGCCCATGGTCCAGGCGCCGAAGCTCTCACCAAGGTCGGCATTCAGGTTGACGATTTTCGACATGATGGTGGCTCCAAAAAAATACCCCCACGCTCCGCCGCTGCGCGGGTCGCTGCCCCCCAAGGGGGCGTTTTTGTCTTGGGGCGGCCCTGCAACAAAAAATGGTACGGCGCGCGGTTCAATCCTATGCATCGGCCCGGATCATGCCACTGACCAGGTTGCCTCCGTACAGCACGGCTTCGTCGATGACGCCGGGCGGGCGAAAGCTGGCGATGCGGCTGACCCAGAGCGCCAGTTGCTGCGCCTGCGCCGCGCGCGCGGCCGCGGCTTCGGCCAGGCTCACACGCTGAAAGCGCAGCTGCGCGCCCGGCCGGGCGTGGGCCAGGCGTGGCAGATCGGCGCGAATCACCGTCGCGATCTTCGGGTAGCCGCCCACCGTCTGGCAATCGGCCATCAGGATGATAGGCTGACCGTTGGCCGGCACCTGGATCGCACCCGGCGTGACGCCGTCGGACGCGATGTCGGCGCCGAGCGCGCTGTGGCGCAGCGCCGGACCCTCCAGCCGCATGCCCATGCGGTCGCTGTCGCGCGTGACCGTGAACGGCTGGCTGAAAAAGGCCTGCAGCGCCTCGTCGCTGAAGTGGTCGGCCTGCGGCCCGGGCACGACGCGGATCGGCCCGCCAGCGTACACCAAGGGCCCGGGGCCACGGAATTCGAGCAGGGTGTCGCCCGCGATACCGCGGCACGGCAACAGGTCGCCCACGGCGATGGCACGGCCGTGCACGCCGCCGAGCGCGGCGCGCGCGTAGGTCGAACGGCTCGCGAGCATGGCCGGCACCTCGACCCCGCCGCTGATGCCCACATAGGCGATGCCCGGGCCACCCGCTTTTGGCGCGGCGACGGCGCCGAACCTGATGGTGTCGCCGGGGCCGAGTGTGACTGTGCACCAAGGTTCAACCGGCAGCAGCTTGCCTTGGGCAGTCTGCAGTTTGGCGCCTATCTCGCCCGCGAGCGACAACCGCACGCGGCCCGCGCGCACCTTGAGCGCGGGGCCGGTGAGCAGGATTTCGAGCGCCGCGGCGTCGGCCGCGTTGCCCAGCAGCGCGTTCGCCGCCGCCAGCAGCGACGGGTCGAGCGCGCCCGACACCGGCACGCCAAGTCGCCGGTAGCCGAAGCGGCCGCGGTCCTGCACCGCCACGGCCAGCCCGCTCTCGACCACTTCGAGTTGCGCGCTCATCAGATAACCTCCGCGCTATGCGCTACGGTATTGGCTACGACGTCACAAGCGCTTCGCGCAGTTGTGAGTCTTCGCCGCAACTTCGTTGTCGCCTTGGGAGCGGTCCTGCGGCTCATGGCAACACCTCGCCCGACACCGCTTCGATGCGCAGACTAGCGCGCTCGAACGTTCCGGCCGCGCAGCGCGCCTGCAGCGTTTCGTAGGCGCCGCGATCGACCGCTTGCCAGCGCACCTGGTCGCCGGGCGCCAGCAGCGCCGGCCGCTCGGCGTCGGCCGCATCGAACAGCGGCACCGGCGTGCGCCCGAGCAGGCGCCAGCCACCCGGGCTTTCCCACGGATAGGCGGCGCACATGCGCTGCGCCACGGCGACCGAGCCCGCCGGGACGCGCTTGCGCGGCGACGCCAGGCGCGGCATTTCCAGTGCCTCGGGCAGGCCGCCCATGTAGCTGAAGCCGGGCTGGAAACCCAGCATGTAGACGCTGAACACCGTCTGGGTCATGAGCTCGACCACCCGCTCGCGCGGCATCGCCTTGGCGGCCGCGAGTTCGTCCAGATCGGGCGCGAACTCGGGCTCGAAGCACACCGGGATGCGCCAGTGCGCGCCGGCCACCGTGAGGCTGGTGCTGGTGCGCGCGAGCGCCAACAGGTCTGCGGCCAAGGCTTCGCCGGCTATGCGGTCGGGGTCGAAATGCACCGTGACCGAGCGGAAGGTCGGCACCCATTCGAGCACGCCGTCGATCCGGCCGCTCGCGGCCAGCCCCGCCAGCGCGCTGGCGAAACCGAGCACCCGGGCGTGGATCTGCGGCGCTATCGCGCTGCCGAACTCCACCGTGAGCGCAGCGTCGCCGAGCGGCAGCAGGCGCGCATCTGGCAGCGCTGGCGCAAAGGCGTTCATGCCCTGCCGGCCAGCGCTTCGTCGCCGGCGGTCAGTTCCAGCCCCTTCGTTTCAGGCAGCGCCAGTGCGGCGATCACGACCAGCAGGTAGCCACCTACCGCCAGGTAACCGATCGCCGTGCCGAGCGGAATCGACGTGCTCAGGTAGCCCACCAGCGCCGGGCAGATCGAGCCAACCGCACGCCCGAAGTTGTAGCAAAAACCCTGGCCCGAGCCGCGCACCCGGCTTGGGAACAGCTCGCTCAGGTAGGCCCCCATGCCCGAGAAAATCCCCGACAGGAAAAAGCCCAGCGGAAAGCCCAGCACCAGCATCATCGCGTCGGTCACCGGGAGCAGGGTGTAGCCCACGACCAGCGTACCGGCACTCACGGCGAACAGGATGAAGCATTGGCGCCGGCCCATGCGGTCGGACAGCCAGGCGCTGGTCAGGTAGCCTGCGAAGGAACCGACGATCAACACCAGCAGGTAGCCGCTGGTGTTCAGCACCGACAGATGGCGTTCGGTCTTCAGGAAGGTCGGCAGCCAGGTCGTCACGGCATAGTAGGCACCCTGCATGCCGGTGGCCATCAGGCTCGCGAACACCGTCGTGCGCAGCAGCGCGGGCGAGAAGATTTCAAGGAAGTTGCCGCTGTCGCCGTCCTTCTTCATTTGCGCGCGCGTGGCGTGATAGACCTCGGGGTCCTTGATCTGGCGCCGGATGTAAAGAATCAGGAAGGCGGGCAAGATACCGACCCAGAACAGCACGCGCCAGGCGATCTCGGGCGCGAACAGCGAATAAGCGGCCCAGAACGCGATCGCCGACAGTCCCCAGCCGACGGCCCAGCTGCTTTGCACCAGGCCGACCGCCTTGCCACGGTGGCGCGCCCGTATCATCTCGGCGATCAGCACCGAGCCGACCGACCATTCACCCCCAAAGCCCAGGCCCTGCAATGCGCGCGTGACCAGCAGTTGTTCCGGCGAGGTCGTGAAACCGCTCAGAAAGGTGAACACGGTGAACCACAGCACGGTCAGCTGCAGGATGCGCACCCGGCCGTACTTGTCGGCCAGGATGCCGGCTAGCCAGCCACCGATCGCCGAGGTGATCAGCGCGCCGGTGGCGATATAGCCGGCCTCGGCCTTGGTCATGCCCCAGAGCGTGATCAGGGTCGGGATCATGAAGGTGTAGATCATGTAATCGAACGCATCGACGCCGTAGCCGGCGAACGCCGCGACCAGGGTCTTGCGCTCGGCCTTGCTGGTTTCCTGTAGCCACATGGTTTGTCTCCTTTAAGTGTTGTCTGGCATGAAGGGGCTTGCCGCTTCGGCCGCGCAAGCGCCCGCTGAATCAGGCGAAGGGCAGATCGCTGTTGAGCCGGTCCGTGATCAGCATGTAGCCCGGTGCGTGGGTGATGCAAAACGCAGGACGCGCTGCCATCACCACGGCCTGCGGCGTCACGCCGCAGGCCCAGAACACCGGCAGCTCATCGGATTTGATCTCGACCGGATCACCGAAATCGGGGCGACCGATGTCAGCGATGCCTATCAAGGCCGGGTCGCCCAGGTGCACCGGCGCGCCATGCACCGCCGGCACGCGCGCCGTCACCTGCACCGCGCGAATCGCGTCGGCCGCTTTCATCGGCCGCATCGACACCACCATAGGACCGTGGAACGGGCCGGCCGGCGTGGTCTGGATGTTGGTGCGGTACATCGCCACGTTCTTGCCCTGGCGCACATGGCGCAGTTCGATGCCGGCCGCTATCAGCGCATGCTCGAACGAAAACGAGCAGCCGAGCACAAAACTCACCAGGTCGCCCTGCCAGAGCGCGCCGATGTCGCTCGGTTCATCGGCCAGTTCGCCGTCACGCCAGACGCGGTAGCGCGGCACGTCGCTGCGGATGTCGATGTCGGCGCCCAGGGTAGGCAGCATCGGGTCGCCCGGCTCGGACACCGCCAGCAGCGGGCACGGCTTGGGGTTGCGCTGGCAGAAGCGCAGGAAGTCGGACGCCAGCGCCGCCGGCAGTATCGCCACATTGCCCTGGACGTTGGCCGGCGCAAGGCCGCTGGTGTGCTCGCGCCAGCGGCCGGCACGGATCGCCTGGCGCGCCTCGCGGGCGCTCGTGAACAAAGGACGCTCGGCAGCAGCCGATGGGGAAGAATCGATGACGCTCACGCTTGTCTCCTGCTGTTTATGCTGTCTGCCGGGTTGCACGGTGGCAGATGAAAGGCAGTATCGAGCGCAGGGCAGAGCGCGACAAACGCTAAATTTCGTTATGTCACCATCGATTTTTTCGATTGAAAATCCATCGCGCGCAGCCGCGGCGCAGCGGCGCCCATGCCGGCGCAAGCGATTGCCGGCCAGCGGGCAACGCACCGGCCCTGGACGAAGCGGGGCTTGTCAGTAGCGCGCGGGACATCGCCGAGACCGCGGGCATGGTTCGCAAGGTTTTCAGGCTGCTATCAAAATAGCAGCTTACAGCACCCGCCCCTCAAGGGCTACAGGCACTTTCCTCTTGAATATCAGTGGCGGAAGTGGCGCACGCCGCTGAACACCATGACCACGCCGCGCTCGTCGGCCGCAGCGATCACTTCCTGATCGCGCATCGAACCGCCGGGCTGGATCACGCAGCTCGCGCCCGCATCCACCACCACGTCGAGGCCGTCGCGGAAGGGGAAGAAGGCATCGCTGGCCACCGCCGTGCCCTTGAGCGACAGGCCAGCGTGCTCGGCCTTGATGCTGGCGATGCGCGCCGAGTCCAGGCGGCTCATCTGGCCCGCGCCGACACCCATCGTCATGCCGCCGGAGCAGAACACGATGGCATTGGACTTGACGTACTTGGCGACTTTCCACGCGAACAGCAGGTCCTGCAGCTGGGCCGGCGTGGGCTGCAGCTTGCTGACCACCTTCAGATCGGCCAATGCCAGCTCGTGGTTGTCGGCGGTTTGCATCAACAGGCCGGAACCGACACGCTTGACGTCCATCAGGTTGCGGCCCTGCTTCCAGGGGGTAGCGCCACCAGGCGGCAGGTCAATTTGCAGAATCCGCACGTTGACCTTGCTCTTGAACACTTCCAGCGCTTCCGGCGTGAAGGCGGGCGCCATCAGCACCTCCACGAACTGCTTCGAAATTTGTAGCGCGGCGCGCTCGTCCAGCGGGCAGTTCAGGGCAATAATGCCGCCGAACGCGGAGGTCGGGTCGGTCTTGAAGGCCTTGCCGTAGGCCTCCAGTGCATCGGCTCCCACGGCCACGCCGCAGGGGTTGGCATGCTTGACGATGACGCAGGCCGATTCGGTAAAACTCTTGACGCATTCCCAGGCGGCATCGGCGTCGGCGATGTTGTTGTACGACAGCTCCTTGCCCTGCAGCTGCCTGGCCGTGACCAGCGAGCCCGGTGCCGGGTACAGGTCGCGGTACAGCGCGGCCTGCTGGTGGGAGTTTTCGCCGTAGCGCAAGTCCTGCACCTTGATGAAACGGCCATTGGCCTGGCCGGGAAACAGGCTGCGGCTGCCGTCGGCCTGAAGGCTGGAGAGGTAGTCGCTGATCGCGCCATCGTACTGGCTGATGCGGTTGAAGGCCGCCACCGACAGGGCGAATTTGGTCTTGTCCGTCAGCTGGCCGCCGGCCTTGAGTTCCTCGAGCACGACGGCGTATTGCGAGGCGTCGGTCAGCACGCCGACGTCTTTCCAGTTCTTGGCGGCAGAGCGCACCATGGCCGGGCCGCCGATGTCGATGTTTTCAATCGCGTCTTCCAGCGTGCAGCCGGGCTTGGCCACCGTGGCTTCAAACGGGTAGAGATTGACCACCAGCAGGTCTATGGTGTCAATGCCGTGCGTCTTCAGGGCCGCCATATGCTCGGGCAGGTCGCGCCGGGCCAGCAGGCCGCCGTGCACCTTGGGGTGCAGCGTCTTGACGCGGCCGTCCAGCATTTCCGGAAAGCCGGTCAGCTCGGCCACTTCGGTCACCGGCAGGCCGGCGTCAAGCAGCAGTTTGGCGGTGCCGCCGGTGGACAGCAGCTTGATGCCCAGCGCATGCAGCGCCTGCGCAAATTCGAGGATGCCGGTCTTGTCGGAAACGGAAATCAAAGCGTTCATTGTGGTCTTCTGTAATAAGCGATAAGGGCCGGTCAGTCCGGCCCTGAAGGGGAGAGTTGATTATTTGAGGAGCTTGTGCTCGACCAGCTTCTTGCGCAGGGTGTTGCGGTTCAGGCCCAGCCACTCGGCGGCGCGCGACTGGTTGTGTTCGGCGTGGTGCATGACCACTTCCAGCAGCGGTTTTTCCACCACGCGGACCATCATGTCGTACATGCCATCGGGCTCGGTGCCGCCCAGGTCCTTGAAATAGCCTTCCAGACTGGTGCGTACGCACGCTTCTATGTGATTCTTGCTCATGCAGCAGCTTCCTCTTGTTTTTTATCTTTGTTCATTCGTTCCTGCGCCGAAGCGCCCTCACCCTCAGTGCCGGCCGGGATACGGTCCATCCGTTCGCCCAGGCCATCAAAAAAATCACCCACCGCCCGCAGCTGGGCTTCGCCGTCTTCCAGCCGGTTCATCTGCGCGCGAAATGCTTCGCCGCCCGGCAGGGTCTTGACGTACCAGCCAATGTGCTTGCGCGCCGTGCGCACGCCGGTGAAGTCGCCATACAGGGCGTAGTGGTCCAGCAAATGGTCCAGCAGCAGGCGCTTGACCTCCGCCACCAGCGGCGGCGCCAGGTGGGTGCCGGTGGCCATGAAATGCGCCAGCTCGCGGAATATCCAGGGCCGGCCCTGGGCGGCGCGGCCAATCATCACGGCATCGGCGCCGGTGCGGGCGAGCACATCGCGCGCCTGTTCCGGGCTGCCGATGTCGCCATTGGCCACCACGGGAATGCGCAGGGCCGCCTTCACGGCGGCAATCGTGTCGTATTCGGCCAGGCCCTTGTAGCCCTGCTCGCGGGTGCGGCCATGCACGGTAATCATCTGCACGCCGGCGCTTTCCGCCGCGCGTGCAATCGTCAGCGCATTCTTGTGCGCCTGGCACCAGCCGGTGCGCATCTTGAGCGTGACGGGCACCCGGTGCGGCGCGCAGGCGGCGACCACCGCCTCCACAATCTGCAGCGCCAGCGTCTCGTCCTGCATCAGCGCGGAGCCGGCCCATTTGTTGCAGACCTTCTTGGCCGGGCAGCCCATGTTGATGTCGATGATTTGCGCGCCGCGATCGACGTTGTAGGCGGCGGCCTCGGCCATCATCTGCGCATCGGTGCCGGCGATCTGCACCGCGATCGGACCCGGCTCGCCCTCATGGTTGGCGCGGCGCGAGGTCTTCAGCGTGTCCCACAAGTCGCGGCGCGAGGTGACCATCTCGCTGACCGCATAGCCGGCGCCCAGCGTCTTGCACAGCTGGCGGAAGGGCCGGTCCGTGACACCAGCCATGGGCGCGACAAACAGATTGTTTGCCAAAGCGTAGGGGCCGATGTTCATGGAAATGGGGACTTGGGGTTGCGAAAAAGGGAGGGATGATTGTAACTGCCTAAAATTTCAGCAATTGAAATTCGACACCCGGGATGCGGGTTGATTGAACTGCACACACAGCGAGACGGCCTGCCTATACTCGAACCCCTATGGAAGCATGGATACAACACCTGATCGAACTGCTGGCCTTGCCCCAATTTGCCCTGAGCACGGTCTTTGTGGTGTCCTTCATCTCGGCCACGCTGCTGCCGCTGGGCTCCGAGCCCGCAGTATTCGGTCTCGTCAAGCTCAATCCTGCCATGTTCTGGCCCGCCGTGCTGGTCGCCACCGTGGGCAACACCCTGGGCGGCGCGCTGGACTGGTGGATGGGCTGGGGCGCGCACAAAATAGTCGACAAGTACAAGCATTCCTCGCATCACAATCGCGCCGTGCGCTGGCTGGAAAAACTGGGGCCCAAAGCCTGCCTGCTGGCCTGGCTGCCCGGCATCGGTGACCCGCTGTGCGCCGTGGCCGGCTGGCTCAAGTTCCCCTTCTGGCCCTGCGTGGCCTATATGGCCATCGGCAAATTTTTACGCTATCTGCTCATAACCGGCAGTTTGATCTGGGCGTTTCCCGGCATCATCGGCGCTTAAAACCTCTCCTGCGGCAGCAGGTAGCGCCACTGGCCGGGCTGCAGCTGGCTCATGGGCACGCGGCCTATGCGCAGGCGCTTCATGGCCACGACCGTGAGCCCCACGCTTTCACACAGGTAGGCGATCTGCCCGGGCAACTCGCCCTTGAGCGCAAAGCGCAAGCGCGCCTCGCTCTGCCAGCTCACCTTGGCCGGTGGCAAGAGCCTGCCGTTGAAGGTAAAGCCATGATCGATGCGGTTCAGGCGCTCCAGGCCACCGGCTTTGATGTCGCCCGCGACCTCGACAATCACCTCATGCTCCAGCAGCGCGGCATCGTCGCGCAGCTTGCGGACCACGCGCCAGTCGTTGGAAAAGACCAGCAGGCCGCTGGCCGGCGTCGCAAGGGGCGTCACCAGCTCGGCGCCCGTGAAGTGTTTTTTGAGCGGCCGGATGCCCGAGCGGTCATCCGGTGATCGGTTGCCCGGCGTCAGAAGGCCTATTGCAGCTTCGCAATCGATGCCGGCGGGCTTGTGCAGCAGCAGGGTCACCGGCGTCAGCGCCAGCAGGCTGGCGTCCTTGTCCAGCACAATGGCCTGGTCCTGCACGCGAAATTGCGGCTCTTCCACCACCACGCCATCGACGCTGACCCAGCCGCCCTCTATGTACTGCTCCGCCTCCCGGCGTGAGCAGGGCAGCATTTCGGCGAGGCGTTTGGCAAGGCGTTGCGGTTCGGTCATGGCGTGTCCTGGTGAGTCCGGCGGGAAGCCATAAAACTATCAAATCAATAGCTTGATGCGCCCAACCCGTAAGGGCTGGAGGCAAAAAAACCATCAAATTTTCATGCCCACAGCAGGTGGGCATGAACAGCAGATCGGCGCACGCAATTAGCTGCTGAACAGGAAGTTCATCACGTCGCCATCCCTGACGACATAGTCCTTGCCTTCGCTGCGCATCTTGCCGGCGTCTTTGGCGCCCTGCTCACCTTTGTAAGTGATGAAGTCGTCAAAGGCAATGGTCTGGGCGCGGATGTAGCCCTTCTCGAAATCGGTGTGGATCACGCCGGCCGCCTGCGGGCCGGTATCGCCCACATGGATGGTCCAGGCGCGCACCTCTTTGACGCCGGCGGTGAAGTAGGTCTGCAGCCCCAGCAGCTTGTAGGCGGCGCGAATCAGGCGGTTCAGGCCCGGCTCGGCCTGGCCCAGTTCTTCAAGGAACATCTGGCGGTCTTCGTCGCTCATCTCCGCCATTTCAGCTTCCAGCTTGGCGCTGATGGAGACCACCGGTGCGTTTTGGGACGCGGCGAACGCCTTCAGGCGGTCCAGCAGCGGGTTGTTCTCAAAGCCGTCTTCGGCCACATTGGCCACAAACATGGCGGGCTTGGCGGTAATCAGGAAAAACTGCTGCAGCAGCGGCCGCTCCTCCTTGCTGAACTCCACGGTGCGCACGGGCTT
This sequence comes from Polaromonas jejuensis NBRC 106434, assembly GCF_001598235.1. Lineage (GTDB taxonomy): Bacteria > Pseudomonadota > Gammaproteobacteria > Burkholderiales > Burkholderiaceae_C > Polaromonas > Polaromonas jejuensis. The sequence goes on along the minus strand of NZ_BCYO01000001.1, from coordinate 424,972 downwards.
GGCCTCGTTCAGGGCGGTCTGGCATTTTTCCAGAATGGCCACCAGCTTGATGGACTCCTTGTCCCCTGAGCGTGCGGTCTTGGTCACCCGGTGCAGGGCTTTTTCCACCGCCGCCAGGTCGGCCAGGCACAGCTCGGTCTGGATCACTTCGATGTCGGAGATCGGGTCAACCTTGCCGGCCACGTGAATCACGTTGTCGTCTTCAAAGCAGCGCACCACATTGACGATGGCATCGGTTTCGCGGATATGGGCCAGGAACTTGTTGCCCAGCCCCTCGCCGGTGCTGGCACCCGCCACCAGGCCGGCAATGTCTACAAACTCGACGATGGCCGGCACGATGCGCTCCGGCTCGACGATGGCCGACAGCTGCGCCAGCCGCGGGTCTGGCACCTCCACGATGCCCACATTGGGCTCTATGGTGCAAAACGGGTAGTTCTCGGCCGCAATGCCCGCCTTGGTCAAGGCGTTGAACAGGGTGGATTTTCCGACGTTAGGCAAGCCTACGATGCCGCACTTCAAACTCATCAATATTCCTTAGAAATCATTGCACCATCGCGCCCAACGGGGCCGCATGGCGCTGCCCGACGTGCGCCCGCCACGGGGCTGCAGGGGTAAGAACCAGCCATACCTAACCATGCACCGGCGCAGGGTCGCGTCCTCGCTGTGGCCGGGCAGAACGGCCTCAATTGTAATGAGTCGCGAAGCCGGGCTCCGCGCGGCGCCCGCCCGCTGTCATCGATTCCGGCCGTCCGGGGCACGATTGGCGGCTTGCCCCCGTGGCGAAAGAAGCCTGCGGGTCGGCGTGCCTCAGCCGAACCGGTAGCTGGCATCGACGGCCTGGCCGACCTGCAGCAGATGGTCGGCCGTGCTGCCCAGCCTGATGACGTTCATGCCAAAGGTCGGCGCCCCGTTGACGCGGGGGTCCTGGCGGTAGCCTTGCAGCGTGTCGCCCACCTCCGGGCTGCTGAGGGCGGTCGCCGGGTCGATATTGGGAATCGGGCAGCGCGCGCAGGGCTTGACCGGTTTGAGCCGCACCGCGCCCTGCGCGGTAGCGATCTGTAGCAGCTCGAGCCGGTCTTCATCGTGCGGCGCCAGTTCACTGCCATGCGCCGCGTTGCCCAGCACGATATTCGGCCGAAAGCGCTCCATGCCCACGCCGGCGGCGCCGGTCGCGGCCAGCCTGGCGTTGAGCTGGTCCAGGGAGGCCTCGCTGATGACCAGCAGCGGATAGCCGTCGCTGAACTGGTTGAGCGCCTCCACGCCGCCGGTCCATTGGCGGCTGGAAATCCGCCTGTGCTCGGGATCAAAGCGCACCAGGCGCGCCGGCGTGCCCAGGAAGTCGCTGAACCACTGGGCCGCGATGGCGCCCATGTCATAGGCGGACACCTCATCGTCCCAGACCTTGACGCGTGCCGGCGCCTCCACCTGGTCCAGCGCCATGTGCAGGGCCAGCATGCCGGGCGCGCGCAGCACCATCTCATAAGCCTTGAGCTGCGGCTGGATCAGCGCCATGCGCGGAAATTCGCGCTGCGTGAGGAAATGCCCCTGGGCGTCCACCACCATCCAGGCGCGGTCAAACTCCAGCCCGGTCTCGGTCAGGATGGCCTCCTGCACCCGAACGCCGGCGCAGGACTTGACCGGGTACACATACAGCCGGGAAATCACGGCCGCCAGGTCGAAGGGGTCATTAGATGAATCGCTCACTTGCATCAAGTCCTTGAGTCTGCGGGGTTAAGGGCGAGGGGGCCGGATGGAATATTCGGCCCTGGCCGGCGGCCGGGCAACCCTAAAAATGATCGATTTTGCACTGCCTCCTAAAATGGGGCATGAGCAAGCCCTTTGATGTCTGTATTCGCGGCGACGGCGTGGTGGGCCGCACGCTGGCCTTGTTGCTGGCGCGCGAACGCTTGCGCGTGGCCCTGGTCGCCCGGCCCCACCCGACCGCCGCCACGGCCGATGTGCGCGCCTACGCCCTGAACAGCGCTTCCCGCGGCCTGCTGGAAACCCTGAGGGCCTGGCCCGACGCCAGCTTTGCCACCCCCGTGCGGGAGATGCAGGTCTGGGGTGACGACGGCGGCCGGCTGGATTTCAGCGCGCAAAGCGTGGCGCAGCAGGCGCTGGCCTGGATCGTGGATGTGCCGGCGCTGGAGCAGCAGCTGATCCAGGCGGTTCGCTACCAGCCGCAGATAGAGACCGTGGCAGCCCCGGTCCAGGCCGCCCTCAACGTGATTTGCGAAGGTCAGAAAAGCAGCAGCCGCCACGAATTTGGCCCCAAGGGGTCGCTCAACTGGACCGTCAAACCCTATCCGCAAAAAGCCATCGCCGCCCGGCTGGACGCCGACCAGCCCCACCACGGCGTGGCGCGCCAGTGGTTTGCCGGCGGCGACATCCTGGCGCTGTTGCCTTTGTCGGGTCCGGCCGGGAACTCCCTGGCGCTGGTCTGGTCTGTCTCTACGGAGCGCGCTGGCGCGCTGGAAAAACTACCGCCGGAAGAATTTTGCGCCGCCCTGCAGGCGGTCTGTGGCCAGGAAGTGGGGCATTTGCAGTTAAGCAGCGAACGCGTGGGCTGGCCCCTGGCCCTGTCCAAGGCCGAGCATTGGGTCGGACCGGGCTGGGCACTGGCCGGCGATGCGGCCCACACGGTGCACCCGCTGGCCGGCCAGGGTCTGAACCTGGGCCTGGCCGATGCCGCCTGCCTGGCGGGCGTGATGGCGCAACGTGAATACTGGCGCGACCTGGGCGACGAAAAGCTGCTGCGCCGCTACGAACGGGCACGCAAGGCTGACGTCGCCGCCATGGGCGCGGTGACCGACGGTTTACATGGCCTTTTTGCGCAACCCGATGGCCGCTGGCAGGCCTTGCGCAACTGGGGCATGAAAGGTTTTGCGCACAGCGCCCTGCTCAAGAACTGGGTGGCGCGCCAGGCGGCTGGCTTGTAAATGCTGGAACAATCATGGGTTCACCAGGAATAAAAATGAAATCTCTTAAATTGGTCGCCCTGCTGGGTCTTCTGGCGTGCAGCCTGGGTTCCGCGTTGGCGCAGGAAGCCACCATACGCAAAAACCTGGCCGAGCGCCTGCCGGCTTTTTCGAAAATCGACGAAGTCAGCAAGACGCCCATGAACGGCCTGTATGAAGTCCGCGTCAACGACAGCGACATTTTTTACACCGATGCCGAAGGCAACTTCCTGCTGCAGGGCAATCTGATTGACGTCAGGGCCAAACGCAACCTGACCGAAGAACGCGTCGAAAAACTCAGCGCCATCGACTTCGAGACCCTGCCCTTCAAGGACGCCTTCACCGTGGTGCGCGGCAATGGCAAACGCAAGATGGCGGTGTTTGAAGACCCGAACTGCGGCTACTGCAAGCGCTTTGAACGCGACCTGCAAAAAGTCAGCGACGTGACGATTCACATGTTCCTGTTTCCCATCCTGAGCGCCGACTCCAGCGACAAGGCCAGGAACATCTGGTGCGCCAAAGACAAGGCCAAGGCCTGGGCCGACCTGATGGTGCGCGACCAGCCGGCGGCCAAGGCCAGCTGCGACACCGCCGTGCTGGAGCGCAACCTGGACTTCGGCAGAAAACACAAGATCACCGGCACCCCCACCATCTTTTTTGCCGACGGCTCGCGCGTGCCGGGCGCCATCAACGCCCAGCAGGTCGAAAAGCTGCTGAGCGGTGCCAAGGCCCAGTAATCCCCCGCAACCCGCCTGTCTTGAGTAAATTCGCCATCCAGCCCTTACCTAGCGGGCGCTTTAAGCTCCTCTTTCGATAGCAAGCCAGGACACTGCCACGGCATGGCGCGGCCCGGCGCTGGCCGGCGCTGCGGCAGACCTGGCGCACTCATTGCCCCCCATGCCAGCTTCCACCCGAAACCAAGCAGCCCCTCTTCACTACCGCGTCGAAATTGGCGACCTGCACGCCCACCTGTTTCGCGTCACCCTGACCATTGCGCAGCCTGCCGCGCTGCAGCGGGTATCGCTGCCGGTCTGGATTCCGGGCAGCTACCTGGTCCGCGAGTTTTCCAAAAACCTGCAGGGCTTGCGTGCCCACCAGGGCACGCGCACGGCCGCGCCGGTGCAGCAGCTGGACAAATGCAGCTGGCAAATCCCCTGCTCGCCCGCCAAACCGCTGGTGCTGAGCTACGAGGTGTATGCCAACGACAACTCCGTGCGCGCCGCCTGGCTGGACGCCCAACGCGGTTTTTTCAACAGCACCAGCCTGTGCCTGAAAGTCGAAGGGCAGGAAAACACGCCGCATGTGCTGGAACTGCCGGCACCCGGCGCCGTCACGGGCTGGTCGCTGGCCACCGGCCTGAGCGCCCGGAAAGTCAACCCGCAGGGCTTTGGCAGCTATGTGGCGGCCGATTACGACGAACTGGTCGACTGCCCCGTGGAGATGGGTCCGTTCTGGAGCGGCAGCTTCACCGCGCGCGGCGTGCCGCACCGCTTGGTGGTGGCGGGTGCCGCCGCCAGCTTTGACGGCGAGCGGCTGCTGGCCGACACCCGGAAAATTTGCGAAACCGAAATCCGTTTCTGGCATGGCGCCAAAAAACCGCCGTATAAAAACTACCTCTTCATGCTCAACGCCGTGGACGACGGCTATGGCGGGCTGGAGCACCGCAACTCCACCGCGCTGATCTGCCCCCGCAAAGACCTGCCGCGCCTGGGCGAGCCCAAAACCACCGAGGGCTACACCACGCTGCGCGGCCTGATCAGCCACGAATATTTCCACACCTGGAACGTCAAGCGCCTGCGCCCGGCCGACTTTGCAAGCTACCGGTACGACCGCGAAAACTACACCGGGCTGCTGTGGTTTTTTGAGGGCTTCACCAGCTATTACGACGACCTGCTGCTGCGCCGCGCCGGCTTGCTGGACAACGCGGCTTACCTGAAACTGATCAACAAGACCATCAACCAGGTCATGCAGACACCGGGCCGGCTGGTGCAGTCGGTGGCCGAGGCCAGTTTTGACGCCTGGGTGAAGTACTACCGGCAGGATGAAAACACGCCCAACGCCACGGTGAACTACTACACCAAGGGGGCGCTGGTGGCGCTGTGCTTTGACCTGACGCTGCGCGCCGAAGGCCGTGGCAGCGACGGCGCCACGCTCGATGACGTGATGCGCGACCTGTGGCTGCGCTGCAAGGGTGGCCCCCTGCGCGAGGCGGACTTTGCCGAGGCCTTGCAGGCCGCGGGTTTGCGCTCGTTCGCACCCGAGCTGGCGCGCTGGGTGCATGGCAAGGGCGAGTTGCCGCTAAAGGAATTGCTGCAGCAGCATGGCGTAGCGGTGCATGAGGACCCCGCCCAGCTGGCGCACCGCCTGGGCCTGCGCGTCAGCGAAACCCAGGGCGTGCAGATCAAGACCGTGTTGCGCGGCGGCGTGGCCGAGCGCGCCGGCTTTGCCGCCGGCGATGAATGGCTGGGCGTGGAGGCCATCGCCGGCGGACGGGGGAAACGAAACGCCTCCAGCGCGGACGGCTGGCGCATGAGCCGGCTCGACGACCTCACGCTGTATGCGGGCAGCGCCAAAAAAGTGACCGCCATGGTCGCGCGCGACCAACGCCTGCTGCGGCTGGAGCTGACCCTGCCCCCGGCGCTCACCACCTGGCGCCTGGCGGTGCAGGATGCGGCGCTGGTGAATGCCTGGCTGGCGCCCAAAGACTGAGCGCCTGCCGCCTATTCGCCCCTGAAAACCGCCGGGCGTTTCTCGAGGAATGCCGACACCCCCTCGATGTAGTCGTGCGTTCGCGCCAGCGCCGACTGCTGGTCGCGCTCGGCGTCGAGTTGCTGGTGCAGCGTCCGGGTGATGCCCTCGCGCAGCAAATGACGGGTCGCCACCAGCGCCCGGGTCGGCATGGCGGCCAGGCGCTGCGCGAGCGCCATGGCGACGGCCACCGTGGGCATGCGCAGGTTCAGCAGCCGGCGCGCGGTCGGGTTGAAGGCCTGCTCAATCAGGGGGCCAGGGTCGGCCCGTTCCACCAGATGGGGGCCGGGCGCGAGGTCAAACTCGGACAGATCGGCACCGGCACAAAAGCCGCGGCCCGCACCGGTGATCACCAGGGCGCGGATTTGACGGTCGGCTTCGGCCCGGTCCAGCGCCGCCCACAAATCACGGTGCATCTGGCGGCTGAAACTGTTCAGGGACTGGGGCCGGTTCAGGGTCAGCACGGCGACGCCTTCTTGCGCGGCATACAGCACCGTGGATTCGGCGTTCGGTTCAAAGGCAGGGGCAATCATGGTTTTCTCCTGCATCAAATCTAGCATCGCCGCCGGGGCATTTCCGCCCCTGTTTTCCCGCCTCTCAGCCCCCGGGCCACGGCGATGACGGGCCGGGAACATGGCATGATGCTTTCCTCAACAGGAGCCCCCATGACTTACGAAATGATTGAGATCCGCACCGAAGGCCCGGAGACACGCCAGGTCGGCATCGTGACCCTGAACCGCCCCAAGCAGCTCAATGCGCTCAACAACCAGCTCATGGATGAACTGGGCAGCGCGCTGAAGGCCTTTGACGCGGACGACAGCGTGGGCTGCATCGTGCTGACCGGCAGTGAAAAAGCCTTTGCCGCCGGTGCCGACATTGGCGCCATGGCCCAGTACAGCTTTGCCGACGTCTACAACAATGACTACATCACGCGCAACTGGGAGCAGATCCGCAGCGTCCGCAAACCGGTGATTGCGGCGGTCAGCGGCTTTGCGCTGGGCGGCGGCTGCGAGCTGGCCATGATGTGCGACTTCATCATTGCCGCCGACAACGCCAGATTTGGCCAGCCCGAGATCAAGCTGGGCATCATTCCGGGCGCCGGCGGCACGCAGCGCCTGCCGCGCGCCGTCGGCAAGGCCAAGGCCATGGACCTGGCGCTGACGGGCCGCATGATGGATGCGACGGAAGCGGAACGCGCCGGCCTGGTGAGCCGCGTGGTGCCACTGGACCAGCTCATGGACGAAGCAATCGGCGCGGCCCTGATGATTTGCAGCTACGGCCAGCCCAGCGTCATGGCGGCCAAGGAGGCCGTCAACCGGGCCTTTGAGAGCGGCCTGAGCGACGGCGTGATGTTCGAGCGACGCCTGTTTCACGCGCTGTTTGCGACCGAAGACCAGAAGGAAGGCATGGACGCGTTTGTCAACAAACGCAAGCCGGTGTTCAAGAACCGCTAAAATAGTCGCCGCATACCGCTATAATATCGGTCGCGAGGTGATATAGCTCAGTTGGTTAGAGCGCAGCATTCATAATGCTGATGTCGGTGGTTCAAGTCCACCTATCACCACCACAAATTCCCAAAAGCCTCAGCGGTCGTGACCTCTGAGGCTTTATTACTTCACAGCCTCTGGATAGATACCATGAACCGCTGCGCACCCCACCTGATGGCCGCCCTGATGTTGCTGGCGGCATCGGCCGGCTTCTCAAGCCTGCCGGCCCTCGCTCAGACTGACCAGGCCGCTGAGGCCAAACCCAAGGTCAGGCAATTTCCCAAAGCAGCCCTTCGCGGTGAAATGGTGATGCTCGCGCCGCCCATGATTTCCATGGACGGCAAGGCGGACCGGCTCTCGGTGGGCGCGCGCATACGCGACACCGAGGACCGCCTGGTGCTGTCAGGCCCGCTCGTCAACCAGACACTGGTGGTGAATTACGTACGCGACAACACCGGCCAGGTGCATGAGGTCTGGATACTCAACGGCGAGGAAGCCAGGCAAAAACGGCCTGGTTCGTCAGATACGTTTTTCAATTTCATCACCGACACGACTGCAGCGCCCGTGGATGACGGCAAGACGCCGTACAGCCAGTTGCCGGCCTACAAGCAGTAGTCTTCGCGCCCTCAAGAAAAAACACCTTCCCGCCCAGTATTTTCGGGCGAAGTAAGCTATCAATTTAGTAGCGAATCATGAGCAAAAAAGTCTTTATCAAAACCTTCGGCTGCCAGATGAACGAGTACGACTCGGACAAGATGTCCGACGTGCTCCATGCCGCCGAGGGCTACGAGCCGACGCAGGACATGGAAGAGGCCGACCTGATCCTGTTCAACACCTGCTCGGTGCGCGAAAAGGCGCAGGAAAAAGTCTTCAGCGACCTGGGCCGCGTCAAGCACCTGAAGGAAAAAGGCGTGCTGATCGGCGTGGGCGGCTGCGTCGCCAGTCAGGAAGGCGCGGCCATCATCCAGCGCGCGCCCTATGTGGATGTGGTGTTCGGCCCGCAAACCCTGCACCGCCTGCCGGAACTGCTGGCCAGGCGCGCCCGGCTGGGCAAATCGCAGGTCGATATCAGCTTTCCCGAAATCGAGAAATTCGACCACCTGCCGCCGGCCCGCGTCGAAGGCGCGAGCGCCTTTGTCAGCATCATGGAAGGCTGCTCCAAGTACTGCAGCTACTGCGTCGTGCCCTACACGCGCGGCGAGGAAGTCTCGCGGCCCTTTGAAGACGTGCTGGTCGAGGTCGCCGGCCTGGCCGACCAGGGCGTCAAGGAAGTCACGCTCTTGGGGCAAAACGTCAATGCCTACCGTGGCCCCATGGGAAGCACCGCAGAAATTGCCGATTTCGCGACGCTGCTCGAATACGTCTCCGACATCCCCGGCATTGAGCGCATCCGCTATGTGACCAGCCACCCCAACGAATTCACGCAAAGCCTGATTGACGCCTACGCCAGGCTGCCCAAGCTGGTCAATCATTTGCACCTGCCGGTGCAGCATGGCTCGGACCGCATCCTGATGGCCATGAAGCGCGGCTACACGGCGATGGAGTACAAAAGCACCATTCGCAAGCTGCGCGCCATCCGCCCCGACCTGGCCATGAGCAGCGATTTCATCGTCGGCTTCCCCGGTGAAACCGACGAGGACTTCGGCAAGATGATGAAGCTGATCGACGAGGTCGGCTACGACACCTCCTTCAGCTTTATCTTCAGCCCGCGGCCCGGCACCCCCGCCGCGAATCTGGTGGACGACACGCCGCACGCGGTCAAGCTCAAGCGCCTGCAGCACCTGCAGGCCACGATTGACGACAGCGTGCGCGCCATCAGCGCCAGCCGCCTGGGCACGGTGCAGCGCATCCTGGTCGAGGGCGCCTCGCGCAAGAACCCAACCGAACTGATGGGCCGCACCGAATGCAACCGCGTGGTCAACTTCAAGGGCCAGCCGCGGCTGATCGGCCAGATGATAGATGTCAGCATCACCGAGGCCACCCAGCGTTCGCTGCGCGGCGAAGTCCTGATCCGGGACCTCGCCGTACCGGCCTGAGGCAGCGCTTGCCCAGGCACGGGACCTTCATGCTGCAGCGATTTTCGTTCCGGCAACTGCTGGTCATTGCCTTCCTGTTGATTGCCAGCCTGCTGGCCGCCGCTTCGCTGCGCGCCCTGTTCACGCTGGAAGACCTGACGCAGCAAAGCCGCGACAACGCGGCCCGCGCGCTGGAGCTCAGCGGCGCCGCCCAGTCGCTGAGGGAGCGCAGCGTTTCCATGGAGCGCACCTCGCGCCAGTCGGTCGTGCTCGACGATCGACTCCTGAGGGCGCACTTCAAGGACGAGGCCAGCGAGGCCACGACGATTCAGGCCCGCCTGGCCAGGGAAGGCATCCCGGCCGCCACGGCACGGCCGTGGCGCGCGCACCTGCAAACCATTGGCGACCTGCTGGTGGGCCCGCCCGATACCGCGCTCGACCGGGAGCGCCAGATGGCACAGGAATTTCGCGCGCTGGAAGGCATCAATGCGGACATCGCGGTGCAGGTGCAGCAAACCATACAGCAGCGCAACACCTCGCTGCAAGACAAGCTGGAAGCCAGCCGCCAGCGCCTGGCGCAGCAGGTCGGCTGGGCCATCGCGCTGGCCGTGGCCATGGCGCTGGCTTTCGGCATCTGGTTCACCCGGCCCCTGAAGCGCCTGGAAAACGCCATCGTCGGCCTGGGCGAAAACCGGCTGGACCAGGTGATTGCCATCCAGGGCCCGGCCGACCTGGCGCTGGTCGGGCAGCGCCTGAACTGGCTGCGCCTGCGCCTGGTGGAGCTGGATGCCGACAAGTCGCGTTTCTTGCGCCATATCTCGCACGAGCTCAAGACGCCGCTGGCCTCGCTGCGCGAGGGCGTGTCGCTGCTGGAGGACGGTGTGGCCGGCGCCCTGAGCAATGACCAGCGTGAAATCGCGCAAATCCTCAGGCACAACACCGGGGTCCTGCAGGGCCAGATTGAAGACCTGCTGCGCTTCAACACGGCCGCCTTCGAGGCGCGCCAGCTGCATCGAAAGACCGTCGACCTGCTGCAGCTCATCGAAGCCCAGGTGGACGCGCAACGCCTGCAATGGCGCGCCAGGGAGCTGTCGGTCACGGTGGACGGCGAGCCGCTCCAGATGGAAATAGACCCCGAAAAAATCGGCACTGCGCTGGCCAACCTGCTGTCCAACGCCATTCGCTACTCACCGTTTCAAGGCATGATCCGGCTGGCATTGAGCCAACAACGGGGTCTGGTGCGCATAGACATTCAGGACCAGGGCATAGGCGTGGCGCCAGCCGATCGCGAGCGAATTTTTGAGCCTTTTTTCCGGGGCGAACGCCAGCCGGCCGATGTGGTCCGCGGCAGCGGCATTGGTCTGTCCATCGTGCATGAGTACATCGCCGCACATGGCGGGCGCATAGCCCTGCTGCCGGGCGAGCCTGGTGCACATTTCAGAATCGAGTTTCCCCATGTTTTCAAATCCTGATTTTTGGGCGCGCTGCGGCCGCATCGGCCTGCGGGCGTCAATGGCCGCGCTGGCAGCGGCCGCTCTGACGGCCTGCGGCAGCACCGCCGCCAGCAAGAGCGCGGAAGAATCAAGTATCACGACGACCGCCCAGCCGGCGGCTGAGCGCAGCGCCCGCGCCAATCCCGGCCAGCCCGCGCCCCCGCTCGGCCCGGCCAACCCATTGGGCGCCTGGTTGCCCGACCCGGCCGCCGATGCCGTCGCGCGCATGCTGAGCTACGCGGACCGGGTTCGCGTGCTGCCCCCTGCCGAGTTGAACCAGGAGGTCGCGCGGCTGGGCAGCGTGTCCAGTCCCGCCGACCAGCTTCAGCTGGCATTGGTCCTGAGCCAGCTCCATCAAAACGCTGAACTGCAACGCGCCCAGGAACTGCTGGCCCGCCTGCTCGGCAATACCGCGGCCGACGCGCAGGCACTGCACCCGCTGGCCCGCCTGCTGGCCGCGCGTTATGGCGAGCAGCGCCGCCTCGAAGAACAGCTTGAGAAACAGAACCAGCAGCTGCGCGAGGTGCAGCGCCGGCTGGACCAGACCAATGAAAGGCTGGAGGCGCTCAAGGCCATTGAGCGCAGCCTGACCAGCCGCTCCCCCGCGCTGGCGCCCGCTTCCCCGGCATCGGCACCGGCCGATCGGGTCCGCTCCAAAACACCATGACCCCATGACCGATTCTCACGCTCCCGCCGCGCCCCATTTGCTGGTCGTTGATGACGACGCCGACATGCTGCGCCTGCTGACCATGCGGCTCACGGCGGCAGGCTACCGCGTGACGGCCGTCGCCTCCGCCGAGGCTGCCCTGACCCAGCTGCATATCGAGCGGCCCCAGCTGGTGCTAAGCGACGTGCGGCTGCCCGGCAAGGACGGCCTGGCCCTGTTTAATGAGATTCGCGCGCAGCATCCCTCGCTGCCGGTCATTTTGCTGACGGCGCACGGCACCATTCCGGACGCGGTGGAAGCCACCGAGCGCGGCGTGTTCACCTACCTGACCAAGCCCTTTGACGGCAAGGGCCTGGAGGGCAAAATTGCCCAGGCGCTGTCACTCAGCGCACCGGCCCATGCGGCTCAAAGGGGCAGCCCCGAGGCCTGGCAACACCAGATCATCAGCCGCTCCAGCCGCATGGCCGAAGTCCTGGCGGAGGCGCGCATGGTGGCGCACTCTGACGCCAGCGTGCTGCTGCGCGGCGAAAGCGGCACCGGCAAGGAATTGCTGGCCCAGGCGATTCACCAGGCCAGCGCACGCACCGCCAAGCCCTTTATCGCCGTGAACTGCGGCGCCATTCCGGAGGCCTTGCTGGAGTCGGAACTGTTTGGCCATGTCAAGGGCGCCTTCACCGATGCGGTGACGAATCACAAAGGTCTCTTTCAGGCGGCGGACGGCGGCACCCTGCTGCTCGACGAAATCGGCGACATGCCGCCCGCGCTGCAGGTCAAGCTGCTGCGCGTGCTGCAGGAGCGGGTGGTCCGGCCTGTGGGATCAAGCCAGTCGATTCCGGTGGACGTGCGCATCATCTCGGCCACGCACCGCGACCTGGACGCCGCGATGGCCGACAGCGAGTTCCGTGCCGACCTCTACTACCGCCTCAATGTCGTGACATTGACCCTGCCGCCGCTGGCGGAACGCCGCGAAGACATCCCCCTGCTGGCCAACCACTTCCTGCACAAACTGGCCGGCAAGTACGGCAAGCGCCTGAGCGGCTTTGCGCCCGAAGCGCTGAAAGCCTTGAACACCGCGGCCTGGCCGGGCAATGTGCGCCAGCTCTTCAACGTGGTGGAGCAGGTTTGCGCCCTCTCCACCACGCCGCTGGTGCCGCTGGCGCTGGTGCAGCGCGCCCTGCGCTCGCCCAGCGTTCAGGTGCTGAGCTTTGCCGAAGCCAGGCAGCGCTTCGAGCGCGACTACCTGGTCGGCCTGCTCAAGCTGACGGACGGCAATGTGGCCGACGCCGCCCGCCTGGCCGACCGGAACCGGACCGAGTTTTACCGCCTGATGCAAAAGCACGGGCTGACGCCGGGACACTTCAAGGCAGACGGCGCCGGCTCGCTCCTGAACTGAGTCGCTCATCAGCGACAGGCCTAAGGCCTTGATTTCAAAGGGATTCCTCCCCACCCCCTGGAATGCTGTCGCCGTCTGGCGACAAAAATCACGGTTTGCATCGATTTCTTGAGCCATTTCCGGTTTTTCACCGCCTGGGAATTTCAGCTCGTCCGCAAACCCTTGATTTAAAAGGAGTTTTCAAAGCTGGCACAGGGTTTGCCCTAGTCTGCCCATGCCCATCTTTTTCAGCCCTTTCGCCCCCCCTGGCGGCATGGCGCTGCGGGCCCGTTTTGTGGCCATGGCCGGCCTCGCCGCGCTGGCCCTGGCTGCGGGCCAAGCCCATGCCTGGAGCCTGGACGACGTCGCCGGGCTCGCCCAACAGCGCGCGCAAGCGCCCTTCCAGGAAGCCTCGCATGCCGTTCCGGTGGAACTGGCCACCATGGATTACGACGGCTACCGCGACATCCGCTACAAGCCGGACAGTGCCTTGTGGAAAGCCGATCAGCTGCCCTATGAAGCCAACTTTTTCCATGTCGGCCGGCAAGGGGAATCCGTTCGCATCCATGAAATCACCCCGGAAGGCATCAGGCCCGTGCCTTATGACCCGGCCCATTTCAACTTTGGCAAGAACCAGCTCACGCCCGAACGTTGGGGCGACCTCGGCCACGGCGGGCTGCGCGCCTTCAGCCACCTGAACTCGGCCAGCTACAAGGACGAATTGATCGTCTTTCTGGGCGCCAGCTACTTCAGGGCCTTGGGCGCCGGCCAACGCTACGGCCTGTCGGCGCGTGGTCTGGCCGTGGACACCGTGGGGGCGGCCAGGGAAGAATTTCCGCGCTTTACCGAGTTCTGGCTGGAAAAGCCCGCGCCGGATGCGCAGCAGCTCACGGTTTACGCCCTGATGGACTCGCCGCGCATGACCGGCGCCTACCGCTTCGACGTCAAACCAGGCGAGCAAACCGTCACGCAGGTGCATGCCCGCGTCTTCATGCGCGCCACCGGCACCCCCGTGGCCACACTGGGCCTGGCGCCGCTGACCAGCATGTTTTTCTTCGGCGAGAACCAGCCCCGACCCGGTGACTTTCGCCCCAAGGTGCATGACTCGGACGGCCTGATGATGGCCACCGGTGAAGGCGAGTGGCTCTGGCGTCCGCTGCAAAACCCGGCCTCAACACTGGTCACCTCCTTCAGCATGAAAAGCCTGAAGGGCTTCGGCCTGATGCAGCGCGACCGGAACTTCCACAACTACGAAGACACCGAAGCGCGCTACGAACTGCGGCCCAGCGCATGGGTCACGCCCTTGAGCGACTTTGGCGCCGGAAGAGTCGAGTTGCTGCAATTTGCCACGCCGGATGAAACCCATGACAACGTGGCGGCCTACTGGGTGCCCGAGAAAATGCCCGCCCCCGGCCAGTCGCTCGATCTGGCTTACCAGGTTGCCTGGCAGGGCAATGATCAGCAACGCCCGCCCAACGGCTGGGTCACGCAATCGCGCCGCGGCATGGGCTACGCCAAGCTAGGCGCAGACGCGCTCAAGCAGCAGATCCAGTTCGTCATCGACTTTGCCGGCCCGGCACTCGACGCCTTGCCCGAGGACGCGCAGGTCAAGGCCATCGCCACGGCCAGCGCCAACGCACAGGTGCTGGAAAGCATGGCCTACCGAAACCCCGCGACCGGCGCCTGGCGCATGACCTTGCGCGTGCAAAGACTGAACAACACGCCCCAGCCGGCCCAGCCCATTGAGCTGCGCGCCTTCCTGCAACACGACACCCACACCCTGACGGAAACATGGACCAACCTGATCACCCAATGACACGCAGCCTCCTGCGCGAAGAGCGTCATCCCAATGCGGTCACCGCGCCGCCGGTGCATCGCGGCGCCATGGTGCCGCGTCCGTGGCGCGGTTTCTGGAACAGCCTCGGCACGGCCGCCCTGCTGCCCTTTCACAGGCTGATCGCCCCGGGTGCATCCCAACCGGTGTCCTCCGAAAAACTGGCGCCCTGGCAGCATGCCGCCAAACGCCGCCGGGCCGTATTCGTCATGCTGACCGTGATCAGCACGGTGCTGGCCACCGGCATTTTTGCCGACATGCAGCCGGACTATGACAACGCCTGGCTGCAATACGGCCAGCTCGCGCTGTTTGCCCTGCTGTCGGGCTGGGTGGTGACGGGTTTCATGACGGCGATGATGGGTTTTTATGTGACGCTCTTCGGAGACGCCCACACCCTGTCGGCCAAAAAAGTCCAGCACCACAGGCTGGACGCCGCCACGCGCACCGCCATCATCATGCCTATCTGCAACGAAGACGTGCGCACGGTGTTTTCCGGCCTGCGCGCCACCTGCGAATCCGTGGCCCTCACCGGCCACGGCAAGGCCTTTGACGTGTTTGTGCTGTCCGACAGCTACGACCCGGCGATCCAGAAGGCCGAACGCGCGGCCTGGGAAGAACTGCGCGCCGAGCTGGCCCGCAACATCAACGAGTCCGGCGACCAGCCCCAGGTCGAGGTCTACTACCGCCTGCGCAAACGCCGCAGCGACCGCAAGGCCGGCAACGTGGCCGACTTCTGCCGCCGCTGGGGCAAGGACTACCGTTACATGGTGGTGCTGGACGCCGACAGCGTGATGAGCGGCGACTGCCTGGTGGCCATGGTCAAGCTGATGGAAGCCAACCCGAAAGCCGGCATCATCCAGACCGCCACTCAGGCCATAGGCCATGTGACCCTGCACGCCAGGGCCCAGCAGTTCGCCTCGCGCGTCACCGGCCGCCTGTTCACCCTGGGCATGCAGTACTGGCAGATGGGCGAATCGCACTACTGGGGCCACAACGCCATCATCCGGATTGAACCCTTTATGCAGCACTGCGCGCTGGCCCATATCAAGGGCACGGGCGGCATGGCGGGCAGCATCATGTCGCACGACTTTGTCGAGGCCGCGCTGATGCGCCGCGCCGGCTATCACGTCTGGCTGGTGGCCGACCTGGTGGGCAGCTATGAGCAGCAGCCTCCCGACCTGCTGGCCGAACTGCAGCGCGACCGCCGCTGGTGCCAGGGCAACCTGCAGAACTCGCGACTGATTGCCGAGCCCGGCATTCATCCGGTGCACCGCTCCATGTTTGGCACCGGCGCCATGGCCTATCTGTCCGCGCCCTTGTGGCTTTGCTTCATGACGCTGGGAACGGCGCTGTGGCTGTCGGGCTCGCCCCTGGTGGCCGACTGGGCCTTGCTGCCCGGCGAGCTGATGGCGCTCTGGGCCTGGACGCTGTGCATGCTGTTCCTGCCGCGCATCCTGGGCCTTGCCGCCGTGCTGATCAAGCGCCAGCAGCACAGCTATGGCGGCACCGCCAGCCTGCTGCGCAGCGCCTTGCTCGAAACCCTGATTGCCCTGCTGCAGGCGCCCATACGCATGCTGGCCCACTCACTGTTTGTGGTCGTTGCCCTGACCGGCCTGAAGCTGGAATGGAAATCGCCCCCGCGCGAAGCGGCGGCCGTGCCCTGGCGCCATGCGCTGCGGCAGTTCGCCCCCATGAGCGCGGTGATCCTGCTGCTGGCAGCAGGCATTGCCATGATTGACGCACGCGCCCTGGTCTGGCTGCTGCCGGTAGGCCTGCCGCTGCTGCTGGCGATTCCGATGACGGTGCTGACCAGCCAGGTCGGTGTGGGCACGACAATGCGTGCGCAAAACTACCTCTTGATTCCGGAAGAAACGCGCTCGCCGGCGGTGCTGCGCCGCGCCTGGCTGCACGCCAGCCAGCTGGCCAAACCACGGCTGAGAGCCGCCTGAGCCCTCTCTCATGAAACGCCGACGGGCGCAAGAAGCTACTGAAAAGATAGCTGCTTGCGCCCGTACTTATTGGGCTGGAGCCGGTTTTTATATAAAACCGGAGCGTCCTTAAAACTTCGGCATGCCCTTCATGCCGCCCATGCGTTTCATCATCTTCATCATGCCGCTGCCCTTCATTTTTTTCATCATGCCCTGCATTTGCTCAAACTCGTTGAGCAGGCGGTTGACTTCCTGAACGTGCACGCCCGAGCCGGCGGCAATGCGCCGCTTGCGCGTGGCCTTGATGAGCTCGGGCTTGCGGCGTTCCAGCGGCGTCATGCTCTGGATGATGCCTTCCTTGCGCTTGATGTCTTTTTCGGCCTTGTCCATGTCGACCTGACCGGCCTTGGCCGCCATTTGCGCCGGCAGCTTCTCCAGCAGGCTGGACAGGCCGCCCATGTTTTTCATCTGCTGCAGCTGCCCCAGGAAATCCTCGAGGTCAAAGCCGCTGCCGGACTTGATCTTGGTGGCGAGCTTTTGCGCCGCCGCCATGTCCACCCCGGCGGCTACCTGCTCGACCAGTGCGACGATGTCGCCCATGCCCAGGATGCGGCCGGCATGGCGCTCGGCGTCAAACACTTCCAGGCCGTCGATCTTTTCGCTGGTACCGGAAAACTTGATGGGCGCGCCGGTGATCTGCCGCACGCTGAGCGCCGCACCACCGCGCGAATCGCCATCGGTCTTGGTCAGGATGATGCCGGTCAACGGCAGCGCCTCCTTGAAGGCCTTGGCCGTGTTGACGGCATCCTGGCCCTGCATGGCATCCACCACAAACAGGGTTTCAACCGGCTTCAGCACCGCGTGCAGTTCCTTGATCTCGTTCATCAAGGCTTCGTCAATGGCCAGGCGGCCGGCGGTGTCGACCAGCAGCACGTCAAAGAAGTGCTTGCGCGCGTAGTCAATGGCAGCGCGGGCAATGTCGACGGGCTTTTGATCCGGCGTGCTGGGAAACCATTCGGCCCCGGCCTGCGCCGTCACCGTCTTGAGCTGCTCGATGGCGGCCGGCCGGTAGACGTCGCCGGACACCGTCAGCACTTTTTTCTTGCGCTTTTCAATCAGGTGCTTGGCCAGCTTGGCGGTGGTGGTGGTCTTGCCGGCGCCCTGCAACCCGGCCATCAGGATCACCGCCGGCGGCTGCGCCGCCAGGTTGATGTCGCTGACGCCTTGGCCCATGGTGGCCGCCAGCTCGCGATTGACAATGCCGACCAGCGCCTGGCCGGGCGAGAGCGAGCCCATCACCTCCTGGCCCAGCGCCTTGTCTTTCACGCGGGCAATGAAGTCACGCACCACCGGCAGGGCCACATCGGCCTCAAGCAAGGCCATGCGCACCTCGCGCAGCATGTCCTGCACATTGGATTCGGTGATGCGGGCCTGGCCTCGCATTTCCTTGACGAGGCGGGATAACTTGTCGGTGAGGGCTGAAGCCATTTGTGGGGGTCCTGAAACGGGGCGCTGCGAGGGGCGCGAAAAGGCCATGAGAGACTTGGCCAGGCGCTAAACTGTAGCCATGATTTTAGCTTTGAGCGCTGGGTGGGGTCTTGCAACGGCGGCAGCGGCCGCGACAGCCTATGCCGTCCTTGCGCTGGCCACGCCCCGGCTGGGTGCGCGAACCATACGCGGACTGCTGCTGCTGGCCTGGTTGCTGCATGCGCTGGTCCTGGCTGACGGCCTGCTGGGCCAGCCGCCGCGCTTTGGTTTTGCGCCCGCCCTCTCCATGACCGTCTGGCTAGTACTGACCGTCTATGCAATTGAAAGCCGGCTGTTTCCGCAGCTCCAGGCCCATTGGGCACTGGCAGGGCTGGGCAGCGCCGCCGTCATCCTGTCGCTGGTTTTCCCTGGCACCACCTACCATGTGATTGCCTCGCCCTGGCTGCCGCTGCACTGGGCCTTGGGCATTGCCTCCTATGGCCTGTTTGCGGCCGCGGTGGTGCATGGCTGGCTGATGACCCGGTCCGAGCGCTCGATGCGGCTGGCCGCGCAAACCGATGCCGGCGTGCCGCTGCTCACGCTGGAGCGCCTCACCTTTCGTTTCGTGGAAGCAGGTTTTGTACTGCTTTCAGCCACCCTGCTCGTCGGCTGGCTGTTTGCCGAAACCCTTTATGGGCCGGGCCTGGCCTGGAAATGGAACCATAAAACCGTTTTTTCCGTGCTGGCCTGGCTGACCTTCGCCGGTCTGCTGATCGGCCGCGCTCGCCTGGGCTGGCGTGGCCGCAAGGCCGTCCGTGTACTCTACCTGGGCTCGGGCCTGCTGCTGCTGGGCTACGCCGGTTCACGCTTTGTGCTGGAAGTCATCCTGAGGCGCGCATGAAGTACCTGCTGGTCACGGCGCTCATCCTGGTCGTTTTTTGGCTTTGGCGCCACAACCGGCAGGTGGAAAGAGACGAAGCGGCTCGCCCCCAACCGCGCAAGCCCTCCAGCCAGGCCGGCGCAGCCACGGAGGTGGTGGCCTGCAGCGTCTGCCAGGTGCATCTGCCGCGCTCTGAAGCCCTGATCGGGGCCAAGGGCATCTACTGCAGCGAGGCGCACCGCCGCCAGGCCGGGGACTAGGTGAACTCGCATGCCCACTCATGGCTGGAGTCCGCGGAAAACTCGTCCGGGGCCTGGGTCACAGAACCCGCGCTAAGTTCCTTTGGCCGCCTGTGGCATGTCTTCATGACGGCCCGCGTCGCGATTGCCGCCGTGCTGGTCATTCTGCAGGCATTCATCTATGCCCTGGGCAATATCACCAACCGCTGGTCCATTGCGGTGTGCATTGCCTACCTGTGCGCCACATTGGCCGTGCGCCTGTGGGCCCGGCCCCGGCCGCCCGGCCGCACCTTTGACGCGCAATGGGTTTCCACCATTGGCGTGGACGTCATCACTTTTTCCCTGCTGAATTTCCTGCAGTCCAGCGGCATCAACTACACCCCGCTGTTTGCGCTGCCGGTGCTGCTGTCCTCGGTGCTCGGGCCGATTTTGCTGGCCTTCGGCACGGCGGCCAGCGTGACGCTGTTGCTGCTTGGCGACGCCTGGTGGAACGCCCTGCAAACTCATGGAGACTTCGGTGCGCGCTTTCTCCAGGCAGGACTCAGCGGCTCGGGCTTCTTCCTGGTAGCGCTGCTGGCCAACCAGCTGGCCCTGCGTCTGGCACGGGAGGAGAAGCGGGCCAAAACCAGCCAGTCGGCTGCGCGCATGCAAATCCAGGTCAATGAACTGGTGATTGAGGCGCTGAGCGACGGCGTGCTGGTGGTGGATGCCAAAGGCGTCGTGCGTTCGGCCAACCCGGCCGCCAGGCGCCTGTTGATCACGGGGCGGGCCGTGCGCAGTGCCCCGTTTGCGCTGGCCTCGGAAACTTCCTGGCAGGCACTGGCCGACCTGGTGCACCACACCTTCACCATGCAATCGCCACAGAAGGCGGACATTGGCCTCGACCATGCGGAGGGCAATGCCACCCGCCTTCAGGTGCGCACGCGGCTGACCACCTCGCGCAATGGCACGCACGAAAGCCTGTGTGTGATGTTCCTCGAAGACCTGCGTGAAATGGAAGCGCGGGTGCGCACTGAAAAAATGGCGGCCATGGGCCGCATGTCGGCTGCGGTGGCCCACGAGATCCGAAACCCGCTGGCCGCCATTTCGCAGGCCAACGCCCTGCTTGAAGAAGACCTGCAGGATGCCGGTCACCGCCAATTGACAGGGATGGTCAGGCAAAACGCGCAACGCCTGGCCAGAATTGTCGATGAAGTGCTGAACCTCTCAAGGGCCCAGGAACCGGCGCCCACGGCCCAGACAACCGTCGCAGCGCTGGACGAAACGGTCCGGCATATCGCCACGGACTGGGCCGTGCAAACCGGGGCATCGCAGCGAATGCATGTCGCGACAGCCGCCCCCCAGGCCGGCGTCTGGTTTGAGGCCGAGCACCTGCGCCGCCTGATGATCAACCTGCTGGACAATGCCCTGCGCTATGCCAGCGCCGCCCCCCATGCAATTGAAGTGAGCACCCAGATCGTGGCCCCGGCACAGGCGCGGCTATCCATCTGGAGTGATGGTCAGCCGCTGGAGAAAACGGTCCGGTCGCATCTGTTCGAACCTTTTTTCTCCTCCGAGAGTCGCTCCAGCGGGCTGGGTCTCTATATCTGCAGGGAATTGTGCGAACGCTATGGTGCCCTGATTGGCTACCAACGCGTACTGCGCGGCAACACCGAAGGCAATGAATTTTTTGTCGTCTTCAGATCCGCAGCACATCGCCTGGGCGTTCCCGGGCCTTCCTTTGACACAATGAACGCCTGAAACCATGAGCACACAAACACCTGCCCCCCAACAGGCCCATGTTCTGGTCATCGATGACGAGCCGGATCTGCGCACCCTGTACGAGCTGACCCTGCTCAGGGAAGGCTACCGGGTGGAAGCGGCCGGCGACCTGCTTCAGGCCCGCGAACAGCTCAGGGAAAACCGCTTCGATGCGGTCATCACCGACATGCGCCTGCCTGACGGCCTGGGCCTTGAACTGCTGCGCGACATGGCGGCCCAGCAGCGCCAGGAGCGCTGCGTGGTCATCACGGCGCACGGCTCGGCTGAAAATGCCGTCGAAGCCCTCAAGGCGGGGGCATTTGACTACCTAACCAAGCCTGTTGATCTCAAGCAGTTCCGCAGCGTGGTGGCGTCGGCCATACAAGGCGGCAAAAATCCGGGACTCCCGGCCAGGGAGGAAAAAAGCGTGCCGGAGCCAGGCGCGGGGACTCCCGCCGCCATGCCCTCCAGACCGGGCGAGGACTCGGCCATATTGCAAAAACTGGTGGGCGATTCGCCCGTCATGCGGGCCGTCAAGTCCCGGATTGTCAAGGTGGCCGGCAGCATGGCGCCGGTATTGATACAGGGTGAATCGGGCACCGGCAAGGAGCTGGTGGCGCGAGCGGTACACGGCTGCAGCCACCGCGCGAGCGGCCCGTTTGTGGCGGTGAACTGCAGCGCGATTCCTGAAAACCTGCTGGAAGCCGAATTCTTTGGCGCACGCAAGGGCGCCTATACCGGCTCGACACAAGACCGGCTTGGGCTTTTCCAGGCCGCCAAGGGCGGCACGCTGTTTCTCGACGAGATCGGCGACCTGCCGCTGGCCATGCAATCCAAACTGTTGCGGGCCATCCAGGAACGCACCGTGCGCCCGCTGGGTTCGCCGCAGGAAGACACGGTAGACGTGCGCATCGTCAGCGCCACGCACAAGGACCTGGCGGCGGGCGTCGGGGCCGGAACATTTCGCCAGGATTTGTATTACCGGCTCAACGTGATCGAGATTGCGGTGCCGCCACTGCGCGAGCGGCGCGAAGACTTGCCGGCGCTGTGCCATGCCCTGCTTTCAAGAATTTGCCAGGAGTCCGGATTCCGCGTGCCGGCCCTGGCGGATTCCGTCATGGAGCAACTACGCTCACGCGCTTTCAATGGCAATATCAGGGAGCTGGAAAACACGCTGTACCGCGCCGTGGCGCTTGGAGAAGGCAGCGAACTGCATTTCGATACCCCGTCCGAAGACTATGTTGTCGTTCCGGAGAATTTGCAGGATTTCCTGGACCAGCAGGAGCGAAACATTTTGACAAAGGTGCTTCAGGAAACCGGCTTTAACCGAACGGCCGCCGCGGCCAAGCTGGGTTTGAGCCTGCGCCAGATCCGCTACCGCATTGCCCGCCTGAACATCGTGACACCGGGCAACGATGACGCCCCCGACACAGCCGGCGCCGCCGATGACCCCACCTGAGCAGCAGGGCCTGACGGCCAGCACCACCCTGTGGCAAGACGGCTGGTACCGCTATGCCCGCGCGCTGGCCTCCCCCAACTTCGGCCCACGCCCCGCCGGTTCGCAGATTGACCTGATCGTCATTCACTCCATCAGCCTGCCACCGGGGGAGTTTGACAACGGCAACGTGCAGCGTCTCTTCACCAATCAGCTCGACTGGGAAGCACACCCTTATTTCCAGGGCATCCGGGGCCTGCAGGTGTCATCGCACTTTTTCATCACCCGCTCAGGCAAATTGTGGCAATTTGTAGCTTGCAGTGAACGGGCATGGCATGCCGGCACATCCAGCTACCGTGGCCGCAGCAACTGCAATGACGACTCCATTGGCATCGAGCTGGAAGGACTGGAGGGCGGCATCTTTGAAGCGGCTCAGTACGAAACCCTGACGGGACTGTGCGCGGCGATTCTTCAGGCCTATCCCATCGCCTACATTGCCGGGCACGAACACGTCGCGGCTGGGCGCAAGCAAGACCCGGGACCGGGTTTTGACTGGCCCTTGCTGCGGGATTCGCTGGCTTGCCCGACTCAGTACTTTCCCGCAGTCACCTGAGCTGTTTCAGATCCGCCACGCCTACGGGCTGGGCAGGTTCACGGGTGAAAAAATACTGAAAATTTTCCCGGAACCAGCCGCAGCAAGGCCTGGCCCAAGGAAGTCTGCGCTAAACCGCATCCGCTCTGGATTTTTCTTTTTAAAGGCTGAACCAACAAGGCTTTGGCGCTAATTTGACGGGCTGTAACCCGTCCGATCTGGGCCCTGAAATGGGGTCGGAAAGCCACCCAAACGTAACAGGGGACTCAGTCGGCGATACACTACCGGTAGTGGCTTGTGTTCCCCAAACACCCTAGGTATAGTGTCTTAGCCCTAATTCAGTTTGATGCAATTCGGGCCAGGAACGAAGGAATCAGTTCATAGACCCAACCGCTCTTCGGCAGATTCAGACAGCCCCGAACCGCACATCAAACACGCCATTCCAACAAAGCAGAGAGGAAGTCATGCAAACAGCACAACAGGCGGCAGTGCCCGCTACATCCAGCGTCTTGGCCAGCAACCCGGCCGCCAGCGACACCAACGCGCAGCCCAGCCCGCTCGCCCATTACCAGATCATTCGCCGCAATGGCGCCGTGGTTCCGTTCGAACCCAACAAGATCGCAGTCGCCATGATGAAGGCCTTTCTGGCCGTGCATGGCACGCAGGGCGCGGCTTCGGCAAGCGTTCGCGAAACGGTCGACGACTTGACCCAGGCGGTCATTCGCGCCCTGATGCGCTCGCGTCCCAGCGGCGGCACCTTCCATATCGAAGATGTACAGGACCAGGTTGAGCTGGGCCTGATGCGCGGTGGCCACCATGAGATTGCCCGTGCCTATGTGCTGTACCGCGAAAAGCGCAACCAGGAACGCGCCAGCCAGCCGCAAACCCAGACGCCAGCTGCGCCATTGCTGCATGTGCTGGATGGCGGCAAAAAGGTGGCACTGGACGTTCGCAACCTGCAGGCACTGATTGAGGCCTCCTGCGCCAACCTGGGCGCCGATGTCAAACCCGACCCGATTGTTGCGGAAACCATGCGCAACCTGTACGACGGCGTTCCCATCGACGAGGTCTACAAGGCCTCCATCCTGGCGGCCCGCACCCTGATTGAAAAAGACCCGGACTACACCTACGCCACTGCACGCCTGCTGATGCACACCATTCGCCGGGAAGTGCTGGGCGAAGAAGTGAATCAGGCGCAAATGGCGACCCGCTATGCGACCTACTTTCCGGAGTTCATCGCCAAAGGCATCAAGAATGAACTGCTCGACGAAAAGCTGCAGCAGTTTGACCTGGCTCGCCTGGGTGCGGCGCTCAAGCCGGAACGCGACCTGAAGTTTGACTACCTCGGCCTGCAGACCCTGTTCGACCGCTACTTCCTGCACGTGCGCAAGCAGCGCATTGAACTGCCGCAGGCGTTTTTCATGCGCGTGGCCATGGGGCTGTCGCTGAATGAGAAAAACCGTGAAGAGCGGGCCATCGAGTTCTACGAAATCCTCTCCTCGTTTGACTTCATGTCGAGCACGCCGACGCTGTTCAATGCCGGTACCCTGCGTTCGCAGCTGTCGTCCTGCTACCTCACCACGGTATCCGACGACCTGGGCGGCATTTACGACGCCATCAAGGAAAACGCCCTGCTGTCCAAGTTCGCCGGCGGCCTCGGCAACGACTGGACGCCGGTGCGCGCCATGGGCGCCCACATCAAGGGCACCAACGGTGAATCCCAGGGCGTGGTGCCTTTCCTGAAAGTGGTCAATGACACCGCGGTGGCGGTGAACCAGGGCGGAAAACGCAAGGGAGCGGTCTGCGCCTATCTGGAGACCTGGCACCTCGATATCGAGGAATTCCTGGAACTGCGCAAAAACACCGGTGACGACCGTCGCCGCACGCACGACATGAATACCTCCAACTGGATTCCCGACCTCTTCATGCGCCGCGTGATGGAAAAGGGCACCTGGACGCTGTTCTCCCCCTCTGACACGCCCGACCTGCACGACAAGTTCGGCAAGGAATTCGAAAAGATTTATACGGCCTACGAAGCCCGGGCCGAGCGCGGCGAGCTTAAGCCTTCCCGCAAACTGCAGGCGACCGACATGTGGCGCAAGATGCTGTCGATGCTGTTCGAAACCGGCCACCCCTGGATCACCTTCAAGGATGCCTGCAATATCCGCTCGCCGCAGCAGCATGCCGGCGTCGTGCACTCGTCCAATCTGTGCACCGAGATCACGCTCAACACCAGCGAGACCGAAACGGCCGTGTGCAACCTCGGCTCGGTCAATCTGGTCCAGCATTTGAAGGACGGCGCGGTTGACCACGACAAGCTCAAGAAGACCATCACCACGGCCATGCGCATGCTGGACAACGTGATCGACATCAATTACTACGCCGTCCAGAAAGCCCGCGACTCGAATATGCGCCACCGCCCTGTCGGGCTGGGCATCATGGGCTTCCAGGACTGCCTGTACGAACTGCGCGTGCCCTACGCTTCCCAGGCGGCGGTGGAATTTGCAGACAAGTCCATGGAAGCGGTCTGCTACCACGCCTACTGGGCGTCCACCGAACTGGCCAAAGAGCGCGGCCAGTACGCCAGCTACAAGGGCTCGCTCTGGGACAAAGGCATCCTGCCGCTGGACACGCTGAACCTGCTGGCCGCAGAGCGCGGCGGTTATGTGGAAGTCGACCGCTCCGCCACGCTCGACTGGGAGGCCCTGCGCAAGAAGATTGCCCAGGATGGCATGCGCAACTCCAACTGCGTCGCCATTGCCCCGACGGCCACCATCTCCAACATCATTGGTGTTGACGCCTGTATCGAGCCCTGCTTCGGCAACCTCTCGGTCAAGTCCAACCTGTCTGGTGAATTCACCGTCATCAACCACTACCTGGTGCGTGACCTCAAGCGCCTCGGCCTTTGGGACGAGGTGATGGTGGTGGATCTCAAGCACTTTGACGGCTCGCTGCGCCCGATTGACCGCGTTCCGCAGGACGTCAAGGCGCTGTACGCGACCGCCTTTGAGGTGGAAACGTCATGGATCGTGGAAGCGGCTGCCCGTCGCCAGAAATGGATTGACCAGGCGCAGTCACTCAACATCTACATGGCGGGCGCTTCGGGCAAGAAGCTCGACGATACCTACAAGCTGGCCTGGGTGCGTGGACTGAAGACCACCTACTACCTGCGCACCATGGGCGCGACACATGCCGAGAAATCCACCGTGCAGGCCGGCAAGCTGAACTCGGTGTCATCAGGCCCTGAAGTTGCGGGCGGCGTGAGCGCACTGGAGGCAGCGGCCGCGGCCGCACAGGCTCAGATGAATGCAGCACCCGCCACCGACATCAAGTTTTGCGCGATCGATGATCCGGGTTGCGAGGCCTGCCAATAAAAAATAATCGAATCGTGCGATGAAATTCATTGCACGATTCGATGCTATTGAACAACACTAACTTGTAGCGATGTGAATGAACACTTTTCATTTTGTATCGCTGCTTTCATAATCCCAAAGAATTGGATATCTCTATGTTGACCTGGGACGAAGAAGTCAAACCATCGTTGCAAACATCTCTCACCAGCGGCTTGCCAGACAGCCGCTCGATGGACCTTCCGCCTGTTCCTTCCGCGCAGCCCGAGACGCAAGCGCGCATGCTGCACGATGGCGCCATCTCGCAGGCTGAAGCCACCGCCGTACCGGCCGCCACGAGCAACACCCCGTCCGCCGCCGCAGCGCCTGCCAGGGCAGAGCGCGTCAGGGCCGCCGACAAACGCATCATCAACGGCCAGACTGACGTGAACCAGCTGGTGCCCTTCAAATACAAATGGGCCTGGGAAAAATACCTCGCCACCTGCGCCAACCACTGGATGCCGCAGGAAATCAACATGACGCGCGACATCGCGCTGTGGAAAGACCCGAACGGCCTGACCGAAGACGAGCGTCGCCTGGTCAAGCGCAACCTGGGCTTCTTTGTGACGGCCGACTCGCTGGCAGCCAACAACATCGTGCTGGGAACCTACCGCCACATCACGGCGCCCGAATGCCGCCAGTTCCTGCTGCGCCAGGCTTTCGAAGAAGCCATCCACACCCACGCCTACCAGTACATCACCGAATCGCTGGGCCTGGACGAGGGCGAGATCTTCAACGCCTACAACGAAGTGCAGTCCATCAAGGACAAGGACCAGTTCCTGATTCCTTTCATTGAAGTCATCTCCGACCCCAACTTCAAGACCGGTACCACCGAAGCCGATCAGACCCTGCTGAAGTCCCTGATCGTCTTCGCCTGCCTGATGGAAGGCCTGTTCTTCTATGTCGGTTTCACGCAGATCCTGGCTCTGGGCCGCCAGAACAAGATGACGGGTGCCGCCGAGCAGTACCAGTACATCCTGCGCGACGAGTCCATGCACTGCAACTTCGGCATTGATTTGATCAACCAGCTCAAGCTGGAGAACCCGCACCTCTGGACCGCAGAGTTCAAGGCGGAGATCAAGGCCCTGTTCATGAAAGCCGTGGAACTCGAATACCGTTACGCCGAAGACACCATGCCTCGCGGCGTGCTGGGCCTCAATGCATCCATGTTCAAAGGCTACCTTCGCTACATTGCCAATCGCCGCGCCACGCAAATTGGACTTGAAACTCTCTTCCCCAACGAGGAGAATCCATTCCCGTGGATGAGCGAAATGATCGACCTGAAAAAAGAGCGCAACTTTTTTGAAACCCGTGTGATCGAGTACCAGTCCGGTGGTGCCCTTTCCTGGGATTGATTGACGAAAAGTCGCTCACGGTAACAACAATAATGATTTCTAGAATTGCATTGGCCAGTGACGCTACCGAAGAGTACGCACTGGTCTTTGCTCCTGTGTTCGCAGCGCTGGGCCCGGTTATCCGCAGGCCCAACGCCGCGAATCGCTTCGCGTACTCCAAGCGCGAAGTGCTCTTTGCAACGTGATCAAGGAGAAAATGATGGCAACTGCGAAAAAACCTGCGGCTAAAAAAGCTGCACCCAAGAAAGCGCCGGCTAAAAAAGTAGCGGCCAAAAAAGCACCAGCGAAAAAAGTAGTCGCGAAAAAAGCACCGGCCAAAAAAGTCGCCGCTAAAAAAGTAGCCGCCAAAAAGGCGCCGGCTAAAAAAGTAGCGGCCAAGAAGCCAGCGGCGAAAAAAGTAGTCGCAAAAAAAGCACCGGCTAAAAAAGTCGCAGCTAAAAAAGTAGCGGCCAAGAAGCCAGCGGCGAAAAAAGCGGCCGTTAAAAAGCCAGCCGCCAAAAAGGTAGCAAAAAAAGCTGCAGCGAAGAAACCCGCTGCGAAAAAGCCTGCCGCCAAAAAAGCTGCGAAAAAACCCGCTGCGAAGAAAGCCGCGAAGAAGCCCGCTGCTGCCCCCGTTGTAGCAGTCACCCCTGCGGCTCAGACGACTCTGAATCCGCAAGCTGCCTGGCCGTTTCCAACAGCCAGCAAGCCGTAAGCAGTCCGGTCGTTCTGCTTGGAGCCCGATGTCGCAAGATGTCGGGCTTTTTTGACTCCAACCCATGACAAGACCCGCCACTGCACCCGGCGCGCCTTTTTGCGGGTGGAAAAAAATGGGGATGCGCTGATTGACGTGCACGTCGTCCCCAACGCCGCCAAAACCCAGCCGATGGGCCTGCACGGTGAAGCCGGTCACCTGGCGCTACGCCACCGGCTGCACGCCCCGCCGGTAGACGGCAAAGCCAACCAGGCGCTGGTCGAGTGGCTGGCCGCTTGCCTGGAAGTCCCGCCAAGCGCGATTGCGCTGGTGCATGAAGAAACCTCAAAACGCAGGCAGCCGCGGCTGAGCGCCCAGGCCGCAGCTCAGGCCGCCTGGAATGTGCTGCTCATGACGGCGCACCCGCCCGAAAAGTGATCGCTACAAATTCAATAGCTGCCACCACCCACCCTGATTGGGCTAGGACTCGATTTCAATCGCATCCAGGGTGTAATTCTGACCCCCACGGCTGGCGATCTTGAGCGCACCCACCCGGTTCCCCAGCGCGGCGCAGCGCGCCAGCGACCAGCCCTGCTCCAGACCATAAAGCAGCGCGCCGCGGAACGCATCACCGCAACCCGTCGGATCGACCACCGCTTCGGCCTTGACCGGGGCAATCACGGTTTTCTCCCCGTCAATCCAGACCTCGCTGCCTTGGTCCCCCAGTGTCACCACCAGGCCCTGCACCCGACGGGAAATGTCGGCACAGGACAGCGCCGTACGGTCGCTGAGCATTCTGGCTTCGTAGTCATTGACCGTCACCCAGGTGGCCAGGTCGACGAAATGCGCCAGCTCCTTGCCGTCAAACATGGGCAGGCCCTGCCCCGGATCAAACACAAAGGGAATACCGGCCGCCTTGAACTGTTCGGCGTGCTGCAGCATGGCATCGCGCCCATCAGGCGAAATAATGCCCAGCTTGATATCGCTGCGGGCCTCGATGCGGGTGCTGTGGGCCTGCATCATCGCGCCCGGATGAAAGGCCGTGATCTGGTTGTTGTCGCGGTCGGTCATGATCATGGCCTGCGCGGTATAGGTATCGCCGACCTGGCGGACAAACTCGGTGCTGATGCCCTGGGTTTTCATGCGCGCCACATAGTCGGCGCCGTCGCTGCCCACCGTGGCCATGGGCAGCGGCGTGCCGCCAAGCTGCCTGAGGCCGTAGGCGATGTTGCCGGCGCAGCCGCCGAATTCGCGGCGCAGGGCCGGTACCAGGAAAGACACATTGAGGATGTGCAACTGGTCGGGCAGGATCTGCTCCGAGAAGCGCCCCTCAAAAGTCATGATGGTGTCAAACGCGAGGGAGCCACAAATTACAGCAGACATTCAGTTCTCTATTCAATCAAGGGTAAAAAGCCAGGACACGGTAACCGGCCACACGCCAAGGCGCGGCCGGGGCGGAAGAAGACGGCGACGGCGAGGCAGCGCGGCCCTCATCGCCTGAAACTGTCATGAGCACGACGCCGGCCAGCTCGGACTGCGCCGCCAGCGTGGCGGTGCTGGCGCCATACTGCGCAGGCGCCAGAACGCGCCGCAGCACCGCCTGGTCCCGGGTGTCGGTCAGGGTCACCTCCAAAGAAGGCATTTCCAGCGCCATCGCACTGGTGTTCTTGAGCGCGAAGCTGAGGCGATACCCGTCCGGGCCGATTTTGTTGAAGTTGGAGCTGTCAATCACCAGCGACTCGATGTGACGCGGCGGCCGGATCTCACAGCGCAGCGGGCCGCAAAGCGCCTGAAGCACGGGAAGGAATCGCGGCTCCAGCGCCGCCAGGCTGTCTTTTTGCTGCATGACCCACTGCAATGCCAGCAGGGCCAGCAGCAGCAGCGACAAAATACCCAGCGACCCGCGTGCCAGCGGCTTTTTCCAAAAGGCCTTGCGCCGCGCGTCACGCACGAAAGAAACCTCGGCGACATCGTGGGCCACCGTTGAGTCGACCACGCCGGACGGCTCGAAGTCCGACGCAGTGGCTTCATCCACGGTCGCGGTGCGCACCAGTTCCGGCCGTCGCGGCGGCGCCTCGCCTTCCTGCGGCTGGCGCTCCTGTTGCGCCAGTTTCCAGCGGATGGGGTCAAAATCGGCGGCGCTGTCCTGCGCCTCCTGCATCATCTCGTCCGGCCTGGACCATGCCGGCGTCAGGTTGTCGGCGAAGGACCTCGCCGGCGCCCATGCCGCTTGCGGCGGCACGCTCGCGGGCGCCACCGGGTCCTCTGCCGGCTGCTGGGGGGGCGGCTGAATTTCCGGCATGCGTTCGGGCGCCAGGGCCGAAGGCTCCAGCCCGGTCGTGTCGCGCGGCTGCAGATGCAGGGAGGCATCAAACACCTCGGCGCAATGCCCGCATCGCACCCAGCCCTGGGAGACTTTGAGTTGATCGGTCACGACTTTGAACATCGTGCCGCAGGCGGGGCAGCGCGTAATCAGGCTCATTTAGCGCTGTATTGTAGGGGCCGTAGCCCCAAAGCCATGGCGGGAAAGCGCTGAAGGGCGCGGGTCTGAGGCGAGCTCAAAGCCCCGCGGTCATCAGTATCCATCCGTCTTCACTGTCATGCACCTGGAGCTGGCAGTAGGGTGCGTAGGCGGCCTTGAGCTCGTCGGCCTGTCGCTCCAGAATGCCGGCCAGCACCAGATGCCCGCCTTCTGCTACATGCGCGCACAGCAGCGGCGCCAGCACCTTCAGCGGCGTCGCCAGAATATTGGCCAGCACGGTCTGGTAGGCGCCGACGGCCTTGTCGGGCAAGCCCGCGTTGAGGCGCACATGATTGGCCTCTGCATTGGCGTGCGTGGACTCGACCGCCGCTTCGTCGATATCGACGGCATCGATGTCCGCCGCTCCAAACTTGGCGGCACCGATGGCCAGGATGCCTGAGCCGCAGCCGTAGTCAAGAACCCGTCCCAGTGATTTTCCCGGAGCGCCCGAACGCAGCGAAGGGCCGCCCCGAGCAAGTTCAGCCCCCTCGGGGGGCAGCGAGGACACGTCAGTGCCGAGAGTGGGGGTACCGTGTGCTGCTATCCAGCGCAAGCACATGCGCGTGGTCGGATGCGTGCCGGTACCAAAAGCCAGGCCCGGATCCAGCCGGATCACCTGCTTTGCCTGCGCGGGGGGCTCATGCCAGGTCGGCACGATCCAGAACTCGGGGGTGATCTCCACCGGTGTGAACTGCGATTGCGTCAGCCGCACCCAGTCCTGCTCGGGCACGGCCTGAATCGCCACGACCTGGCAGCCGGCGAAAAAATCCTGCGCAGCCAGCACCGACGCGGCGTCGCGCGCCAGCGCCTCGGTGGCGAACAGCGACACCATGCGCGAACGCTCCCAGCCCGCTTTGGGCGGCGGCATGCCGGGCTCGCCGAACAGCGCCTGCTCGGCCGGCGTCTGGGCATCGGCGTCCTCCACCGACACGCTGAGCGCATCCAGCGCATCCAGCGCCTCGCTGAGTGTTTCGACTTCGTCGACGGGAGCCAGCAGGATCAGTTCAAACATTATTTATCGCCAGTTGTATGCCGAGGGGTGCAGGCATTCCATTCAAGCCGGGGCCGCGGAACCGGCTTTGCCGGGCCGCAGGCGCAGCAGCCCCCTCGGGGGGCAGGGAGCTACACGAAGTGAGCGACCGTGGGGGCTAACGTTCTCGCTTGGACAGCCACTCTTCAAGGTAGTGGATATTGGTGCCGCCGTCCATGAACTTGGCGTCCACCATGAGTTCGCGGTGCAGCGGAATGTTGGTGTTGATGCCTTCCACCACGGTTTCGGCCAGCGCCGTGCTCATGCGCGCCAGCGCCTGCTCGCGCGTATCGCCATGCACGATGATCTTGCCTATCATCGAGTCGTAGTTGGGTGGCACGAAATAGTTGGCATAAATATGCGAATCCACCCGCACGCCCGGACCACCCGGCGTGTGCCAGTTCGTGATGCGGCCTGGCGAGGGGACGAACTTGTAAGGGTCTTCCGCATTGATGCGGCATTCGATCGAATGGCCCTTGAGCTGGATGTCGCGCTGAACAAAGGGCAGCCTTTCACCGGCCGCCACCATGATCTGGGTTCTCACAATGTCAACGCCCGTGATCCACTCCGTGACCGGGTGCTCCACCTGCACGCGGGTATTCATCTCAATGAAGTAGAACTCGCCGTTCTCGTAGAGAAACTCGAAGGTACCGGCACCGCGGTAGCCAATTTTCTTGACGGCCGCCACGCAGCGCTCGCCGATTTTGTCGATCAA
Organism: Polaromonas jejuensis NBRC 106434; assembly: GCF_001598235.1. Taxonomy (GTDB): domain Bacteria; phylum Pseudomonadota; class Gammaproteobacteria; order Burkholderiales; family Burkholderiaceae_C; genus Polaromonas; species Polaromonas jejuensis. Next base: position 392,435 of record NZ_BCYO01000001.1, on the reverse strand, counting down.
TTTGCGCGGAATGCCAGGCGCCGGCGCTTCTTCAATGACTTTCTGGTGGCGGCGCTGCATGGAGCAGTCCCGCTCGCCGAGCCAGACCGCATTTTTATACTGGTCGGCCAGGATCTGGATTTCAATGTGCCGCGGGTTCTGCAGGAATTTCTCCATGTAGACCTCGGGGTTGCCGAAGGCCGCGCCGGCCTCGGCCTTGGTGGTCTGCACCGCATGCAGCAGGGCCGCCTCGGTGTGTACCACGCGCATGCCGCGGCCGCCGCCGCCGCCGGCGGCCTTGATGATGACCGGGTAGCCGATCTGCTTGGCGATGCGCTTGATCACCACCGCGTCGTCGGGCAAGGCGCCCTCGGAGCCGGGCACGCAGGGCACGCCGGCCTTGATCATGGTCTGCTTGGCCGAAACCTTGTCACCCATGATGCGGATGGACTCCGGCGTGGGGCCGATGAACTTGAAGCCGCTTTTTTCAACCCGCTCGGCAAAGTCGGCGTTCTCGCTCAGGAAACCGTAGCCCGGGTGAATGGCCTCGGCGTCGGTGACCTCGGCGGCCGAAATGATGGCGGGCATGTTGAGGTAGCTATGGGCCGAAGGTGCGGGCCCGATGCACACCGACTCGTCAGCCAGCTTGATGTATTTCGCCTCGCGGTCCGCTTCGGAGTAAACCATCACGGCCTTGACGCCGAGTTCCCGGCAGGCGCGCTGGATTCTCAGGGCAATCTCCCCCCTGTTGGCGATCAGTATTTTCTTGAACATGCGTCGGTCAGCCTGGTTTTAAAAGGAGGCATGCGCCCGCTTACTCAATGATGAAGAGGGGCTGACCGTATTCCACGGCCTGACCATTTTCCGAAAGGATCTGGGTGATGGTGCCCGATTTGTCGGCCTCGATCTCGTTGAGGATCTTCATGGCCTCAATGATGCAGATCGTTTCGCCTTCCTTGACCGCGCTGCCGACTTCCACAAAGGGCTTGGCCCCGGGGCTGGAGGAGCGGTAGAAAGTGCCGACCATTGGCGATTTGACGGCATGGCCTGCCGGGGCCGCGGGTGCGGCATCGGCCGCAGGTGCTGCGGGTGCGCTGACGGGAACGGGTGCTGCTACCATGGCAACAGCGGGTTGCTGCATCACGACCGGAGCGCCGCTGGATTTGACGATGCGTACCTTGCCTTCGGCTTCGGTAATCTCAAGCTCAGACACATTGGACTCTGAAACGAGGTCGATCAGGGTCTTGAGTTTTCTTAAATCCATAGATTCTCTCCAACGACGGTAGATGCTGGCGCAGGAATTTCGGCACACAGCTTGTATTGACACGGAGCTGATGCGAGCGCCGATCCTCGGCCTTTTCTCGCTTACTCTCCGCTTTTACGCTCTAAAGCGCCTATCAGGCAATTATTACACGGAGTTACCAAGGGGAATCCCGGGAAAGCGCAGAGTGTACATCATGCCAGGACCGGGACAGACCGACCCCGGGCGGGTGCGTGAGGGTCGGCAAGCGACCCGTCAGATCTCAGCAGGAAAACGCAGTTAGATGCAAATCCAGCGCTTTTGGAACAATTTCTGCGTTGATCAACAAAAAATACCCGGCCCATCCTTCAGCGCCGGGTGAACTACTTCAGCTTGGCCCAGAGCGCGAGTTCTTCAGGAAGAATTTTGCCAATCTTGCGGTGAAGCAGCTCACCGGAAGCGCCAAACACCGCCGAAAAAGGCAGGCTGCCCGCCAGGTTGCCGAGCGACTTGCTCAGATCGGTCCCGCTCAAGCCGGCCATGCCCACCGGAAAATTCAGCGGCCGGGTCTGGAGCCAGGTCCGCACGGCGCTCGGCTGGTCAACGGCCAGGCCCACCGTTTGCCAGTTTTTGTCCTTGTTTTCCTGGTAGAAGTAGTCCAGCAGGGGCAGCTCTTCCACGCAAGGCGGGCACCAGGTGGCCCAAAAATTCACCAGCAAGGGCTTGCCGCGAAAGCTGCTCATGGCCAGACGCTGGCCATCGGGCGTGTCAAAGCTCAGGCGCCAGAAGGCCTCGACCGCCTGACCCACCTCGTTCGCCCCGCCGGCAGCCGGCGCCGGCACAGGCGCAGGCGCATGCGGCTGGAATTTCCACCAGGCCGCCCCGGCCCCGGCCAGGCCCGCCACAGCGGCGACACTGCCATAAAGCATATTTCTGCGATTCACTTTTCAAACTCCAAAGGGGTAGACAACAATTTTTGCACGGCGGCCAGATCGCCGCGCGGTGTACGGCCTTTGGCGTCCGGCCGCAAGGCACCGCGCAGGTCGTCGTGGTCATAGACCATCAGGTGCACACCCACCGTTTCATTCAGGGGCTTGCAGACACTGCGCAGGCTGAGCGCCTCCACACTGCCGCCGGTAAACCCCGTCACCGTGCGCGGCTCGTAGTCCACGTTGTGCTCAATCAGGGCAATTTCAGCCGATTTGGGGTCGTCGCAAAACAGCTGGATATAGATATCTGACAGGCGCGTCGCCGTGCCGTGCCAGACGGCGCCGCCCAGATACGGTCGGAACTGGCTCAAACGCTCCATCCAGACCAGGGCCAACTCGCGCAGGGCGAAAAGTTCAGCGGGCTGGGTGTCGGCGCAAAACAGCGCAATGTACTCACGCACCGCGTCTTCCAGTTCGTCGTTGTCGGGCAATTCGGTGCGCGCAGGCAGCGTCATCTGCTTGACCGCGCGGCGTTTGGCCGGGCCGTATTCGAGGCCTTCTTCCACCACCAGCGCAGCGGCGGTGGCGGCAATTTCGGATTTGAGGGTTTGCAAGTTCAAGGTCGGCCGGCTCAGAGGCCAGGGAATTGGCAGGTTAGGGACAGGTGGGGGCCAATGATTGTGCCCGGGTTAGGGGCCGGCCAGCGCCTAAAGTTCACGGTCAGCGCATTTGCTATTAAATATATAGCTTGATACGCCCGCATCTATTGCGCTACAAGCATTTTTCTCTCGGGCATTCAGGAAAACAGCGAATCCCTGCGGCCTGGGGCCATCTTGAAAGCCTCCCTAGAATACAGTCCCATGCACATACATATTCTGGGAATTTGCGGGACCTTCATGGGCGGCCTGGCCGCCCTGGCGCGCGAGGCGGGGCACAAGGTGACGGGTTGCGACAGCGGCGTCTATCCGCCCATGAGTGACCAGTTGCGCGGCCTGGGCATTGACTTGATTGAAGGCTATGGCGCCGACCAGCTGGCTTTTGCGCCCGATGTGTTTGTGGTCGGCAATGTGGTTTCGCGGGCGCGCCTGGCCGATGGCAGCCCCAAATACCCGCTCATGGAAGCCATCCTGAACAGCGGCCTGCCCTATACCAGCGGCCCGCAATGGCTCTCCGGCCATGTGCTGCACCACCCCACCCACCACGCCACCGGCCCGCGCCATGTGCTGGCGGTGGCCGGCACGCACGGCAAGACCACCACTACCGCCATGCTGGCCTGGATTCTGGAGCAGGCCGGGCTGCAGCCCGGTTTTCTGGTCGGCGGCGTGCCGCTCAACTTCGGCGTGTCGGCGCGCCTGGGCAAGGGCAACACCTTTGTGATCGAAGCCGACGAATACGACACCGCCTTCTTCGACAAGCGCAGCAAGTTTGTGCACTACCGTCCGCGCACGGCCATCCTGAACAACCTGGAGTTCGACCACGCCGACATTTTTGACGACCTGGCGGCGATCGAGCGGCAGTTTCATCACCTCGTGCGCACCATCCCCTCGCAAGGCCGCGTGGTCGTCAACGCCACTGAAGACAGCCTGCAGCGCGTGCTGGCCCAAGGCTACTGGAGTGAGCGTGTGCTCTTCGGCAGCAGCCCGGTCAATCAAAGCGGCTTCACGGCCCAGGGTGAGCCGCACGACTTCAAGGTACTCAAGGCCGGCCAGACCGTGGCGCACGTTCAGTGGGGCATCAGCGGCATGCACAACCAGCTCAATGCGCTGGCCGCCATCGCCGCGGCCGAACATGTGGGCGTGGCACCCGAGGTCGCCGCCCGGGCGCTGGCCGACTTCCAGAACGTCAAGCGCCGCATGGAAGTGCGCGGCGTGATTCATCGCCCAGGCGGCGACATCACGGTGTATGACGACTTTGCCCACCACCCGACCGCCATCCACACCACGGTGGACGGCCTGCGCCGCCAGCTCGAAGGCGGGGGGAAAGGCGGTGAACGCATCCTGGCCATCTTCGAGCCGCGCAGCAACACCATGAAGCTGGGCACCATGACGGCGCAACTGCCCTGGAGCCTGGAGCAGGCCGACCTGGCCTTCTGCCACGCCGGCGGGCTGGACTGGGATGCCCGCGCCGCCCTGGTGCCCATGGGCGACCGTGCCCAGGTGGCGGACAACATCGAGCAGCTGCTGGAGCAGGTCAAGGCCGCCGCGCGGCCGGGCGATCATTTACTGTGCATGAGCAACGGGGGGTTTGGCGGCATTCACGCCAGGCTGCTGGAAGTGCTCCGCGACCATGGGGGGGCAACGGTCTGATTCCCGCTGCCGGCGCAAAATCAACCCAGACCGGTTTTGCGCACGCTGCTTGGCATAAAACACCTTGAAGCCCTTTCTGATAAAGCACCGAATGCTATCATTTAAATAGCAATTTGAAGACCTCGCCGGATCACTTGCCGAGGGTTGGCAATTCCAGCGTGACTTCCGCGGGCGCGTTCAGGTCGGTGGCCAGCACCGCACGGCGCCCTGCCACCGATTGCAGCAACAGCCGGCCATCCACAAAAGCGCCGACCCGAAACGGCTTGGCCGTTTTACCGTCGATCGAGATCAGGGCCGCGCCGCCCTGGGAACGGTCGGCCACCACGCCGGTCAGCACGTAGCGTGTGCCGGCAGCCGGTGCCCCTATGGCCACGGGCGCCAAGGCCAGCCCCCCGCCCAAGGCACGCGCCACCGCCTGGGAATTGAGGGGCGGCGTGCTGGCCAGCGCGACCGGCAAGGCTGCGGGCGCCGCCGTGCGCCAGCCCTTGAGCCCCCAATACACCGCACTGACGGCAACCAGCGCGGACAGGGCAAACGTCACCACGCGGCTTGGCCAGCGACTGTAAGCAGTTGTCATCATGGCTGGATTATCATTGAAGCGACCATGAACACACCACACCACGCCGCACGCCAATCCCTCCAGCGTCGCCTCCTGGCCGGATTCACCCTGATCGAGTTGATGGTGGTGCTGGTCATCATCGGTGTGCTGGCCGCGTTGATCGTGCCCAATGTGCTGGACCGCGCCGACGACGCCCGTGTCACGGCCGCCCGCACCGACATCAACAACCTGATGCAGGCGCTCAAGCTCTACAAACTGGACAACCAGCGCTATCCCACGGCCGAGCAGGGCCTGCAGGCCCTCAAGGTCAAACCCACCACCGGCCCCATTCCCTCCAACTGGAAGCCCTACCTGGAAAAATTGCCCAACGATCCCTGGGGCCGTCCCTACCAATACATGAACCCCGGCGTCAAGGGCGAAATCGATGTGCTGTCCTTCGGTGCCGATGGGCAAGCTGGCGGCGAGGGTAAAAATGCGGATATTGGCAGCTGGGAATAAATCAGTCCCCACGCCTTCCGCTCAGCTCCCGGCACGTCGCAGCGCCGGCTTCACGCTGCTGGAATTGCTGATCGTGGTGGCCATCATGGCGATCGCCACGGCCGGCGTCGGATTGGCGCTGCGCGATGCGCCGGCGACTTCGCTGGAACGGGAGGCGCAACGGCTGGCCGCCTTGCTGGAATCGGCCCGTGCGCAGTCGCGCATGAGTGCCAGTCCGGTGCGCTGGCGAGCCACGGCCACGGGCTTTGCATTTGACGGCCTGAACGGCACCACACCGCCTTTGAAATGGCTCGATGCTGATGTGCAGGCAGCCACCGCTGAGGCCGTGGTGCTGGGCCCTGAGCCCATCATTGGCCCGCAACAGATCCGGCTTGTCTCGATTTCGCAACCCTCACGCAGTTTGACGATCGCCACCGACGGGGTGCGGCCCTTCTCGGTGGTGGCCGGCACACCATGAACCCTGCAATGAAAAGGCACACCGCGAACTGGCGAATCCCAGGGGCGCGGGGCTTCACGCTGGTCGAAGTGCTGGTGGCGCTCGGCATCGTGGCGGTGGCGCTGGCCGCCGGCATGCGGGCCACGGCGGCGCTCACCGGCAACGCGGAGCGTCAGTCCGATATCCTGCTGGCCCAGCTATGCGCCGAAAATGCACTGGTCAACCTGCGCCTGTCCCAGCAAATGCCGGCGGTGGGAGACAACACCGCCCCCTGCGAACAAGCCGGCCGCAATTTGGCAGTCAGGCTGTCGGTGCAGCCCACGCCCAACCCCAACTTCCTGCGGATCGAAGCGCAGGTACTGGATGGCGATGCGCGCCTGCTGGGCTTGTCGACAGTGATGGGACGGTACTGAGGCATGAGGTCCACGCCGTCCCTCTCACATGCCTCCTTTCCCGCGGAGAAGCCTGCGCTCATGGGAAAAAAATCTTCCTGGCACGCAAACCAGGGCTTCACCCTCATCGAGTTGCTGGTAGCCCTTGCCGCGATGGCGCTGATGGCTGGCTTGAGCTGGCGCGGTCTGGACGGCATGGTGCGGGCGCAGACGCAAACCCGGCAGCGTGCCGACGGTGTACTGACCCTGCAGGCCGGGCTGGCGCAATGGAGTACAGACCTGGATGCCCTGGTGCAATTGCCCGGCACACCGGCACTCGACTGGGACGGACGCGGCCTGCGCATCACCCGGCGCAGCACGGGAACACCGGGCAACGGCCTGCTGGTGGTGGCCTGGGCGCGCCGCAACATCGACGGCACCGGCCAGTGGCTGCGCTGGCAGTCGCCGCCGGCCTTCACCCGGGGCGAATTGCAGTCGGCCTGGGCCCGGGCCGCCCAATGGGCGCAAAACCCCGGCGACGAAGACAAGCGCCATGAAGTCCGCATCACGACGCTGGACCAATGGCAGGTGTTTTACTTTCGCGGTAATGCCTGGACGCACCCCCTCTCCAGCGACGGCAGCACCCCGAGCCCATTAGCCGCCACGGACCTGTCACTGCCTGACGGCGTGCGCCTGGTGCTCACCCTGCCGGCGAGCGAAGCCATTCACGGCACCCTCACCAAGGACTGGATGCGACCCAACCTGGGGGGCGGACGCTCATGAAGCGAGATTTTCTCTGCGCCGGCCAAGCGGGCGCCGCCCTGCTGACGGCCATGCTGACCGTCGCTCTGGTGGCCAGTCTGGCCGCGGCGACACTCTGGCAGCAGTGGCGCAGTGCCGAGGTCGAGGCCGCCGAGCGCTCGCGGGCGCAGGCACTCTGGGTGCTGACGGGTGCGCTCGACTGGGCGCGCCTGATACTGCGCGAGGATGCCCGCTCGGGCGGCGCCGACCATCTGGCCGAACCCTGGGCCGTGCCCCTGGAAGAAGCCCGGCTGTCCACCTTTCTGGCCGCCGACAAGAACAACAACGCGGACAGCGACAACACCCTGCCGCAGGCTTTTTTGTCGGGCTGGATCAGCGACCTGCAGGCGCGCCTGAACGTGTTCAATCTGGTGGACAACGGCAAGGTGTCCGAGCCCGCCATGCACGCCTTTGCCAAACTGTTCGACCTGCTCGGCCTGCCGCCGGGTGAACTCACCGCGCTGGCCGAAAACCTGCGCCTCGCCCTGGCCGCCAGCAGCGTCAGCGGTACGGCCGACCCGCGGACGCCATTGCTGCCGCAACGGGTCGACCAGCTGGTCTGGCTCGGCCTGTCTCCCGCCACGCTGCAAGCGCTGCGCCCTCATATCACCCTGCTGCCGGCGCGCACCACGGTGAACCTCAACACCGCCAGCGCCACCGTGCTCTTTGCCTGCATCCCTTCGCTGGACATGGCGCAGGCCCAGCGAATGGTGAGCACACGGCAAACCAGTCACTTCAAGACCCTCACCGACGCCGCCAGACTGGTGACCGATGCCGCCGAGCCGCTGAACCCGGCCCAGCACAGCGTGGATACCCATTTCTTTGAAGTGCGCGGCCGGCTCCGGCAGGAGCAGGCCGTGGTGGAAGAGCGTTCCGTGCTGCAGCGCAACGGCCTGGAAGTGAAAACCCTATGGCGTGATCATGGCCCACCGGAACGCCATAACCCTTCCTTACAATGACGCTCAACGGACATGACCACCCTGATCATCACCCTTCCCGAGGCGCTCCCCACAGCGACCACGCCCTGTGAAGGTGTGTTGACGGAGGATGGGCGAACGGTCACGCAGCGCATAGACGCATCGCTGGCCCTGCTGTCGGCGCCACCAGGCGTGGAAACCGTGGCCGTGGTTCCCGCGTCCCGGCTTTCCTGGCACCGGCTGGAGCTGCCCCGCGGCACGCTCGATAAAAAATTCTTTCAGGAAGGCGGCGCGCTGCGCCTGCGGGCCGTGCTTGAAGGGCTGCTGGAAGACCGGCTGCTGGATGAGCCGTCGCTATTGCATTTTGCGATCGAGCCCAAGGCCCGCTCGGCTGCCCCGGTCTGGGTGGCCGCCTGCAGCCGGGACTGGCTGCGCGCCTGGCTCGCCGCCCTGGAACAGGCCGGCCGCCCCGCCGCGCGCATCGTGCCGGAACTGGCCCCCACCGCCGCAGACCAGGCAGACAGCGCCTCGCTGCAGCTGACGGGCACGCCCGAGGCCGCCCGGCTCATGCGGGCCAGCCCGGAAGGCGTCATCGTGCTGCCCCTGTCGGCCAGCACGGCGGCGCTGGTCGCCTGGCCCGACGGCGCCAAGGTGGTCGCCGAACCCGCCGTGGCAGCGTTGGCTGAACAATTCTTCCTGCGCCCAGCCACCTTGCTGACACCTGCCCAGCGCTGGCTCGCGGCGGCCCAATCCGACTGGGATCTGGCGCAGTTTGATCTGCTGTCGACCCGCGGCGCGCGCACCCGCAAACGCGTGGGCGCCATCGCCGCCACACTGCTGAGGGCGCCGCAATGGCGGGCGGCACGCTGGGCCGTGCTGGCCCTGGTGCTCATCAACGTCATAGGCCTGCAGGCCTGGGCCTGGAAAGAACTGTCCGGGCTGACGGCCCGCCGTGCCGCCCTGCGCAACACCCTGACCGCCACCTTCCCCGAGGTCCGCGTGGTGGTGGACGCCCCGCTGCAAATGGCCCGCTCACTGGCCGAGCTGCAACGCCGCAGCGGCACCGCTTCGACCGCCGACCTGGAAACCATGCTGGGCAAATACCAGGAAGCCGCACCCAACGCCCGCGCGCCCTCCGCGATTGAATTCGCCGCCGGCGAACTCCGGCTCAAAGGCCTGGAAATGGCCGCCACGGGAATGACCGACGTCCCGGCCCGTTTGCAGGCGCGGGGCTACGCCGCCCGGCTGGAAGGCGACACCCTCATCCTGAAAGAGGAGACGCGCCGGCCATGAATGTGTCCACCACCTTGCCAGCCCTGCAGCGACGCTGGGACCGGCTCGCCAGCCGGGAGAAAAACCTGCTGCGGCTGGCCACCGTGCTGGTGCTGGGCGCGCTGGTCTGGCAATGGCTGCTAGCCCCCGCGCTGGTCACCCTGCGCACGGCCGATGCACAGGCAAAAGCACTCGATACCCAGCTCGCGCAAATGCAGGCCATGCAAGCCCAGGCGCAAGCCTTGCAGAAGCAGCCCGTGCTGGGCTTTGACGACACGCTGCGGGCGCTGACTACCGCCACCAAACAAACACTGGGGACTGCGGCACAAGTCAGTGTGGCGGGAGAACGCGCCAGCATCACGGTGCAAGGCGTGCCGGCGGATGCGTTGGCCCAGTGGCTAGCGCAGGGACGGCTCAATGCCCGGTCGGTGCCGCTGGAAGCCCGGTTGACACGCAGCGCCGCCGACCCTGCCACCTGGAGCGGCGTGCTGTTTATGAGCCTGCCCGCGCGCTGACCAGAACCGATTCACCCCATGCAAGCCACCCGTCACCGTCCCGTCCACACTTCGGCCATCCCCTGGGGTTCGGCCATGGCGGGGAGCATGGTCGGGCTGGTGCTGGCCGTGGTGGTGTTTGCCCCGGCGCGCTGGCTGGCCGCTGCGGTGCAACAGGTCACGGATGACAGGGTCCGCCTGCTGGCGCCCCGCGGCAGCGTCTGGCAAGGCTCGGCGCAACTGGTGCTGTCGGGCGGTGAGGGCAGCCACGACGCCATGACCCTGCCCAGCCAGCTGGCATGGCGCATTCACCCCACCTGGCGCGGCGTGACGGCAGAGGTCATGGCCGACTGCTGCACACCGAAAGCGCTGAACCTCCAGTTCATGCCGGCGGGCTGGGGTGGCCTGCGGCTGGCGCTGTCCAATGGCCAGTCCGAGTGGCCCGCGGACCTGCTCGCCGGCCTGGGCACGCCCTGGAACACTATCCAGCCCAAGGGGCAACTCGTCGCCTCGACTCAAGGTTTTCAAGCCGAATGGGTCCAGGGGCGGCTCAGCCTGTCAGGCCGGATGCAGCTCGATGCCACGCAGATGTCATCGCGGCTGTCGACGCTGCAGCCCTTGGGCAGTTACCGCTTCACCTTGCTGGGCGGAGCCACCTCGACCCTGAAGCTGGAGACGCTGGAAGGCCGCCTGCAACTCACAGGCCAGGGCCAATGGGTCGGCCAGCGGCTGCGCTTTGACGGCGCGGCCAGCGCCACGCCCGAAAGTATCGAAGCGCTCTCCAATCTCCTGAACATCATCGGACGGCGCAATGGCGCGCGCGCCATCATCAAAGTGGGTTAATTTCGCATGCAACTTCAGCTCTCCAAACCCAGGCAATCCACTATCACTTTAATAGCTGGATGCGCTTTAATGATGGGGGCAACAGGCCTTTTTCCCTTGAATCTGAAGGCCCAGACAACCGCTCACGCCCCCAAGCGGGGCGAAGCCATCACCCTGAATTTTGTCAACGCCGACATTGAGTCCGTGGCGCGCACCATGGCCACCCTCACCGGACGCAATGTGGTGGTCGATCCGCGCGTGAAAGGCACGATCACCCTGACCACGGAGCAAGCGGTGTCGCCGGCCACGGCCTACAAGCAGTTTCTGGCCGTCCTTCGCCTGCAGGGCTACACGGCCGTGAACGCAGCGGGCCTCGACAAGATCATTCCGGAGGCCGATGCCAAGCTGCAAGGCGGCGCCGTCACCGCGGGTGAGCCGGCCACCGGCGGGCAAATTGCCACCACCATCTTCAAGCTGAACTTCGAAAATGCCAACAATCTGCTGCCCATACTGCGGCCGCTGATCAGCCCCAACAACACCATCAACGTCAATCCCGGCAACAACTCGCTGGTGATCACCGACTACGCCGACAACCTGAATCGCCTGGGCCGCATCATTGCCGCCCTGGACGTGGCCAATGCCACCGATGTGGAAATCATCCCGGTGCGGCACGTCGCCGTCACCGACCTGGCGCCGCTGGTGATGCGACTGCTCGACAACAACGCAAGCGCCACCCCGGCGGCCGAAGCCAGCTACAAAACCACGGTCATCGCCGAGCCCCGCAGCAACGCGCTGATCGTGCGGGCCGGCAATCCGACGCGGCTGAACCAGGTGAAGACGCTGATCAACAACCTGGACCAACCCTCGCTCAACGGGCCCAACGGCGCCGCCGGCAACATCTATGTGGTCTACCTGAAAAACGCCGATGCCACCAAACTGGCCACCGTGCTGCGCGCCGCGCTGACCGGGACCTCCGCCGGCAGCCCGAGCGGCGCCGCCTTCAGTCCCGGCACGCCGCCATCCACTTCGGGTGGCATGGGCGGCACGCCCGCCAGCTATGCGGCGACCGCCCCCATCACGCCCAGCGCCGGGCCCTCTACGGGTGGGCAAATACAGGCGGACCCCGCCACCAACTCGCTCATCATCACCGCCTCCGAGCCGCAGTACCGGCAACTGCGCGCCGTCATTGAAAAACTTGATTCCCGACGTGCCCAGGTCTATGTGGAAAGCCTGATTGCCGAAGTCAACATGGACAAGGCAGCCGAGTTCGGTATCCAGTGGCAAGGCCCGATCGGCGGCAAGGGCGATGCCCTCATCGGCCTGCTGGGTACCAACTTTGGCAGCAACGGCAAAAACCTCCTGCAGTTGTCGACGCAGGCCGGTGGCAAGGTCCTGCCTGGCGCGGGTATCAACCTCGGCGTGGCCGCGCGCAGCAACGGCGTGTACTTCCTCGGCTTTCTGGCGAACTTCCTGCAAACCTCGGGCGCCGGCAACATCCTGTCCACCCCCAACCTGCTGACGCTGGACAACGAAGAGGCGAAAATCGTCATCGGCCAGAATGTGCCCTTCGTGACCGGACAGTTCACCAATACCGGCAGCGGCTCCAGCAGTGGCAGCGTGAATCCCTTCCAGACCATTGAGCGCAAGGACGTCGGCCTGACCTTGCGGGTCAAGCCACAGATCAGCGAAAACGGCACGGTCAAGATGGCCATCTTCCAGGAGGTCTCCAGCGTGGATCCGGCCTCCGTGAATTCGGCCAGCGGCCTGATCACCAACAAACGCTCCATCGAGTCCAACGTGCTGGTGGAGGACGGCTCTATCATTGTGCTGGGCGGTCTGCTGCGGGACGAGTACGCGGGCAATGAGGACAAGGTGCCGGGACTGGGCGATGTGCCGCTGTTTGGCAACCTCTTCAAGTCCGAGAGCCGCAGCCGAAAAAAATCCAATCTGATGGTGTTCCTGCGTCCGGTCGTGGTGCGGGATGCGGCCGCCACCAACGCCCTGTCTCTGGACCGTTATGAGTCCATGCGCACCCAGCAGCAGCAGGGGCAGCCACCGCCCAGCACCCTGGTGCCGGTCAATGGATCGCCGGTCATGCCGGCCGCGGGCAACACCATGAACCTGACGCCCCAGCCACCGGAGGCCGTCGTCAACCCCGTCCAGCCGGAACAACCCGTCAACCGCGCGACGAACGGATCCGACACCGGCCGATGAACATGCAACAGCCCGCACGCTACCCGCTGCCCTATGCGTTTGCGCGCAGCCAGCAGTTGCTGCTCGAAGAGCGCGGCGGCGAACTCACCTTGTGGCTCCATACCCTGGGCGGCAGTGGCGCCGTGAGCGAAGTGCTGCGCAAGTTCGAGGTCCATCAGGTCATGACCGAAGCGTCCGAGCTGCTGCAGCAGCGCATCAGCGCCGCCTATGCACAAAGCGAATCCAGCGCCGCCACGGTGATCAGCGAAGTCGAAAGCGATGTGGACCTGTCGCGCATGATGCAGGCGCTGCCGGCCATCGAGGACTTGCTCGAGACCTCGGATGATGCCCCCATCATCCGCATGCTCAACGCCCTGCTGACCCAGGCCGCGCGCGACGGCGCCAGCGACATCCACATCGAGCCCTACGAGCGCCACTCCAGCGTGCGTTTCCGGGTCGATGGCTCCCTGCGCAATGTGGTGCAGCCCAACCGCGCGCTGCACGCCGCGCTGATTTCGCGCCTGAAGATCATGGCCGAACTCGACATCGCCGAGAAGCGCCTGCCGCAGGACGGCCGCATTTCCCTGCGCATCGGCACCCGGGCGGTGGATGTGCGCGTCAGCACCCTGCCCAGCGCCCATGGCGAGCGCGCCGTGCTGCGCCTGCTCGACAAGAGCGGTGACCGCCTGAGCCTGGAGGCCGTCGGCATGCAGGGCGATGTGCTCGCCCGCTTCGAGCATCTGGTGGCGCAGCCCCACGGCATCATTCTGGTGACCGGCCCCACGGGCTCCGGCAAGACCACCACGCTGTATGCGGCGATGGAACGGCTGGACACCCGGCGCCAGAACATCATGACGGTGGAAGACCCGATCGAGTACGAACTGGCCGGCGTCGGCCAGACCCAGGTCAACGCCAAGATCGACCTGAACTTCGCCAAGGCCTTGCGCGCCATCCTGCGCCAGGACCCGGACGTGATCATGATCGGCGAAATCCGCGACTTCGAGACCGCACAGATCGCCATCCAGGCCTCGCTCACCGGCCACCTGGTGCTGGCCACGCTGCACACCAACGACGCGGCCAGCGCCGTGACACGCCTCACCGACATGGGCATTGAGCCGTTTTTGCTCAGCTCATCGCTGCTGGGCGTGCTGGCGCAGCGCCTGGTGCGCAAGCTGTGTGTGCATTGCGCCGGCGCCGGTTGCGCCACCTGCGGGCAAACCGGCTACCAGGGCCGCACCGGCGTGTTTGAACTGCTGGCCACCAACGACACCATCCGGGCGCAAATTCACCACCAGGCGCCCGAAGCCGAGCTGCGCGCCGCGGCCCTGCAAAACGGCATGACGCTGATGCGGGACGACGGCGAACGGCTGGTGCGAAGCGGCATCACTTCGCGCGAAGAACTGGTGCGGGTGACGCGCGACTAGACATGACCCCCACGCTTGTCACTTCGTGTACTGCGCTGCCCCCCGAGGGGGCTGGCCTTGCTTGGGGCGGCCCGGCGCTGCGGCCGATGGCCGTCGGAAAACAGGCCGCATAACGAGACAACCATGCCCGCCTATTCATTTGAAGCACTGACCGCCGAAGGCGCCACCCGCAGGGGCATCGTCGAGGCCGACACCGCGCGAACCGCGCGCAGCATGTTGCGGGCGCAGGCCCTGGTGCCGCTGACGGTGGAAGCCGTGGGCGCGGGCAACGCTGGCGCCTCATCCATCCCAGCCATCGGCTGGCACACCAATGTGTGGAGCCAGCGCGTGTTCAGCGCCACCGCACTGGCCATCTGGACGCGCCAGATCGCCGGGCTGGTGTCCTCCGGCCTGCCCCTGGAACGCGCACTCACCGCCCTGGCCGACGAGGCCGACAACGAACCCCTGCGCAACCTGGTAGCCGCCCTGCGCGCCGAAGTCAATGGCGGCACGGCCTTTGCCACGGCGCTGGCCCAGCATCCACGCGAGTTCTCAAGCACCTACTGCGCCGTCGTGGGCGCGGGCGAGCACAGCGGCAACCTGGGACTGGTGCTGGAGCGCCTGGCCGACGATCTGGAGCAGAGCCAGGCCCTCAAGGCCCAGCTAGTGGGTGCCGCGCTCTATCCCGCCATCGTCACGCTGGTGGCTATTGTCATCGTGATGTTTCTGCTCGGTTATGTGGTGCCCCAGGTAGCCGAGGTGTTTGCCGGCAGCAAGCGGGCCTTGCCCCTGCTCACGGTCATCATGCTGGGACTGGCCAGCTTTGTCCGCAACCAGGGCTGGCTGATTCTTTTAACTATTATTTTGATAGCTGGTGGTGCACGTCTGGCTTGGGCTAGCGCCACATTTCGTGAAAAATTTGATGCCACATGGCTAACCCTGCCGGTGCTGGGCAAGCTCGCACGCGGCTACAACGCGGCCCGCTTTGCCGGCACCCTGGCCATGCTGGCCGCGGCCGGCGTGCCGATTCTCAAGGCCTTGCAGGCCGCCGCCGACACTCTGTCCAACCGTGCCATGCGCACCGATGCGCTGGATGCCCTGGTACTGGTGCGCGAAGGTGCGCCCCTGGCCACGGCACTGGCACAAAAGAAACGCTTTCCCGGATTGCTCAGCATGTTTGCCCGTCTGGGCGAACAAACCGGCCAGTTGCCGGTGATGCTGGACCGTGCGGCACGCCAGCTCGGCATGGAAGTCCAGCGCCGCGCCATGCAACTGGCCACCCTGCTGGAGCCGCTGCTCATCGTGGCGATGGGTCTGATCGTGATGCTGATCGTGCTGGCCGTGCTGCTGCCCATCATCCAGCTCAACCAGCTCGCCCGATAACTTGCCGGCCACGCTCCCCACCCGGCGTTGAGGCCGCCATCCTGGCGCGCTGATGGATCAGTAGCTGATGCTCAGCGTCGCCACATCGATATGCACCAGCGGCTTGGCCAGCGCGGCGCTGGCGGCCCGGGCAAACTCCTGGGCCCAGCGGGCATCGGCAAACCTGGCGGGTCCGGCGGCCTGGGCCACCACCAGCACCTTGTCGGCTATCAGCAGCTTGCCCGTCGGCCTCAGCGGCTCGCAACCCATACGGGTGAACTCCTCATCGAGCCAGCCCCTTGCCACGTCGTGCGGCATGGGCTGCACTTCATTGAGATCCAGCCGCACGGGCGGATGGTCCTTGAATGTCACGCTGACTTCGCTGCGCATGATCTGCTCCTGGTGAGAAGCCCATGGTCGGCGACCGGCAGGCCTGGCGGCAATTCGCACAAACCCGCAAGCACCGCGCGCTTTATTTTTTAGCCCGGCGCGCCAGCACCGCGGCCGACAGCGACTCCAGCACCGCCAGCGAATCACCCCAGCCCAGACAGGCATCGGTGATGCTCTTGCCGTATTCCAGCGCCTTGGCATCATCCTTGCCCGGCGTGAATTTTTGCGCACCCGCATGCAAATGGCTTTCCACCATCAGGCCGAACACATGGCGCGAGCCGCCGGCAATCTGGCCGGCAATGTCGCGCGCCACGTCGACCTGCTTTTCATGCTGCTTGGAGCTGTTGGCGTGGCTGCAGTCAACCATCAGGGTCGCCGGCAGCTTGGACGCTTCGAGCTCCTTGCAGGCCGCGGTGACGCTGGCGGCATCGTAATTGGGGGTTTTGCCGCCGCGCAGAATCACGTGGCAGTCCTTGTTGCCGTTGGTCTGCACAATCGCGACCTGGCCGTTTTTATGCACCGACAGGAAGTGGTGGCCGCGCGCCGCCGCCTGGATCGCATCGGTGGCAATGCGGATGTTGCCATCGGTGCCGTTCTTGAAGCCGATGGGGGCCGAGAGGCCGGAAGCCAGCTCGCGGTGCACCTGGCTTTCCGTGGTCCTGGCGCCAATCGCGCCCCAGGCGATCAGGTCGCCGATGTACTGCGGCGAAATCACATCCAGGAACTCGCTGCCGGCCGGCAGGCCCAGGCGGTTGATGTCGATCAGCAACTGGCGCGCGATGCGCAGGCCTTCATCGATGCGAAAGGTTTCATCGAGGTAAGGGTCGTTGATCAGCCCTTTCCAGCCGACGGTGGTGCGCGGCTTTTCAAAGTAGACGCGCATCACGATTTCCAGCGTGCCGGCGTACTTCTTGCGTTGCTCGACCAGCCGGCGTGCGTACTCCAGCGCGGCGGCGGGGTCGTGAATGGAACAGGGGCCTATCACCACCAGCAGGCGGTCATCCTTGCCAGCCATGATGTTGTGAATGCCCTTGCGGGTGTGGGTAATCAGCGACTCGACGGCGGTGCCGCGAATCGGGAAGAAACGGATGAGATGCTCGGGTGGGGGTAACACGGTGATGTCCTTGATGCGTTCGTCGTCGGTCTGGCTGGTCTTTTCAACGTTCGCATACCAGCTGTCGCTGGAAGGGCTGGAGGAGGTCACTTTGGCATTCATCGCAGGTTTCCTTTTTAAATTTCAGATTTCAGGGAATCAATACAGGCTCAAACAGGATTCAAAGAGGCAAAAAAAAACCGCCGGGTCGCCGGCGGTTTTTGGAGATTTGTTGCGTTTCTTCAGGTTACGCGAGTATCTCTCTACCGCCGGTGGCGCTTGAGAACCAAAAGTAACCGAAATAAAATTTCGCTGAAGTCATACGTTGCAATGTAGCACAGGTCCAAAAAGAGGCCTTAACACCCCGCTTTCAACACCGGTTTACGCGGTGCCGCCCACGGTGAGGCCGTCGATGCGCAAGGTCGGCTGGCCGACGCCTACGGGCACGCTCTGGCCTTCCTTGCCGCAGGTGCCGACACCGCTGTCCAGCTGCATGTCATTGCCCATCATGGTGATGCGGGTCAGCACATCCGGGCCATTGCCGACAATCGTGGCGCCCTTCACGGGGTACTGGATCTTGCCGTTTTCGACCCAGAAAGCTTCGCTGGCCGAGAACACAAACTTGCCCGAGGTGATATCCACCTGCCCGCCACCAAAGTTGGTGGCATACAGGCCTTTTTTCATGCTGGCCACGATTTCCTCGGGCGCCTTGTCGCCACCCAGCATATAGGTGTTGGTCATGCGCGGCATGGGCACATGGGCATAGCTCTCGCGCCGGCCGTTGCCGGTGGGTTTGACCTTCATCAGGCGCGCATTGAGCGAATCCTGGATGTAGCCCTTCAGGATGCCGTCCTCAATCAGCACATTGCGCTGGCTGGCGTTGCCCTCGTCGTCCACATTGAGCGAGCCGCGGCGGTCGGCAATCGTGCCGTCGTCCAGCACCGTCACGCCCTTGGCGGCCACGCGCTGGCCGATGCGGCCGGAAAACGCGCTGGAGCCCTTGCGGTTGAAATCGCCTTCCAGCCCGTGACCGATGGCCTCGTGCAGCAGGATGCCGGGCCAGCCGGGGCCGAGCACCACGGTCATTTCGCCGGCCGGTGCCGGGCGGGCATCCAGATTGGTCAGCGCCGCGTTCACCGCGTCGTCCACATACTGCGAGATCTGGGCTTCGTCGAAATACGCCAGGCCCAAACGGCCGCCGCCACCGCCGGAGCCGACTTCGCGCCGGCCGTTCTGCTCGGCAATCACGGTCACGCTCAGGCGCACCAGCGGACGCACATCGGCGGCCAGCGTGCCGTCGGCGCGCGCCACCATCACCACGTCGTACTCGCTGGCGAGACCTGCCATCACCTGCACGATGCGCGGGTCCCTGGCCTTGGCGAGTTTTTCCACTTTTTCAAGCAGCTTGACCTTGGCCGTGCTGCCCAGGGTGGCAATCGGGTCCAGCTCCTGGTAGAGCGAGCGGCTGCTGGCAATTTTGCGGCCCGGCGTTTTCACCCGGCCGGCCTTGCCAGCCCCCGAGATGCTGCGCACGGTGCGTGCGGCATCGAGCAGCGAGGCTTCGGAAATATCGTCGGAATAGGCGAATGCGGTTTTTTCGCCGCTGACGGCGCGCACGCCCACCCCCTGGTCGATGCTGAAGGAGCCGGTCTTGACGATGCCCTCTTCCAGGCTCCAGCCTTCGCTGCGGGTGTACTGGAAATACAGATCGGCGTCATCCACGCCGTAGGAGGTGATTTCGCCCAGGGCGCGGCTCAGGGCGGCATCATTGAGGCCAAACGGTTCCAGCAGGAGTTTTTGCGCGATGACCAGACGCTGCGAGGTGGACTCATGGGTGGGGCGTGCCAGCGGCTTCGCTCCCACGGTGGTTTGACGAGCGGACGCGACAGCGGATTTGAGTGAGGTCATCCGCCGATTGTAGGCAGTCTGACTTGGGCTTGCGGCGGCAAGGCCACCCGACCCATCCAGGCAGGGCCGCGATGCGAAAGGATTTTTCGCTGAAAAGCCGCTCAGCTCGTCAAATCAACGACGGCAGCCCCCGGCCCATTGGTTTTGCACGACTCGATGCCGCCGTCGCGCGCCGTTTCGCTGGAGTACATCCGGCTTTGGCCTATCGCCTGCCCGTTGCCCGCCAGCAGGCTGAAGTAATACTTGTCGTTCCTGGATTTCTTGAGCTCAAATTTACCAGCTATGAAGATGCTCCTTGAAGGCAGGACTCAGCGTTGAACAAGTGACCAGACCGCTTTTACCCCGTGGCTTGCCGCACGGCAAGGCCTCAGGTCTGCACCAGGCGCCTGGCCTTGGCAATCGACATCAGCATGCCGATGGCCAGCCCCAGCGTCACCATGGCCGTTCCGCCGTAGCTGATGAAGGGCAGCGGAACACCGACCACCGGCAGGATGCCGCTGACCATGCCCATGTTGACGAAGGCGTAGGTGAAAAAAATCAACGTCAGCGCACCGGCCAGCAGCCGTGAAAACAGCGTCGCCGCCTCCAGCGCAATGGCCAGCCCGCGCAGGATGAGGAAGATGAAACCGACAATCAGCAGCAGGTTGCCGATCAGGCCAAACTCCTCGGAGAAGGCCGCAAAAATAAAGTCGGTCGTGCGCTCGGGAATGAACTCCAGATGCGTTTGCGTGCCGGCCATGAATCCCTTGCCGAAGACACCGCCCGAGCCGATCGCAATCATGCCCTGAATGATGTGAAAGCCCTTGCCCAGCGGGTCGCGTGACGGATCCAGCAAGGTACAGATGCGCTGCTGCTGGTAGTCGTGCAGGATGGGCCAGCGCATGCCGTCGGCACACAGCTGCGGCTCAAACCACACTACCAGAAAAACGCCCACCAGGCCCAGCAGCACGGGCGGCACAATCAGCCGCCAGCTCAGGCCGGCAAAGAAAATGACCGCCAGGCCCGCCGCCAGCACCAGCAAGGAGGTGCCCAGATCGGGTTGCTTCATGATCAGCCCGACAGGCACCACCAGCAACATCAGCGCGGCCAGAAAATCCAGCGGCCGCAACTGGCCTTCGCGCCTCTGGAACCACCAGGCCAGCATCAGCGGCATCGCGATTTTGAGGATTTCACTGGGCTGGATCACCACCCCGACGTTGAGCCAGCGCTTGGCCCCCTTCTTGGTGATGCCAAAAACGGCCACCGCCACCAGCAGGGTCACCCCCACCACGTACAAGGGCACGGCAAGGGTCATCAGGCGCTGCGGCGGGATCTGCGCCACCACAAACATGATGGCCCCCGCGATCAGCATGTTGCGGCCATGGTCGTAAAACCGGGTGCCATGGTCGTAGCCCGACGAATACATGATCAACAGGCCGGCGCAGGCCAGCAGAAACACCGCAAAAGCCAGCAGGCCATCAAAGCCTTGCAGCAGGGGAAGGGTTCGCCGATACAGCGAAGGTTTGTCGAAAACGGCGGTCATGCGCTATTATCCCGCGCGCTGCGCCGGGGCCGGAGCCTCAGGGAATCAGGATTTCGACCACCGTGCGCCCCGGCGCGCTGTGCAGCGACAGCGTGGCGCCAATCGCCTGGGCCCGCTCGCGCATTGACTGCAGGCCCTTGCGCAGCGGGACCATCACATCAAAGCCATGGCCATTGTCCACCAGGCGCAGCCGGATGCCCCGGGGTGTCATCGCCGCCTCGATGCGCAGCACGCTGGCCTGGGCATGCTGCAATACATTGGACAGCGCCTCCAACACCATGAATTGCAGCTGCCTCATGGCCTGTGCATCCAGGCGCTCTATCGGCTCCAGCAGGTCCACGCCCCACTGCAGCTCGATGTCGGATGCAGCCAGGCGCGGCTCCAGCCGATAGCGAAGATTGGCCAGCAGGGCCGTGATGTCGCCCTGCGGCAGATTCATGGCATCGATCGACAGCTTGAGCTGGTCCAGCGAATCGCGCAGGGTGTGCAGTACGTCGTCCTGGGTCGCCCGTCCGGATTCCAGCTGCCGGATAGCCGTGCTGATGTGCGAACCCACGCCGTCGTGCATGTCACGCAAGATGCGGGCGCGGGCCTGCGCCGCCTCGCTTTCGCGCATGCGGGCCTGCGTGCGCGCGAGCTCTTGCGTCTGCAAAAAAAGCCGCCGCCGTTGGCGCTCCGCCAGATAGCCTGCCGTGCCACCGATCAGATTGGCTGAGAAGAGAAAGAAATCGTGCCCCAGGAGTTCCCGCGCCGGGTAGGGAAACAGGAAGCCGAAAACCACGTTGTACACCGCCAGAAGCGTCAGGTCGACACCGAGTGCGTAGATGAAGCGAGCCCCGACAAAGTTGTAGGTGTAAAACGCCACTTCCACCATCAGCGGGTAAAACGCCACTGCATGCTGCTCCGTCACCTGGGTTTGCATGGCAGTGAGGCCCCAGCCGGCCGCAAACCCGACCGACGACAGCCACAGGTGGCAGTGCGGGGCGAACCACCGCGTGCGACACACCACCAACACCAGCACGGGAACCAGCATGGCAGTCCATCGCATGCCCCACAAACCACCGAGCGGCTGTGCGGACGCCAGCGCGGGCGATTGCCAGTCCAACAAGAGGCCATGCGTCACATAGACCAACATGCCCATCCACACCGCGATCTGGCCCTGACGCAGTACCCGTGGCAAGAACGACTCTGCGAACGCGCGTTCCAGGCCGGGATCCAAAAATCGCAGGGTCAGCCAATGCATGGGGCGAGGATACCTGCTTATACCTACTTAAGGGCGCCGTCGGCGCCTCTGCCAGCTCGAACGGCTGCTCAAAAGTCGCCTCACCAGCCAGGCCCGCGCAATGGCGTTCTCAATGGTAGGGCAGGCTGACCGTCTCGCGCGTGGTCTGGCCCTGAACCGTCACCCACGCTTGCGCCGACACGGCCAGACCGGCAAACATCAGCGCGCAACAGCAAAGAAACAGACATTTTAAAAGACAGCAATGCTTCAGGGAGAAGCGCATCTTAGCGAAGCCCTACGCCGTGCATCGAACGCCCGGTCGAATGCCTTTATCAGTCATGTCGGGACAGAAAACCCATGCGCGTGGCTTCAAACACCGCCTCGCTCTTGGAATGCACGGACAGTTTCCCATAGAGGTTTTTGATATGCGTCTGCACGGTGTGCACGCTCAGCCCCTGCAAGCGCGCGATTTCCGCGTAGGAAAAGCCGCGGGCGATCAAGGCCAGAACTTCCTGCTCGCGTGGCGATAACAAGCCGCGCCGCGTCACGATGTCAATATTTTCGACCGCTTCGCTCTTGATGGCTATCGGTGCTTGTTCCATGGCTGTACGATCCCTGCCTTGCTGTCGGCGATCAGAACGGTACTTGGACAAAACCCGCCGCGCGATCATGGGGGAAATCGGCGAGGCGCCGCCCTTCATCTCCAGAATGGTGAGGGCAATATCGTCGGGTGTTGAATCCTTGTGGATGTAGCCCAGCGCACCGGCTTCAATGCTGGCCAGCACGTTATCTTCGTCGCCAAACATCGAGATCACCAGCGGCTCGCAAGCCGGATGCAGACCGGTGGCGTGGCGGATCACGTCCAGCCCGCTGCCATCGGGCAAACCCAGATCGGTCAGCAGCACATCGACGGCGTTGGCCGGGTCGTCCAGCCAGGCCCGCGCCTCGGCCAGCGTGCCCACGCTGGCCGCCAGCTCCAGCCGATCGCAGCGCGACACGCTCGCCGCAAAAAACTCACGCATCTGCGCATCGTCTTCAACAATCAATACACGCCACACAGCCCCCCCTGTTCTTGCGTCAGTCAAAAGGCCTTAACTGGCGTGAGGCAAGCATATCGGCAGTTGGCGCCAAAAAGCAGCCGCCCTGATCCCATGAACATGGGAGTTTCAAAAAATGGGCTCTCCGGGATTTCGTGTGATTTTTACCACAACAGGCTCCGGCATCCTTTACCTCCCCTATTTATGGGATGCAATTTGTCACATGTGTCACTATTGTTGTTACAGGAAAACCAGATCGATTTCCGGGCCGTTTCACTTCATCTCTTTGGGAGCTTCACATGCGTATGACTTTGCAACCTCGAAAGCTGGCACTTGCCTTGGCAAGTGCCGCCATGCTGGCATTGGCCGGGTGTGGCGGTGGTGGTTCTGGTGGCGGCACACCAACGGCGGGTACTACCGGCGTGCCCGTTACCGTAGTCGACGACGCGATCGGAAACGCAACAGTCTGCCTAGACAAAAACCTCAATGGTATTTGCGATGCCGGCGAACCCTCCGGCAAGACAGACGCCGCGGGCAATGTCACCCTCCAGGTGCCCACGGAAGATGTGGGTAAATACCCCATTCTCGCGGTGGTTGGTACAGACGCGGTCGATGCCAAATACGGCCCCGTCACGACCCGCTTCACCATGCAGGCCCCGGCCGACAAACCCGCCGTGGTCAGTCCGCTCACCACCCTGGTTCAAAGCCAGATCGCCAGCACCGGGGCCACCAGTGCCCAAGCTGAAGCGTCTGTCAAAGCGCAAACCGGCATCAACGTTTCGCTGTTTGAAGACTACAGCAAGGGCACCACCGCCGACAGCCAGGCCGCCGGCACGGTGGCGCGCATGGTGGTCGTAACCACCCAGCAACAAGCCAGCACGCTGA
Source organism: Polaromonas jejuensis NBRC 106434 (assembly GCF_001598235.1). Lineage (GTDB taxonomy): Bacteria > Pseudomonadota > Gammaproteobacteria > Burkholderiales > Burkholderiaceae_C > Polaromonas > Polaromonas jejuensis. Next base: position 368,796 of record NZ_BCYO01000001.1, on the reverse strand, counting down.
GCAGTACCGTTGGCACCACCGCCATTGATGGCGCGGTGATCAAGCAGGCCGATCTGGACAAGATCATCCAGAACAAGCTTCTTGAAATTCTGCCGGCGCTGCTGACCGCCCTGGCCGACCCCAGCGTTCAGGCCGCCACCACGCCGGCAGCCAAGGAAGCTGCCTTATTGGCCCAGGCAAATGCGCTGGTGGCCAGCCCAAGCACGGGTCTGACGACTGCATCGGTCGCCACGCTGGTCGCGATCAATAACCAGACCGCCCCGACGGCCACCGTTGTAGCCGATGTTCCAACGGCCGGGGCCAATCTGAGATTGCTTAACTTTACTGATGTCAATAACTGGGTTAGCCGCGTCTTCGTATCGACCTTGGCCCAGGCTACGCCAGATGCATCCGGCTTCCAGCGGTCAGTACAACGCCGCTACAGTACCCAAAACGGTCAAACAGCCGCCTGGACGAACATTGGCGGCAACCCCGCCCGCCAGTCCGATCTGCACTTCAATGGTTCGGCCTGGGTTGGCTGCGCCTTGAACTTCGAAAACTTAAACACTGTGCGCAATGCCCAGGGCAACTCCACGTACAACGATTGCGACAACAATGAAACGGGCACATCAAACCGCGCCTCGTTCGACATTGCTGGCCGTACCATGCTGGAAGTCTATAACCAAGTCAATGCGGCCGGTTACCAAAATCTTACTATCAGCAACCCTAGCACTGCACTGGGTACAGCCACGTTCCCGACCGGCTCCAAACTGTTCTACCAATCAAGCACAAGCCAGAGCACGGCGCTCGCCTACTACCCCGGAAGCGGTAACCTGCTAAACCAGTACAGCGCCGCAGTCTCTGCCGGTGGTGTTGCCAGCTCGCAGCCAGCTGGCGTGGGTTGTAACTCCACCGAATTCAACAACACCAACGGCACTGCCAGCGTCACGCTGGAGAGCATGATCGCGGCCATGACGGGTACGCCCTGCATTTTTCCCCAAGGCAGTTTCACGTACAACACCCAGCTGTACACCAGCCCCGACCCGGTCGACGAGGCATGGAGCAACAGCACCGTGGGCATCGGCACGCTTGGAACGGCTCCAGTCGGCACAGGCGCGACGGCTCCGGGCTACTACAGCGGCAACACCAGACTTCGCGTGGCCTTCAAGGGCACCGGCACCAACCCGGTCACTTACTACTCGTGCAAGGAGCGCTTTATTAACAGCGGCTCGCCGCGCAACTGCACCGCGATCGGCACGGGTTCGTACACCATCACCACCCAGGGCGACGCACGCGTCATGACGCTGAGCAATCCGCCGCTGATCGCAACTGGGCTGGGTTACCAGCGCGTGTTCGTGGAACGTGGCGGCAAGATTCACCTTGGATATAAAAACAACCTTGGCACCACCAACTCTGCAAGGCTTAATCTGCCGGCAACCAATGCGCTGTTAACTCAACTGGGGCTGCCCACCGTTGATGTGAATGTGCCATTGACGCTCACTGCAGCTTCGTATCAAAGTACATGGGACTTGACAAGCTCTGTGTTGTCCCAATCGGCTACGCTGAACGTTGGCGCCAACGGCCTCGGCACTTGTACCCAAGGTGGTGCGGCGACAGCTTGCACTTTGAGCTTTACCAACCTGGCAACCGGTGCCTTCACTTTAGCAGGCATAAATGGCAGCACCACCGGAACGTTAGACTTCCTGACCAGTCAAGTGGCGGCTACTTACACAACCCCCGCCGGGACCTTCACAGGCTTAAGGCGATAAGGCTTGTCCAGACGATAGAACACTGCCGAACTCTCAAAGCCCCGCAGGCCTTCCGGCCTGCGGGGCTTTTTTACGTCCTCCCGTTCGTATGATGGCGGCATGCGCACCACTCACCTGCTCTACCTGCACGGATTTCGTTCCTCGCCGCTGTCCGCCAAGGCGCAAAAAATGGCCGCCCTCGTGCAGCAGCGCCACCCCGCGGTGCGCTGGTGGTGCCCGCCACTGCCGCCCTCGCCGCGCCTTGCTATGCGGCAGATCATGGACGGCGTCGCCCATTGGCCGCGGGAAGCCGGCTTTGAAAGCCTGGCCGTGATGGGCTCCTCGCTGGGCGGCTTTTACGCCACCGCCGTGGCCGAGCGCCTGGGCTGCAAGGCCGTATTGCTCAACCCGGCCGTCGACCCGGCGCGCGACCTGAGCCGCCACATCGGCGAACAGACCGCCTGGCACAATCCTGACGAGCACTTTTTCTTTGAACCTCGCTTTGTCGACGAGCTGCGCGCCCTGCAGGCCGGGCCGCTCAAGGCCCCGCACAACTACCTGGCCGTCATTGCCAAGGGCGATGAAGTGCTGGACTGGCGCGAAATGACGGCCCGCTATGCCGGCGCGCAGCTGCGCCTGCTCGAAGGCGGCGACCACGCCCTGAGCGATTTCGAACTGCATGTGCCGGCGATCCTGGACTTTCTGGCGCTGGCCTGACGACTGAAGAAGCCTGCAGGAAGGCTGCCTGATTACACTAGCCGCAAGTCATCAAAGACGTTAGAGGGATTCCGTTTTGTTTGTATTGTTTGAAGACGCTGGCAAATTTCTGGCCGGCCGGATCATGTCGGAGAGCGACGCCTCGCTGCAGGTCGAGCTCGACTCGGGCAAGCGCGTCAAGGTCAAGGGCGCCAACGCCCTGCTCAAGTTTGAAAAACCCGCGCCCGCCGAACTGGTGGCCGCCGGGCAAAAAGTGAGCGAAGAAATCGAGCTGGATCTGGCCTGGGAGTTCGCCAGCGAAGAAGAGTTCGGCTTTGCCGACCTGGCCCGCGACTACTTTTCCGACAACGCCACGCTGACGCAGCAGGCGGCAGCCCTGTTCCGCCTCTATGAGGCGCCCCACTATTTCCGGCGCGCCGGCAAGGGCCGCTTCAAAAAGGCACCGGCGGAGATCCTGCAGCAGGCCCTGGCCGCCATCGAAAAAAAGAAGCAGCTCGTCGCGCAGATCAGCGCCTGGGCCGAAGAACTGGCGCAGGGCCAATGCCCGGCACCGGTGCGCGAGCAGCTCTACAAAATCCTGTTCAAGCCCGACAAAAACAGCCCCGAATACAAGGCCGTGGTCGAGGCCTCGCGCGCCACCCACAGTGCGCCGCTGGAGCTGCTGCAAAAAGCCGGCGCCATCGCCTCGCCCTACCAGTTCCACTGGAAGCGCTTCCTGTTTGAAAACTTCCCCAAGGGCACGGGCTTTCCGGCGCTGCAGGCGCCCGAAATCAAGGACGACCTGCCGCTGGCCGACGTGAAGGCGTTTTCCATCGACGACTCCAGCACCACGGAAATCGATGATGCCCTGTCGCTACAAGGCCTGGGCAGCGGCACCGTCACCCTGGGCATCCACATTGCGGCGCCGGGCCTGGTCGTGCTGCCGGGCAGCGCCATCGATGCGGTCGGCCGCGCGCGCCTGTCCACGGTGTACATGCCGGGCTACAAGGTGACCATGCTGCCCGATGACATCGTGCAGACCTACACCTTGCTGGAAGGCCGCAATTGCCCGGCCCTCTCCCTGTACCTGACGCTGGACGAAGCCAGCTTCGAGATCAAGCAGCGTGTCACCCGGCTGGAGCAGGTGCCCATCGTCAGCAATCTGCGCCACGACAAGCTGGACAGCCTCTTCACCGAGGCCTTTTTTGAGGCCGCCCAGGCCACGCCGCCCACCGAAGTCCAGTGGAGCGTGGAGCTGTCCTATTTGCACCGCCTGGCCAGGCACCTCAAGGCCCAGCGCGAAGTCGTGCGCGGCAAGCCCGAGACCTTCCACCGGCCCGACTACAACTTCAAGCTGGACAACCCCTCCGGCCAGGAGCCCCAGGGCGAAGAAACGGTCAGCATCAGCGTGCGCCAGCGTGGCGCGCCGCTGGACCTGATCGTGGCCGAGGCCATGATCCTGGCCAACAGCACCTGGGGCCAATGGCTGGCCGAGCATGGCGTGCCCGGCATCTACCGCAGCCAGGCCAGCCTGGCGCCGGGCGTGAAGGTGCGCATGGGCACCAAGGCCTTGCCGCATGCGGGCATTGGCGTGCCCAGCTATGCCTGGAGCACCTCGCCGCTGCGCCGCTACACCGACCTGGTCAACCAGTGGCAAATCATTGCCTGCGCGCGCCATGGCCGCACCGCCGCGCTGGCCGCGCCTTTCAAGCCCAAGGACGCGGAACTCTTTTCCATCATCTCGGGTTTTGACGCCGCCCATAGCGCCTACCACGGTTTTCAGGCCGGCATGGAGCGCTACTGGACGCTCAAATACCTGCAGCAAAACGGCATCACCGAGCTGACGGCCACGGCCTTCAAGGACAACCTGGTGCGCGCCGACGAGCTGCCGCTGGTGCTGCCGGCACTGGGCGCGCAAGGACTGCCGCGCGGCGCCAAGGTGCGCATCCGGCTGGGGGCGATTGACGAGATCACGCTGGACATTTCGTCCACGGTGATCGAGCGTCTGGATGTGGCCCCGGATGGGGAAGCCGCCATGGAGAATGAAGAGGAAGACGACGACGGCGAGTCCGACATGGCGGCCGGCCCGATCTCGATTGCGGTGGATGTCAACGAGCCGGCGGCGGACGCCGCCAACGCCAGCAAGAGCGCCGACTAACACCCGATCAACGCTCAAAGAGCGGCCGATAAACACCGATAATTTCCGCCTGTGAAGACACCTAGCACTCTGCAAATTGCCCTGGGCGCCTCGCTGGCCTTCCATGCGCTGCTGCTGACCGTGCGCTTTGTCGACCCGGAGCGCTTCAACCGCGTGTTTCAGGACACGCCGCTGGAAGTGATTCTGGTCAATGCCAGGTCCAGCGAGAAACCGGACTTTGCCAAAGCCATTGCGCAGGCCTCGCTCGCCGGCGGCGGCCAACTCGAAAAAGGGCGCGCCACCTCGCCGCTGCCGCCCTCGGCCCTGATGGAGCTGGGCGACGCGACGGAAGACGCGCAGCGCCAGGTCGAGTCGCTGCAGGAGCAGCAAACCCAGTTGCTGGCGCAACTCAAGAAGCAGCTGGCCACCATGCCGCCGCCGGACATGACGCTGCCGGCCAACAACCCGGCACGGGCCGAGCGCGAGGAAAAGCGCAAGCAGCTCGTCAAGATCCTGGCCGAAATTGAAAAGCGCATCAATGAAGAAAATGCGCGCCCCAAAAAACGCTATATCAGCCCGGCCACGCGCGAAGAGGTGTATGCGGTGTATTACGACGCGCTGCGCCGCAAGGTCGAAGACCGGGGCACCGTCAACTTCCCCGAGCAGGCCGGCAAGAAGCTGTATGGCGAGCTCACCATGGTCGTCACGGTGAATTTTGATGGCCGCGTGCTGGACACCGAAGTGGTCCAGACCTCGGGCAACCTGACGCTGGACCGGCGGGCGCAGACCATTGTTCGCGGCACCGGCCCCTTCGGCAGGTTCAGCGAGAGCATGCGCCGCAAGGCCGACCAGATCGTGGTGGTGTCGCGCTTCAAGTTCACGCGGGACGACACCCTTGAAACCCGGCTCACGAGCCGCTGAACGCCGGCCGCCCCCATGGACAAGGCGTTCAATCATGGATACATACTGAACTCATGGACAAGTACTTCGTACTGGGCAACCCGGTAGCCCACAGCAAATCACCGCTGATTCACGCGCGCTTTGCCGAACTGACGGGCCAGGCCCTGCGCTATGAGCGCCTGCTGGTCCCGCTGGATGGTTTTGCGGCCACGCTGGCGCAGCTGGCGCAGGATGGCGTGCGCGGCTGCAACGTCACCGTGCCCTTCAAGCTCGAGGCCTTTCAGGCCTCCACGTCGCGGACCGACCGGGCCCAGCTGGCGCAGGCCGTCAACACCCTACTCATCCAGCCCGGCCCTGGCGGCCACAGCCTGCATGCCGACAACACCGATGGCGTGGGCCTGGTCAATGACATCCAGAACAACGCCGGTGTTTCACTCGCCGGGCGGGATGTGCTGCTGATCGGTGCCGGCGGCGCCGCCGCGGGTGTCCTGGCACCGCTGCTGGCAGCCCTGCCGCGCCGCCTGGTGCTGGTCAATCGCACCAAGGCCAGGGCCGAGGCCCTGGCGGCGCGCCACCAGGCGCACCCTTCGCTGCAGGATTTGCTACAAAAAACAGAGCTGATTGCGCTTGACCTGCAAGGGCTGGAGGGCAATTTCGACATCATCATCAACGCCAGCGCGAGCAGCCTGGCGGGTGCCGGCGTGCCGGTGGACAGCCGCGTTCTCAAACCCGGTGCGCTGGCCTACGACATGATGTACGGCCCCGCGGCGGCGGGTTTCATGGCCTGGGCCAGCGAAGGCGGCGCCACCCCTCGCGATGGACTGGGCATGCTGGTGGAGCAGGCCGCCGAATCGTTTGCGCTGTGGCGCCAGGTGCGCCCACCGTCGCAACAGGTGCTGCAGGAAATGCGGGCGCAGCTGGCATGAAGGTCCTGCGGCCATGAAGGCGCTGCTCAGGCTGCTCGGGCTGGCAGTGCTGGCCGGGCTGGCCTTGCAGCTTTATTTTGTGGGGCGCATCGCCCTGATGGCGGTGCTCAGCCCCGAGTCCACCGCCTTCCAGCGCTCGGAGGCCTACCTCATCGCCAGAAACACCGGCGCACTGAAGTGGCGCCAGCAGTGGGTGCCCTATGCGGAGATCTCCAGCCACCTGAAACGCGCCGTCATCGCCTCCGAAGACGCCAGCTTCATAGAGCACGAAGGCGTGGACATGGAGGCGCTGGAAAAAGCCTGGGAGAAAAACGCCAGGGCCGAACAGCGCGCGGCGCAGCTGAGCGCCCGCTCGGCCCCGGCCAAAGCCGACAAGACCGGCAGGTCCGCCAAAAATGCGGCCCTTGCCAGGCCGCCCAAAATTGTGGGCGGCTCCACCATCACGCAGCAACTGGCCAAAAACCTTTTGCTGTCGGGTGAGCGCACCCTGCTGCGCAAGGGCCAGGAGCTGCTGCTCACGCTGCTGCTGGAGGCCTTGCTGAACAAGCAGCGCATTCTGGAGATTTACCTCAACAACGTGGAATGGGGCGAAGGCATTTTTGGTGCCGAGGCCGCCGCCCGGCATTACTACCGCAAGCCCGCCGCCGGGCTCAGCGCCTACGAAGCCGCGCGCCTGGCGGTGATGCTGCCGCGGCCCAAGTATTTTGAAACCCGGCCCGGCTCGGGCTACCTGGCCTCGCGCGCCAGCACCATCACGGCCCGCATGGGCGGCGTGGAACCGCCCTGAAACGATGCGCGCCAAACTGATGCGCCTCTTTCTGCTGGGCCTGGTCCGTCTGCTGACCGGTGCCCAGGCGCGCTGGCAGGGTTGCCCGCCCAAGGCCGAGCAGCGGATTTATTTCGCCAACCACCAAAGCCATGCCGACCTGGTGCTGATGTGGGCGGCGCTGCCCGAAGAGCTGCGCAGCATCACGCGGCCCATCGCGGCCAAGGACTACTGGACCCAAACGGCGTTCAAGCAATGGATCACCACGGCGGTTTTCAACGCCATCTATGTGGACCGGGCCAAAACCGGCGAGCAGGACCCGCTGGAGCCGCTGATGGAGGCGCTCAGCAATGGCGACTCCATCATCCTGTTTCCCGAGGGCACGCGGGGCTGCCAGGAAGAGCCGCAGAAATTCAAGTCCGGCCTTTACAACCTGGCGCAGAAATTCCCCCATGTCGTGCTGGTGCCGGCCTGGATCAACAACGTGCAGCGCGTCATGCCCAAGGGGGAAGTCGTGCCCGTGCCCATTCTGTGCTCGGTCACCTTCGGCGCGCCCATCGCCCTGGGCGCCGATGAAGACCGGGGTCACTTTCTGGCGCGCGCGCGGCAGGCGGTGCTGGACTTGAGAGCGTCCTGATGAACACCTTTTTGCGCAACCTCTCTGCGCCCCAGCAGGTCGGCCTGCTGTTCGTGCTGGTGTTTGGCCTGCTGGCCATTCTCAGCACGGCAGCGCTGGTGATGTCGCTGCGCGACCGGCATGAGGACGATCTGCATTCGCAAAACCTGAAGGAGCTCAACGGGCTGCTGAGGACCTCCTGGCTGATGTGCACGGTGTTCTGGATAGGCTGGACGCTGGGTGAGACCGTGGCGACGGTGCTGTTTGGCCTGGTCGCCTTTTTTGCCTTGCGCGAATTCATCACCCTCTCGCCCACGCGCCAGGGCGATCACCGCAGCCTGGTGCTGGCCTTTTTTGTGGTGCTGCCGCTGCAGTTTGCGCTGGTGATCACGCGGCATTTCGACCTGGTGACCGTGTTCATTCCGGTCTATGTGTTCCTGGCGATTCCGGTGGTCAGCGCACTGGCGGATGATCCGCACCGCTTCCTGGAGCGCAACGCCAAGCTGCAGTGGGGCATCATGGTCTGCGTCTATGGCATGAGCCACGTGCCGGCCCTGCTGCTGCTGAAATTTCCCCAGTACGTGGGCAACGAGGGCAAAAATGCCTTTCTGGTCTTTTTTCTGGTGTTTGTGGTGCAGGGCGGCATGATCGTGCAGCACCTGGTCAGCCGCAAGCTGCAACGCCAGCCCAGCGCGCCCCACATCAGCAAGAGCTTTAACTGGAGCAGCTGGTTGATCGCCGTCATCGTGGCCAGCCTGGTCGGCGGCCTGATGGCAGGCCTCACGCCCTTCAAGCCGGCGCAGGCGGTGGCGATGGCGTTTATCGCCTGCGTGTCGGGCTCGCTCGGGCATCTGGTCATGAAGGCCCTCAAGCGCGATCGCGGCATCACCAACTGGGGGGCTGAAGGACGGTCCATCACCGGCGCCAGCGGCCTGCTGGACCGTGTCGATGCGCTGTGCTTTGCCGCGCCGGTATTCTTCCACTCGGTCAGATGGTATTTTGGCCTCTAGCCCAACTCCATCGGGCACAATTAGCTACAAAATGTATAGCACATGCGGATTTTAGGCATAGACCCTGGCTTGCGCACCACCGGTTTTGGCGTGATTGACGCCGAAGGCCCAACACTGCGTTATGTGGCGAGCGGCACCATCAGCACCGTCCACCTCGGCAAGGGCCAGTTGCCCGCACGGCTCAAGGTGCTGTTTGACGGCGTGCGCGAAGTCATGGAGCGTTACCAGCCGGATGCGGCCTCGGTGGAAATTGTGTTCGTCAACGTCAACCCGCAGTCCACCCTGCTGCTGGGCCAGGCACGCGGCGCCTGCATCACGGCACTTGTTTCCAGTGATTTGGCGGTAGCCGAGTACACCGCGCTGCAGATGAAGCAGGCCGTGACTGGCTATGGCCGTGCCGACAAAACCCAGATTCAATCCATGGTGCAGCGCCTCTTGGGCCTGCCCGGCCTGCCCGGCCCCGATGCCGCCGATGCCTTGGGGCTGGCGATCACCCATGCCCATGCGGGTGGCGCGATGGCGCGTCTGGCACAAGCCAGTGGCTTGGGCGCCAGCATGGATGGGAAATACAAGGATGGGCGAAGCCGGTGATGCGGGCCAGCCCGAGGCCCGCAAGGGTATCGCCGCTCAGGCTATGCGTTCCAGAATCAACACCGCAAAAAAACCGAAGGCGGCGACCAGCGTCCACTTGAGGATGAGCAGGCCGAATCGCCTGAACCGGAATTGCCCGGTCCCGGCATAAAACATGAACGACACCGCGGCCACCAGCAGCAACAGCAGGATGAGCCAGCGGAAAAGCAGCATGGCTTGAAACTAAAACCCTGGGGCCCGCTACCAGGCGCGCGCCAGGGTGGCAAAACCCTGGGGCGCGCGGTTTTCGTCATCGAAGGTAACGGTTTCGTAAGCCTCCGGGTGCAAGAGCAGTTCGCGCAGCAGCTTGTTGTTCATGGCGTGGCCGGAGCGGAAGGCGCTGTACGCCGCCAGCAATGGTTTGCCCAGCAGGTACAGATCGCCCATGGCGTCGAGTATCTTGTGCTTCACGAACTCATCGTTGTAGCGCAGGCCATCGCTGTTGAGGACCTTGTAGTCGTCCATGACGATGGCATTGTCCAGCCCGCCCCCGAGTGCCAGGCCGTTGGCGCGCATCATTTCCACGTCTTTGGTAAAGCCAAAGGTACGGGCCCGGGCAATGTCGCGGCTGTAGGTGCCCGACCCCATGTCGAATTCCACGCGCTGGCCGGTGGAATCCACGGCCGGGTGGTCAAAGTCAATTTCAAAACTCAGCTTGTAGCCCTCGTAGGGACTCAGGCGCGCCCACTTGGCGGAGGCCCCCTCGCCCTCACGCACTTCCACCGGCTTGATCACGCGGACAAAGCGCTTGGGGGCTGCCTGCAGTTCAATGCCGGCCGACTGCAGCAAAAAGACAAAGGAAGAGGCGGAACCGTCAAGGATGGGCACCTCTTCGGCGGTGATGTCGATGTAGAGGTTGTCTATGCCCAGGCCGGCACAGGCCGACATCAGGTGCTCCACGGTGTGCACCTTGGCACTGCCGCTGGAGATGGTGGAGGCCAGCCGGGTGTCGGTCACGGCCTGCGCCGAGATGACGATGTCCACCGGTTGCGGCAAATCGACGCGCCTGAACACGATCCCCGTATCAGGCGCTGCCGGCCGCAGGGTCAACTCCACCCGCTGGCCGCTGTGCAGACCCACGCCGACAGCCTTGGTCAGGGATTTGAGGGTTCTTTGGGCAAGCATGGCTTTATTTTAATTTGTGCACGCATCAACGCGCCAAGTAAGGATTAAGGGGCAAAGGCCCTCATATCCCGCATATTGAGCCGCCCGGTTCTATTGCAATGCAGCGAAAAACTATCGACGACATAGCCGCATGACGGCCCTGCCTCATTGCGCGGTGATTAGTGGGATGGAAAGCGTAGCGAGCGGGCCGAAGTTGAGCCGAGGAGCACAGCCTACGACAGTACGGCGCGCACCACAGGCTCAAGACCGGGCCGCGCAGCAGCTTTACACCCTCCCCACCGCTGGGCCGCCCCAAGGCGGGGCAGCCCCCTCGGGGGGCAGCGCAGTACGCGAAGCGTTCTCGAAGAGCGGCGTAGCCACAAGCGTGGGGGCCCTATTAATCCGCTTGCTTGCGAAGGAAGGCCGGAATCTCGAAATCGTCCATGCCCCCCGATGCCAGCGCATCCACCTTGGCCGCAGCCTGGGTACGGTTGGTGCGCCACACGCTGGGCACCGACATGTTGCCGTAGTCGGGCTGCGCCGATCCCATGCTCACCTGCGCCACGCCTGCAGTGCCCGTCATGGCATTGAGGGTGGGCACGTTGAAGGGCACGTTGTCGGTTCCGGTGCGCAGCACCTGCAGCGGCGGTGCATGGCGGCGCACCCCCTGGCGGCTCAGGCCGGTGGCCACCACCGTCACGCGGATGTCCTCACCCAGCTCGTCGTCATAAGCCGTGCCATAGATGACATGCGCATCGGGCGAGGCGTAAGCGCGGATGGTGTTCATCGCCAGCTTGGATTCGCTCAATTTGAGCGAGCCCTTGGCCGCGGTGATCAGCACCAGCACGCCCTTGGCACCCGACAAATCGATGCCCTCCAGCAGCGGGCAGGCCACGGCCTGTTCGGCGGCGAGGCGCGCGCGGTCAGGGCCGCTGGCCTTGGCCGTGCCCATCATGGCCTTGCCAGGCTCGCCCATCACGGTGCGCACGTCTTCAAAGTCGACGTTGACATGACCCGGCACATTGATGATTTCGGCAATCCCGCCGACGGCGTTTTTCAGCACATCGTTGGCGTGGGCAAAGGCTTCGTCCTGCGTCACGTCATCGCCCAGCACTTCCAGCAGCTTTTCGTTGAGCACGACGATCAGCGAATCCACATTCGCCTCCAGCTCGGCCAGGCCGAGATCGGCGTTGGTCATGCGGCGTCCGCCTTCGAAGTCGAAAGGCTTGGTCACCACGCCGACCGTCAGAATGCCCATCTCCTTGGCCACGCGAGCGATCACGGGTGCGGCGCCGGTACCTGTGCCGCCGCCCATGCCGGCCGTGATGAACAGCATGTGCGCGCCGTCGATGGCGCTGCGAATGTCGTCAATCGCCAGCTCGGCCGCATCGCGACCCTTGTCCGGCTTGCTGCCGGCTCCCAATCCGCTGCTGCCCAGCTGGATGATCTTGTGCGCACTGCCACGGGCGAGGGCCTGCGCGTCGGTGTTGGCGCAGATGAACTCGACGCCCTGCACGCCGCAGTCAATCATGTGCCCGACGGCGTTACCGCCGCCGCCGCCGACACCGATGACCTTGATTTGTGTGCCTTGGTTGAATTCCTCGATTTCAATCATTTCGATGCTCATTGGGAGCCTCCTATCAATAAACTGCAGTTGCCAAAAATTATTAGAAAGTTTTTATGCTTGACATGAGACCTGTCACGCAGGCGGGTCTGCGCCTCCGGAATGGGTACGCCGCGAAGGCCGGCCGATGAAGCTGAAAACCATGAAGAAGGAATATTTATTCATCAAAAATTCCCCACAAACCAATCTTTCACACGACCCAATGCGTTGTGCACGCTACCGGCTTTTTGCGCCACCTTGTAGCCGCGCATGCGGGCCAGCCTGGCCTCTTCAAGCAGCCCCATCACCGTGGCGGCCCTGGCCTGGGCCACCATGTCGGACAAGGCGCTGGAATAGCGCGGTATGCCGCGTCGCACGGGCTTCAGAAAAATGTCCTCGCCGAGCTCGACCATGCCCGGCATCACCGCGCTGCCGCCGGTGATCACGATGCCTGAGGACAGCACCTCTTCGTAGCCCGACTCACGGATCACCTGCTGGACCAGCGAGAAAATTTCCTCAACACGCGGCTCAATGACGCCTGCCAAGGCCTGCTTGCTCAACATGCGGGGACCGCGGTCACCCAGGCCGGGCACTTCCACCTGCGTGTCGGGATCGGCCAGCAGCTGCTTGGCATAACCGCTTTCCACCTTGATGTCCTCGGCGTCCTTGGTGGGGGTGCGCAGCGCCATGGCGATGTCGCTGGTGATCAGGTCGCCGGCAATCGGAATCACCGCGGTGTGCCGGATCGCGCCGCCGGTGAAGATGGCCACATCGGTGGTGCCGGCGCCGATGTCCACCAGCGCCACGCCAAGCTCCTGCTCGTCCTGCGTCAGCACCGACAGGCTGGAAGCCAAGGGGTTCAGCATCAGCTGATCCACTTCCAGGCCGCAGCGCCGAACGCACTTGATGATGTTCTCCGCCGCACTTTGCGCGCCGGTCACGATATGCACCTTGGCCTCCAGGCGGATACCGCTCATGCCGATCGGCTCGCGCACATCCTGGCCGTCGATCACGAACTCCTGGGGCTCGACCAGCAGCAGGCGCTGGTCGGTGGAGATGTTGATGGCCTTGGCGGTTTCGATCACACGGGCCACATCGGCCTGCGTGACCTCCTTGTCCTTCACCGCCACCATGCCGCTGGAGTTGATGCCGCGGATGTGGCTGCCGGTGATGCCGGTGTAGACGCGGGCGATCTTGCAGTCGGCCATCAGCTCGGCCTCCTTGAGCGCCTGCTGGATGCTCTGCACGGTGGCGTCAATATTCACCACCACGCCGCGCTTGAGGCCGTTGCTCGACGCAATGCCCAGGCCCGCCAGCTTGAGTTCCCCCCCCGGCATGATCTCGGCCACCACGGCCATCACCTTGCTGGTACCGATGTCCAGCCCGACGACGAGATCTTTGTATTCTTTGGCCATACTTTTACCTTTTCTTTTTTCCGTCATCCGTGTCAGCAGGGCTGACTGTGGTGACCCCTCTAAGCTTGATGGCATACCCATTGCCATAACGCAGATCGGCGGACTCCAGATCCCGCCCATACTTGGAGGAGACCTGCGTCAGCGTCGCGGTGAAGCGGCGCACCCGTGCCTGAATCTCTTCGGGCGAACCGTGCCCCAGTTCAATCACCGCGCCACTGTCCAGCTGGGCGTGCCAGTTGCCATGGCCGGTCAGCTGCAATTGCTCCAGCACGGCATCGATCCCTTCAAACATAGGGGCGAGCCGCTGGTAAGCCTGCAGCACCAGCGGCGCCTGCCCCGGCGGCCCATTGAGCAGCGGCAAGTCTTCCGTGTCCACATCACCCTGGTTGACTTCAAACACCTCGCCAAAGGCGTTGACCAGCCGGGCATCGCTCTCGGGACCCCAGTAGGCGACGGCCTTGTGCTCCTGCAGCACCACCTTCAAGCGATTGGGAAACTCGCGCTGCACCATGGCCCGGCGCACCCAGGGCACCGCCTCGAAGGCCATGCGTGTGCGATCCAGATCCACGGTGAAGAAATTGCCGGCCAGTTTCGGCGCCACATTGGCGCGCAGGGTGACGGCATTGTTGTGCGCCAGATCCCCCTGCACGCGGATGGCATTCAGATTGAACAGCGACTGACGCATCAGCCAGGTCACGGCCAGCGCCAGCACCATGGCGGCAAACACCAGGCCCAGAATCACCGACAAGGTGTTCATGAGCTTGACGTCCAGCGGCAAGGGTGTTGGCAGTGGCAGGGAACGACTCAAGTGGCGGCTCCCCTTGGTTTCTGGTGGTCGAGCGAGGCGGACCTCAACACCCCGAGGCAGAGGTCTTCATAAGAGATGCCGGCGGCCCTTGCGGACATCGGCACCAGGGAATGCCCGGTCATGCCCGGCGAGGTATTGATTTCAAGCAGGTAGGGCTTGCGCGTGAGCCTGTCTATCATCACATCGGCACGCGCCCAGCCGCGGCAGTTGAGCGTGCGAAAGGCCTGCAGAACCAGTTGCTGGATCGCCGCCTCTTCCCCTTCGGGCAAACCGCAGGGCACCAGGTACTGCGTGGTGTCGGTGAAGTATTTGTTCTGGTAGTCGTAGTTGCCATCGGGCGCGACGATGCGAATGACCGGCAGGGCCTTTGCTTCGGCACCGGTGCCCAGCACCGGGCAAGTCACTTCGTCGCCACTGATGAACTGCTCGCACAGAATGTCGGCGTCCAGCCCGGCGGCCAAGGCGATGGCCTCGGCCATGCCGGCGCGCGCCGTCACCTTGGTCAAGCCAAGGGAAGACCCCTCGCGCGCGGGCTTGACGATCAGCGGCAGGCCCAGCGTATCGGGAATGGCTGCGATGTCGGCATCGCTGTAAGCCTCACGGCGCAGCAACACATAGTTTGGCGTGGGTAAACCCTCGGAGAGCAGCACGCGTTTGGTCATGACCTTGTCAATGGCCATGCTGGAGGCCATGACGCCTGAGCCCGTGTAGGGAATTCCCAGGAGCTCCAGCGCGCCCTGCACCGTACCGTCTTCGCCGAAACGGCCATGCAGCGCGATAAAGCAGCGCGCAAACCCTTCGGCTTTCAGTTCGCCGAGATCGCGCTGGGCGGGGTCAAACGCGTGGGCATCGACGCCGCGCGAGCGCAGCGCCTCCAGCACGCCACGACCCGACATCAGCGAGACTTCGCGCTCGGACGACAAGCCGCCCATGAGAACAGCGACCTTGCCAAAATTGGGGAGACTCTGGTCCATCATCAATGTCCTGCAGGCGCCGTGCGCCCAGTTGTGTTCAGCATGTCAACGACTTTTGCGGGCACCAGGCCTATGGACCCTGCGCCCATGCACATCACGACATCGCCGCTCAATGCGTTGTCAAGAATCGCCTGGGGCATGGCCTCAATCCCGTCCACAAAGACCGGTTCCACCTTGCCCGCCACGCGCAAGGCGCGCGCGAGCGAGCGGCCGTCGGCCGCCACAATAGGCGCCTCGCCAGCGGCATAGACCTCGGCCAGCAACACCGCATCGGCATGGGTGCTGATGACCTTGACGAAGTCCTCAAAGCAGTCGCGCGTACGTGTATAGCGGTGCGGCTGGAAGGCCAGCACCAGCCGGCGGCCAGGGAAAGCACCGCGCGCCGCCGCCAGCGTGGCCGCCATCTCGACGGGATGGTGGCCATAGTCCTCGATCACCGTGAACAGCCCACCGTCTTTCGCAGGCAGATCGCCATAATTCTGGAAGCGCCGGCCCACGCCCCGGAATTCGGCCAGGGCCTTCTGCACGGCAGCATCGGGCACGTTGAGTTCGGCCGCGACAGCAATGGCTGACAAGGCATTGAGCACGTTGTGCTCGCCCGCCAGGTTGAGCACCACCTCCAGGTCCGGCAAGGTGACACCGTTGCGCCGCTGCACGGTGAAGTGCATTTGCGCGCCCACGGGCCGCACATGGATAGCGCGCACTTGCGCTTCTTCGCCAAAGCCATAACTCGTGATGGGGCGGGAAACCTCGGGCACGATGTCCCGTATGGCCGCATCGTCGGTGCACAGGATGGCCGTGCCATAAAAAGGCATGCGGTTCAGGAAATTGACAAAGGCCTGCTTGAGCTTGCCAAAGTCATGACCATAGGTCTCCATGTGGTCGGCATCGATATTGGTGACCACCGCCATCACCGGCAACAGGTTCAGGAAGGAAGCGTCCGATTCGTCGGCCTCGACAACGATGTAGTCGCCCGAACCCAGCTTGGCGTTGGCGCCGGCGCTGTTGAGCCGGCCACCGATCACAAAGGTCGGGTCCAGGCCCGCTTCGGCCAGCACACTGGCCACCAGGCTGGTGGTCGTGGTTTTTCCATGCGTGCCGGCAATCGCAATGCCCTGCTTCAGGCGCATCAGCTCGGCCAGCATCAGGGCTCGCGGCACCACGGGTATGTGTCTTTCACGCGCCGCGAGCACTTCGGGGTTGTCGGCCTGTACGGCGGTTGAGGTGACCACCGCATCGACCGTGGCCAGATTGGTGGCGGCATGCCCCACAAAGGTCTGGATACCCAGGCCGGCCAGGCGTTGCAGCGTCGGGCTGTCCGAGAGGTCGGACCCCGAAATGGTGTAGCCCAAGTTGTGCAGGACTTCGGCAATGCCTGACATGCCCGAACCGCCCAGCCCGATAAAGTGGATGTGCCTGATGGCGTGCTTCATGGGACAAGCTCCTCGCAAGCGGCCACCACCCGGGCGGTGGCTTCAATTTTTTGCATGTTTTTAGCCTTTAGCGCGCACTGGACAAGCGCAGTACGCTCTGTTTTTTGTAGCATCAACGCCAGTTTCTCTGCGTTCAGGTCGCGCTGCTGAAGCAGCCAGCCGCCGCCTTGCGCCACCAGAAACTGGGCATTGAGGGTCTGGTGGTCATCCACCGCCGCGGGAAAGGGTACGAACAGCGCCGCAGCGCCCACGGCCGCAATCTCGGTCACCGTGCTGGCGCCCGAACGGCAGATGATCAGGTCGGCGTCGGCAAACGCCTGGGCCGTGTCTTCAATGAAAGGCGTGAGTTCCGCCTGCACGCCGGCCGCCTCATAGTGGGCCCGCAGCGCATCGATCTGCCGCGCGCCGCTTTGATGCCTGACCTGCGGACGCTCATCGACCGGGATCAAGGCCAGGGCTTTGGGCACAACTTCATTGAGCGCCCTGGCGCCCAGGCTGCCCCCGACCACCAGCAACTTCAGCGGTCCGCTGCGGCCGGCAAAACGCTCGGCGGGAGCCGGCTGGCGGGTGAAAGCGGGACGCAAGGGGTTGCCCACCCACTCGGCCTTCCTGAACACGCCGGGAAAGGCGGTAAAGACCCGATCGGCCACGCCGGCCAGCACCTTGTTGACCATGCCCGCCACGGAGTTTTGCTCGTGCAGCACCAGCGGCTTGCCCAGCAGCACACTCATCATGCCGGCCGGAAAGCTGATATAGCCGCCCAGGCCCACCACCACATCGGGCTTCACGCGCCTGACCACCTGGATGCTTTGCCAAAAAGCCTTGAGCAGCCGCAGCGGCAGCAACACCACAGTGGCCGGACCTTTGCCGCGCACCCCGGAAAAATCAATCGATTCGAAGGCAAAGCCACGCGGCGGCACCAGCTGACTTTCCATGCTCGGGTGAGCGGCGCCGCCCTTGCCGCCCAGCCAGTGCACACGCCAGCCGCGCTCGCGCAGGGCCTCGGCGACGGCCAAGCCCGGGAAGATATGCCCGCCGGTACCACCGGCCATCACGAGGGCGCAACGCTGGCGGCTCATACGCGGCCCCCGCGCATTAACAACGCAAAGGCGTTGCAGTGTTTCGCACTCAACCCGGTTTTGATGAAATCGGTTCTCATACGCGGCCCCCGCGCATGAGAACCCGATTTTCATAGTCAATTCTCAGAACCACCGCCAGGGCAATCAGGTTCATCAAAATCGCCGAGCCGCCGTAGCTCATCAGGGGCAAGGTCAAACCCTTGGTCGGCAGGGCGCCCAGGTTCACGCCGATATTGATAAAGGTCTGGAAGCCCATCCAGATCCCGACACCCTGGGCCACCAGGCCGGCAAACAGGCGGTCCAGCGCAATCGACTGACGGCCTATGTGCATGATGCGGCGGGTCATCCACATGAACAGGCCGATGACGGCCAGCACGCCCATCAGGCCGAATTCCTCGCCAATCACGGCCATCAGGAAGTCGGTGTGCGCCTCGGGCAGCCAATGCAGTTTTTCAATGCTGCCGCCCAGGCCGACGCCAAAGATCTCGCCACGCCCGAAGGCAATCAGCGAGTGGGAAAGCTGGTAGCCCTTGCCCATGGAGTATTTGTCGCTCCAGGGGTCCAGATAGGCAAAAATCCGCTCGCGGCGCCACTCGCTGAGCATCACCATGAGTCCAAAGGCCACCACCACCACGGCCGCAATCAGAAAGAACATGCGGGCATTGACGCCACCCAGAAAGAGAATGCCCATGGCGATCACCGAGATCACCATGAAGGCCCCCATGTCGGGTTCGGCCAGCAGCAACACGCCGACGACGGCGATCGCAATGGCCATGGGCATCACGGCGCGAAAGAAGCGCTCTTTCACTTCCATTTTCCGCACCATGTAATCCGCCGCATACAGCAGCACTGCGAACTTCGCGAGCTCCGAGGGCTGAAAGTTCATGAAGCCCAGCGAAATCCATCGGCGCGCGCCATTGACACCCTTGCCAATGAAAGGCAGGAGCACCAATATCAGCAGCAGCAACGACACGACAAACAGCCATGGCGCCACTTTTTCCCAGGTGGCCATGGGCACCTGAAACGCCAGCGCCGCCACGACGAAAGCCACGAACAGCGAGAGGACATGGCGCAGCAGGAAATGGGTATGTGCGTAGCGTGAGAATCTGGGGTTGTCAGGCATCGCAACCGATGCCGAATACACCATGATCAGGCCCCACATGAGCAAAGCCACGGTGACCCAGACCAGCGCCTGGTCAAAGCCGGCCATGCGCGCAGGCGGCGTGGCCAGAGTGCGCGACAAGGTCTGCCCGCCCAGGCGGACCGGCAACACCTCCGAGGCGGCCTTCCCCACGCCGGAGAACCAGCCAAAAAGACGTGTGGACAGCGTCACAGCACGGCCCCCTGGTCACCGGCCAGCACCTGCACCGCCTCACAAAAAACCCGTGCGCGGTGCTCATAGTTGTCAAACATGTCAAAACTGGCGCAGGCCGGCGACATCAGCACCGCATCGCCGCCCTCGGCCTGCCGGGCGGCAATGGCCACCGCTTCCGGCATGGAGATGGCATCCAGCAGCGGCACATGGCTGTCCTGCAGGGCGGATCGGATGAGAGGCGCGTCGCGCCCTATCAGCACCACCGCCCGGGCATGGCGCGCCACGGGCTCGGCCAGCGGCGAAAAATCCTGGCCCTTGCCTTCGCCGCCCAGGATGACCACCAGCTTGCGCTCGGCCCCCAGACCTGTGAGCGCCGCGGCCGTAGCCCCGACATTGGTGCCCTTGCTATCGTCGAAGTACTCGACATCGTTGACGACCGCCACGGACTCCACACGGTGCGGCTCACCGCGGTATTCACGCAGGCCGTGCAGCATGGGGGCAAGATTGCAACCCGCGGCAACGGCAAGGCCCAGCGCCGCCAGGGCATTGGTGGCGTTGTGTCGACCGCGAATCCGCAATGCATCAATCGGCATCAGGCGCTGGATGTGCAGCGCCACTTCCTCGTCCTTGCGGCGCTTGATCGTCTCATCGGCCTCTGCCGCGCGCACCAGCCAGGCCATGCCGTTGACGGTTTCAATGCCGTAGTCCCCGGGGCGCTGCGGCTCCCCGGCGCCAAACGTCGCGTGGGGGCGAACCTGCGCAGGCCGCAGGCGAACCTTGACAGGCGGCGGAAGCATGGCCATCACCCGGGCATCGTCACGGTTCAACAGCATGAAGGTGCTGCCGCCGAATATCCGGGCCTTCGCCGCGACGTAGGCATCCATGTCGCCATGCCAGTCCAGGTGGTCCTGGGTAATGTTCAGCACCACGGCAGCCGTCGGCTCAAAGTCCTGCACATCCGCGAGCTGGAAGCTGGACAGCTCCAGCACCCAAACCTGCGGCAGGGTTTGCGCGTCAAGGTGCGCAGACAGCGTGTCGAGCAGCGTCGGGCCGATATTGCCCGCAACGGCAACGGTTTTTCCGGCCCGCTGCACCAGCTGGCCGACCAGGGACGTCACCGTGGTTTTGCCGTTCGTTCCCGTGACGGCCAATACCACCGGCCTGTAGCCGGTAGGCTGTTCAGCCGGCACAGGGGCAAGCAGAGCGGGTAACGCTGCGTCTTCGCCGGCCTCTTCCAGTGCGGGCGCGCTTTCCGCCGCCTCTGGCGTGGGCCCCTCGTCCATGTCGCCGCAAGCGTCGGCCATCAAAGCGGCGTCGCCCTTCAGCGAACCGGCCGCATCCGGCACATCGACTGCATCGACCACGCCAGACACGTCGGGCAGCGGCCCTTCGATCACAGCCTCAGGGGATGCAAGAGGCCCGGAATTTCCTTCCCCTGCCTCTGTTGCCGGCAGCTCGCGGAGGTCAACCAGGGCCCGCGAGAAAAGGTCAAGCTCCCCACCCACAGGCAGACCCATGGCACGCGCCGCATCCACCACGGGTGCAATGGTCGCGGGCGTCAATCCCGGTGACCGATAGACCGCACGCACGGCCGTGCCCTGCACCAGATCCGGCGTAAAGGCGCCGCTCACAAACTTCACACCAGGAAGTTCTTGCCTCAGCGTTGCGAGCAATGAAGGCGCTTCGCGCGTATCGGCGACCGTCACCAATGCCCCATGGCGGGCGCACCAGCGCGCCATGGCCAGGCCGGACGCACCCAGGCCCAGGATCAACACGGTTTGGTCTTGTAAATGCCTCATGCCTTACCTGAGCTTCAAGGTTGAAAGACCAACGAGACACAACAGCATGGTGATGATCCAGAAACGAACGACCACCTGCGTTTCCTTCCAGCCACTTTTCTCGAAGTGGTGGTGCAGCGGCGCCATCTTGAGCAGGCGCCGCCCCTCGCCGTAGCGCTTTTTGGTGTACTTGAACCAGGTCACCTGCAGCATCACGGAAAGGGCTTCGACGACAAAGATGCCGCCCATGATGGCCAGCACAATTTCCTGGCGCACGATCACGGCAATGGTGCCCAGCGCGGCGCCCAGTGCCAAGGCACCAACGTCGCCCATGAAAACCTGGGCCGGATGCGTGTTGAACCACAGAAAGGCCAGCCCGGCACCGGCCATGGCCGAGCAAAAGATCAGCAGCTCGCCCGAGCCGGGAATGTGCGGAAAGAGAAGGTATTTGGAATACACGGAGCTGCCGGTCACATAGGCGAACACGCCCAGCGCAGAGCCCACCATGACCACCGGCATGATGGCCAGTCCATCCAGGCCGTCGGTCAGGTTGACGGCGTTGCTGGAGCCCACAATCACCAGGTAAGTCAGGATCACAAACCCGAAGACGCCCAGCGGGTAGCTCACTTCCTTGGCGAAAGGCACCAGCAGGCCGGCCTTGGGCGGCAGGTTCACATCAAAGCCCGACTGCACCCAGCTGAAGAACAGTTCGAGCACCCGCAGGTTGGAACTCTCCGAGATGCTGAACACCAGGTACAGCGCAGCGATCAGCCCTATCAATGATTGCCAGAGGTATTTCTCGCGCGAGCGCATGCCTTCCGGGTCCTTGAGCACGACCTTGCGCCAGTCATCCGCCCAGCCGATGGCGCCAAAACCCAGGGTGACGATCAGCACAATCCAGACAAAGCGATTCGACAGGTCGAACCACAGCAGGGTCGAAATGCCAATCGACAACAAGATAAGCACGCCGCCCATGGTGGGCGTGCCGCTTTTGCTCAGATGCGTCTGCATGGCGTATTCGCGAATCGGCTGGCCAATCTTGAGCGCTATCAGCCGGCGAATCACGAAGGGGCCGGCCAGCAGGCCTATCAGCAAGGCCGTGAGTGCGGCCATGACCGCGCGAAACGTCAGGTACTGAACCACCCTGAAATAACCAAATTCAGGGGAAATTGACTGGAGCCACTGGGCCAGACTAAGCAGCATGAGGCTCTTCCTTGGATTGTTGTGTGTGATCGGCGGTGGCTGCCGCTATGGCCTGCACCACCCGCTCCATCTTCATGAACCGTGAGCCCTTCACCAGCACGCTGCCGGAACCAGTCAGCTCGGCCACCACGGCGGTGACCAGCCCCGCCATGTCATCGAAGTGGCGCCCCTGCCCAAAGGCGATAGCCGCCTGTTCAGACTGCACGCCCAGCGTGTAGAGCTTTTCGATACCCCGGCCCAGTGCGTACTGACCGGCTTCGCGGTGGAACTGCGGCCCCTGATCGCCGACCTCCCCCATGTCGCCCATGACCAGCAAGCGCGGCCCGGGCAACTCGGCCAAAACGTCGATGGCGGCACGCATGGAGTCCGGATTGGCGTTGTAGCTGTCGTCAATCAGGGTGAGCACGCGTCCCTGCACGGGGACAGGAATGGCGCGCGAACGCCCCTTGACTGGCGCAAACGCGGACAGCCCCGCCGCAATGAAGGGCAAGGGCACGCCCGCCGCCAGTGCACAGGCGGTGGCCGCCAGGGCGTTCTTGATGTTGTGCCGGCCGGCGACCTGCAGGGAAAAATCCAGCGGCCCTGCTGGTGTGTGCGCCGTCACCCACCAGCGCTCGCCGCTCCAGCGCGCCTGGCCCGTGACGTCGGCGGCGCCAGACAGTGCAAAGGTCAACACCTTGCATGCGCCCGCCAAGTCGCGCCAGACGGCGCTGTAGTCATCGTCGGCGGGGAAAACCGCGGTGCCACCCGCGCCCAAAGAGGACAGCACCGAGCCATTTTCCTGCGCCACCGCGTCCACCGTGGCCATGAATTCCAGGTGCTCGCGCTGGGCATTGTTGACCAGCGCCACGGTGGGCCGGGCCATTTCGGCCAGACAGGCGATTTCTCCCGGGTGGTTCATGCCCAGCTCCACCACGCCCACCTGGTGCGAAGCACGAAGACGCAGCAATGTCAGCGGCACGCCGATGTCATTGTTGAGATTGCCTTCCGTCGCAAAAGCCCCGGCCGGCTTCCAGGCGCGAAGAATCGACGCGATCATCTGCGTGACCGTGGTTTTCCCGTTGCTGCCCGTCACCGCAATCAGGGGCAGGCTGAATTGCGAACGCCAGCCGGCAGCCAGCTGGCCCAGCGCCCGCTTGGTGTCGGCCACTTCAAGGCCGGGCATCCCCGCCTCGGCCAGGCCCTGGTGGGCAATCGCCGCAACAGCACCCTGCGCTTTGGCTTGCGCCAGAAACTCATGGGCATCAAAACGCTCGCCCTTGAGTGCCACGAACAGGTCCCCCGCCTGCAAGCTGCGCGTATCGGTGTGCACGCGCAGCGGCGCTACACGGCCATCGCCGACCAGACGCGCCGCCGGCAACCAGCCCAAGGCTTGCTGCAAGCTCATCATGCGACGTCTCCCCCCGCCCGGCGTCCAGCCAGCACGGCGTTCAGGGCGGCCTGGGCATGCGCCCGGTCGGAGAAAGGCCGCTTGACGCCATCAGTCTCCTGAAACTCCTCATGGCCCTTGCCGGCCAGCAGCACCACATCCTGAGGCTGCGCCAGGCTCAGCGCATAGGCAATCGCGGCGCCCCGGTCTGCCTGCACATGCACGACATCGCTATGGCTCAAGCCCAGCAATATCTGGCAAATAATGGCCAGCGGATTTTCACTGCGCGGATTGTCACTGGTCACCACCACCTGATCGGCTTCCTTTTCCGCCACCGCCGCCATCAGCGGGCGCTTGCTGCTGTCACGGTCGCCCCCACAGCCAAAGACACACCAGAGCTGGCCGCCGCGGCTTGCCGCGACCGGCCTGAGCGCCCTGAGCACCTTCTCCAGCGCGTCCGGCGTATGCGCGTAATCAATGACGGCCAGCGGCAGGCCCTCCATGGCCAGGGTCTCCGTGCGGCCAGGCACCGGCAGCAAATCAGCGCAGGCGCCCACCGCATCGGCCAGCGGCAGGCCCATCGCACGCAGGGCCGCCATCACGCCCAGCAGGTTGGACACGTTGTACTGCCCCACCAGGCGGGTTGAAATCCTGTGGCGTTCGGCGCCTTCAACGACGTCAAAGCGCAAAGCCTGGGTCCCGTGATGAATATCGAGCGCTTGCAGCCGTGCGGGCCCGTCGCATGAAAATGTCCAGATATCCAGGTCCCGCCCCGTCGTTGAATCGGCCAGAGAGGCGTTCAACTCAACCCCTTGGGGATCGTCAACATTGATGACGGCCGCCTTCAGCCCGGGCCAGTCGAACAGCAACGCCTTGGCCTCCCAATAGGCCGGCATGGAGGCGTGGTAATCGAGATGGTCCTGCGTGAAGTTGGTGAAGATCGCGACCTGTATGGCCGTCGCATCCAGGCGCCGCTCCACGATGCCGATCGATGAGGCCTCCAGCGCGCAGGCCGCAAAGCCTTCATCCACAAAACGCCGCAACTGCCGCTGCAGCAGCACCGGATCAGGGGTGGTGAGGCCAGTGGAAACCAGGGCCCCAGGCTCACCTATACCCAGGGTTCCGACCACACCGCATTTGCGGCCCAGGCGGCCCAGCGCCTGCGCCAGCCACCATGTGGTCGAGGTCTTGCCATTGGTGCCAGTGACCGCCACGACCTGCAACTGCTGGCTGGGCGCCTCAAAATAAGCCGCGGCTATCGGCCCGGTCGCCGCCTTGAGTCCCGCATAAGTCGCAACGCGTTCATCCTTGAAAGCGTATGCCGCAGCGCCCTCCTGCTCGACCAGGCAAGCCTGTGCACCCGCAGCGAGTGCGTCGCCCACATACTTTCGGCCATCAGTTGCCGCGCCGGGCCAGGCAATGAATCCATCGCCGCTACCGACCTGGCGGCTGTCCGTGCAGAGGCTGGCGGTCACGCGTTCGCGCAACCAGCATGCGGCCTGCTCAGGGCTGTGGAGTTGCGTAGTCAAAACGACTCCTCGACGGCCTGCGTCACGATCTGCGGCTTGACATTCACGTCGGGCTGCACCCCCATCATGCGCAGCGTCTGCTGCACCACCTCGCTGAAAACCGGCGCGGCCACGACACCGCCAAAATACTTGCCGTCGCTCGGCTCATCGATCATCACCGCGACGATGATGCGCGGCGACTCTATGGGCGCCATGCCGGTAAACCAGGCACGGTATTTATTGCTGGCATAGCCCTTGCCGACCTGCTTGTGCGCTGTGCCCGACTTGCCGCCGACCGAATAGCCCACCGTCTGCGCCAGTTGGCCGGTGCCGCCCGGGGCGGCTGCCATCTGGAGCATCCGGCGCACCGCGTACGCGTTCTCGGCAGAAAACACCTTGACGCCGACGGCGGGTTCGCGGCTCTTGAGCATGGTGACCGGAATGATTTGCCCGTCGTGCGCGAAAGCGGTGTAGGAGTGCGCCATCTGGAACAGCGAAGCGGAGAGCCCGTAGCCATAGGACATGGTCGCCTGCTCGACGGGACGCCAGGTTTTCCAGGGCCGGAGCCTGCCCGTCACTGCACCGGGAAACTGGATCTGCGGCTTCTGGCCGTAGCCGAGGGCGACATAGGTATCCCACATCTCGTGGGGACTCATCCTTTGCGCAATCTTCAGAGCACCGACGTTGCTGGACTTCTGGATCACGCCTTCGACGGTCAGCGTGCCGTAGTTGTGGGTGTCACTGATGGTGAAGCCGCCGATGCTGAAGCGGCCGGGCCCGGTTTCTATGATGGTCTGCGGCGTCACTCTGCCCGCCTCGAGCGCCATCGCCACCGTGATCGGCTTCATCGTCGAGCCGGGCTCGAAAGTGTCGGTCAGGGCGCGGTTGCGCAGCTGTTCGCCCGTGAGGTTCTGGCGCTTGTCGGGCACATAGCTTGGGTAGTTGGCGAGCGCCAGCACCTCGCCGGTGATCGCGTCGAGCACGACCACACTGCCGGCCTTGGCCTTGTGCGCGACCACAGCGTCGCGCAGCTTCTGGTAAGCGAAAAACTGCACCTTGCTGTCGACGCTCAGCTGGATGTCCTTGCCTTCGGCCGGCGGCACCTGCTCGCCCACACCCTCGACCACACGGCCCAGGCGGTCCTTGATCACGCGCCGGGAACCCGCCTTGCCGGCGAGTTCCTTGTTGAAGGTCAGCTCAACGCCTTCCTGCCCGCGGTCTTCCACATTGGTAAACCCGACCACATGCGCAAGGGTTTCGCCCTCGGGGTATTTGCGCTTGTACTCCTTGCGCTGATAAATGCCCTTGATGCCCAGGGCCTGGATTTTCTGGGCCACCGGCTCGTCCACCTGGCGCTTGACCCAGACAAAGGTCTTGTCCTCATCGGCGAGTTTTTTATTCAGTTCAGCCAGCGGCATTTCCAGCAGCCCGGCCAGTTCTGCCAGCTGGGCCTTGCTCGCATCCACGTCTTCCGGAATGGCCCAGATACTGGGCGCCGGCACGCTGGAGGCCAGAATCAGGCCATTGCGGTCCAGAATGCGGCCCCGGTTGGCAGGCAGCTCCAGGGTCCGTGCAAAGCGAACCTCGCCCTGGCGCTGGAAAAAGTCATTGCCAAAAATCTGGATGTAGGCCGCCCTGCCGGCCAGCCCGGCGAAGGCCAGCGCAATGCCGGCCACAATGAACTTGCTGCGCCAGACCGGCGTCTTGCTCGCCAGCAAAGGACTGGAGGTGTAGCGCACGCTCTTACTCATGCGCCCCTGCCTCTGCCGTCACGGCATCCTTGTAGCTCACGTACTGCGTGATGGCAGGCGTTGTCGTGCGCATCAGCAGGCGATCCCTGGCGAGTTTTTCCACCTTCAGGGGCGTGGCCTGGGCACGCTTTTCCACCTGCAGGCGCTCGCTGTCCGTTTCAATTTTCCGGCTCTGGGCGGCAGCCTTTTCCAGCTCGACATAGAGCCGGCGTGACTCGTACTGCGTGTGCACCAGGTACAGCGCACTGACCAGCACGGCCAGCAGGAGCACGAGGTTCAGACGGGCCATGGCCTGCCCCGCACACTGCTTGCCAATGAGCGCCGGGTCATCACTCAAGCACCCCGGTACGCTCGGCCACCCGCATCACGGCGCTGCGCGAACGCGGATTGCTGGCCACTTCCTCTTCACTGGGCTTGGTGCGACCCAGCGCATTGAGCTTCATGGCTTTGGGTGCCGCAAACGGGGCGCGCCGGTCGAACACCTCGCGCGAATGCGTGGCGATAAACTGCTTGACGATGCGGTCCTCGAGCGAATGAAAACTGATCACCACCAGACGGCCTCCCGGTTGGAGCACTTTCAGTGACGCTTCTAGCGCCTGTTGCAGCTCTTCAAGCTCGGCATTGATGAAAATCCGAAGAGCCTGAAATGTGCGCGTTGCAGGGTCCTTGCCCGGCTCGCGGGTTTTGACCGCGCCAGCCACGACTTCGGCCAGTTCAGCGGTGGTTCCAAGAGGCCCCCGTTCCTGTCGGCGACGATCAATCGCCTTTGCGATCTGCCCAGCAAACCGTTCTTCGCCATAGTCACGAATCACCTCCGCCATGCTTTCTATGGATGCATCGGCCAGCCACTCCGCGACGCTTTGACCACGCGTGGTGTCCATGCGCATGTCCAGGGGCCCTTCCTGCCGAAAAGAAAAGCCCCGCACCGGGTTGTCGATCTGGGGCGAGCTCACGCCCAGGTCCATCAGCACCCCCGCCGCACTCGCCGCAGGCAGCTGGCCCAGGTGCATGAAGCCTTCGTGACGGATGGAAAAACGCGGATCGACAATGGTTTTCGCCTCCGCAATGGCATCCAGGTCCTTGTCGAAGGCTGTCAGGCGCCCGAGCGCGGAGAGCTTTGACAGCAGCAGGCGCGAGTGTCCGCCGCGGCCGAAAGTCGCATCGATGTAGTGGCCGTCCGGGTTGACTTGAAGCGCCGCTATGGCTTCGTTCAACAAGACGGTGCGATGTGTCCATGTAGCTTGCACCGTCTTCTTTCAAAAAGAAAAATCTCTGAAGACATCGGGCATTTGGGCCTTCATCTGCTCCGCCTCCTGGGCGGCGTAGGTCGCAGCATCCCAGAGCTCGAAGTGGCTGCCCATGCCCAGCAGCACCGTGTCTTTGCTGATGCCGGCGCCTGCGCGCAACTCCGGCGAGACCAGGATGCGACCGGTCGCATCCATGTCCACATCCATGGCGTTACCCAAAAAAATCCGTTTCCACCACTGCGCATCCATGGGCAGCGACGCGATACGCTCGCGGAATTTTTCCCATTCGTTGCGTGGGAAAATCATGAGACAGCCGTGCGGGTGTTTGGTCATGGTGAGCTGGCCCGAAGCCGTCGCGCTCAGCACGTCGCGATACCGGGTCGGCACGGACAGCCGACCTTTGGCATCGAGAGCTAGAGATGACGCGCCTTGAAACACCGTTAAAAACCCTTAAACAACACTTTTCACCACTAAACTGCACTTTTTCCCACTTTATCAGGAAACCTTCTGGAAGCAAGGGATTCGCAACAATTTTTTTCAATGAAATCAAGCACTTAGGGAGTCGTTTCCGAAATGTATTTTGAATAAAAAAATGTTCTAGATTAAGCACTTAGCACAAGCAATGAAGGTGTTTCCTTAAGCGCCGTGGCGCAGGCCACAAGAACCGCAAAGGCTTGCAGCAACTTCCGTTTACTGGAAAGTATCACGCCGCCAGAGAAGGCGGGGAAACCGCGCAGCTTGAGCGGTTTTTATATGGAAAACACCCAAGACCCAGCAGGAACGGGTGACGAAAGCTACCAAAAAGATAGCAGCCATCGAGGATTGGAAGCCCCGTGCGGCCTGCGGCGCATCACGGCCCTGATCTGGAGAAGTGCTTGTGAGTTTACCCCTGCCGAGGCTGCCGCAGCGAAAAGCCCAGCGCGCAAAATGGGCCAGCCTCAACAGGCCGGCCATTGCTCGAGTTCAGTCGATCCGAACCACCACGCTGGCCTGCTCCGAGATCCCGATCACATTGAAAAAAGCGGCGACCAGGCGATTGACGTCTGAAAACTGAATAGCGCGGTTTTCGGCTGCGCGGGCAGACACCCAGTTCAGCAGCGTCCCCGCGGCGGAAAAATCGACACGTATCAGCTTGGCACAGGAAATCAGCATCATGTCAGCCCCCATGAGCTTGGCTTCCAGCTTGTCCAATACGGCAATCGCGTCACCCTGGATTTGCCCCGAGAGTTCCACCGACATAAGATTGCTCATTTCGGAACTCTGGCCATCGAGCTGGCTGTCGGCGTCCATCGCGCTGAGGCCCGAGGGTACCGAGTCACGGTAAACCTCGCCGATGAAGGCGTTCCCGCCCATGACGCCCCCTTGCGCATCCAGCGATTTGTAATCACCGCGCGCACGCTCCCATGATGGCGGAGAGACCTCGTAGGTGACACAGAAATCGAGCGCGGCGAGTTCAAAGTCATCGGGCTGGCGCGTCACACGCAGCGCTTCCATGCGGAGCTGCCACCAGCTTTGAGCGACATCGCGGCCACCCGAAGGCGTGGCGTCTTTCAGCACCTTCCTCAGCTGGGCGTCGCCAATGAAGCGCAGTTGCACCGGCTGCGCCGCCCAGGTGCGGAACACCTGGTGCAAGGGCTCGACGGCGGCCGCTTCAAGGGTTTTGAGGTTGTGCCAGTCGAGGCGCCACGGCATGGGCGCCTTGGCCATGGCCGCTTTCAGCGCCGCGACCGTCTGGATGCCCACCACCGAGGGGCAGACCCAGTCGGCGGCAGGCCCGTTGCTGGTCTTGCCCGCTGGTTTGAGCTTTTTCACCATGTCCGGCATTGAAAACCACTGCGGTGCCGAACGGTCAAAACGCTCGGCAAAGCCGATCGCCGCCGACTCGAATTTGCCCTGCTGGGCCGTGGCGCGGTACAGGTCAAACAGCGTCAACCAGGTTTCGGCATGCCCCGCGCGCAAGCCGCCCGGCCCGAGAATTTCCAGCAGCCCCGCCTCGGCCCCGGCATCATCGCCATTGGCAAAACGGATCGCCGCCTCTTCAAGTTCCGCATCGTGCGCCATGGCTTCTTCCACCTCCACCGCCGTGAATTTGGAAGGCGTAAAACCCGATGCCTGGTCGTTGCCAGCGCCCATGCCCGACAAAGCGCCTATCGTGCCTATCGTATTACCGGGGCGACCGGCGGCGCTTGCAGACGCAGGCATATTGGGCAGCGCGTCCGGCCGGGTTGGCGGCGCATCTTGCGCCGTTGCAGCGTCCGCGGCCCTGGGCGGCAGCCCTGCCGGCGCCGTCGCCCGGTAGGCGGTGGGCAGCGCGCTGTCTAAAGGCCCCTGCGTGACAGGCCCCTTGTCTTGAGACATCAGTGGCACATGAACCGAGTTGTCCGGCGCATTGGCGCTCTTGGTCTTCCACCACTGCATGGCCATCTGGGCTTCGATCTCATCGATCTTCTTGATCGTGGACGCCCGGTCATCCGGCCTGGAAGGGATGCTGCTTTGAAAGAACGAGGGCTTGCCGCCCCCATCCGGCCCCAGACCCACCATGGCCTCACGCTTGCGCATCTTGCGCAACATGTCGAATTCGCGCTTGCGTACAAAGTCGTTCTGCCGCTTGCGCTCAATCATCTCCTTGAGCAACTGCTTGCTGATGGCGTCGTCGCGATCGGCTTGCAATGTGTCCAGCTCCGACCAGTTCGTGGCCGGATTCCGGACGAACTTCACCATCTTGGAAAGCAAGCCTGGTGCGGTATCTTCTTTGGACATGGGATGCGATTAAGAGCGTTCTGCCGGCCTGCGGCGGTTAATCGCCAAACATTTTTTGCTTGAGCTCACGGCGTTGCTGTGCTTCCAGCGACAAATTGGCCGTGGGACGGGCAATCAGGCGGCCGACGCCAATGGGTTCGCCAGTCTCGTCGCAGTAGCCGTAGTCACCGGAATCAATGCGGGCAATCGACTGCTCGATCTTCTTGAGCAGCTTGCGTTCGCGGTCGCGGGTGCGCAATTCGAGCGCATGCTCTTCTTCAATGGTGGCGCGATCGGCCGGATCGGGCACCACGACGGTGTCTTCGCGCAGGTGTTCGGTGGTTTCGCCGGCGCTGTTGTGAATCTCCTGCTTGAGCACCGACAGCTTGTGGCGAAAGAAGGCCAGCTGCTTTTCGTTCATGTACTCGGAGTCGGGCATGGCCTTGACTTCCTCGTCGGTCAGCTGGTCGGCAGGCTTGGTCTTCCAGTTGTTGGCAAGCTTGGGGTCTTTGGGGGCGGCCGCCTGGAAGGGCGGCGCAATCACGCGTTCGGTCATGGTGGAGTAACTGGCTTTGGCTGCGTCAGGCGCATGGGTTGGCACCATGGGTGCGGGCGGAGGGGATTGGACTGCGGTTCGGGCTGAACTGCGTCGTCCCGGCTTCAAGGGCTTGGGCGCCATGAGCACCGGGGCCGGGACAGGCGCCGGCGGCGCCACTTTGGCGCTGCCGGCGGCATGGCTGTCTTTGGCGGGCTTGGCAGGCGCTTTCGCGGCAGGTTTCGGCAATGGTTTAGTCACGGGTTTGGCTGGTGTGGCCACTGCTTTCTTGCTGGGGGCCGGAATCGGCTTTTTCTGGGAAGCCGCCTGGCTTGACGGCTTGGCGGCTTTTTTGGCGACGGCCTTGGAGGCGACGGGTTTGGGCGCCGACCTGGCTTTGGCAACGGGCTGAACGGGCTTGACTGCTTTTTTCGTGACCGGGACCGCGGTCCTGGCTGCGGCTTTGGGCGCTGGCTTGCCCTTCACGGCCACCTTGCCGGCTGACTTGGCAGCGGCCTTGGCGGACGTTAGGGTCTTCTTCGCTTGGGCTTTCACAATGTCTCTCCTCGGGGAAGCAGCCTGGGGATGGCCCCCAAGCCGACTCCTGGCCAAACTGCGGTCAGGCAGCCCGGCTTCAGCTGTTGCCAGATTTCCTGGTTTGTATGCCGCCTGCCAGCCTCGGCCACTTTGACGCGGCGTTCAGGCAGATTTCCGCCAGGCTGGCCTCCCGATTCGGCTTTCCGGGTATTTTGGTCGGCGCGCGATTGTAGCGGCTGGCCAGCGCAGCGTAACAGGCAAAAAACAAACCGTTGGAGAATCGAGACAAACATGAAGCCCTCCCCGCCTTTAATGGCTTTAGGCGGACAGCCTACCTTAAACCAGACATTGCTCCAGGCCCTGCACAAAAATATCTTTGGGCAAATCGATGCCTATGAAAACCATCTTGCTCGTTTTTTTCTCGCTCTCGGCCCAGGCGGGGCCCAGGTCGCTGCCCATGAGCTGGTGCACGCCCTGGAAGATCACCTTGCGGTCGGTGCCCTCCATATTCAGCACCCCCTTGTAGCGCAGCATGCGCGGGCCATAGATATTCACCACCGCGCCCAGAAAGTCCTCGAGCTTGGCCGGGCTGAAGGGCTTGTCCGAGCGGAACACAAAGCTTTTCACGTCGTCATCATGGTGATGGTGGTTGCCGTCATCACGGTCGTGCGCGTGGGACGGGTGGTCGCAGTGCTCGCCGTGCGCGTGGTCATGGTCGTGTTCATCGGCCTGGAGGAAATCGGGGTCGATGTCGAGCTTGGCATTGAGGTTGAAGCCGCGCAGGTCAAACACATCGGCAATCGCCACCTCACCGAAATGCACCGCCTGCTGGGGCGCGCGCGGATTCATGTGCTTGAGCCGGTGCATCAGCGCCTCGACCTCGTCCTCGGCCACCAGGTCGGCCTTGCTGATGAAGATCTGGTCGGCAAAACCGACCTGGCGGCGCGCTTCCTGGCGATCGTTGAGCTGCTGCGGCGCATGCTTGGCATCCACCAGGGTCAGGATGGAATCCAGCAGGTATTGCTCGGCAATTTCCTCGTCCATGAAAAAGGTCTGCGCCACCGGCCCGGGATCGGCCAGGCCGGTGGTCTCAATTACCACGCGCTCGAAGTCGAGCAGGCCCTTGCGCTTCTTGGCGGCCAGCAATTGCAGCGTTTCGCGCAAATCCTCGCGGATCGAGCAGCAAATACAGCCGTTATTCATCTGGATGATGTTTTCCGTGGTGTCGTTGACGAGGATTTCGTTGTCGATGTTTTCCTCGCCAAATTCGTTCTCGATGACGGCAATCTTCTGGCCATGGGCCTCGGTCAGCACGCGCTTGAGCAGCGTGGTCTTGCCCGAGCCGAGAAAGCCGGTGAGGATGGTGACGGGGATCAAACTCATGGTGTCTACCTAAAAAACAGGGGAAATACAAAGAAATACGCAAAAAATACGCAGGCGGGCAAGGAACCAAGCTGGGGAGTTTAGCGAGCCCTTCAAGTCCATGACGGCTTTGCGCAATACCACCACGGCCAAAGGCGTCTTGGCAAGGATGTGGCGGGTCCGCATCCCGCCCTCAGTGCCGACCGGCCGCCGCTCGCTCCCCTTTCAATAGCATCTTACGCCCGACTCAGCTGGGCTGGATGCCAATTTCATCGATAAAGGGCTAGCCCGCCGGGCGTTTGACCAGAACCAGCCCCTTGAGGTACTCGCCCTCCGGGAAGGCCACCGTCATGGGGTGGTCGGGCGCGCCGCCCATGCGTTCGGAAATAAAGGCATCCACCCCGGCATCGGTGCCTGCCGAGGCCACGATCTTGTGGAACAGGTCGGCGCTGATGCCGCCGGAGCAGGAGTAGGTAAACAGCACCCCGCCCGGCGCCAGTATGGACAGGGCCAGCCGGTTGATGTCCTTGTAGGCGCGGGCGGCCCGCTCGGCGTGCGTGACGGTGGGTGCAAACTTGGGCGGATCGAGCACGATGGCGTCAAAGCTGGCGCCCTCTTTCTGGTACTGGCGCAGCATGGCGTTGACGTCGGCATCCAGCATGGTGGTGCGGCCGGCAGCAAAGCCATTCAGCGCCACATTGGCCCTGGCGCGCTCAATGGCCGGGCCCGAGGAGTCAATCGAGGTGACATGCGCCGCACCGCCCGCCAGCGCGGCCACGGTAAAGCCGCCGGTGTAGCAGTAGCAGTTGAGCACGCGCTCAAACTTCAGGCGGCGCGCGTAGGCGGCAAACTTCTGGCGGCTGTCGCGCTGGTCCAGGTAAAAGCCGGTTTTGTGGCCCTCGGCCACGTCCAGGCTCAGTTTCCAGTCGTGCTCGGTGATGGTGATGCCGGTATCGCCCGAGCCGGCCAGCCAGCCGGTGGCTTCCGGCAGGCCTTCCAGCGAGCGCACGCTGGCGTCGGAGCGCTCATAAAGCCGCGTCAAGCCGGTTTGCGCCAGCAGGGCGTCGACAATCACGCTTTTCCAGCGCTCGGCGCCGCAGCTTGAAAACTGCGCCACCAGGGTGTCGGCATAACGGTCTACCACCAGGCCGGGCAGGCCGTCGGATTCCCCGTGGACCAGGCGCATGCCGTCACTTTTCACATCAAAAAGGCGTCTGGCGCTTATGGCCTGGGCGATACGCGCTACAAAAAATGAAGCATCAATGCGCTGCGCTTCGTCAAAGCTCCAGACCCGGGCGCGGATCTTGGAACTGGGGCTGAAAGCGGCCCAGCCCAGAAACTGGCCGCCGTGGCTTTCCACCCGCACGGTTTCACCGGCATCGCCACCGCCCTTGGCAATGGCCCCGTCAAAAATCCAGGGATGGCGGCGCAGCAAGGAGCGCTCCTTGCCTTCTTTCAGTCGAATTATTTTCATGAGCCTATTGTCGTGGCTCGAATCCCGCGCAGCGCGGCAAGAACTCTTGACATCAATTTTTGTAAACGCTGCCACAATCGCTGGCAGATGATTTTCAAGAACTTTTTTGCGCCGTGGGGACGCCGCCAGCCGGCGGCCGGCATCGCGGGCAAACGCTTTGCCCCGGCGCTGCGCCGGCTGCGGACGCTGGCCATGAGCCTGCTGCTGGTCACGCTGCTGGGGCTGAACAGCCCGCCCGCGCGCTCGCGCACGGTGCTGGACCTGGACACCCACACCCAGCCGGTGGCCCTGCAGGACTGGGGCGACTACTGGATAGACACGACAGGCCAGTTCACGCCAGACCAGGTCAGCCGCACCAGCACCCTTGCCTGGAAGCCCACGCGCCCCGATGCGATCTACCCGGTGACGAGCGGCCATTCCATGTGGGTGCGCTTCAGCGTGCCGCCGGCCCCCGATGGCGAGCGCTGGTACCTGGAAGTGCCCAACCCGGCCATCAACCGCGCCTCGCTTTACACGCTGGACAGCGCCGGCCAGTGGAACGAGCAGCGGGCGGGCGACCTGATCGCCGTGAGTAAATGGCCGGTGCCACACCGCCATCCCCTGCTGCCGATTGCCCTGTCCGCCGAGGTGCCGACCAAATACCTGCTGCGCCTGGAGAACGGCCAGGCCTTCAGCAGCCAGCTGCAATTCATCAGCGAAGGACGCCTGAGCTATCGGGAGCAGCGGGTGTCGCTGATCCTGGGCATCTTCTTCGGGCTGACCGGGCTGGCGGCCGTGGTTTCCGCGCTGGGCGCCCTCTCGCTGCGGGACAGCGCCTATGGTTTTTACGCCCTTTGCGTGACGCTGATGGGACTGACCCAGGCCACCGTGACCGGCATCGCCGGCCTGCACCTGTGGCCGGACTGGCCCTGGTGGAACGATATTTCCACCTCCGTGCTGCCCCTGCTGACGGCGTCCGCCACGCTGCTGTTCATCTCGGCCGCCGTGGCCCTGCCCGAGCGTTCCCTGCGCCTGCAACGGCTGACGGCCGGACAGGCGGGGCTGGGCATTCTGGCCGCCGCCGCCATGGCGCTGGTGCCCGCCGCATCGCGCATGGACGTTTTCGTGCCGATTGTCCTGCTGCTGGAGTTCAGCGGCATGCTGGTGATGGGCTGGGCCTGGCGCCGCGGCGACCGGTTTGCGCCCTGGCTGATGCTCGCCTACCTGCCGGTGCTCGCCAGCGCCGGCTGGATGCTGGCCAACAGCGCCCGGCTGGTGCCCGCGGGCTTTCTGACCCAGCATGGGATGCAGCTGGGCGTGGCGCTGCATCTGCCCATCGTCATGGTGGTGCTGATGCTGCGCAGCCAGCACCGGCGCGAAAACACCAGGCGCATCCAGGGGCTGGACCGGGTCGATCCAAGCACCGGCCTGATCAACGGCCATGTGTTCACCGAACGCCTGACGCGCATGATTGCGCGCTCCCAGCGGCTGCGCCACCAGAGCGCCGTGATGCTCGTCGACCTGGTCAATGCCGAGCAGGTCCAGCGCGACTTCGGGCGCAAGGCGGCCGACGAACTACCGCTGCGCGTGGCGGAGCGGCTGCTGTCCACCGCGCGCGAAATCGACAGCGCTGCCAGGCTGTCGGAGCGCCGTTTCGGCATGCTGGTGGAGGGCCCCTTCAGTGCGGAAGATGCCGGCACCCTCGGGCCGCGCATCGTGGCGCGCTGCCTCATGCCGTACAAGGGCCTGCACGTGGACTGCGTGGCGCAGGTGCACGTGGCGTATGCGCTGGTGCCTCGCCAGGGCTCCAACGCGCAGGGCCTGCTGATGCAGCTCGAAGAACGTCTGGCCATGGTGCCCGGGGACAGCCGGCGCGCGGTGTTCATGCTCGGCGAAGCACCGCCACCGGAGGCCTTGCTGCGCTCTTACCTCCGCAAAAGAGCCTGAACCCGGGGGCAGCCTTTCAGGCTTTCACCTTGCCGGTGACCTTGCCGGGCGGCCGGACAGCACCCGAACCGGGGTTGGGCGACATGGCCCGCGGATGGGCCGCGTCATACACCTTGGCCAGGTGCTGGAAATCAAGCCGTGTATAGACTTGGGTGGTGGTGATGTTGGCGTGGCCCAGCAACTCCTGCACCGCGCGCAAGTCCCCGCTGGACTGCAGCACATGGCTGGCAAACGAATGGCGCAGCATGTGCGGGTGCACCGGCGTCGCCAGGCCGGCCTGCTGCGAACGCTGCTTCAGCCGCACGCGGATATGCTGGGGGGTGAGCCGCGCGCCGCGCTGGTTGATGAAAAGGGCCTGCCCGGGGGCATCCGCAGCGCCTGGCGGCACGCCGTCACCGGCCCAGCGGCCGCGGACCTCCAGCCACTGCCGCAGGGATTGCAGGGCCGCGCGGCCCACCGGCACGCTGCGCCGCTTCTCGCCCTTGCCAAGCACATGGGCCTCGGCGGCCGCCATGTCGATCCAGCCGCGGGCCTGCCCGCTGGCCCGCACATCCAGCCCCACCAGCTCGCCAATGCGCAGCCCGCAGCCGTACAGCAGTTCCGTGATGCACCGGTCCCTGGCCTCCAGACCGGGGTCGCCCGCGGCGGTTTCCGCCTGGTAGCTGGCCAGCTGCACCGCCTCGTCCACGCTCAGGGCCTTGGGCAGCGGCTTGGCGGCCTTGGGCGCACGCACATCCTGCACCGGGTTGCCGCTCACCAGGCCTTCGCGGCCCAGCCAGGTGTAAAAACCGCGCCAGCCCGACAGGATCAGCGCGATCCCGCGGCCACTGCGCCCGGCGCCATGCATCTGCGCCACCCAGCGACGGATGTGGCTGTTCTGCACCGCCGTCAGCGCCACGCCGGCCTGGCGGGCGTTGGCCTGCAGCTTTTGCAAGTCCAGCGTGTAGAGCTCCACGGTGCGTTGCGCCAGGCGCTTTTCCACGCGCACATGCGCCAGGTAGCGCCCTATCAGCGGATGCGGCTCGGCGGCAGGCTCGGCCACCGCCCCGGAAGGCGCGGGCGCGTGGGGCGAAGACCGCGTCATGAGGCGCTGGATCAGCGGCTGGTCTGCGCCCGCAGACGCGACAGTGCCGCGCCCG
This sequence comes from Polaromonas jejuensis NBRC 106434, assembly GCF_001598235.1. Taxonomy (GTDB): domain Bacteria; phylum Pseudomonadota; class Gammaproteobacteria; order Burkholderiales; family Burkholderiaceae_C; genus Polaromonas; species Polaromonas jejuensis. Next base: position 331,089 of record NZ_BCYO01000001.1, on the reverse strand, counting down.
CCAGCTCGCCCAGGCGCTCCAGGAAATCGGTGCCCATGCCGCTGTGAAAGCGCTCGGGATCGGGGGAGGCCAGCACCAGCAGGCCCGCGACCGGCGCGTCAGCGGCGGCGCGCAGGGGGATCAGGGCCAGCGACATCGCCACGCCGGGATCCGGCAGCCAGTCGACGGCCTCGAAGCCGGAGTTGACGCCGCAGTACGGCGTGCTCAGCGAGGCGGCAAAGGTTCGCGCATCCTCGCTCACCCCCGTGGCAAAACGTTCATCGGAAAAAATGCCGTTGACGTTCCAGACCTTGATGGCGGACTGCGGTATCTCGAACTCGGTGCTCAGCCCGTCAACGATGAGGCCGGGCAGGTCGCGCGCCTGCGCGGCCTGCAGCAGCTTGCGCGTCCAGCGCTGCATCTTGTCGGCAATGGCCACATTTTCCTGACCGTGGCGGATCATGTCGACCACCCGCGTCTCCAGGCCCTTGATCTTTTCGCGCAGCATGCCGGCCTGGCGCTCCTGCAGGCTGACGGCGCGACCGCCATGGCCGCTGGAGAGCTGCACCGAGGCCAGCAACTCGGCATGACGCTCGAAGAAGTCGGGCGTGTTGGCCAGAAAGTTCGCGATGTCGTCTTCGGTGATGGGGTGTTCAGTTGGATTCATGTCGGCATTGTCACCAGTTTTAAAGGCGTCGCAAGGGCCCGCGCCACGGGCTGCACGTCATCGGCTGTTGCAGGGTGATGCGTCAAGGCGCATCGGGAATGTCGATCTCGGACGCAAACACCGTGGTCGCCGGGCCGGTCATCATGACCGGCGCATCCAGCTGGCCAGCCCACTCGATCGTGAGTTGGCCGCCGCGCGTGAGCACATCGACCCGCGTGTCGAGCAGGCCCCAGCGTATGCCGGCCACCACCGCCGCACAGGCGCCCGTGCCGCAGGCCAGCGTTTCGCCGGCGCCGCGCTCGTAGACCCGCAGGCGGATCTGGCCGCGCGAGACGAGTTGCATGAAGCCGGCATTCACGCGCTTGGGAAAACGCGGGTGGTTTTCAATCAGCGGGCCGGTTTCCAGCACCGGCGCGGTGTCCACGTCATCCACCAACTGCACCGCATGGGGGTTGCCCATTGACAGAGCCGCTATGAAAAGTGGAGCTGATGACGACCATCCATCAAGGGCCAGAGGCCATTTCTGCCATGAACCATGGGGTTCCGGCGTCAAACCCGACGCATCAAAGGGAATGCGCGCCGGCTCAAACACCGGTGCCCCCATGTCCACCGTGACCCGGCCGTCGGCCTGCATGCGCGGCTCTATCACGCCGCTCAGGGTTTTGACCTTTACCACGTCCTTGGTGGTGAGCCCCTGTTCGCGCACAAAACGCACAAAGCAGCGCGCCCCATTGCCGCACTGCTCGACCTCGCCGCCGTCGGCGTTATGGATCACGTATTCAAAGTCGATGCCTTCCCCCGGCGAAGGCCGCACCGAGAGAATCTGGTCGGCGCCCACGCCAAAGTGCCGGTCGGCCAGAAAGCGGTACTGCGCCGTTGTCAGGCCCAGCGGCGCGCGGGTCTCGTCGAGCATCACGAAGTCGTTGCCCGCGCCCTGCATTTTTGTAAATCGGATTCGCATGTGATGATTATCCTCGTTGCATAGCTCTGGCAAAGTTCCGCGAGACAGTGCAATTTCCCGCCGGGCCGCCCCAAGGAAAATCAGCACCCTCGGGGGGCAGCGCAGTACACGCAGTGTTCTCGAAGAGCGGCGTAGCCACAAGCGTGGGGGCCATAATCGTTCATGGCCAGACCTTCCCAGCTCCTCTACCCCCAACGCGAACCCGCGCCCCTACGCTCCGCAGCCACCGTGCTGCTGCTGCGCGACACGCCGCAAGGCATTGAAGTGCTGATGACGCGGCGCTCCATGACGGCCAGCTTCGCCCCCGGGGCCTATGTGTTCCCGGGCGGCGGCATTGATGCTGCGGATGCGGCGGCGCATGACCAGTCCAGCCGGCGCACGACGCAGAGCGACCTGCACCTGACGCAGGCGATTGCGGCCATTCGCGAAAGCTTTGAAGAATTGGGCGTGCTGCTGGCGCGCCATGCCGACGGCAGCTACGCCACGACCGCCGACATCGCGGCGCTGGACCGCAAGGCACCGTTCGCCGCGCAGTGTCGGGCACGCGGCCTCACGCTGGCCGGTAGCGAGGTGTTTGTGCTGGCGCACTGGGTCACCGACCGCGACTTGCCGCGCCGCTTTGACGTGCCCTTTCTGATCGCCCGCATGCCGGAGGGCCAGAGTCCGGTGGCGGATGAGGCCGAGCAGTTCGAGCCGGTCTGGGTGCGGCCGGCCGAGGCGCTGGCACGGCACCAGGCCGGTGGCTTCTTCATGATTTTTCCGACGATTCGCACGCTGGAGCGCCTGCAGCACTATCCCGATGTGGAGGCCGTGCTGAAGGCTTGCTCTTCCGAAGAGCCGCTGTGGACCTCCTGCCCGCGTGCCGGCCTGCTGAACGGCAAGGAAGCCCGCTACATGGAGTCTGACGCGCCCTACGGCGAGCTGGCGCTGACCTGCCCCGACGGGCAGATCGTGCACCCGCTGGACTGGCAGACCGGGCGGCCGGTGGCGCTGCTGAAGAACGTCAGGCGCCTGACCGCGCCCAACCCCGGCATGATGACCGGGCCGGGCACCAACAGCTATATCGTGGGGGATGCGGACAGCGGCTACATCGTGATCGATCCGGGCCCCAACGATGCCGGGCATATCCAGCGCCTCCATGAAGCCACGCTTGGCCGCATTCAGGCCATTGTCTGCACACACTCCCACCCCGACCATTCACCCGCGGCCAGGCCGCTGCAGGCGCTGTGTACCGGCGCGCCCCCGATTCTGGGCCTGCCTTCGGCATCCACCGCGCGCGCCGATTCGCAATTCACACCCGACCGGGCGCTATCAAATGGAGAGCTGCTGGTGCTTTTCCACCAAGGGCTGACGCATACCTTGAAGGTGATTTTCACGCCCGGCCATGCGGCCAACCATGTGTGCCTGGTGCTGCTTGAAGACGGCCTGCTGTTTTCGGGCGACCACATCCTCAACGGCAGCACCACCATCATCAACCCGCCCGACGGCGAGATGACGGCCTACCTCGACTCTCTGGACTTGCTAAGTACGGCCTGCGACGAGCACCAGATCGAGTTCATCCTGCCCGCCCATGGTTACGTACTCGGCGCGGCAAAGCAGGCCATTGCCCAACTCAAGGCACACCGCCTCAAGCGTGAAGCCAAGGTGCTGGCGGCCATGCAGGCCAGGCCCGATGGCACCCCGCAAGACTGGGTCGCGCTAGCCTATGACGACACCGACCCGCGCTTGTGGCCCATCGCGCTGCGGTCGCTGCAGGCCCACGTCGAGCGGATTCTGGCCTCACGGCACGCGACCTGAAGGCCTGTACGGAGCCAAGGCTGCGCGGACCCTGGCTCCGCCCCCTGCGACACAGGTGTTGTGCTGCCAGCCGGGGACTTGCCCTGTGAGATGCATACGGCCCATTCGGGCCTTGCGGCTGGAAAAATCAAAAATATTTCCATGAATCCAGCTTGTATTGAAACTTTGATCAATTTTTCCAATGTTTTCATAATTTAGTTTCACGAAAGCGCCGCACCTGATTGAACTACGAAAGCAAATTTCGGCGCTCCTCAGTTAGCATGGCTTCGCTGGATGGGTACCACAAACGTCTGGCATGGGGCACAAAAAAAACACTTGCGGAAGCAGGAAATTGATCGCCTCCACCGGGAATCTGGTGGTGGCATCACTGCCTTGAGCAGGGGCTCGCTTATCAACTTTTTAAATTGACCTTGAAAGTGGAGACATGAAAAAAAATTGGTTTTCTTTTGTAGCTTCTGGCGTGCTGCTGGCGCTCAGCGTCTCTGCAAGTGCGGACGAACCCACAAAAATAGCGTTTGTTGATACCGGCAATACGGGACGAAGTGTTACCGCCGAGGCACTGGCGAACTCGGTCATCGGAGAAAAGAAGCTGCATATTGCCGTCATTTCCCGTGCCGTCGACATGGACCCGTTTGACGTCATGCCGGAAACCAATGCAGCCACGCTGCTGAAAAAGCACGGCCTGGACGTCTCCGCGCATCGTGCCGTCCAGCTGACAAGCAACGACGTTCACCATGCCGACGTCATCCTGACGATGACCGGCAAACACAAGAACAAACTGGTTGAGCTCTTTCCGGAGGCCAAGACCAAGACCTTCACCATGTCCGAATACGTCACCGGAGAATCCAAGGATATCGCTGACGCCTGGGGAAAGCCCATGGAGGTATACGAGCAAATGTTTGCTCAAGTTAACCAATACATCGTCCCTGTATTGGAAAAAAAGTTGCCCAAAAAGCCAGCCAGCTGATTGCCAAAGCGAAATCGCATGGGGGACTACTGCCGGCTCATCGGTGACGTTTTCATAGACACCACCACTGGCATGCCAGATGGCCGTGTAGTCCCCGGGCAGAGCCATCCACATGGGGCAACCGAGTGGCTGGCGGATGCCTGCACTTTGCGTGGTATTTGGGCAATATTTGAATGACAGTTTATGCACGCGCTCTACTGAAATTCAATCAAAGCGTGCTAATGGCTGCCCTTGGCCGCTTCCGGTCATTTGCATGCACCGAGGCTTATACTTTTCTTACCCGTTCAGGGCCTGGCTGTGTGGGCCTGGCCTGACACCTTCACTTCAACTTTTTTGCGGAGTTCTCAATGCCATCGATGACAACACGACACTTTCTACAGTCAGCCGCTACGCTGATGATCGGCCTGATGCTGGCAGCCTGCAGCAAGCAGGAACCCCCGGCGCCAGCCGCCAGCGCGCCTGCACCAGCCGCTGCCCCGGCGCCGGCCGCCAAGGTGTATGTGGTCGGCACCGACGCCGCCTATGCCCCCTTCGAGTCGCAAAATGAAAAAGGCGACATCGTCGGGTTTGACATTGAGGTGGTCAAAGCCGTCGCGCAAAAGGCCGGCATGGAAGTGAAGTTTCTCAACACGCCCTGGGAAGGCATCTTCAATTCGGTTGCGCAGGGTGACCGCGACCTGCTGGTGTCCGCCATCACGATCACGAGCGAGCGCAAGCAGACGCTGGACTTTTCGGAGCCCTACTTCGACGCCCAGCAACTGATTGCCGTGAAGAAGGATTCAAAGATAAGCACCTTCAACGACCTGAAAAAGCTCAAGGTCGGCGTGCAGAACGGCACCACGGGCGACGAGGTCGTTGCCAAGCTGCAAGGCAAGGAAAGCGCCAACATCAAGCGCTTTGAGTCCACCCCGCTCGCCCTCAAGGAGCTGGAGGCCGGCGGCGTCGACGCCGTGGTGGCCGACAACGGCGTGGTGGTGAACTATGTGAACAACAACAGCGAGTCGAAATTCAAGACCGTCAGCGACAGCAGCTTTGCCACCGAACAGTACGGCATCGCCGTCAAGAAAGGCAATGCCGAATTGCTGCAAAAAATCAACAAGGGCCTGGCCGACGTCAGGGCAGACGGCACTTACAAGCAGATTTACACCAAGTATTTCGGCGCCGCGCCGGTTGCCGCAGCGCCCGCCGCCGCCGCGTCAAAATAAAGTGTGAAGCCTGCCGATAAGCCGGATTCTGTGCACCCGGCCAACTTGCCCTAAAGCAAGTTGGCCCGGCGTGACCGCCATTAATCTGGGCCGGGGGTCGCCCACCCGGCTCGGTGCTACCTACCCGCCAGCTCTGCGGAGCTACATCAACGCTGGCCTACTTGGTATTGCTGCGCGTAGAGATTGCCCGTTTCACCCGAACTGAATCGGCTCGTCTCTGTTGCTCTGATCCTCACCTCACGGTGGAGAGGTGTTACCTCCTACGCTGTCCTGTGCAGTCCGGACGTTCCTCCAGTGCTGTGTTTCCACAATTGCACCAGCGGCGGTCTGGCAGGCTTCACGGGGGCTATTATCCCCCGAGACTCAACCCCCAGGCCTGGGCCACTTAAAATACAGGGCTGCTTGATCAACACGAGCCCCTCATGATTCGACTGACTGAACTCAAACTTCCGCTGGACCACGCGGAAGATGCCCTGCCCGCCCTCGTGGCCAAAACCCTGGGCATCGCGGCCACCGGCCTGCAAACCCTTGATGTGCACAAGCGCAGCTTCGATGCCCGCAAGGCCGAGCTGCTGCAGGTCTACATCGTCGATGTCAGGCTGGCCGATGCCAGCCAGGAAGCCCCACTCCTGGCGCGCCACGCCGGCAACCCGCACATCCTGCCCACGCCCGACATGAGCTACCACCCGGTGGGCCAGGCACCGGCCGGCCTGCCGCTGCGCCCCGTAGTGGTCGGTTTCGGCCCCTGTGGCATCTTTGCCGCCCTGCTGCTGGCGCAAATGGGCTTCAAGCCCATCGTGCTGGAGCGCGGCAAGACCGTGCGCCAGCGCACCAAGGACACCTGGGGCCTGTGGCGCAAGAATGTGCTCAACCCCGAGTCCAACGTGCAGTTTGGCGAGGGCGGCGCCGGCACGTTTTCCGACGGCAAGCTCTACAGCCAGATCAAGGACCCGCGCCACCTGGGCCGCAAGGTGATGAACGAGTTTGTCAAGGCCGGCGCACCGGCCGATATCCTTTACGAAGCGCATCCCCACATCGGCACCTTCAAGCTGGTGAAGGTGGTGGAAAACATGCGTGAGCAAATCATTGCGCTGGGCGGCGAGATCCGCTTTGAGCAGCGCGTGACGGACGTGCTGATTGAAAACGGCCCGGACGGCAAACACCTGCGCGGCCTGACGGTGCTGGACCAGGCCACGGGCCAAAGCCACGAACTTCGCGCCGACCAGGTGATCATGGCGCTGGGCCACAGCTCGCGCGACACCTTTGCCATGCTGCATGAACGCGGCGTCTACATCGAGGCCAAGCCTTTTTCCATCGGCTTTCGCGTCGAACACCCGCAAGGCATCATCGACCGCGCACGCTGGGGCCGCCATGCCGGGCACCCGTCGCTGGGCGCGGCCGAATACAAGCTGGTGCACCACGCCAGCAACGGCCGCTCGGTCTACAGCTTCTGCATGTGCCCGGGCGGCACGGTGGTTGCCGCCACGTCGGAGCCCGGCCGCGTGGTGACCAACGGCATGAGCCAGTACTCGCGCAACGAACGCAATGCCAATGCCGGCATCGTGGTCGGCATAGACCCGCGCGACTACCCGGGCCATGCCCTGGCGGGCATAGACCTGCAGCGCCGGCTCGAATCCCATGCCTTTGTGCTGGGCGGCGGCAACTACGAGGCCCCCGGCCAGCTGGTGGGCGACTTTGTGGCCGGGCGCCCCTCCAGGGCGCTGGGCAGCATCCTGCCCTCGTACAAACCGGGGGTGGTGATCGGTGATTTGTCGTCCGCCCTGCCCGATTACGCCATTGCCGCCATGCGGGAGGCCTTCCCGGCCTTTGGCCGCAAGATCAAGGGTTTTGACACCCACGATGCGGTGCTGACGGGCGTGGAAACGCGTACCTCGTCCCCCATCAAGATCAGCCGTGGCGAGGACCTGCAAAGCCTCAATGTACGTGGCCTGTACCCCGCGGGTGAAGGCGCCAGCTATGCGGGCGGCATTTTGTCGGCCGGCGTCGATGGCATCAAGGTGGCCGAGGCGGTGGCGCGCAGCCTGCTGCAGGATGCCGAACACCTGCGGACGCCAGCCGCCTGATGCCGTTCACTCGCCGCAACGCCGCTGCCATCAGGCCGCCAGCAACGCCTCCATCAACCCACGCGAGCCATGGATAGTGGATACTTCGCCCTCGGCTAAAAAACGCTTGCGGGTGCGCCCTGCCCGCCCCGAACCTCAAACTGACACCACTGATTGATGACTGACACCGCCTCCCCAACCCCCGCCGATGCACAAGAAGGCGCGGCGCCGCGCCGCCGCAAGAAGCCGCAAAATGCACCGCGCGCCAAAAACCAGGTTCACCCGGTCCTGGAGCAGCTTTTCACGCTCTACCCCAACATGTTTGGCGCCCAGTTCCGGCCGCTCAAGCTGGGTGTCTTTCAGGACCTGCTGGCCCTGCACCCCGAGCTGTTCAAGCGCGACGAACTGAAGATTGCGCTGGGTCTGCATGCCCGCTCCACGCGCTACCTCGACAGCGTGGCCGCCGGCCTGCCGCGTCACGACCTGCAGGGTCAGCCCGTGGAGCCGGTCGCGCCCGAGCATGTGCACTACGCCATCATGGAGGTGTTCCGCCGCCGCCAAGCCCGCTCGAACCAAGACCTGCGGCCCTATGTGGTGGCGCAACTGATGGCGGCCATTGAAGCCTCCGGCCTGAGCCGGGAAGACTACCTGCTGCAAATCAGGACCCAGGGCGAGACCTCCAACGAGTTGCTGGACACGGCCTTTTCCGAACTTGCGGAAAAGGCCGCCAAGCGCGAGGCGCTGCTCAGGGCCTTTCGGGCCAGCGGCAAGACGGCGGCCGAGTTCGCCGACATGTACGGCATGGACCCCGCGGAAGTCGCCAGGATGCTGGATCAGGCCGGCCCCCAGGCGGCCGTTTAAATCCCTTCCCACCAGCAAAAAAGCCGGCGCATGCGCCGGCTTTTTTGATGCCCTCACGGCAAGCTTCAACGCGGCGCGTTTTGCAAGGCGGCGATGCGCTCTTCAATCGGTGGGTGGGTGGCAAACAGCTGGCCTATGCCGCCGGTGATGCCCATGGCCTGCACGCTCTTGGGCAGCTCGCCGGGCTGCATGCCGCCCAGGCGGGCCAGCGCATTCATCATCGGCTGCTTGCGCCCCAGCAGCTGGGCCGAGCCGGCGTCGGCCCGAAACTCGCGATGGCGCGAGAACCACGCCACCACGATGGCGGCCGCAAAACCCAGCACGATGTCGAGCACGACGGTGCTGACGTAGTAACCAATGCCGGGGCCGGAGTTGTTGTCGCTGCCGCGGCGCAAAAAGCTATCCACCGCATAGCCAATCACCCGCGACAGGAACACCACAAAGGTGTTCATCACGCCCTGGATCAGCGTCATGGTGACCATGTCGCCATTGGCGACGTGCGCAATTTCGTGGCCAATCACGGCCTCGATTTCTTCCTTGGTCATGCCTTGCAGCAGTCCGGTGGACACGGCCACCAGCGCCGAATTCCTGAACGCGCCGGTGGCAAAGGCATTGGGCTCGCCTTCGAAAATGCCGACCTCGGGCATGCCGATCTGCGCCCTGTCGGCCAGCTGGCGCACCGTCTCGACAATCCAGGCTTCGTCCGCGTTCTGGGGGTTGTTGATCACGCGCACGCCGGCGCTCCACTTGGCCACGGGCTTGCTGATCAGCAGCGAGATGATGGCGCCGCCAAAGCCCATGATCAGGGCGAAGCCCAGCAGCGCCGACAGGTTCAGGCCATTGGCCGTGAGAAAGCGGTTGACGCCCAGCAGGCTGGCCACAATGCCCAGCACGGCCACGACGGCAATGTTGGTGAGCAGGAACAAAAAAATACGTTTCATGAATTCTCCGTGGAGGTCGGGGACCAAAGGCGGCAGTGAATGCTGCCGTGAGAGTTGCTTTCCGGACAAATGAGGGGGATTCAGCCCAAATCAAGCCGTTCGTATCGGCCACCGGCGCAGGATTTTGCTGGTTATTCTTTATCTGCGCGGGCGGAAGACAAGGGAGTCATCATAAAAGGAAAAGTTCTCGTTTTCCGGCCACCAGCCGGGCACGCCCAGCACCGGCAAGGGCACAAAAGGCTTGCCAGCCAGCTTGTCCGCGCCCAGGTCGGCCGCCAGCCAGGCGTCCAGATTCGCTATCGTATCAATAGCTGGTGGCGCAAGGTAGACGTGGGCCGTGATCGGTTTTCTTGGGTAAACCAGCTTTTCCAGCAGGGCATGGCCAAACAGCACCAGCCGGGCTTGCGGCCAGAGCGGGCGCAGCGCCACAAACAGCGCCTGCCAGTCCTTGCCCATCAGGGCCTCCCACAGGGGCGGTGGCGCCAGCAAAAAAGCGGCATTTTCATCAAACACCGTCAAGGCATCGCGCACCGGCCCGCGCAGCGGCGCCACGCCGGCAGCGGCAATTTCGGCCGCCTGCAGCTGGTTGAGCCGGGTTTTGATGCGCGGGAAGCGCATCCAGCACAATCCATTGAAAAAGTCGTGCAAGCCCTCACGGGTCGGGCACAGTCCGCTATTGAAGATATAGCGTTCGTAGGCTTCGCCCGGCGGCAGCGCTGCTTGCGGCACAAAGCGCACGGGTGCCGCCGAGCGGTGATTGAGTGCCTCGTGCAGAGGCAGGCCATCGGCCACCGCCTGGGCGACCGGCTCGCCCCACTCGCGCCAGCCAGCCAGCCAGGGCTGGCGCCAATCGATGGCCTGCAGCACCTCGGGGCCGCTGGGCATGGCCGGCCTCATCAATTGCGCGCGGGCCTGGCCTGCCGCTTGTCGCGCACCATCACGGTGGATTTGCCTTCGTCCGCAATGTCGAAGAGCTGGGTCGCCACCAGCAGCTTGGTCAAGGTGGCGTAACCGTAGTTACGGTGGTCAAACGAGGCTTGGTTGGCGATCTGGGTGCCCACGGCGCCCACCCGCGCCCAGCCCTCGTCATCGGCCGCCGCCTGCACCGCGTTGCGCAGCAGCTGGACCAGCCTGGCATCCTGTTTGAGCTGCGCCGGCGTGGCACGCAAGGGCGCTGCGGCCACCGCGCCCGCCTCGTCGGCCTCATTGGCATCGTCCCGGCTGCCCGCAGTCGCATCGCTGGCGGCGATGGGCCGCAGCTTGTCGAGAAACAAAAAGCGCGAGCAGGCGTTGACAAAGGGCTCGGGCGTTTTCTGCGCGCCAAAGCCGTACACGGCGGCACCCTTGGCGCGCAGGTGCATCACCAGCGGGGTGAAGTCGGCGTCCGACGAGACAATGCCGAAGGCGTCGGGCCGGTCGGTGTAGAGCAGCTCCAGCGCGTCAATCACCATGGCCATGTCGCTGGCGTTCTTGCCCTTGGTGTAGTCAAACTGCTGCATGGGGCGGATGGCGTGCTCGTGCAAGACCTCCTCCCAGCCCTTGAGTTCGTTCTTTTTCCAGTTGCCGTAGGCGCGGCGGATGTTGGTCTCGCCAAACGTGGACAGCTCATTGAGAATCAGGTCTATCTTGGCGGCCGGCGAATTGTCGGCATCGATCAGCAGGGCAACGCGGGGCTTGCGGTCCATGGGGAGCCTCTTTAGTGTGAGCCGACCAGTTTCCAGGGCAGCGCCTCACCGCTGCGCAGCGGCTTGAGTTCCCCCGCACCGAAGGCAAAGCTTTCCGGCGGCAACCAGGATTCGCGCCGCAGGGTGATGCTGCCCTGGTTGCGCGGCAGGCCGTAAAAGTCGGCGCCGTTGAAGCTGGCAAAGCCTTCGAGCTTGTCGAGTGCGCCAGCCGCATCAAAGGCTTCGGCATACATCTCGATCGCCGCATGCGCGGTGTAGCAGCCGGCGCAGCCCGAGGCATGCTCCTTGAGGTGGGCCGGATGCGGTGCGCTGTCGGTACCGAGGAAAAACCTGGCATTGCCGCTGGTGGCGGCCTCAACCAGCGCGACGCGGTGCGTTTCGCGTTTGAGCACCGGCAGGCAGTAGTAATGCGGGCGAATGCCGCCGGTAAAGATCGCGTTGCGGTTGTACAGCAGGTGATGGGCGGTGATGGTGGCCCCGGTGAACTGGTCGGCGTCGCGCACGTAATGCGCGGCCTCTTTCGTGGTGATGTGCTCGAACACGATCTTGAGTTCGGGGAAATCACGGCGCAGCGGAATCAGCTGGGTGTCGATGAAGACGGCCTCGCGGTCAAACAGGTCGATGTCGGGCGAGGTCACTTCGCCGTGCACCAGCAGCAGCAGGCCTTCGCGCTGCATGGCTTCCAGCGTCTTGTAGGTCTTGCGCAAGTCGGTCACGCCGGCATCGCTGTTGGTGGTGGCGCCGGCCGGGTAGAGCTTGGTCGCCACCACGCCGGCGTCCCGGGCGCGCTTGATTTCATCGGGCGGCAGGTTGTCGGTGAGGTACAGCGTCATCAAGGGCTCGAAGGCCACGCCTGCCGGCACCGCGGCCTGTATGCGTTCGCGGTAGGCGAGGGCCTGCGCGGCGGTGGTCACGGGCGGGCGCAGGTTGGGCATGATGATGGCGCGGCCAAATTGCGCGGCCGTGTGCGGGACCACGGTTTGCAGGGCCTCGCCGTCACGCACGTGCAAGTGCCAGTCGTCCGGGCGGGTGATGGTCAGGGTAGCGGCAGGGGTCGGAGTGGCGGAAGTCATGCCTTGAATTGTCGCATTGCCGGCGCCGAGCAGGCCTGCCTCGCGGGCCCCGGTGGCTACAGAAGATAGTCGCCGCTTTCTTCGGGCTGAAAAAGAATCTCCAGTATTTGCGCCGATGCCGTGCTGCCATGGGGCATGCGCCAGGTGGCCAGCTGGCCCGCCGACAGGCCCAGCAAACTGCTGCCCACCGGGGACAGTACGGAAACAAATCCCGTCGCCGGTTCGGCATCATCAGGGTAGCACAGCGTCAACTTTCGCTGCTCGCCGGTTTGCGTATCGGCAATCAGAACCTGCGAGTACATGGTCACCAGAGTGGGCGGTGCGTCGTAGGAAGAAATCAGCTCGGCGCCGTCGATGACCTCCTCAATCGCCGCAGCCAGTTCTGTTGAAGCCAAGGCGGGGCGCTGCAGCAGCTTGCTGATGCGGATGTGGTCGAGCTCGGTCAGCAAACGTGCCGACGGGGTTGAAATGGACATGGGGAACTCCTGAATCAAAATGCCCGGAAAGGCTGACGGGCAAGCCGCGCTGAAGGCGGGGGCCCGGTGATCCAGAAGTAGCGCTAAAGAATAAAGGATGGGGAGTGGATCGCCGGGCTCAGGAATGTGCAACCGGCTGATGCGGCCACTGGACGCGGCACCCTGCGCAGGCGCAGCCCATCGCTGCCGCGCAGGCAGCAAGCGGGTACGCCTGGGCATACGGGGTGGCAGTCAAAGTGGTTCGCATGAGGTTTCAATACTGGCATCGGCAGTGCTGACCCGGTTTCGGCCTGGCCTTTACCGGTCAGCCTTACCGCTCAGTGCTGAAGGATCTTGTTCAGGAAGTCCTTGGTGCGCGCCTGGCGGTTTTCCGGGTGGCTGAAAAACTCATCTTTGGAGCAGTCTTCCAGAATGCGGCCGCCCACGTCCATGAAGATCACGCGGCTGCCGACTTTTTTGGCAAAGCCCATTTCGTGCGTGACCACCATCATGGTCATGCCCTCCAGGGCCAGGCCCATCATGCAGTCCAGCACCTCGCCCACCATCTCGGGGTCGAGCGCGGAGGTCGGCTCGTCAAACAGCATGGCAATCGGGTCCATGCTGAGCGCCCGGGCAATCGCCACGCGCTGCTGCTGGCCACCGGAAAGCTGGCCGGGAAATTTGTCCTTGTGGGCCATCAGGCCGACGCGGTCCAGGTATTTCAGGCCATGGGTTTTGGCCTCATCCGCCTTGCGGCCCAGCACCTTGACCTGAGCCAGCGTCAGGTTTTCAGTGACGCTCAGGTGGGGAAACAACTCGAAATTCTGGAACACCATGCCCACGCGGCTGCGCAGCTTGGGCAAGTCGGTTTTCGGGTCGTGCACGGCCTGGCCGTCAACAAAGATCTGGCCCTTCTGGAAGGGTTCCAGCGCATTGATGGCCTTGATCAGCGTCGACTTGCCCGAACCGGAGGGTCCGCAGACCACAACCACTTCGCCTTTTTTGATGCTGGTGGTGCAGTTGTTGAGAACCTGCACGTCACCGTACCATTTGGAAACTTCTTTTAACTCAATCATCTTATTCTCCAGAGTGCTCTTTGAGAGCTATGTCTTGACACTGCTTCTCAGCGAATGATGGCGATTCTGCGGTTCAGCTGCTTGACCATATAGGACAAGCTGTAGCACATCACAAAATAAACCACGGCGGCCAGCAGATAGGCCTCCTCGGGCCGGCCATAGATCTTGCCCGCGGTGGTAAAGCCCTTGAGCAGGTCGTAAGCACCAATGGCATACACCAGCGAGGTGTCCTGAAACAGGATGATGGTCTGCGTGAGCAGCACCGGCACCATGTTGCGAAATGCCTGCGGCAGGATGACCAGCCGCATGTTCTGGCCGTAAGTCATGCCCAGGGCGCGCCCGGCATTGACCTGCCCGCGCGAAATCGACTGGATGCCGGCCCGCATGATTTCGCTGAAATAAGCCGCTTCAAAGGCCACAAAGGTGATCGTGGCCGAGAGTTCGGCGCCAATCGGCTTGCCTATGATGGTGGGCACCAGCAGGAAGAACCACAGGATCACCATCACCAGCGGAATGGAGCGCATGCCGTTGACGTAAATGGTCGCGGGAACCATCAGCACCTGCCGGCCCGACAGGCGCATCAGGGCCAGCAGGGTCCCCAGCACAATGCCGCCCAGGGTGGCAATCACCGTCAGCTGAATGCTGAAGATGAATCCGTTCATGACGAACTTGGAGATGATCTCCCAGTTCAGAAAGCTCAGGTCGAGTCCCAGCATGTCAGTGCCCTCCGCCCGCAGTGCCGGCCACGATGTAGCCGGGAATCCGCATTTTTTTCTCGACCAGGGCCATGACGCGGTTCACTGCAAACGCTGAAATGGCGTACAGCCCCGTCACGGCGATATAAATCTCGATACCGCGCGAGGTCTCTTCCTGCGCCTGCATGGCAAACATGGTGAGTTCGGCAATCGACACGGCAAACGCCACCGAAGAGTTCTTCAGCAGGTTCATCGACTCGCTGGTGAGCGGTGGAATGATGATGCGAAAAGCCATGGGCAATATCACATAGCGATAGGTCTGAAAGGTGGTAAAGCCCAGCGCCATGCCGGCATAACGCTGGCCGCGCGGCAAGGCCTGCACCCCGGCGCGCACCTGCTCGGCAATACGGGCCGAGGTAAAAAATCCCAGCGCCAGGACCACCAGAACGAAGCCGGGGACGTCCCTCATGGGCGGGATCACCTTTGGCACGACGAAATACCAGACAAAGATCTGGACCAGCAGCGGGATGTTGCGGAACAGCTCCACCCACGCATTGCTCAGCCGCACCAGCCAGGGGCTGTTGGGCAGAGTCCGAAAGGTCCCCATCAAGGCCCCCAGCACCATGGACACCACCCATGCACAGCCTGCGACAGACAGTGTCCAGCCCCAGGCGTCGAACATCCACCGCAGATAGGTACGACCGCTACCGTCGTCGTTTAAGAATACCTGCCAATCCCAAGTCATCACGGCTCCCGCAAATGGTTGTTGTGTAATTTTTAGCGACAGTAAACGAGAAACCCCGCCCGGGCAAGACGACCGGCGGGGTTTTCACGTCGGCAGCCCGGTTTACTTCTGGACGTATTCTTCCATGGGCTTGTCATTCGGGTTGTCCCAGGCGGCCTTGGTGCTGACGCTCAGCGCCAGGCCGACCTTGGTGTTCTTCGGCGGAATCGGCTGCAGGAACCATTTGGTCCACAGCTTGTTCATCTCGCCCGACTTGATCATGCTCTTGACCGTGTCGTCAGCCATGCGCTTGAACCAGGGATCGTCCTTGCGGATCATGATGGCGATGGGCTCAACGCTCAGCACCTCACCGACGATCTTGAAGTCGGATGGCTTCTTGGCCGTCGCGATGTTGCCGGCCAGGATGGAGCCGTCCATGACAAACGCATCGGCGCGACCCGACTCGAGCAGCAGGAAGCTGTCGGAGTGGTCCTTGCCGAAAACTTCCTTGAAGTCAACGCCGGCGGCGCGCTTGTTCCTGCGCAGCGTCTGCACCGACGTCGTTCCGGTGGTGGTGGCCACGGTCTTGCCGTTGAGCTGGGAGACCGAGGTGATGCCGGAGCTGGCCTTCACGGCGATGCGGACTTCTTCCACGAAAGTGGTGTCCACAAAAGCCACGTCCTTCTGACGCGCCAGGTTGTTGGTGGTGGAGCCGCACTCAATGTCCACCGTGCCGTTTTGCACGAGCGGAATGCGGTTTTGCGAGGTCACCGGCTGGTATTTCACTTCGAGCTTGCGGCCGGCCGCTTTTTCCAGGTTGGCGACGATGCGCTCACAGATTTCAACGTGGTAACCGGTGTACTTGCCGTCGCCCAGCGTATAGGACAGTGCGCCAGAGGAGTCGCGAACACCCATGGTCACAACGCCCGAGGCCTTGACTTTGGCAAGCGTGTCGGCGCCTTGCGCAAATGCGCCGCCGCCAGCGAGCAGGGCGACGGACAAAGCGATTAGCTTGAGTTTCATGGAGTCTCCTATAGAAATGAAACGGTTATCGAACTATTTTAGAGAGCTGGCCACCAGGCCAAGCCCAGGTTTACCCGGGCTCTTCAGAGCGGCACAGCCTGGGCTGCCAGCAAAGCACGCGCCCGAAAACGAGCGGTCAAACGGACAGGCATGGAACGCAGTAAAAAAACACGGTGCTGGAGCTTCCAAAATGGTGCGCGCATAAAAACCCGGAACTATAACGTTAATGTAAGCAGTCTTTGTGCCAGTTTTCGTCCCGGCCTTTCAATCCATGCCTGTCAGCCGGATGGACCGCCGGTTGCGGCCTGCCTTGAACGTGTGGCACTGTAAGTTTGCGGCCTTGAAAACACCAATGCTGTTTGCGCGCCCAGCTATGCGTTTTATTTATAAGGACTAAGGGTTGCTACCTAGTCGCCGCCTGAGCGCCGCCCCGGCCTGCCGCCTTGTCCTTGCCGCCGGCCTGGCTGGCCTGGGACTGCAAATAGTTCCACAGCGCCTGGGCATGGGTTTTGGCAGCCTCCTGCGACGTAGGCCGCTCGCGGTAAACGCGCACGTCCATGGTCATCTCCAGATCAGGGCCGGCACTGACCAGCTTTTTGGCCTTGAGCTCTTTCTTGACGGCGCTCAGCGGCAAAAAGGCAATGCCGTGCCCCTCCAGCGCCATGGCTTTCAGGCCCTCGGCCATGTCGGTTTCATAGACCCGGTCCAGGTGGATGGCGGTGCTGGACTGCTTGAGGATCAGGTCCACCACCCGGCCCAGGTAGGCGCCGGGCGCGTAGCCCAGGTAGGGCAGCGGTTGCCCGGCCCGGCCCGGCAGGCTGAACTCGGGCTCGCCCGCGGCGTTGGCCCGCGAAAAGGGCGCCAGCACCTCCTTGCCCAGCGAGACCATTTCATAGCGGTCGGGGTCCAGCTGGAAGGGCTGGGAATCATGATGGTAGGCGATCAGCAGGTCGCAGCTGCCTTCGACCAGGCGCAACACGGCGTCGTGCACGTTGAGCGCGATCAGGCGGCTTTTGATGGGGCCGAACTTCTCGCGCAGGCTGCTGACCCAGGCCGGGAAGAACGTGAAGGCCAGCGTGTGCGGCACCGCAAACTCGATGACGTCCTGGCCGGCCGCGGTGTGGCCGCGCAGCATGGCGCGCGTGGACTGCAGGCCCTGCAGCATTTCCAGCGACTGGCTGTACAGCGTCTGGCCGGCCGGCGTCAGGCGCGTCGGGTAGGAACTGCGGTCCACCAGGTCGGTGCCGGCCCAGGCTTCCAGCGCCTGGATGCGCCGCGAAAACGCGGGCTGTGTGACGTGACGCAGTTGGGCAGAGCGGCTGAAACTGCGCGTTTCAGCCAGACTGACGAAATCTTCCAGCCATTTGGTTTCCATGGAGGGGATTATGCGAGCTTGGCGGGCGCCTGACCTTGGGGGAACACCCATGGCCGGCAAACGCCGAAGGAATGCTGCGGCCGCCTCACAGCCCCAATCGCTATCAAATAAGTAGCTTACCGCGCCCTCACAACAAGGGCTGGAGCACTATTTACCTCTTAAATTTCGCCGGAACTCTGCTGCAGCGCCCACATCCGCGCATAAGCGCCTTGCCTGTCCAGCAGTTGCGCGTGCGTGCCGCGCTCCACTATTTGCCCGGCGTCCATCACCAGGATTTCGTGCGCATCGACCACGGTGGAGAGGCGGTGCGCAATCACCAGCGTCGTCTTGTTTTGCGCGGCGGCGCGCAGTTCGCCCTGGATGGCGCGCTCGTTGGCCGAATCCAGCGCCGAGGTGGCTTCGTCAAAAATCACCACCGGCGGGTTTTTCAGCAGGGTGCGGGCAATCGCCACGCGCTGCTTTTCACCGCCCGACAATTTCAGGCCACGCTCGCCCACCATGGTCTGATACCCCAGCGGCGTCGAGGCAATAAAGCCGTGGATGTGCGCCGCACGGGCGGCTTCTTCGACTTCGGAGTGGCTGGCGCCGGGCTTGCCATAAGCAATGTTGTATTCCACCGTGTCATTGAACAGCACGGTGTCCTGCGGCACGATGCCAATGGCCTGGCGCACACTGGCCTGCGTGACATGCTTGATGTCCTGCCCGGCAATGGTGATGCGGCCCTGCTGCACGTCGTAGAAGCGGTACAAGAGGCGCGCCAGGGTGGACTTGCCGGCCCCCGACGAACCCACCACCGCCACCGTCTTGCCCGGCGGTATGTCAAAGCTGACGTTGTGCAGGATGGGGCGCGCCGGGTCGTAGGCAAAGCCGACGTTTTCAAAGCGCACGGCAGGCGAGGCCTCAATGCGGATCGGCTGCGCACCCGGCTCGTCGGCGATTTCGCGCTCCCGCTCCATCAGCGCGAACATCTTTTCCAGGTCGGTCAGGCTCTGCTTGATTTCCCGGTAAATCACCCCCAGGAAGCCCAGCGGAATGTAGAGCTGGATCATGAAGGCGTTGACCATGACCAGGTCGCCCAGCGTCATGCGGCCATCGACCACGCCCTGCGTGGCGCGCCACAGCATGGCCACCAGCCCGAGCGCGATGATCAGCTGCTGCCCGGTGTTGAGCAGGCTCAGCGTGTTCTGGCTCTTGATGGCGGCCTTGCGGTAGCGCTTGAGGCTTTCGTCGTAGCGGGCGGCCTCGAATTCCTCATTGTTGAAGTATTTGACGGTCTCGTAGTTCAGCAGCGAGTCGATGGCGCGGCTGTGGGCCGACGAATCCAGCTCGTTCATGGTCTTGCGGAATTTCGTGCGCCATTCGGTCACGGTGACCGTGAAAAAGATGTAGAACACCAGCGCGATGCCGGTGATGCCGGCAAACCAGACGTCGAACTTGACGGCCAGCAGGCTCAGCACCAGGCTGACCTCGATCAGGGTCGGGATGATGCTGTACAGCGAATAGGAGATCAGCGAATGCACGCCGCGCGTGCCGCGCTCGATGTCGCGCGTCATGCCGCCGGTTTGCCGCTCCAGGTGAAAGCGCAGGCTGAGCGCATGCAGATGGCGGAACACCTCCAGCGAAATGCGCCGCGCCGCGCCTTCGGTAGCCTTGGCAAACACCAGCTCGCGCAGTTCGGTAAAGAGCGTGGTCGACAGGCGCAGCAGGCCGTAGGCCAGCAGCAAGGCCGCCGGCACCACCAGCACCGCCTGCACGTCGCCCGGCTTGAAACTCATGGCGTCGACCAGGTTTTTCAGCAGCAGCGGCACGCCCACATTGGCCAGTTTGGCGCCCACCATGAAGCTCAGCGCGGCAAAAACACGCCATTTGTACTCCCACAAATAGGGAAACAGCCGCTTCAGCGTGCCGAGATCCGAGCGCGCAGGGGTAGCCGCCGTGCGGGAGCCTGCCGCCGTCACGGAAGGCACAGGAAGGGAAGAATCGGCCGTAGAAGCTCGGGAACGCATGAGGGACAATCGTTTCTGGTTTGTATTAATTTCTATTCAGATTGTGCCTATGTCTTCCGAATCCAGCGCGCCCACGGGCATTACCGCCGAAGCCGGCGCTCACGCCGACGCACACCCCCTCAACGTCCACCTGCCCACCGACAAGGAGCTGGTGCTCAAGGTGATCCCCATGCCCGGCGACTGCAATGCCAACGGCGACATCTTTGGCGGCTGGGTCATGGCCCAGGTCGACCTGGCGGGCTCGGTCCTGCCTGCCCGCTACGCCAACGGCCGCATGGCCACCGTGGCCGTCAACCAGTTCGTCTTCAAGCAGCCGGTCCGGGTGGGCGACATCCTGTCGTTCTTTTCCAGCGTCAGCCGCATCGGCACGACCTCCGTCACGGTGCAGGTCGAGGTGTATGCCGAGCGCTTTAGGTCCCAGGGCCGCTACATCAAGGTCACGGAAGCCAGCCTGACCTATGTGGCGATTGACGACTCCGGCAGACCGCGCAAAATCGTCCGGGATTGACCGCCAGCGGCAGCCGCAGGGCCGAGGGCGGAAGAGATGTCAACTTTTCACGTAAGACCCCCACAAACACGCTAAATTAGGGTTTATGGAAAAAGTTCTTCTCCTGGGTGGTACCGGTTTTATCGGCGGTCATGTGTGCGAAAAACTGGTCCGCCAGCAATGCCGCGTGACCGTGGCCACGCGTCGCAGCGACAAGGCCCGGCACCTGCAGGTGCTGCCGTTGGTCGACGTGGTCGAGGTCGATGTGCATGACAGTGCCTCGCTCGCGCCCTTGCTGGCCGGGCACGAGGCGGTGGTCAACCTGGTGGGCATTTTGCACGGCTCGGAAGCCGACTTTGAAAAGGCGCATGTCCAGTTGCCGCTGGAGCTGGCGCGTGCCTGCGAGGCCAGCGGCCTGCGGCGCATCGTGCATGTCAGCGCGCTGGGCGCTTCGCTCAGCGCGGCATCAAAATACCAGCGCAGCAAGGCGCGCGGCGAAACGGTGCTGCTCAGCAGCGGGCTGGATGTGACGGTGCTGCGCCCCAGCGTGATTTTTGGCCCGGAAGACAAATTCCTCAACACCTTTGCCCGGCTGCAGCGACTGGCTCCAGTGGTGCCGCTGGCCGCCAGCGAGGCACGCTTTCAGCCCGTGTGGGTCGAGGACGTTGCCAGCGCGGTGCTGCACTGCCTGCAGGACAGGGGCACGATAGACCAGATCTATGAAGTTTGCGGGCCCGAAGTCTTCACGCTACGGCAATTGGTGAAGCTGGCAGGCCATTACGCCGGCATCAAGGGCGGCAAGGGCCGTCCCGTGATCGGGCTGCCTGCGCCGCTGGCGCGTTTGCAGGCCCGGCTGATGGCGCTGGCGCCGGGCGAGCCGCTGCTGAGCCAGGACAATCTCGACGCCATGGAAACCGACAACGTCGCCAGCGGCAAGCTGCCTGGCCTGCAGGCACTGGGCATTGCGCCGGCGGCACTGGAGGCCATCGCGCCCACTTATTTGGGCCTGCAGGGACTGCGCGGCGGCCTCACGGCGAAGCGCAAAGCGGCCGGAAGGATTTAGCCCCCACGCTTTTCACTTCGTGTAATGCGCTGCCCCCCGAGGGGGCCGCTGCGCCTGCGGTCTGGCAAAGCCAGTCCCGCGGCCCCGGCTGGCGTAGAGAGGAAGCCTCGGCCCTCCTGTTCGTTCGGGGCGGTGTAGCATCAATTTCGCGGTTTTTTTGCATCAATGGCGCGCTGGCGCGGCGGTAGGATCGCAAGTCATTGCATTTCAGCCTCCATTCTCAGCAGACAGGAATCCCATGCTCAAGCTCTACATCGGCAATAAAAACTACTCCTCCTGGTCCATGCGGCCCTGGGTGCTGCTCAAGCAGGCCGGCATTCCCTTCGAGGAGGTCAAGCTGCGTTTTGATTCGTTTGACGCCAACTCCAGCTTCAAGGAAAAAATCGGCCGCGTGAGCCCGGCAGGCAAGGTGCCGGCGCTGGACGACGGCGGCTTTGTGGTGTGGGACTCGCTGGCCATTGCCGAGTACCTGGCCGAGCGCTTCCCCGGTAAAAACCTCTGGCCCCAAAGCGTGCCGGCACGCGCCCGGGCGCGCAGCGTTTGCGCCGAAATGCACAGCGGCTTTGGCGCCCTGCGCTCGGCCTGCCCGATGAATATTGAAGCCGACCTGCAGGAGGCCGGTCAGCTGATCTGGCGCGACAAGCCCGCGGTGCGTGCCGATGTGCAGCGCCTGGTCGCCATGTGGAGCGAGCTGCTGGCCGAACACCAGGGACCCCGCACCGCCGCGGACGCCCCCTCGGGGGACAGGGAGACGAAGTCGACCGGGGGGGCTCGCTTCCTGTTCGGCGACTTCAGCATTGCCGATGCATTTTTTGCGCCGGTCTGCATGCGCCTGAAAAGCTATGCCCTGCCGGTGCCGGCCGAGATCACCGCCTACATCCAGCGCCTGAATGCCCTGCCCGGCGTCAAAGCCTGGGTGGACGACGCGCTGGCCGAAAACGATTTCCGCGATTTTGAAGAGCCCTACCGCATCAAGCGCTGAACCGCAGAAAGCAAGCCGCCTCATGGTCACCATTTACCTGCGCTACGTACTTGATGCCAGCAAGCTCAAGGAATTTGAGCATTACGGCAAACTGTGGATTCCGCTGGTCGAAAAATTCGGTGGCAAGCACCACGGCTACTTCATGCCCGGCGAAGGGGCGAATAACATTGCGCTGGCGCTGTTCACCTTTGGCAGCCTGGCGGCCTACGAAAGCTACCGCCAGCGTTCCTTCGAAGATTCGGACTGCCAGGCCGCCTTTAAGTACGCGGAAGACACCCGCTGCATCATCAGCTACGAGCGCAGTTTTTTCCGCCCCGTGTTTTCCTGACCAGCACCCGGGCGGCGTCATGCCGGCCCCGGCTGTAATTCAATCTCTTGAGCCGCTAAACTGCCGCCATGCAGATTTACATGGTTGGTGGCGCGGTGCGCGATACCTTGCTCGGTCTGGCCGTACAGGACCACGACTGGGTGGTGGTGGGGGCCACGCCCGAAGAACTGGTGGCCCAGGGCTACCTGCCGGTGGGCAAGGACTTTCCGGTGTTCCTGCATCCGCAAACCCGGGAGGAATACGCGCTGGCGCGCACCGAGCGCAAGACAGCACGCGGCTACCGCGGTTTTGTGGTCCACGCCAAGCCCGACGTGACGCTGGAGCAGGATCTGGCGCGGCGCGACCTCACTATCAATTCAATAGCTGCTCCCGCCCGATCTTCGGGGGCTGGAGCCGTATTTGATGCCGACTTCGAGGCCCTGATCGATCCTTACGGCGGGCAACGGGATCTGCGGGACAAGGTCTTGCGCCACGTGACCGAAGCCTTCCGCGAAGACCCGGTGCGCATCCTGCGGCTGGCCCGTTTTTCCGCCCGGTTTCCGGACTTTTCCGTGGCGTCCGAAACCCTGGCGCTGATGCAGGACATGGTGGCAGACGGCGAAGTCGATGCGCTGGTGCCCGAACGGGTGTGGCAGGAACTGGCCCGCGGCCTGATGGAGGACAAGCCGTCACGTCTGTTTGAGGTGCTGCGCGAATGCGGGGCGCTGCAAAAGCTGCTGCCTGAAGTTGCCAGGCTCTGGGGCGTGCCGCAGCGCGCCGACTACCACCCCGAGGTGGACACCGGCATCCACCTGATGATGGTGCTGGACATGGCGGCGCAGCTGGACGCCTCCTTGCCGGTGCGCTTTGCCTGCCTGTGCCACGACCTGGGCAAGGGCACGACGCCGGCCGATATTCTGCCCCGGCATACCGGCCACGAAGAGCGCAGCGCGCAGCAGCTCCTGGGCGTCTGCGAGCGCCTGCGGGTACCGACCGACTGCCGCGAACTGGCCGACGTGGTGGCGCGCGAGCACGGCAACATCCACCGCAGTGCCGAATTCGGCGCCGCCGCCGTGGTGCGGCTGCTGGAGCGCTGCGACGCCTTTCGCAAGCCCAGGCGCTTTGCCGACGTCCTGCTGGCCTGCGAATGCGACGCCCGCGGGCGCCTCGGATTTGAACAGGCCCCCTACCCTCAGCGCCCACGGCTGCTGGAGGCACTGGCTGCGGCCCAATCCGTGGCAACCCACCTGGTGGCCGCCGAGGCGCAGGCGGCCGGCCAGAACGGCAAGCAGGTAGGCGAGCTGATTCACCAGGCGCGGGTGGCCGCGGTAGACCAGCGCTGCGGCTTCCTGGCGGGAAAGAGCCCCTGAGTCACAGGGGAAAGTGCTGCAAAAGCGAAACCGGCCTACAGCCATTGAAGGCCGGTTTTGCTAAGGTTGGCAGCGATGCAGCTTTCACCCGCCCCTTCTTCAATGCCCCTGCCTGGCATTGGCCCGCAGACCGCACTTTTCCTGGACTTTGACGGCACGCTGGTCGACATCGCGCCGCAGCCCGAGGCCGTGCAGGTGCCCGCCGACCTGGTGCCGCTCCTGAGGCAGCTTGAACGACGGCTGAAAGGCGCGCTGGCCGTCGTGTCAGGACGCCAGCTCGCGGACCTGGATGGCTTTCTGGGGCCTTTGCAGCTCACCACGGCCGCCGAGCATGGTGCGCACCAGCGCTGGCCCGGCGGAAAGCTTCTTCGCCTGGCATCGCCCGACCTGCGGGAGCTCATTCGGCAGACCACGGCGCTGGCGGAAAGCCACCCCGGCCTGCACGTGGAAATCAAGCCCGCAAGCCTGGCGTTGCACTACCGCCAGGCCCCCGAGCTGGAAGCGCTTTGCCGGCAATTTATGGCGGAGGCAGCCGACCATACCTCAGGCGTCGAATTGCTGCACGGCAAATCTGTCTTTGAAGTCAAGCCGGCGGGCATCAGCAAGGGCAGCGCCATCGAAGCCTTCATGAGGGAATCGCCCTTCGCCGGCCGCCTGCCCCTGTTCGCTGGCGACGACACCACCGATGAGGCCGGGTTTTCGGCCGTTCAGGGTTTGGGCGGCCAGGGCATCAAGGTCGGCGAAGGCGCAACGCTGGCCCGCTACCGCTGCGCAACGCCGAAGGCACTGCGCCAGTGGCTGCGGGCAGCCTGCGATGAAAACACCACGGGGAGTATCCGCCCATGACCGTTGCCGAAGACTCCGTGCGCTTTGCACCACCCGCGGCACCTTCGCTCTCACTGGGAGTGGTCGGCAACTGCGCGTTCAGTGCGCTGATTGATGCACGCGGGCGTATCGTCTGGTGCTGCCTGCCGCGCTTTGATGGCGACCCGGTGTTCAACGCGCTGCTGCAACCGGGCACAGCCCAAACAGACGATGGCAACGTCCAGCCCAGCGCTTTTTCCATCGAGATTGAGGACTTCGCCGAGTCGCGGCAGTGGTACGAGCCCAATACCGCCGTGCTGCGCACCCAGCTGTTTGACAAAAACGGCCAGGGCATAGAAATCACCGACTTTGCGCCGCGTTTTTTCAGCCGCTCGCGCTTCTTTCGCCCCATGACGCTGGTGCGGCGCGTGCGTCCCCTCCATGGCGCGCCGCGCATCCGCGTGTCGCTGGACGTCCGTTTTGACTGGGGCCGGCGCAAACCCCTGATTACACGAGGCAGCAACCACCTGCGCTATGTAGGTGATGCACTGACGCTGCGGCTGACCACCGACGCCCCGCTGTCTCACCTGCTGTCCAAACAGCCTTTCGTGCTGACGCGCGAGCACAATTTTCTGCTGGGCGCCGACGAGTCGCTGGCCGACGGCATTGCCGATACGGCGCGGCTGTTTGAACAGGAAACCGTGACTTACTGGCGCCGGTGGAGCCAGCGCCTGGCCATTCCGCAGGAGTGGCAGGAAGCGGTGATCCGCGCGGCCATCACGCTCAAGCTGTCCCTGTTTGAAGACACCGGCGCCATCGTCGCCGCCATGACCACCAGCATCCCGGAGGCGCCGGGCAGCCAGCGCAACTGGGATTACCGCTACTGCTGGCTGCGCGATGCCTTTTTTGTCGTGCGTGCACTCAACAGCCTCTCGGAAGTGGGCACCATGGAAGACTACCTGCGCTGGCTGAGCAACGTGGTGGTGCAGGCCAACGGCGGCCACATCCAGCCGCTGTACGGCATTGGCCTGGAGCGCGAACTGCCCGAATCCGTCGTGGCGCATCTGGGCGGCTACCGTGGCATGGGGCCGGTGCGCGTGGGCAACCAGGCACAAGAGCATTTTCAGCATGACGTCTATGGCAATGTGGTGCTGGGTGCGGCGCAGGCTTTTCATGACCTCCGGCTGCTGCACCGCGCAGGGCCGGCCGAGTTCAAGCGGCTCGAAGCCGTCGGCGAGCAGGCGGCAAAAAATTACGACCAACCCGACGCCGGCATGTGGGAGTTGCGCACGCGTGCCCGCGTGCACACTTCCTCGGCCCTGATGTGCTGGGCGGCGTGCGACCGCCTGGCCAAAATTGCGCGGGTGCTCCAACTGCCCGAGCGTGCCGCCTACTGGCAAGGCCATGCCCAGCAAATGCAGGCGCGCATTTTGCATGAGTCCTGGTGCGAAGAGCGCCAGGCCTTTGCCGAAAGTTTTGGCGGGCGGGACCTGGATGCCAGCGTGCTGCTGATGATTGAGGTGGGCTTTATCGACCCGAAAGATCCGCGCTTCATCACCACCGTGGACGCGCTGGAGACCCATTTGTGCGACGGCCCCTACATGCGCCGCTACGAGGCCTCCGACGATTTCGGCAAGCCGGAAACCGCCTTCAATATCTGCACGTTCTGGCGCATCGATGCCCTGGCGCGCATTGGCCGCAAGGCGCAGGCGCGTGAAATTTTTGAAACCATGCTGGCCGCACGCAACCATCTGGGCCTGCTGTCGGAAGACACGCACCCGGTCACCGGCGAGATGTGGGGCAACTTCCCGCAGACCTATTCCATGGTGGGCATCATCAACGCGGCGGTCCGCCTTTCCGCGCCCTGGGATAGTCAGGTATGAACACCCCCGCCGGATGCTCACTTCGTGTAGCACCTCCCCCCCTTGCAGGGGGCTGGCGCCTGCGGCCCGGCAAAGCCGGTTCCGCGGCCCCTGCTGGTGTCAGCAGCCAACTCTCCATATTCG
The DNA here is from genome assembly GCF_001598235.1 of Polaromonas jejuensis NBRC 106434. Lineage (GTDB taxonomy): Bacteria > Pseudomonadota > Gammaproteobacteria > Burkholderiales > Burkholderiaceae_C > Polaromonas > Polaromonas jejuensis. The sequence goes on along the minus strand of NZ_BCYO01000001.1, from coordinate 304,517 downwards.
GTCGCACGGGATGAGTCGCTTGGTTGTTGTCTCCAACCGCGTGGCCGATCCGCGCAAGGCGGCGGCGGCTGGCGGCCTGGCCGTGGCGCTGGGCGATGCGCTCAACGCCACCGGTGGACTCTGGTTCGGCTGGAGCGGCACCGTGGTTGAGGGCGGGGCCCCCGGCGAAGGCGAGCTGCATGTGCAGCAAGCCGGCAACGTCACACTGGCCACCGTGGACCTGTCCGCCGAAGACCACGCCGGCTATTACCTGGGCTACAGCAACGGCGTGCTCTGGCCGGTGTTTCATTACCGGCTGGATCTGGCGCGTTTTGACGCGGGTTTCATCGGCGCCTACCGCCGCGTGAACCAGCTGTTTGCACGCAAGCTGATGACGCAACTCAAACCCGACGACATCCTCTGGGTGCACGACTACCACCTGATTCCGCTGGCCGCCGAATTGCGCGCCTTGGGCGCTACCCAACGCATCGGGTTTTTCCTGCACATTCCGCTGCCGCCGCAGCAGGTGCTGGCGGCCATCCCCCAGCACGAATGGCTGATGCGTGCCATGTTTGACTACGACCTGTTGGGCTTTCAGAGCGAGGCCGACCTGCAAAACTTTTCGCGCTATGTGCAGGCCGAGGCCGGTGCCGTGGACCTGGGTGAGCATCGTTTTCGGGCCTTTCACCGCACCGTGCAGGCAGGAGCCTTCCCGATTGGCATTGACGTGGATGAATTCGCAGCGCTCACGCATGGCAAGGAAGCGAGCGACATGTATGACCGCATGAAAGAGGAGTATTCGCGCCGCAAACTGCTGCTGGGCGTGGAGCGTCTGGACTATTCCAAAGGCCTGCCGCAACGCTTGCGCGCGTTTGAGGCCCTGCTAAAAAAATACCCGGAAAACATTCGCAGCGCCACGCTGATCCAGATTGCCTCGCCAAGCCGGGAAGACATGGGGACCTACACCGACCTGCTCCAGGAACTGGAGAGTCTGTGCGGCGCCACCAATGGCAACTTTGGCGAGCTGGACTGGATGCCCGTCCGCTTCATCCACCGCAATGTGGCGCGCAAGCGCCTGCCCGGGCTTTACCGCGCGGCACGGGTGGCGCTGGTCACGCCGCTGCGCGACGGCATGAATCTGGTGGCCAAGGAATTCATTGCCGCGCAGGACCCGGCAGATCCCGGGGTGCTGGTGCTGTCCCGCTTTGCGGGGGCTGCGGAGCAGCTGAAAGAGGCCTTGCTGGTCAACCCCTACGACACAGACGGCACGGCGGACACCATGCAGCGGGCGCTTCAGATGCCGTTGCAAGAGCGGCAGGCGCGGCACCAGAGGCTGCTTAAAAATATCCGGGAGCAGGATGTGCACTGGTGGCGCCAGCGCTTTCTGGACATGCTCGGGAACGCCTGCAACGGATAGCTTGCGGCGGCTTCCAGAAAATCCGGTGCCGGCCTTAGGCGCGGAAAACTACGAGACGATATAAGCCGCAGCCGCCGTGGAAAAAAGCTTGCCGTCGGCCCCCAGAAACTCCATGCGCGTGCTCGCCACCCGCGAGCCCAGGCGCAGCACCTCGGCGCGCAGCTCAAAGTGATCGCCTATGCCGGGACGCAAATAGTCCACCCGCAGGTCAATCGTGCCGAGCTTGGCAAAACGGTGCAGCCGCTGCAGGGGCGTTTCGTCCATGTGGCGCGCACCAATGGCCGCCATCACCGCCAGCCCGCCCATGGCGTCCAGCCCGGCGCTGATCACGCCGCCGTGAATGCGGTTGTGGGCATAGTGGCCTATCAGCTCGTTGCGCATGTCGATGCGGGCCATCACCCGGTCGGCCCTGAGCGAGCTGATCTTCAGGCCCAGCAATTTGTTGAAAACTATCTTTTCTTCAAAGATGTTTTTGAGGCCCGTGACGAACTCTTCTTCAAATTCAATGTCGGGAACAGCGGGGGCGGTCAGTGCTTTGCTCATCGTTCTGGTTGTCATTCGGCGCAGTCCTTCAAAATTTTTCAACATGCCAGCCCGAGCAGCCCGTGCGCGGCGCAGCCCACCGCCCCTGCCTCACGGCGATCAAGCGCTTCATGACGAGCAGGGGGCCTGCAAAAAAAGCGCCATGGCCGCGTCCGCCAGGTCATCCAGGGAAGCATCCTTGCGGGCATCAAACCATTGCACCGACCAGTTGAGTGCGCCAAAGATCAGCAGGCGCGCCAGCTTGAGGGGGGCCTTGAGTCGGCCCGTGCGGGTCAGGGCCTCCAATACGGGCACCCAGACGGCCTCGTAGTCGCTGCGCAGTTTGGCCAGCGATGCCCGTTGCCTCGCCGTGAGCGCCCGCGATTCGTAAAGCATGACGGGAATGAAATCACTGCCCGGACCCAGCAATACATCGAAATGATTGTGGACCAGCACGCGAAGCAGGGCGGACGGGTCGGGCGCTGCCTGCGCGGCGGCTTGCAGGACCGCCGTCTGCCGCGCAATGGCGGAGCGCATGCCCTCGTCCACCACGGCGTAGAGCAGCGCGCCCTTGCTTTTGAAGTGATAAAAGGGCGAGCCGCTGTGCATGCCCACCGCCGCGGCGATGTCGCGCGTGCTGGTGGCGTCAAAACCCTTCTTGTGAAACAGCCGGGCCGCGGCATTGACCAGTTCCACCCGCCGGTTACCGTCGTCTCGTTCGTCCAGGGTTTTGCGGGGGCGGCCGCGCGGCCGCTTTCCTGAAGCAGCGGGCGCGCTCTGAGGCTCAGTGGGAACGCGAGCGGCAGGGCGGGCGCGCGCAGCGGGTTTGTCCATGGGGACAGACCTTAGCAAAAGACGATATTTTTAGCAATCAATTGCTTTGTGAAAATGTTGCATATCCTGCTTCTGCAAAGAATCGTCAAGTCGCCCAGGCATCGACCATAGGCAGTTATCGATAGCTAGCAGCACTCAGTGCAGTAACAGCGTGCCAGTATGAGCACCCCTCGACGATGCACGCCGATGATGGCGTCTAAGTCATGATCCATGGCTCTGGTGCCTCACACTCGGCTAAACCCCTACCGGCTGAACGGTGACTATCGAGTTAGTTCCAAAGATTGCTGCGCTCCGGCTGGAGCGTTGGGCAACGTCGAGATAGGAATCTTGCGAACTGTAGCTATATCCGCAACCACTCGGGTAATGTGGTGCGTCGTGTTCACCTGGCGCCAAGTCGTTGCATTGCCGGCCTTCGATGAGTTGTTGCGGGCCACATCGTAGATGTACGCATCTGCATTGGAAAAGGTCGGGCCGGAGAACTCCCCGCTGTCCACGATCCGCTCAAAGACATCCTTCATGACCTCGTAGTCAGAGCCCTCGCCATTTCCTCGCGTCACGAGCCAGTCCGATGCGGTGGTGTAACGGCAATGTCGGATCGCCTGCGCACGACCCGCCTTGAAGTCGATCTTGGCATTGTCCGCCGCAAAATCCCCGAACACCATCTGGTGTGCCGTTGACGGGTCGAACTTGACGGCTTCCGTCCAGGCGTGCCACTCGTTGCGGGGTTGAATAAAAGTTTGCCCAGGCTTGGCCGGATTCTTTTCTGGATAGTGCGTGCCCCGGAAGACGATCATTTGCCACTGGCCGAGACTTTGCAGTTGCTCCAGTGCGCCGCGAATGATGGGAGCAACAAATGAGGGCTCAGAAAGGTCCGCATCCGTGAAGTCGGCAATCACGGCGCACTCCGAGGGTCTTAAGCTCAAACCCGCCAGTACCGCCTGGACGCGAGTTCCCACATTGGGATCAGTCATGTCGCCCGACAGGATAGACAAGCCGAACTTCATGCCATCGCCGCGTGAAATCGCAGCCTTGAAGGCGGCGACGCCCATCGTCTCCAGTGTGACCAAGCTGGCGACGGGGATGGCGATCACGCTCAAGTTGCGTGCGCGGCTGAAAAGTGCAGGGAGCCAGCTCACCGCATTCTCCGTGCCGTACTCCTTGAAAAGCACCCGAGGGTCAACGAAGGCGGGCCGATGAACCCAGTACTTTGCCAACACACCGCCCACATCGGGAATGGACTTGCCTCCGGCAAAGAGCGATTCCTGGCTTGAGCTGCTGCGCTCTTTGGCAGGCGGCACGATCAAATTGGGGATGACGCAATCGGCGACATCGCTGCGCAACCAGGACAGTCCTTCCATCTCTCCCATCTTCATGCGAAGTGTTGACATGTAGATAAACCGCTTGCGACTATTCATCTTTAACCTCAGGTAGGAAAAGTTTGCGGACTGTACCCCGACCGATCTTGTCCGAAAAGATCGTGTAGTTTTTACGCTCGAAGCGAATTCGGCCAAAAATGATGGCGGGCGCAATATTCAGTTGCTTAGCCAGATTTTCAATCGGCGCGGACGTCTTGGCAATTCGCGCGGGCGTGCGCGACCATAGTTCCTCGGGCACCAGCAGGTCCGATGCGAACTTGTTGGCCTCCTGCTCGAACTCATCTACTTCCGCGTGCTCGACATCGTCAAAAAATCCGGATGCTAGGCCAGTCTTGTAGTGCAGGATGACGTGAGCGACCTCATGCATTAACGTGAACCAGAAGTTGTCTAGTGCATCGCGCCGTAGAGTCAATCCGATGACCGGAATGCTTTCGACCAGAAAAGCTGCACCATCGACTTCCATGCCTGGAATGTTTCTCTCGATGATGAGCACGATCCCATGCTTTTTTAGCAGTGTCTGTGCTTGCAACGGCCCTTCCGCGTTCGCACTAAGCTTGGCCAACTGCCTCAGCCAAGACACATCCAATGGCCGATATGAGAGTTGCTCACTGTCAATGATGCGCTCTGCACAACGAGTAACCTGCGCTTTCCAGGAAAGTAGTACCCAATCTTCAGAATGATCCTTGACGTTAATGCCAGTTCTCAGTAACGAGGGTGTTCCATATCTTGTGACGTGCTCCGACACATAACGAATTAGTCGCTTGCTGCGATCCTCTTGATCCGAATCTTGGTCCTCGAACCAGTTATGAGTTCGGGCATGCTTCAGCACTTTTTGGACCTCAGCCTGGCTTAAATCCGGAGGTGGCAGCCACTTCGCCATGTGGGACGGCTGGAACTGAGCAGAGAACTCGACAGAAAGAGCGCGGGCCACTTTCATAAAGTTTCCAAGACTAATACTGCGATACCGCTCGGATTCCCAACGCTGTATTGACTGCTCCTGCCTGCCTAGCTTCCTTGCTAGATCCTTCTGCTTCCAGTTTTGAGCAAGCCGAGCAACGATCAGGAGGTCGCCCAAATCGTTGCCTACCTGTTCTTGCATTAGCGCCGTATTGCCTTCTTGAGCAAGACGGAAGGCTTCGAGCTTCTCGGTCAGTTCGCGTTTTTCGGTGGTCAGCGAACGGCGAATGCCTTCGATAGCTAGTTCGGGTAAGCCTTCGATGATGGACTTAAGCGTTTGATCAGACGATAAAGCCAAAGAAATCTTATCGATCTCGGCTTCGAGATCGCGAGCCTGACGGTCAGTGGAGACAAGTGGAATGGAGGACACCAAGGTATTTTACACAACAAATGTGTTGTGTCTAGAGCGTGCGCTTTTAACCCGGGTTTTGTGACTTCAACAAAGTAACTGCTTCTTTGATTTACTTTTGGAGGGATGTGCGGCAGGGTAACAACTTTATCGAACCATAGGTCAATGCTGACTATCGATAAGTACATATTGACGCTACTTTCCGCTGAAGCTCTCCTGCTAAAGCGTGGGGAATGTGATGGTTTCTCTGCTCTGCTTTTTATAGCACACCAAGCCCATCATAAAAGGGCGTAGCACCAGTTCATGCCCAAAGCACACCTAACGCGCCTGGCTGGCAGGGGCGGGCTCCCGCCCTCATCTGCCAGCCAGCCACGCGGTCAGCGAATCAGCGCTCGACCGTCTTGTTCCAGCGCGCATTCCAGGCCGGGCGGTTTTCGTTGATCACGTCCCAGTCGACGGTGACGGCCGTCTTCATGTAGTCGCCAAACTGTTTGAGTTTGCGCTTGGCATCGTCGCCCACGGCCTGCGATTTGGGGTTGGACGGAATCTGGTTGCCGTGCTGCAAGCCGGCAGCCTGTGCCTCGGCAGTGAGCAGGTATTCGGCCAGCTTTTGCGCCAGCACCGGTTCGCTGTTGTTGGCAAGAACGCACTCGGCCGACATCAGCACCACCGAGCCCTCCTTGGGCTGTGCGTATTCGACCGCGATGCCTTTTTCCTGAAGGCCGGCTACGGCGGTGGGGGTCAGTGGCGCAATGGCGGCTTCGCCGGTCTGCATCATTTCTGACAACTTGGCCGAACTGGGGATGTATTCGAGCACATTGCTGCCTATGCTGGTCTTCCAGGCGTTGAATCCGGGCTCGACGTTTTTGTCGGTGCCGCCCTTGATGCGGTTGAACATCAGGAAGCCATGCAGGCCAAAGGTCGAAGACGACAGCGACTGGAACACGACCTTGCCCTTGAATTTCGGGTCGGCCAGGTCCATCCACGAGGTGGGCGCGGGCCAGCCTTTTTCGGCAAACATTTTCTTGTTGTAGACCAGGCCCGTCATGCCCATGGTCACGCCGGTCGCCATGTCGCCCTTGAAGCGGGCGGCGGGATACACTTCATTGAGCGCCGCGCTGGGCTTCATCTTTTCGCACAAGCCCATGCCAATGGCGCGCACCATGATGCCGTCGTCCAGAAACATGACGTGCATTTGCGGCTTGTCCTTGTTAGCCTGGGCCTTGGCCAGAATGTCGGATGAGGTGCCGGGCACCACCACCACTTTCACGTTGTTGGCTTTTTCGAATGCCGGGAAAACATGTTCGGTCCAGGTTTTTTCCATCACCCCGCCATTCATGCCGATATACAGGGTTTTGGTTTGGGCCATGGCCACGCTGGCGGACATGCCGGCCACGGCAACGGCGAAAGACACCGCAGTGATGCGGGCGGACAAGAAACGTGAGGACAGGTTCATGAGCTTCTCCTGGAAACAAGGTTAAACATCGAGGGCTAGACAACAGCTGACGGGACAAGTCCGGTGGTTGCCACACGCGGGTTTGAAGTAAAACGTGAAACAGAAAATGCGGCCAGCGGTGTGGCGGTTTGACCATCACGCACCAGGTCGGCCAGCACCGCACCGACGGCGGGACCAAGCTGGAAACCGCCGCCGGCAAAACCGAATGCATGAATCAGGCCCGGTGTGGTGGCGCTGGGGCCCAGCACCGGCTGGCGGTCCGGTAAATAGCCTTCGGTGCCGCTCCAGGTGCGGATGATGTGGGCATTGCGCAGCGTCGGCAGCAGTTCAACAGTCTGCTGCATCAGCGTGGCCAGGCCGCTGCGCTGCACCCGGGCGCGCTGGTCGTCCAGCGCATAGCCCCGGCCGCCACCGATGACGCAATTGCCGCGCGCCACCTGCCGCGCGTAAACGCCGCCGCCTTCCACGCCCAGGCTGAAATTCAGGAACACCGGCAGGGGTTCGGTCACCGCCATTTCGGGATGGCCGGACTCCATGGGCACGGCATCACCAAACTGCGCCGCAATGGTGCCGGCCCAAGCGCCCGCACAGTTGAGTAAATGCCTGGCGCGGACTTCCAGCGCATCGCCCGAGCGCATTACAAACGCCGAACCGTCGTGCGCCGCTTCGTCGATGCGCGTCTGCTCGCGCACATCCGCGCCCAGCCGCCGCGCGGCCAAGGCAAAGGCCGGCGACACCAGACGCGGATTGGCCTGTCCGTCCTCCGGGCACAGGGACGCACCCACGGCGGCTTTTCCCAGCCAGGGGCAGCGCTCGCGCAAGGCGCGCGCGGACAGCATTTCGAGCGCCATGCCGAAGTCCCGCGTGTGCTCCCGGTAGCTTTCCAGCGCGGCCAGATCGGCCTCGCTGCGCGCAATTTTCAGGTGACCGGAGCGCAGGTATTCGCCGTCAATGCCTATGAGTTCCGGCAGCTGGGACCAGATGCCCTGGGCGCGCTGCGACAGCGGCAATTGGCTGAGCGGCCGGCCCTGGCGCCGCACGCCGCCATAGTTCACGCCGCTGGAACGCGAGCCGCAAAGGTCGCGCTCCAGCAAGACCACCGACAGGCCCATGCGGCGCAGGAACAAGGCGGCCGACGAGCCCATGATGCCGCCGCCAATAATGGCCACGTCGGCAGAAATGCGTTCCATCATGCGGTCTCCCCGTCCACCCGCGCCATCACCGCAAAGGGCAAGGGCTTGATGGGTGCCTGGCCGCGCAGCCGGCCCACGGCATCGGGCGCCACCGCACAGGCCTGCGCCAGGATTTCTGCCGCAGCCACGCCACAGGTGCGGCCCTGGCAGCGGCCCATGCCCACGCGCGTCAACGCCTTGAGCCGGTTCATTTCGCGCGCACCGGTGTCACTCGCGCATTGCCGCAATTGGCCCGCCGTGATTTCCTCGCAGCGGCAAATCACCAGCTCGTCGGGTGCGCTGGCGGCCCAGTCCTGCGGGAAGGGAAAGGCGCGCTCCAGCCCGATGCGAAAGGCTGCCGTGCGCGCCAGCCGGGCTTCCAGTTCAGAGGCCCGCACAGCATCCACGGCCTTGCCGGCATCCGCCAGCAGCGCCAGCGCCGCGCGCTCGCCCGCCCACTCGGCGGCGTCGGCGCCCATGATGCCGGCCCCATCGCCCGCCAGGTACACGCCCGGCACGCTGGATCGCCCTGCCGCATCGCGCTCGGGCAGCGCGGCGCGCTGCAAGGCGTTGTAGCTGAAACGGCAGCCCAGCAGGTCGGCCAGCTGGGTTTCGGAGCGCAGCGCATAGCCGAAGGCCACGGCATCGCAGGCCACTTCGCGCTCGTTGGCCCCGTCTCGCCAGCGCATGGCCGCAACCTGCATGTCACCCGTGGCGCGCAGCAGCCGCACGCCCTGGTGCACCGGCACGCCGTGCGCCAGCAGCCAGCCCAGGTAATACAGGCCTTTGGCGAACACCGCCGGCTGGCGCAGCATGGCGGGCACGGCTGCCGCCTTGTCCTTGAAACCGGCGGTGTCCAGCACCGCGACCACCTTCGCGCCGGCTTTCGCATACTGGTAGGCGACCAGGTAGAGCAGAGGCCCGGTGCCGGCGATAACCACGCGCGAGCCGATGGCGCAGCCCTGGTACTTCAGCGCCACCTGCGCAGCGCCCAGCGTATAGACGCCGGGCAGCGTCCAGCCCGGAAACGGCAAGACGCGATCGGTTGCGCCGGTGGCCACAATGAGCTGGCTGTAGGGCAGCGTGCCCATGCGCCCGCGGCTGAGCAGATCAAGCCGGCCGCCTTCGGCGCTCCAGACCAGGGTGTCGGGCCGGTAGTCAATACGGCCCAGGATGCCGGCCATGGCGCCGTGCAGCGCGTCGGCACGCTTGGCCTCAAAACCGTACAGCGTTTGCTTGGACCGGTTGAAACCGACGGGCGGCTGGCGATAAATCTGCCCACCCCAGCGTGGCGCTTCATCCACCACCACCGGCCGCACGCCGTGCGCCACCAGCGTCTGGGCCGCGCGCACACCCGCCGGCCCGGCACCCACAATGACGGCTTGCAGGGTTTTCGTCATTCGAGCCCCTCCACGCCCGTGACCAGACGCATGCCCTCTTCAATAAAGGTGGCGCAAGCGCGCAGGCGCTGGCCCGATTCGGTGCTGATCCAGCAGTCCTGGCAGGCGCCCATCATGCAAAAACCGGCGCGCGGCTCGCCGCTGAACTCGCTGCGGCGCAACTGCGCGCTGTGCGTCAGTACCGCGGTCAGCACGGTGTCACCGACCAGCGCGGTGAGCGCCTGGCCGTTGAGCACAAAGCCCACCGGCCTGCGGTCGGTTTCGGCCACGCGTTGAAGAAGTGCCACGGGTCTTTCCTTGGTGAACGGGGTCATTTGTGCCCCACCAGAATCTTGTCGAGGCCGTAGACGCGGTCCAGCACCAGCATGGCGACGGCGGTGAGCGCCACCATGAGCGCCGAGACGGCCGCCATCAGCGGGTCAATCGATTCGGTGGCATACATGTACATGCGTACCGGCAGCGTCACGGTGGACGGCGCCGTGACAAAGATGGACATGGTCACTTCGTCAAAGCTGTTGATGAAGGCGAGCAGCCAGCCGCCGGTCACGCCGGGCAAAATCATCGGCAAGGTGATGCGCCGGAACACCGTGGCCTGGCTGGCGCCCAGCGACAGGGCGGCCTGCTCAGCGCTGCGGTCGCTCCCTTCCACGGAAGCCAGCACCAGCCGCAGCGCATAGGGCGTGATGATGACCACATGCGCCAGGGCCAGCCAGAAGAAGCTGCCGGTCGCGCCTATCAGCGAAAAGGTGCGCAGCAGCGCCACGCCCAGCACCAGGTGCGGAATGATCAGCGGCGACAGAAACAGGCCGTTAAGGAAATTGCGGCCCGGGAAGCTGTGGCGCGCGATGGCCAGCCCGGCAGGAACGGCAATAGCGGTGGCCAGCGTGGCCGACAGGAAGGCGAGCCACAGGCTGTTCTTGAAGGACTGCACAAAGTCGGAATGGGCAAACACCGCCTTGAACCAGCGCAGCGAAAACTGCGTCGTGGGAATGCTGAGCGTGTTGCCGGGCGTGAAGGCCACCACGCAGACGATGACGAGGGGCGCCATCATGAAGGCGATGACGAGGGCGTTGAAGAGCAGCGCGATGGGACCGTTTTTTGACATGATTACCCCATCGCCTTTTTGTAGGAGCGCTCAAGCACGCGGTTGTAGCTGAGCATCAAGGCCAGGTTGGCCAGCAGCAGCGTCAGCGCAATCGCCGCGCCCAAAGGCCAGTTGAGTTCGTGCAGGTATTCGTCGTACACCACCGTGGCCACCATCTTCAGGCGCCGCCCGCCCAGCAGGCCGGGAATGGCAAAGGCGCTGGCGGAGAGGCCGAACACGATCAGGCTGCCGGACAGCACACCGGGCAACACCTGCGGAAAAATCACGCGCCGCACCGTGGTGAAATGCGAAGCCCTGAGCGACAGCGCGGCGTCTTCCACGCCGGGATCGAGCTTTTGCAGCGAGGTCCACACCGGGATCACCATGAAGGGCAGCATCACATGCACCAGCGCGATGACGACCGCGGCTTCGGTGTAGAGAATGCGCATGGGCGGCAGGCCCACGGCGCGCACCACCTGGTTCACCAGGCCCTCGGGGCCCAGCAGCATGCTCCAGCCGAAGGCGCGCACCACCACCGAGACCAGCAGCGGCGCCAGCACCACCAGCAACAAGATGGAGCGCCACGGGCTGCGCATGCGGCTCAGCACATAGGCCTCTGGCGCGCCGACCAGCACGCAGATCAGCGTGGTGAGCGCCGATATCCACAAGGTGCGCCAGAAGATGGCATGGTAGTAATCGTCCGTCAGCACCGCGGCGTAATGCGCCAGCGTGAAACTGTTCTTGACGCCGGTGGCATGGTCGAACATCTGAAAGGACAGCACGGCCGTGAGCGCCAGCGGCACCAGCAGCAGGCAGGCAAACAGCACGAAGGCCGGCGCCGACAACAGCCACGGTGCGCGCGAGGTCCCGGACATCGAAACGGCAGGTAGCGGCGCGGCTATGGATGCAGCGCTCATGCCACCGCCTCCAGCGCACGCTGCGGCTCATGCGCCAAATGCCTGGCTCCGGGCAACAGGCGCACCTGCTGCACCGGCCAGTCCAGGCCTATGCCCTGGCCCTCTTCGGCAGGCACTGCGCCGTCATTGGGGCAGACCACCACCAGCTCACCGGCGGCCGTTGCCACCTGGTAAAGCCACTGGCTGCCCAGGAAAAAGCGCTCGCGCACCGTACCGGCAAGACATCCCTGGCCCTGGGGCACAAGCCGGATTTTTTCGGGCCGCAGGCTCAGCACCACGGCGTCGCCCGCGGCGGCCCCCGGCGCCTCGACCTCCAGCGACACCGTGCCCAGGTTCACCGTGGCCCACGCGCCGATGGCCGTGACCCGGCCTTCCAGCAGGTTGGCCTTGCCGACAAAGCTGGAGATGAAGCGCGTTTGCGGATGCTCGTAGAGGCGGTGCGGCTGGTCGATTTGCGTGACACGGCCGGCTTCCATCACCACCACGCGGTCGCTGATGGACATGGCCTCGGTCTGGTCGTGCGTCACCATCACCGTGGTGGTGCCCACCTTGCGCTGGATCTGCCGCAGCTCGAACTGCATTTCCTCGCGCAGCTTGGCGTCCAGGTTGGACAACGGCTCGTCAAGCAGCAGCACCGGCGGCTCGATCACCAGGGCCCGGGCCAGGGCAACCCGCTGGCGCTGGCCGCCGGAGAGCTCGCGCGGGTAGCGCGTGGCATGCGCCTCCAGGTGCACCAGCGCCAGCGCGGCCTTCACACGTTCAGCGCGCTCGCTTTTGGGCACGCGCAGCATTTCCAGGCCAAAGCTCACGTTGTCGTGCACGCTCATGTGCGGAAACAGCGCGTAGCTCTGGAACACGATGCCCAGGCCGCGGGTATTCGGTTTGGCATGGGTGATGTTGCGGCCATCCAGCGTGATGCGGCCGGCGGTGACGTCGGCAAAACCCGCAATCATTTGCAGCGTTGTGGTCTTGCCGCAGCCCGAGGGCCCGAGCAGCGAGACAAATTCGCCTTTTTCCACCGACAGGTTCATGTCGATCACGGCGCGCGTGGCGCCATAGGCCTTGTTCACATTCGTCAGGGTCAGGAAAGACATCGGCAAGCTCCGAAAACAGGGTGCGATCAGCGCCGCGACATGCAACGCGATGACACTTTGATGACGCTTATGCTAGGGCATGATAGAAAAAATCGTCAACAGGTTATTCCGTATATAGAGATATTTTTTTAATTTATTCTGACCAACGGAATTTCTATAAAATTACTTCAAACTTCATTCCGATGAAAGAAATGCCATGAAAGACGAAGACAGCGCCTCCAGCAGCGTGCAGCGGGCTTTTGCCATCCTCCGGGCGCTGGCCAGCACCCAGGCCAAGGGCGGGCGCATCACCCATATTGCAAAGGCCACCGGCCTGACGCAGGCCACCACCCACCGCCTGCTGCAAAGCCTGGTGGCCGAGCATGTCGTGGAGCAGGACGCCCCCTCCAAGCTCTACCGCCTGAGCATTGATTTTTTTGCGCTGGCCGCGCAGGCCGGCAATTCCATGGACTTGCGCGCGCTGTGCCGCCCGTCCATGCTGCGGCTGTGCGCCAGCCTGGGCGACACCATCTTCCTGCTGGTGCGCAGCGGCTTCGATGCGGTATGCCTGGACCGCAGCGAAGGGCCGTTTCCGATCCGCTCATTCACCGGCGACATCGGCGGCCGGGTGGCGCTGGGCATGGGCCAGGGCAGCCTGGCCATCCTGGCATTCCTGCCGGAGCGCGAACGCGAGGAGGTGATCCGCTACAACCTGCCGCGGGTGCGCGAATACGGCGTCTATGACGAGGTCTACCTGCGCACGGAAATCGAACGCGTGCGCGAGCTGGGTTATGCCGGGCGCAACACCAATCTGCTCGACGGCATGGCCGGCGTCGGCGTGCCGGTGCTGGACCGCGAAGGCCGCGCCGTGGCCGCGCTCAGTGTCGGCACGATTTCCTCACGGCTCAGCCCCGACCGCCTGCCGACGGTGGTGGAACTGCTCAAGCGCGAGGCCACGGCCATTGGCGCGCAGCTCAATCCTTTTGACACCACCCTGCGCCGGCCGGCGCAAAGCCTGGCGCCGCAGGACAGCGACTGAGACTGCGCACGGCTGCACTTACGCCGGTGCGGCCGCCTGCTCGCGCAGCCAGTGGCGCAGTTTCAGCAGGGGGCGCCAATTGGCCTTTTGTGTGGGCCAGACCAGGTAATAGGCAAAGTCGGACGTCAATGACAGCTCAAACGGCACGGCCAGGGTACCGTCGGCAATCTCGTCGGCCACCAGAAAGCGCGGCAACACGGCCAGCCCCAGCCCCGCCTTGACGGCCTGGGCGATCATGGAAAACAACTCGTACTTCGGGCCAACACTGGCACCTTGCGCGTCATCGATGCCGGCCAGGCGCAGCCAGTCGCGCCAGGCGTGCGGGCGCGTGCTCTGGTGGATCAGCGTGAACTTCAGCACGTCGGCCGGCCGCCGCAGCTGGCGCTTTTTCATCAGCGACGGGCTGCACACCACCACGCTGTCCTCGCCCATCAGGTACTCCGACTCGGTGCCGGGCCAGTCGGGCCGGCCGTAGTGAATCGCCGCATCCAGGCCAGTCAGCGAAAAGTCAAAAGGCAGCAGGCGGGTGGACAGGTTCAGCGTCACATGCGGATGCGCCTTGAGGAAGGAGGGCATGCGGGGAATCAGCCACTTGGTCGCAAAGGTGGGCACCACGCCGAGCTCCAGCGTGCCGCCCTCGCCCTTGGACGAGGCCAGGTCCAGAATCGCCGCTTCCAATGCATCCAGCGCGGGACTGACGCGCGACAGCAGCGAGCGCCCGGCGTCGGTCAACACCAGCTGGCGCGGCAGGCGCAGAAAGAGGCTCACATCGAGGTCCTGCTCCAGGCCCAGGATCTGGTGACTGATAGCGCTCTGACTCACCGACAAGTCTTGCGCCGCCAAGGTGAAACTGCCGCGATGTGCCGCCGCTTCAAAGGCCAACAAGGCTTGGGTGGAAGGAATTTTTCTCCGCATCACATGAATGTATCTCATGCATTCATCGAAATACATCCTTTGCGCAGGCCCCTGAATTTCCCGAGAATTCCACTTCTGCAAGCCAAAACTCCCCTGACAAATGACCAACCTTCAGACTCTCCTTGAAAGCTGCCTGCCCCCCGAAGCGGTACAACAAATCCATGAGCAGATGTACGTCCATCCCGCTCTGCAGTCCGGTGTGCCCGGCACGGTGACGCGCGCCGAGCTGGCCCAGGCCCTGAACATGGCCTTGTTCCATGGCTTGTTGCAGCGGGTACCCGCGGCGCAGGACTACATGGCCAGCGATGTGGTCGGGCAGCAACGGCAAGTGGTCTTCGATCATGGCGCGCTGCGCACGGTGCGCTGGCCCGGCGGCGCGCTGCCGGCCGGCGAAGCGGCGTTCACCCGATTGCTGCGCCCGCTGGGTTTCACGCTGGAAGGCACCTACCCCCTGCCACGCCTGAAGATGACCGGCCGCGCCTACTGCCACGAGGATTTTCCACAGGAGATTGCGCAATTCTTTGTGTCGGAACTGCATCCGGAGCAGTTCTCGGCCCCCTTCCAGAGCGCCGTCACGCGGGTGCTGTCCACATCGCGCGACCCGCTGGGCCCACAGGACGTGGCCGACCTGGAGCAACTGGCGCGCGACGGTAAGTTGCCACTGCAACAGGCCTTGCGGCTGCTGCCGACGATGCTCCAATGCTTTGCCCGCCAGCATGGCGTGTTTGCGCTGGAAGACTACGAGCTGCTGCTGGCCGAATCCGCTGAAATGGCCTGGATCGCCACCGAAGGCAATGCCTTCAACCACGCCACCGACCGCGTCAGCGACGTCGATGCGGTCGCCGAGCGCCAGCGCGAACTGGGCCGTCCCATCAAGGACAAAGTGGAGGTGTCGGCCAGCGGCCGCGTGCGCCAGACCGCGTTTCGCGCGGCGACCGTGCAGCGCGAATTCCTCACGCCTGCAGGCCGGGTCACGCGTGCGGTGCCGGGCTCGTTTTATGAATTCATCACCCGCGCCGAACTGGCGGTGGGCACCGCAGCCAACGACCCGGTACAAGGTCCGCGCCTTGACCTGGCTTTTGATGCCGGCAACGCCACCGGCATTTTTGGCATGACCGCCGCCGCGAAATGAGCGGGACTGGAGCATCGCACGCGCCTGGCTTCACCGCTCAGGCCGCAGCACTGATAGGCACCCAATATGTCAGCACCGGCGCCGCCATTGAGCCGCGTTACCTGCAGCCTGCACGCTATGGCGCGGGGCAGGCGCTGGCGGTGGTCAAGCCCGCGACGACCGAAGAAGTGTCTGCCCTGGCCGCACTGGCGCAAGCGTGCGGCATTGACCTGATCACCCAGGGCGCCCACACCGGCCTGGTGCTGGGCGCCACGCCCTGCGATGCCGCGCGCCATGTGGTGCTGAGCACCGACCGGCTGCGCCAGCGCTTTGAGCTGGACCCGCTGGACCGGGTGCTGCGCGTGAGCGCCGGCTTTCGCCTGTCGGAAATCAATGAACGCCTGCACGATGCAGGCCTGAGCTTTCCCATCGACCTCTCGGCCGACCCGAGCATGGGCGGCATGCTGGCCGCCAACACGGGCGGCACGCGCATGCTGCGTTATGGCGACGTGCGTGCCAACACGCTCGGCCTCACGGTGGTGCTGGGCGAGCCGGCCGGAGAAGTGCTGCAGCTGGAGCCGGCCTGGATGAAGAACAATGCGGGCCTGGATTTCAAGCACCTGTTCATCGGCAGCAACGGCGCCTTGGGCGTGGTCACCGAGGCCGTGATCAAGCTGCACCCGCTGCCGGCGCAGCGGGTGGCCGCCCTGGTGGCGCCCGCATCGCAGGAAGCCGTGTGGCCGCTCTATGCGGCGGCCGGTGCGCGGCTGGGCGATACCGTCTCCGCATTCGAAGGCATCTCGCGCCGCGCACTGCAGCTGGCCGTGGCCCATGGCGCTGCGGGCCCGCTGCCTTTTGGCAGCGACGCACCCGACTATGCGGTGCTGCTGGAGCTGTCGAGCCCGCTGGCCGCCAGCGAGCTGGACCTGCCGCAGGTGCTGGAGAATTTCCTGCAGGCGCAGATGGAAGCCGGCCTGGTCGCCGACGCGGTGGTCGGCCGCGATGAAGCGCTGTGGCGCATCCGCCATGGCATTGGCGAAGGCCTGCGTGCGCACGGCCATGTGCTGGGGCTGGACCTTTCATTTGCCCGCGCACAGTACTGGCCTTTTGTGGCGAGTGCGCGCACCTGGCTGGCGCAGCACCTGCCGCAGGTCGAGATCGCCGATTTTGGCCACCTGGGCGACGGCGGCGTGCATTTCAACCTGGTGTGGCCGCACGGCTGCGCGTTCAACCCGCGCGCTTTTGACGAGGCGCGTGCCGCGATGTACCGCCTGGCGGTCGAAGAACATGGTGGCTGCTTTTCCGCCGAGCATGGCGTGGGGCCGCATGTGCAGGCCCTTTATGACCGCTACACGCCGCCCTCGCAGGCCGCGCTGGCGCAGCGCCTGGTCGACGTACTGGCGCCACGCGGCGGCTTCAGCCGCGCGCGCTATGGGATGGCCGCATGACGGCCGCAAGCGGACCAATCCGCCCGCTCTACGCCCAAGCCAGCGGCTCGCCGATTCGCGCCATGCTGGCGCTGGCCGGGCAGGAAGGCATGATTTCGCTGGCCGGCGGGCACCCCGATCCCGCGCTGTTGCCGGCCGACTGGCTGCGCGAATGCCTGCTGGAAGTGGCCTCCGGCGTGCAGGGGCGCAGCCTTCAATACGGTGCGACCGAAGGCCTGCCCGCGCTGCGAGCGGCCAGCGCGGAACTGCTGCGGCAGCGCGGCCTGCAGGCCCAGATGGAAGAAGTGCTGATCACCACCGGCTCGCAGCAGGCCATCGATTTACTGGCGCGCGTCCTGATGGAGCCCGGCGCCGGCATCGCCGTCGAGCCCTTCAACTACCCGGCCGCCCTGCAGGCCTTTCGCTTTGCGGGTGCACAGCTGGTGCAAGTGCCTGCCGACGCCCAGGGGATGAATGTGGACCGGCTGGAGGCCGTGCTGACAGCCGCCCGCCCCAAGGTCCTTTATATCGTGCCCAATTTTGCCAACCCCACCGGCGCGGTGATGCCGCTGGCGCGGCGCCTGCGGCTGCTGGAACTTGCCGTGCGGCACGGCGTCACGCTGGTCGAAGACGACCCTTATGGCGAGCTCTGGTTTGGCGAGCCGCCGCCGCCCTCGCTGGCGCAGCTCAACCAGCAGGCCGGATCGCCGGCGCAGGTCGCCTACACGACGAGTTATTCCAAGGTGGTGGCCCCGGCCCTGCGCCTGGGCATGCTGCTCGCACCGCCCGACATCGCCCGCGCCATCGTGCTGGCCAAGCAGGCGGCCGATGTACACAGCGGCTCGCTGGAACAACTGACCCTGACGGCCATGCTGGCCTCGGGCCGCCTTGCTGCCCACCTGGGCATGCTGCGCCAGGCCTACGCCTTGAAAGCCAGCGCGCTGGCCGGTGCCCTGCACAGCCACTGCGATGGGCTGATCGAATTCAGCGAACCCCGGGGCGGCATGTTCGTCTGGGCCCAACTCGGCAGCGAACTTCCGCTCATGTCAACGCAGGCCTGGACGGACTTCGGGCTGAAGCACCGCGTGCTGGCCGTGCCGGGCGCGGCATTCAGCCTGCACAACAGGGCGCAAGCCCGGCTGCGGCTGAGTTTCGCCAATCCCTCTGTGGAAGATCTCCGGGAGGGCGCGCTGCGCCTGGGCCGGGGATTGCGCAGCCTGCAGGCATAAACTGCTCTTTATCCCGCCAACAATTCATTTCACGCTCCCTACGAAAGGACTTCATCATGAGTCATGCCAACGACGTTTCGTCCATTTTCCAGGCACTGGGCATCAACGCCGACACCGACAGCAAGGCGACCGCGGCCATCGATGTTCACACCCCCATTGACGGCAGCCGCCTCGCGCGCATCGCGGCGACAAGCCCTACCGAACTCGATGCGGCTCTCAACCGGTCGCACCAGCGCTTTCTGAGCTGGCGCGATGTGCCCGCCCCCAAGCGCGGCGAGCTGGTGCGCGCCTTCGGTGAAACCGTGCGGCGCCACAAGCCCGAGCTCGGGCGGCTGATCTCGCTGGAAACCGGCAAGATCCTGCAGGAGGGCCTGGGCGAGGTGCAGGAGGTGATAGACATTTGCGAATTCGCGGTCGGCCTGTCGCGCCAGCTCTACGGCCTGACGATTGCCAGCGAGCGGCCCGATCACAAGCTGCTGGAGACCTGGCATCCGGTGGGCGTGGTCGGCATCATCTCGGCCTTCAATTTCCCGATGGCAGTGTTCGCCTGGAACGCCGCGCTGGCCCTGGTCTGCGGCAACACCCTGGCCTGGAAGCCTTCCGAGAAGACACCGCTGTCGGCCATCGCACTGAACGGCCTGCTGCTGCGCAGCGCCAAGGAACTGGGGCTGGATGCTGACGGCCTGAGCGAACTGTTGATCGGCGAGCGCGCCATCGGCGAGGCACTGGTGAACCACCCCCATGTGAAGCTGGTCAGCGCGACCGGCTCCACCGCCATGGGCAAGAATGTGGCGATGGCCTGCGCAGCGCAGTTCAAGCGCTCGCTGCTGGAGCTGGGCGGCAACAATGCCGCCATCGTCTGCCCCTCGGCCAACCTGGAGCTGGTGGTGCGCGGCGCGGCCTTTGCCGCCGCCGGCACGGCCGGCCAGCGCTGCACCAGTCTGCGCCGCCTGATCGTGCACCGCTCCATCTACCCGGCGCTGGTGGAACGCCTGGTGGCAGTATTCGCGCGCCTGCCGGTGGGCAATCCGCTGACCGAAGGAACGCTGGTCGGCCCGCTGATTGATGGCCGCGCGTTTGAGGCCATGCAAGGCGCGCTGACAGGTGCGAAGGGCCTGGGTGCCAAGGTGCATTTTGGCCAGCGCGAGCAAGGCGCCGGCTCGGCCCACTATGTGCGGCCCGCCATCGTGGAGCTGGCCGAGCAAGCCGGGCCCATGCTGCATGAAACCTTCGCACCCATCCTCTACGTCGTGCCTTATGACGACTTCGACGATGCCATCGCCATGAACAATGCGGTGGTGCATGGCTTGTCTTCCGCTGTCTTCACCCAGGACTTGCGCGAGGCCGAACGCTTTACCTCGGCGCGCGGCTCCGACTGCGGCATCGCCAATGTCAACATCGGCACCAGCGGCGCGGAAATCGGCGGTGCTTTCGGCGGTGAAAAGGAAACCGGTGGCGGCCGCGAGTCGGGTTCGGACGCCTGGAAGGCCTACATGCGCCGCGCCACCAACACGGTCAACTACGGGGCCAGCCTGCCGCTGGCGCAAGGCATTCGTTTCGAAATTTAAGGGCCAAACCGCCGCTGCCGCAAATTCCTTTCAGCGAGCGGCGGCGACTTTTTCAATGCGCCCTGCGGCGAGGGTCGATGCCTGCGGGGGGTGCCTGCGCCTAGACATCATGGTCGCTCGATAGGCCTTCATTTCTGACCTGGCCCCGAAAGGCGGTGCACCCAATAGGTATGCAGTCCTGTCAGGCACAGCGTCAGCCATGCGACGCCCTCCGCAAAAGCGGCCAGCACATCGCTCAGGTAATGGACGCCAAGATACATGCGGGTCAGCGCCACCAGCACCACCAGCGTGATGGCAGCCAGCACTATCGTCACGCGCCACCGCCAGGCCTTGATCTTCGCTACCAGCATCG
This sequence comes from Polaromonas jejuensis NBRC 106434, assembly GCF_001598235.1. Classification (GTDB taxonomy): domain Bacteria; phylum Pseudomonadota; class Gammaproteobacteria; order Burkholderiales; family Burkholderiaceae_C; genus Polaromonas; species Polaromonas jejuensis. The sequence goes on along the minus strand of NZ_BCYO01000001.1, from coordinate 284,340 downwards.
CAGCAACCACGCCATAGAACAAGGTGGCGCCCGCCACATGACCGCTGGGGAAGCTATAGCTTGTCAGCACAAGAAGCGGGACATCGAAACTCGGACGGGCACGATGAAACGCATACTTCATGAGGACATTGAGCAGCATCCCGAACGGTACGGTCACACTCAAGGCAATCAACCAATACCAGACCCTCTTCCAGGCCAGATACACGGCCACCAGCATTGCAGCCACGGTGACGGGGATGGGGTCGTGGATGTGCGTCACCGCCAGCATGGCCTGGGTCAAGCGCGGTGCGGTATGGGCGTGGAACCATTGAGCCACGCGCCAATCGACGAGGGTCAGCGGATCACCGCTGACGACATCTTCGGCAATACCGCCGAACAGCCAGCTGGCGCCAGTCAGTACCAGGGCACCTGTCGTGAGTTGCAGGCCAAGATAACCGCGAGGGGACAGCCTGGCCTGGATAAAGGCGATTTGTGAGGCAAAGCGGACGCGCAGCGCATGGACACGCGGCCGCTGAATAAAACCGTTCCAGGCGTGCTTGATGAAGGCCTCATGATGCGCGGCCCAGCGCCATAGCCAGACCAGCAACAGCGCAAAGACCACGATGCCGCCCAGCAATGTGCTGGCTCGCCCCATCCACCGCTCGGCGGCTTGCCAGCCGGCCCCCAAAAAGTACCCCAGCAACGTGACCGCAGACGCCCAAAGCACAGCGCCGGCAACGTTATAGGGCAGGAACTTTCTATAGGCCATCCGGGACAAGCCGGCCAGAAAGGGCACCAGGGCCCGGGCGAAGCCGACGAATCGCCCCAGAAACACGGCTTTGCGGCCATGCCGCGCAAAGAATTCATCCGCCCTGTGAATCCGTGTGTCGGTCAAACCCAATCGACCGCCATAGCGCACCAGCGCTGGCCGCCCCATCCAGCGTCCCATTTCATAACCGAGGCTGTCTCCGACGGCTGCCCCAAGGGCAACGACAGCCATCAGAACATCAAGATCGAGCAATCCCTGGGCCGCAAAAAAGCCGGCCACCAACACCAGGCTTTCACCGGGAATCACCAGGCCGATAAAGGCAGCCGATTCCAGCATCGCACCAAGGAAGATGACAAGATAGCCCCATTGGCCGAGACGCCCGAGCCAGGCAATCAGATGCTGCAGCATGAACGACTCATCCCTGCCCTGGCTACCGGGCTTTGGTGACTATTTAGCGGCGTAGCCAGCCCTGTTGTATGGGCAGCGCCAGCAACCGCCAGTAGATTTTTTCCACAAAAAGCGTCAGCCGCGGCCCGCCGGATCGCCAGGGCCTGGCGATGACAGCGTGGGCGAACAGGGCCACGCCGATGGCGCCCAGCATGTCCAGCGGGTAATGCACGCCCAGAAAAACACGCGCCCACCCCACACACAAAGCCGCTGCCAGCGTGAGCACGCCGAACCAGACCTCGCCGCCCAGCAACAGACTGATGCCGATACTGCTGAAGACGGTCATATGGTCGCTGGGAAACGACGAATCCGCAGCGTGCGCTATCCAGGTGTGTCCCAGACCGATGGCGAACGGACGAGGATGTGGCCACGCAAGGCCTATCAGCTGGTTCAAGCCGATGCCAAGCATGGCGACCAGAGCCGCCCTGAGGGCCAGATTGCGCCTGCCCTCGCGGCCCCACAGCCAGAGCCCGACCAGCAGCACCGGTATCAGATAAATCAAGTCATCGGCCACAAGGGCCGCTCTGTCGATGATCCATGCCGCCGTCCCCGGCCCCGCATTGATCTTCAGAAAAAAAGCGCGATTGAGAGTTTCAATGTGGTTCATAAAGGCGTATTTATGACACACCCATATTAGCGGAGCCTTAAAGCACAGTGCAGGTACGCAGGACCGAGTATCTTCAGCCCGCTATCTTCGCGAGTCGCAGGCGCAGCGAGTGAGTGATGACATTCAAGGCTTCCGGAGCCGCAACAATGGCCGCCCGACGGGCGTGAAACCTGTGCTGGCGGCGGTATAGTGAGCCGATGTACGCCAGCCACCACCACCGCTCCGACCTCGTCCGCATCGCCACCGGCGCCATGACCGAACGCGGGCTGGAACCCGAGTTTTCGGACCGCGTCCGCCAGCAGCTGGCCGCCATCACCGGCCCTGGCCACGAAGCCGGCCCGGAGATTCAGGACCTCACCGGACTGCTCTGGTGTTCCATCGACAACGACGATTCGCTGGACCTGGACCAGCTGACGGTCTGCGAGCCGCTGGCCGATGGCGCCGTCAGGATGCTGGTGGCCATTGCCGATGTGGATGTGCTGGTCAAAAAGGGAAGTCCCATCGATGACCACGCCCACATGAACACGACCTCGGTCTACACCTCGGCACGCATCTTCCCCATGCTGCCTGAGCGTCTGTCCACCGACCTGACTTCACTCAATGCCGGCGAGGACCGGCTGGCGCTGGTGACCGGGATGGTCTTCAACGCCGACGGCGCGCTGGCGAGTTCCAGCGTGTCCCGGGCGCTGGTGCGCAACAAGGCCAAGCTGACCTACGACGCCGTCGCCGCCTGGCTCGAAGGCGAAGGCGAACTGCCCGCCGCGGCCGCGGCCGTCCCCGGCATGGCGGCGCAACTGCGCACGCAGGACGCGCTCGCCCAGCAACTGCGTGTGCGGCGGCACACCGAAGGCGCGCTGGAGTTCGAGACCTTCCAGCCGCGTGCCGTGTTCGAGGGCGACAAGGTGGTTGACATTCGGCAACAGGCGCACAACCGGGCGCGCCAGCTGATCGAGGAGCTCATGATCGCGACCAACGGCTGCAACGCGCGCTTTCTGGCCGCGCAAGGCCGCGCATCGCTGCGCCGAGTGGTGCGCTCGCCGGAGCGCTGGCTGCGTATCGCGGGGGTGGCGAAAAACTACGGTGAATCGCTGCCGGCCGAGCCCGATGCCCAGGCGCTGGCGGCTTTTCTGGCCAGGCGCCGCAAGGCGGACCCGCTGCGCTTTCCCGATCTGTCGCTCGTCATTGTGAAGCTCATGGGCTCGGGCGAGTATGTGGTGGAGACGCCCGGCAGCACGCCCATAGGCCACTTCGGCCTGGCCGTGCGCAACTACACGCACGCCACCGCCCCGAACCGGCGCTTTCCCGACCTGGTCACCTCGCGGCTCATGAAGGCAGCGTTGACCGGCAAGCCGCCGCCCTACCCGGACGTCGAACTCGGAAAGCTGGCCCTGCACTGCAGCCAGCAGGAGGACGCGGCCCAGAAAGTGGAGCGGCAAATGCGCAAGTCCGAGGCGGCGCTGGTGCTCGAGTCGCGCCTCGGCCAGCACTTTGACGCCATCGTGACCGGCAATGCGGCCAAAGGCGTCTGGGTACGGATTTTTTCACCGCATGCCGAGGGCAAGCTGGTGGAGGGCGTGGCCGGCCTGGAGGTTGGAGAAAAGATCCGTGTCAAACTTGTGGCCACCAACGTGGAGCGCGGCTTCATCGACTTCGTGCGGGTAGATTGAGCCAGCCCGACGGCGCCCGGATCAGCCATGCTCGCTGAACTTCTGACCCGGCATTGGCCCGCCTTGCACGGGCTTGTGGCAATGCTGGGCCTTGCCGTTTACGTCATCGGGTCGCATGCACGGCGGCAGCGCCGTCATCCCTCGGCGGCCATCGCCTGGGTCGTGTCGCTCGCACTGATACCCTACCTGGCGCTTCCGCTGTACCTGCTGTTTGGCAGCCGCAAGGTCGTTCGTGCTTCGTCGGCGCGCCCGCCAGCAGCGCCCTTCAAAGCCCGGCACTCCGACACGTCCGCAGCAAGGTTCCAGCATCTCGCGGGGGCCATGGGCCTTCCGCCGGCGGCTTCCTACCAGCAGCTCGCAATTCATCAGGATGGGCACGACGCCCTCCAGGCGCTGCGCTCCGTGATAGGCGGGGCGCGCTCCAGCCTGGACCTCTGCACCTTCACTCTGGGACGCGATGCGCTGGGCAAGGAGGTCACGGACATGCTGGTGCAGCGCGCGCAGGATGGCGTGCGGGTGCGCCTGATGATTGACGGCATCGGCGTGTACCTGGGCGGGCATCCAGACCGCAGGCGTCTGGCTGCTGCCGGGGTGGAGGTGGCGCTCTTCGTTTCGCCCTTTCGATCCGCGCTGCCCGGCCGAACCAATCTGCGCAATCACCGCAAGATGGTGATTGCCGATGACCACAGGCTGTGGTCCGGCGGCCGCAATCTTGCCGCCGAGTACTTTGTCGGCGACCCAGCCTCCCATTCTCAAAACGCACCATGGATCGATTTGAGCTTTGACTTGCGGGGCGACCTTGCCCGCCAGGCCCGGGCGCAATTCGATCAGGACTGGGACTTCGCGACACAAGCACCCCGCAGCGATGCGCCCCATCCGCAAACCCCGGCACCGGCTTGCCCTGCGGCGGGAGCGCAGCTGATCGCCAGCGGCCCGGACCAGGCTGATGACACGCTGTATTCGCTGCTCGTTTCCAGTTGCTTCACCGCGCAAGCACGCATCATGGCGGTCACCCCTTATTTCGTGCCCGACGCCACCTTGCTGATGGCGCTGACGCTGGCCGCAAGGCGCGGGATTGCCGTGGACCTGGTGCTGCCGCGCCGCTCCAACCACCGGCTGGCCGATCTGGCGCGCCCGGCAGCGCTGCGCGAAATGTCGGCGGCGGGCGCCCGGGTGTGGCTGCTCGATGGAATGATCCATGCCAAGGCCGTCGCCGTGGACAACGAACTCGCGCTGGCGGGATCGGCCAACCTCGATGAACGCAGCCTGTTCCTCAACTACGAGATGATGGTTGCCTTTTTCGAATCCGCTGACGTCCATCGTTTCGCTCACTGGATCGAAAGGCAGCGGGCCGGCGCGACGCTCTACCGCGCGCAGCCACCGGGCGTGGTGCGTGAAATTTCCGAGGGCCTGATCCGGTGGCTGGCATTCCAGCTGTGAGCCGCCCGTGCAGCCCATGGAGGCGTAGTGTCTTGTCTTGCACACGACGCGCACCAAACGCTATTAATTCAATAGCACCCTGCGCTTATTCTGACTGTGCTGGCAGCATCTTTTATCCTCAAACCCGGGAAAATCCGGGCGGCGCTTTTAGCGAAAGTGCCGTCCCACTTCGTGGATCGTCCTTCGGACGCGTACTTCAGACCTTGCTGAAGTCCGGACGGCGTTTTTATAGAAAACGCTCTTATGTTTTGGAAAAGTCTGGCCGGCGTTTTTTGCGAAAGCGCCGTTAAACCTGGGAAAAATCCGGGCGGCGCTTTTCCATGAAGGCGGTGAAGGCTTCACGGGCTGCGGGCTCCTGCAGCATGCGGCCAAAGCTCGCACCTTCTTCGGCCATGCGTTCGGCGACGATGCCGGCATGGCCTTTTTTCATGAGGCGCTTGGTTTCCATCAGCGCGCTCAGCGGCTTGGCCGCCAGCTTCTGGGCCTGCCTTTGCGCCAGCGCGTTGACCTCGGTCGGCGGCACGATACGGTTGATCAGCCCGATCTCCAGCGCGGTCTCGGCCATGAAGGGCTCGCCCAGCAGCAGGGCTTCGGCGGCGCGCGGGTAGCCCATCAATTGCGGCACCAGAAAACTGGACGCGGCCTCGGGGCACAGGCCCAGGTTGACGAAGGGCATGGAAAACGCCGCGTTGTCGCCCGCATACACCAGGTCGCAGTGCAGCAGCATTGTCGTGCCTATGCCGACCGCCGGGCCGCACACCGCAGCCACGAGGGGCTTGGGGAAGCTGCTGATGCCGCGCAGAAAGCGGAACACCGGTGAGTCGGGCGTGGAGGGCGGCTTGTTCAAAAAATCGCCGATGTCGTTGCCGGCCGAGAAAATGCTTTCATGGCCCTGGATCACCACCACGCGCACGGCAGCGTCGTGGTTGGCCGCCTCCAGCGCATCGGCCAGGGCGTCGTACATGGCGGCGGTGATGGAGTTCTTCTTGTCCACGCGGTTCAGCGTGAGGGTCATGACGCCTGCGTCAACGTGGCTGAGGATGTCTGCAGAGGTGGATGTGCTCATGATGATTTCAGTGTTGAAAGACCAAGTTTAGGCAAGTGTAGGCGCCGCGGGAAGTGCCCGGCCAGATCCAAGACGGCAGGCCTACTCCTTGTAGTAAACGATCTGGCTGCTCGTGGCCAGCAGCGCCCCCGCTTCATTCCACAGCTGCGCGGTCTGGTCAAAAAAGCCGTTGCGAAAGGCCTGGGCCTTGGCCTGGCCGAATAAATGGCCCATGCCGCTTTGCGCCAGTTGCCGGCTGTCTGCATGAAAGTAGGTGGTGATGGAGACCGTTCCTGCGGGCACCCGCGTGGCGCGGCGCAGCCAGACACGCGGATAAAACACATCGGCCATGGCGGCCAGCGAAGCAAAGTCCAGCGGGCGCGGTGGCTCGTCGCGCACCCAGAGCTGGGTCAGGCTGCCTTCTTCACCGCCCTGGCCGCTGCCATCCCACACCTGCGGGATGGCGCCGCGCACCGGGCGCAGGTCGTAGCGGTTCGTCCATGCCGACGCTGAAAACCGGAGCCGGGCCGATGAATCCGAAAACCGCACGGAAGGCATGGGCGTATCGTTCACGTTCCAGGTTTCGCGTCGCGCGGCGGTCACCGCCGTCGCCGTCATCACCACGCCTTCAGCACCCGAGGTGTCGGCCTGCGACAACTCCACCGTCCAGTGCTGGGTGGAGCGGTTGGTGCGCACCGGTTTGGCAGTCACGGCAAACGGCCCTTCGGCCATGGCCGCGGCGTAATTCACCGTGAGCGCAATCGGCTCGCCCAGCAGGGCCGGGTGCAGCAGGATAGCGCGCAGCGCGGTGGCTGCCGTGGTGCCGCCAAACGGGCCGACCATGTTCCAGTAGTCGGGGCTGCTGTGGCCCAGCCAGGTGTCGGGCCGGTCGCTGCCCGCGGCTTCAAGCTGCAGGGCCTGGTCAAAGGGATGTATCGTCATGATCGTAGTGTGCGGCCAGGTAGTTCAGGCAGTCGTCTTTGTGACGGGATACCACTCCATCGGACCAACGCAACATGAGGTTCGTGCAGCAGCCCTACACCCGTTCGAAGATGCCGGCGGCGCCCTGCCCCATGCCCACGCACATGGTCACCATGCCGTACCTGAGTTGGTGGCGGTGCAATGCATGGATCACGGTCGCGGCGCGGACGGCGCCGGTGGCGCCCAGCGGGTGGCCCAGCGCAATCGCGCCGCCCATGGGGTTGACCTTGGCGGCATTCAAGCCCAGCGTGTTGATGACCGCCAGCGACTGCGCGGCAAAGGCTTCGTTCAACTCGATCCAGTCGATGTCGTCCTGCTTCAGGCCCGCATAGCGCAGCGCCGCGGGAATGGCTTCGATCGGGCCTATGCCCATGATGGCCGGCGGCACGCCCTTGGCGGCGTAGCTCACGAAACGGGCGAGCGGCTTGAGGCCGAATTCCTTGACGGCTTTTTCGCTGGCCAGGACGAGCGCACCGGCGCCGTCGGAGGTTTGCGAGCTGTTGCCCGCCGTCACCGAGCCGCGCGCCGCGAATACCGTCTTGAGTTTGGACAAGCCTTCGACGGTGGTGTCGGGTCGCGCACCTTCGTCCAGGCTCACGGTACGGGTTTTGGCGATGACTTCGCCGGTCTCCAGGTCGGCCGTACGGTCGGTCACTTCGACGGGGGTGATTTCATTGGCGAACTCGCCGGCCTGTTGCGCCTTGAGCGCCTTCATGTGGGACTCATAGGCAAACTGGTCCTGCGCCTCACGCGAGACCTTCCACTGCTGTGCCACCTTCTCGGCGGTCAGGCCCATGCCGTAGGCAATGCCGATGTTCTCGTCATTGGCAAACATGGCGGGCGACAGCGAGGGCGAGTTGCCCGACATGGGCACCATGCTCATGCTCTCGGTGCCGGCGGCAATCATCACGTCGGCCTCGCCGACACGGATGCGGTCAGCCGCCATCTGCACGGCCGACAGGCCCGAGGCGCAAAAGCGGTTGACGGTGATGCCGCCCACACTGGTGGGCAGGCCGGCCAGCACGGCGCCGATGCGCGCCACGTTCAGGCCTTGCGGGCCCTCGGGAATCGCGCAGCCGCAGATGATGTCTTCAATGGCCTTGGGGTCCAGCGAAGGCACTTGCGCCAACGCGGCCTGCAGGGCCTTGACCAGCAGGTCGTCGGGACGGGTGTTGCGGAAAAAGCCCCGGTGCGAGCGCCCTATGGGCGTGCGCGTGGCGGCGACGATATAGGCTTCCTGGATTTGTTTGCTCATGATGTTCCTTTAATGTGCTCTTGCTCCCTCTCCCGGGTGCGGGAGAGGGGACCTGCATCAGCAGGCGCTCCAGATAAGTTTGAGGCGGCTGTCATGGCACGCTGCTACTTCCGTGGACCGGAGGGAATCCAGGCCCATACAAATTCGCACTCGACCGGGTTCACACCGGCCTCGTCGGTCACCGTGACCTGCACCTTGACTTCACCCTTGTCGCTGGCCTGCATGGCCGCGCGCTGCTCGGCATTCAAGGTGGCCACGGCCCGCAATGAGCCGGTGGCGCGTTTCTTGAACGCCATCTTCAGCTCCTTGGCCAGCGGAATGCAGTCGTCGCGCACATTCATGCCCACCACCATGCCGGTGGCGGTTTCCGCCAGCAGGTTCATGGCCGAGGCATGAATGCCGCCGATGTGGTTTTGCACCTTCTTCTCGTTCTTGATGCCGATCTCGACGCTGCCGCGGCTCATCTGCAGAAAGTCCAGACCGGCCGTCCCGGTAAAGGGCACGGCGCGGCGCAGGATCACACTGCGAAACCAGTTGCGCGCAAAGGCCGGCACTTCGGAGAGCCGATCCAGCTGGCGCTCCAGGCGATTGGGGGGCGTCTTCGTCAAATCAGTCATCAATTCCTCACCGGCTTACCGGTGCTCATCATGCCCATGATGCGTTCCTGCGTCTTGGGGTGTTCGAGCAGCGAGCAGAAGGCCTTGCGTTCCAGCGTCATCACATACTCTTCGGTCACCAGCGTTCCGGCATCCACGTCGCCGCCGCAGACCACGCCCGCGATCAGGCTGGCGATGTGAAAGTCGTGCGCGCTGATAAAGCCGCCGTCGCGCATGTTGACCAGCTGGCCCTTGATGGTGGCCAGGCCATTGCGCCCCGCCACCGGAAATTGCCGCCTGTGCGGCGCCCGGTAGCCGGAGTTGAACAGGGCACGCGCTTCATTGAGCGCCACGAACAGCAGCTCGTCCTTGTTCGGCACGATCACGTCGCTGTCCAGCAGGTAGCCGAGCTTGCGGCTTTCAAGGGCGCTTGTGCCGACCTTGGCCATGGCGGCGGCTGTAAATCCTTCCGTCAGGAAAGGCAGCACGTCCTTGTTGGTCGACGTGGCGGCGTTCTCGGCAGCACGGCGCGCGATGTAGGCCAGGCCGCCCGCGCCGGGCACCAGGCCCACACCGACCTCCACCAGGCCGATGTAGCCTTCCATGGCGGCCACCCGTTTGGCGGAATACACCGCCATTTCGCAGCCGCCGCCAAGTGCAATGCCGCGAATCGCCGACACCACCGGCACGGCGGCGTAACGCAGCTTGAGCATGACGTTTTGCAGTTCGGCCTCGGCCCCCTCAATCGCCTTGGCGCCGCCCATCATGAAGGCGGGCAGCATGGCCTGCAGGTCGGCGCCGGCCGAGAACATCTCGTCGTTGGACCAGATCACCAGGCCCTTGTAGCTCTTCTCGGCCAAGTCCACGCCCAAGGCGAGGCCTTCGGCCACGTCGGGACTGATGGCGTGCATCTTGGTCTTGATGCTGGCGATCAGCACGTCGTTCTGGTCACCGTCCAGCGTCCACAAGCGAATGGCATCGTCTTCGTGCAACGTGGTGCCGGCCGTTTCAAAGGCAGGTGCCTTGGAACCCAGCACGTTCTCGGGAAAGAACTGGCGTTCATACACCGGCAGCTTGCGGCGTGGAATGAACTTCTTGGCCGAGGCGCTCCACGAACCTTCAGCCGTGTGCACACCACCGGCGTCGGCCACCGGGCCATTGAAGACCCAGTCAGGCAGCGGCGCTTTGCTGAGCGCCTTGCCAGCCTCAATGTCTTCCTTGATCCAGTTGGCGACCTGCAGCCAGCCCGCCTCTTGCCACAGCTCGAACGGGCCCTGCTTCGCGCCAAAGCCCCAGCGCATAGCGAAGTCGATGTCGCGCGCGGTCTCGGCAATGCTTTCGAGGTGCACGGCGGCATAGTGGAACTGGTCGCGCAAGATCGCCCACAGGAAGCGGGCTTCAGCACCTTCGGCTTCACGCAGCAGTTTCAGGCGTTCGCCGGCCGGCTTTTTCAGCATGCGGCCTACCACCTCGTTGGCCTTGGCACCGCCAGCGACGTACTCCATGCTCTCCGGGTCCAGGCGCAAAATGTCGCGCCCCTCTTTTTTGTAGAACCCGGCGCCGGTTTTCTGGCCCAGGCTCTTGGCTTCAAGCAGCCTGGCCAGCACCGGCGGTGTGCCGTAGATGTCCGAGAACGGGTCTTCCACTTTTCCGCTGCCCACGGGGCCCAGATTGTCCTGCAGCGTCCTGATCACATGCGCCATGGTGTCCAGCCCGACCACATCGGCCGTGCGGAAAGTACCGGAGCTGGCGCGGCCCAGCTTCTTGCCGGTCAGGTCATCGACCACGTCATACGTCAGGCCAAAGGCTTCGGCCTCCTTCATGGTGGCCAGCATGCCGGCGATGCCGACGCGGTTGGCGATGAAGTTGGGCGTGTCATGCGCGCGGATCACGCCCTTGCCGAGTGCGCTGGTGACAAACGCTTCCAGGTCGTCCAGCACCTTGGGCTCGGTGGTCGGCGTGTTGATCAGCTCAACCAGCGTCATGTAGCGCGGCGGGTTGAAAAAGTGGATGCCGCAAAAACGCGGCTTGATGGCTTCGGGCAGCGCCTCGCTGAGTTGGGTGATGGACAGGCCCGAGGTGTTGCTGGCCACGATGGCGCCGTCGGCCACAAAGGGCGCGATCTTGTGGTACAGGTCGGTCTTCCAGTCCATGCGCTCGGCAATCGCCTCGATGATCAGGTCGCACTCTTTGAGCACGTCCATGTGCTCTTCGTAGTTGGCCTGCTGGATCAGCGCCGCGTCTTCCGGCACGCCCAAAGGTGCGGGCTTGAGTTTTTTCAGGCCTTCAATCGCCTTGATGACGATGCCGTTCTTCGGGCCCTCTTTCGCGGGCAGGTCAAAAAGCACCACGGGCACTTTGACATTGACCAAATGGGCGGCGATTTGCGCCCCCATCACACCGGCACCGAGGACGGCGACTTTTTTAACTGTGAATTTTTGCATGGTGTATTCCTTTATCTGAGAGCCCTCACTCCAACCCTCTCCCGGAGGGCGAGGGGATAAGGCGGAGATGAGGGGCTCCCTCCCCCACTGGAGGAGGGCAGGGGTGGGGGCTGACCCCGCATGGTTTCAAGCCAACGCCTCGTCGGTTTCCATCAGCGATTTCGAACCGGCACGCGCGGTGCGCATCAGCATCGCGGTTTCCGGGAACAGCTTGGCAAAGTAAAAGCGTGCGGTCTGCAGCTTGGCGACATAGAACTTGTCGGTGTTGCCGGCGGCAATCTCGCGCAGCGCGGTTTGCGCCATGCGGGCCCAGAAGTAGCCGAACACCAGGTGGCCGGCCACGCGCAGGTAGTCCACCGCAGCGGCGCCCACTTCATCAGGATTCTGGAAACCCTTGAAGCCGATCTCTGTGGTGAACTTGGTCATCTGGTCGGCCAGGTAGGCCAGCGGGTTGATGAACTCGGCCATCTTCTCGTTGACGCCTTCCTCTAGAATCAGCGCGGCGACCAGCTTGCCGAATTTCTTCAGCGTGGCGCCGTTGTTGCCCAGGATCTTGCGGCCCAGCAGGTCCAGCGACTGGATGGTGTTGGTGCCTTCGTAAATCATGTTGATGCGGTTGTCGCGCACAAACTGCTCCATGCCCCATTCCTTGATGAAGCCGTGGCCGCCGAAGACCTGCATGCAGGCGTTGGTCGCGATGTGGCCGTTGTCGGTCAGGAAGGCCTTGACGATGGGCGTGAGCAGGGCAACGATTTCGCCCGAGTCCTTGCGCACTTTTTCGTCGGAGTGGTGCTGCTCCTTGTCCAGCAGCAGCGTGCAGTAGATGGCCAGCGCGCGGCCACCTTCGGCATAGGCCTTGGCGGTCAGCAGCATCTTGCGCACGTCGGGGTGCACGATGATGGGGTCGGCCGGCTTGTCCTTGGCCTTCACGCCCGACAGCGAACGCATCTGGATGCGGTCCTTGGCATAGGCCAGCGCGTTCTGGTAGGCCACTTCGGTCAAGCCCAGCGACTGGTTGCCGACGCCCAGGCGCGCCGCGTTCATCATCACGAACATCGCGGCCAGGCCCTTGTTGGGCGCACCCACCATGGTACCCACGGCGCCCTCGAGCACCATCTGCGCGGTGGCGTTGCCATGGATGCCCATCTTGTGCTCCAGGCCGCCGCAGTAAATGCCGTTGCGCGATCCCAGCGAGCCGTCGGGGTTGACGTTGAATTTGGGCACGGCGAACAGGCTGATGCCTTTGCTGCCCTGGGGCGCGTCGGGCAGGCGCGCCAGCACCAGATGCACGATGTTGCTGGTCATGTTGTGTTCGCCGGCGCTGATGAAAATCTTGTTGCCGGTCAGCCTGTACGTGCCGTCGGCTTGCGGCTCAGCCTTGGTACGCAAGAGGCCGAGGTCGGTGCCGCAGTGCGGCTCGGTCAGGCACATGGTGCCGGTCCATTCGCCGCTGGTCAGCTTGGGCAGGTAGAGTTTTTTCTGCTCGTCGGTGCCGTGCGCATGCAGGGCCTCGTAGGCGCCGTGCGACAGGCCGGGGTACATGGTCCAGGCCTGGTTGGCCGAGTTCAGCATTTCGAAGAGGCACTGGTTGACCACAAAGGGCAGGCCCTGGCCGCCGTATTCGGGGTCGCAGCTCAGCGCGGCCCAGCCGCCTTCGATGTACTGGGCGTAAGCCTCCTTGAAGCCCTTGGGTGGCGTGACCTCGTGGGTCGTCTTGTCGAGCTTGCAGCCCTCTTCGTCGCCACTGATATTCAGCGGGAAGGTCACTTCCGAGGCGAACTTTCCGGCCTCTTCAAGCACCGCATTGATGGTCTCGGCATCGACGTCCGCATGTTTCGGGATGGCCTTGAATTCGTCGGTGACCTTGAGCACTTCGTGCATGACGAATTGCATGTCGCGCAGGGGTGGGCTGTACTGGGGCATGGTGGGTCCTTTAGCTTTAAACCGGTTTGGATGAAGAGGGCTTGGCCGAAGCTTTCTTCGGCGAAACGGAAGAGGAAGGCTCTGCCTGTGCCAGCGCGGCGTCGTTGCCGTAGCGCGCCAGGATGTTGGCAAAGCCGGTGTTGGCCCGGTCTATGGAACCGGGGGTTTTCAAAAAACGCGCTTCGTAATGCAGCGCCAGAATGAGGCCATGAATCTCGAAGGCCATCTGGCGCTCATCAGCGTCGTCACGCAAATGGCCGGCCTCCTTGGCCTGCACCACCGCGCGGTACATGGCGGCCAGCCAGGTCCGCACCGAACCGGCCAGTGCATCGCGCACCGGCCCGGGCCGGTCGTCGAACTCGACGGCGCCGCTGATGTAAAGGCAGCCCGAATCAATTTCGACCGAGGTGCGGTTCATCCAGTTGTGAAACAGGGCGCTCAGACGCGGCAAGCCCCGCGCCTGTTGCAAGGCCGGAAAGAACACCTCTTCCTCGAACCTGGCGTGGTATTCGCGGATCACGGAAATCTGCAGCTCTTCGCGTGAACCAAAGTGCGCAAACACGCCGGACTTGCTCATGCGCATGACCTCGGCCAGCGCGCCTATGCTCAGGCCCTCCAGGCCGATCTGCGTGGCCAGGCCCAAGGCCGCATCCACAATGGCAGCCTTGGTCTGCTGGCCTTTTTGCTGGCTTTTGGGCGCGGCCACCACAAGTGGCGTGCCGCTGGCCGCTTTGACAGGGTGTTCAGTGATAGGCATGTGCTGAATGAAATAAAACGAACGATCGTTCTATTTTGCAGCACTTTGATGACAGACTGCCCCGAGGGGTTGTTGGCACCCGTCAAATAGAGAACAAGGTCTAGCCGCACTGCGGGTAAACCCTGAGTTTTCATGCCGGGCGCAAGGCCGGCCCGGCCACGCGCCCGGTCAGAGCTTGAAAGGGACCACCAACTGCCGCTGCTCGCCCAGGCCTTCAATGCCCAGGGCTATCTGGTCGCCTTTTTTCAGGAATACCGGCGGCTTCATGCCCATGCCCACGCCGGGGGGCGTGCCGGTGGTGATCACATCGCCGGGCTCCAGCGTCATGAACTGGCTGACATAGCTGATGATCTTGGCCACGCTGAAGATCATGGTCTTGGTGCTGCCCGTTTGCATGCGCTGGCCATTGACTTCCAGCCACATGCCCAGCTTTTGCGGGTTGGGCACCTCGTCGCGCGTGACCAGCCAGGGGCCGATAGGGCCGAAGGTATCGCAGCCCTTGCCCTTGTCCCAGGTGCCGCCGCGCTCGATCTGGTATTCACGCTCACTCACGTCGTTGATGGTGCAGTAGCCCGCCACATGGTTGAGGGCTTCTTTTTGCGACACATAGCGTGCCCGCGTACCGATCACCACGCCCAGCTCGACTTCCCAGTCAGTCTTGACCGAACCCTTGGGCAGCATCACCGGATCGTTGGGCCCCTGAATGCAGGTGGTGGCCTTCATGAACACAATCGGCTCCTTCGGGATCGGCAGGCCCGACTCGGCCGCATGGTCGGCGTAGTTCAGGCCGATGGCAATGAACTTGCCCACACCGCTGACCGGGCTGCCCATGCGCGGAGAGCCTTTGACCAGCGGCAGCTTGTCGGTTTTGAGTTTGCGCAGCTTGGCCAGCGCGGCATCGCCTAGCTGGTCGGGGCCGATGTCCTTGAGCACGGCGCTCAGGTCACGCAGCTTGCCATCGGCATCAATCAGTCCGGGCTTTTCCTTGCCCGGGTTGCCATAACGAACGAGTTTCATGGTATCTCCTTTTTTATTGACACAAGAACAGATAAAGAGATAGGGCTTCTAGAAATTTGATTATCGGGATGCAGGGCAAGGCGCCCGGGAATCGGATTTATAAATGTCCCCATCAGTAAGTGGATCGCCCGCCCGACAGGTCGAACACGGCGCCGGTGGAGAACGAGCAGTCTTCGGTGCACAGCCAGGCCACCATGGCGGCCACTTCACCGGGGGTGCCAAAGCGCCCCAACGGGATTTTCGACAGCATGAACTGGATGTGCTCGGGCGTCATCTGGTCGAAAATCGGCGTCTTCACGGCGGCCGGCGTCACGCAGTTGACGCGCACGCCGGTATCGGCGAGCTCCTTGCCCAGCGATTTGGTGAGCGCGATCACGCCGGCCTTGCTGGCGCTGTAGGCGCTGGCATTGGGGTTGCCGTCCTTGCCGGCCACCGAGGCGATGTTGACGATGCGGCCATAGTTGCGCGCGCGCATGTGCGGCAGCACTTCGCGGCAGCAAAAAAACAGGCCGTTCAGGTTGACCTGCTGCACCTGCATCCACTGCTCGGGCGGGTAGTCCCACAGCTTGACGTTGGGGCCGGTGATGCCGGCCGAGTTCACCAGCACGTCAATGACCGGATGCTCGGCAATAGTCTGCCGGACCGCCTCGACCACGCTCGCATGACGGCTCACATCCACCTGGACGGTGCGCACGCCCGCGCCGAGTTCGTCCCTCGCAGCGGCCAGGGCCTGCGGGTTGATGTCCCACAAGGTGACCGTGGCGCCCGAGGCCAGCATGCGCTGGGCAATGGCAAAGCCCAGCCCGACAGCGCCACCGGTGATGACCGCGTGGCGGCCCGCCAGGTCGAGCTGGTTCATATGGTCATGCCGCCATCGACGGCGTAGGTCTGGCCGGTCACAAACACCGCCTCGTCGCTGGCCAGGAACACCACCACCGGCACGATTTCATGCGCTTGCGCCAGGCGCCCCATGGGCTGGCGCGCCACGAAAGCCTTGCGCGCGGCCACCGGATCCGCATTGGCATTGATGCGGTCGTGCAGCGAAGGCGTATCCACCGTGCCCGGCGCAATGGCATTGCAGCGGATGCCGTGCCCCACAAAATCGGCGGCAACGCCCTTGGTCAGACCGATCACGGCAGCCTTGGTGGTGCCGTAGACAAAGCGGTTGGGCAGCCCCTTGATGCTGCTGCACACGCTGGCCATGTTGATGATGCTGCCGCCGCCCTTGCCGCCGTTGTTGGTCAGCATCCTGGGCAGCGCCGCCTGGATGGCCCAGAACTGCGCGCGCACATTGAGGTTGAAGGCAAATTCAAGCTCGTCGTCCGTGGCGTCCAGCACCGTGCCGTTGTGCACCACGCCCGCGCAATTGAACAGCACGTCGATCTGCGGCATGCTGGCCACAACCTTCTGGATGGCGGCCTTGTCGAGCACATCCAGCGGCAGCGCCTTCACGTTGGCGACGCCTTTGTAGGTCTCTAGCAGTGTCGCGTTCACGTCGGTGGCCCAGACCTGGGCCCCCTCCGCGGCGAGTGCCAGCGCGGCAGCGTGGCCAATGCCCTGGCCGGCGGCGGTGACGAGGGCGGTTTTTCCTTTGAGTCTCATTGCATCTCCATGGTTGTGGCATGCCCCTGAAGTGACTTCAGGGTTTTGCCGGATGTTGTTGCCTGCGATTTATGGGATTATGAATTGGTCTTACCACCTGTCCAATTCTGGCTAACCCTTAATCCCGCACCTTCGCTGCCATGCCGCTGCAGACCGTCGAACCCCAACGCCTTTACCGCCAGATTGCCGGGCAATTGCGCGCGCTGATCACGGCCGGCGAGTTCGTCGCGGGCGCCCGTCTGCCGGCCGAGCGCGATCTGGCCAAGCAACTCGGCGTGAGCCGCCCCTCGGTGCGCGAGGCGCTGATTGCCCTTGAGGTCGAGGGCTGGGTCGAGGTCCGCACGGGTTCCGGCGTTTATGTGCTGGACCGCAGCCGCCGGGACGACCCGCCCCAGGCCGAGCAGCTTGCGCCTGCCGAATGGGGACCGCTGGAACTGATACGCGCGCGCCGCGTGATCGAAGGCGAAGTCGCTTCCCTGGCCGCCGCTCACGCCACCCGCAAGGACATTGAGGCCATCGGCAGCGCCCTGGCGGCCATGAAAGAAGCCACCGACGACGGCGTGCTGCCGCTTGACGGCGACCGCGCATTCCACTCGGCCATTGTCGAGGCCTGCGGGAATGCGGTGCTGATCGAGACCGTGGAGCGTTTCTGGGATGCCCGCCGCGGCCCGCTGTTCACGCGGCTGGGCGGTTATTTCGAAACCGTGCAGTCCTGGCGCGCGGCCATTGCCGAACATGAAGCCATTTTTGAAGCCATTCGCGCACACGACAAGGCCGCCGCAAGGGCCGCCATGCACGCGCACATGGACAAATCCCACGCCCGGTTCAGCGCCAGCTGGCGCCGGGCCAAAGCCCGCCAAACCACCGCAGAACCATGACACCCTTCATCCGACTCCACCCCAACGACGATGTCCTGATTGCCAGAGCCCAGCTGGTGGGCGGCACACAGATCGAAAACATCACCATCAAAGGACTGATTCCAGCGGGCCACAAGATCGCCACGCGAGCACTGGCGGCCGGCGACCCGGTGCGGCGCTACAACCAGATCATCGGCTTTGCCAGCAAGCCCATCGCCGCCGGCGAGCATGTGCACACCCACAACCTCGACATGGGTCCCGACAAGGGTGACTTTGCGCGCGACTACGCCTTTGGCGCGGACGTAAAGCCTGTGCCGGCCCGGCGCGAAGCGAGCTTCATGGGCATCAAGCGGCCCGATGGCCGGGTGGCCACGCGCAACTACATCGGCATTTTGTCCAGCGTCAATTGCTCGGCCACGGCGGCGCGCGCCATTGCCGATCATTTTTCACGGCAAAACAATCCAGCCGCGCTAAAGGATTTCCCCAACGTGGACGGCGTGGTCGCGCTCACGCACGGCACGGGTTGCGGCATGGACAGTGACGGCCTGGGGCTGCAGATCTTGCAGCGCACGCTGACCGGCTATGCCACCCACCCCAACTTCGCCGGCGTGCTGGTCGTGGGGCTGGGCTGCGAGTCCAACCAGATCAACGCCTGGCTGGCCCACGGCAGCCTGCGCGAAGGCGAAACCTTGCGCGTCTTCAGCATCCAGGACACCGGCGGCACGGCCAGGACGGTCGCCAAGGGCATTGCGATGATCAAGGACATGCTGCCGCAGGCGAATGCGGTGAAGCGCGAACCCTGCAGCGCTTCGCACATCACCATCGGCCTGCAATGCGGCGGCTCGGACGGCTACTCGGGCATCAGCGCCAACCCGGCGCTGGGCGCGGCGGTGGATTTGCTGGTGGCCCATGGCGGCACCGCCATCCTCAGCGAAACGCCGGAAATTTACGGGGCCGAGCACCTGCTCACGCGCCGCGCCGTGCGGCCCGAGGTGGCTGAAAAACTGATTGCCCGCATCAAGTGGTGGGAGCACTACACCGAGATCAACGAGGGCGAGATGAACAACAACCCCTCGCCGGGCAACAAGGCCGGCGGCCTCACCACCATTCTTGAAAAATCGCTGGGCGCGGTGGCCAAGGGCGGCACCACCAATCTGGAGGCGGTGTATGAGTACGCCGAACCGGTGAGCGCCCACGGCTTTGTCTACATGGACACGCCCGGCTACGACCCCGTCAGCGCGACAGGCCAGGTGGCCGGCGGCGCCAACATGATCTGCTTCACGACTGGGCGCGGTTCGGCCTACGGCTGCGCGCCCTCGCCTTCGCTCAAGCTGGCCACCAATTCAGCCCTGTGGCAGCGCCAGGAAGAGGACATGGACATCAACTGCGGCGAGATCATCGACGGCGGCGTCTCCGTTCAGGAGATGGGCCAGCGGATTTTTGACATGGTGCTGGCCACCGCCTCCGGCGAGCAAAGCAAGAGCGAAAAGCATGGCTATGGGCAAAACGAGTTCGTGCCCTGGCAGGTCGGCGCGGTGATGTAGTCCTTTTCTTCACTCCCTCTCCCCTTGGGAGAGGGCGGGGGTGAGGGCTCTGCGCGCCGTGAGCCCTCACCCTAACCCTCTCCTAGGGGAGAGGGGATAGAACCCCATAACACCTCCAGCACCATCATGAGCCACATCATCTCCGCCCATCAATTACGCGCCCAGGTAGCTACCGTTTTAATAGCAGCCGGCAGCTCGAAAGAGGAAGCCGAAAAAGTCGCGGCCAACCTGGTCATGGCCAACCTGAGCGGCCATGACTCGCACGGCGTCGGCATGCTGCCGCGCTATGTGGATGCCGTGCTGGAAGGCGGCCTGACACCCAATGCCAGCGTGGAGACCATGCTCGACATCGGCACACTGCTCAGCCTGAATGGCCAGCGCGGCTATGGGCAGGTCATCGGAGAGCAGGCCATGGAACTCGGCATGGCCCGCGCCAGGGCGCACGGCAGCTGCATCATGGCGCTGGCCGACTCACACCATCTGGGGCGCATCGGCCACTTTGCCGAGATGGCGGTGGCGCAAGGGCTGGTGTCCCTGCATTTCGTCAATGTCATGTCACGCCCCGTGGTGGCCCCCTGGGGCGGCACCGACGGGCGCTACGGCACCAACCCCTGCTGCATAGGCATCCCCTTGAAAAACCGGCCGCCCTTCGTGCTGGACTTTGCCACCAGCCGCGTCGCCCAGGGCAAGATGCGCGTGGCGCACAACCAGGGCAAGACCGTGCAGCCCGGCCTGCTGATTGACGAGCAGGGCCAGCCCACCACCAACCCGGGCGTGGTGGTCGTGCCGCAGGCCAACGGATTTTTTGGCGCGCTGATGCCGTTTGGCGAGCACAAGGGTTACGGCCTGGCCGTGGCCTGCGAGTTGCTGGGTGGCGCCCTCACGGGCGGCGGCACCTGGCACCGCCCCGCGGACAGCCGGCGCGCGGTGACCAACAGCATGCTCACCATCCTGATCGATCCGGGCAAGCTCGGCACGCAAGTCGCGTTTGAAGCCGAAGCGCTGGCCTTCGTGGAATGGCTGCAGCAAAGTCCGCCGGCCGCTGGCCATGAAGGCGTGCAGATTGCCGGCGACCCCGAGCGCATTGCGCGCCTGCAGCGTGAACGTGACGGCGTGGAGATCGACCTTCACACCTGGCAGGAAATTGTCGATGCCGCAGGCAAGGTGGGCGCCACGCTTTAAATGAAGTCGACCGAAAGCGCCCAGAGTTTTTAAAGAAAAGGCTTGAAGCCCAACAAGAACGGGCGCAATCAGCTACGGTTTTGATAGCTGAATTCGCCTCTTGAAATTTCAGCCCAGAATCGTCGCCAGGCTGGCGTCCAGATGTTCGGAGGGCAGGCGCTTGAAGCCCGAACGGGCAAAGCGCTGCAGACGGCCCACCATAAAGGCCACGATCACGGAAGCGCGGACCTGGGCATCCACCGTGGGGGTGGCCGCGCCGCTGGCGGCAGCGGCGTCGCGCAGGCTTTGTTTCAGGCTGGACTCCAGCTTGTCGAAGAACTGGTTCATGCGCTCCTGCAGCCGGTCGTTTTCAAATACCAGCGCATCGCCCACCATCACGCGCGTCATGCCCGGATTTTTTTCGGCGAATTGCAGCACCATGACCACCAGCTTGCGGGTGCGTACCGCGTGATCCGGCTCGCGCTCGCCGATCTGGTTGACCAGCGTGAAGACGCTTTGCTCGATGAACTCGATCAGCCCTTCAAACATCTGCGCCTTGCTGGCGAAATGGCGGTAAAGCGCGGCTTCGCTCACCTCCAGTTTGGCGGCCAGCGCCGACGTCGTGATGCGTTCAGCGCCTGGCTGCTCCAGCATGGCGGCCAGCGCCTGCAGAATCTGGACCCGGCGCTCACCCGGCTTCGGACGTTTGCGCGCGGCAGGCTCGGCAGAAGCGGGCGTGGCAGACGGGCTCAGTTCGGGTGCAGACACTAAGTCGGACATAGGCGATAAAAAGAATGTTTCAAAAAACCGGGGATCGTTGCAAATGATTCTCGCACAGCCGCAATTGCGGGCCCGGAGCACCTTAGGTTTGCGCCAGTTCGACGCTGCCGGGCCACCGCAGGCGCGCTGAATGACAGGCTCAGGCGCGGCCACAACATCGTCTCGGCGCAGGCGGGCCGATGTTCAAGATCGGCAAGCTCGCCAGCCCGGCGCACCAGATTTCACAGAGGCATCCGACAAATCAGACGCTATGCATCTGATAGCTGGCTGCGCCCGTCAATCTTGGGTTAGCAGCCTATTTCGCTTGAACATTCGGCTCAATGCGAGCGAATCATGGTCCCGTAGGCCTGGTCGGTCAAAATCTCCAGCAGCATGGCATGCGGCACGCGGCCGTCGATGATGTGCACAGCATTCACGCCGCTTTTGGCGGCGTCCAGCGCGCCTTCAATCTTGGGCAGCATGCCGCCCGAAATCGTGCCGTCGGCAAACAGCTCATCAATCTCGCGCGCCGTCAGGTCGGTCAGCAACTCACCGGCCTTGTTGAGCACACCGGGGGTATTGGTCAGCAGCACCAGTTTTTCCGCCTTGAGCACGGTGGCCAGCTTGCCCGCCACCACGTCGGCATTGATGTTGTAGCTTTCGTTTTCCTCGCCAAAGCCAATCGGGCTGATCACGGGAATGAAGGCATCGTCCTGCAGCGCCTTGACCACGCTGGGGTCTATGCTGACGATATCGCCGACAAAGCCGATGTCGTGCTCCTTGGTCGAATCACTCTTGTCCAGCATCTTGAGCTTTTGCGCCCGGATCAGGCCGCCGTCGCGCCCCGTCAGGCCCACCGCCTTGCCGCCAGCCTGGTTGATCAGGCCCACAATGTCCTGCTGCACCTGGCCGGCCAGCACCCATTCCACCACTTCCATGGTTTCCTCGTCGGTCACGCGCATGCCCTGTATGAAATGCCCCTTCTTGCCGAGCCGGTTCAGCGCCGTTTCGATCTGCGGGCCGCCGCCATGCACCACCACCGGGTTCATGCCCACCAATTTCAGCAGCACCACGTCTTCGGCAAAGTCGGCCTGCAGCGCCGGGTCGGTCATGGCGTTGCCGCCGTATTTGATGACCAGGGTCTTGCCGTGGAACTTGCGGATGTAGGGCAGCGCCTGGGCCAGGATTTCGGCTTTGTCGCGCGGGCCGACGTGGGAGAGGTCGGGGTCGGCAGGGGATGGGTGGGTCATGGTGTCAAGGGATTAGAAAATGAGAATCTGCAAATTGTGCCCCATTGCACGGGCGGGGCCCACACGCGCCCGGGCACCGTCCCCTATGCCCATCCCGCGGACGGCGCTGGTCTCCAGGCCAGCCAGCGCATCACCCTTCAACGGGAACACAGGCCGCAGCGGGCTCAACAGGCTGCGGGTTGTAGCCATGCACCAGTTGCATCAGGATACGCTTGATGGCCGTCTCGTTGTCCTGAATGGCGGCCTGCCGCATGTCGACCAGCACGGTGGCGAGCTCGGGCCAGACCACGAAGTCTTCGCGCGCCTTCATGATGCGCTCGTGTGCGGTGCCCTCAGGGTTGTCGCCAATGAGTAATTCCTCGTAGAGCTTTTCCCCGGGGCGCAAGCCGGTGATTTTGATTTCTATATCGCCATCGGGATTGCGCTCATCGCGCAAGGTGAAGCCCGAGAGCTGGGCCATGCGCCGCGCCAGGTCGATGATTTTCACGGGCTGGCCCATGTCCAGCACAAACACGTCCCCGCCCCGGGCCATGGCACCGGCCTGCAGCACCAACTGGGCCGCCTCGGGAATGGTCATGAAATAGCGGGTGACCTCCTCATGCGTCACCGTCAGCGGGCCGCCATCGCGCAACTGCTTGCGAAACAGGGGCACCACGCTGCCGCTGCTGCCCAGCACATTGCCGAAACGCACCATGGCAAACACGGTGTTGTTCCGGAATTCAGCGCTTTGCGTGCCATCAGGCAAATGAAAGCGTACCGACGTGCTGGCCGCCAGGGCCTGCAACACCAGCTCCGCCATGCGCTTGGTAGCCCCCATCACATTGGTGGGACGAACCGCCTTGTCGGTGGACACCAGCACAAAATGCGCGGCGCCACTTTCCATGGCCGCGCGGGCCATGTTCAAGGTGCCAAAGACATTGTTCAACACGCCCTCAGCGGGGTTGCTCTCCACCAGCGGCACATGCTTGTAAGCGGCCGCGTGGTAGACGGTGGCGGGCCGGTAAAGCAGGCAAATTTCCTTCAGGCGCCCAAAGTTTCCCACGCTGGCAAGCAGCGGGACCACGTTCACCCGCAGCCCATGCTCGGCACATAGGCCCTCCAGTTCGCGATGGATGGTGTAGAGGCCAAATTCATTGTGTTCCACCAGCACCAGCTGGCGCGGCTTCTCCAGAATGATCTGGCGGCACAACTCGCCGCCGATACTGCCGCCAGCGCCCGTCACCAGCACCGTCTTGCCAGCCAGGTTGCGCGCCAGCAAGGTGGAATCGGGTGGCACCGGCGCGCGGCCCAAAAGGTCTTCGACGTCCAGCTCCTGAAAGTCCTGAACCGTCACCCGCCCGGAAGCCAGGTCAACCATGCCCGGCAAGGTGCGAACGTGAACCGGCAACTCCCGCAAGCTGGCAATGATTGCATTGCGGCGCGCACGGTCCAGGGACGGCATGGCCAGCAGAATGTCGGTCACGCCCATGCGCTCTACCGCAGCCGCCACATCATCCGGGCCGATGATATCGACACCGTTGATGCTTCGCCCCGCCTTGGTCTTGTCATCATCGATAAAGCCGCGCAACACAAACTGGCGCGCCATGCCCAGAGCAGAGGCCGTTTGCACCCCCGCCTCCCCGGCACCGTATATGAGCAGACGGCCCTCAGCGTGGCTAGACCTGCCGGCCCCACCCGCCAGCCAAAACCGGGCCAGCGCACGACTGGTGCCTACCAGCAGCAAAAACAGGATGGGCTGAATCAACCCTACACTGCGCGGCACGCCCACCCACTGAAACAACAACAGGGAGAGGAAGAACAACACCGCATAGACCCCTACCGCCTTGGCTGTAGTAGCCAGGGCCGCCAGCCCGGTGTAACGAAAGATCGCACGGTACAAGCCCAAGTGCACAAACAAAGGGAATGCCAGCAGGGGCGCCAGCAGGTAAACATACTTCTGCTGATGCTGAGGCCATCCCGTCTGGTCAATCCGCAAATAGAAGGAAAACCACACGGAAGCCAGTGCCAGTACCAGATCGAGCGCGACCACCACCAGGCGCTTGACGGGACGCGGCAGTGCCAGCAAGGGATCGATTATTGATTTATTGAATGGCATTTCGACTTCTTATTTCACTGACCGCCTGGCCGGCCTCCAGCACAAGCCCGGCATCAATCTTGACGCCATAACCCAGAACAGATCCCGCCTGCATCCACGCGCCACGGCCCAACACCGAGCCCCCCGCCATACCGGCGTTCACGCCCAAATGGCCGAAGTCTTCAACCCGGCAATGGTGGTCAACCACCGCACCGCAATTGACGATGACGCCTGTGCCCAGTTGAGCTTCGGTGCCAACAATGGCCCCTGCCATGATGGCACTCCCGGCACCAATCACTGCCCGGGGCGACACGATGGCTTTGGGGTGGATAACAGTCGCCAGCTCAAAGCCTGCCGCAGTCAGCCGGCCATGCAGCTCCTCGCGCAAGCGGTTGTTGCCTATGGCCACGATGGCCGCATCGGCATGCTGGCGGCAATTGGCGATATCAGCGGTGGCGCCAAAAACCGGCCACTCCCACACCTGCTGCAGAGCGGGAGCCGCATCGTCAGCAAACCCCGCCAACTGGAAGGCGCCACCCGCCAATACAGCCTCGGCGACTGAACGGCCATGCCCGCCGGCCCCCACGATTAACAAACGTTTCATTGCACACTGTCCATCAATGGGTAATTCCGTCACGCCGAATCACCTTCACAAACGTCAACCAAAGGATACGAATGTCAAACCACAGCGACTGGCGTCGCAGGTATTCAACATCCAGCTGGACCTTGTCGGGAATGGGCAACTCGTCACGCCCATTAATTTGCGCCCAACCCGTCAGCCCAGGCAGCAGTTCATGCACGCCATATCGAGTACGTAGCGCTATCAAATCATGTTGATTGAACAGCGCCGGGCGCGGCCCTACAAAGCTCATGTCTCCAAGCAAAATGCTCCAGAGCTGCGGCAACTCGTCCAAACTACTCTTACGCAGGAAGCTGCCAATCGGCGTAAGGTGCGCCTTGGGGTTGGCCAGCAAATGCGTAGCCACGGCAGGCGTGCCTACCCGCATGCTGCGGAACTTGGGCATTTTGAAAATCTTGTTGTTGCGCCCCACCCGGTCGGACCAGTACAGGGCGGGTCCCGGTGATGTCAGGCGGACAGCCACTACAACCATCGCAACAGGAAGCGCCAAAACCACGGCCGCGCACAAGGCGAGCATCAAATCAAACAGACGCTTCACGCAAATATCCCTCCGCCGCTTTTTTTAACCCTTCATCGACAGACAAGGGCGGCGTCCACCCCAGCAACTGCCTGGTTTTTGATATATCAACCTGCAAAGACCCGCACAAGCGCTGCGCAACGGCCGGCTTTCCCACAAGCACAGCACCCAGCTTGAGCAAAGCAGGCGGAACGGGAGCCAAACGCGCCGGCCGACCCAAGGCCTGCCCCATGCGCTGCAGCAATTGCGTCGTGGACAAGTCTTCGCCATCGGACACCAGAAACGTCTGATTCACAGCTGCCTGGTGATCAACGCATGTCACGATCAAATCAACCAGGTTGTCCAGCGCCACCAGGCTACGGCGGTTCTTAATGGCGCCCAGAGGCAAAGGCACACCGCGGGCCAACCAGCGCATCATGGCCTGAAAATTGGCCTTCACACCAGGTCCGTACACCAATGGAGGCCGAATGATCACGACCTCCATGCCCGTTTCTGCAGCAATCTCGCGCAGTCCTTGCTCAGCCTCCATTTTGGAAACGCCGTAGGGATCAAGGGGCGCGGGAATGTCATCTGCAAAAAAAGGAAGCCCCAACGTCGTGGCTTCCCCATTGACCTTGATGGAACTGATAAAGACAAATCGCCGGACACCGGCTGCTGCCGCCTGTCGGGCGAGGTTCAGCGTGCCTTGGACGTTGATGCGGCGGAACTCTGCCAGCGGATCGACGGCCACGTCTTGCATCACATGTACCCGGGCTGCAGCGTGAACGACCGCCTCAACACCCGCGAGGGCCGCTGACCAATCAGTTTGCGCCGACAGATCGCCTACCGTCACCATTGCGGCGTTTGCTGCCGTGCTCACACCCGCACGCCGCGTTGCTACGCGAACCAAGCGCCCACGCTTGACAAAAAGATCAACTGCGGCACCGCCGACGAAGCCTGAGGCGCCAGTCACGAGAATCATATTTGTCTCATTTAAAGATATATCGCGCGGCATCACACCTTTTGCCAGACTTTCCTGTTCACAAAATCTGTATAGCTCAAGATAATTCGCAACACCTTGTCTGAAACATTGGCTGGCTCATAGTCAGTCACCATTCGCAGTGACCGATCTTCTCCGCGCGGCTGACTTGCCAACAAATCCAGCGCTTGGAGCACCCTGTTGACATCCAGACCGACAAACATCACAGCAGCCTCTTCAAAGCCCTCTGGCCGCTCGTGAACTTCACGCAGGTTCAGCGCCGGGAAATTGAGAATTGAAGACTCCTCGGTAATCGTGCCACTGTCTGACAGTACTGCATGCGCGCCCGTCTGGAGCCGGATGTAATCCAGAAAGCCAAAGGGTTTGTGAAATTGCACCAGAGGGTGAGCACTAAGCCCTAAAGCATCCATCCGCTTGCGCGTGCGTGGATGAGTGGAAACAATGACGGGTTCACCATATTCCTGCGCCAGCGCATTCAATACCTCAAAAAGTCGCTGCAAATTGCGCGGAGAGTCGACGTTTTCCTCGCGGTGAGCGCTCACCACAAAATAATGCCGCTCGGACAGATCCAACCGAGCAAGCACATCAGAGCGTTCAATGCCCGAACGGTAGTACTCAATGACTTCGCGCATTGGACTTCCGGTCTTGATCACCTGGTCTGGCGGCAAGCCCTCGCGCAGCAAATACTCACGGGCAATCTCGCTGTAGGTAAGGTTGATGTCCGATGTGTGGTCTACGATGCGCCGGTTGATCTCTTCCGGCACCCGAAAGTCAAAACATCGATTTCCGGCCTCCATATGAAAGATCGGGATTTTTCGGCGCTTTGCGGCAATAGCAGCAAGGCTGCTGTTGGTGTCACCCAGCAAAAGCAAGGCCTCGGGCTGGTACTGCTCCATCACCTTGTCCGCGGAAATAATGACTTGGCCTATGGTTTCCGCCGCCGAGACGCCGGCAGCCTCCAGAAACGCGTCAGGTTTACGAATACCCAGGTCGCTGAAAAACACCCCATTGAGCTCGTAGTCGTAATTTTGCCCGGTGTGCACAAGTACATGTTCGCAATGCCGGTCTAGCTTATCAATGACGCGGGACAGGCGAATGATCTCTGGCCGCGTCCCGACAATCGTCATGACCTTGAGTTTACGCATGAACAGCCTCGCGAATGATGTCCAGCTTCATCAACACCTCCTTGACCTGCTCGACATCCAGGCGATGGGTGTTGTGTGAGGTGTAATCGTCTATTTTGGAAATTTCCGTTTCACCCTCCACAAAATACTTGTCGTAGTTGAGGTCGCGCGAATCAGCGGGAATCCTGTAGTACCCCCCCAGGTCATCTGCGCGGGCCATTTCTTCGCGCGATACCAGCGATTCGTACAACTTTTCGCCGTGGCGAGTACCGATAATCTTGATGTCGTCGGCGCTACGCAATAACTCCTTCATGGCCTGCGCCAAGTCGCCCACCGTGGATGCTGGGGCCTTCTGCACAAAGATGTCACCCGGGCGCGCGTGCTCAAAAGCGTACAGAACCAAGTCCACCGACTCCTCAAGCGACATCAGGAAGCGTGTCATGTTGGGATCAGTCACCGTCAGAGGTTTGCCGTCCTGCAATTGACTCAGGAAAAGCGGAATCACTGACCCACGCGAGGCCATCACATTGCCATAGCGTGTAGCAGACAGCACCGTTTTACCGGGATCGCACAGCCGCGACTTGGCCACCATCAGCTTTTCCATCATCGCCTTGGAGATCCCCATGGCGTTGATCGGATACACCGCCTTGTCGGTACTAAGCACCACGCAGCGCTTCACCTCGTGAGCGATGGCGGCGCGCATCACGTTTTCGGCACCCAGCACATTGGTACGCACGGCCTCCATGGGATAAAACTCGCATGACGGCACCTGTTTGAGTGCGGCAGCGTGAAACACAAAATCCACACCGCGCAGCGCATCATGAACGCTGTCGTACTCTCGCACATCACCAATGTAAAACTTGAGCTTGTCGCTCTTGAGAGCGATGCGCATATCTTCCTGCTTTTTCTCGTCGCGGCTAAAAATGCGAATCTCTGAAAAATCCGAATGCAAGAAACGGTTGAGTACGGCATTGCCGAATGAGCCCGTTCCTCCGGTAATAAGCAGTACCTTGTCTTTAAACATCTCGTCGACTTCCCTCTATATGTTGACTCAAGCGAAATCGTGCATACGGCGCACCAGTTCTGGCCAGGTCACCGGTTGGTAACCAGTGATTTCGCGAAATCGGCTTGAGTCCAGTGACCGGTCAATCTCAAGCTTATCGTCCGGTGTGATGTCTATGGACTTGCCATAGGCTTGGGCTACCAGCTTCAACAACTCAAACTTGTTGATCGGCTCGGCAGACACATGGTAGAGCCCCCGCAACCCAGGATTGGGTATCACGAAATCGCGCATGACACGGGCCAGCTCTACCGTTGGCAGACCTGAAAATATGGCGCGTGTGTAGCCTTTTACCACCCCTTGTTGCGCCAAAAACCAGCCTATTAGGCCGTGTGAACTACTGAGTTCATGGCCAATGATGGAGGTGCGCAGCGTGACTGCGTGCGGGTAGTCCACCTCACCCAAGTATTTGCTCCGACCGTACAAATCTTTCGCATCCGACACATCTTGCTCACGGTACATCCCCCGGGTACCGGCAAACACGCAGTCAGTGCTCATATGAATCAGGCGGGCACCCGCCACATCACAAAGCCGGGCCAGCCTGTGAGGCAGCAGCGCATTGATGGGGATGGCGGCCAAAGGATCATCGGCCTCGGCGAGCTGCTTGATCAGACCAATGCAGTTAATCACTACGTTGGGGCGGGCTAGCGCGAATAGCCGCATGAGGCTGTCTGTGTTTTCTACATCCACTCCACAAATCACATGCTCGCGCAGCTCGGGTGGCAGCAGGCGCAGCACACTGGCCGAGCGGGCCGAGCCCACCACGGAATAACTCTCG
This sequence comes from Polaromonas jejuensis NBRC 106434, assembly GCF_001598235.1. Lineage (GTDB taxonomy): Bacteria > Pseudomonadota > Gammaproteobacteria > Burkholderiales > Burkholderiaceae_C > Polaromonas > Polaromonas jejuensis. Next base: position 255,068 of record NZ_BCYO01000001.1, on the reverse strand, counting down.
TCTTGCGCAAAAACGCGCAACACAGCGTTGCCCAGCATGCCGGATACGCCTAACACTAGCACTCTGATTTTGTTGCTGGTGGTCATACAATCAAGTTTCTACTGATCATTTGTTCATTTCTTTTCTATTATTTTCACCCTGCCATGACATGTGAAAAGTGTTGGACAAGCCTTGTAGCGAGCACGGTTGGATCGAAATGCTGCTGGTAATAAATAGGACCAGCCTCGCTCATACGCCGCAACTCATCTGGTGGGGCAGCTTTGAGCATGAGCACCGCCTGAGCCAGCGCTACAGCGTCCTCAGCGGGGCAAGACACGCCAGCGCCTGATTCTTCAACCACACGGGCACCCTCGCCATCCAGCGACGCAATAATGGGCTTGCCTGCAGCCAAGTACGCCTGCACCTTGCTGGGAATCGTCTGGTTCATGATGGGGCTGCGCGTCAAACTCACTAATAGGGCTGAAGCCTGGGCAAGAATGCCCGGCATGAACTGAGGGGGGAATCGCCCCGCAAGTTGCACATTATCAAGCCGCCGGCGGGCAACCTCTTGGCACAACCATTCACTACGGCTACCGCTCCCCACCAGGACCACGCGCACATCTGCATGGGGACGCAAAAGCTCGGCCGCATCAAGCACCGTGCCCAAAGCCTGCACAGTGCCGAGATTACCAGCAAACACCACGTTGAACCTCAGGTCTAGCATCAAAGCTGGTGGCTCCGGTGGCTGAGGCTGGCTGAAAGCTAGCTCCCCAGGGTTAGGGTGGTACTGCACGGGGGTTTTACCGGCCATGGCTTGCACCGTGGGAATGAAAGCCTGCGACTGCACCAGCAGCAAATCACAACGCCGGTAAATCCATCGCACCACCACAGCCACCATATCCAACACTCGCCGGTTGCGCACAAAACCGGTTGCTTCCAAGCTTTGAGGCCAAAGGTCCTGCACCCAAGTTACCAACTTTGCACGCTTAATAAATGCAAGACACGCAGCGGGTATGGCCTGAATAATCGGCGAAGGTGCATAAACAAAAATCACATCGAAACGTTGCTTGCGCAGCAGCCAAGGTCCGATCAAACTGGCACTAACCACAAACGACAAATAATTGGCCACCAACGCCAATGCGCCGCCACCGCCTCGCGGTACTAGTGGCACACGGTAGATGGTGTAGCCGGCGTCGTGTTGCTCCGCTCTGAAAGCGAAAGCACGATAGCCGCCAAACACCTCACCCTGCGGATAATTGGGCTGGCCCGTCAGCACTGTGATATGGCAACCCACGCACCGCAGCGACTCCACCACTTCGTTGATGCGGAACGATTCGGGCCAGAAGTATTGAGAAACAACTAGCACTCTCATGACCGGAGCTTTCTGCCCAGCAAGTCGCGATAGAGGATCAGATAACGAGGTACTACAACCTCCCACGCGTACTTTGTCATGACGAAGCGTTTCCATTTTGGCGCGATGGATTCAAGCACCGCTGAGTCTGCCAGCAGGCTAACCATGCCAGCCGCAAGGGCCTCAGCGCTGGCTGACACCTCCAAGCGCGGGTCTATAGATCGGATCTCGCTAAAGCCACACTGGTTTGTCAACAGCGCGGGCGTTCCGCAAATCCCCGCTTCCAACGCAACGATCGACATCGCCTCTTGCCGCGATGAAACCACCAATAGCACTGCACGGTGGTAAATTGCCGACTTTTTCACACCTTCTACATGTCCGAGGAAATGGACTCTGTCACTAAGCGCATGGCGTTCGGCGAGGGCCTTGAGCTCCGTCATCATGCCCCCATCGGGTCCCGCAAAGACCAGTTGGTAATTGGGAAGTTGTCCTGCAATCCTGATGAATGCGTCAAGCAACAAATCAGGCCCTTTGATCAGGTTTAGGCGGCCCATAAAAAGAATAATCGGCCCCTCGCCCAATTGAGCCTGGCCAGCCAGGGAATCAGTCTCGGGAAAGTCTTCCGCGCAAACCCCATTGGGAATAACCGTCACCCGGGAGGATGGAACGCCGTATGCCTCAAAGTGCTGCATTTCCGCCTCGGTCACGGCTATCCAGGCAGACGCATTGCGAATGATGGCCGCACCTACGAGGGCGTTGTAGAAGCGCTTTAATAAGCTGGAGCGACCAAAAATGGGGAGCGCACCCGCTGGGCAAACTACGTATGGCTTGCCGGCCCAACGAATTGCCCAATAAGTGAGCGCGTTCAGCACCCCCCAATGGCCCATCAGATGAATTACATCAGCATCATCTACCAGCGTTTTGATAGTTCTCCAGCTTATCCTGGGCACGTAGAAACGCCTCCAGAGCAACGGTATAGCAACCACTTTTGCGGGTTTGAGTGCCAACACCCGTGCATCGTTGAGTCCGGTATCAATGGTAAGAACCGTGCATTCCACCCCTTCCCTGGCCAGAAATCGGCTCATCTGAAAAGTACGCTCAGCAGTCCCTCCACCGGCCTTGAAATCAAGTGAGGAGTTGACATTTAACACACGCATTACTTTGCCATTTCACCAGATGCTGCAAAATAAGTCGCCCGATACCACTTCGCATACTCGGAAAGTCCGTCATCAAAATCAACCGGGCTCCTGAATCCAATGCTTTCTAACTTCTCTTGGCTGTAGTTGCAGCGGGGATTAATGTTGTTTCGCCTCAGCAATCTAAGCAACAGGCTCAACACATCCAATGGTAAGAGTATTTGCGGGAAAGGGTAGTTCGTGCAATTTAGTGAGCGCATTAGAAATTGCTCAATATACAAAAAATTATTGTTTGATTTTTCATCATCGGAAACAATAAAAATCTCGCCACCTATACGCTCAGAACGTCGAATCAAGAACAAAATTGCCGCAACGACATTGGCAACGTGAACGAGATTCATTCTCCTCGTACCGAAAAGACATGACTTTAAGTAGTTCTTTAAACGATCCCCATTAACAAGATCGTTGGAAAGCTTTTTCAAAGGCTCACCGCCGGGACCAAAGACTCCAGTAGGGCGAAGAATGGCTGCATCGAAGACCCCTTCAGAGGCATGAATTATTGCCTGCTCAATTTTGAGCTTGGTGACTCCATACTCGGTTATCGGTCGACACTCAACGTTTTCAGTAATATGCCCCCCGGAAACACGACCAACCACAGCAGCCGTGCTGCAATGAATAAGTCGCTTAACACGCATAACCTTACACGCCTCAAGCAAATTCCTGATTACGGTCAAGTTAGCCAATTCACCACCATTCCAGAGATACGCAAGATTGATCAAAGTGCAGTTCGGCTCAAGAAATCTAAGCAGAGATGCCTCATCATGCATATCTCCGTTAATTACTTCCACATCACTTGGCCATTCAAAACCCGTAGACCCTGCAGCCTTCTGCCTGGTTAATACCCGCACGCGACTGCCACCAACGCGCACGAGCTCCGCCACCAGGTGCCTACCAATGTATCCCGAAGCACCGATAATTGCGATTTTATTCATAGATTATTTCAATTCAGCAACAAAATCACTGCCTAAAGACCTCTCTCAGCCACATTACCTACCGCCGGAACCTCTGGAATAATTTCATGCAGCAGCCTTACAAGCAGAATAAAAATCAAATTAACAACAATATATCCGTTGCTTATAGCAAATCTAAAATAAAACACGCCCCAGTATGGCACCAAATACAATAAAAGCATCAAAAGCAACCGCTCAAGCGATAATAGATTTCCCGATCCGCGATAAGAGCACATCTTGGCACAAAATAGCGAAAAAATACTTAAGAGCAAAAATGCTCCAATCAATCCAAAGTCGCCTACCCAATCAGAGATGAATGTACCAAATAGCCAGGGCGCCTTACCTTGATCCAAATACTCCCCGAAAATGGCATCTTTTACATCCAGCCATGAAAGACAATCCCACCCCAATATTGAGCACCCTGCATTAATGAACATCGGGAAACTTTGAAGCCCTAAAGTCAACGGACGATCAATCGATGAATAATCACTAAAATTATGTATTTGTGCTCCAAAGTACTCAAAAAAACTCCACCCAGCACCTTGATCAGCATCAAAAAACCGAGAAACAGTTATCACTCCAAATGGAATTAAAAGCGCAATCGCGCAGAAAAATCCAAATAAATATATCCGCCTAGCATCCACCGGATTAATATGTCGGCGAAATACCCAAAAAATCATCACGCTCGTCATTAACCAATAAACGACGCCATCCCTACCAACATACGCAAGAATATAAATTACGTAGGACAAACTGGAGAACAAAAGGGAAAATGCCCTGAGCATATTTCGCCCTTGACTCTCTTTGGATGCCAACCTAATGAAAGCCAATACAATGGAAGAACCAAACAACTGACTTGCTGCCCCGGCAGCAGTATTTATCAACCCATATGAACCCATAAGCTCCATTTTTTCACTCAAAAATAATCTATTCTCATTCGCATCCCCCGTTAGAGAGCTTATCGCAAATGGCAAAAAATATGCCATGGCGAATAATTGCGAAAAAAACAATATATTCTCAATGATTTTTTGGCCACGAATTACCCCAAATACCTGAGAAACATCCTGCTCACGAAACCGCAAGAACCCCGAAATACTTACCGCCACACCAAATAATAGGAATAATGTAGCCAAGTAATTTGGCTCATAAATCGGCTCAATGCCATTTGTTAGCGCTATAAATATTCCAGAAAACCCCAAACCGACATACAAGAGCCATAGCAACATCGCCAGCGTAGATCCAGCTTTGGCATGCTGACGCAAGAAAAACCAATAATATAGAAACAATCCAAAGGTAAATAAAATTGCCACTATCTAACTTTCTCAGAATTATTTCCTCGACTCCACCGAACCTGAGTTCGCTGAATATTCAGAAGATTAGTAAAAATTTCACCCGGCCTTACAAGTGAAATATTTCGCAACGCGAAAATAATGAAATCGATTGCAGTGAGACGGGCATTCTTAAAATCAATAACCGCATTACTAATTGCCCATATGAAATAGCTTTTCCGCTGCTCTGGGAATTTTTTTAAAAAATGATCGGCATGATCAATCGATAGCCGGCGAATCCGCGGCAATGAGCTCACGGTCAACGATCCTGATGCAGCGATACGATACCGCCCTAGAATTTCGTTGACAACATATCCGGACCCTTTTGACAATAAATCCCAAGTAAGATAAAGATCTAGTACTTTTTTATCGAGTGACACTTTCTCCCGGGCTGAACGTCTGTACATGAGAGAGCTATGCACGCCGATAAAGCCCAATCGAATTGCCTCAGAGAATGACACTTTCCCCTCATTAAAGATTGATAAATCAGCTGTCTCTCCAGAACAAAAGCCACCAGTATCATCGAAATAGTCGACTCGGTGCCATACAGCTGTACACGTCGAATCAGAATCTAAAATACCCGCCTGCATCTGAAGCTTTCCTGGTAATGCAAAATCATCACCATCCATGTGCGCCACATAACAACCAGTAGCTGCGTTGTGCGTCTCTAGATAATTCTTGAGCCCTCCAGTATTACTTTGGCGAAATATTGGTATTACCTTTTGAGCGTAACGCTCTGCGAATTCTTCAATTATTGCGCGTGTTCCATCCGTAGAGCAGTCATCCCCAACAATCACCTCAAAATCGAAATCAGTTTCCTGGTCGACAATGCTTTGCAGGCATTGCCTAATGTATTTTTCTTGGTTATACGTAATAACGCAGATCGATACCTTGGGTAATTTTCTTGTGACTTCGGTGGCATTCATTTTTATTTCTGCGCAGCGTAGTGGTTTCTGCATTGATTTGATATTTTTTTTCTAACCCACGACGTGCTGAGGCTGGCAACGAGTAGCGCCAGGACACCGAGCGCACCAATTTGAAGCGCTATTGGGCCACGTTGAGTTGGCCACGCAAACAACCATTGACTGGTCACGCCAAACGCAATGCTGCTGATCGCGATAGGCGCGATATCACGTAAGAGCCATTGAATGTGCAGGCCTTTGCAAAACCGCGCGTGAACCATCGGAAGCCAAAGAGCGAAGGCTACTGCATTGGACCCCAACCATGCCCACCCAGCTCCGGTGGCTCCGTAGCGCCAAGACGCCCAAATCAAGCTGGGGATGAGCAGCAGAACAAAGATAGCGTTCCCAATCATATGCAACGTCAAATCGCCCTTTGCGTACTGCAGATAATACGGGAAGGCGGCGAGCACCAGTATGCCGTTACCAATGACATACAGTGTTAGCACTGGGGCCGCTTTGCCTGCAAGAGCGGCATCGCCCGTCCAGGCCCAAAGAACCTGCTCAGAGAAAAAAGCCAGCATAGTACATACAGGAAGGGCGATGACAGCGACCAATTGCGTAGCATTTCGATAAAGCTGGATTAACCCTGCTTCATCATGCTCAGCATTAAGCTTGACCAATCGGGGCATAAGAGCTGCGCTAATGGGGCTGCTGATTGTTAACACTCCGCCGGCCACCAATACTGCCAAGGTAAAGTAGCCATAGTCGGTCAGAGGCAAAAACTTGGAAAGAATGAGCTTATCGGTTTGCGTGACCAGTACCCACACCGAACTGGTAAAAGCGATGCCAAGCGAAAACCTGAGCACCCGGCGTAAAGGCTGCCAAGCCCATGGGGTACTTGCACCCTGCACTGCCTTGGGAAAAATGGCATAAGTTTTACCCACAAGCCAAACCAATTCAAAAACGGCAATAACCAATTGGAAGCCAAAGAATAGACCAGGGCTACTGCCCACCCAGATAAAGAACGGTATCACCAGCACAAAGCGTGCGGTGGCCACGGCACTGTTGAAACTGCTGAGCCACACCTGCTTCTCAAACCCGTTTATTGCGCCTCGGTAAAGGCCACTGACCCAACGCAGAGCAACGATGATTGCCATGAGTTGCAGGGCATGCTCTACCTCAACCAGTGGCAGTTGCTGCACTTTCAGCCACTGTTTGGCAATGCCGCCTGCACTCGCCCACATGGCTCCAGCCCCCAGCAAGGCCACGCCGAGAAAAATGCCCTCCAGCGTCCGCAGCAGGCGCCGCAGCTCCAGTGCGGAGCAAGCACCGCCATTAAACCGGGCGGTCTCGCGAGCCATGGTCGGCGTGAGGCCCATGTCCAACAGCTGAAACCATACTTGCAACATGGCAAAAAAGCCCACCAAACCATAAGCTTCTGCGCCCATGTACTTGACGTACAGCGGTAGCATGACGACGCCGACTAGCGTGACGTAGATTTGGCTGACGTAATTGGCAAAAATGTTCTTCTTTAGCGACATGCTTATTGCGTCTGAACTTTCCAAATCTGGATTCGCTGATGCATATAGGGATAGGTGGCCATTCCACAATATCGATAACCCAACGGGAATGCTGCCATTTGTTGTGGTATCGGAGGAAAGAAATCACGGCCCTTCATTTGAAAAGCAACTACAGCTGAATGCAAATCCTCAGAGCGCACCCGCTCAATGACAAATTCCGCCTGTGCCCTGTTGTTAATCCATGGAGTCAATACTGGAGTAGCTTGCAATGCCAGTGCCACTCCTGGAATGTTGTACAAGCCAAAGAATGGCGCGCCTGGCGCAATCTCACACACCTTGGCCGCCGCCTTCATTTCCGCAAGAAATTTGTAAGTTCCTGCATCAACTTTTACTTCTCCTAGCTGTCCCACTGTAGTCGCCTGATCTTGCCTGGTGAGGGGAAGCGACAAGTTATATGGCCTAAAATTGCTGGTAACGATCTGTAGTGCAATAGTTACCATGAAACAGCTACCAATTAGCGAACTAGGTATTTTGTTGACATGATCGGGTTGGCGTGCGACCACCAGCACCGCAATCAATGCCCCCCAAGGGGCAAGCGAGTCAATGACTTGTGTGAATAGCGCATTGCCGGTGCCTATACCCACAGAATAAGGGAGCAAAAATAATCCAATAAATAATGCGAACGTATTTCGATTCTTGCTCCATACCGGAATAGTCACAATCAGCATCATGAGCAGCATCGAAAATATTGCAACGATCTGCGCATCGTATCTATTGAAACCTCCGAAAAGATAACTCCCGGAAGTCGCGTTAAATGTCGAAAGTGTTGGCAACCCAGCATGGAGATTTCCGAATATCAGGGTGGCCACGAGCGTAACCAGCCCGCATTGCGCAAAGATGGGCCGGCGTGTCATTGCATAAATAGTCATTGCGACAATGGGAACAGCAAACGCTCTCAGGGTTGTCAAGAAGTACCCCAAAAACTCGATAAAGTATCTGATCAAACGTGCCTCGACCGCCTCTACCTGCACCATCCTGAATATCTGCATTCCCTGTTCAACACCTTGTGTTGCATCGCTAATCGTTGTATTGACCAGCAAGACAATGCCCGCAAATGTGATAGCTCCGAAGACCAACGCCACTGGACCAAATCTCTTGTCGAAGCGCGAGCACTCGAAAATGCTCACCCACAAGACAAGAAGCGCTAATGTCGCTACACCTGCGGAGGGCTTGCATAGAGTTTCCGCTCCAATGGCGCAGCCTGCCATAGTGAGCAAGGCATATTTTTGGAGGATGCTCGAACGATTCGATGCCAGCAAGGCCATACCGGCCGCGGCATAGGCCCCTGTAGAAGCCAACAGGTTATAACTAGGTGAAAGATTGATCGTTGAGGCGTATAGCATGGCGCCGACTACAGAGCCAGCAAGAACTACCCACTTCAGCTCAAAGTGATCTGTCACCAAGCCAAAACGAAGGCATATAGAAAAAACCCCAAGCCCGAGCAATGCCGAACTAACCAGCAAAGAGGCCAAGCCTGCAGCTCTGAATGTTGCAAGGCTTCCGGTGAGCTGCCAAAGCCCAGCCGTTATCCATTGCTGTGCACTGATGAAAAGCTTGACCGAACCAGCATGCATGGCCAGTAACAAGTAATATGCCTCATCGGTAATCTCGAAACCGCGATCCAGGGTCCAGACACAGTAGGCGATTACCAGAAATGGACACAGTAGAATCCCCGTTCTGGCTATACGCTCAATGATTTCAACGGATAGAAACGGAATAGCGGTGAAACGATCCCCTTGAGCCTTCATGACAAAAATTCCTTGCGCTTCCCACCACTTGAACGCCGCAAAGACCAATATTTTGCTGTGGAAAAATTGAAGGCGACGATGAAGGGAAGCAGCACCATCTGAATGTAAAAAGGCTCAAAATCAAAGCGCTCCACGATATAACTCAGGGCCAACATATTCAAAGTTATCGATAATACACTCGCACAGAAGAACCTAAAGAATCGAGCTTTAAAATCAATTTTTTGCTCTGGCTTGAACACCCATGAAAAATTCAGTATGTACGAAAAAATCATGCCGATAACCCACGCAGCCACCAATGAAAGCAAGTAGTTCACCTGCAGCACCTTCAACATCGTGGTGAACACAATAAAAGTAAGCATGAAATTTGCTGCGCCCACAAGCGTGAATTTTGTGGCCTCGATTTTAAATTTATGCATTGCTCTCACAGAAGTAAAAAAAGCCAATTTGACGAGGCATGGAAGCTACGCCTGCCCTTTCGTCACGCGTGTAGTTAGGTTGTTTATGGAGTTGTCCACTTTGATCACGGGCCTCTCCAAAAGGAGATAAAGCGGAAGGATAAGTGACAATTGCCATCAGGACACCAAAATAGCGCCATAAGTCAGGGCACCATGAAGACAGAGAAAGCAATGTGAATGTCTTTACGTATCCCATTCATCTGAAATAATTCAATGAACCGGGCACAAAGGAAATTAACATTTCCGACAAAAACGAATCTTGCGGCCGATGCACGCACAATTTGGATCGACTCGAGCTTTCTTGAAATTAAAGTTATCTTCTAGCAAGTTAAACAAGATGCACTGCTTAGAGAGCATAAATTCCCAAAAATACTGTTCAACACTTTTTGGCAACAACTACCAGCGTCCCACCAAAAGGCAGTGAGATGCCCAATCCAATAAGGGCTTCATCAATTCGCATGAAGCAGTCAAATATCCAATTCAGAATTTTGGAAAAATTGACTCTCTTCCCCAGCGCCAAGTCGTCGGATTTTGATTGGCTGCGGCCTTTATCAAACATCCTGGAAATCAACATCAAAGGAAACAGGACAAATAAGAAAGAGGTGCAATAGCTGATGTCGAACCCATTCTCTTGAAGTTTAGTCACCAACTCCCGTCTCGAGTATCTGCGCTTGTGTTTAACAATTTCGTCTAATTGGCTCCATAGGAACATATGTTGAGGAACTGTAACTATCACACGCCCCCCCTCATGCAACATCTTATTGATATTTGATATCGCGGCAACATCGTTCTCAATATGCTCAAGGACGTCGAATGCAACAATCAAGTCGAACGCCTCACCAATTACTCCTTTGGTGACATCGAACTGAACAAACTCAACAGCAGGGAGATTTTTTTTAGCATATAGAAGTCCTTTTAAATAAATCTCCGACCCCGTAATTTCCAAATTCTCATTCTCGACAATTTTCTGAATGAAGCCACCTGTTCCACAGCCTATTTCGAGAAACTTCGTTTTATGCGACGTAACTAGGTTGTTCTGAACAATCTTTTTGAAGAGCCTATTTCGCGAGCGAACCCAAAAACTACTTTCTCCACTCTTGTCCGTAAGATCAAACCCATCATCCGGATAATCCGCATAAGAGCTTGCCACTTCCGGACTAAAACATCTTATTCCTTCAACCACGGTGTAGGGTAAGGCATCGCTCATAGAAACTTATCCCTAACTACGTAATTCGGCCTTTTGCGCACTTCTTCATTGATCCGCCAAACATATTCCCCAATCACTCCCAGCATCACCATGATCAATCCCCCCACAAAGAGAATTGCAATCATAATGGGCGCCCACCCCGCAAATGGGGTCTCACCACGAAACCAACTAATAACGATACTTATGCTATACAGCAACCCAAGTCCAGAAGTAGTTAACCCAGCAAGAGAGATGAACCGAATCGGCAAATAGGAAGCATCCAAAATTGCATCCAGAAAATTCTTCAACTTTTTTCCAAAGTTGTACTGAGACCTGCCTATCGTCCTTTTCAGGCGAACGTACGGAATCAAACTGGTACGATATCCAGTCCATAGCAGATCCCCCTGAAAAAATCGGTGTCGCACATCAACCGCATTGAATGAATCCATGACCTTTCTATCCATCAATACAAAATCGAAACCCCCAGGAGGTATTTGTGGAAGTGATATGCGCAACACGCTGTAGGCCAAACGTGAAAATAGTTTCGCAAGCAAGGTGTCTGAGCGATCCGTTCGATGACAAATCACAATTTCAGAACCACCACGCCATTTCTCCACCATCTGCGGGATTAGCTCAACCGGATCCTGCAGATCGGCCGAGATATTGATAACCGCATCTCCAGTGGCCTCCCTAAATCCAGCCAACATAGCCGCCATCTGGCCAAAATTCCTGGTGAATGTGATCACTTTGACTTGAGGATCTTTCTTCTTTAGACCCAACATCTCCGATAGCGATCCATCTTTCGATCCATCATCCACAAAAACAATTTCATAATCATATTCAGTCAATTCTTTTGTGAAAACCGACTGGATTTTCTCGTGAGTTTTGGATAAGGCTCCTTCATTGTGATAAACCGCGATAACAAATGAAATTTTCATTTGCTGTCGCCCCGTTCACACATCAGGAAAATGCTCGAACACAGATCCGGATATTGCTGCCCCAGTTTGTAGCAACCCTCAAGGTACTCTTTGGAGATGATGTCAGTTTGCAGCAAACGATCCCATTGAAAATTCGCCAGCGCCTTGAAAAATATCCCCGAACGGTGCTCGACCTTCAATCCCGCGGCCACAGCGTCCCGCTCCAGCGTATCCATTGAATAGGTGCATCTGTGTCCATGCTCAGCCTCTGCTGGCGTAACAGCGGCGTTATGCGTGATCAAACCCATCTTTACGGCAATCTGCCGCGAGGGCGCATTCGCGTTCGGACAAACCAAGAAAAAGCGCCCGCCTTCGGCGAGCCATTCATCATTGATACGTTTCAGCACCCGCACAGGATCATCAATGTGTTCCAGTACATGGGTCAACACGATGTTGTCATATCGTTTGGGCAGGTTCGCCGCTTCGAAGAGCGAATGAACGAATTCAACTTTATTGCCCAGCTTGCGCTTTGCCTCTTCAATGGCAACACCGGAAGCCTCCACACAAGTCACGTCATCGAAATAGGACAGGAATCGTTTAGTAAAATCGCCTTTGAAGCTTCCCAATTCAAGCAGACTGCCCTTGTTAAAGAAGGGTTCAAATGATCTGATCATGTAGGGATGCATTACATCGAAATCAAAACTGTAGGCGTATTGGTGATCGACGGTGTCTTTAATTTCGACGTTGTAATCGCGTTGCTTACTCATATGTACGTTCTTTCCGGTGTTCAGGCGCATGGTCACAGCACGACCACTAACCCTGCCTATCATAAAACCCTGCTTCCCATATAACTTGATCGCACTGGCGTTCTCGTTATCTACCTCGAGTTCGATGCGCTCGAAACCCCGCTCTTTCCCATACTCAACACACTGCTCCAGCAAGCGTAAGGCAATCCCTCCGCCCTGCCATTCCCGCAGCACACTGACACTGGTGATATAAGCGATTCGCCGTTCGCCATCGTTGCAATAGGCTGCAACCAACCCGACCAGCGTGACGCCCACCCACGCCTCGAACCGAGTTGCATTGTCGGCGATCTTGTGAGCATAGTTGTTTATATCAACCCGATCACTCAGGGGCGGAACGAAGTCGGCATCACAACGCGACAAGTGATTAGCGATCTCCGTCTCGGTCGCCTGGTTCAAACGGAACACCACCGGCTCGGTCATATTTCCAGTACCGCCAGCCCGAAGCCGTAACGCCCGAATTCGTTGCCGTTGTAGAGCAAATAGACCTTGCCGTCGCATTCAAACACATGCGGATAGCACTGCATTGCAGAATCCCATTCGCCCGGACTGCCATCAAGCAGGGGGTTCTCGTCATCTCGCGTCCAGTTGCTTAGATCGTCAGAATAAGCATGGCCGATGCGATAACCACGGTCGTTGTTCTTTCTGAAGTCGAATGATTGACGATAGCAGAAGAACATGTGATAGCGCCCCGCGATCTCGATCACCGTGGGAAGTGCCTGGCTCTCATCCCCATCCAATCGATCGCTAATGATCTGCCGCGCCTCTTCCTTGGACCAGGTGATGCCGTCCTTCGAAACTGCGTGTCCGATCTTGTAGGTGCGATCAGGTGGCGCGTCGGGCGCATATCTCTTCCAGCCAGTGCCGAAGATGTACCACATATGGAATGTGTCACCGATGATCTTCACGAAGCCGTCGCCGACCAGACACGGCTCGTGCAACGATGCCGCGAGCACCGGTCCATCACCAATGCGCTGAAAGGTGAGTCCGTCATCGCGACTGATGGCTAGGCCGACGGCTGTATCGACGGACACCGAGACCCGCCTGTTCCAGCCGCAGGTATAACCATAGATCACATGACCGTGGCGAACCACGTTCATAGGGAAGATGCCGTGCTCGTCGAAACAGCCGAGCCCGCCAAGCGGAATGACCGTCTTGTCGGATACGCGGATGATGTCCCACTGATTCTTGCGCATATCAACAAAGGCAATGTGGCTCAGGTATTTTCCATTGCTCTTGTCCACTGCGCGCGTCGAAAAATAGATGCGCACAAAATCGTCGAACACTAGCACTTGCGGCGATTGCGCGAATTGACCGCAGTCGTTCGGCAGCTTATGCTGCGTCGGATCGAATATCTTTCCCAGCTTTTTCCATTTCATCACACCCCCCTTAATCCAAAATTCCATCGAGCACCGCCAGACCGAAACCATACCTGCCAACCTGATCACCAAGGTAGGCCAGATAGGTCTTCCCGTCTAGTTCAAACACATGCGGATAGCTGACCATTTCGGCATCCCATCCTCGGTCCGATACGCCTATACCGGCTTTCGTGTCATCGCGCACCCAATCGGTCAAATTACTGCTGGAGGCATAGCCTATACGGTAGCCGTTCTCTTTGCCGCGATAGTGGCTGCTGTAGCGGTAGCAAAAGAACATGTGATATTTGCCGTTGGCATAGAACACATCCGGACTGGCCTGCGCCTCATCCTCTTCTATGCGACTCTCGATCAGATCCTTGTTCAGCTTGTTCCAATGGATGCCGTCAAGAGAAGTAGCCATGCGTATCTTGTAGACCGGCTCCGCCCTGTCCATCACCACCTTCCACTTTCGACCGGCGATGTACCACAGATACCAGACATCGTTGAAGCGGCGTATCTTCGGGCCGCTCAGCACGAATGGCTCGTCCGGCGAATAACTAAGTACCGGGCCGTTGCCCAGTTTGGTGAAAGTCTTACCCTGATCCCGGCTAGTCGCGCAACCGATGGCTACATTGAATGGGACCGATTCGCAACGCGTCCACCCCGCGTAATAGGCACGGACCTCGTCGCCCGCGCGGATGACAGACACGGGATAGGTTCCGAACTCATCGAACTCACCCAACCCACCCAAGCTCAGGATGGGTTGCTCGCCGACATGTCGCACTTTGAACAGGTCAGTACGGTCCAGATCGACGTAAGCTGAATAGCTCACGTATTGCCCGTTCTCGTCCGCCGGCGGACGGCAGGAAAAATAGACCCGCAAGAAGTCGTCAAATACCAGTGTTGCGGGCGCTTGTGCGAACTCCTTCAGCCAGCTGCGACCTTCCACAGCCTGCGGCGAGAAGACCTTCCCCAATTTTTTCCATTTGAACATGTGTTCTATTTCTCCCGTGTAGATCAGATCAGCTCATAGTTCGAATTAATACATTCCCGGATGGCGTCGAGCGGGTTGAACATCAACACGTCGATGATCGAGAGCCAAGGGACAAATTCGTTGTCGAACTGTGCGTACTTGAACGGTTTGGACTCGATGAATTTCAGTTCGATATCAAGTGTCCGGAACTCGGCCCTGGAGTAAAGCTCCATCCCGCCGATCGCGTTCACATAAGTACTAGCACCGACCGCTTCGCACAAAGCGAGCACCTTTTCCTGATTCTTCAAATTATGGTCAATCGCGATGTCCGATGAGATCCGGATCTCCGTCGTGATACCCAGATGCTCGCAAGTTCTGACGATCGAGTTATGAATGAACTTGAACAAGTTGGGCTCATCGTGCCGAACGATCTGCTCAATCAGCGGGAATGCCTGAGCAAAGTACGGCGCGCGTCGGTACGCTCCCTTGAATTGATTCAGCAATTTGTCGCGACTGAAGTCCGCCGCCAGTTCCCGTTCCCACACATCCAGATAGTCAGAATCGCTCTTTAACGGCAGCGAGAACATGACGTCCTTACCATTTTGCAGCATGCGGTTACGGTTGATCCAGCCTTTCTTGGTGTATTTGATGTTGTCATACACGACGAACAAATCAACCGAGCTGATGAGCTGAAAGTAGCCGATGTAGGGCAAGAAGTACGGCTGCATGATGGCTGCTTTCATATGCCTGCCCACTTCGCAACAAGTCTTTCTGTATGCATTTATTGCGCAATCAGTCGGGCGATAGTTTCGATGTGCGCAACCTCCAAAGCCGGATAGATAGGCAGGCAGAGTACCTGTTGCGCAGCATCGAAAGCCACTGGCAAGTTATCCCGTTGCGCCGACGGCAGTCCTCGATACATCGGAAACTCCGAGATCAGCGGGTAGAAATAGCGACGGGAATAGATGTTGTTATCCCGCAGTTTCTGATATAGCTCATCTCTGCTAATCGGGTAATCGGCTTCCACCAGAATCGGAAAATATGCGTAATTGGCAACTTTTTCACCAGCATCCTGTAGGCAGTGAATTCCCTTTACGTCCTTGAGCAGTTCGCGGTAAGTGGCATCGATTTCCTTGCGCAGGGCCAGCGTCTGGTCTATGTGTTGCAATTGCAACAGGCCAAACGCAGCGTTAATCTCGCTCATCTTGCCGTTGATACCAGGCGCCACCACGGTGATTTCACCAGCATGGCCAAAGTTCTTCAATTGGTCGATGCGCATTTTGGTCTTGGCATCGGGACAAATGATCGCGCCACCTTCAAAGGTATTAAATACTTTGGTAGCATGAAAACTCAGCACGGATAGATCGCCATGCCGCAGTACGCTACCACCCGCATCTTGTACGCCAAATGCATGAGCTGCGTCGTAGATCACGCGCAGGTTGTAATTGTCAGCAATCTTCTGGATGGCCTCTACATCGCACGGGTGGCCATACACGTGCACCGGCATGATGGCCGTGGTCTGCGGCGTGATGGCCGCCTCAATTTTAGAAGGGTCCAGGTTTAGCGTGCGCGGGTCCACATCCACAAATACGGGCTTGATGCCGTTCCACAACAGCGAATGGGCTGTGGCTACGAATGAATAGGGTGTGGTGATGACTTCGCCTGTGATGCGCAGGGCCTGTAGTGCCGTAATCAGCGCGATGGTGGCATTGGTAAAGAGCGCCAGGTGCTTAACGCCCAGGTAATCGCACAAAGCCTGCTCAAGTTGCTGATGAAAGGGGCCACCATTGGTCAGGATTTTATTGGCCCAGATTTTTTCCAGGTACGGTGTGAACTCTTCCAGCGGAGGGAGGTAGGGTTGGGTCACGTAGATGGGTTGTGCCATGATGGATGAAGCTCCTAATTTGATAGCAAACGATAACGATTAGACGTTGACAATTTTCGAGGTCTGGCCATTTTCCGGCCCTATCCCACGCGGCCAGGCCCTCCTCACCTTAGCGGCACATGGGCGCACAGCGCACCCACCTAGCACGGCCCGCCGTTCTTGGTTGAGCCGTAGTCGCATCACACCAACCACATTAAAACGTCTCAGCATCGCAAAGCGTCAGTCCTTGCAGATCTTTAGCCGAAACGCTGGGCGGCGTGTCGATAGGCCAATCAATCCCGATAGAGGGATCGTTCCAGGCAAGGCATCGCTCATGCTCAGGAGCATAGTAATCGGTGGTCTTGTACAGAAAGTCAGCACTCTCACTGAGGACCAGAAATCCATGTGCAAACCCTGGAGGAACCCACACCTGTTTCCGATTTTCTTCTGTCAGCTCGGCGCTCACCCATTGGCCAAATGTGGACGAACCCTTTCGGATATCCACCGCAACATCAAACACCGCCCCGCGCACCACGCGCACGAGCTTGCCCTGGGGCTGCTGGATCTGGTAGTGCAGGCCGCGCAGCACACCTTTGGTACTGCGGCTATGGTTGTCTTGCACAAACTGTTGATTGATACCTGTGGCTTCGTTGAAAACTTTCTGGTTGAAGCTTTCATAAAAGAAGCCGCGGGCATCGCCGAACACCTTGGGTTCGATGATCAACACGTCAGGAATGGCAGTGGGCGTGACCTTCATGCCTTGTTTTCGTCCGTCAACAGATGTAGCAGGTACTGGCCATAGCCATTCTTGGCCAGGGGCTGGGCCAGCTTTTCAAGCTGCTCGGACGTGATGAAGCCGGTGCGCCAGGCGATCTCTTCCGGGCAAGCAATCTTCAGGCCCTGGCGGCGCTCCAGCGTGGCAATGAACTGGCCGGCTTCGAGCAGGCTCTCGTGCGTGCCGGTGTCCAGCCAGGCATAGCCGCGCTGCATGATCTGCACATTGAGCTGGCCGCTTTCCAGATAGGCCTGGTTGACGGCGGTGATTTCCAGCTCGCCGCGGGCGCTGGGTTTCACGGCCTTGGCGATGTCCACCACCTGCTTGTCGTAGAAATACAGACCTGTGACGGCATAGCTGCTCTTGGGCTTGAGCGGCTTCTCTTCAATGCTGCTGGCCTTGCCGATGGCATCGAAGGCCACCACACCGTAGCGCTCGGGGTCTTGCACATGGTAGGCGAACACGGTGGCGCCGCTGCCTTGCTGGTTGGCATCTGCCAACAGGCCCTGAAAGTCGTGGCCGTGGAAGATGTTGTCGCCCAGCACCAGGGCACTGGGGGCGTTGCCGACGAACTGTTCGCCAATGAGGAAGGCCTGCGCCAGGCCGTCCGGCCTGGCTTGCACGGCATATTGCAGGTTCATGCCCCACTGGCTGCCGTCGCCCAGCAGTTGTTGAAACCGCGGAGTATCTTGCGGCGTGCTGATGATCAACACGTCGCGGATGCCGGCCAGCATCAGGGTGCTGAGCGGGTAATAAATCATGGGCTTGTCGTACACCGGCAGCAGCTGCTTGCTGATGGCCAGGGTTGCCGGGTGCAGCCGGGTGCCGGAGCCACCGGCGAGGATGAGGCCTTTGCGTGAGGTCATATTTTTCTTTGTTTTTGATTGTCAGTGCTGCGTTTCGGCATGCGCCAAGCCCAGTTCAGTTGCAACGGCGTGGAGCCTCTTGTCTCTGGTCCAAAGCAGGGTGCCACCCAGTCGGGCGGATGCCAGCAGGTGAACGTCCACGTAACCGATGCCTCGCCCCATCAATTCATGCTGGTCAATAAAAAACAGCACCTCCTTGTCGGTACTCACTGGCATGGGGGGGAGCGCCTGCAGCAGGCTGAGCACCTCGACACGCGAGCGCAAATTGCCGCAAGCCAACTCACCCAGCACGAATGAATGCATCCCGACTTGTCCTGCTTCGAGTGCAGTCGTCAATGTTGCGTCGCCATGCCTGAAATGGTCAATCCAAACGGAAGTGTCTACCAGCATCATGCAGAAACATCCCGCCGGCGAGGGATGGGCTGCAACTGGGCTTGTGTACCCCCAAGCTTGGCGAGGCGGCGAGCGCTCTCGCGCTGCACCAGTGCCAGCAGCGCTTCGCGCAATAACTGAGTGCGCTCAGTCAAACCGCTCATGAGCTGGGCTTGGGCTAGCAGTTCATCGTCAAGATTGATGGTGGTACGCATGAAAAACCTTTTTTAGGCATCAATTATTGCATCAATTGATGCTCATATAGTCGATATCTCATTCAGCATGCGGTCCACACCCTGCTGCCAGCTGGGCAGGCCCAAACCGAAGGTGGTTTGAAGTTTGGTGGTGTCGAGCCGGGAGTTATGCGGGCGCTTAGCCGGCGTAGGGAAGGCACTTCCAGGCACGGAGGTAACTTCTCTTGCCACTATTTTCATAGCATGCTGCACCCGTCCTGCTTGGGCTATAAGGTGTTTTGCATACCCATGCCAGGTGGTTTCGCCACTGGCCGCCAGATGGTAGAGGCCCGCATCCTGGGGGCGCTGCAGGATGTGGCGAATGGCGTGGGCCGTCACATCGGCAATCAGCTCGGCGCCGGTGGGTGCGCCCCACTGGTCGTCAATGACGGTGAGGCGTTCGCGCTCCTGCGCCAGGCGCAACATGGTTTTGGCAAAGTTGTCGCCGCGCGCCGCATAGACCCAGCTGGAGCGGAAGATGAGGTAATTCTTGCAGTTTGCCGCAATCAGTTGCTCGCCTTCGACCTTGGTCTGGCCGTAGACGTTGAGCGGTGCGGGCGTGTCGGTTTCCGTCCAGGGGCGGCTACCGCTACCGTCAAACACATAGTCGGTGGAGTAGTGCACCAGCCAGGCGCCGAGCTTGTTGGCTTCTTGCGCCAGCAAGCCGGGCGCGGTGGCGTTGATGAGGCGGGCCAGTTCTGGCTCGCTTTCAGCCTTGTCCACGGCGGTGTGGGCGGCGGCATTGACGATAACGTCGGGGCGTACCGTTTGCACGGTTTGAGCCAGGCCTTGCAAGTCGGCCAAGTCACCGCAAAGCTCAGGGCTGTGGCGATCCAGCGCGATGAGCTCGCCCAACGGGGCCAGGCTGCGCTGCAACTCCCAGCCGACCTGGCCTTTTTTGCCAAGAAGCAGGATTTTCATGCTTCGGCCGTTCCAGCGTACTGGGTCTGCACCCAGTCGCGGTAGGCGCCGCTTTGCACATGCGCCACCCATTCGGGGTGGGCCAGGTACCACTGCACGGTCTTGCGGATGCCGGTCTCGAAGGTTTCGGCCGGGCGCCAAGCCAGTTCGCGCCCTATCTTGCTGGCGTCGATGGCGTAGCGCCGGTCGTGGCCGAGGCGATCCTTGACGTAGCTGATCTGGGTGCTGTAACTGCCGCCGTCTGCTTTGGGGCGCAGCTCATCGAGCAGGGCGCAGACGGTCTTGACGATCTCGATGTTGGGCTTTTCGTTCCAGCCGCCTATGTTGTAGACCTCCCCGACGCGGCCGTGCGCCAGCACTTCACGTATCGCACTGCAGTGGTCCTTCACGTAGAGCCAGTCACGGATCTGCATGCCGTCGCCATACACCGGCAGGGCTTTGCCCGCCAGGGCGTTGACGATCATCAGGGGAATGAGCTTTTCGGGGAAATGGTAGGGGCCGTAGTTGTTGGAGCAGTTAGTGGTAAGCACCGGCAGGCCGTAGGTGTGGTGCCAGGCGCGCACCAGGTGGTCGCTGGCGGCCTTGCTAGCGCTGTAAGGGCTGTTGGGCTCGTAGCGGTGGGTTTCGCTGAAGGCGGCCTCACCCGCATTGAGCGAGCCATAGACCTCGTCGGTGGAGACATGCAAGAAGCGGAAACCGGTTTTGGTATCCGATGACAGACCATTCCAGTAATGGCGCACGGCCTCCAGCAGGCGGAAGGTGCCCACGATATTGGTCTGGATGAAGTCTTCGGGGCCGTGGATGGAGCGGTCCACATGACTTTCGGCGGCAAAGTTGATGACGGCCCGAGGCTGGTGTTTGGCCAGCAGGCTGGCCACCAGGTCGGTATCGCCAATATCGCCTTGCACAAAGACGTGCCGCGCATCACCCTGCAGGCTGGCCAGGGTTTCAGGATTGCCGGCGTAGGTCAGCTTGTCGAGGTTGATGACGGGTTCACTGGAATGCACCAGCCAGTCGAGCACGAAGTTGGCACCAATGAAGCCGGCGCCGCCGGAGACGAGAATGGTCATAGGGTGTTCAATTACCCGGCATTAAGCCGCTTGGTTGCTGTGATGGTGGGTACATCCGTACTGTAAAGCCCTGGGCGGCCCTCATCACCCCGGGCCTTGAGGACTTTATTTAAGACCCAGCGACTGGCGAATACGCGCTAACTTCCCGGCAACCCGGGCGTTTGCCGCCGTGTTACGCAACGCTTGCCGCACAAAAACAAAGAGCATGAGCACCAGCCCCACCGCCAGCGTCGCACCAATGGCCATCAAGCCTTTTTTGGGCTGACTGGCTTTCTTCGGCAGAGTGGGCTCCTGGACCAGTTGGGCGTCGCTCAAGCCTTCTATTTCAGCCTCCAGCCGCGTGGCTTGTGCTTGGGCCGCTGCGGTAACTGTCAGCAGATCCGCATAACTCCGCGCCAAGTCGTTACTGACGCTCGCCCCCGGCGATTCCAGCCGCTTAGCCAAGCTAACTGCAGCATTCTGTGCATTTTCCGCGCGAGTCTTGGCTGCGGCCAATTGACTTTCCAGCCGAGAACGGTCACTACCCTTGGGACGGCTTTGAATATAGGTTTGACGCAACACTGCGCGGGCCAAAGCTTGCGCTTGCTGCGAACTGGACGCTGAAACAGTGAGCGTCAATAGTTTGTCAGTGCGCCCCACGGAAGGTTTGATTTGCTCTCGCAGCTTGCGACGCGCTTCCTCAATGTCATTTTCGACAACCAATCCCAAGGTAACGGCAACTGGATCCAGAACCGAAGCAGTGGCCATTAGGCTCGCGACAGTTGCGGAATTCAGACCGACGGGCGTGTTTTGAGGGTCCACAGGCCGCTCCGCCTGGAGCACGGCCACGCTTTCATAGGTTTGAGGCAACATGAAGCCAATCCCCAGCGCGCACAGCCCCACCAGCAATGGCCCCAGGATAAGCAGCTTGGCGTTTTCTACCACGGTAACCAGCATGTCCAGCAGGCCGATTTCCTCATTTCTAGTTGTCAAGGGGGTCTGAGTTTCTTCCATTTTTCATACCAAATTTAGCCCACGATTCTAAGTGGGAGCGCCAGTGGAATCCGGCATAACAAGTAACATCCTTATTACAAATTGCCGATGCCTGAGTATTCGTAGCAAGTGTGAATATCAGAGATATGTGAGAAGTTGAGCCACCAACCCACCTGGGCCACTTGAGATTTCAACGATGGAAAGTCTGGTCGTCACCATGCAAGAAAGTCCGATACAAAGCTGCCGCGGATAAAGGCGGCGCCGCTGGCAACAAAATTCAAGAAGGCCATCCTCAACAAATTGCGACTCAGTCAAATCAAACACCCTAGAAGGCCACAAAAAAACCTTATTAAAATCCGGCAAACCAATAGAGCGATGAAAACAATAAAATACACTGGCGTTGTGTTGAATCAGCAGCCCTCCCTCTTTGGGATTAATAATCTCCAGATTTTTACGAGGAAATATCTTCATGTCGACTCTTAGCCAATTACAGCAACAAATCAATGAAGCCGAAGCCAAAGTCAATGAGCTTCGCAAAAAGCTGGATGAAGAGCGAAAAACCGAACGCACTCAGGCCATCGCGGCAGCCAGGGAGCTTATCAAGACCCATGGCTTGACGGCTTCGGAATTGGGATTTTCGGGCAAGGCGCCCGCAAAGCGGGCTTCATCGGATGACAAACGCATTGTTGTCGCGCCCAAATACAAGGATCCCGCCAGCGGAAAGACCTGGACCGGCCGTGGCAAGACACCGGCATGGCTGGCGACCCAATTGGCGGCCGGCCGAACCAAGCAGGACTTCCTGATCTGAAAATCCCGCAGGATGCGCGGCAATCAGCGCGTGGCTTTAAAAATGAATCCCGCGCATCATCTGCTGCATGGCGACAGCCTCAGCCGACAAATGCGACTTGGCGCCCTTCTCCCCCTTGGCGGCAGATGAGTCCGGGAACATGCGAAAGCTGGTGTTCATGGCGATCTGTGCGATGCGCGGCACCAGGGCGTGCATTAACTGCCCGGTTATACCCAGGCGAGTCGCAATACGCACCGGTTTGAAAATGCAGGCCTGCGCAATCATGTCAGCGGCCTCTTCGGGAGACAAGGTTGGCACGTTGTTATACAGATTGGTTGGCGCAATCATGGGTGTGCGCACCAGGGGCATGTTAATGGTGGTAAAGCCGATGCCCACATCGGCAAATTCGCTGGAGGCGCAACGTGTCCAGGCGTCCAGGGCGGCTTTGGAGGCCACATAGGCGGAAAAGCGCGGCGCATTCGTCAGCACCCCGATGGAGCTGATATTGACCACATGCCCCCTGCGTTTGGCCGCCATGCCCGGCAATAAACCCATGGTGACCCGCAGGCAGCCAAAATAATTGAGCTGCATCGTGCGTTCGTAATCATGAAACCGGTCGTAACTGGCTTCAATGGCGCGGCGAATGGAACGCCCGGCATTGTTGATCAGGAAATCGACGCCGCCGTGGTTGGCGATCAGGGTTGTGACAAATCGGTCGCAGTCCGCCATGTCGGCAATGTCGGCCGGGTAGGCGACGAAACTGTAGCCCCTGGCTTTCGCTTCCTTGCAGGCCTCGTCAAGCTTGTCCTGGTCGCGGCCGCAAATAAGGGTGATGGCGCCGGCCTCGGCAAATTTGTGGGCGGCCGCCAGGCCTATGCCCGACGAGCCGCCGGTGACCAGCACCACCTTGCCGCTGACAGTCCCTTTGAGCGTGTGGTCAATGTGCAGGTCGGGGTCGAGGTGACGCTCCCAGTAGTCCCAGAGGCGCCAGGCGTAGTCTTTCAGGTTCGGGCATTCAATCGCCGAACCTTTCAGTGCTGCCCGCATTTCGCGGCAGTCGAAGCGCGTCGGGTAATTCACGAAGGTCAGCATGTCCTCGGGCAGCCCCAGGTCGGCCAGGACGGCATTGCGCACGCGCCTGACCGGGGCCAGGGCCATCAGGCTTTTCTTGACGCCGCGCGGGATGAAACCCAACAAGGCCGCATTGACGAAGAGGTTCATCTTCGGCGCATGCGCCGCCTTGCTGAAAATGTCGAGCACGTCACCGACGCGATACCCCACGGGATCCACCAGATGGAAGCACTTTTTGGCGATACCCTCTTGATGGCTGATCCAGTCGAGCGCGTCCACCACGAAATCGACCGGAACAATGTTGACGCGCCCGCCCTCCAGCCCCACGGCCGGCATCCAGGGCGGCAGCAGTTGCCGCATGCGCTGGATGAGCTTGAAGAAGTAGTAAGGGCCGTCGATCTTGTCCATCTCGCCGGTGGCGCTGTCGCCCACCACCATGGCGGGACGGAACACCGTCCAGGGCACCTTGCACTCCTTGCGCACGATTTTTTCGCTCTCATGCTTCGTTCTGAAGTACGGGTGTTCGTAGTTTTCCGCCTCTTCAAACATGTCTTCGCGGAACACGCCCTCGTAGAGGCCGGCCGCGGCAATCGAACTCACATGATGGAAGTGCCCTGCATCAACGGCCTTGGCAAACTCCACCGTGTTGCGGGTGCCGTCGATATTGACGGCAGTCTGGCTTTCCTCGTCGGCGCCCAGGTCATAGACCGCCGCCAGATGGTAGAAATGGGTGATCTCGCCTTTCAGCCTTTTGATGTCTTCGCTGCTGACGCCCAGCTTTGGGCGGGTCAGATCGCCTTGCACGGCGATGGCCCGGGCAGCGCCCACGCCCCAGAAGGCCCTCAGCGCCGCCACTTTGCCGGCGCTCTCCTGGCGGATCAGGAAATGGACGGTCGCGCCTTTTCGTTCCAGGAGCTTTTTAACCAGGCGTTTGCCAATGAAGCCTGTGGCCCCTGTGACGAAATAATGCATTGCGTGTTCTCCGCTGAGCTGCCAAATGGAAAGAAAAGGAAAGCGAAAGGAAAGCCGATTCTTGCTTGAACCCGGGCCAGCCCCATTCAGCAAAAACCCGCGCTTGAGCGGCGCATCCAGCTTTCTAGAACCCGGCCCCTAAACCCTGGTCCACAGAGGATTTATATTTTCCGATGTGCGCGGCATATGGCCTGCGCAACATTCCAAAACCAAAATCAGTCTGGAGTCACCATGGTCAAGAAACTGCAAAAAATGAGCGACGAAAAAAAAGCGGGCCCGCAATTGTCCGGCGCGGTCAAGGAGTCGGCCCAGCAAATCTGGCTGGCCGGCCTGGGGGCTTTCTCCAAGGCCCAGGAAGAAGGCGGCAAGGTGTTTGAAACCCTGGTCAAGGAAGGCCTCTCCATCCAGCGCAAGACCCAGGCCGTTGCCGAAGAAAAGCTCTCTGAAGCCAGCAGCAAAATGGCCAGCATGGCGACCGACATCCAGTCCAAGGCGGGCCAACGCTGGGACAAGCTGGAAAACATCTTCGAAGAGCGCGTTGCCAAGGCGCTGAACAAGCTTGGCGTGCCTTCGGCCAAGGACGTGGAGGCCCTGGCGGCACGCGTTGATGAACTCAGCAAGAGCGTGCAGAAAATGAGCAGCAAAACGGCTGCGGCCAAAAAGACAGCCAACCCTTCCGCCAAACCGGCCGCAGCCAAGCGCCCGGCCCCGCGCAAATCGGCCTGAGCGCTACTTTGCGCGACCAGCGACCTTGAAAAGGGACTTCAAGTCCCTTTTTTTACGCCTGTGCCCGGCCAGCGCGCCTGCTGGACTACCCTAGTTTCGCGCGACCGGGCGCTGGGTTAGAGTACAAAACAACAAAACAAGGCAGACACCTATGGCGAAAAAAGCGCCACGCCGCACAGCAGAGCGCATTCTGGAGGTCACGCTGGACCTGTTCAACCGCTTTGGCGAACCCAATGTTTCGACCACGCTGATTTCCGCCGAACTCAGCATCAGCCCCGGCAACCTCTACTACCACTACCCCGCCAAAGATGAGCTGATCAATTCGCTGTTTGACCGCTACGAGCGCGCCCTGAGCGAACTGCTCAATGCCAGCGACGGGGTGCGCAACGTCGAGGACGCCTGGTTTTTCATGCACACGCTGTTTGAGCTGATCTGGCAATACCGCTTTTTGTACCGCGACCTCAACGACCTGCTGAGCAAGAACCGCCGCCTGGAAACCCACTTCCAGTGGGTGCTCAAAAACAAGACCCGCGCCGTCAAGTCCTTGCTGGACGGCATGAGCCGCGCCGGCGCCATGCGCATCGATTCGCGCGAGGTGGAGGCCACGGCCACCAGCATGGTGGTAGTGCTTACTTACTGGCTCAGCTTCGAATACGTTCGCGACCCGCGCAATGCACTGGAGCCCGCCAACGCCCAGGCCGCGCTGATGCGGGGCGCGCACCATGTGCTGAACCTGCTGATCCCCTACCTGGAACAAGACCAGCGCGCGCATTTGCAGGCCCTGGTCGGCGCCTACAGCAGCCCCGCCGGCCAGCCCGCCTGAACGGGCAGGCCCCGAGCCAACATCAAAAAACACCATTCAAGGAGACACCCATGGCCAAATGGACGGCTTTTCCCCACGCTGGCGACTACGCATTTGACGCCACCAGCCTGAAGAAGAACTGGGCCCGCCTGCACCAGGGCGACTGCGAACCGCTGCCCCAAGAAACTGCCGTGCTGCAGGCCTGGGTGCTGTTTCATAACGGCGAGTTCCAGAAGGCGGCCGAGGCCGGCCTGAAACTGGGCGGCGATGGCATCACGGTCGCCAACAAGGCCACCAGCATCTATGCCAACTACCTGGAAGCCAGGGAAAAGACCAAGCTGGAACTCTTTCTGGAAGTCGCCCAGCGCGCCGAGGCGCAGCAGGCCCAAGGCCCGAAAAATGCCAATGCCTGGTACTGGCAGGCCTATGCCCTGGGGCGCTACAGCCAGGGTATCAGCGTGGCCAAGGCGCTGGCGCAGGGCCTGGGCGGCAAGGTCAAGCAGGCGCTGGAGCAGGCCATCAAGCTTAGCCCCAAGCATGGCGACGCCCACATCGCGCTGGCGTCTTTTCATGCCGAGGTGATCGACAAGGTCGGCTCGCTGATTGGCGGCATGACTTATGGCGCCAAAAAAGACATCGGCCTCTCGCTTTACAGGGAAGGGCTGAAACTGAACCCGGCATCCGCCATCGCCATGGTCGAGTACGCCAACGGCATGGTCATGCTCGAAGGCGACAAAAGAATGAAAGAGGCCACCAGGCTCTACGAGCAGGCCGCCGCCAGCCAGCCGGTGGACGCCGCCGAACGGCTGGATGTGGAAATGGCAAAAGCCGAGCTGGAAGACTGAGGGCTCAAGCGCCGAAAAAGACCATCGAACCGACGCGCCGCAAGGAGCGCCGACCTTCTCTTTTACTCATTTTTTGATAGCTATCTACACCCGCTCTGCTTGGGCTGGAGGCCTAAACAGCCCAAAAATTCAGTGAATTGGCCGGCTACGCCCTGCGAACCAGCACGACCCACGTGGCGGCATCCACCGCATCAGCGGTCCGCCTTTACGCTGGCCATGGCTGGCCCCGGTACCAGGCGTGCCGGGCCAGGCGCAGCATGGGAATGTCGCCCGCCGTGTCGCCATAGGCGTAGAGCGGCATATCGCCCACAGACGCCGCGCCAAAACGCGCCGCCGCCCAGGCATTCAGGCGCAGCACCTTCTGCTCGCCGTAGCAATTGGGCGTGCGCATGCGGCCGGTCAGGCGGCGGCCTTCTCCATCGCCCTGCACTTCCATCTCGGTACAGATCAGGTCGTCAAAGCCCAGTTGGCGGGCCACGGCCGGAAGATAGATGTCGGGCGAAGCACTCACCAGCACGCAGCAATGCCCTTCCTTCCGATGCCACTCCAGACGCTGCAGCGTCCATTCGCGAAGCTGGCCGGGAAAGTCCCGGGCCAGCCAGCGCGTGGTCCATTCGTCCATCTCTGCGCTCGTTCGTCCCGTGAGCGTCGCCCGCATCACACGTTGCTTGGCCACATTGTTGGGCACCAGGCGCAGCGCGTAGCCCGCCAGCCAGGGCGAACACCTCAGCATGGCCCACAAGAAACGGGGCCAGCCCAGGCCGCGCGCCAGAAAAGGCCTGAACGAGTCGCCGCGGGTCAGGGTGCCGTCGAAGTCAAAGGCGGCGATCACCGGGGGGCTTACCGGGAGCATCGCAGCTGTCCGCAATAGCGTTCGCAGAAGGGGCAACCGGTCATGGGCAGCCAGCTCGGGATGTTGTAGAAAAGCCGGTAGGCCTCGCCCAGCACGCCTTCGCGGTAGGCCTGGTACTTGAAGCCCGTGCCTTCCACCACATAAAAGGGCACGCCGTCCTGCGTGATGCTGAACTGGCGCACCGACTCAAAATAAGGCGAGAACTCGCCCATGTTGGGCACATCCGGCGTGATCACCCTGATGGTTTTGCCCTGGTAGAGCGAGAAGTCCACCAGCGCATCATCCTGCCGCGCGTGGTACTTGCCGACGCCAAACACCGGCGTGTACTGGCGCCGCTCATAGGCGTAAATGACGGCGGCCGTGTAGGAGTCGGCCATCAGCACGGTGCCGGGGCTGGTGACTTTCTGCAGTATCTCGGCCGTCTTGTAGCTGCGCACGATTTGCGGGTAGATCTTGGTGTTGCGCCAGGTGTCCAGATGGGTCATGTAGAGCCCCGCCACGACCAGCACATGCAGGCCGGCAAACCAGGCCATGCCCTTGGCACAGGTCTTGAGCTTGTCCAGAGGCAAGGCAAATGCCAGCAGGGCAAAGCCAAAGGGGTAAAACGACAGCACCCAGTGCAGGCCAATCACCTTCTTGAACGACAGCAATGCAAAAAACAGCAGCGGCACCACCACCAGGCAGGCCAGCAAACGCGGGATGGGCGCCTGGGTCCGCGCCGTTTCCAGCAGCGCCCGGCGATGCCGCAGCGCCAGCCACAGCACGGCCGGCGTGATGAGGTAGGCCATCATGCCCACGTACATGAGGGGCTTGCGCCACTCGAACTGCGCGCCCTCATTGCGGTTGTACAGGTTGAACATGATGTTCGACCAGCCATGCGACATGTTGTAGGCGATGTTGATGGCCGGGGCGGGCAGCGCGCAGAACACCATCAGTGCCAGGCCAGACCAGCGCTCGCGGCGGTAGCGCGCAAAGTACACCAGGTAGGTCAAGCCCAGCACCACCGAGAAGTACTTGGACAAAAACGCGCAGCCCAAAAACACGCCCGACAGCGCGTAAAGGCCATAGGCGGCGCGGTCCAGCTGTTCACGGCGCTCGGCCCGCATCAGGGCCGCCACCGACAACACCGACCAGAAGATCAGCGGCGTGTCGGTGGTGATCAGTACATTGAGCCAGTTCAGCGGCGTCAGCCAGAAGAACAGCACCGCCCAGGCCGCACGCACGCGGTCCAGCGGCTCGAGCGCCCACCACAGCGCCGCCCCCAGCCCCAGCGGCAGCAAGACCACCGGCAGGCGAATCGACAGCAGGCTGTCGCCCACGGTGGCCCGCATCAGGGCAATCAGCCAGCCCACCATGGGCGGATGGTCCGAGTAACCCCAGGCCGGGAAAACGCCCCACCAGTAGAAAAAGGCCTCGTCCCCGGTCACGGGAAAGGTCACGGCAATCCAGAGCCGCAGCAGCAGCGACGCCAGCCCCACGCCCAGCAGCCAGCGGCTCAGGGTGGTGGGGAAATCGGCAAGGGGGGGATTCTGGGGTATGGCGTTCATCTGGGCGGTGGGGGCGAAAAGGGACGGGAAGCGCAGGGCAAGCGCGGCAGCAAGACGGCGAGCGGGCAGCCGCCCGCGCGTTCTACCGAAAACTGATTTCCTTATGAATGGCCGCACTATAAAGCAAGGCCATGACGCCCAGTCCGACCGCCAGCCACAGGGTCAGCAGGCGCACCAGCACGGTCATCGTCAGGGCGTCACCGGGCGACGCCCCTTGCGCCACCAGCAGACCGGTCAGCACGGCTTCGGTGCCGCCCAGCCCGGCGGGCAGGGCCGACAGCGCGCCGGCCACCATGGCCAGCGCGTAAAAACCCGTGGCCGTGAACAGGTCCACCGGCAGCGCCATGTCCCGGCAAACCAGCCAGACCGCCACCCCTTGCGCCGCCCACGCCGCCAGCGTCAGCACGAACCAGACCAGGGGACGCAGCGCCAGGCAGTGCCAGGCCTCCTGCAGCCACGGATGCCGCCGGAACACCGCAGCGAAGTGCCGCAATAGCAGCGCCAGGCCCACGCAGACGGCCAGGCCCCCTACAGCCGCCAGCCCGAGCAGCCAGGGCGCTGCCGTGCGGACCTCGCCCTTGCCCAGCAGCCACAGGCCCGCCGGAATGCACAGCAGCAGCAGACACAGCAGGTCGGCCAGCCGCTCGGCACCGAAAATGGCCAGGCTTTGCCTGGCCCCCAGGGGCTGGCGGGCCAGCATCAGGCCACGCACGGCCTCGCCGACATTGCCCGGCGTCGGGGTGAAGGCATAGCCCGCCAGGTACAGGCGCAGGCCTTGCAGCGGGCCAAAATGCCGGCCGTAATGCGCCATCCAGCGCCGCCAGCGCCATCCGCGCAGCCCGTAATTGAGCAGGCACAAGGCGCCGGCCTGCAGCCCCGTCCAGGACCACAGGCGGGCCAGCGAGGTCTTGGGACTGTCGCCCCAGAGCAGCAGCGCCGCGGCGTAGGCCGTCGCCACCAGGCCCAGCACGAGCAAGAGCTGTTTGACGGGCAGCTTGAAAGGCACGGCGCCGCCCCCCGGCTGCCCGCGGGGGTCCGTCACAGCCGGTGCCCCAGAAAGATGGCCAGCCAGGCCAGGCCGGCGGCCAGAATCCACACATCCCGCAGCAGGTCGCGCGCCACGTCCTCGCCATGGCCGCGGTGCACCTGGTAGGTGTAGCGCAACATGCCAAAGATCACGACCGGCACGGTGTAAAGCAGGCGCTCGCCGTGCTGCAGCTGCGCCTCGAGGCTGGTCGCAAACAGGCTGTAGGTGGTCAGCGTGGCCGTCATGGTGACGGCCATAAAGGTGTCGAGCAGCGCCGCGGGATAGTGCGCCAGCACGGCGCGCTGGCTGGTCTCGTCATGGAAACTCTCGGCCTTGCGCTTGCAAAAGCCGAGGAAAAGGGTCAGAAAAACCCCGGTCAGCAGCAGCCAGCGCGAGGGCGGCACGCCCACGGCCACCGTGCCCGCCAGCAACCTGAGCATGAAACCCGCGGCAATGATGGACACATCGACCACCGGCACCTGCTTGAGCCGCCAGGAGTAGGCCAGGTTGAGCGCCACATACACGCCCAGCAGGGCCAGCAGGCTGCGGTTTCCCGCCGCCAGCATCAGGCCGCCGCCCAGCAGCAGGGCCGCCAGCGCCAGCGCCACCGGCGCCGGAACCAGGCCGCTGGCCAGCGGACGCCCGCGTTTACGGGGATGCAGGGCATCGCTGGCGCGGTCATGCCAGTCGTTGAGGATGTAAACCATGCTGGAAGTGCAGCAAAACGCGGCGAAGGCATGCAGCACGCGCCCATCCAGCGCCTGGTCAAACCAGTTGTGGCTGAACACCAGACCGGCAAACACAAAGGTATTTTTGAGCCACTGGTGCGGCCGCATGAGGCGGATCAACGCCAGCAGGAAGGTGGAAAAAGAAGGCATCAATGAGAGAAGATAGGCTTCCGGCCTGGAAGCAAGGTTCGAGCATAACTGAGCAGCTTGCGGTCCGCGGCCGCGCCGGGCGACCCAAACAGGCCCCAAACAGGACCCAAATAGGCCCAAAATATGGCCATGACGCCTGCCCTCACCCCCTCCCCCCGCGCCCTGCAACTGATCCAGACCCTGGTGCAGATGAACACGGTCAGCCACAACAGCAATCTGGCGCTGATTCATTTTGTGCGCGATGAACTGCAAAAGCTGGGCGTGGCCAGCCGCCTCACCACCAGCGCCGACAAAACCAAGGCCAACCTGTTTGCCACCCTGGGCGAGGGCAAGCCGGCCGGCATCATTTTGTCGGGCCACACCGACACCGTGCCCTGGGACGGCCAGGACTGGACGGGAGACCCGCTCTCGGCCGCGATCCAGGACGGCAGGCTGTACGGCCGCGGCAGCTGCGACATGAAGGGCTTTATCGGCATGGCGCTGGCCCATGCCGGCGATTTCCTGAACAGCGCCGCGCCCTTTGCCGTGCACCTGGCCCTGAGCTACGACGAGGAAGTCGGCTGCCTGGGCGTGAAGGAACTGATCGCCGACATGAAGGACGCCGGCATTGCGCCGCTGGCCTGCATCGTGGGCGAGCCCACCAGCATGGTGCCGGCCACCGCCCACAAGGGCGTGTACCGCTACAAATGCTGCGTGCGCGGCAAGGAAGCACACTCCTCGCTGACGCCGCAGTCGGTCAATGCCATCGAGATGGCGGCGCGCGTGGTCGGCAAGCTGCGCGACATGGCCGAAGGCTTTGAGGCCAACGAGCCGCGCTACGAGGGCTTTGACGTGCCCTTCAGCACGGCCAGCGTCGGCCAGTTCCACGGCGGCATTGCCGACAACGTGGTGCCGCGCGACGCCGAATTCCGCTATGAATTCCGCAACCTGCCCACCGCCGATGCCGTTTCCATGCAAAAAGAGGTCGTAGCCTTTTCGGAACGGGCGCAACCAGCTATGAAAAAAATAGCACCTGAGGCCGGCTTCAGCTTTGAGACGATTTGCGAAGTGCCGGCTTTTCTGGGCTCTGCCGGCGATGCCGTGACCCGGCTGGCGCAGCGCCTGGCGGGCGCCCAGCGCACCACGCTGGTGGCCTTCGGCACCGAGGCGGGTCTGTTCAAAAGCGCGGGCATCCCCACCGTGGTCTGCGGCCCCGGCAGCATCAACCAGGCGCACCAGCCCGATGAATATGTCAGCCTGGAGCAGCTGGCCCGCTGCGAGGACTTCATGCGTGGACTGGTGGCCACGCGGGCCATCGCCTGACGCCAGTGCCTACTGAGCTTGCGGATGGCGCACTCCCCCAGCGGCTTTTCAATCCCGGATAGAGTTGCCGCATGAGCCTCCCCACCCGCATCGTCCCCGCCCCGGCATCCGCATTGCCATCCGATTTATCGCCAGCACAGGTGCGCGGCGCCTGCCCGCACGACTGCCCCGACACCTGCTCGCTGCTGACGACCGTGGAAAACGGCGTGGCGATCAAGGTGCAGGGCAACCCCGAGCACCCCCACACCGGCGGCGTGCTGTGCAACAAGGTCTCGCGCTATACCGAACGCACCTACCACCCCGAACGCCTGCTGCAGCCCCTCAAACGCGTCGGCCCCAAGGGCAGCGGCCAGTTTGAGCCGGTCAGCTGGGAGGCGGCACTGAGCGACATTGCCAGCCGCCTGACAGCCATCGCGGCGCGCGACCCCGAGGCCATCGTCCCCTACAGCTACGCCGGCACCATGGGCCAGGTGCAAGGCGAAAGCATGGCGGCGCGCTTTTTCAACCGGCTCGGCGCCTCATTGCTGGACCGCACCATTTGCGCCACCGCCGGCGGCGAAGGTTTCACGCAAACCCTGGGCGGCAAGGTTGGCATGAAGGTCGAGTTTTTTGCCGAGTCCAGGCTCATCATCATCTGGGGCAGCAATCCGATTGGCAGCAACCTGCACTTCTGGCGCTATGCGCAGCAGGCCAAGCGCGACGGCGCCCGGATGGTCTGCATAGACCCGCGCAAAAGCGAAACCGCCGAAAAATGCCATGAACACATCGCGCTGCTGCCCGGCACCGATGCCGCGCTGGCGCTGGCGCTGATGCACGAGTTGATCAGCCACGACTGGCTGGACCACGACTACCTGGCCCGCCACACCCTGGGCTGGCCGGCACTGAAGGAACGCGCGCTGCAATGGCCACCCGAGCGTGCCGCCGCAGTCTGCCGCGTGCCGGTGGAACAAATCAAAGCCCTGGCGCGCGACTACGGCCAGTGTTTTGTCAACCGGCAACCGGCCGCCATCCGGCTGAACTACGGCATGCAGCGCGTGCGCGGTGGCGGCAATGCGGCGCGTGCCGTGGCCTGCCTGCCGGCGCTGATCGGCGCCTGGCGGCACCGGGCCGGTGGCGTGCTGCTCAGCAGTTCGGGCCAATTTCCGGTCGACAAGGCCGCGCTGCAGCGGCCCGAGCTGCTGGCCGGGCGCCGGCCGCGCACCATCAACATGAGCACGATTGGCGACGATTTGCTGCGTGAAAGCTCGCCGCAGTTCGGCCCGAAAATCGAGGCGCTGATTGTCTACAACAGCAATCCGGTGGCGGTCGCGCCCGAATCGGGCAAGGTGGTGCAGGGCTTTGCGCGCGAGGATTTGTTCACCGTGGTGCTGGAGCATTTCCAGACCGACACCGCCGACCATGCCGACTACCTGCTGCCCGCCACCACCCAGCTGGAGCATTGGGATGTGCACAGCGCCTATGGCCACACCGATGCCCTGCTGAATCGCCCGGCCATCGCACCGCTGGGCCAGGCCAAACCCAATACGCAGATTTTTCGCGAACTGGCGGTGCACATGGGTTTTACCGACAGCTGCTTTTCCGACACGGACGAAACGCTGTGCCGTGCGGTCTATGGCGACAAGGTCGATTTTCAGGAATTGCTGGACCAGGGCTTTGCCACTTTGAAGCTGCCCGATGCACCCTTCGCCGAGGGCAACTTCCCGACTCCTTCAGGCCGCTGCGAGTTCTTCAGCGCGCGGCTGGCGGCCCAGGGCCTGGACGGCCTGCCCGACCATGTGCCCAACCATGAAACGCCGGGTTCCTCGGCTGAGTTTCCGCTGGCCATGATTTCGCCGCCGGCGCGGAACTTCCTCAACTCCAGCTTTGTCAATGTGAAAAGCCTGCGCGATATCGAGGGTGAACCGCTGCTGGAGATGCACGAACAGGACGCCGCCGCGCGCGGCATCCATAGCGGCAGCATCGTCAAGGTGTTCAACCAGCGCGGCGAGTACCGCGTCAAGGCCGAGGTGTCACGCCGCGCCCGGCCCGGCGTGGTGAACGGCATGGGCATCTGGTGGCGCAAGCTGGGGCTGGATGGCACCAATGTGAACCAGCTCACCAGCCAGCATTTGACCGACCTGGGCCGCGGCCCGGTGTTTTACGACTGCCTGGTCGAGGTTCAGTTGTTGGCCGCAGCACCGGAGCCGCAGGCGATGTGAAATGGAGAGTTGCCATGGCATTGAAGGGACTCAGGGCAGCACTGGCGGCGGGTCTGGCCGCAGCCGGCATGGCCGGCTGCGCCGACCTGGGCTACTACTGGCAATCGGCCAGCGGGCATTTGGGAATGCTTTACGCCGCCCGGCCGGTGGATGATTGGCTGAGCGACACCCAAACCCCGGCCCAGCTCAAAAAACGGCTGGCGCTGGCGCAGCGCATTCGCCGCTTTGCCGTCACGGAACTGAAGCTGCCCGACAACCCCAGCTACAACCGTTACGCCGACCTGCAGCGCAAGGCCGTGGTCTGGAACGTGGTCGCCGCCCCTGAGCTGTCGCTCACGCTCAAGACCTGGTGTTTTCCGGTCGCCGGCTGCGTCGGCTACCGCGGTTACTTCAACGAGGACGAGGCCCTCGCCGAAGCCGAACGGCTCAAAGCCGAAGGCTGGGAGGTCAACATGTACGGCGTGCCGGCCTATTCCACCCTGGGCTGGATGAACTGGGCCGGCGGCGACCCGCTGCTCAACACCTTCATAGGCTCCCCGGAGGGCGAGTTGGCGCGCCTGATCTTTCACGAACTGGCCCACCAGGTGATCTACGTCCCGGGCGACACCATGTTCAACGAGTCCTTTGCCACGGCGGTCGAACGCATGGGCAGCCAGCGCTGGCTAAGCCGCGAGGCCCATGACGATGCCCACCGGGCTTACGCCCGGTCCGAAGAGCGACGCCAGCAGTTCCGCGCGCTGACGCTGGCCACGCGCCGCAGGCTGGCTGGAATTTATGACTTGAATTGGGCGGAAGCCCCCGCCAGAGCTCCGCAAATGGCTATGAAAAGCATAGCGCTTTCAGACTTCAAGCAGCAGTACGCCCAGCTCAAAGCCGCCTGGGGCGGTTATGCCGGCTACGACGCCTGGGTGGCCCAGGCCAACAATGCCTCGTTTGGCGCGCAGGCCGCCTATGATGAACTGGTGCCCGGCTTTGAGGCCCTGTTCCAGCGCGAAGGCCAGGACTGGGAACGGTTTTATGATGCGGTGAAGCGCCTGGCCGAACTGCCCAAAAAAGAACGACACCAGCAACTCAAGGCGCTGGCCCCTCACGACGAGCCTCAGAATCAAGCACAAGGAAACGCGAATGGCTGACATCCACATCGAACGCGGGCACGCCCTCGGCCTGCCGCAGGCGCGCAAGATCGCTTTCCAGTGGGCCGAGCTGGTCGAAGAAAAACTCGCCATGGCCTGCACCTACGAGGAAGGCCAGACCACAGACCTTGTCAGCTTCAGCCGTTCGGGCGTCAACGGCACGCTGACGGTGACCAAGGACAGCTTCGAGCTGAACGCCAAGCTGGGCTTTCTGCTCGGCGCCTTCAAGGAAAAGATCGAGGAAGAGATCGTCAAGAACCTGGACGTGCTGATCGCCCCAACGCCTACCGCCAGGAAGCCCGCGGCCAAAACGAAGGCATGAGTCCCGCAGCGTTGATAGCCGCCCGCGTAAGCACCGCATGAACCTGGCCCGGTTTGATCTGGTGTCGATCCGCCTGGCGGTGGCCTGCGCCCAGACCGGCAGCCTGACCGCCGCCGCACGCACGGCACATCTGGCACTGGCCGCGGCCAGCCGGCGCCTCCGTGAACTGGAAAGCGCGCTGGGCGATACGCTGTTTGAGCGCCATGCACGCGGCTTGCTCCCCACCGCTGCGGGCCGGGTGTTCGTCAAGCACGGGCTCACCCTGCTGCAAACAATGGAACAACTCGCGGGTGAACTCGCCGATTTGCGGCAAGGCATTGCGCGCCACATCCGGCTGTGCGCCAGCAGCGCCGCCATCAGCCAGTTCCTGCCGCCGCTGCTGGCACGCTATGGCGAACTGCATCCCCAGGTGCATGTCGACCTGGAAGAACAGGTGTCGGAAGTGGTGGTGGCCACGCTGCGCGAAGGCCGGGCCGATGTCGCGGTGTTCGTCGAAGGGCCGGACACGACCGGGCTGGACACCCAGCTCTTTCGCCACGATGAACTGGTGCTGGTCCTGCCCGCCCAACACCGGCTGGCGGGCAAGTCGCCGCTGGCGTTCACCGATGCGCTGGACGAGGAGTGGATCAGCCTGACCGCCGGGGCCGCCATGCTGCAAAAGCAGCAGCAGGCGGCGCTGGCCGCAAACCGGCCGCTCAAGCTGCGCATGCAGGTGCGCAGCTTTGACGCGGTCTGCCACATGGTGGCCTCGGGGCTGGGAGTTGCCGTGCTGCCCAAAGCGGCGGCCCTGCCCATCATGCGCGCGATGAAGCTGAGCTGGCGCCCGCTGACCGACCCCTGGGCGCGGCGCCGCCTGCTGGTGGCCAGCCCGCCGGGCCAGAGCGATGCGGGCATCAGCGCGCTGATCGCCTTTCTGGTTCAGCCTTCGCAAAATGCGAAAGCCAAGCCCCCAAAGCAGTAATGGACGGGACAGGCCTGCGGCGGCACACTGCCCGCCATGGTCCCCACTGAAACCCCCACCCCGGCGAATGCCGCCCCAGGCCCGCTGGCCGGCCTGAAAGTCCTGGAGCTTGGCCAGCTGATTGCCGGCCCCTTCGCCGCCAAGACGCTGGCCGATTTCGGCGCCGACATCATCAAGATCGAGACCCCCGGCGCCGGCGACCCGCTGCGCAAATGGCGCTTGCTCAAGGACGGCACCTCGGTCTGGTGGCAGGTGCAGTCGCGCAACAAGCGCTCGGTGGCCCTTAGCCTGAAAAGCCCCGAGGCCCAGGACATCGTGCGTCGGCTCGCGGCCGAGTCCGACGTGCTGATCGAAAACTTCCGGCCCGGCGCCATGGAAGGCTGGGGGCTGGGGCCCGACGAACTGCTCAAGCTCAACCCGCGCCTGATCATGCTGCGCATCAGCGGCTACGGGCAAACCGGCCCCTACCGCGACAAGCCGGGCTTTGGCGTGGTCGCCGAGGCCATGAGCGGGCTGCGCCACCTGACCGCTGAACCGGGCCGCGTGCCGGTGCGCGTCGGCGTGAGCATCGGCGACACGCTGGCCGCGCTGCACGGCGTGATCGGCATTTTGCTGGCGCTGCAGCATCGCCGCGTATCGGGCCAGGGCCAGGTGATCGACGTGGCGCTCTACGAAGCGGTGTTCAACTGCATGGAAAGCCTGCTGCCCGAGTACAGCGCGTTTGGCGCCGTGCGCGGCCCGGCCGGCAGCGCCCTGCCCGGCATCGCGCCCAGCAATGCCTACCGCTGCAAGGACGAGGGCTACGCGCTGATCGCCGGCAACGGCGACAGCATTTTCAAGCGCCTCATGACCACCATAGGCCGCAACGACCTCGGGACCGATCCGGCGCTGGCGGACAACGCTGGCCGCGTAGCGCGGGTCGCCGAAATTGACGCGGCGATCGGCCGGTGGACCGCGGAGCTGAGCGTGGACGAAGTACTGGCGGCACTGGACCGGGCTTCGGTACCCGCCGGCCGCATCTACACCGTGGCCGACATCGCGGCCGACCCGCATTACCTGGCGCGCGGCATGCTGGACAGCGTGCAGATGGACGACGGCAGTACGCTGGCCGTGCCCGGCATCACGCCCAAGCTCTCGCTCACACCGGGCAGCCACCGACGCAACGCACCCACGCTGGGCCAGGACACCGACGCTGTGCTGCGGGAACTGGGCCTAACGCCCGAACAGATCCAGGGACTGAAAGACAAGGGCATCGTGTCATGAAACGGATTTTCTTCAACGAGGTCGCCACGCGCGACGGCTTCCAGATCGAGCCGGAATTCATCCCGACCGACAGCAAGGTGGCGCTGGTCGATGCCCTGAGCGAATGCGGCTATGCCAAGATCGAGGTCACCTCCTTCACCTCGCCCAAGGCCATCCCCATGCTGCGCGACGCCGACGAGGTGATGGGGCGCATACGCCGCGTGCCCGGCGTCGAGTACACAGTGCTGGTGCCCAACCTGCGCGGCGCAGAGCGCGCGCTGGAGGCCAGGGCCGATGAGCTCAACCTCGTCATGTCCACCTCCGAAACGCACAACCTGGCCAACCTGCGCATGCCGATGGCGCACAGCTTTGCAGCGCTGTCGGAAGTGATCCAGCGTGTCGATGGCCGAACCCCCATCAACGTCTCGCTGTCCTGCTGCTTTGGCTGCCCGATGGAAGGCGAGGTGCCGCAGGAAAGCGTGCTGGCCTGGGTCAAGCGCTTTGCCGACCTGGGCGTGCGCGGCGTCACGATTTGCGACACCACCGGCATGGCGCATCCGGCCCAGGTCAGCCGCATGGTGGAGGCACTGCAGCAGCGCTTTGCCCAGTTGCAGCTGACTCTGCACTTTCACAACACGCGTGGCATGGGCCTGGCCAACCTGCTGGCCGGCGTGCAGGGCGGCATCACGCGCTTTGACGGCTCACTGGGCGGCCTGGGCGGCTGCCCTTATGCGCCCGGGGCCAGCGGCAACATCAGCAGCGAGGACGCCATCCACATGCTGGCCGCCATGGGTTACGACACCGGCATTGATTTGCCCAAGCTGCTGGCAGTGGCGCGGCAAATGCCGAACATCGTCGGCCACGAAGTACCGGGCCAGGTCGCCAAGGCGGGACGCACTGAAGACCTGCATCCGGCGCCGGAGTTTGTAGCAGCCCTGCGGGAGCAGTTCGCGTGATTGATCACCTCGATCATCTGGTGTTGACCACCGCCGACGAAACGGCTTGCGTGGACTTCTACACCCGGGTGCTGGGCATGACGCTGGAGACCTTCGTGGGCGGCACGCCGCCCGTGGAACGCAAGGCCTTGCGCTTTGGCCAGCAGAAAATCAACCTGCACGTCAAGGGCCGCGAATTCGAACCCAAGGCGCATCGGCCGGTACCCGGCGCGCTGGACCTGTGCTTCCTCGCGAGCGTGCCGTTGCAAGAGGTGATTGCCCGTCTTGAGCGCGAGCACTGGCCCATCATCGAAGGCCCGGTCCTGCGCACCGGCGCGACGCAGAAAATCCGCTCGGTCTATGTGCGCGACCCGGACCTGAACCTGATCGAGATTTCCGAACCGGCCTGAACAGGCCCCTACAACTATCCCAGGAGACAAGCATGACCCCCAGCACCCCAATTTCCCGCCGTACCTTTGTGACGGTCGCCGGCCTCGCCTCGGCCGCCTGGCTCAGCCCGGTGCGTGCGCAGCTCGCCGGCAAACCCCTCACCCTGGTCGTGCCCGCGGCGGCCGGCGGCACCACCGACATCGCCGCGCGCATGCTGGCCGAGCCGCTGGGCAAGATTCTGCAAACCTCCGTGATTGTGGACAACCGCAGTGGCGGCAATGGCAACATTGCCGGCCAACTGGTTGCGCGTGGCCCGACGGACGGCTCCAGCCTGCTCGTGCAGTACTCGGGCTACCAGTGCATCACGCCGCTGATCCAGCCGATGCCGGGGTTCGATCCCGCCACCCACCTCAAGCCCATCGGCCACCTGATCGATGCGCCGCAGTTGATGGTGGTGCGCGCCGACTTTCCGGCCAACACGTTCGCCGAATTCCTCCGGTACGCCAAAGCCAACCCGGCGCGCATCAACTACGCCTCCAGCGGCAACGGCTCGCTGCAGCATGTCACCACCGAGCTGCTGAAGGACCTGACCAAGACCTACCTGGTGCACATCCCCTACCGCGGCACAGGCCCGGCGCTCAATGACCTGCTGGCCGGCACGGTGGACTTCACCATCACCACGCCGCCGCCGCTGCTGCCGCACATCCGTGCCGGCAAACTGAAAGCGCTGATGGTGACCGGGCGCACGCGCCTGGCGGCCCTGCCCAACATACCCACGGCCACCGAGGCCGGCGTGCCGCTGGTGGCCTCGTCCTGGTTTGCGGTCTACGGGCCCAGCGGCCTATCAAACGACCTGCAGAATCGCCTGTCGCTGGCCATCAGGCAGGTGGTGGAGTCCGACAACTTCAAAAAGCGCGCCGAAGACCAGGGCGCCAAGGCGGTGGTCATGAGCGGGGCCGAGCTGGCCACGCTGGGCAGCAACGAGCGCAACATGTGGGCTCGCATCGTGAAGCTGGCCAACATCAAGGCCGACTGAGCAGCCACAACGCGTGCCCGCAAAGAAAAAAGCACCCCGCGCAGCGCGCGCGGGGTGCTTTTTTCTTCAGAAGGATCCGCTTATTCCAGCGACGCAATCAGGTCGATGTACTGCTGCATGGCGTCATCCTGCGACGTGCCCTTGAGGTTGTTCCAGGCCTCCCACTTGGCGCGGGCCACCATCTCGCTGAAGCCGGGTTTTTTCTCGGCGTTGTCACCCACGCTGCCCTGCTTGTAGAGGGCATAGATTT
Source organism: Polaromonas jejuensis NBRC 106434 (assembly GCF_001598235.1). GTDB lineage: Bacteria > Pseudomonadota > Gammaproteobacteria > Burkholderiales > Burkholderiaceae_C > Polaromonas > Polaromonas jejuensis. Next base: position 213,992 of record NZ_BCYO01000001.1, on the reverse strand, counting down.
TCAGCAGGGTGGCGTTGTCGGGACGCTCGCTGAGGTTTTTCGAGTCGGCCATGGCCTTGTCGAAGGCGGCTTTCAGGTCTGACATGGGGAGGCTCCGTTTCTGAAATTATTGGCCCAAGGAGGTGGGGTAACTGCCCGGTATCTTAGCCAGAAGTTCTCGGCAAAATAGGGAACTTACTCCAGCCGGGGCGGGTTTGCACAGGGAGTGTTCATGGTCACACGCGTCAGCGGCTCAGCCGCAGCTCAAAAAATCGCCCCCAAATTGGCGGGCGAAATGGCGGCCAGGGTGGCCAGAAGCGTTCAGAAAAACGTCACGCGGGCCGTCTCGGGCAGCCTGGGTCTGTCGGGCGAGCGCATGAGCAAGGTCGACACCGCCTGGCTGCGCATGGACAGCGACACCAACCTCATGATGATTGTCGGCGTGTGGCAGCTGGCGCCCGGCGTCAAGTACGCGGCGGTGTGCGAGCGCATAGAAAACAGCCTGCTCAAATACGAGCGCTTCCGGCAGCGCGTGGTGGAAGACGCGGCCGGCGCCACCTGGGTGAATGACCGCAACTTCGACCTGGCCCGGCATGTGGTGCTGGAACAGCTGCCCAGCTCGGCCAACCAGGAGCCGGCGCTGCAGGACCGCGTGGCCGAACTGGCCACCCAGCGCCTGGACCCGAAACGCCCGCTCTGGCAGATCCACCTGATCGAGGACTACCTGGGTGCGGACGGCGTCAAGGGCAGCGCCATGATTGTGCGCATTCATCACTGCATTGCCGACGGCATCGCGCTGATCTCGGTGACCATGTTGCTGGTCGACGGCGGTGCGCCGCCGCCCGAGCGCCGGAAAAAAGATGCCGCTGCCCACGGCGCCGAAGACTGGCTAACTGACCTATTTCGCGACACGCTGCTCAAACCCTTCACCGACATCACCGTGAAGGCGCTGGGCGCCATGGGCGACGGCGCGGCACGATCGCTGGGCCTGTTGGGCGATCCGAAAAAAGGCCTGGAACACGGCCTGGAACAGGGTTTGAAAAGCTCGGTGGACATGGCCAGGGTTCTGTTCCAGGTGCTCTCGGACACGGCCGCGCTGGCCCTGATGCCGGACGACGCCAAAACCCGGCTCAAGGGCAAGCCCGGCGGCGTCAAGAAGGTCGCCTGGTGCGAGCCTATCCCGCTGGAGGAGGTCAAGGCGGTGGGCAAGGCGCTCAATTGCTCCATCAACGATGTGCTGCTCAGCTGCGTCGCCGGCGCCCTGGGCGAGTATTTGAAGTCGCATGGCGACGATGTCTCGGGCCAGGAAATCCGCGCCGTGGTGCCGGTGAATTTGCGGCCCCTGGAGCAGGCCCACCAGCTCGGCAACCGCTTTGGCCTGGTGCCGCTGGTGCTGCCGATCGGCGTGGACAACCCGATTGAGCGCGTGTACGAAGTGCGCCGCCGCATGGCGGCCCTCAAGGGCAGTTACCAGCCGCTGCTGGCCTTCAGCCTGCTGGCCGTGGCGGGCCTGATGATCAAGCCGGCGCAGGACATGATGCTCAATCTGTTTTCCAAGAAGACCACGGCCGTGATGACCAATGTGCCGGGCCCGCGCGAAAAACTCAAGTTCTGCGGCGCCACGCTGGAGCAAAGCCTGTTCTGGGTGCCGCAATCGGGCGATGTGGGCTTGGGCGTGTCTATCCTGAGTTACGGCGGCGGCGTGCAGTTTGGCGTGATCACCGACAGCCTGCTGTGCCCGGATCCGCAGCGCATCATTGACGAATTCGTGCCCGAGTTTGCCAGGCTCTCCATCGTGACGCTGATGCTGCCGTGGGGCGAAGAGGGCTGAATCCTCAAGCCGTTCAGGCCTCCACCCCTTTAGTGGCGGGCGTAGTCAGCTATATTTTCAATAGCATAACAGCCGCCATGGCGGGCCGCCCCTCAGGCAGCAAACCGCCGCGATGCGATCTCCAGCAGGCCATCAAAAATCAGGCTGTCCACGAGTTCGAACTTCACCGACATGCTGGGCGCCATCTTCCAGCCGGCGCCGCCGGTCATGATGCATTCCGGCGTTTCGCCGCAATGTCGCGTGACGTTTTCCACCATGCGCTGCACGGCGCCGGCAATGGCAAATGTGCCGCCACTGGTCAGCGCGTCACTGGTGTTGGTCGGGAAATCCCGCACCTCGCCGGTCGGGACATGCAGGCCCGCGGTGCCGGATTCGAGCGCGCGCAGCATGATGCCGTGGCCGGGCAGGATGATGCCGCCCAGGAATTTTCCGGCGGCGTCAATGGCCTCGACGGTCACGGCCGTCCCCACCATCACCACCACGCAGGGTTTGCGGCTGCCGCGCGCCAGCAGCCGGTGGTGCGCGCCTATCATGGCGACCCAGCGGTCGGCCCCCAGCCGCGCCGGATGATCGTAGCCATTGCTCAGGCCGGCCTCCTCGACGCTGGGCACGACCCAGCGCGGCGCCACGTCCCAAAGTTCCATCTGCTCGGCCACGCGCCGCTTGATGGCATCGCCGGCCACGATGCAGCCGAGAATCCGCGAGGGCGCGGGCATGGTGCGCCACTCATCTTCGGCCAACCTGTCGATGTTTTCCAGGAACACCGCGCCCTGCGCCAGCAGTTTGGCCCCCGGCGCTGGCAGGTCATACTGGGCCCATTTCAGGCGGGTGTTACCCACGTCAAGCGCTAGAAAAGTCATTTGGCTGGATTATGAACAGATTTTCCGTGCTATAGCAGCCGGGAAGAGAGGTTTTCAGGCAGATGCCACGCGCGGGCTCAAATCAGGCCAAACCAGCAGGCGCGCTGGATGGCCGCCAGTTTGTTGTCCACCTGGAGCTTGCTCATGGCATTGGCGAGGTGAAAGTTCACGGTTCGCTCGCTGCAAAGCAGTTGTTCGCCGCTTTCACGCGCCGTCATGCCCTGAAACGCCAGGCTCAGGCATTCGAGTTCGCGCGGGCTCAAGGGGCTGCGGGCCTCGGCCAGCGCCCGCTTCAGCAGCGGCCAGATGTTGAGCGAAGACCAGGCCAGCAGCGCCGCCTCGCTGCGGTCATGCCACTGACGCGGACTGAAGAGATAACATTCGAAAGCGCGCCCGACCGTCAGCGGAAAGGCGATCCGGACGACGCTCTGGTAGCCGTGGCCCAGCCAAAGCCTGCGCCAGCGCCCCATGCTTTCGAAAGACGACTTTGAAATATCCTGCCAGGCCACCAGCGGCGCATCGGAGTCACGCCAGGGCGCGCCGAAATCCCGGCTCTCGGCCAGGGCTTCCGCGGCGTCCAGCAGGCGCGGCGGGTGCAGGGCCAGCACCAGCCGGTCATCGCGACCACCAAAGGGATCGGGGCCCAGCACCATCAAGGCTTCTACCGAGTATTCGCGCAAGGCTCTCAGCCAGTCGCTGATGACGCCATCCACACTCACGCTGTCAAAGTTGGCAGGGTATGGCATTAACCGGCCCGGAAAAGAACACGGACAATACAACCAAATGTCAAATGCGTCATCCGTCGAGATTCAGGTTGTGCTGGAGAGATTTTTAAAGTGAGGGGCATCCGCTTCCAGGCATGGCTTGCACAGCATCCCTTGCTTCAATGGTCGCGCAAGGAGTTGATACTTGCCCCCTTAGAGCCTATTTTGCATCCATCGTCCCCGCGGCTTTGGTGGCTGGGTCTGTTTATTTTTGTCGGCCAACCTCTTTTCGGCTGGATCTGGTCGACGTGGCTGCCGCAACCGTACGAAAATCCGCCGCTTCGGATCATCGCTAGCTTGCTAGGCTTTAGCCTGATGACACGCCGGATTAACCATGACCCCGCAAGCCGGTTGACGCAAAGACTCTTTGGCCTGGTGTTCTGGCTGGAGTTGCCCGTGCTGTTCAGCTGGATGTACCTTTGCAACAGCGGCAGCGCAGTGTGGCTCGCCACGATGAGCGTCATGGTGCTGATTTATTACCACGCCACCGACTGGCGTTTGGCCACCCTGGGGACGATCACGGGCGGTCTGGTGGCCTGGGGTCTATTCAAGGAAATAGGTCCGGCAGCGCCCCCTGTCCCCGAAAGCCAGCGCCTCGTTCATGCGGTGGTGTTTGCATTTTCATGGGCAAGTGCACTCGTCCTCAGCCTGTCGTCTGCCAACCTGCGGCGAGAACACCTGTCCAGCACCCTCGCCACCATGGGCATCATGGCGCATGAACTGCGTACGCCGCTGTCTACCGCCGCCTTGATTGGTGACGCGATTCAACTGGAAGTACAGCGCCAGCCCGATAACCCTCGCGCAAAGCAACTTGAGAAGCTGGCCTTCCGTCTGCACACGCTGGTTCGCAACATGAACCACCAGATCGACACGCAAATCGCCAATGCCAAGCTGATGCAGCTGCCGCGCCATACCGAACAGGTGTCCGCCGCGGAACTGGTCCGCAACGTCGTGGCGGCTTACCCCTATATCACCAGCCGTCAGCGGGAATGCGTGAAGGTGGTCATTCACGAGGACTTCGTGTTTCGGTCGTCCGCCGCGCAATTTTCACAGGTGCTGGACAACCTGATCAAGAACGCACTGCACTCATTGACGGCGGCTGACTCCCAATATGCCCCAGGTGCACTACGTATTGAAGTCGGCCTGCAGCGGTCGGGCGGCCGTATCGCTGTGGCTGATGAGGGCATGGGGATTGAGGCGAAATTGCTGCCCCATATTTTCAAACCATTTTTCTCCAGCAACCAGGGCACCGGCCACGGTCTTGGTCTGGCCTTTTGCCAACAAGTGGTGCAAAGTGCAGGCGGAAGCATTCATGTGAAATCTGAATACGCCGTCGGTGCCATTTTTACGATTGAACTGCCCGTCGTGGGCTGATGCCGTTGCAACGGTTTATTTTTTGACCCCTTGATGAGCCCGATCACCATGTCCTTTTCACTCTACCGCCGCCCCGGGGGCGTGGTTTTTCTTGATGACGACCCCGACTATCTCGAAATGCTGGCCGAAGTCATGCCGCCAGACTGGTACGTTCGCCTGTTCCTGCGCCCCGGGCACTGCATCGAACTGCTGCAGCAGGAACCGCCCCTCTGGGAAGCTGATGCCTGGCGCCAGCAGGAAATCATCAATCGCTGGCGTGAAGGGGCATCCCTGATTTCGCAAATCCTGCAGTACTGGCGAGAGGACGGCACGGCGCGCTTCGCCCTGACCCAGGTCTGTGTGGTGGACTATTCCATGCCCGCCATGAGCGGGCTGCGGGTACTCAGTGAATTGACAGACTGGTCCGGCTCACGCGTTTTGCTGACGGGCCGCGCCGACGAACAACTGGCCGTCTCGGCCTTCAACCGCGGCTTGATCGAGCAGTTCATTCCCAAGCAGTCCCCTGAAATTCGCCTGCGCCTGACAGATGCCATTCAGAACCGGTTTCGTGTTCCTGACGGGCGGCACCAGCAAATCTGGCGTGCCACCCTGTCCCGTCAGCAGCACGCATTGCTCTGCAGTCCCGCCATCGCGCTGGAACTGGAAAATCTGGTGCTCCGGCAAGGATGGATAGAACATGTGACGATAGGCGCACCCTTCGGCGTGCTTGCGCTGAACCACAAGGGCGCCGTGAGTTGGCTGCAGCTGGAGCAGGCTGAAACCCTTCCGGAGCTTGCCGAAATGGCCGCATCCCAGGACTGGGATGCGGCCACCGTGCAGGACATCCGGGCTGGCAAAAAACTCATTGACCTGGAGCTGCAACTGGCGCTCGGCGCAGACCACAAGCCACTGGCCCGTCCGGCGTTTGCCATAGCATCCGACCCAGCGCCGCTCTATGCCGCCCTTTTCACGGTCAATGACCCCTTTTGCCCTGGCTTTATGAGCAGTCACGAACGCTTTATAGCGACATGCGGCGAAAGAACGCTGCAGTCCTAGGCTTGGCCCCGCGTGGCACGGGCCCGGCGAGCAATGGGCCAATCCCAAGGTTTCACAATAGGAGCAATCTCGCGGGCTACAGCTTCCACATGGTCGAGCTCCAGGTCCATCAGGCCGGCACTCAGCGTCATTCGCATCATGGCGCGCTTGCTACCGGTCGCTGGCGCGCAGAACATGGCAGAAAACACATTGCGCTCCTCCAGACGGTCACGCAGCACCATGGTGTCGGACTCCAGGCCAGCCTCCAGCGCAATGATCTGCTCGCTGCCCTGATGGATCGGATAACCCAACTCACTCAGACTTCCACGCAGACGCTTGGTATTCGCCCGCAAGCGAATCCGTGCATCGTCGCTCCGGCGTATCACCTCCAGGGTAGCGGCCAGCCCGGCAATTTCGTGGGGCAGCAGGCTGGAACTGAAAATATTAGGAAAGCTTGCACTGAGAATGTAGTAGTGCATATGTGCCGGCGCCGTGAAGAAGCCGGCACGCCCCGCAAAAGTCTTGGCCAGGCTGGCGGTGATAAAGTGCACGCGCTCTGTCAAGCCCAGCTCGGCGCACAGGCCTGCGCCCTGCGGGCCGTGCGTTCCCAGTGAATGGGATTCATCGACCAATATCATGCAGCCGTATTGCTCTGCCACCTCCACCATTTCCTCCAGCGGACAAAGCGCGCCCGTGGTGCTGTAAACCGAATCCACCACCACAATGCCGGGCCCGTTTTTGGCGGCCACGCGGGCGAGGTGCGCGGGGTCGTTGTGGCGGAATGCATGGGCCGGCGCACGTGCCGCGTGGACACCCTCCCAAAGTGAAGCATGGGCCAAGGTATCCAGATAGACCGGTGTTTGCGCATCGGCAATGGCCTGCAACAAACCGACGTTGGCCGAAAAGCCCGACTGGCAGATGAAGCCGTCTTCCTTGCCCACCCAATTTGCAAGTGCCAGCTCCAGCGTGCGCGTCGGATGCTGGTTGAGCTGGAACACGCCGGACTGGACCACAAATTCCTGTTCCTTGCGCAGGGCGTCGACCTGCGCCTGAACAATTTGTGGATGGCCTGTGACGCTGAGGTAATCGTTGCCGTCGAGACGAATGGCGTTGGAGCTGGGCTGCTTGCCATGCAAGGCGAATTTTCCGCCCCACTGTTGGTCCCAGCGTGGCGTGAAGTCGCGCGCAATGCGCTGGGTCAGCTGCGATCCAAGGGCGGGGTTGCGGAAGGTTGGGGTGGCGGCTGGCAGTTTGCGTTCGAGTACTTGCATGGGGGGCTCCGTTGATAAAAAACCCCATTGAATGCGCTCACACAACTTGACACACCCCACCCCCTGTCAGAACTGACAGGTATTGATTTAATTCCCCCTCCTTCTTTTTGCATCGATAAATGACGAATTTGCCTCTGTCATCGTTGATACAACGCCGGGAATTTACGCAAATTGTTACAATTAACAATGGACCGCGTCGGTCTACCCCTGCTTCCAGGGCAGGCCCTGAAAACGCCAACCGCCTCGATGGCCGCGCTGCCCCTGCTCATCGGCATCGCCCTCAAAGCCTTCCAGAATGTTGTATGCCTCCAGGCCCAGCTCGGCGGCGCGCTTGGCCGCAGCCACCGACCGCACGCCACTGCGGCACAGCAGCACGACTTTCTTGCCTGCCGGCACGGCCGCTTTCAGCCCTTCGTCAAAACCAGGGTTCATGGCCATGCCTGGCCACTGCTTCCAGGCCAGCGCTATCGCGCCCGGCACATAACCCACCCATTCACGCTCGGCGTCGGTACGCACATCGACCATGACGGCGTCGCCCGCCTGAATCCATTGCAGGGCGAGCGGGGCGGGCACGTCGCCGGCGTAGCCTGACGCAGGCCGTATTTGAAGCAAAGATGAAGCAACGGTTTTCATGTCGGTACCTGTGGTGTTTCGAGTTGAATCATTCACGCCCCTACGCGAATGCGCACAGCGGCATGGCTGAAAATCGAGTGTATTCTTTCGCGATAAACGCGGGCATGTCAGGAGAACGACGCCAATCAGCGCGGCGCGACCGCCCGGCGACATGCAAAATCGGGAGTACCTTGATCAACTCCCGGAGACCCCGATGCCCTCGACCCCTGGTGCCCCTCCTCTCTCGCCGGATACCCCTGCCGCACGCAAGTCGCTGGCCAAAATCCTGGCTCCGTGGCAGCCCGCACCAACGAGTGAAACCCCGGGCCAGGACAGCAACAACAGAAAGCGCAAGCACCGCTCACTGGCTGACTTCGATCCGGCCGCCAAGCCATTCTCCATCGGGGACAAGCAGCTCGACAAGGCAGCCGTCGAGGCCCTGGCCCTGGAGCTCGATGAGCTGCAAAACCTGTTCTACGCCGACAAACGCTACAAGCTGCTGGTCATATTGCAGGGCACCGACACCGCCGGCAAGGATGGCACGCTGCGCGACGTGTTCAATCGCATCAGTCCTCTGGGGGTCCAAACGGCCGGCTGGAAGGCACCCACCGAAGAGGAGCGCGCGCACGACTACCTCTGGCGCATCCACCAGAGGATGCCCGGTGCGGGCGAGATGATGATTTTCAACCGCAGCCACTATGAAGACGTGCTCGTGCCCCCAGTCAACGGCTGGATCACACCAGAGCAAACAGCCCAGCGCTACCAGCACATCAATGATTTTGAGCGCATGCTGAGCGAAACTGGCACCGTGATTCTCAAATTCATGCTGCACATCAGCCTGGACGAGCAACGCGAGCGGCTACAAGCCCGGCTGGATGACCCGACCAAACAGTGGAAGTTCAACATGGGCGACCTGGAGGCGCGCAAACAATGGAAGCAATACCAGAAGGCTTATGAAGACCTGCTCAACGCCACCAGCACGCCCTGGGCGCCATGGACCGTGGTGCCGTCCAACTCCAAAACCCACCGCAACCTGATGGTCGCCACGGTCGTGCGCCATGCACTGCAGAATCTTGAATTGCGCTACCCGCCCGGAGACCCGGCGCTCAAGGGGCTCAAGGTCACCTGACGGGCAGCCGGCCGCGGCAGGGGAAATTCAGTGCCCGCCGCCCAAATAGGCGGCCTTCACCGCAGGGTCATCGCGCAGGCTGGCCGCCTCGCCATGCACCGAAATGCGGCCGTTTTCGAGCACATAGCCGTAATCGGCGACCTTCAGCGCCGCTGCGGCAAACTGCTCGACCAGCAGCATGGTCACCCCGCGCGACTTCAGGTCGGCAATGATGCGGAAAACCTCTTCCACCAGAATCGGCGCCAGGCCCATGGAGGGCTCGTCCAGCAGGACGATTTCAGGGTTCAGCATCACGGCACGCGCCATGGCCAGCATTTGTTGCTCACCACCGGACAAGGTGCCGGCCAGCTGGCTACGGCGCTCCTTGAGGCGCGGAAACAATTCCATCGCCCGCTCCAGGTCGCCCTGGACATCGCCTTTGGGCCGGCTGCCGGTCAGGCGAGGAAAGGCGCCCAGAATAAGGTTGTCGGTGACCGTCATGGTGGCAAACACACGCCGCCCTTCGGGTGAATGCGCCAGGCCCTGCTTGGCAATGGTGTAGGACTCCAGGCCATCGACGCGCTTGCCATGCAGCGTGATTTCGCCGGCCGTGGGCCTGATCATGCCGGACACGGCGCGCATGGTCGTCGTCTTGCCGGCGCCGTTGGAGCCAATCAGCGTGACCACCTTGCCCTTGGGCACATCCATCGAGATGCCGTGCAGGACTTGCACCTTGCCGTAACCGGCTTCGAGATTTTTGATACTCAACATGGTGAACTTCTCTTTTTTTATGCGGCGGAGCCACCGAGGTAAGCCTCGATCACTTTTTCATCGGCCTGCACGTCAGCCGGTTTGCCTTCGGCGATCTTCTGGCCAAAGTCCAGCACGGACACCGTATCGCACATGCTCATCACCACATCCATGTGGTGCTCGATCAGAATGACCGTGATGCCATGGTCGCGTATCTTGCGGATGATGCTCACCAGCTCCTTGATGTCAGGCGCCGTGAGTCCGGCGGCCGGCTCATCGAGCAACAGCAGCTGCGGATCGAGCGCCAGTGCACGCGCGATCTCCAGCAGGCGCTGTTTGCCGTAAGGCAGGTTGCGCGCCTCTTCGGCGGCCAGATCTCCCAGCCCCACGAAGCGCAGCAAGCCCAGCCCGCGCTCGACGGCGGCCTTTTCTTCGCGGTTGTAGCGAGGCGTGTGCAGCGCCACATCGACGATGCTGCTGTTGAAGGTGTGATGCAAACCCACCAGCACGTTTTGCAGCGCGGTCATTTCACCGAAGAGCTGCACGTTCTGGAAGGTGCGCGCAATACCCGACGAAGCGATGTCCGACGAAGTCCGGCCAACGACCGAACGACCGGCAAAGTCGATGCTGCCCGCCGTCGGAACATAAATGCCGGTCAGCACATTCATCATGGTGCTTTTGCCGGAGCCGTTGGGACCAATCAGGCCGTGGATGGTGCCGCGCTTGACGCGCAGATCCACCTGGTTGATGGCCTTCAAGCCGCCAAACTGCATCAGCACTTCCCTGGCCACCAGCAAATCGCTACCGGCCTCGCCGGCCCCGGCACGGGCCGCGACCATCACGGCATCCTTGCCCGCATCCACCGGCACCGCCGCGTCAACGCTCACCACGGTGCGGACATGGAGCAGGTTGCGGACAAAGCCCACGATGCCGTTTTGCAGGTAATACACGACGAAGAGAATCATCAGGCCGAAAATGCTCAGGCGCCAGTCGGTGATGGACTCCAGCCAGAACGCAAACCCCGCCAGCGCAACAGTGCCAAACACCGGAATCGCCATGGCCTTGGGGGGGGTCATTTTTTTGATCACTCCCACCACGGCGCCCACGGTGATCAGCGTCGCCAGCACGGTGGAAACGACGCGGAACAGCTCCAGATCGTCCAGCAGCTTGGGCAAAATCACAATGATGGCGGCGCCCAGCAAGGCCCCGGAGCGGGTCTTGCGGCCACCCATGATGACCGCCAGCAAAAACAGCACCGTCAACTCGAAGTTGTAGGTATTGGGCGAGATGTACTGCTCCGAATAGGCATACAGGCAGCCGGCCAGCCCGGCAAAGCCTGCGCTGATCACAAAGGCATACACCTTGTAGCGGTAGACCGATACCCCCATGCAGTCCGACGCCACGGGGCTGCCGCGCAAGGCTTCAAACGCACGGCCCAGCTGCGAGCGGAGAATCCGGTGCACCACCACCAGTGAAATCACCATGAGCGCGAACACCAGCCAGTAAAAACCATGCTCGTTCAACTGCAAGCCGCCGATGGATGGTTTGGGAATCTTGATGCCCAGGGGGCCTTCGGTGAGGAAGGTCATCTCATTGATCAGGATCTGGATGATGGTGCCGAAAGCCAGGGTCACCATGGCCAGATAGGGGCCGGTCACGCGCAGGGCGGGCAAGGCCAGCACGGCGCCAAAGCCGGCCGTCACGGCGATGCTGGCCGGCACGATGAGCCACAGCGGCGCACCCAGCTTCATGAACAGCACACCCGCGGTGTAGGAGCCCACGCCAAAGAGGCCCGCATGGCCGAGCGACACCTGGCCGGTGTAGCCGACCACGATGTCCAGGCCGAACAACAGGATCGCGTAGATCATGATGGTGCCCACCATGTGGATGTAATAGGAGTTGCTGGTCATTAGCGGCACAGCGGCCAGCAAGGCCAGGCCAATCACGGCGGCAACAAGGGTCTTGCGGTTCATCTTCAAACTTTCTTGATCGCGCTTTTACCGAAAAGGCCAGCGGGTTTATAGGCCAGCACCAGCAGCAGCAGGACCAGTCCAGGGACATCCTTGTAGCCGGTGGAAATGTAAAAACCGGTGGTGGTTTCGGCCACGCCCAAAATGATGCCGCCCACGATAATGCCCATACCGCTGGTCAAGCCGCCAATGATGGCAACGGCAAAAGCCTTGAGTCCCAGCACGGCGCCCATGGTGGCGCCGGTCAGCGTCAGTGGCGCAATCAGCACGCCGGCAAAGGCGGCGGTGGCGGAAGACAGCGCATAGGAGAAGGTGATCACCAGGCCGGTATTGATGCCCATCAGCTTGGCGGCATCACGGTCATTGAAAGTGGCCACCACCGCCTTGCCATAAATGGTCTTGCGATTGAAAAACTCCACGGCCAGCATCATCAGCACGGCACCCACCACCACGAGGATCTCCATGGGCAGCACATTGGCACCCAGTACCTTGAGGGGGGCCTCAGGCAGCGGCGAGGGAAACTTCAGGTCGTCCCTGCCCCAGACGTTCTCGGCCACGTTCTTGAAAATAATGCCCAGCGCAATGGTCGACATGATCCAGCCAAACTCGCTCTTGATCTTGATGGCGGGACGCACACCGATGCGCTCGACCAGGCCCCCCTGCAACAGACCGAACACAATGACCAGCGGAATCATCAGCCAGTAGTTCAGCCCCAGATTGACCAGCGTCAACCCGACCATGGCGCCCAGCATGAGTGCATCGCCCTGACCGAAGTTGAGGGTGTCCGAGGTCTGAAAGGTCAGCTGGTAGCCGAAGGCAATGACCGCATAGATCATGCCCAGCGCCACGCCGCTATAGACAAGTTGAAGCAGGATTTCCATAAATACAGTTCCACGAAATGGCCCAGGGTCTTTTCATAGTGGCCCTGAGCCTTATGACGCAAAGGCTCTCGACGTAAAAAAGGCACCGCGAAAGCCGTATCAGCCGGCGCGGTGCCAATCACTCAATCAAGCTGTCGGATTACTTCTTGGCAGCGGCAGCTGCAACCTTGGCCTTGGGGTCTTTCAGGCGCAGGTCGCCGCCTTTTTTCATGTCTTCCGCATAGGCATAAACCACCTTGCCACTCTTGACTTCGCCAAACACGGGAATGTTGGCGGTAATGGCCTCATGGTCGTCCTTGGTGAAAGGCTTGTCATACGTGGTCACGGTGCCTTCAACCTTGGCAGTCAGGTTTTCCAGCGCTTCGCGGATTTTGGGGCCTTCTGTGCTGTTGGCCTGCTTGATGGCGGCGGCCAGCAGGAAGATGGAGTCATAGCCCTGTGCAGCCGACACCGGTGAGTCGATGCGGTTGTTCTTGGGCTTGAAGGTCTTCAGGTAAGCGTCAATGAAAGCCTTGCGCTTGGCGGTGTCGGGCTGCTGGATAAAGGTTTGCGGCATGCGCGCGCCCTCGCCGCCGGGGCCGGCATTGTCGATGTAGTTGGCCATGGAGAGCGTCCAGCTGCCGACCATGGGCACTTTCCAGCCCAGCTTGGTCATGCCGTTGGCAATCTGTGCCAGCTCGGGGCCTATGCCGTAGGTCAGCACCGCTTCCGCGCCGGCTTCCTTGGCCTTGAGCAGTTGCGCGGTCATGTCCACATCCTTGATGTTGAACTTCTCGACGGCCACCGGTTTCACGCCCTTGGCAGCCAGCGCTTTTTCCAGATCTTCGCGGCCAAGCTGGCCATAGTTGGTGGAGTCGGCCAGAATGGCGACCTTTTTGAAGCCACGGCGGGTGATGGCCTCTTCCACAATCATCGGCGCCTGGATGCTGTCATTGGCGGAGTTGCGGAAGACGTAATTCTCGGGCTGGTCCTTGAACTGCTGCGTGATGACGCTGCCGGTGGCCACGTTATTCATCACCGGAATCTTGGCTTCCTGGAAGAAGCGCTGCGAAGCGAGCGCCACGCCGGTGTTGATGTAACCCACGACGGCGGTGACTTTTTCCTTGTTGATCAGCTCCTGGGCGATCTGCACGCCGCGCTCGTTCTTGGCCTCATCGTCACGTTCAACCACCTGCAGCTTGCGCCCCAGAACGCCACCGGACTTGTTGATTTCCTCGACAGCGAGCCTGACGCCATCACGCATGCTGACACCCATGGAGGAAGAGCCACCGGTGAAAGGGCCATTGACGCCGATCTTGATCGGGTCGGCTGCAGTGGCAATACCGGCAACGCTCAAAACAGCTGACGCAACGGCCAATTTGGCAAAACGAATATTCATGTTGTCTCCATAGTGGTAAATAAACTCAGCCTGCACATCGGTCAGCCCGACACCGCAGTACGCCTCCTGCAAGCCACGGATGCCGTCCTAATCTATCCGACTTGACGATAAGTTGTCTTAGTGTTTTCAGCAGGCTGGCACGAATGGGCGGCAAAAGGCGATGAACTTTTTTTAGAAATCCGCCAAAAATATTTCACACGCACTTTCACGGTGCGCCCTCGCGCAGGAATCTAGGGGTTAACCCGGAGCCATAACCTATTAATCACGGCGCGGCTTTACCCTGAAGCACAAAATTTTCCGACCCACTTCAAGTTGACGTTTACGTAAACGTAATATCATGCGTTGCCGGCCTCCGATCGGGGCCATTTGCCACAGCCGAGGAATAGACGCCATGACCGACCTGTCTGCAGAGTACAAGGCCCTTGCCCATTACCGCCCCACGCACAAGGTGCGCTTCGTCACCGCCGCCAGCCTGTTTGACGGGCACGATGCCGCCATCAACATCATGCGGCGCATCTTGCAAAGCATGGGCGCCGAAGTGATTCACCTGGGGCACAACCGCAGCGTCGACGAGGTGGTGACGGCGGCCCTGCAGGAGGACGCGCAGGGCATCGCCATCAGCTCCTACCAGGGCGGGCATGTGGAGTACTTCAAATACATGGTGGATTTGCTCAAAAGCCGCGGCGGCGAGCATATCCAGGTCTTTGGCGGCGGCGGCGGCGTGATCGTGCCGCCGGAAATCCGCGAGTTGCAGGCCTATGGCGTGACACGCATCTACAGCCCGGAAGACGGTCAGAAGATGGGCCTGGCCGGCATGATAGGCGAGATGGTGATGCGTTGCGACAAGGACCTGGCGGGCTTTGCGCCGAAGGACATCCAAGCCATTGAAGGCCACGGCGAGATGAACTGGCGGGCGCTGGCGCAACTCATCACCGCACTCGAAAACGACAAGGCCAGCAAGCCCCTGGTCCAGGCGCTACAGGCGCAGGCTGCTACCAAAAAGATACCGGTTCTGGGCATCACCGGCACCGGCGGCGCCGGCAAATCATCGCTGACCGACGAATTGATCCGCCGCCTGCGGCTGGACCAGAACGACCAGTTGCGCGTGGCTGTCGTCAGCATAGACCCCTCGCGCCGCAAGAGCGGCGGCGCGCTGCTGGGCGACCGCATCCGCATGAATGCCATCACCCCCTGGTCGCAGGGGCCGCGTGTCTTCCTGCGCTCCATGGCCACCCGCGAATTCGGCTCGGAGATCAGCAAGGCCCTGCCCGATGTGATTGCCGCCTGCAAGGCCGCCGGCTTCGATTTGATCGTGGTGGAAACCTCCGGCATTGGCCAGGGCGATGCCGCCATCGTGCCGCATGTGGACGTTCCCATGTACGTGATGACGCCCGAGTTTGGCGCGGCCAGCCAGCTGGAAAAAATCGACATGCTGGACTTTGCCGAGTTTGTCGCCATCAACAAGTTTGACCGCAAGGGCTCACTTGATGCGCTGCGCGATGTGTCCAAACAGGTGCAACGCAACAAGGAAGCCTGGACCACGCCAGCCGACCAGATGCCGGTGTTCGGCACCATGGCCGCACGCTTCAACGATGATGGCGTCACGGCGCTGTATCAGGCACTCAAACCCCGGCTGGCCGCGCTGGGTTTGCCGCTGGAAGGCGGCACGCTGCCCGTGGTCGCGGTGCGCCACAGCACCAATCAGACACCGGTGGTGCCGTCGGCCCGTACCCGTTACCTGGCCGAAATTTCCGACACGGTGCGCGGCTACAAAAAGCGCAGTCTTGAGCAGGCCACATTGGCCCGTGAAATCCAGCAGTTGCGCGCCGCCGCCGCCATGCTCACGGCTGACAAGCCCGACAAGGTGCACGCCGCCGAGGCGGCGATTGATCTGGCGGTTCTGCGCGAACAGGGGCAGGATCCGGCCGCCAAAAAACTGCTGGCCCAGTGGCCAGAGATGCAAAAGGCCTATGCGGGTGATGAATACGTGGTGAAAATCCGCGACCGGGAAATCCGCACGGCGCTGACCAGCAAATCGCTCTCGGGCACCACGATTCGCAAGGTCTGCCTGCCCAAGTACCAGGACCACGGGGAAATCCTCAAGTGGCTGATGCTGGACAACGTGCCCGGCAGCTACCCCTACACCGCCGGCACCTTCGCCTTCAAGCGCGAAGGCGAGGACCCGACCCGCATGTTCGCCGGCGAGGGCGACCCGTTTCGCACCAACAAGCGCTTTCGCCTGCTCAGCGAAGGCATGCCGGCCAAGCGCCTGTCCACCGCCTTCGACTCGGTCACGCTCTACGGCAACGACCCCGACCTGCGCCCCGACATCTACGGCAAGGTCGGCAATTCGGGCGTCTCCATTGCCACGCTGGACGACATGAAGGTGCTGTACAGCGGCTTTGACCTGTGCAACCCGGGCACCAGCGTCTCCATGACGATCAACGGCCCGGCGCCGACCATACTCGCGATGTTCATGAACACGGCGATCGACCAGAACATGGACAAGTTCCGCGCCGACAACGGCCGCGAGCCCACCGACACCGAGGCCGCCAAGATCCGGGAATGGGTGCAGGAAAACGTGCGCGGCACGGTGCAGGCCGACATCCTGAAGGAAGACCAGGGCCAGAACACCTGCATCTTCAGCACCGAGTTCAGCCTCAAGGTCATGGGCGACATCGCCGAGTACTTCGTGCACAACCGGGTGCGCAACTTCTACTCGGTGTCCATCAGCGGCTACCACATCGCCGAGGCCGGCGCCAACCCGATCAGCCAGCTCGCCTTCACGCTGTCCAACGGCTTCACCTTTGTCGAAGCCTATCTGGCGCGCGGCATGCACATCGACGATTTCGCGCCCAACCTGAGCTTTTTCTTCAGCAACGGCATGGACCCGGAATACACCGTGATGGGCCGCGTGGCGCGCCGCATCTGGGCCGTGGCGATGAAGGAAAAATATGGCGCCAACGAGCGCAGCCAGAAGCTGAAATACCACATCCAGACCTCGGGCCGCAGCCTGCACGCGCAGGAAATCCAGTTCAACGACATCCGCACCACCCTGCAGGCGCTGATCGCGATTTACGACAACTGCAACAGCCTGCACACCAACGCCTTTGACGAGGCCATCACCACGCCGACCGAAGACTCGGTGCGCCGCGCCATGGCGATTCAGCTCATCATCAACCGGGAGTGGGGGCTGGCCAAAAACGAAAACCCGTCACAGGGCGCCTTCATCATCGAGGAGCTGACCGAACTGGTCGAAGAAGCGGTGCTGGCGGAATTTTCTGCCATCGCCGACCGTGGCGGCGTGCTGGGCGCCATGGAAACCGGCTACCAGCGCGGACGGATTCAGGACGAGTCCATGCACTACGAGATGCTCAAGCACACCGGCGAGCTGCCCATCGTTGGCGTCAATACCTTCCGCAATCCGCATGGCGATGCGGTACAGGACAAGCTGGAGCTGGCCCGCTCGACCGATGAGGAAAAGCAGAGCCAGCTTCAACGCCTGGCCGACTTCCACCAGCGCCACGCCAAGGCATCTCCCGCCATGCTCAAACGCCTGCAGCAGGCGGTGATTGAGAACCACAACGTGTTCGAGGTACTGATGGCGGCGGTGCGCGTCTGCTCGCTGGGGCAGATCACCCATGCGCTGTTTGAGGTGGGTGGGCAGTACCGGCGAAATATGTGACGCAGTGACTGGCTGTAGCTCCTTAACAGCCGCCGGGATCGCCGTTCGCACCCAGCAGGCGCCGCGCCGCCTCCACCTGCACCGCGCGCAGAGGCAGCATCACGCCCTGGTCGAGCACGATCTGCTGGCCCTCCCGGCTGAGGATAAAGCGCACGAACTCCCGCAGTGCGGGCTCCAGCGGGCGCCCTGCCACGCGGGCCAGCACGATATGCGCGACACGGCTGAGCGGGTAGCGCGCCAGCGCCACGTTTTCATAGGAGGCGTCGACCGGCGGCCCGCCGGCTTCCTGCGCCAGCGGCACCGTCTTGATCCCGGCGACCAGATGCCCCATGCCGGTGAAACCGATCGCATAGGGGTCTGCCGCCACTTGGCCGGGCACGTCGGCCTCGGTTCCATTAGCCATTACATCGTCGCGCCACTGCCCCTGCCTGGAGCCGAGGCTCAGCACGCGCTCGTGCACGACGATGGCCCGGGCCGACGCTTGCGCGCCTTTCCACGATGCGGCGCCAACGACATGCACCGGCTTGTCGGCCCATTCGGTCACACCCAAGTCGCCCCAGGTGCGCACCGGCCCATGGCCACGCAACCGGCTGCTGGAGAAGACCGCGTCGAGCTGGGCCAGCGTCACCCCCCGCAGCGGGTTGGCGTCGTTGACGACGACGGCGACGGCATCGACAAACCCGAAATGCCGCCAGGCCCCGCCGGCCACCGGGATGGCCTGCGGTGCCACGCCGTGCGCGCGCCGGAACGCCGCGATGTCGGACGCCGCCATGTCGCGCGACACGAACGCGAAATCGCTGCCGCCATCGAGAAACTTCTGCATCGGCGGGCTCAGCGAGCCTTGGGGCGCCAGGTAGGGTGGCGGTGCGCTGATGCGCACATCCGGTTGACGGGCCTGGAACGCCGCCGCCCAGCGATGGACGAGCTTCGGCAGGATGGCCGGCACGCTGCCTTCGATGGAGCCGCGCAACGGCTGTGCGGAACAAGGCTGGTAAGCGGGAAGGTCCGGGTCGAGCCGAGGCTGCAGGACCTCGGGCTCCGGCAGCAGCCGGCCGTCGCGCGCCCATGCCGCGGCGCTGGCCTGGGCATCGACCGCCGGAGCGGCGCCTGCCGCCCCGTGCAGCACGATGGCGGCCACGAGGACAAGGCTCGACGGCAGGAGGTGCAAGCGCATGTTCGTGGTATCCCAGGATTCGGCAAGACCCATCGGAGCCAAGGGTTGCACGCTCTGGCGAAGGCGTGCGGTTTTTCTTTACCGATCGAGCAGCGCGCGGGAACTGGTCACCTGATGCGCGCGCAGTGGAATGTAGCGTGCGTGGTCGAGTATCACCTGCTGGCCTTCACGGCTGAGAACAAATCGCAGGAACTCTTCAATCACGGGGTTAAGTTTCTTGCCCGGCACCTTGTTGACGTTAAAGAAAGTCAGGCGGCTCAGCGGATAAGTAGCCAAGGCGACATTCTCGTAGGTCGGAGCCTGCGGTACATCACCGGTACGCTCTACCACCGGGATCATCTTCACTGGGGCATCGATGTAGGCAATTCCCGAATAGCCAATGCCGTAACGGTCTTCGGCGACGTGCTTGGCCATCGGAAACACCTGCTTCTCGAAAGTGATGTCTTTGCGCCATTCGCCGCGTTTATCACCGACGTTCATGACGCGCTGGCGAATGAACTCCTCGAAGCCGTTCCAGGGCTTGATGCCGTAAAGCTTGATGGGCTTGTCGGCCCATTCTCCGGTGAGGCCCAACTCACCCCACTTGGTGATGGCATTACCACCGCGATGGTGCGTGGATGAGTACATTGCGTCGATCTGGTCGAATGTGATCTTCTCCAGCGGATTGTCCTTGCTGACGAAGAACCCAACCGCATCGAGCGCACCGAAATGGCGATAAGAGCCGCCCGATATCGGCACGCTCAATGGAGCGTAACCGAATTTGTCGCTGAAGGTCGTTATGTCGCTTGGTTTCAGCTCGCGCGAGACGAAGACGTAGTCGAGGTCTCCCTTGATCAATTCGATGGTACCCAGGCTTCCTGCATAGGGCGGCGTAATGGTCATCGTGACGTCGGGGTAGTAGCTCTTGAATTTTTCGAACAACTTCTGAGCGACCACGACCAGCACGTCAGAAGCCCCCCCATTGAACTTGCCCGTCAGCTTGATGTCGCGCCTCGGTTGGTAAGCCGGCAATTGCGCATCCAGCATGGGCTGCAGAACCTCGGGTGCCGGCAGTTCTCGCCCCTTTTGGCGACCGGACTCAGCCTGTTCTTCGGTCTGCTTCGGGTTGGTTTTCAGCGCCGGCATCACCCATTCGACCATGGGCCGTTCTCCCGTTTGGGCATATGCTCCTCCGATGGGGCTAAGGATCGCGAGTGCGCCGCCGGTGAGCAGCGCCTTCGCAGCCAGTTGCTTGAGTTTCACTGTCGTGTCTCCTGTTAAAAATTGATGTGTCGCCATCTTTGATGATGGGAGGTCTAAAGTTACGCCTCGTCCCTATCGCCAGTCTGAATCGATTCTGAAACTTTTTTCAGGCAGTGCCTGTGCGGTATCTCTGCAGAGCGTCCTTGAGGCGTACTCTCTTTTTCTTATTCTAATTTTGCGAGTTCTTCCTCGACCTCACGTCCACTGAGCGGGAAATAGCCGGAATACAGAATGGGCTCCTGGCCCTCGCGGCTAAGTACATAGCGAAAGAACTCCTTGACCTGCGGCGCAAGCGCCTGGCCCGGCTTGCGATGCAGGCGGATGTACATGTAGCGCGTGAGCGGATAGCGTCCGCTCGATGCGGTCTCGCCGTTGCCCTCGACGTACGGGCCCGATTCGCTCGCTGCTACGGCCAGCGACTTAAGACCGGGACCGCCCTCCTCGAATCCACCGAAGCCGATGGCCGCCGGGTCCTGCGCGATGGCCTTGGCGGTGTCGGCGATCGAGGCTTCGTGTCTCGCATCGTTCCACGCACCGCCACGCAGCACCACGCCCTGCATCGACATCGCGTTCGGCGCAACCCGTGGCGGCATGTGGATCGCGATCGGGCGCTCGGCCCACTCGCCCGTCAGGCCAAGTTGACCCCAGCGCGTGATGGTAGGCGAGCTACCGAGAATCGCCGCGAGCTGCGGTACGGTGATGCGACCAATAGGATTGTTCGCGTTGACGAAAATCGCCTGCGCCGTGGTGCGCTGAGGTGTGTTGAAGCCGCCGCGCGCGACACGTACCTCGAACAGCTTTTGCCCCGGGTACAAGGCCGAGTAGGCGGCAGCTTCGTCGGGCCACAACTCGCGTCCCATCGGCGCCAAGTCGGTTTCGCCTGCAAGCAAAGCGTGGAATCCGTTCAGCGTACCCAGATGCTCCCAGCGCTCGCCGCGCCGCACGCCTGGCTGTACGGCATGCAAGCCATTCATCCAGCGCTCCATCAACGACTTCATGCCGTCGCTGCCGACACTGCGGACGTCGCCGTGCACCTGGGCGCCTGCGCGATAGGGTGGCAGGGCCGGGTCCAGGGTGGCCAGAAAACCGTCGAGCTTGGGTAGTTCCTGCGCCGCTTCGGCGGCCGACAAGGCACGGAAGCCAGCCTGGCGTCCAACAATCTCCTGCCCGTCACGGCTGAGCGCGAAGCGCACAAATTCCTGCAGCTTGGGCGCCAGCGGCGCATCGGGCCGCTTGTTGAGCGCAAGGTAGGCGGGCTCGCCACCACGCCAAGCGACGCGCACCAGCAGCGGCTTCTTCATCATGTCACCGGCGAACTGGTGCGCATACGGCGCCAGTTCGGCAGGCAGCGGCGCGCGCGTCATCGGAGCCACATCGGCCAGCTCGAACATCAACGCGCCGACCGCAGCCACGTCACCGACATGCAGCCAGCGCTGGCTGCGCGTGACGCCAGGCTGGCGCTGGTGGAAGGCGTCGATCCACGCATCCATCAGCGGCTGCATGGCCGTGTCGCCGACGCTGGCGATAGCGCCTGAGGCCACACGCTGCGGACGGTAGCCCTCTGAAGGCGGAGGGGCGGCTTGCGCACCGATAGCCAGAAGCAATGCGGCGGCGTGCAGCGCCGCGCGGATCGTGCGTTTGACAGGTCTATTTTGCATGGTAGTCATGGATCAAGTTCGTCGAGAGCGGGAGTGTTGGCAATTCGCCGCTGAAGCTCGTCGCGTAGCGCGACAGCCTTGGCGAGCAACGCCTGCTGATCGTCACCGGTACGGTAGGCATAGCCGACGTTCATCGTCCCGACAGCACTACCGCCAGCGTCCCGCAGCGGAAGGTCCACGCCGAAGCGCCGGCCGTTCGAATACACCCCGGTCACAGGCTCGGTGCCCGCAAGGATCTTCAGGTCGTCGGCATCGGCCTTTTTGCCGTGGCGACCGAAGGTCGAGCCCAGCAGCACCAGCTCCCCGCTGGCGCGGTTGTGCCCGCGCAGCGCCAGCACGCGGACCTCGGGCTGGCGTTCCTGGGCCTCGTCGACCAGCTTCTGCGCGCGGGTCTTGGTCGTTGCCGATGGGTCGAAGGGAAACGGGTCCATCAGGTTGCCCGTGTTGAGGATGCGCCGGGCCAGCGTGTCGCGGATGGCCTGGGCCTTGCGCTCGTACTGGGCCGTGTCTTCGCCGGCCCGGTACGGCCAGACGAGGCCCAGGGAGCCGACGGTGTCGCCGGTCGCGTCGCGCAGCGCGATGTCGATCGAGATGCGCTCGCCGCTACGCGCCACCTTGACCCGGGTTTCGCCGGTGGCGATCACGCGCAGGTCGTCCTCGTCGCCCGGCTTGCCCAGGCGCCCGATGTTGGAGGCAATGACAATGTTGCCGTCGCTCTTGGGCGGCGTGACGTGCATCGCCGCCACCAGTACATCGCGGTTCTGCGCGACCGTGCGGTCGACCAGTTCCTGCGCGTAGATCTTGACGGGCACCTGCGCTTGCACAGGAACCGCCAGGGCAGCCACGAACAGGGGTAGAAGGAGGCGGATCATGGGTTTCATGGTTGCGGCTTTCGTCAGAAGCTGATCTTCGCGTTGAACCGGATGCTGCGGTCCATGCCGGTGCCCAAGGTGCCGGTCTGCACCGAGTTCCAGTAGCGCTTGTTGGTCAGATTGTCGATGCTGAGCTGGAACGTCGTCGGACGGCCGGCCAGCTTGGTGGCGTAGCCGGCGCCGGCACTGAATAGCGCGTAGCCCGGGATGAAGCCCTGGTTCTGGGGGTTTACCGGACGCTTGGAGATGTAGGCCGCGCCGGCCGTTAGCGTCAGGCCCGGCAGGAAGGCCGCGCGGTGCGTGACCGAGAGGTTGCCGACAAAGTCGGGCGTGTTCTCGGGCACCAGGCCCTCGATGGTCTTGTCGCGCGCCGCGTGCTGCACTGCATGCAGCCATTGCGCGGCGGCGTTGACCGTCCAATGGCGGGTGATGTCGGCCGAGACCACTGTTTCCACGCCGCGGAACACGGTCACGCCGTCGTTGGCAAATATCCTGGTGACCGGATCGGTGACCGCATTCACCCGCTTGATGTCGAAGTACGAGGCGCTGATCGACACGCCCTTGAAATACGAATCGCGAATGCCGATTTCCTTTTGCGTCGAGATGCCCGGCGCCAGGATCTCGAACGCGTTTTTTGCGATCAGCGGTGCCACGCCGCCATCTTCCAGCCCCTTCATGTAGCTGGCGAACAGCGTGGTCGTGGGCCGGATGTCATACAACACGCCAAGCGCGGGCGAACTGGTCGTCGCCGACTCTTGCTTGACCTGGTTGTCCTGCGACGAACGGGTCTGTCGCAAGCCGGCCAGGAACTTCCACTTCGGTCCCCAGCCGATGGTGTCGTACACGTAGAGGCCCGTGTCCTTGCTGTCCTGCAGGGGCAACGACGTGGACGGACTGGTCGGGACCGGCACCGGCAGTGCGATGGGGTTATAGATGTTCAGCCGCTGCGGCATCACGATCTGGTTCTGCGCCGGCGTCATCGCATCGCGAACGCTGCTGGAAATACCCAATGTGAGATCGTGCTTGAAAGGCCCAGTGTCGAATTTGCCGATCAGTTCCGTTCGCTTGAAGCTGTTCACATATTCCTGCGTGACGGTATTGACGGTTGGAATGCCGTTATTGCCGGTAGCGACGTCGTAGCCGCCGATGCGTACCGTCAACCGCGAGCGGCTGGCGTTAGAGCGACCGATCTCGCCGATCACCTTCCACGCGTCGTTCAGAAGGTAGTCGGCGCGCAGCTGCACGTTGGTGGTCCGCGGCGTGTACAGCGCCCACGGACCGGACAGCAGGTTGCGCGGGTCCGGCACCTGGGGAATCGGGATCACACCTTTCACGGCCGCCGGCAGGCTCACCGTGCCTTGCTCGACGACGTCGCGGCGGTAGTTCTCGAGGTCGAGCTGGAAACTCAGCCGGCTGGTCGCCTTGAGGTCGGCACCGATACTGGCGAACTCACTGTCGCCACCCGCCCCGCGCACACCATTCTCCAGGTGAGCCGCAGACAGGTTGGCGCGCACTCCCAACTGCTTTTCCTCGCCGAAGCGGCGGCCCAGGTCCACGGCCGCGCCGTACTGCCCGAACGAGTTGCCCTGCAGCGAAACGCTGGTCACGTCGCGATCGAGCGCGCGCTTGGTCACCAGGTTGATGATACCGGCGGGACTGGCCACGCCGAACATCAGCGCATTGGCGCCCTTGAGCGTCTCGATGCGCTCCTTGTCCTCGGTCGGCGTCGTCACCACGCCGGCAATGGCCAGCCCGCCGTTGAGCCGGTAGTTGGAAAACAGGTTGAGCTTGATGCCGCGGATGTTGATCGAGTCGTTGGGGCTGCCCTTGGAGTTGGAAGGCGAGACGCCGGCCTGGTTCTTGACCGCCTCGGTGTAGCCTTCCTGGCTGTTCTGCAGGGCCTCGCCGGAGGCCACCTCCTTGGTCATCGGCAGTGACTGTTTGTTACCCAGCGCCTCCTTGTTTACCTCATCGTCCAGAGCCTCCGGCGGCACTGTGCGGCGCGCGCCCGACGGCTCGGCGCGCCGATCACCCGTTGCCACGCGGGCCGGCTCGGCCAGGCTCGCGGCCTGCGGAATGAGCGGGGCGAGCGTGTCGCGGATCTTCTCGCCCATGCGAATCAGCGTGGTCTTGTCGTTCCCCGAGCCGGGTGGATAGGGAAAGGTCAGCTCGATCACGCCGACAATGCGGCGCTGCGCATCGAACAGCGGCAGGTGCACCTCGACGTTCTGGTCGCCGGTCTGGTTCACTTCAATAAACGGCGTGCCGGTCTTGTAGACCTCCAGATCGTCCGGATCGGTGCGGTTTCCGATGCGCTTGGCGGACCGGGCTGCGACGATCGCGCTGTGCGAGCCCTGCGGCGGCACGGCATGCAGGTCGAGTTCCAGCAGTTCGGGGTATTCGGCCACGGTGCGGTCGACCAGCGCCTGCGCGTGTGTCTTGGCTTCGACGCGCGCGGTCGCGGCAGCGTCCGCACTCTGCGCCCGCGCCAGCGGGAAGGCGGCCATCACCGCAAACGCCAGCAGGGTTTTTTTGAGAATCATCGTCTGTCTCCTTATATTTTCATACTTATTCGAACTTCACGGGTCAAGCCGTGTGGAATCTGCCTGCTTATGCCAAGCGTGGACGAAGATTAGGCGCACAGGCTAAAGCCAAGCTGTCGCGTTTCTGAAAACTGTTTCAGGAACCATGCGACGACTTGCCCTATTTCCGGGAAACACGAAATGGGCACCTGGCAGGCCAAAGTTCGACCCGATCTGTGGCCGCAATGAAGAGCGTCCCGGAACCATGACGGCTGCGGAACGCTTGGGGTCTGAGAGCCTGCACCAGCCGTGTTGCCGGTGCAGGCATGAAAAAGGGAAGTCGTCTCGTTCCCCGGTCGCCGTGGCGTCAGTCCGGCCGCTCGAGTTTGGCGAGCTCCTCGCGCACAACGGCGGGGGTCAGCGGGATGTAGACCCCTTCCTTGGCGACGACATCCTGCCCCTCGCGGCTCAGCACGGCCTTCAGGAATTCCTTGACCTTGGGCTCCAGCGGCTTGCCCGGCTGCTTGTTGACAAAGATGTAGACGTAGCGGCTCAGCGGGTACTTGTGCGAATAGACGTTTTCCAGCGTCGGCGCCACGAAAGGCTCGCCCTCCTTGGCGGCAAGCGGCACCACCTTCACGTTGGGCGTGAGGTTGGCCAGCAGCGCATAGGTCAGCCCGCCCGGGTGCTGGGCCATGTCGTCCGCGGCGACGTTGAAGGCGTGGCTGAAGCCCTTGCCCTTGACGAACTGGACGCCTTCGCGGTACTCGCCGCCTTGCAGTACGTTGAGCTTGAGGAAGTATTCAATGCCGTTGACCGGCTTCAGGCCGTAGAGATGGATGGGCCGCTGAGCCCACTCGCCGCCCAGGCCCAGGTCGCCCCATTTCGTGATGTCGGCATGGCCGCGCAGGCGCGTCTTCGAGTAGATCGCATCGAGCTGCGCCAGGGTCAGGCCCTTGATCGGGTTGTCCTTGTCGACGAACACGACGGAGGTGGCCGTCTTGCCCAGCGAGCCCACGCTGCCCGTGGCCACGCGGATCGCCATCGGCTTGTAGCCAAACTTCTCCACAAAGCCCTTTTCCTCGGCAGGCAGCAGTTCGCGGCCCACCGGCGCCAGGTGCGCCTTGCCCTCCGTCAGGGCCGGCCCACCCGTCCCGGAGGCGCGGGCCTCGATCGTGACGCTGAGCCTCGGGTAGGCCTTGCGCATCAGCTTGGCCCAACCGAGCGTGATCTCGTCCATCACGTCGGCACCCACGATGTTGAGCTCCTCCTCCGGCTTGACAGTGACCTCGCCCGGCGTCCAGCTCGGGATGGAGGAGTCGACCGCCAGGTTGTGCTCGGGGGCCGCGTATTTCAGGGCGAAGGCGGGCGTCGTCAGCAGGGCTGAAAGCGCCGTCAGGCCGGCGATTTGTACCAGGCGAGTCGCCAATCTGGCGTGCCGGCGGCTGGAAAGCGTTGAAGTTGTCATTGCAAATGTCTCCTGCCCTTTCGGGCTATGGTAAAAAAAACGAAAGCACGGTGCCCGTCCGGCGAGCGATCAGGGATTGAACGCAGCGCATCGAAGCGAACCCACCGTTGGACAGGCAGCTTAGGATTCCACGCTAAAGGTGAACTGAACGAATTCTGAAAATCGGTTCAGGAAGTGTCTCCTACGGCGGCGGAGGCCTCTGAATGCGTCGTAAAAGTTCCTTCCGGGCGAAGCGGATGCACCCACTCAGACGACAAACCGGCACTGCGACGCTTGTGTGCGGGTATCCATATTGCGTCCGCGATTCAGGTGGTCGTCTATCTCGGCCGCGCAGCCCAGCATGCGCGGGTACAGGAAAATCGTGAAGGCCGCCGTCTCGAGATCGCGCTCGCCGATCTCGCCCGCCTGCAACGGCTTCCACAGCATCTTGAGCAGGAGTGCCGCGATCACCGCGTCGATATTGACGCAGTAAACGTTGCGCGACACGCCGGCATCGAACAGCTGCTGCACCAGTGCGCGGTAGAAGGCATGGAACACGTTGGTCTCGCCGCGTTCCTCAAACAGCTTGGCGATGAACACCTCGCGCGGATCGAAATTGACCGGCTTGTCCTTGAACACCGGGTGATTGACGCCCGGCAGCTTGGCAATATCGAGGCTGCCGGCGGTCTTCTTCGCGCTCTTGTATTGCGCGTACTGCTCGACCGCCCTGGCGGCCAGCGCCTTCAGGTTGATGCCGTGATCCTTGGCGCTCGGGTCCTTCAGGCCGCTCGCCTTGAACTGTTCGTTGAGGTAGGCGATGCCTTCGTAGCCGTTACCGCCGTGCGCATAGCCGGTGTGCGTGAGAAAGCCGATCAGCGCCTTGTTGAGCTGCACGCGCTCGGGCTGCTCGGGCCCGTCGGCCGAGACCGCGCCCTTGGCGCCTTGCGCAGAAATCGCGCCCGGGCCGTTGGTCAGAAGCAAGCCGACCAGGGTCTGGAAGGCGAACAGGTCATCTGCATCAGGCACGCGGCCGAGCAAGGCGGCGAAAGAGATTTCGCCCAGACTCAGCCTGCCGAGCAGATCTCGTTCGGTGATGCCACAGAAGCGGCAAGACTCGTGATGCCCGGCATCGGCCGAGGCGCCGATCAGCGTCCCGAACAACCGAAGCCACCAGGGAAGCCCTTCAGCCGTAAGACGCGAGATCCGCTTGCGCATCAAGGGCCCCCAAGCCAACGTGGCCGAGATCGCGGCCAGCACCGCATCCTCGGTAGGATGACCTGGCAGAGTCATGAGCCAACGCAAGAACACCGAACGGCCGCCACGGTCCTCGACGCCCGCAATGAGCGCCTCCGCTCGTGCGTCGGGTGTCTCGCAGGTCAAGCCAGGGTGATCGGCTGCGTCGACGGCCTCTACGTCGAAGCTCTCGCCCAGGGAGGCGCCGAACTCGGTGCCCAGCCCGGCAGCATGGAAGCGCTCAAGCATGAACTTGAGCGCGCTGCGAGCGGCCTCCTGGCACTTCGGCCCGACGATGGCGGCCGCGGCGGCCAGCACCGCGTTGGGCGCATTGCCCGCCTCGCGGCTGGCCTGCGCCGCCGCCAGTTCGGGCCGGCCGTGCAGGTTGATGCAGGCCGCCACCGCGGGCGCAATCAGCTTGCAGTCGTTCTCGCCGCCGATATCGTGCAGCAGCGCCAATGCGATGTTCGACTCGAATGGCAGTTTCGCCGCATCGAGCATGCTGGTGCCGTGCAGGCTGCTGACCTGCGTCTTCGCGTCCATCTGCGAGGCGCCCGAGGCATCCTTCATGGCCTGGCGCGGCACCACGCTGCCTATCTGCGTATTCAGCAGCGCCACCTGTTCGCTGTAGGGCGCGAGCGCCTCCACAACCGGCAACCGAAGCTCGGCGGGCAGGTCCAGCCCTTCGTCGGAACCGAACCAGGGCTTGAGCGCAAGGTTTCCTTCGGCCGCGAAGTCGGGCATGGTGGCATTGGCCCGCATCACGGCCGTGAGTGCCGCCGGGATGTGGGCAATGTTGGTCACCAGCGCGCCCTTGGCCGAGACCACCGGGTTCTCGGGCGTGAAGATGGCCTCCACGCCGAACTTCTCCATGAACCAGCGTTCCTTGGCCAGCGCGTCATCCGAACCGCCGGCCATCGCGCCGGCATGGCCGACCGCGCGCGTGAGCGTGCTCTTCCAGCGACCGACAACACAGGCCACCACCGGCTTGTTGAAGTGGGCGTCGAGTTCGTAGTAGCCGCCTGGTTCGCAGTAGAGCACCGCAGCCTTGCTGCGCGCGTCGTTGGCCAGCGCAAAGGCGAACTCGGGTGCTGCGAAATGGATGTAGACGTCCTTGCCGGACGAGACGACGGTGGTCGTGCCCCAGCCCGCCATGCGCAGGTACTGCGCGATAGTGGTGGAGAAGCCGCCCGAGTTGGAGAAGATCGCGATTGAGCCCGGCCGCAGCGAGTCACCGGGCTTGTCGCCGCCCAGCGCGCCGCCGATACGCACCTGGTTCCACGAATCGGCCACGCCCAAGCCGTTGGCACCGAAGATGTCTATGCCGTTGTGCTGGCCCATGGCGCGGATCTCGCGCGCGTCGTGCACGGAAATCTTTTCGGTGATGATGAAGATCTTGCGCAGGTCGGGGTTCACGCGAATCAGCTCGGCCACGCCGTCGCGCGCCGCCGAAGGCGGCAGGTAGACCACGCCGCTATTGAAGCGATGTCCCGCCGCGAGACCATCGCGCACGTTGTTGTAGACCGGGATGTCGCCGATCGGCGTTTCGAGCACCGCGCCGCACTTGCCCGGCGCGGTGCCGAACACCACGTTGCCACCCGAGTAGGCGTGGCTCACCGGCGTCACTTCGCTCGATTCGCCACCCAGGATGTTGAGCACGCAAACGCGGTCGTCGCGCGACGCCACCTGTGTGAGCGAGCTGATGCCAACGTGGTACTTGAAGTCGCCGACGCCCGTTTTCTGCCAGATGCTTTGCATGGTATGTCTCCTGCCTCAGTGGGCATTGGCGGTTGTGGGGGCCTGGATGCCGAGCCTGGCGGCGACCTGCGTGCGCCCGCCGGCCTTCATCCAGCCGTTGACCTTCTTCGCGAACTGGATCACCTCGCTCATGTCGGAGTCGAAGCCGAACAGCCGGTAGGGCAGGCCCAGCGCATCGCAGGTGTCGCGCAGGGCGCCCATGCCGCGCACCAGGTTCGGCCCGCCGCGGCCCAGCACCACGTAGAGCGGCGTCGGCCCGTGCGTGCTGAAATGCTCGCGCAATGCATCGGCCATCGCGCGCAGCGTCTCAAAGATGTCGGTGTTGTTGCTCTTGCCGCCGATGATGAAGAGTACGTTGGCCTGCTTGAGCCAGTGCCTGAAGCAGATGCGCGCCACCTCCTTCATCTTCTCGTAGGGCGGGTTGCCGCCGAAGTCGGAGCTGATGATCGCGTCGTCACCCAGCATCTCGGTCACCAGCGAGTTGGCGCCGCCGCCAAAGGTGGGGGCCAGCACCGTGCCCTTGTCGTTGATCACGTAGACGTCGCTCTGGCCCTGGTGCGTGCGCAGGGTGTTGATCTCCTGCTCGAAGTCGGAATAGTCGGCCGCGAACAGGTGCGGCGGCAGCCCCAGGCGCAGCCAGCGCGGGTCGTCGCGATCGAATCCGCACTTGAAGTCGCAGGCGACCGGCGTGAGCCGGCCCTTCTTGTCCTCGCGCATCCGGATCGGATTGAGCTCCAGCGTGGTCATGCCGAAGTCGTGGAACAGCTCCCACAGCTTGGGCAACTGCTGCACCAGGGGGGAGATGATTTCCTTGGGGGCGCCGATCTCGGTGAGCGCATTGGCCACCACAAAGGCCTTGAGGCCGGTGAGCGGGTCGAAGGGCACCATCGCGACCTGGCCTTTGTCGAGTTCCTCGATGTCCATGCCGCCCATGTGCGTGAGCGTCATGGTCGGCGCCCGGAAGTGGGTGGAGTCGCTGATGGAGAAGTAGACTTCGTGCTCGGCCGGCACGCCAGCCTCGAAGGTCACGCCGTTGGCCTTGGCCTTGACGTGGCCGACCTGGTGCTCGGCGAAATAAAGGCGCTCCTTTTCGGCCAGCGCGGTCTTCAGGTCACTGGCGCGGCCCAGCAGGCCGGCCTTGCCCTTTTTGCCGATGCCGCCCTTGAACACGGGCTTGATGAAGATCAGGCCGTACTTGTCGATCAGTGTCTTGATCTCTTCTTCGCTGGCCGCGGGGCCCAGCACCTCGGTGGCGGGGAAGCCTGCGAAGTGCAGCAGGCGCGCGCCGTGCAACATACCTGTGATTTGCATGGTCGTGGATTCCTTATGGTGATGATCAAATTCCCATTCGGCGCCGGCTGACCCTGACGGCAAGACGACGACAACGGAGGTTGCATGGATTGCTAACTTAAGGCCACAAACTAAACGCAACCTGAAATCCTGACCTGATGCGCGACTGTCTGCCTGAGCGTCAACCCTAGGACTGCGCGCTCCTTTGCGAGGTGATAATGTGCTGGCAGGCTCGGATTATCTGAGCGGCGATAGGCGCGCACCCTCAAGACGGGCGTGCTTCTAACAATCCGGCCACCATGGTTGCCAGCTGCGCCCGGGAGTGCCGAGAGGAGACAGACCATGAAAATCTTGATCGTGGAGGACCAGAGCCGGCTCGGCCAGTTCCTCAAGCAGGGCCTGAAAGAGTGCGCCTACACGGCCACCTGGGTGCGCACCTGCGCCGAAGCCTCCGATGCGTTGTGCGAAACAAAGTACGACGCCATCATTCTGGACCTCGGACTGCCTGACGGCGACGGCCTTGACCTGTTGCGCACCTGGCGCAACAGCGGATTCAACGAACCCGTGCTGATCCTCAGCGCGCGCGACGGCGTGGAGGACCGCGTCAAGGGGTTGAACCTCGGCGCGGACGACTATCTTCCCAAGCCGTTCAGTCTGGAGGAGCTGGTGGCGCGGGTGCGCTCTCTGGTGCGCCGCCAGGCCTCCGTCAAGCAGATCGTGCTTGAACACAACGGCATCCGTCTCGATCTGGTGAGCCACACCGTGAAGGTAGATGGCCATGACGTTGACCTGACGAGCCGCGAATATGCGTTGCTCGAGGTCTTCATGCAGAACCATGGCCGCATCCTGCCGCGCACGCTCATCTCCGAGAAAATCTGGTCCTCCCACTACGACGTCGACACCAACCTGCTCGATGTGTACATGAGCCGGCTGCGCTCCAAGCTCGAAACCTTGCACGGCAAGCCCCTGTTCAAGACCGTGCGGGGCGTCGGCTACCAGCTCATGTAAGCTGGACGCGCGGAAGCCGCCTGCGCGTCATCTGCGAGGCGGCCTGGATGGATCAGCCATCGTCTGGGAAATGTCAATCCAGCTTGGCCCGCTCGATGGCCGCTTCCCTCGCTGAAAGAGGCAAATAGCCTTGTGGCGAGGCAGCGACTGCCTCCTGTCCCTCGCGGGATAAAACGAGCCGCAGAAATTCACGAACGACCGGCGTAAGAGGCGGGCGGACGTAGATGAGCAGGTGGCGGTCAAGCGGATAGCGGCCCGCCATGATGTTTTCTTCCGTCAGCGCCATCGGCTCTTCTCCGGCGCGTCGGGCCAGCGGCAGCGCGCGCACGGACGGCAGCGTACGCATGGCGGCCGCAAATCCGAGCGCCAGCGGGTCTTCCGACATATGCCGTACAACATCGGCGGACTGATGGAATCCGGTCATTCCCCGGGCGAACGACTGCCCGCCGAGCCCAGCCTTTTGCATGAATAACGCCAGCGGCGTACCTCGCTCGACACCGTAGAGATGTATCGGCTGTGCCGCCCAGTCGCCTAGCGCTCCCAAATCCCCCCAGCGCGTTGCCTTGCCCGTATAGGCACGGGTGAGTTGTTCGAGTGTCAGCATGCCGATCGGATTCACGCGATGAACGAAAATCGCCAGAGGCCCGCTCAATGCATGCGGGTTGAGAGAAGCATGGGCAACGCGGAACTCGATGGGGTCGCTGCCGGTGACAGAACGGTAGTCGGCCAGTTGCGGCGGTGTAAATTCGGCCCCCATGGGTGCCAACGCCGACTTCCCTCTCGCGAGCGCCGCCGGCGCAAAACGAGTACCCGGCAAATCAAGGGAGAACCGGATACCCGGATGAGTGGCTGCGAAAAGCGCTACTTGCCGCTCCAGCATATGGCGCATGTCGTTGTAGCCAACGACGGCGATGGCTCCGTCGGGGGTCTGGTAACTGGCGCTTTTTGGCGTCTCAAGAATGGCCGGCTGATAGTGCGGCAGACCAGGATCAACCGCCGCGGCGTGCAAACCCGCCCCAGCCGTCGAAAGAAGAAATGCGCCGGCCAGGCGGTAGATGTTGCGTCTCATGGGTGTTGCCTCTCCAATGCCCAGGTACAGGCGACGAACCTCAGCGAGCGGCCGGCACGACCTCGAACTTCAGCAATTCCGCCGGAATCTTCTTGTCTCCGGGCGACACCGCGATGAACAGGCTGTTGATCTGGGGAACAAGAAGACCGGTCTTGCCGCCGTAGGCTGACGGTATGCGCTCGAGCTCCTCGTACTGGTCGGCGCTGTTCTGCCGGAAGACGCCGATGTAGTCGTCACCGGCTGCATAGATGCGCTTGTTGACCTTGTCGAACGCAAGTTCGTTGGTGCGGTTGGGGACGTCGAAACTGGCCACGGAGGCGCCCGTCTGGGTGTTCAACACCACCAGCTTGAACGGCTTGCGCGTGACGATGAACAGGCGCTGGTGGTCTTCGTCCAGCGCCATCGGTGCATTGTTCAAGCCTTCCTTGACCGGCCACTTGTCGATGACGGTGCGCGTACGCTTGTCCACCACGGCCACGTAGTGCTTGCCGGCCACGTTGACGAAGGCGCGGTGTCCGCGCTGCTCGAAGGCGATGCCCTCGGTGAAATCGGTGTCGAACTTCAGGTCGCCCAGGTGTTTGCCGGTGGCCGGGTCAATCTCGGAGACGGTGGTGTCGGGGAGCTTGGACTTGGCGTTCTTGCCGCCGGTGACGATCCATGCGCGCCGGGTGGAGGGGTCATAGCTCATCACGTCGGCGCCGGGCGTCAGCTTGAGCGTGCCGACGAATTCATAGGTCGTGGCGTCGAGCATTTTGCTCATGCCGTCACCGGAGTCGGAGACGATGAGCCGGTTGGTCTCGGGCCAGTACAGGACGCCGTGCGGTACCTCGAAGCCCTTGATAGTCTTGAGGTGCTTGCCTGTCGTCAGGTCGAACACTTCGAGCGTTCCGCCATCCTCGCCGGCGACGAACAGGCGGTTGCCCGCCACGTCGGCGGCAAGGTGGTCGAAGTCGCCGGTGTAACCGGGCAGCACCGTGCGGCTGACCAGGCGCAGGGCAGAGCTGGTGGCTGCGGGCCTGCTGCTCGCCGCGGCGGTGGATTGGGCCGCCGCATTGCCGGGGCCGAGGGTCGCAGCGGCAAGGGCGGCGGCAGTGAGCACGGAGGTGATCAATGAGTTCATGGCATGTTTGCAGTAGGGGGTTGGAGGCCTGGCGCCGGCGCGGCGCCGCGTCGATCCGGTCCCGAGGGCATCCCGGGTCGACATCGGGTGGGCCTTGCGCGCGCCGGGCACTCCAGTGCTGCCGGCGACGCACAAGTTGCGTTGAACGCAGAGGGACCGGCGCTTATTTCACCGGGTCGAACAGCGCGTTGTAGCTGGGGATCTTCTTCATCAGCTCGTCGCGCAGCTGGGTCGCCTTGGCCATGTAGGCCTTTTCGCTCGCGCTGGTGTTAAGGTTGCCCTTGGGTTCCTTGAAAGCATAGACGACCAGGCCGACGTTCTCGCCCTTTGCGTCGCGCATCGGCATGAGCACCACGAACTTCTTGACCGTGTCCTTGGTGCGGTGCCAACGCGGATCGAGGATGGTGATGCCTTTCTTGATCACGTCGATGTCATCCGGATCGTCCGGGTTGCCGACGCGCTCGGGGTACGAGCCTGCGAACATGGTGTAGATGTTTTCCAGGCCTGGGGGTACCCCGTGCAGGGTGATGCTCAGGAGTTCCGGATGCTTGGCCATGGTGTCGTCGGACAGCTTCTGGCCATAGATCTTGTGCTGCGGTGGGGTCCAGTTCTTTTGCGGCGCATCGGCCGACCAGGCCGCAGCGCTTCCCAGAATGAGGAAACCGCTAACGGCGGCAGCGGCCGCGGTGCGAAGGAGTTTGTGCATGATGTCTCCGGTGAAGTAGTTGATGAAGCTCAATGCGAATGTATCGCGAGCGCTGGCAAATATAGGCAGCAATCCTGTACCGATTCTGAGACGATCCTGAATATTCGTTTAGCCAACGCGGCATTGAATTCGATTAGCATGTCCCGATCATGAAATCAATTGGCGCCCGCATCACGGTCTTTTATGCAATCACAACGACTGCGATACTGGCCTGCCTGTTCGTAGCGGGTCACTATCTGCTCGAGAGCTACCTGATCCACCAGCTCGACGAAATCAATGAGGCACAGTTCAAGCACCTCAAGGCCACGCTGGGCCCCGACTACCGCACGCTGACGCCATCGACCGTAGATGATCGCATCCGTGAAGCCACGGAGTCCGCGTCTTCGCTGTTCTACGTCGACATGCATGGACCGATGACCAACCGGTTCTTCAAGTCGCACAATCTGCAAGGGCACTCGATTCCGGACCTCGTGGGACAGCATACTTATTCGATCGACGTCGATAGGATCGGTGAGCTCAGGGTGAGCGAGTTTCTGCTGCCCCCCTTCGAAGTGATGGTGGGCACGCCCCTGGCGCCGGTGTATGACCTGTTGGCCGGCTACCGCAAGGTGTTTTTCGGCCTGCTGGCGGCGATGCTGGTCGCCAGCATTGTGATCGGCTATGTACTGAGTAAGCTGATCCTGCGGCCCGTACGAGTGATTCAAGCGACGGCGAACCGCATACGCTCGGACAACCTGAATGAGCGGATTCCCGTGGCCGAGGTCAAGGACGAGATATCCCAGCTGGCACGCCTGCTGAACCAGATGTTCGACCGCCTGGAGACCTCCTTCGACGAAATCAGGCGTTTCTCGGCCGACGCCTCCCATGAGCTGAAAACGCCGCTGTCGCTGGTGCGCCTTCACGCCGAACGCCTGATGATCAACAGTGATTTGGACGCTTCCCAAAAGGAGTCGGTCCAGGTGCAGTTGGAAGAACTCGCTCGGGTAGGCCAGATCATTGATGAGTTGTTATTCCTGTCGCGCGCCGATGCGCGGGCCATCACTATTGACCTCGTGGAGCAGCGGCCTGAAGCGTTTCTGCACGGCTTCGAGCAGGACGCACGCGTTCTGGCCGAGCACCACGGCGTGAAATTCGTCTGCGATCACCGCGGCGAGGGCACCGTGGCGGTCGACAACAAGCGCATACGGCAGGTGCTGCTGAACCTTCTCGTCAACGCCCTGAACGTTTCGCCGCCGGGTGGGGTGATCAACCTGGAATCGCTGCTATCGGACGGCGTGTGGCGTCTGAGCCTGGTCGACGATGGTCCGGGGCTCACTCCCGAGCAATGCGAACAGATCTTCGAGCGCTTCGTGCGCCTGAACCCGGCCGGCAAGGATCCCCATGGCAGCGGCCTGGGCCTGGCGATCTCGCGCAGCATCGTGAAGTTGCACAAGGGGGATATCCGGGCGACCAGCAGCGACGTGGGCCGAGGCCTGCGCATCGTGATTGAGCTTCCGGCGGGCAACGCGATCGCCTGGCCCGCCGCTACCATTTAGCACGGCCTGCGCCGGCCCCGACAGCGGCACAGGCCGTACCTGAACACGCCTTCAGAAATCTTTCACGCCAGTTTCAGGTTGTCTTCCTAGTATCCAGATTCCATTTCGGAATCTATGAAGGAGACATCATGAACGTCAGACGCAAACTTCTACTCAGCGCTTCACTCGCCACCCTGTTCGCCGTCGCACCTGCAGTGCATGCAGGCGACAAGGTCACCCTTATGGTGGGCGGCTACGAGAAGCAAATCTACCTGCCCGCCAAGCTGGCCGAACGCCTGGGCTACTTCAAGGAAGAAGGCCTCGAGGTCGAACTCCTGAACGAGGGCGCCGGGGTCGACGCGGAAAACGAAATGCTGGCCGGCGCCGTACAGGGCGTGGTCGGCTTCTACGACCACTGCGTCGACCTGCAGACCAAGGGCAAGCAGGTCATATCGGTGGTGCAACTCAGCCACGCACCGGGTGAAGTCGAGCTTATCTCGAACAAGTACCCGCAGGTCAAGAGCATGGCCGACATGCGCGGCAAGAGCATGGGGGTGACCGGCCTCGGCTCCTCGACCAACTTCCTGACGCAGTACCTGATGGTGAAGGCCGGCGTGCCGCTGGGTGAATTCACCACGCTGCCCGTGGGTGCCGGAACGACCTTCATCGCCGCGATGCAGCAGGACAAGATCCAAGGCGGCATGACCACCGAACCGACGATCTCGCGCCTCCTGAAGACCAACGAGGCGCGCGTGCTGGTGGACTTGCGCACGCCCGAGAAGACGAAGCAGGCGCTGGGCGGCACCTACCCGGCCGCCTCGCTCTACATGTCCGCGGACTGGGTCGAGAAGAACAAACCGACGGTGCAGAAGCTGGCCAACGCCTTCGTCAAGACGCTGCGTTACATCAACACGCATGGCGCGGAAGAGATCGCCTCCAAAATGCCGAGCGACTTCTATGTCGGCGACAAGGCCGGCTACGTCAAGGCGCTGGCTGACGGCAAGGGCATGTTCACGGTGGACGGCGTCATGCCCGCGGGCGGCCCCGAGACGGTACTGTCGGTGCTGTCCACATTCTCGAAAAACTTCAAGGGAAAGACCGTCGATCTGTCCAAGACCTACACGACCGAATTCGTGAAGAAAGTGAAGTAAGCCATGTTTCAAGCTGCTCCATCAGCGCAAAGCCCGGCGATCGAGCTGATCAACGTCAGCCGGCGCTTCCTGACGCCCGACGGAAAGTCCATGACGGCACTGCGCAACTTCAACATGACCGTCGAGCGCGGCGAATTCGTGGCCGTGGTCGGCCCGACCGGCTGCGGCAAGTCCACCACGCTCAACCTCGTCACGGGGCTGGCCGCACCTTCGGCCGGCGAGGTCCGCGTGATGGGCGGCCCCGTCAACGGCATCAACGAGGGCATCGGCTTCGTGTTCCAGACCGACGCGCTGTTCCCCTGGCGCAGCGTGATCGACAACGTGGCGGCCGGCCCCCTCTTTCGCGGAAAATCCAGGAAAGAGGCCTACGAGAGCGCCCACCAGTGGCTGACGCGCGTGAACCTCGCCGGGCACGAGACCAAGTACCCGCACCAGCTCTCGGGCGGCATGCGCAAGCGCGTGTCGCTCGCGCAGACCTTCATCAACGGTCCGCAGATCCTGCTGATGGACGAGCCGTTCTCGGCGCTCGACGTGCAGACGCGGGTGCTGATGCATGACGAGCTGCTGCGGCTGTGGTCGCAGTCCAAGGCATCGGTGGTCTTCGTGACCCACGACCTGGAAGAAGCCATCGCACTGGCCGACAAGGTTTATGTGCTGACGGCCGGCCCGGCAACGGTGAAGTCGGTGTACCCCATCGACATCCCGCGCCCGCGGGTGGCGAGCGAAATCCGCTACGAGCAAAAATTCATCGACATTTCGCGCACCATCTGGGATGACCTGCGCGACGAAGTGCTGCGCGGCGCCTCCCGTGAAGAGGCGCGCGTGGCGGAGACCACATCATGAGCGAAACGACCATCACCCCCAACGTCATCCCGGCACGCGGCACCAGCCATGCCGAAATCGAGGCTGCCGCCGCACGCGCCATCCGCCGCCGCAAGCAGACGGTCTATTTCTGGCGCTACTTCATCCTGGTGGTGTTCCTGGGCGGCTGGGAACTGCTCGCGCGGACCCGGCTGATCGATGAATTCTTCTTCTCCAAGCCGTCGGACATCGTCGCACGCCTCTATACCTGGACAGTCGAGGGAACCTCGGAGGGGCCGCTCTGGTACCACCTGTGGGTGACGATGGAGGAGTCGATACTCGGCTTCCTGAGCGGCGCAATCGGAGGCATTATCGCGGGCATCGCGCTGGGCCGCAACCGCATGCTCGCCGACGTGTTCTCGATCTACATCAAGGTAATCAACTCAGTGCCGCGCGTGGTGCTGGCGCCGATCTTCATCATGCTCTTCGGTCTGGGCCTGACCTCCAAGGTGGCGCTGTCCTTTGTGATGGTGTTCTTTGTCGTGTTCTCCAACGCCTTCCAGGGTGTGCGCGAGGCCGACCGCAACCTGCTGGCCAACGCGCAGATCCTCGGCGCGCGCGGCTGGCAGCTCACGCGCGCGGTGGTGATCCCGTCGGCGATGAGCTGGATCTTTGCGTCGCTGCACGTGAGCTTCGGCTTCGCCATTGTGGGTGCCATCGTCGGCGAGTTCGTCGGCTCGCGCCACGGCATCGGGCTGCTGATCAACATCGCCAAGGGTTCGTTTGATGCCGGCGGCATGTACGCGGCCATCGTCATCATCATGGTGGTGGCGCTGGCGGCCGAGTACCTGATGACCCGCATCGAGAACCATCTCGCGAAATGGCGGCCCGCGCCTCTGCACGAAGAGCATGAATAAGCATGCTTGAAGGAGTTGCCACATCCGGGGGCGGGGATGGCACCGGACAGCAGTAGCAATGAACGCATTGAGTACCGCAGCGTGTGTGCTGAGTGCACCGCGCTGCGGTTTTTTTTGAACCCCGTTGCGCGATAAAGCTGGCGACTTATTCCATTTCCAGTCATGACAGGGGTCAGACCCACACCAAGGTCACGGACAAGCCACTCAACGACGCCCGCTCCAGGCGCATCTCACCCCCTGTCGCTTCCACCAGTTCCCGGGCAATGACCAACCCCAGGCCGTGATGACCGGGGCCTGCCTCGTCAAGCTTGCCCCCGGCCTGCAGCGCCTGCAGGGTGGCGGCATCCAGGCCCGCGCCGTCGTCCTCGATCACGATGGCTACGCCAGCGCCGAGTGCGCGGCCTTGAATCCTGACTCGACGGCGGGCGAAGCGTGCGGCATTTTCAATCAGTGCGCCCAGCAACTCCTTGGCGTCGTCGGCGCGCAAGGGAACGCGCAGTTCGTCGGGAATATCGACTTCGAAGACCAGGCTTTCTCCTGCCGACGTGTGCTCGACAACGCCCACGATTTTCTCAGCCGCGTCTCGCGGCGATGCTTCGTAGTGGTAATCGACCGCGCGCGCGGAGGCGGCCCGCAGGCGACCGAGTTCCGCCTCCACAGCGGCAGCCATGGCCGCTGCGGCGCGGTCGACGCCATCTGCGGCATCGGCCGCTCCCGCATCGCGCGCGCGCCGGCTTTGTGCGTCCAGGGCGGCCAATGGCGTTTTGAGTGAATGCGCCAGATCCGCGGCACGCCGTCGAGCACGCGAGAGATCCCCTTCGCGCGAGTCCGCGAGTTGGTTGATCGCCTCCACCAGGGGGAGAACTTCGCGGGGATGACCTCTGGCGAGCCGTGTCGCCGGGTGACGACGCATCGTCACGAGTTCATCCCGAAGGCGAGCCAAGGGCGCCAGTCCCGTGCGAACCTGCCATCCCGCCGCGGCTAGCAATACCAGCCACAGGATACCGAGAAACAAGGCGAGCTCTCGCCCGAACTCATCCCGTGCGACATTGAGCAAGGCCTTGTCGTGGGCAAGTTGCACGAGCACAGGGAAACCGCCAGGGGTTGGGATAACCGTGCGCTCCAGCAAGAGCAGCTTTTGATCGAACGGCCCTTCGGCACCACGTGCCACCCAATTTCCTGAACTGGCATTGAGGCCGCTCGGCAGCGACTGGTCCCACAAGGACCGGGAGCGCAGAGCGCCTGCGGACGTGCTCAACTGCCAGTAGAGGCCGCTTGCCGGGCGTTCGAAACGCGGATCTGGCGGCGTGTCGTCAACTTGAGGCGTGCCGTTGGCGGACAGTGTCAATTCCGATAGAAGGACGACGGCATCGTTCTCCAGTTCACTGGCGACGCGGTGCTCGATATGGCGCGCGAAGAGCCAGCCCATCACAAGCCACGCGATCACCATGGCGGCGAGGATCGCCAGCGCCGCGGCCATCAGCAAGCGAAGGCGCAGTGATTTCGCCCTCACTCTGCCATGCCTGTGAGCAGATAGCCAAAGCCGCGGCGCGTCTCGATCAGCGACGCACCGAGTTTGCGGCGCAGACGCAAGACCAGCGCTTCGATCGCGTTGGTGTCGCCGGCATCACTTTCTCCGTACAGATGCTCGGCCAGTTCCGCGGCCGAAACAGGGCGACCGGGATGGTGTGCGAGGTAGACGAAGAAGCGGAACTCCAGCGGCGAGAGCCGTATGGGCCGACTGCCGAAGGTCGCCGTCATGCGGTGGGTATCGAGCACCAATGATCCACAGGATAGAAGCGGCGCACTAAGCCCGGCGGCACGACGCACGATGGCACGCATCCGTGCAACCAATTCGCCCATCTCGAACGGCTTCGAGAGATAGTCGTCGGCTCCGGTTTCGATGCCCTCGACCTTCTCTGTCCAGTCTCCGCGGGCAGAGAGGATCAGGACAGGAAAGGTGCGGCCTGCCGAACGCCAGCGCCGAAGCACGGACAAGCCATCGAGCAGCGGCAGTCCCAGATCAAGCACACCGACGTCATAGTTCTCGACGTCGCCCTTGAACCAGGCTTCGTGGCCGTCGCGTGCCCAATCCACCAGAAACCCAGCCTCGCAAAGGGCCCGCGACACGTGTTCGCCTACATCCGGATCGTCCTCAACCAGTAGCGCACGCATATCGCAGAACCTCATTCATCCACATCGATAGAGAGGGTGGCTCCGCTGCGCGCGTCAAGGCGCATCTTGCGGACTCGTCCGTCCGGCGCAAGCACCTTGAGTTTGTATTGCAGCCGCTTGCCTTCGAGTTCCACCTTGATGATCTCGCCAGGCACCCGCTCCGCAACAATGGCGAGGATGCGGGACAGCGGGAGTATCTCCCCGCGCCGCATCGCTTCGTAGGCGACATCGTGATCCTCTTTGTCCTTGCCCTTGGCCATGACCCGGCCGGTCAGAAGCAGTGGCAGCAGTGTCAGGGCGCAAAGCAGGGAACGGCGGTTTTTCATCTGCCCAAGCATACCCAAGGCAATGCTGATATTTGGCTGACGCTGAATGGCGGCTATTTGTCAGCGACAGGCCCCTATAAACGAGCCAGCCAATGTTGGCTTCAACAACCTGCAAGAGTTCATTCATGCATCAGCACTCTCTCAAATCCATCGTTTCCGCAGTACTGCTTTGCGTCGCCACAAGCGTCGTTCCGGTCAGTCACCTCTCCGCTCAACCCGCGGTGTCCTCGCCGTCCAGTACGGCTCCCGCGCAAGCCACCTTGCCGCCCCCGATTTCCACAGTCGGCGTTCTCCCCCAAAGCGAGATGGATCGCCGCATCGCCGCTCATGGCCTGTACGTGACGGAGATGGAGATCCGCGACCTTCTGCTCAAGGTGGAGGGCTACGACAGCGCAAGACGAAAAGTAAAACTGACGCTTGATCGCCGCAATGGCGATCTGCTCGCACGGGAAATCAAGCTCGGTAAAGAACGCTATTGAACACCCGATCGGCCAGGGGCGGCTGTTGCCGCCTGGGAGCGAACAGCGTGACCTGTCCGTCGAATTTACGGGCCCGGCCATCGCCAGTTCGCGGTATCGGAACGTCACTCAGAAATCGCCCCCAATTTAGCTTGCGTTTAGGTTCATCACTTAAGTTAGGCGCTTTGATGAATGTGTTTTTCAAAAGCGACAGAACGGGCTACGTTTTTACCAATCTTCAAGTTGAGCATGCAAGTATTGCCCCCTCCTTTTCTAAAGACGGTTCTATGGAGCCTTCCGCTGCGGCGTCCAGTCGCTATAGACGAATTTGTTACTCAGGCAGCGCTGTGCTGAGGGCCTTGCTTTCGGTTGAATCGGCCAGACACGCCAGAGGCGGCAGAAACCACAGGAGCCACCCCATGCTGTTGACGAGAATGGGCCGGCTCTCGCTACTGCTGCCGCTACTCATGTTCTCAAGTGCACGGGCCGAGGACCTGCTGGCTTCATGGCAGGCAGCACGCACCCATGACGCCTACTTTGCCGCCGCGCGGGATGCCCTCTCGGCCGGGATCGAACAGGCAAAGCAGGGCGATGCCGGCTTGCTGCCGCAGGTCAGCCTGGACGGCACCGCGCGCCAGCTCCAAAAGGACTACTACGCCGGCCAGGCCGCAACCAGCAGCAAGAACGGCCGCGGCCAGCAGTTCACACTGGGGCTCTCGCTGGTGCAGCCGCTCTACAACCGCGCCGCCTCCGCCACGCGCGACCAGTCCCACCGGCAGTCGGATCAGGCGCAGCTGCGTTACCTGGCCGCCGAACAGGACCTGATCCTGCGCACCGCCAAGGCCTACTGCGACGTGCTGATCGCGCAGGAGAACGTGAACCTTGCCAAGGCGCAGACCGAGGCCGTGGGCGAACAGCTGGCACGGGCGCAGAAGATGTTCGAGCTCGGCCTGTCGAGCGTCACCGACAGCGACGATGCACAAGCCCGCTACGACACCACCGTGGCAACCGGGATTGCCGCACGCAACGACCTGGAGGTGAAGGCGAACGCCTACCGCAAGCTCACCGGCCTCGACCCGGCGCGCCTCGTTCCCATCTCGTCCGGCATGCCCACGCCGCCGGCCGCGCCCGAGGCGCTGGCGGCGCTGCTGTCGCAGGCGCGCCACCAGAATCTCGACGTGCGGGCGCAGCAGCTGGGCGTGGAGATTGCGCGCCTGGAGATCGACCGCTACCGGCTGGAGAGTTCGCCCGTGGTGTCCCTGGTGGCCTCGCTGGGCAACCAGCTCGACCGCG
Source organism: Polaromonas jejuensis NBRC 106434 (assembly GCF_001598235.1). GTDB lineage: Bacteria > Pseudomonadota > Gammaproteobacteria > Burkholderiales > Burkholderiaceae_C > Polaromonas > Polaromonas jejuensis. The sequence goes on along the minus strand of NZ_BCYO01000001.1, from coordinate 170,781 downwards.
GGAGCTTTTCTTCCTCCGGCGGATCCGATCGCACCCTCAACGGCGCGGTCGGGCTGCAGCTGTCCATTCCGCTTTACGCCGGCGGCGCGCGCGATTCACGGCTGCGCCAGGCCGTGGCCCTGGCCGACCAGCAGGCCAACACGCTGGAGGGCCTGCAGCGCGACGCGGAGCAGCAGGCCCAGCAGTATTTCCTCGACGTGGCCAGCGGCAGCGCCCGCGTTCGCGCGCTGGAGCAGGCGCAGGCATCCGCAGCGACCGCGGTGGCTTCGAGCAAGCTCGGGCGCGAGGTCGGCGTGCGCACGGTGCTCGAGGTGCTCAATGCCGAACAGGCCTACTACCAGACCCTCTACAACCTGGTCGCGGCACGCTACGGCCTGCTGTTCAGCCGGCTGCAGTTGGCGGCGGCGATCGGCGACCTGCAGGAAGCGCAGTTGGCAGCCGTCAACGCCTGGCTGACCACCACGACCGCCCCTGCCACGCCTGCGCCGGCACCCCATTGAGGCCGCCCCCACGCGGTCACCCGTCACCTCCACTTCAACCTGTATTACCCATGATCCGTCTGAACAAAAGAAGCTGGACAGTGCTGGCAGCACTTCTCGCAGCGGCCATCGGCGCCGCAGCCGCCTACGGTCCGGGCCGTGCATGGCTCGCGCCCTCGGCCAAGCCCGCCCCATCAGCCAAGGCGCCGCCGCTCGTCAGTCTGGCCAGCGCGCAGATGCGCGATCTGCCGGTGGAATTCACCGTGCAGGGCCACCTGGTCGCCCTGCGCCAGGTGGACGTGCGCCCCCTGCGAACCGGCACCATCCGCAGCGTTCATTTCCGGGAAGGCGACGACGTCGAGGCCGGGCAGTTGCTGTTCACGCTCGACGCCGCCGACGCCACCGCGCAGTTCAACCGCTCGCAGGCGCAGGTCGCGCAGATCAAGGCGCAGCTCGATGACGCGCAGCGCGACTACCAGCGGTCCCGGGAGCTGGTGAAGTCGCGCTTCATCTCGTCGAGCGCGGTGGACACCAGCGCGAGCAAGGTCGAATCGCTGCAGGCCCAGCACCGGGCCGCGCTCGCGGACATGGAGGGCGTGCGCGTCCAGCTGGACCGCACGCGCATCGTGGCGCCGATCACCGGCAAGGCGGGAGCGGTCAAGATGTACCGCGGCAGCCTGGCCCAGGAGGGCAGCGCGACGCCGCTGGTCACCGTGGTGCAGTTCGACCCCATCGGCGTCGAGTTCAACCTGCCGGAGAGCCAGCTGGCGGCCGTGGTGGCGGCCCGGGCCGACAGAACGCTGAGCGTCAGCCTGGAAACCGGCGACGGGCGCGAGGTGGCGGGCCAGGTCAGCTTCATCAACAACACCGTCAACGCCAGCACGGGCACCATCAGCATGAAGGCCAGCTTCCCGAACAGGGACCAGATGCTGTGGCCCGGCGCTTTCGTGCGGGTCATGCTCGGCGCGGGGCTCAACAGGCATGCGATCGTGCTGCCGCCGCAGGCCGTGATGGAGGGCCCCAACGGCCACTTCGTCTACGTCGTCACGCCGGACAGCGAAGTTGCCGCCCGGCCGGTCACGCTGCTGCGCATCCAGGACCGCCTGGCGGTGGTGGACGGGCTCGCCGGTGGCGAGCGCGTGGTGCGGGAAGGCAACCAGAACCTGCGGCCCGGCATGAAGGTGAAGGTTGCGCCAGAAAGAGGCGCGCCATGAACGTTGCCCGCTTGTCGATGCATCGGCCCGTCGCCGTCATGCTGCTGTGGCTGAGCGTGGTGGTCGCCGGCGTGGTCTGCTGGTTCCATCTGCCGATCTCGGCGCTGCCGCGGTACGAGACGCCGACCATCGAGGTTTCGGCCAAGCTGCCGGGCGCGAGCCCGGAGAACATCTCCACCTCGGTGGCCACGCCCCTGGAAAAAGAGTTCTCGGCGATTCCCGGCCTGGTCAGCACCACCTCGGAAAACATCCAGGGCGAGACCAAGATCCGGCTCGAATTCTCCCCCTCGCGCAACATCAACGACGCTGCTGCCGACGTCCAGGCGGCGTTGTTCCGTATAGGCCGCACGCTCCCCACGGAGATGCCGGCGCCCCCCTCCTACAAGAAGATCAATCCAGGCGATGCCCCGGTGATCACCGTCGGCATGAGTTCGCCGACGATGCCCCTGGCCGAGCTCAACGCCTACATCAACAGCCTGGTCGTGCCCGCCCTTTCCACCATTGATGGCGTGGCGCAGGTCAACGTGACCGGCCGCAAGCGCTACGCGGTCCGGGTGGAGGTGGACCCGGATCGCCTGGCCGCGCTCGACCTGACCCTCAACGAGGTCAGCGCGGCGCTGAAGGCGGCCAATTCGAACGCACCGCTGGGCCAGTTCGACAACCGCCGGCAGATGCTGATGCTGCAGATGGCCAACGGGCTGATGAAGGCCCAGGATTTCGAGAAGGTGGTGGTGGCCAACCGCCAGGGCCAGGTCATCCGGCTGGCCGACATCGGCCAGGTGCGGGACGGCGTGGAAGATGCGCAGAACACGAGCGAGATCAACGGCCTCAACTCCGTGCTGCTGGACATCAAACGCCAGCCCGACGCCAACACGGTGCAGACCGTGGATGCGGTCAAGGCCCTGCTGCCGCGATTGCAGAGCCAACTGCCCGGTTCGGTGCGCGTCGAGGTCATGGGGGATCGGTCGGTATCCATCCGCCAGGCGATCCACGACGTGAACCTGACGCTGCTGCTCACCATCGCGCTGGTCATCATGGTCATCCTGCTGTTCCTGCGCCACCTGACGGCCACGCTGATCCCGGCGATCAGCCTGCCGATCTCGCTGCTGGGCACCTTCGCGCTGATGTATGCGATGGGGCTGAGCCTGAACAACATCTCGCTCATGGGGCTGACCATCGCCGTCGGGCTGGTGGTGGACGACGCCATCGTGGTGCTCGAGAACATCATGCGCTACATCGAGGAGGGCATGCCGCCCTTCGACGCCGCGGTGCGCGGTGCCAGCGAGGTCGGCTTCACCGTGATGTCGATCTCGGTGTCGCTGGTCGCGGTGTTCATCCCGATCTTCTTCATGCCCGGCACCACCGGGCTGATCTTCCACGAGTTCGCCATCGTGGTGTCGCTGGCCATTCTCGTCTCGGCCGCCGTGGCGCTCACGCTGATACCGATCCTGGTGCCGATGATGCTGCGCCAGGCGCCGGCGGCGTCGAGCATGGCCACGCCTGGGTGGCTGAACGGGTTCGAGCGTTTCTTCACCTGGCTGACCCGCGTCTACCAGCGCGGGCTGGACTGGGCGCTGGCGCACCGCAAGACCGTGCTGGCGGCGGGCGTGGGCACCTTCGTGCTGACCGGCGTGCTGTATGCGATGGCGCCCAAGGGCTTTTTCCCGCAGGAGGACAACGGCCAGGTGGAGGCCAAGGTGACGGCGTCCCAGGACATGTCCTACGAGGGGCGGCTGGCGGTGGTGCGCACGCTGCAGGCGGTGCTGCTCAGGGATCCGGCGATCCGGACGCTGTGGTCCAAGGTGGACCACGACACCACCCGCTTCACCATGGACCTCAAGCCCCCCGGCGAACGCGGGCCGATGCGGGAGGTGCTGGCCCGGCTGCGCAAGGCCACCGGCTCCCTGGCCGGCATCAAGGTGAACTTCAGCCCGGTGCAGAGCCTGAAGGTCGGCTCCAGCGCGCCGGCCAGCGCGTACCAGTACATCCTGCAGTCGGTCGGATCGGACGAGCTCGACCTCTGGGCCGGCCGCATGCTGCGGGCGTTGAAGCAGTCTGAGGTCTTCGTGGGACTGGAGAACGATTTCGAAAAGGCCGGCACACAAGCCACCGTCCAGGTCGATCAGGAGCGCGCCGCCGCGCTGGGCGTGGACATGGCCGCCCTGCGCAGCACCCTGTACGCCGCCTACGGCGCGCGCCAGGTCTCCACTATCTACGCCAGCGAGGGCAGCTACCAGGTCATCCTTGAACTGGCGCCCGAGCACCGCCGCGACGAGAGCGACCTGTCGAAGATCCACGTGCGCGGGGCCGGCGGCGGCCTGGTGCCGCTGAGCGCGTTCGCCACCGTCCGGCGCGGCCAGGGCACGATGACGGTGCTGCACCAGTCGCAGCTGCCGGCCATCACCTTCTCTTTCGATCTGGCCAACGGCAAGTCCCTGTCCGACGCCACGGCCGCCATCGAGGCAGCCCGGCAGCAGGTCGGCATGCCCGACAGCGTTTTCGGCACCTTCGGCGGACAGGCTGCGCTGTTTGCCGAGGCGCAGCGCACGCAGCTGTGGCTGATCGTCATCGCCGTGGCGGTGATCTACGTGGTGCTGGGCATGCTGTACGAAAGCTGGCTGCACCCGGTCACCATCCTGCTGGGCATTCCCTCCGCCGCCCTCGGCGCCCTGCTGGCGCTGCGGCTGACGGGGCTGGAGCTCAGCTTCACGGCGATGATCGGCATCCTGCTGCTGATCGGCGTGGTGAAGAAGAACGCCATCATGATGATTGACTTTGCGCTGGACGCGCAGCGCAGCCGCGGCCTGCCGCCGGAGCAGGCCATCCGCGAGGCCTGCCTGCTGCGCTTTCGCCCGATCATGATGACCACCTTCTGCGCCATCATGGGCGCCCTGCCGCTGGCGCTGGGCCTTGGCGCCGGCGCCGAACTGCGCCAGCCGCTGGGCATCGTGATCGTGGGCGGCCTCGTCTTCTCACAACTGATCACGGTCCTCATCACGCCGGTGCTTTACCTGTGGTTCGACCAACTGACGCGGCGCCATGTGGGGGCTGCGGGCGCGGCCGCCGGGCACCTCTCCAAGTAACCAGATTCGCATGGTGCAGGAGGGAACGGCAAACGGCTCTTGAACGTGCAATGGACGACTAATACCGGCGTTCAAGCTTGGGGATACGAGTCTAGTAAAGCGCGCGGCATCTGCGCGTGTCGGAGTCTTTCGGGGTGCATATTCATTCAGCAGCCCAAATCGCTCTTTTGCAGACCACTCGCGGTCAATCTTTTAGTTATTTTTGAGCGCACTGTCGTAAGTGCATGATTTTGTTCAATAACTCTTGGCCGTCAAATCGCTGCTCCAGCAACTCTTGGCCATCCATACTCTCACAATAGTATTTTTTGGAGCAATTTAAGGCGCTGATCAATGCGCAAAGTTGCTACTCTCGGCCAACAACATCGGGCATGCCGGTGAGTTCAATGAGTTAAGTCACACATAGGCGCAGCAATTGGCTGCAACCGCATTGCGGCGGTCAAAGCTCCGTGCTATGCATGCACCGGCTCCGGCCTGCTTGGTAAGCAACTGGTGGATGGCTCGCAAACGAATTGCACGATGCGCGCACGCATGAGTGCACCTGCAATTGGGCATACGCTGCACGAGCAGCTCTAAAAGACAACGAATCTGAGCCAATGTGCTCAAAAAGTCGTGAAAATAGCGCTTCTGGTTTCATTCTGTGAATTGGTAATGCGCGACCCCTCACAGTGGCCAAGGTTGTGCAGACTTTCCCTAGAGCAGGGTGAGTCCCCAGGCCGGCTCTATTCCCGTACAACACTATTGAATGTCCCCAACCGAGAATCTCGAAACAAATGATTGACAACCTACCTGATTTCACAGCTTTAAGAAAGCTATCCGAAGCCCTATGGCAGCAGGATGCCAAGAAATGCGGGGCTGCAATCATGATCGGTGCGGGGTTTAGCCGCTGCTCATCCAAGCATGTAGATGGCACAAAGAAGCTCCCGTTATGGAGCGACTTTGCAAAAAAACTAGCGCGTGAGTTGAATGGTACAAATAAGGACTTGGCTTTTTCTGACCCTTTACGGTTGGCCGAGGAATATCGAGCTTACTTTGGTCAGGCTGCACTTAACGAACTGATTAGGTCGGAAATTCACGACGCAGCGTGGCAACCGGGGACGCTGCACTCTGAGCTGTTGAGTCTCCCATGGTCCGAGATCATGACGACCAACTGGGATACTTTGCTGGAGAGAGCTTCTCTCAATGTCCATAGCCCAATATATGGCGTTGTTTCAAAGCAATCCGAGCTTTCGTCCGCCCGTTCCCCACGAATAGTCAAACTTCATGGTTCCATTGGCGCAACCGATCAATTCGTTTTTGCTCAAGAGGACTATCGAAAATATCCTCAACAGTTTGCTGCGTTTGTCAACTTTGCCCGTCAAGTCTTCATCGAGAACGAATTGTGCCTGCTTGGTTTTTCAGGCGACGACCCTAATTTCCTGCAATGGGCTGGCTGGGTTCGGGACAACCTTGCTGGTCATGCAAGACGCATATATTTAGTCGGGGCATTGAATTTATCTGCTGCTCAAAGGAAGTTACTCGAGTCGATCAATATTGCTCCTGTGGACTTCTGGGAGGCTGTCAAACACATAGATGATTCTGATCTTCGACACCGGCAAGCATCAGAAATATTTCTGAAGGCTCTGCGGGAGGCAAGACCCAAGCCGCGCCATAGGTGGGAGCCAACTTCTCTGCTTCGCCAGCAAGTAACCAGCGAGGATCATTCGCGCAAGTTCAAGGATCATGCATATGCGGCATCTTTGCTGGAACGGCAGATCGAAACACTTCGACAGGATAGAGAGGCTTATCCAGGATGGTTGGTATGTCCGCCGGAGTTGCGCCGGAGGATTCAATCGCAAATTAGTGATCCATACCCTAACACGCACAACGTCGCATGCCTTGAAATGGATTCCCGCGCAAGATTACTTTACGAGATCGCTTGGCGGCACACCATCACCTTTACTCCAGTTGCCCCTTGGCTTGCGACAGAGCTTGCGAAGATTGCTGATCCAACGACCCCATGTGCTACTACGAAACGTCATCAGTTGGAAATGGCATTGTTGTTGCTCAAGACGGCACGCCAAAATGACGACGCGCTGGAGCTCGCAAAATGGGTTGCACTACTTGAAAAGCATGCGTTGCATTTGCCGGACTGCTCGGCTGAGATTGCCTACCAGCAAGCGCTAGTGGCGCGTGACCACTTCGACTATCCAAGTATTGAAGCAGTTGTAGAAAAAATTGCCGGCGAAGATCCGATTTGGAAACTCAAACAGGCTTCTTTACTTTCGGAGCTTGGGCGTTTTGACGAAGGCGAACGTCTGGTTTCGGATGCTTATAAAGACTTGCTTGAACGCAGTCGGCACGACCCAAACTCGATACGCCTCCAGTCCCGCCTCGCATGGGCGAATTGGCTATTTCGCCTTGTAGACTTTTCTCGCAACTACGGGGTGTATGAAGAATTTCCGAGCGCTTACAAAGCATTGCGATGCGATCCCTGGGATCAAATTACTCACATCAGGGAGAAGGCTTCCAAACAGCAGGAGGAATATCTAAAAAGTCAAGAGAGCATTGAACCTTTATTTGAGCAAGGACATTATCGGGATCATTCCAACGACACGCGATTTACTAGCGAAATGCCGCTTTTTTTCTTTTTGGAGGGTTTGGCAGAAGATGTGGGGTTACCACTTCGGTGGAATCGTGTAAACCTGCTTGCTGGTGTGGCTGAACAGTTGGTAGTGTCGGAAGGCCTTGACCTACACAACTTCACTTTGGCGATCAGATGTGCAAGCAGTGATAGTTCTCCTGCAATTAAACAGATTTTTTCGCGCATAGCTTTGGCCAATACACACCAAGGTGTGGTGGATGCCCTCACCAATCGGCTAATTCCGGCCATAGAGTACTGGCGCAAGCAAGCATCGGTAGGTAACCAGGAACAGAAAAACCATTCCATCAACACTATCCGTATTCTCATTGAGGTTTTGGCTCGACTAGCCCTTCGACTTTCCCCGGAAGAGGCCAAGAAAGTTTTCCGACTGGCAATAGAAATTGGACAAAATGCGGCCTTGCGGCATTTCTGGTTGTTTGAAGTCGTCAGCCACTTGATGCAATATTCCCTCGAAAGTATTCCGGACACGCAGAAGTCGGACTTACTCTTTGAAGTACTTTCCTTTCCATTGCCCGGCGAAATTGGTATCGACAGGACGCATGAGACTGAGCGATGGCCTAACCCCGTGATAAATGTCTCATGCAAACGCGAAAGCAACTCGCATTTGGATACTCGAATTTCGCAATTGATCGACTTTGCAATATCGGGGACAACTTCATGCACTGCTGCTTTGTTGAGGCTGTTGCCTTTGATCAAGAACAATACACTAAGGAAAGATGAACTCGATAAGCTGGCAGAAAGGCTTTGGGGCGAAGAGCCTGACTACAAGACCTTGCCACATACCGGCTTACTCTCACATGCCTTGTTGGCACTTCCCGTACCAGACCGGAATGAGGCTAATTTGTTAATGGCCAAATTCCTGTTCGATGGCGAAGATGATTCGTTTCTTACCTCAACACACCTGTCGGGTTTGGTCGGAGCAGCCACCAGCAAACCGGCTCCTCTGCTGCCCAGCAGCGAACAAGCTATCAAATGTTTTGAGCGCCTCGTGTTATGGCGACCATCAACACAAGATGACGATCCACTGGGAATGAGAGCGCAGGAGAGAAAGGCCTTAATTGAGGATATTGGAGAAGCACTGTCTATTTCCATCACGCCCTCACTCGCTCCCGATGCCGTTACAGAACAGCGATTTGAAAAAGTATTGGCGCTCTATGCAGATGTCGGCTCGCTACCTGCGGTTATGGCGCTCCCATATTTCGCTGGGCTAAATGACAGCATTGCAGTTACCGTGGGGAACGCGATACGTAAAGGCATGCAGGGACGCACGGCCAATGAAGTTAGATGGTCGGCACATGCGCTGTATCAATGGAAAAGTCTTGCTACGTCTGAGAAGGTACCAGGTCCACCCGACAACTTGGTCTCAAAAATGATCTATCTCATTGAGTCTGGTCGCACAATCGGTCTACCTGCTTTACTTTGGAATGCGGGCGAAATGCTAAAGAAGAACTGGCTGTCATCTGCCGATGTTGATTTGTTGGCTGATTGCTTGCCTGGCTTGTTTAAAGATGCTGATTACAACGAAATCAGGCCAACAAGCACGAAAGCAGTGACGGCGTCTTTAATCAGGGAAACTTGCGTAAAACTCGCAGGGGATGTCCTCAAGGTTTCGTCTAAGCAGACACTAAAAGACATGATTGAGGCAGCCGAAGTTGATGCCTTGCCTGAGGTGCGGTTTGCGGCGCAAGCAATTGTGTTGAACTGAAATTCACTCCAGCCAAGACCATCACCTCAGACACCAGCGCCACGCCAAGGCATCACCCGCCATGCTCAAACGCCTGCAGCAGGCGGTGATTGAGAACCACAACGTGTTTGAAGTGCTGATGGCGGCGGTGCGCGTCTGCTCGCTGGGGCAGATCACCCATGCGCTGTTTGGGGTGGGTGGCCAGTACCGGCGCAATATGTGGGAGATGCGTGAGGGATGGCAGTGCGGGTTTCAGGTGCGCAGCACGCTATCCTTTTAATAGCTGGTTACGCCCGCTCCCTTTGGGACAGAGCCAATTTTCATGCCTGAATCTCAGCCACACACCCAAAAATAAAGCCGGGCCTCTGCGCAGGGCAGAAGCGACCGGCTTGTGGCGGTCTGTGGCCAGACCATCCCCCCCAAAAAAAAAGAGAGGACTTAGCCCTGGTGGGGGCGCTTGCCTGGGTTCTTTTTGCTGCGGGTGTGGGAACCACGCTCGAGGCTGATTTTTTGGCCGCGGCCAGAGCTTAGGGTGTAGCCCTTGGGAGGCACGGGCTTGGGGGCGCAGATGTCGGCTTCGACTCTGATTTTCTTGGACATGAAAAACTCCGGTTAAAAATGGCGTAGCCCGTGATTTTAAGCCACTCCATGCCGCTTGCCATGACGGTGGCCTATCAGGCATACAACGCGGCAGGCGCCTGCTCCCGCGCGTGGTTTTTTTGGGCCGCAGTCAGCACGCGTTCCACAGGCGCCCACGTGCCCGCATACGCCGGCAAGGCATCCGGCGCAAAAGCCGTGTGCGGCCAGTCCGAACCCCAGACCATGCGCTCTTTGAACAGCAGAGCCGCTTTGCGGATGGAATCATCCAGCACCTCGTACGGCGCCATGGCATGCAAGCGGTACCAGCCCGACAGCTTCACCCAGGCACCCCGTCCGGCCAGTTCTTCCAATGCCTGCCAGGCCGCATGGCCTAGAGGCAGGTCCGCATGCAGGCCTGCCAGGTGATCCAGCACCGCCGGCACAGGGCTGGCGGCATGCAGGGCCGCGATGGTCGGCAAATCCTCCGGGCGGGCGTACCACTGCACATGCCAGCCCAGTGCGCGCAGGCGCGGCGCGAAGGCGTGAAAGCTGTCCAGGGCGCCCTGGCCGTCCAGCCCATTCAGACGATCGCCTACCGGAGACACCAAGTTAAAGCGCACACCCCGTACACCCAGCGCATGCATGGCGTGCAGCGCCGCATCGTCGACTGACGGCGGCAGCACCACCACGCCGCGGTGCCGCCCCTGGCCGGCACGCAGTGCATTGAGCAGCACCGTATTGTCGGTACCGTACACACTGGGTTGCACCAGCACCAGATGGCCGAAGCCATGGCTCTGGGCCAGTTTTTCGATGTCCGCCAGCGGCCTGTGCGCAGGCCTGTAATGGCCAGTCGCTACCGCCGCCCCGGCATCAAACACATGGACATGGCTGTCCCAGCAGGGCGCCACCCGATCAACCGTTGCGCTGTGCACAGGCTTATCCCGTGGTGATCTTGCGGTCCCTCACAATGCGGCCCCATTTCAGTTGCTGAGCCTTGAGGAAAGCCTGCGTCAGCCCTTCGGGACCGTCGGGAAACGCCTCGCCGCTCAGGCTGCGAATGCGTCCCAGCACTTCGGGGTCGGCCATGGTCTTGCGGATTGCGGCGATCAATGCGGTCTTGGTTTTGGCATCGATGCCCGCGGGCGCCAGAACCGGGTTCCATTCCAGCACTTCGTAAGCCGGCACGCCGGCTTCCTCCATGGTCGGCATGTCGGGCAGCGCGCGCGCACGGTGCCGGCTGGTCACCGCCAGCGGGCGCAGGCGCCCCGACTGGATTTGCCCCAGTGAAGAGGCCACGTTGGCAAAGAACAGCGGCACCTGGCCGGCCATCACGTCGTTCATGGCCGGGCCGCCGCCGCGGTAAGGTACATGCACCAGCTTGACGCCGGCAAGGTCTTCAAACAGCGCGCCGGCCAGGTGCTGGGCCGAGCCGTTGCCTGACGATGCATAGGCAATCTGGCCCGGCCTGGCCTTGGCCATGCGGATCAGGTCCTTGACGCTTTTGGCCTCAAAGCCGGGCGTGCACACCAGCACATTGGGAAATTGCGCCAGCACGCCTAGCGGCGCGAAAGCCGTGTCGGTGTCGTAGGGCAGCTTGGGGTACAGCGCGGGGTTCACCGCAAAGGAAGAGGCATCGACCAGCAATTGCGTTCCGTCGGGCACGGCGCGGGCCACCAGCGCCGCGGCAATCTGGCCGCCTGCGCCGGGCTTGTTGTCCACCAGCACGCTCTGGCCCAGCACTTCCGCCATGCGCGGCGCGATCAGGCGCGCCATCAGGTCGGCGCCGCCGCCCGCGGCATAGGACACCACCAGGGTGATCGGCTTGCCGCCGGCGATCTGGCCGGCCGCATGGGCGAAGGTCCATGGCGCGGCGACCGCCGCGCCCGTGGCCTGCAGCAGGAGCCGCCGTGAGCGGTTCAGCGGCGGGTTGCCGGCGGGTGGGGTGTTGTGGTTCAGTTTCATGGTTTCCTCAGGTTTGAATGGTTGATTCAGGTGATCGTGACGGTGTAATGAAAGGCATGGGCGTCGCCCCGCGTGTAGCGGACTTCCACGCAATGGCCGGCCAGGTCGTAGGCGCTGCGCGTCACCAGGGCGCAGGGGTGGCCGGCAGGCAGCGCAAGGTGCCTGCCTTGCGCCGCCGTCAGCGCGCCAAATGCAATTTCGTCGACCGCGCGATGCACATGCACCCCGCAGCGTTCGGCAAACATGGGATAAAGCAGATCGCTCCATGCAGCGGCCTCGCCCTCGGCAAGGTCGGCAAACAACGCCAGCGGCAGCCAGATTTCCTCATACACGCAGGGCTGCCCCGACAGGGAGCGCACCCGCTGCAGCCGCAGCGCCGTGTCGCCGCGCGCCAGGCCCAGGCGGCGCGCCACCTCCGCAGGCGCCACCAGCACCTGGCGCGAGACGATGCGCGATGCGGGCACCTCGCCCGTGCCTTCGCCGAAGCGGAAAAACCGCATCATGGTGCCGCCTGTCATGCCGGCACGCACAAAAGTCCCGCGGCCATGGATGCGCTCTATCAGCCCCCGGTCGGCCAGCAGCTCCAGCGCGCGGCGCAAGGTACCCAGCGCCACGCCATGCTCGGCGGCCAGGGTCTGCTCGGCCGGCAAGGCGCTGCCCGGCGGCCATTCGCCCGCCACCACTCTGGCGCGCAAGGCAGCGGCCAGCGCGGCATAACGGCTTTGTCCCGGCTCGACGGGCACCACGGTCAGGGAAGGAGTCATAAGGAGGGAGCCATCATAATTGATCTAGTCCTATAGATGACTAGATCATGTGATGTGATGCCATGTCATGCACCGACAGCGGCATCTCCCAGGGCCTGTACGTATCCGGGATTTCTGAAACGCTGCAGGCGGGGCAAAGCCCGCCTGCCGGAAGGTGCGGACGGCACCGTCCGTTGTTTGTTTATTCGATGGTCGCGCCGGACGCCTGCACAATGCCGCGCCACTTCTGGTAATCGGTCTTGAGCAGGCTGGAAAACTGCTCGGACGACATGTTTTGCGTCTCGGCGCCCTGCGCATGGATGGCCGCCTGCATGTCGGGACTTGCCAGCAGCTTGTTGACCTCGTCGTGGACCGTGGCCACGATCTCCCTGGGCGTGCCCGCCGGCATGAACAGGCCGTACCAGGTGCTGACATCAAAACCCTTGTAGCCCAGTTCGGCCACCGTGGGCACGTCGGGCAGCGAGGTGCTGCGGCTCGCCGAGGTCACCGCCAGCGGCCGCAGCTTGCCGGACTTGATCTGGGCCATGGCCGATGGCAGGGAGGACACCATCAGGTCGACGTTGCCGGCCAGCACATCCATCAAGGCCGGATTCGAGCCCTTGTAGGGCACATGGCGCATCTTGATGTTGGCGGCCGTCTTGAAGATTTCGCCGGCCAGATGAATCGTCGTGCCGTTGCCAGGCGAGCCGTAGGTGACGGCGTCGGGCGCAGCCTTGGCCGCGGCGACCACATCGGCCAGCGTCTTGAAGCGCGAATTCGTGCTGGTGACGATCACCACCGGGGTGTAGGCCACATGCGCCACGGCCACCAGGTCCTTGGTCGGGTCATAGCTCAGTTTTTTGTACAGCCAGGGCGCGACCACCATGTTGTCCTTTTGCCCCATCACCATGTCGTAACCGCTGGGGGCGGCGCGGGCGGCCTCGGCAATGCCTATGGTGCCGCCGGCGCCGACGCGGTTGTCGGCAACCACCGTCCATTTGCTCACTTCGGTCAGCTTGTTGGCCACCAGGCGCGACAGGATGTCGGTGCCGCCGCCCGGCGGGAAAGGCACGATCAGGCGGATAGGCTTGGCGGGATAGGGCTGGGCCTGCGCGGCAGTCAGCACGCAGGCCAGAAACAGGAAAGAAAGCAGCTTTCGAAACATCGTGAGGTCTCCGGGTTAGGGTCTGCAGACATGCGGTACGGCAAGGGGCGCGCACCGGCATTCATTTGCATGCTTAGGATTTTATTCGGCAGGCCGCCATGCTACATGGACTGGCTCAGCGGCAAATTCACCAGCAGGTTCTGCGGTTTCAGCCGGACCACGCCCTCCTCATCCATCATCAGCCCCAGATACACCGGCTTGCCCGCCACATCGGCGCGCATCTCCTGCGGGTTGGCGAAGTCCAGCCGGAACAGGCTGACCAGGCGCTGCAGGCGCGCCGGCTCGACCTCCCGGCCCTCGTACAGGTCATTGAGCAGCGCCGTCGCTGCCACATCCAGCCCCACATGCCAGCGCCAGGCCTCGTCATCGACCTTTTGCAGCGGCTTGATGGTGACGGCGACACCCAGGAAATGCAGCACCCACTTTTGCAGCACGCTCGCCAGCGCCTTGAGGCCAGAGCGGGCACGCGTCATGGTGAGGACCAGGCCGTGGCTCAGATCGTTGCTGACTTCGTGCGTGAGGTCGAGCAGAAATTGATGCCTGTCGGCCTGCTGCCAGTAGTCGGGCGCGTTGTCGTCGCTGAGCACCTGGCCGTCCTGGGTGCTGATGCGCTGGGGGCGAAACAGCATCTCGCCGGCGCGCAGCTCGTAGGCATCGCGGGCGTCAGCGAGCAGGTGCTGAACGATGGCCTGGGTCAGCAGGTCAATGAAAAGCGGCGGGATATCGATACGGCCCCTGCCGTCGCGCGGAAACAGGCTCAGGTAATAGGCCTCCAGCGTGCCGGCGGCGAGCAGGCCGTCGCGAAAGCGCAAAAACAGGGCATAGCTTTCACGGGCGTCGGCATCCTGCAGGGCCTGGAGCTCGCCGGCCGCGACCGGCTTTGCAGGCCGGGCAAGCAGTGCCGCATGCAGGGCCAGCTCGGCCCGGCAGGATTCGGGCAAGGGCGCCAGTTCGGGGCGGGCCAGGAACAGCCGCCAATAGTCGTCGGTCGGGATCAGCCAGCCGCGTTCGTCGCGCCGGAGCAGGTGAACGCCGCTGGAGGGCCAGAAATTCTGCATGGCTGCCATCGTCGCATACTGCGTCGGGCCACCTTCAAACGACTCCTGCTTTGATAGCTTGAGGCGCCCGCTCCCATTGGGCTGGAGCCTGTTTTCACAGGGTAATTCAGGCGCGCATTGACCACCCCGCTCCAGGGGCGTTAAGGAGCGCCCCTTGCAGGCCCCACCAATTGGTGCAATCTTTACAGACGCTTAGCAGTCCCTCCACCTTCTGGCGCGTTATGGCTGGGTAGGGTCGAATTTATCCAGGCCCGCCACGACTGCAGGAGAGCGCAACATGACATCAATTCCCACAGGTTCAACCGGCCTTTGTTCCCGGCTTGCGCCGCCCTCCCCCCATCCCGGGCGGCGCCTGGCCTTGCAGCCGATTTTTCTGCTGCTTTTCCTGCTGCTGGCCGTGCTGCAAAGCGCGGCCTGGGCCCAGCAGCCAGGCCAGTCCCTGGATCCCCCCGGCCGCGTCGCCCGCCTGAACCTGGCCGAAGGCGCGGTGAGTTTTGCGCCCGCCGACTACGGAACCCCCGACCGCCCGGACTGGAGCGCTGCCGAACTGAACCGGCCCCTGACCAGCGGCGACAGGCTGTGGACCGGCCCGCGCGCGCGCTCGGAATTGCATGTGGGCTCGACCGCGGTGCGCATGAACGAGCAGACCAGCCTGGATTTTTTGCTCCTGGACGACAACCTGACCCAGCTGCGCCTGGCGCAAGGCACCGTCCAGTTGCGCGTTCGGGCTCTGTATGAGGGCCAGCGCCTGGAAATAGACACGCCCAACCTGGCCTTCGTCATTTCACAGCCGGGCGACTACCGCCTGGACGTCAACCCGGCCAGCGACACCACCCGGGTGGTGGCGCAGGCTGGCAGTGGCGTGATTTATGGCGACAACGGCAGCTCGGTGAATCTGGGCGCCCAGCAGCAGGCCAGCTTCACCGGCACGCAACTCATGCCGGCAGCCCCCGGCGCCGCGCTGCAGGACAGCTTTGACGCCTGGGCCGCCGACCGCGACCGGCGCGAGGACCGGTCCGTGTCGGCACGCTACATCCCGCGCGAAACCATAGGCTACCAGCAGCTCGACGCCTATGGCGACTGGAGCCAGGATCCGAGCTACGGCGCCATCTGGCTGCCGCGCATCGTGCCCGTGCACTGGGCGCCCTACAGCATGGGCCACTGGAGCTGGATCCCGCCCTGGGGCTGGACCTGGGTGGACGACGCCCCCTGGGGGTTTGCCCCGTTTCACTACGGCCGCTGGGCCCAGATTGGCCCGCGCTGGGCCTGGGTGCCGGGCCGGCTGGCGCCGCGCCCGGTGTACGCACCCGCGCTGGTCGCCTTTGTGGGCGGCAGCAGCGGCGGCGTGGACTGGAATATCGCTATCGCCTCGGGCGGCGCACCGCGGCCGGGCGTGGGCTGGTTCCCGCTGGCCCCGGGTGAAGCCTTCCTGCCGGCCTACCGGGCCAGCCCGCGCTACTTCACCGAGGTGAACCACAACGTGGTGATCAACAACACGGTGAACGTGACCAATATCTACCGCTACCAGCACCAGCCCGCCGCCGTGACGGCCATCAGCCGGGACGATTTCGTCCGCGGCCGGCCGGTGCGTGACAGCCGCCAGGTCCTGAACGCCGCCGATCTGAGCCAGGCCCGCGTGGTGACTGACCGCAGCGCACTGCCGCAGCGCCCCGAGGTGCGGGAGCGCCCGCAACCCGCTGCCGCGCTGCCGCCCGCCGCGATCATCGCCAGACCGGTGGTGGCCAGCCAGGGCGACAGACGGGGCGAAGGACGCGAGGCCGCACAGCGGCAGGAGGACTCGCGCGCCGCACGACCGGACAACCGGCCGGGCAACGCTGAGCGCAATACCCCGGCCGAGGCGCGCGCGCCGGCCCCGCCGCTTCCCGCCGGCGTGCTGGGTGCACAGCCGCCAGCCGCCAGGCCGGGTCTGCTCACGCCGCCCGCCCAGGACCGCAGCGCCATCGACGCCGAACAGCGGGTGCGGCGCGAGCAGCAGCAACTGCAGCGCGACCAGGAACGCCAGCAGCGCGAGTTGACGCGGCAGCAAGACACGCAGCGCCGGCAGGCCGACGAGTCGCCGGGACAGCGCGCCTTGCGCGAACAGGCGCTGAAAAACGGCAGCGCCCCCCCTGTGAATCCGGAGGCCCGCGCCGCGGCCGAGCGCAATGCGACGGAGCAGGCGCAGCAGGCGCAACGGGCGCAACAACAGGTGCAGCGCGACCAGCAGCGCCAGCAAGGGGAGTTGATCCACCAGCAGGAACTGGCACGCCAGCAGCAAGCGCAGCAACTTCAACAGCAACAACAACGTGCCGAGCAGGCCCAAAGACAGCAGGAACAGGCGCGCCAGCAACAGCAAGCTCAACAGCAGGCACAACAGGCACAGCAACAACGTGCCGAACAGCCGCAGCAACGCCGGCAAAGCGAAGAGGCACTGAGCCAGCAGCGCGCCATGCGTGAGCAGGCGCAAAGACAGCAGGAACAGGCACGCCAGCAGCAAGCTCAACAACAAGCTCAGCAGCAGGCACAACAGGCACAGCAACAACAACGCGCCGAACAGGCACGCCAGCAGCAGCAAGCGCTGCAGCAGGCACAGCAAGCTCAGCAACAAGCCCTGCAGGCGCAGCAACGCCAAGCCAATGAACAGCAACGGCAACAGCAGCTGTTGCGCAGGGAACAGCAGGCCCAGGAGCGCCCATCAGCGCGACCGGCAGACACCGTCAATGAACGGGGCCCCAGGCCAGAGGGCAGGCCTAACCGCAACCCGGAGCAATAAGCCCCGCACTGCCCCCAGCCCGCCAGAGTTGCTAGCTTTTTGATAGCTTGTGGCGCCGGACCATCAGGCGCTGCAGGCTCTTTTTAATGCCAATCGGGGAACCGGCATGGTTTCGGGCCCCGTCGCCACGGGGCTCTGCGGGCCGGCGGCCGGTTGCAGGCTCAGGGTTGCCCATCACGCAAAACTACCTAAGGGTCTTACCCGGTACCGCCGCCCCGGCCGGGTGGCTAGGATGGGCCCAGCGTTTCGCGGACTGTGCCCGGGCTTGCCAGGCGGCCAGTCACCGTGAAGCCAACCCCAACCCGCCGGAGAGCAATGTGTCAGTGGAGTTCATTCTTGAAACACGAGGACTGACCAAGGAATTCAAGGGATTCGTGGCCGTCAACAACGTGGACCTCAAGGTCCAGCGCGGGCATATCCACGCGCTGATCGGGCCCAACGGCGCCGGCAAGACCACCTTTTTCAACCTGCTGACCAAATTCCTGACGCCCACCCGCGGCAGCATTGTCTACAACGGCCACGACATCACCCATGAAAAGCCCGCGCAAACGGCGCGGCGCGGCATTGTCCGGTCCTTCCAGATCTCGGCGGTTTTCCCGCACATGACGGTGCTGGAAAACGTGCGCGCCGCGCTGCAGCGCAACCTGGGCACCTCGTTTCACTTCTGGAAGGCCGAGGACACGCTGTTTCACCTGCACGACCGTGCCCGTGAACTGCTGGCCCAGGTGGACCTGAGCGCCTTTGCCGATGAGCTGACCGTGAACCTGCCCTACGGCCGCAAGCGCGCCCTGGAGCTCGCCACCACGCTGGCGCTGGAGCCGGAGCTGATGCTGCTGGACGAACCCACCCAGGGCATGGGCCACGAGGACGTGGACCGCGTGACCCAGCTGATCAGACAAGTCTCCGCGGGCCGCACCATCCTGATGGTCGAGCACAACATGAACGTGGTGTCGTCGATTGCCGACCGCATCACGGTGCTGCAGCGCGGCGCCATCATTGCCGATGGCCCTTACGCCGAGGTGTCAAAAAACCCGCTGGTCATCGAAGCCTATATGGGTACCACCAACACCGAACTGCAAGGTGCTCATTGATGACAAAAGAGTTCCTGAAAATAGAAGACCTGCACGCCTGGTACGGCGAGTCGCACATCCTGCACGGCGTGAACCTCACCGTCAACGAGGGGGAAGTCGTCACCCTGCTCGGGCGCAATGGCGCCGGCCGCACCACCACGCTGCGCGCCATTGTCGGCATGACCGGTGCCCGCAAGGGGGCCATCAAAATCAGCGGCGAAGAAGCCATTTCGCTGGCGCCGCACAAGGTGGCGCGGCTGGGCGTGGGCTATTGCCCCGAAGAGCGCGGCATTTTCGCCAGCCTGTCGGCCGAAGAAAACCTGATGCTGCCGCCCACCATTGCCCCGGGCGGCATGAGCATTGCCGAGATTTACGCCATGTTCCCCAACCTCAAGGAGCGCGCCAACAGCCCCGGCACGCGCCTGTCGGGCGGCGAGCAGCAGATGCTGGCGGTGGCGCGCATTTTGCGCACCGGCGCGCGGTTGCTGCTGCTGGATGAAATTTCCGAAGGCCTGGCGCCCGTCATCGTGCAAAAACTCGCCGAGATGATCCTGGCGCTCAAGGCCAAGGGCTACACCATCGTGCTGGTGGAGCAGAACTTCCGCTTTGCCGCGCCGCTGGCCGACCGTTTCTACGTCATGGAGCACGGCAAGATCGTCAAGCAATTCGCACAGGCCGAGCTGTCCAGCAACATGGGCATGCTGCAAGAGTATTTGGGGGTTTAGGCGGCTCGCGCCGCCGGCCCCCGTTTTTGTTTTCTCTCGCTTACAACCTCACCCAGGAGATACCATGAAACTCAAAGCACTTGCCTTCGCATTGGCCGTCGGCTTTGGCGGCGCCGCTTTCGCCCAGGGCACCGGCCCGGTCAAGATCGGCATGATCACCGACATGTCCAGCCTGTATGCCGACATCGACGGCCCGGCCGGCGCCGAAATGGTCAAGTGGGCCGCCCAGGATTTCGGCGGCAAGGTGCTGAACCGCCCCATCGAGGTGGTCTCGGCCGACCACCAGAACAAGCCCGACATCGCCAGCTCCAAAGCCCGCGAATGGATAGACAAGGACGGCCTGTCCATGCTGATTGGCGGCACCAACTCCGGCACCTCGCTGGCCATGGCCAAGGTGGCGGCCGAGAAAAAGCGCCCCTTCATCTCCATAGGCGCCGGCTCGGCCCGCCTGACCAATGAAGACTGCACGCCCTACACCGTGCACTATGCCTATGACACCGTGGCGCTGGCCAAGGTGGCGGGCTCGGCCCTGGTCAAGGCCGGCAACAAGAGCTGGTACTTCCTGACGGCGGACTACGCCTTCGGCCACTCGCTGGAAGGCGACGCCGCCACCGTGGTGAAGGCCAATGGCGGCACCGTGGCCGGCGCCGTGCGCCATCCGCTCAATGCGTCCGACTTCTCGGCCTTCCTGCTGCAGGCCCAGTCGTCCAAGGCCCAGATCCTGGGCCTGGCCAATGCCGGCGGCGACTTCACCAACGCCATGAAGGCGGCCAAGGAGTTCGGCATCACCAAGACCATGAAGGTCGCCGGCCTGCTGGTGTTCATCAACGACGTGCACAGCCTGGGCCTGGCCAACACCGAGGGCCTGCAACTGGCCGACAGCTGGTACTGGAACCAGGACGACGCGTCACGCAAGTTTGCCAAGCGCTTCTTCGACAAGTACAAGCGCATGCCGTCCAGCCTGCAGGCCGCCGACTACTCGGCCGCCATGAACTACCTCAAAGCCGTGCAGACCGCCGGCACGACGGATGCCGACAAGGTCATGAGCACGCTCAAGTCCATGAAGATCGACGACTTCTACAACAAGGGCCAGATCCGTGCCGACGGTCGCATGATTCACGACATGTACCTCTACCAGGTCAAGGGCGCCAAGGATTCGAGCACGCCGTGGGACTACTACAAGACCGTGGCCAAGGTGCCCGGCGACCAGGCTTTCACCACGGAGGCCGAGTCCAAATGCTCGGTGTTCAAGAAGTAAGCTGATTCCCCGGGGTGGCCGGCCGCGCCTGCGACCGGCCCCTTTTCATATTCTCCAGGCGTGAACTGACGGGCCTCCATGGAAATTTTCGGCATCCCCCTCCAAGCCTTTCTGGGCCAGCTGATGCTGGGCCTGGTCAATGGCGCGTTTTACGCCCTGCTCAGCCTGGGGCTGGCGGTCATCTTCGGCCTGCTGGGCATCGTCAACTTTGCGCATGGCGCGCTCTACATGCTGGGCGCCTTCGCCGCCTGGATCATGCTCGACCAGTTCGGCATCAACTACTGGGCGGCGCTGCTGCTGGCGCCCCTCACCGTGGGCGTGCTCGGGGTGATCATTGAGCGCCTGTTTCTCAAGCACCTGTACAAGCTCGATCCGCTGTACGGGCTGCTGCTGACCTTTGGCCTGGCGCTGATCGCCGAAGGCATTTTCCGCGAACTCTACGGCGTCTCGGGCCAGAACTACCCGGTGCCCGAGCTGCTGTCCGGCGCCACCAACCTGGGCTTCATGGTCCTGCCCAACTACCGGGCCTGGGTGGTGCTGGTGTCCCTGGTGATCTGCCTGGGCACCTGGTTTCTCATCGAACGCACACGGCTGGGCGCCTACCTGCGCGCCGGCACCGAAAATGCGCCGCTGGTCCAGGCTTTCGGCATCAACGTGCCCTTGATGGTGATGTGCACCTATGGCGCCGGCGCGGCGCTGGCCGCGCTGGCCGGCGTGCTGGCCGCCCCCATCATCCAGGTCAACCCGCTGATGGGCTCCAACCTCATCATCGTGGTGTTTGCCGTGGTGGTGATTGGCGGCATGGGCTCGATTCTGGGCTCTGTCATCACCGGCCTGGGGCTGGGCCTGGTCGAGGGCATGACCCGTGTTTTCTATCCCGAAGCCTCGAATATCGTGGTCTTCGTGATCATGGTCATCGTGCTCATGTTCAGGCCCGCGGGCCTGTTTGGCAAGGAAGCCTGAACCATGCACAACACCCTGACCGATACCGTCAACCCACCCGCCATGCCCAAAGCCGCTCCCGTCATGAATGCGACCCGCATCACCTACCTGGCCCTGCTGGCGCTGGTGCTGGTGGCGCCCGTGATCGGGCTGTACCCGGTGTTCGTCATGAAGCTGCTGTGCTTCGCGCTGTTCGCCTGCGCCTTCAATTTGCTGCTGGGCTTTACCGGCCTGCTGTCGTTCGGCCACGCCGCTTTTTTCGGCTCGGCCGCCTATGTGACCGGCTGGTTCATCAAGTCACAGAGCTGGACGCCGGAGCTGGGCCTCCTCGCCGGCACGGTGGCGGCCGGCCTGATTGGCCTGGTGGTCGGTGCCGTCGCCATCCGGCGTCAGGGCATCTACTTTGCCATGATCACGCTGGCGATCGCCCAGATGGTGTTTTTTGTCTGCCTGCAAGCGCCTTTTACCGGCGGTGAAGACGGTTTGCAGGGCGTGCCGCGCGGCCGCCTGCTGGGCCTGTTATCACTGGAATCCGACACCGCCATGTACTACTTCGTGGTGGCGGTCTTTGTGCTGTGCTTTCTGTTCATCTCGCGCATCGTGCACTCGCCCTTTGGCCAGGTGCTCAAGATGATCCGCGAAAACGAGCCCCGCGCCATCTCGCTGGGCTACCAGGTGGACCGCTACAAGCTGCTGGCCTTCGTGCTCTCGGCGGCGCTGTCCGGGCTGGCCGGTTCGCTCAAGACGCTGGTCATGGGCTTTGCCACGCTGTCGGATGTGCACTGGTCCATGTCGGGCGAGGTGATCCTGATGACCTTGCTGGGCGGCGTCGGCACCTTCTTCGGCCCGGTCTTCGGCTCCGGCATCGTGATCGCGCTGCAAAACCTGCTGGCCGACAAGGTGGGTTCCTGGGTCACCGTCATCATCGGCGCGATTTTCGTGATCTGCGTGCTGGCCTTCCGCAAGGGCGTGGTCGGCGAGTTGCACGCCTTTCTGGAACGCCGCCGCCAGGCCTCTGCAAAAACCTGAGCGAGGCGGATCCGGCGCACGAATCGCTATTATTTTGATAGCTATTTACGCCCGACTGACAAGGGTTACAGCCAATTTTATTCAGACATTCCGCCGGGGAGCGCGAAATTCCGGCCAGGCCAGCGCGGAAAAAATCCACCGCATCTTCAGCGTGGTGTTTCACACGCGCTTTGCGGCGGTCGGGTCCACCAATGCCTGGATCGCGGCGGTCAAGGCAGTCCAGGTGCTGAAAAAGGGCAATATCCCGGCGTCGAATCAGGCGGCCATCGCGAACCGGTAATTCCATTTCTACTTCAATACGATATGTCGTTGCCCCCCCTTGCCGTGCTGTAGCACTGTCTGCGGGGGTGCGCCTAATCTCGCATCGAATTAGAAATGGAATAACTTCCTGTTAGAGCCCATCCGTCGACAGGGCAAGGCTCCCATGCGCCGGAAAAACCACATGGCCCTGCCGGTCCGCGACGGGCTGGATGCGGATGATGGGCGCGCTGGAGGTAATGCTGCCAAACAGCATGGCAAAGGCCGCATCGGCGGCGTCACGTCCGGTGGCAATACGCACAAAGCCCATGGGAATGGCCGTGCCTGAAGGATCGAACATGTACCAGCGGTGGTCCAGATAGACCTCCACATAGGCATGAAAGTCGGTCGGGCCCAGCGCCGGGTCGGCGCCGTAGTCGATGCCGGTGGCAAAACGGGCCGGCAGATTGACCGCCCGGCATAGCGCGATCATCAAATGCGCAAAGTCGCGGCAGACGCCGACGCGGTCGACCACCGTGTCGACGGCCGAGGTGCTGCCGTGCGAGCTGTTGGACTCGAAACTCACGCGCTGCTGCACCCACTGGCAGATCGCCTGCACGCGGCTATAGCCCTGCGGCAGATGGCCGAACTCCTTGAAGGCGAGTTTTTGCAGGCGGTCTGACTGGCAGTAACGGCTCGGGTAGATATAGGGCAGCACGGCGCCCGGCAGCTGGCAGACCGGCACCTCGCCCAGCGCGTTGGGCGCCGCCGTGTAATGCTGAAGTTCGACCGTCGCCTCGTACATGACCTTGAGCAGGCCGGCCTGGGCCTGCAGCCGCAGGTAGCGATTGCGGCTGGCCGGGTCGGTGTCGATGGTGTAGGGCACCGGCTGGCTGACGTGCAGGGTCTCGTTCACCACGGTCTGCTGCAGCGTGTGGGCCGCGTGAATGTTGAAGATGAAGTCGCCGCCCGGCGGCGAAATATCGTAGTTGAGTTCGACGGAGAACTGGAGCCTGACCATGGGTTCTTTCCTTGGCGGGTCCATGACGGCGCGGCCCCCGCGGGGCCGGCCATCGCCAAACCGTCAATATCAATAAGGGAATAAGGGTTGATGCGTTCCAGCGGGTGGCACCCGCCTTGGGCGGGCGAGCGGACCTTCCGCTGGACGGGTGTACCCATCATTGTGAACCCGGCCCGGTGCCGTGCCGGCAATTTCCGCCTTTGGCTTCCGGCATCTGGATGCCGCGTCCGGCCTGCTGCTGGCGTGGGCGCCTACACAGGAACCCGGCAGAAACCATTGATTCAGATTTTCGCTATGGATTTAATAGCTTCTCACGCCCTATTTATCTGGGCTAGGGGCCGATTTTATTAAGAATGTCTCGTTCCTGTCAGTTCTCAGGATTCGTCGTCCAGCAGGCGCACCTTGACGCTTTTGCCCTTGACCCGCCCGGTGGACAGCCTGTGCAGCGCCTCCGCGGCAATCCTGCGGTCCACCGCCACATAGGTTGAAAACTCGTTGACGTTGATCTTGCCGACCTGCTCGCGCGTGAAACCGGCCTCGCCGGTCAGCGCGCCCAGCACGTCACCGGCGCGGATTTTTTCCTTGCGCCCGCCCACGATTTGCAGCGTCGCCATGGGCGGCTGCAGCGGCTCCTGGCTGGCGGGCGTGAGCTCAGCCACCTTGTGCCACTCGGACTCGGCATTTTGCAACTGCTCGATTTTGCCGACCGAGCCCATCTCGTCCATGCTGGCCAGGCTGATGGCCCAGCCTTCCTCGTCGGCCCGGCCGGTGCGGCCTATGCGGTGAATGTGCACCTCGGCATCGGGCGTCACGTCGACGTTGATCACCATCTCCAGTTGCGAAATATCCAGGCCGCGCGCCGCCACGTCGGTGGCCACCAGCACTGAGCAGCTGCGGTTGGCAAACTGCACCAGCACCTGGTCGCGCTCGCGCTGCTCCAGCTCGCCGTACAGCGCCAGCGCGCTGAAGCCCTGGCTTTTGAGCACCTGCGCCAGGTTGCGGCACTGCAGCTTGGTGTTGCAAAACGCCAGGGTGCTGGCCGGGCGGTAATGGTTGAGCACCAGCGAGACGGCGTGCAGGCGTTCGCTTTCCTTCACCTCATACCAGCGCTGGCGGATTTTGCTTTTTTCATGCTGCGCCTGCACGGTGATGGTCTGCGGCTCCTTCATGAACTGCTGGCTGATTTTGGCAATGCCTTCGGGATAGGTAGCCGAAAAAAGCAAGGTTTGCCGCTCATCGGGGCACTGTTTGGTCACGGTGGCGATGTCGTTGTAAAAGCCCATGTCCAGCATGCGGTCGGCTTCGTCCAGCACCAGGGTGTTCAGCGCGTCGACGTTCAGCGTCTCGCGCTCCAGGTGGTCCATGATGCGGCCCGGCGTGCCCACCACGATGTGCGCGCCGTTCTGCAGGCTCGCCACCTGGTTGCGCAGCGGCACGCCGCCGCACAGCGTCACGACCTTGATGTTTTCCTCGGCGCGCGCCAGCCGGCGGATTTCGGTGGTGACCTGGTCGGCCAGCTCGCGCGTGGGGCACAGCACCAGGGCTTGCACCGCGAAACGGCGCGCATTGAGGTTGGCCAGCAGGGGAATGGCAAAGGCGGCGGTCTTGCCGCTGCCGGTCTTGGCCTGGGCAATCAGGTCCTTGCCCAGCAGCGCCACCGGCAGGCTGGCGGCCTGGATCGGGGTCATCTGCAGGTAGCCCAGCTGCTGCAGGTTGGCCTGCATCGCCGGGTTCAGCGACAGGGTGTTGAAGTCAGTGCTTGCTGCGCCAGATGATGGCGTCTTGGAAAGGGTGCTCATGCGCCGATTATCGGCGCACGCGACTCAGTGCCCGTCGGCGCCCGGCTGCGACACGATGGGCAGCAGCAGTTGCGAGGGGTAAGCCGCTGACACATGCACCCGGTTGACGGCTGCCTGGCTGCGCTGCGCGCGGCCTTCGGGTTCGCCGGTGTTGGGATTCACATCGAAGCGCGGGAAGTTGCTGCTGGAGATGTCGAGGCGGATGCGATGCCCCTTCTTGAAGAGGTTGGAGGTGGGCATAGGCTCGATGGTGATCTCGGCAATTTCGCCGGGCGACAGCAACTCCGGGTTTTCCCACGAGCGCCGGTAGCGGCTGCGAAGAATGCCGTCGGTGAGGTTCATGGCGTAGCCCTGCGGGTAATCGGCATTGGGCGGATGCACATCGATCAGCTTGGCGGTGAAATCGGTGTCCGGCGCGCTCGATGAAATCCACAGCCTGATGACGACCGGGCCTGTCACTTCCATGTCCTCTTCGAGCGGCGATGTTTCGAACACCAGGATGTCGCGCCTTGCGGCGAGCGGCAGATAAGGAGGCTGCGCCCCGAAAATTCCGTGCTGGGTGCGCTGGTCGTACGCACCGGCCGTCATCAAGGGCTCGCCCGATGTGATGGAGCCGCCAATGGTCGGAACCGGGTGCGCCGGATCGAAATCGAACGCCAGCACGGCTTCCTCCATGGGGACCTGGCATTGCAGCGTGCCATCGGCCTGCAGGAAGTACGGCCGGAACTCGGTGCCGGGCAACGGCCAGCCGCTGGCCGTGCGCCAAGCGCCGCCGTGATCGAGCCGCCCGCCCGCCGTGCGATGCCCTGAGCCGCCGCCCATGCGGAAATAGCGCACCGCCGGATCGTCCGCCGCGCTGAGGTTCCCGCCCTCGGCATCAGATTTGAGCCAGCGGTCGAACCAGGCCAGGCGAAAGGCCAGATGATTCTCGGCCAGCGTGCCATCGAGCGTTGCCTGCGGGCCAAAATCGACATCCCCGGCGTAGGTCACGCTGCGCTCGCCGTGCGTCCACGGCCCAAGCACGAGGCGCGCGATGCCCTCCTTGCGGCGCGAGATGCCAAGGTAGTTGTCCGTCGTGGTCTGGGCATAGGGATCCCACCAGCCGCACATCAGCAGCGTGGGGATTCCATCGAAGCGGTCATAGTGCCCGGCAGCGTAAAGCTCCGGCTGACGCCAGTAGGCATCGAAGTTGCCGTGCTCCCATTGTTCGAACAGATAGTGCTCGTACTCGGGCACCCATTTCAGCGGCGAGTGCCCGCGCTTCCAGGGCATCGCGGTAAACCAGGCGGCGATGTCCTCGGCGGCCAGCGCCGCCTGGATGACAGGGTCACGCTGCGCCGGGCCGGTCCGCTGGGCATTGGTGTAAGCCCAGGTGGCCTGCTTGAGTTCGAACGCGCCGCCATGGCGGATGCCGCCGCGGTAGGCATTGGCAAAGCCGCCGCAATCCAGAAACATCGCCGCCAGGCCCGGGGGATGCCGGCTCACCAGCGCGGTTTGGGTGTGCGCCGCATAAGACAGGCCCAGCGTGCCGATGCGGCCGTTGCACCAGGGCTGTTGCGCAATCCAGGCCAGGGTGTCGAAACCGTCGTCTGCCTCCCCCAGGTATTTGGTGAAGACGCCTTCCGAGGCGAAGCGGCCCCGGCAATCCTGCAACACAACGACATAGCCGCGGCGCCCGAACCAGGCCGCGATATCGGCACGGGGCACGGGGCGCGGATCGCGCGCCGTGCGCTCCCGGTTGGCTTCGTTGTTCTTGCCGTAGGGCGTGCGCTCCACCAGCACCGGGAACGGGCCGGCCAAGGGCTGGCCATTGCAGGCCGGCAGGTACACATCCGTCGCCAGGCGCACGCCGTCACGCATCACCACCATGACGCCGCCTTGCGTCACCACGTCATGCGCCCGCGCTGTCGAGCCGACGCGCGCTGCTTCCTGTATCTGTTTTAGTTTCTTCATGTGGTAGTCGCCCGGCTAGTCGAGTTTGAGCCTGCGTTCATTGATCACCTTGGTCCAGCGCACCGTGTCGTCCCTGATGTACTGGGCCAGTTCCTGCGCGCTGCTCGGCGCAGGCTCGCTGCCTTGCGTCACCAGTTGCTTCGCCACCTCGGGGTCGCGCAGCGCGCGCTGCAGGTCTGCGCTGACCTTGCCGATGAGGTCGGCCGGCGTGCGGGCCGGCGCAAACAGGCCATACCAGATGTCGTATTCAAAACCCGGCACGCCCGACTCGGCCATGGTGGGAATGTGGGTCAGCGCACTGGACCGCTTGGTGCTGGCCACGGCCAGGGCCGTGAGCTTGCCGGTTTTGATGTACTGGACCACGCTCGGCACCGCGTTGATGCCCAGCTGGACATGGCCGCCGACGAGCTCCGATACCGATGGTGCGGCACCTTTGTACGGCACATGGACCATCTCGGTGCCGGTCATCGCCAGAAACATCTCCATGGCCAGGTGACTCGGGCCGCCCGTGCCGCTGGAGCTGTAGTTGAGCGTGCCGGGTTTGCTTTTCGCCAGTGCAATAAGCTCCTTGACCGATTTCACGCCCATCGAAGGATGGATGGTCAGCACCGGGGTGTTGGTCAGCACTTTGCCCACCGGAGCGAAATCCCTGGACGGGCTGTACGACAGCTTGCTCATCAACAGCGGCGTGGTTACGATGCCGGAGCCGGCGCCGAGCACCAGCGTGTACCCGTCCGCCGGGGCCGTTGCCGCAGCTTGCATGCCCGGAATGCCTGGACGGTTGTCGACGATGACCGCCTGGCCCCAGTACTCGGAGAGCTTGCGCGTGACCACGCGCATGGCGTTGTCCGCCGCGGCGCCCGCCGGAAACGGAATGATGATGTGCACGGGCTTGTCGGGATAGCCGGCGGCCTGCACGCCCGGGACGGCCAGGCCGGCGAAAGTGGCGAGTGCAGCGACCCGCAAGAAATGACGTCTGCTCATGAAAGTCTGCTCCAGTAGAGGAAAAAAGGTGGCGGCGAAATCAAAAGCGGTGACGGATGCCGGAACTCAGGGCAGGGATTTTCATGAAAACAGTGCTCCGGCCAGGTTAACGGGAGTTCGACGCAAGCTTGTTGAGTAGGGATTCTGGTGCGCGCGCTTCGGACCCGCAACGGTATGATGAATTCGCATTGCGCTATGCGATTCGCGGAGAAATTGCGGTGTGCTCATGGGCGCAATAGCATGGTCAAACCGGCGCGAAAGGGTGGTCGGTGAAGCGAATCTCCAACCGGGCTTGTGCCGCCATGAACTTCAAACAACTCGAAGCTTTCCAGGCCATCATGGCGTCGGGCTCGACGACGGGTGCAGCGCAACGCCTGGACCTGTCGCAATCCGCCGTCAGCCGCCTGCTGGCCCAGTTTGAAGAAGATCTCGGCCTGCGCCTGTTTGTCCGCGAAAAAGGACGGCTGGTCCCCACGAACGAGGCCCAAGCTCTGCTTCAGGATGCCCAGGGCCTGGTCGATTCCGCGCAATGCTTTCGACGGCACAGCGAACAGCTCCGTCTGGGCGGGTTCAACCGCCCGTTGCTGAAAGTGGCCGTGCCAGGCACCCTGTCCCAGCAACTCATGCCGTCCGTGGTGGCCAGCTTCGTGCGCCAGCATCCGGGCGTGGTGCTGGAAGTGCTGTCCGGCTCCTATTCCGACGCGGAGCGGGCCGTACTGAGCCGCGAAGCCGACATGGGGCTGGTCAGGTTGCCGGTGGAGATGGCGGGCCTCAAGGCGACGGCCTGTCTGGAATCGGAGGCCGTCTGCATCATGCCCCGGGGGCACCCCCTGGAGAAACTGGAAACTGTCGGCGTGCTTGACCTCATCGACGTCTCGCTGATCCTGCTGGGCCGCCAGCGCCTGATCCGCCACGAGATCGACATGGCCTTCCGGCAGGCCCGCGTACTGCCGCGCGTCGCTGCCGAAGTTCATTCCGTGGGGGTGGCCTGCGGTTTCGTGGCGCAGGGCCTGGGGGTATCCATCGTCAATGCGCTGCTGGCCAGCTATTGCCGGGACATGAATTTCGTCAGCCGCCCGTTTCGCCCCCGCATCGCCTACCAGTTGGGCATTGCCTCGCTGGAGAAAGCACCGCTCAGCGCACTGGGTGATGCGTTCTCACAGCATCTGATAGACGCCATCATGGCGGCGGTGCGCCCCGAAGACTGCACACGCCGGATTTGAGGGGCTTGCCTATTCGAGAGCGAGAGGATATCGCACGGCCCATCGCGCCAGCCTGTGCAAAGCCTCCTCAGCGATGGCGAAACACCGGCCGCCGCCCCTCCACAAAGGCGGCCGTGCCTTCCCTCGCATCAGGCGAGGCTGAGGCGATCATGAACTGCGCGGCCTCGATCGCCAGGCCTTCGTCGATGGAAACGTTGAGGCCGCGTGTGACGGCGCGCAACGAGGCCGTGACGGCGACAGCCGAGTTGGCGGCAATCAGGTCCGCCATGCGCAGGCAGGCCGGCAGCAGGTCCTGCGCCGGCGCCACATGGTTGATGAGCCCGATCAGCAGCGCCTCTTCCGCGCTGACGGCCTCTCCGGTCAGGATCATTTCATTGGCGCGCTTGCGGCCTATGTGGCGCGGCAGGCGCTGCGTGCCGCCGAACGGCGGCGGAAAGCCCAGCCGGATTTCGGGCTTGGCAAAGGTGGCGTGCTCCGCTGCAATCGCCAGGCTGCAGGCCTCCATGGTTTCACAGCCGCCGCCGAAGGCGATGCCGTTGACGGCCGCGATGATGGGTTTGGGATAGTTCTCGATGCGCCGCGTCATGGCCTGGCCGCGCATGACGAAGTTGCGGTACGCCGTCTCGGGTGAAGCGGCGACGTCGGGCGCAAAGCCCGCGATGTCGGCACCCGCAGAGAAAGCCCTGTCCCCCCGGCCGGTCAGCACCAGGCAGCGCACCGTCTCGTCACGCTCCAGCGCATCGAGCCGGTCCATGAGTTCGTCAATGAGCTCATAACTCAGGGCGTTGAGTTTTTCGGGGCGGTTCAAGGTCAACACCACGTGTTGGCCATGGCGTTCGGTTTCTATCAGCATGTTGTCTCCAGAGGGTTTCGGGCAGGGGTGTCGGGGGATAAAAATGACAGGACGCCGTAACCGCGCGGGGCGCCAACAAAGTAGGTCGCGGCCTGCGGCGTGACAAAGGACTGGCCGCTCTCCAGCACGACGTCGCTGTCCCGGCGCCCGGCCAGCGCATCGCTGGTGATCCAGAGGCAGCCCCCGGCGCAGCTCAGGACCTGGCCGCGCCGCAGGCGCAGGGGTTTCGGGATGGACCCGAGCTTCAGCGGGGTTTGCGGGGCAAGCATGGCGATCTCCCTGGAAAGTGTGGTTTGATTCTTTCCTGGTTCCGGCCCGCGCGGCCGGATGGTTTGTCATCCGGGGTATTCCAATCATTCATGCCATGCTGAGCCCTTCTTCCTCCAGTGCACTGCGCGCCATGTCGCTTGATGCGATACGCGGCTTCGAGTCGGCCGCGCGCCACCTGAGTTTCACCGCCGCGGCCGAAGAGCTGTTCATCACGCAGTCGGCCGTGAGCAAGCAGGTCAAAAGCCTGGAAGATGCGCTGGGCACGGCGCTGTTCCTGCGCGGCGGAAAAGGATTGAGCCTCACGCCCGAGGGCCGCCAGCTCTTTGAGGCGGCCCGTGCCTCGCTGGCGCAACTGGCCTCGGCCGTGGACCGCCTGCTGGCGGTGGACAGGGTGTCGGTGTCGGTCACCACCACGCCGTCATTTGCCGCGCTGTGGCTGGCGCCCAAGCTTGCGAAGTTCCAGCAGCTGGAGCCTGCCATCGACGTGCGCGTTGACGCCTCGGAAGCGCGGGTGAACCTGGAACGCGAAGGCATGGACCTGGCCGTGCGGCTGAGCCCGCCGCTACCCGGCGGCGAAGGCCCGCCGCCCCTGCTGCAGGAACAAGCCCTGCTGGTGGCGGCGCCGGCCGTCGCGGCGCGCATCGAAACGGCCGACGGCATCCTGCGCACGCCGCTGCTCGTGTATTACGACCCGGCCACGCGCTTTTCCTGGATGTCGTGGACGGCCTGGTATGAGCGGCTGGGCCTCAAGCAGTCGACCCAACAGCCCTGCCTCTATTTCTCGCAGTACGAACATGTGCTGACCGCCGCCGTGCAGGGCGCCGGCATCGCCATAGGGCGCACGCCGCTGGTGCTGCCGCTGCTCAGGAGCGGCCAGCTCAAGGTGGTGCTACCCGGCCAGACGGTCGAAGGCATGGGCTACCGCATCGTCACCTCAGTGCACGGCGCAGAGCGCCCGGCCGTGCAGAAGTTTCGCGCCTGGCTGGAGCGCGAGCTCGCGATGGAAGCCATCGGCTGAGTTCGCGTCAACGTTGCAGGTCAGGCCCTCATTTCCAGGCGTTCCAGGCGCCGGTGGTCTCCAGCACCGGTGACCCTAGAAACGGCAGTTGGATGCGCCCGCCAGTGCCGTGATCGGCGTGCCAAGCAAGGCGAGACGACGCGGCGCACTCCTGTGCGCAAGGAGGAGCAACGCCGCATGGTGCGTCGAGCGCGGTGCTGGCGGGTGCATAGCGCTGTTCACCACGCGGGTGAACGCCATCGAAGCCGCCAACGTCAGCATCCATGCGGCCGGCGAGACAGTGATAAGCGGTCAACTGCCGTTTCTAGGGTGGCAGCTCCGCCTCACCCCAACGCAGGGGCAGTGAGTTCTCCACGCGCCGCATCGATTGCACCTTGAAACGCAGCAGGCGCTGCGCCCCGGCGAAGGACCGCACCTCGGGCCCGTCCCAGATGATGTCGGCGGTGACGGCGAGGTACAACAGGTCGCCGCGGTCGAAGTCGATGAACAGCAGCCCGGCGCGCGGGTTGACCGCAATATTGCCCAAGGTGTTGAAGAAAAAATTGCCGATGAAATCCGGCACGGTGAGGGTGTCGTCGGCATCCACCCGCACAAAGCCGGGCTTGCCGCCGCGGTGCGAGACATCCACACCAGCGGCCCGGCCCGCCTGCGCGCTGTCTCCGGCATACGCGGTGGCGATGAACAGCGTGTCGGCCGCGGCAACCATGCGGCGCGCGGCATCATCCAGTTGCGTCGCGGTGTGTACAGCCGGTTGGATGGAAAGGTGCTCTTTCACATACACCGGCTCGCGAGCCTGGATGTATTTGGGGCAGTTGCCGAAGCTCTGGCTCAGCGCCACCCCAAACCCCGAGGCATTCACACCCTGCACCACGCCATTCATGCGGTTGCGCCGCCGCGTGTGCGGCTCGATGCCCAAAAGGCCTATGGGCGCGCCGTCCGCCAGCGTGTCCTGCAGGGGATCGCCCCGCAGAGGCCGCGCCCGCAGCAGCAGGTGCTGCGGGTCGGGCGAGCGGATGAAGCCCGGCGGCTGCGCCAGCACCGAGGCCCAGGGCTGGCCGCCCGCATCCACCGTGCCGGCAAGCACAAACGGCAGTTGCTCAAAGAACGCGCGGTGCTGGTCCGGCATGAAGTCCCGGATGACGCGCGGGCCCATCTGCTCCAGCCGCTCCCGCACGCCCACGCGCGCCTGCACCGCGCGCTCGCCTTCGTGAAAGGTGGGAGCGTTCACACCGCCAGCCCGATGGGGGTTTTGACCATGGGCACAAAGCGTGGCAGCGCCTCAATGCGGGCCAGCCAGGCACGCAACCGGGGGTAGGCCTGCAGTGACACATTGCCCTCGGGGGCATGGGCGGCGTAGCTGTAGTTGGCAATGTCGGCCAGCGTGGGCGTGCTGCCGGTGAGGAACGCGGACTGCCCAAGCTGTTGCTCCATCACCGCAAAAAGAGCGTGGGCACGGGCCACGGCGGCATCCGGGCTGTCGGGTCGCTTGAACAGCTGGATCACGCGCGCCACAGCGGGCCCGAATGCCAGCTGGCCGGCGGCCACCGACAACCAGCGCTGCACGGCGGCGGCGGCCAGCGGCTCCCCAGGCAGCCACTGGTCCGCATCGACGGCATAGCGCCCGGTGAGGTAGACAAGGATGGCGTTGGAGTCGGCCAGGGTGACCTCGCCGTCCTGAATCACCGGCACCTGGCCGAAGGCATTCATGGCCAGGAAGGCCGGCGTTTTGTGGGCCCCGGCCGCCAGGTCGATATCCACCCGCTCAAACGGCAGGCCGAGCAGGGACAGGAACAGCTCCACCCGGTGGGAGTGGCCTGAAATGGCGGAGCGGTACAGCGTGATGGGCTGCGCGGGAAGGGCCTTGCGGCCCGCGCTGGGGGTTGAAGTGGCGGTGGTGTTCATGCGGGTCTTTCGGGGAGTTGATCTGGAAGGCTGGATTCTGTTTGATCCGTTATTCTGAATAAATAGCTTGTGACGCATTTAACCAATCCACTGAATGGATGAATAGAAGTAACATCCCCGCCATGGACAAGCTCAGGGCCATGCAGGCCTTTATTCATATTGCCGAAGAAGGCAGCCTCACCGCCGCGGCCCGGGTCATGGAATCGTCGCTGCCGGCCATGGTGCGCACACTGGCCGGCTTCGAGGCGCAACTGGGCGTGCGCCTCTTCAACCGGACCACGCGGCGCATTTCACTGACCGAAGAAGGCCGGCGCCACCTGGAGAGCTGCCGGCAAGTGCTGGCCGCACTCGCCGATGCCGAGGCGGCGCTGACGGCCGAAGCGGCGGAACCGGCAGGCCATCTGACCATCACCGCGCCCATGCTGTTCGGGCAGATGCATGTGGCGCCTGCCGTGACGCGCTTTGTGCAGCAGCACGAGAAGATGCGTTGCAGCATGGTGCTGCTGGACCGCGTGGTCAACCTGCTGGAAGAAGGCATTGACGTGGGCATTCGCATTGGCGAGCCCGAAGACTCCAGCCTGGTGGCGCAGAACGTCGGGCATATCCGGCGCCTGGTGGTGGCCAGCCCCGCCTGGCTGCGGCGCCACGGCGTGCCTCGACATCCCAAGGACCTGCTGAAAGCCAACTGCGTGCGCGTGACCGACCATACCCCCACATGGGGGCCGTTCAATGACCAGGGCCGGCAACTGCGCCTGGCCGTCAGTGGTAATCTGGAGTTCAACCAGATCGCTCCGGCGGTGGCGGCTTGCGCGGCGGGTGCGGGCTTGGGCTCTTTTTTCTCTTACCAGGTGGCGCCTTTTTTGCGGAGCAGGCAGTTGCGCACCGTGCTGGAGGATTTTGAGCCGCCGAGGCACCCGATCAACGTGGTCTACCCGCACGCCCGGCTGCTGCCCATGCGCACCCGGGTGTTCATCGAGTGGATCAAAAAGGAACTCCAGGAATTCCAGTCCTGAAAGGAAAAAAAACATATGCCGGCTTTTGACTTTGATCTTTTCGTCATCGGCGGGGGCAGTGGCGGCGTGCGCGCCGCACGCATGGCCGCGCAGCGCGGCGCCCGCGTGGCGCTGGCCGAAGTGGCGGCCATGGGCGGCACCTGCGTCAACGTGGGCTGCATCCCGAAGAAGCTTTACAGCTATGCCGCCCACTACGCCGAGAGTTTTGAAGAGTCCCATGGATTTGGCTGGGTCGGCGAGGCGCCCACACTGGACTGGGAGGCGCTCAAGGCCAACCGCGCACGCGAAATTTCACGGCTCAACGGCATTTATATCCAGCTGCTCAGGAGCTCGGGCGTGCAGATCATTGAAGACTGGGCCACGCTGGCGGACAAGCACACGGTGGACGTGGGCGGCAAGCACTACAGCGCCCGCCACATCCTGATTGCCACCGGCGGCACGCCCAGCGTCCCCGAAGTACCCGGCCGCGAGCATGTCATCACCTCCAACGAGATCTTTGACCTGACGCCCTTCCCCAAGCGCCTGCTGGTGGTGGGCGGCGGCTACATTGCCTGCGAATTCGCCTCCATCTTCAACGGGCTGGGCGCCCAGGTCACGCAGGCCTACCGGGGCGCCCAGGTGCTGCGCGGCTTTGACGATGATGTGCGCGCCTTCATTGCCGGCGAGATGAGCAAGGCCGGCGTCAACCTGCAACTCAACACGGACATCGCCGCCATCACCAAAACGGCGGAAGGCCTGCGGGTGGAAGTCAAAGGTGGCGGCGCCAGCTTCGTGGTCGACACCGTCCTGTATGCGACGGGCCGCGAGCCCCTGACCGGCGGACTCAACCTGGACACCGCGGGCGTGGCGGTCAATGACGCCGGGGCGATTCAGGTGAATGCGCAGTACCAGAGCTCGGTGCCCTCGATTCACGCCGTTGGCGACGTCACGGCGCGCCTGCAGCTCACGCCCGTGGCGCTGGGTGAGGCCATGGTGGTGGCGGACCGGCTGTTTGGCCCGGCTGCCGGCAAGAAGCCGCGCCACATGAGCTACGAGTTCATTCCCTCGGCGGTGTTTACCCATCCCAACATCGGCACCGTGGGCTATACCGAAGCCCAAGCGCGCGAGAAATTCGGCCAGATCAGCGTCTACCGCAGCGACTTCAAGGCCCTCAAGCACACGCTCAGCGGCAGCACCGAGCGCACGCTCATGAAGCTGCTGGTCGACGACGCCACCGACCGCGTGGTCGGCCTGCACATGGTGGGCGCCGACGCCGGTGAAGTCGTGCAGGGCTTTGCCGTGGCCATGAAGGCCGGCGCGACCAAGGCCCTCTTCGACAGCACGATTGGCATCCACCCCACGGCCGCGGAAGAATTTGTCACCATGCGCGAACCCGTGAAAACGCCCGACTGACCAACGCCTCTACCTACTCCATATGTCCTACCTGCCCACTTTCATCGCCCCCAGCCGCTACACCGACCCCGCCGCCGCACTGGCGCAGGTCCGAGCGATTTACGACCGGCAAATTGCCCATCTGCGCGATGCCATGCAGCGCTACGTGGCGGGGGAGACCCTGCCCGGCCATGTGCGCGCCTGCTACCCCTTTGTACGCCTGCACACCGACACGGTGGCGCGCACCCCGGCCGCCCCCGACAGCGCCCGGCTGAGTTACGGTTTTGTCGCCGGCCCCGGCCGTTTTGAAACCACGCTGACCCGTCCCGACCTGTATGGCGACTACTACCTGGAACAGTTCCGCCTGCTGCTGCAAAACCACGATGTGGAACTGGAGGTGGGCACCAGCACCCAGCCGATTCCCATCCATTTCTCGTTTGCCGAAAACGACCACATCGAGGGCACCATGAGCGCGGCCCGCCGCCTGCTGATGCGCGATGTATTTGACCTGCCCGACCTGGCCGCCATGGACGATGGCATCGCCAACGGCACCCACGCCCCGCTTCCCGGGGAGCCGCAGCCGCTGTCGCTGTTCACCGCCGCGCGCGTGGACTATTCGCTGCAACGCCTGCGCCACTACACCGGCACCTCGCCCGACTGGTTCCAGAACTTTGTGCTGTTCACCAACTACCAGTTCTACATCGATGAATTCGTGCGCCTGGGCCACGAGGCCATGGCCGACCCGGACAGCGAGTACATCGCCTTTGTCGAGCCCGGCAATGTGGTGACCCGGCGCGCGGGCCTGCCCGCCGAGGCCGGGGACGAAGTGGGCGCGGCGCCGCCGCGACTGCCGCAAATGCCGGCCTACCACCTGCTGCGCGCGGACCGCAGCGGCATCACCATGGTCAATATTGGCGTGGGTCCGGCCAACGCCAAGACCATCACCGACCACATCGCCGTGCTGCGGCCGCACGCCTGGATCATGCTCGGCCACTGCGCCGGCTTGCGCAACAGCCAGCGGCTGGGCGACTATGTGCTGGCCCATGGTTATGTGCGCGAAGACCATGTGCTGGACGAAGAGCTGCCGCTGTGGGTGCCGATCCCGGCGCTGGCCGAAATCCAGGTCGCACTGGAAAAAGCCGTGGCCGACGTAACCCACGCCGAAGGCCCTGACCTCAAGCGCATCATGCGCACCGGCACCGTGGCCTCGACCGACAACCGCAACTGGGAGTTGCTGCCCGGCAACCAGCCGCAGCGCCGCTTCAGCCAGAGCCGGGCCGTTGCCCTGGACATGGAAAGCGCCACGATCGCCGCCAACGGATTTCGCTTTCGGGTGCCCTATGGCACCTTGCTGTGCGTGAGCGACAAGCCGCTGCACGGCGAGATCAAGCTGCCCGGCATGGCCAACCAGTTTTACCGCGAGCGTGTCGACCAGCATTTGCGCATCGGCATGCGCGCCGTTGAACTGCTGCGCGCCAGCGGCATCAGCCAGCTGCACAGCCGCAAACTGCGCAGCTTCTCGGAAGTGGCTTTCCAGTAGGCACTCGGCCATGCCGCTATATTTTGTATAGCTGGCAGCGACCGCCGCTTCTGGGCCAGAGGCACTTTCCTCTTAAAAACTCAATCGCTGCCCAGCTGCAGGCGGTTGGGCTGGCGCTTTTCAATCGCCCATTTCAGCAGCGCCGCGCAGCGGTAGATGCCGTGGGCGAACTTGCCGTAAGGCAGGGTTGCAAACAGCGCCATCACCACGCCCAGGTGCAGCGCCAGCAGCAAGGCCATGGCCGCCGTGTCGCGCCCGGCCAGCAAGGCCAGGCCGGTGAGGCTGGTGAAGAACAGCAGCCCGATAAACCCCCGGTCCATGGGCTTTTGCGCGGCGTCACCCTGCTGGGGATGGCGATGCAGATGGAGCCACAACAGCCCGGCCGGGCCGACCAGCAGGCCTATGCCGCCGACAGTGCCCAGCAGCACCGGCAGGCTGGTGAGGCCGTAGGACGCGGACCACCTGAACACATAGTGGTACACGGTGGCCACGCAGGTGGCGGCAAAGCACAGCATGAAGCCGTAGAAGGTGGCGTGGTGAAAACGCCGCCGCCACAGCGTGAATGCATCGTCGGCGTCGTTGCAGCCCTCGCCGTGCCCGCCGTCCAGGTATTTCAGGCGCAAGGCATTGCCGGCGGCCTCAGCCACGGCAGCCCCCGGGGCATCCCCCGGCGACACTTCGCGCCAGAACCTGCGCACGCCCAGGCCCAGGGCCAGCGCGGCAAACAGGAAAATCGGCGCAAACATGGCCACCAGCAGGTTATGCGGAAAGATGGCGTAGAAGTTTCCGGCCAGCGGCGCGTGAATGAGCGTGCCGTTCATCACCAGCGCCAGCACCAGGAACAGCGCCAGTCCGGCAGCCAGCGCCAGCGCCACGGTCAGGCCGTTGCGCTTGTAGAGAGCACCCAGCGCGGGCGGCCAGGCGTAGTCGGCGTAGGTTTGGCCGCGCACCTGGGCCATGGCCTGCGGCACGCTGACGGCAAACTCGTGCGGCGGTGCGTACTGGCAGGCATGCAGGCAGGCCCCGCAGTTGTGGCACAGGTTGGCCAGGTAGTGGATGTCGGCCTGGCCGAACGCCAGGCGCCGCGTCATGGCGGGGAACACGGCGCAGAAGCCCTCGCAGTAGCGGCAGGCATTGCAGATCTGCAGCTGCCGGCCGACTTCGGCCTCATACGGTGTGAGCGCCAATTCGCCGAGTGCCAGCGCGCGGGCGTCGCGGGTCAGGGCTTCAAGCTGTTGCAAAATTTGCTCCATTTTTGATAGCTGCCTGCGCAGCCTGCACACCGGCAATGCGGCCAAACGCCGTGCCAATCGTCATGCCGACCCCGGCGGTGTAGCCCTTGCCCAGCACATTGCCCGCCATGATTTCGCCGGCGGCAAACAGGTTGGGACTGGCCTGGCCGCCGAAATGCACGGCGGCCTGTTCATTGACCTTCATGCCCAGGTAGGTGAAGGTGATGCCGGGCTTTAGCGCGTAACCGTAAAACGGCGCGGTGTCCAAAGGCCGGGCCCAGTGCGTCTTGGCAGGGCTCAAGCCCTCGGTATGGCAATCGTCCAGCACCGCATGGTCAAAGCTGCCGACACGGCAGGCCGCGTTGTAGTCCTTCACCGTGCGCATAAAGGCCGGCTCGTCCAGGCCCAGCTGGCGCGCCAGCTGCTCCAGCGAATCGGCTTTTTCGCCGGGAAACACCGGCGGCATGAAGCGGCCAATGGCCTTGGCGTCAATCACCGAATACGCCAGTTGCCCGGGCTGGTGCGCCACCAGCCGGCCCCAGATGGCGTAGCGCTTGGGCCAGAAGTCTTCGCCTTCGTCGTAAAAGCGCTGGGCGTGTTTGTTCACCACGATACCGAGTGAGACACAGTCCACCCGGGTGCAGATTCCGCCGTCGTAGAGCGGCGCGCGTGCGTCAATCGCCACCGAGTGGCTTTGCGTCGGGTCGCCGATGGTGTCGGCGCCCTGCGCGATCAGGTCGCGCAGCAGCACCCCCATGTTGAAGCGCGTGCCCCGGATGGCGAAGTTGTCGGCCGGCCATTCGCCGGCCTCGTTCTGGCCCCAGGCCTCACGCAACCATTCGCGGTTGGACTCGAAGCCGCCGCTGGCGACCACACAGGCCCGCGCCTCGATGCGCTCCGCACCGCAGTGCGCCGCCACAAAACGGCCGGCACGCAATTCCAGACGGTCTACCGGTGACTCATAGCGGATCTGCACGCCCAGGCGCTCGGCACTGCGGTAGTAAGCGTTGACCAGCGCCTTGCCGCCGCCCATGAAAAACGCGTTGGTGCGCGACAGGTGCAGCGTGCCCGACAGCGAGGGCTGAAAGCGCACGCCGTGCTGGCGCATCCAGCCGCGGCAGTGCGAGGACTCGCGAATCGCCAGCCGGGCCAGCTGCTCGTTGGTCTGCCCGCCGGTGACCTTGAGCAGGTCCTGCCAGTACTCTTCCTCCGGATAGGCCTCGGTCAGCACATCCTGCGGCGCCTCATGCATGCAGCGCAGGTTGCGCGTGTGCTGCGAGTTGCCGCCGCGCCATTCACGCGGCGCAGCTTCGAGCAGCAGCACGCTGGCGCCGGCTTCGCGAGCCATCAGCGCGGCACACAGCGCGGCGTTGCCGCCACCGATGACCAATACATCCACCATGCCAATCACTCCTGTCGCTGGTCAATCGGCGTGAATGCCGGCGCGCTTGACGATGTCGCTCCAGATTTTTTGCTCGCCCGCGATGAAAGAGGCGAATTCACTGGAAGGCCCGCCGCCGCTGATCGCGTTGTCCGAGGTGAAGCGGGCCGTGACCGCCGGTGACTTCAGCGCCTTGAGCGACTCTTCCTGCAGGCGCTTGACCACGTCTGCGGGCGTGCCGGCCGGTGCCAGAATGCCGTACCACTGCGAGGTTTCAAAGTTCTTGAACCCCATCTCGGCCACGGTGGGCACATCGGGAAGGCCGGAGATGCGCTGCGTGGTCCCCACGGCGATGGCGCGCAGCCTGCCGCTCTTGATGTAGGCGCTCAGGGCGGGCAGGCCCGCCGACGAGGCCTGGGTGCGGCCCGACAGCAAATCGGTCAATTGCGGGCCGGTGCCGCGGTAGGGAATGTGCGTGATGAACATGCCGGTGACCAGCTTCAAGTACTCCATGGCCAGGTGGCCGGCGCTGGCATTGCCGGCCGAGCCGTAATTGAGCCGGCCGGGATTCTTCTTGGCATAGGCCACAAACTCCTCGAAGTTTTTGGCCGGGACATCGGGATGAATCACAAAGACGTTGGGCACCTTGGCGAGCAGGGTCACCGGGATGAAATCCTTGTTGACGTCATAGGGCTGGTTCTTCAGCATGTAGGGATTGACGGCCAGCGTGCCCACATGGCCCAGGATGAGGGTGTGGCCGTCCGGGGCCGACCTCGCCACCTCGTGCATGGCCACCGTGCCCGCCCCGCCGGGCTTGTTGTCCACATACACGCTTTGCCCCAGCTGCTTGCTGAGCTCGGCGGCCACCGAGCGGGCGACAATTTCCGAGGTGCCTCCCGGTGCAAACGGCACCACAAAGCGGATGGCCCGGGACGGCCATGCGGCCTGGGCGCGCGCCCCGGGCAAGGCCAGCACCGACGCACCGAGGGCGGCAGCCTGCAAAACGGTACGCCGGGAAATTGAAACGTTCATCATGAGGCTGTCTCCTGGTAGGGCCTTGCGGGGACGGATCTCTGGCGGACCCTGGTGGTTAGAACTGGTAGCGGCGCAGGCCGCCATCGACCGGAATCACCGCGCCGGTGATGTAGCTGGCCAGTGGCGACGATAAAAAACACACCAGGTTGGCCATGTCTTCCGGCTCGCCATAGCGGCCCATGGGGATTTCGTTTTCGCACTGCCACTGGCGGTACTCCGGCGTGTAGTTGCGGAAAATCTGCTCCGAATGGATGCGGCCCGGCGGAATGCTGTTGACCGTGATGCCATGCTTGCCGATCATGCGGCTCAGGCCCTTGGCCCAGCTGTGAATGCCGGCCTTGGCGCAGAAGGCGCCATTGACATGGTCGGGCTCGCTCTTGCCGGTGATGTTGATGATGCGCCCCCATTTGCGCGCGATCATCTGGTCGATCAACGCATCGGCGACCTGGCGTGGCCGGTGGAAGTTGAGGGTGATGGCTTCCTGCCAGCGGTCTTCGTCCACATGCAGGTCGGCGAAGGAGCGCGAGCCGCCCGCGTTGTTGACCAGGATGTCCACATGACCCAGCCCGGCCATGGCCGCACCCGTCAGGGTTTTGGCGGCGTCTTCGGCATACAGGTCGGACTCAATGACCACCGGGCGATGGCCGCCGCGGCTGACAATTTCTTCGGCGACCTCGTTGAGCAGGGCGGTGCGGCGCGCCGAAATCGCCAGCCTGACGCCCTCGGCAGCCAGCGCGAGCGCAATGCCCCGGCCTATGCCGGTGCTGGCGCCGGTCACCAGCGCGGTTTTTCCTTCAAGTTGCAAATCCATCGTGTTGCCTCCTCTTGGCCTTGGGTAGAAATCGTCGAAGGCTGCAATTTAGCGCTGAAGCGCGGCCCGCGGAAGGCGGTGCATGGCATGGGGCCATCACAAAACGTGATGGGGTTCAGGCGGGTCAGGCACGTTTCAGCCCGCGGCCAGCCGTGCGCCGACCCAACGGCCCGAGCGCACCGCCTCGGCCGCGCAGTCCGCCAGCACCACGCGCGCCGCCAGGGCGGCCGGCGACAGCTCGTCGTCGGACAGGCTGCACAGCGAGTTGCTGCGGTGCGCCAGCGTGTCGGTGATTTGCGCCAGATGAAAGCGCTGGGGCGCATCGGCAAAACGGCTCACCGCCGCCCAGGGTTGCAGCGTGCAGCCCAGGCCGCTGTCGACCGCATCCATCAGCATGGCCAGGGAATCGATTTCGGCGACCAGCGTGGGTTTGCATTTGGCCCGGGCAAAGGCGCTGTCAAGCGTGCTGCGCAAACCATGCGTGCCGGTGGGCAGGATCAGGGGCATGCCGGCCAGCTGGGCCACGCGGATGCGGCTGGCGGGCTTCCCCGCCAGCCCCTGGCGCGACCGGATCAAATACAGCTTTTCCTCGAGCAGGGGCAGCACACTCCAGCGGCGCCCGGCATGGGTATTGAACAGCACGGCCAGATCCAGCTGGCGCGCGTTGAGCATGGCCGTGAGATGCCCCGACAGACTCTCCACCATGTGCAGGCGGACATCCGGGTAGCGCGCCCGCATGGCCCGCATCAATGGCAGGCCCAGCACGGCGGCGGTGGTGGGCGCCATGCCCACGCTGACACTGCCCGACAGGCGCGAGTGCTGCGCCGCGCGGGCGGCCTGCTCCACATGGCGCAGCACCAGCTGGGCCTCGCGGAAAAACGCCAGGCCGGCCTCGGTGGGCACCACGCCCTTGGGGCTGCGCTGCAGCAGGCGGGTCGACAGCTCGCCCTCCAGGCGGCTGATCTGCTGGCTCAGGGCCGACTGCACCATGTCCAGGTCCAGCGCCGCGCGGCTGATGCTGCCCAGCTCGATCACCCGGACCAGATAACGCAGTTGGCGCAGTTCCATGCAGACTCCTTCGGTGGGGCTTGACCATCATCGTTTGTGATGCCCATGATCATCGCACGAGGCACCGTATGCCCGCCCGGCCGCTCCCCCCCCTCGCATGGCCGCGGTCCGTGTTTAAATGGCAGGTTCTGGCAAAAATGACCGCTCAGGATTTATGGAAACCCAGCGCCCCCTCGTGCTCATCACCGAGCACACCCACGACGTAGAAATTGATCTCATCTACGCCGGCGAGGACAACTTCACCGGCCAGGTGATCTACGAGCACCCGCTGTGCTTTTTGCACCCCAAGGCTGAAGCGGGCCTGCGCAAGGCCAGCGCGGCCGCCCGGGGGTTTGGCTTTCGGCTCAAAATCCTCGATGCATTCCGGCCGCAGGAGGCGCAGGAAGCACTGTGGGCCGTCGCGCCCATTCCCGGCTATGTCGCAGACCCGGCCAAGGGCTCCAACCACACGCGGGGCGTCGCCGTCGACCTGACGCTGACAGGCCCGGACGGGCAGGTGCTCGACATGGGCACGCCGGTGGACACCATGACCGCCGCTTCCCACCATTTTCATGCGGCGCTGCCGGCGGCCATCCAGGTCAACCGCATGTACCTGCTCACCATCATGCTGGAAGCGGGCTTTGTGCACCATCCCAATGAGTGGTGGCACTACCAGTTGCCGGACGCCGGGCAATTCCCGCTGATAGACAGCCATGCCTTCATGAACTGCGTGCCAGCCGGCAGCAAGCCGGCCGAAGCCTGCGCCCTCTAGACGGGCGCGGCTTCCGGGGATTTCCCTGGGCCTTGCGGCCCTGCCAGTGCGGATCTGCCGCATCGCGCAGATCCGCACAGCCTGACGCTTAGAGGTGCGCCGCGCTCAATGCTGAATTGAAGGTGGCGCTCGGGCGCATGACGGCCTCGGCCTTCGCCGTGTCGAGCAGGTAGTAACCGCCGATGTCCGCCGGCTTGCCCTGCACCGCATTGAACTCGGCCACGATCTGCGCCTCTTGCTCAGTCAGCGCCTTGGCCAGCGGCGCGAAATGCGCCTGCAGTTCCTTGTCTTCCGTCTGCTCAGCCAGCGCCTGCGCCCAGTACATGGCCAGGTAGAAATGGCTGCCGCGGTTGTCCAGCTCGCCGGTGCGGGTCTTGGGGCCTTTGCTGTTGTCAAGCAGCTTGCCGGTGGCGGCGTCCAGCGTCCTGGCCAGCAGGTTTGCCTTGGCGTTGCCGGTCTTGAGCCCCAGGTCTTCCAGCGACACGGCCAGCGCCAGGAACTCGCCCAGCGAGTCCCAGCGCAGGTGGTTTTCTTCCACCAGTTGCTGCACATGCTTGGGCGCCGAGCCGCCGGCGCCGGTTTCGTACATGCCGCCGCCTGCCATCAGGGGCACGATGGACAGCATCTTGGCGCTGGTGCCCAGCTCCATGATCGGGAACAGGTCGGTCAGGTAGTCGCGCAGGATGTTGCCGGTCACCGAGATCGTGTCCAGGCCGCGGATGACGCGCTCCAGCGTGTAGCGCATGGCGCGCACCTGCGACATGATCTGGATGTCGAGGCCGGCCAGGTCGTAGTCCTTGAGGTACAACTCGACCTTCTTGATCAGCTCGTTTTCATGCGGGCGGTAGGGGTCGAGCCAGAACACGGCCGGCATGCCCGAGTTGCGCGCGCGTGTCACGGCCAGCTTGACCCAGTCGCGCACCGGTGCGTCCTTGACCTGGCACATGCGCCAGATGTCGCCGGCTTCGACGTTCTGGGAAAACAGCACTTCGCCGGTGGCGATGTCCACGATGCTGGCCACGCCGTCTTCGGCGATCTCGAAGGTCTTGTCGTGCGAGCCGTATTCCTCGGCCTGCTGAGCCATCAGGCCCACGTTAGGCACGGTGCCCATGGTCT
Organism: Polaromonas jejuensis NBRC 106434; assembly: GCF_001598235.1. Classification (GTDB taxonomy): domain Bacteria; phylum Pseudomonadota; class Gammaproteobacteria; order Burkholderiales; family Burkholderiaceae_C; genus Polaromonas; species Polaromonas jejuensis. The sequence continues at coordinate 125,798 of NZ_BCYO01000001.1, read as the reverse complement.
TGGGGTCGAAGTTGCCGTGCCACTTGCAGAAGTTGATGATCTCCTGGTAGATGCGGGCAAAGGTCGATTCGGGCATCACGGCCTTGACGTCCTTCAGGCGTCCATCGGCGCCCCACATCTTGCCGCCGTTGCGGATCATCGCGGGCATGGAGGCGTCCACGATGATGTCGTTGGGCGAGTGGAAGTTGGTGATGCCCTTGGCCGAGTCCACCATGGCGAGCTCCGGGCGGTGTTCGTGGCAGGCATGCAGGTCGCGCTTGATCTCGTCCTGCTTGCTTTGCGGCAGGGTGGAGATACGCTCGTACAGGTTGGCCATGCCGTTGTTCACGTTCACGCCCAGCTCGTCAAACAACTGGCCGTGCTTGGCAAAGGCATCCTTGTAGAAAATCTTCACGCAGTGGCCGAACACGATGGGGTGCGAGACCTTCATCATCGTGGCCTTGACGTGCAGCGAGAACATCACGCCGGTCTTGAAGGCGTCGTCGATTTCCTTTTCGTAGAACTCGAGCAGCGCCTTCTTGCTCATGAACATGCTGTCGATGATCTCGCCGGCCAGCAGCGAGACCTTGGGCTTGAGCACGATGGTCTTGCCGCTCTTGGTGCTCAGCTCCATCTTCACATCGCGGGCCTTGTCCAGCGTCAGCGACTTTTCGCCGTGGTAGAAGTCGCCGTGGTGCATGTGCGAGACGTGCGTGCGCGAGGCCTGGCTCCACTCGGCCATCGAGTGCGGGTTCTTGCGGGCGTATTCCTTGACGGCCTTGGGCGCGCGGCGATCCGAGTTGCCTTCGCGCAGCACCGGGTTGACGGCGCTGCCGATGCACCGGGCATAGCGCGCGCGAATGGCCTTTTCCTCGTCGGTCTTGGGGCTTTCGGGGTAGTCGGGAATGTTGAAACCCTTGGACTGCAGCTCTTTGATGGCGCTCACAAGCTGGCCCACCGAGGCGCTGATGTTGGGCAGCTTGATGATGTTGGTGTCGGGGTCCTGCGTCAGGCGGCCCAGCTCGGCCAGCGTGTCGGGCACTTTCTGCGCATCGGTGAGGAACTCGGGGAATTCGGCCAGAACCCGCGCCGCAACCGAGATGTCGCTCTCGACGATGTCAATGCCGGCCGGTGCCGCGAACGTGCGGATGACGGGCAGCAGGGAATGGGTCGCCAGCAGCGGCGCCTCGTCAGTGAGCGTGTAAATGATTTTCGATTTTCCGGTTGTCATTGCGATCCTCTGGTTTGAAATGGGTTGAGATGAGTTTATTCAATTTAACCGGCCAATATAGGGCAGGTCGCTGTCGCTTAAGGGGTACTGTGAAAAAGTGCGCCCTTGAGTCAGGACGATTTTTCCCCGATTTGAAGGGCACTTGATGTCACTTTCAGTTGAGCTGCCTCGCCACTTGGCCTTCAGGCGGCAGACGGGATGAATCCTGGGTCCGGCGGCCTGAGGTCAGGCCACCCGGGGCCTGACTTTTGCCGCCGCCAGTTTGGCCCGGGTGCGCGCCACCTCGACATCGGCATCAAAGGCCAGCGCCACGCCCATGCGGCGCTTGACGAAGCTCTCGGGCTTGCCGAACAGGCGAATGTCGGTATTGGGCACTTGCAGGGCCTCGGCCACGCCGTCAAACACGATGCCCTGGGCGTCCACGCCGCCATAAATCACGGCGCTGGCGCCCGAGCTCTTTAGCGCGGTGTTGACCGGCAGGCCCAGAATGGCGCGCGCATGCAGCTCGAACTCGTTTTGCCACTGCGTGCACAGGGTCACCAGGCCGGTGTCGTGAGGGCGCGGGCTCACTTCGCTGAACCACACGTCGTCGCCCTTGACAAACAGCTCGACGCCAAACAGACCCTGGCCGCCGAGGTTGTCGGTCACGGCCCTGGCGATCTCTCGGCTCTTTTGCAAGGCGGCCGGGCGCATGGGGTGCGGCTGCCAGCTTTCCACATAGTCGCCGCTGACCTGGATGTGGCCTATCGGGTCGCAAAAATGGGTTTCGATGTGGCCGCCCTCACCCACGGCACGCACGGTGAGCTGCGTGATCTCGTAGTCAAAATCGATGAAGCCTTCGACAATCACGCGGCCATGGCTCACGCGGCCACCGGCCATGGCGTAATCCCAGGCGGCTTTCACGTCGGCCGGTCCGGCAATCTTGCTCTGGCCCTTGCCCGACGAGCTCATGACCGGTTTGACGATGCAGGGGTAGCCGATTTTGGAATCAATGGCGGCCTGCAGCTCCTGCAGCGAATCGCAGAACACATAGGGGCTGGTCGGCAGCCTCAGCGTTTCCGCGGCGAGGCGGCGTATGCCTTCGCGGTCCATGGTCAGGCGCGCGGCACGTGCCGTGGGAATCACCCGCACCACCCCTAGAGCTTCGAGTTCCTCCAGCATGGGCGTGGCGATCGCCTCGATTTCGGGCACGACCAGATGGGGCCGCTCTTTTTCAATCAAGGCCTTGAGCTGCGCGGGGTCGCTCATGGTGATGGTGCGCGCGTGGTGCGCCACCTGCTGGCCCGGCGCGTTGGCGTAGCGGTCAACGGCGATGGTTTCCACGCCCAGGCGCTGCAGCGCAATCAGCACCTCCTTGCCCAGTTCGCCGGAGCCGAGCAGCATGACTTTGGTTGCGTGGGGGGACAAGGGGGTACCGAAGGTGGTCATATACGCCGAGGAGAATAGAGAAGAAAAAATGCGCCAGGAAAGCGGCGCCGGATGGGGCCATGGCACAGCGGGCATGGCGTCCAGTCCCGGCTACTTTACTGCACAACGAAACGGCGCTTGCCGGGCCGCAAACACGGCATTTTGCCCCTGCCGGCCAGCGGTCAATGCTTTTACATGAAAATCATTCTCAACAAAACCCGCCTTTAAGCGCCCTGTCCCGTTCCCCATGGGGAGCCCGTCCGAAAGTCACCATGTCCGAAACCCCCGACACCAGCCCATCCACCGACATCGCCCCGCCCCCGCGCAAACGCCGGCCGCCCCGGCGGGTGGAAGTCACCCGCGTGCAGACCCTGAGCCCGCTGATGCGCCGCATCACGCTCCAGGGGGCGGAACTGGAGGGTTTCGAGGTCAAGGACCCGGCCGGCTACATGAAGCTGATTTTTCCCGAGCCCGGGCAGTCCGAACCCGACCGTCCACTGCCCGACGGCCCCCGCCCCACCGCGATGCGCACCTACACGCCGCTGGCGGTACGCCCCGAGGTGCTGGAAGTCGATGTGGACTTTGTGCTGCACGGCGATGGCCCGGCATCGACCTGGGCGGCACAGGCCCAGACCGGCCAGGTGCTGTACCTGATGGGGCCGGGCCCCGGCTACCCGCTGCCGGCGCAAGCGCCCGAGCACCTGCTGATAGGCGACGACAGCGCCCTGCCGGCCCTGGAAACCATTCTGGCCAGGCTGCCCGCCACGGCACATGCGCGCCTGCTGGTGGAGGTGGTGGACGGCGCGGAAGAGCGCGCGCTGCCCGGTGCCGCGCAAGTCGATGCGCAGTGGGTCGCCCGGGGGGCCGACAACGCCCAGGCCGGCCGCGCCCTGGAAGCGGCGCTGCGCCTGGCCGGCCCGCCGGCCGCCGACGCACGCATCTACCTGGCCTGCGAGGCCGCCGCCATGCGCCGCATTCGCCGGCTGCTGATCGATGAGCTTGGCGTGGACCGCAGCCGGATTGTCGGGCGCGGCTACTGGAAGCTGGGCACGGTCAATCACCCTGACCACGACTACGGCGAAGATGCCTGAGCCGGCCGCAGGCAAGCCATGGATGGCCTTCGATAGGCAACAATAGCCGCATGCGCCATCCCCTCGTCCATGTCCAAGGCCTGAGCAAACACTATGGCAACGCCGTGGTGGTCAATGACCTGTCGTTTGAGATTGCCCCCGGTGAATGCCTGGGCGTGATAGGCCCCAACGGTGCCGGCAAAACCACCACCATACGCATGTGCCTGGGCCTGACCGTGCCCGACGCGGGCCGCATCTCCTTCCATCTGAACGGCGAAGATGCCGGGCGGCGCATGCCCGAAGACGCGCTGGCGATCAAGGCCAAACTCGGGGTGGTCACCCAGTTCGACACCCTGGACCCGGACTTCAGCTGCGCCGAAAACCTGCAGGTCTACGGCCGCTATTTCGGCATGACGGCGGCGCAGGTGCGCGCGCGCGTGCCGGAGCTGCTGGAATTTGCCTCGCTGTCGCACAAGGCCCGCAGCAAGCCCGGCGAGCTGTCGGGCGGCATGCGCCGCCGCCTGAGCCTGGCGCGAGCACTGGTCAATGACCCGCAGCTGCTGTTGCTCGATGAACCCACCACCGGGCTGGACCCACAGGCGCGCCACCTGATGTGGGAGCGCCTGCAGCTGCTGCTGCAACAGGGCAAGTCGATCCTTTTGACCACGCACTTCATGGACGAGGCCGAACGCCTGTGCTCGCGCCTGCTGGTGCTGGACCACGGCAGGAAGATCGCCGAAGGCCGGCCCAAGGCGCTGATCGCCGAGTATCTGGAGCCCGATGTGGTGGAGGTCTACGGCGCGGGTGCGCTGGCACTGGCCGGAGCCGCCGAGCACGCCGCACTGCGGGCATTGGCCTCGCGCGTGGAGGTCAGCGGTGAAACCGTGTTTTTCTACACCCAGGACGCGCGCCCGCTGCTGGCCAGTCTGGCTTCCAGCAGCCACTTGCGCACGCTGCACCGCCCCGCCAACCTGGAAGACCTGTTTCTCAAGCTGACCGGCCGCCAAATCAGGGAGGATGCGTGATGGCAAATCATCAAGTGGTGGCAAGCATGAAAAAGCAATCGGTCTGGCGTGCGCCTGACTTGTCGGGCCGCTGGTGGCCGGTGTTCATGCGCAACCTGCTGGTCTGGCGCAAGCTGGCCATTCCCAGCCTGGTCGGCAACATCGCCGAGCCGCTGATGTGGCTGGTGGCCTTTGGTTACGGCATGGGCGCGCTGGTCGGCGAGGTCAGCGTGGGCGGCGATGCCGCCAGAGTCCCCTACATCCTGTTTCTGGCCAGCGGCTCGATTTGCATGAGCGCGATGAACGCCGCGTCCTTCGAAGCCTTGTATTCGGCGTTTTCGCGCATGCATGTGCAAAAAACCTGGGACGGCATCATGAACGCGCCGGTCAGCCTGGACAGCGTGCTGCTGGCCGAGATGCTGTGGGCGGCCTTCAAGGCGCTGTTTACCGTGACGGCCATCCTGGGCGTGATGCTGGCCCTGGGCATCAGCCACAGCCCCAAGCTGCTGCTGGCCTGGCCTATCCTGCTGCTGGTCGGCATGATGTTTTCCTGCATTGCGCTGATCTTCAACGCGCTGGCCAAGGGTTACGATTTTTTCACCTACTACTTCACGCTGGTGCTGACGCCCATGATGTTTCTGAGCGGCGTGTTTTTCCCGCGCGAGCAGCTGCCCACGGTGGTTCGCGTCATTTCCGACTGGCTGCCGCTGACCAACGCGGTGGAGATCATCCGCCCGCTGTTCATGGACCAGTGGCCGCAAGCGCCGCTGCGGCACGGCCTGGTGCTGGTGGTCTACACCGCGCTGGCCTTCTGGGTGGCGCTGGCGCTGACGCGCCGGCGTTTTCGGAGCTAGAGCCGCCCACCAGCGTCGGCACTAAATTCTTAAGAAAAACAGGGCTCCAGCCCAATCAACACGGGCGCAAGCAGCTACTAAAACAGTAGCGCCATCGCCCGCCGCTCAATTCGCGGCAAAACAGTAGAACAGCCCGGCGCTGCCGGTGGTCTTGAGCCCTTCCATGCTGCAGCCGCGCGTGGCATGGGAGGCGTTCCAGGAATGGGCCGCAGCGGAGTCGTCCAGGCCGGTGCGGTCGTGATGGCCGACGATGGCCGAGCCTTCGCCGCTCTGGGTCCAGTTGCCGCAGGTCGTGTCGCCGGCCGCCACGGCGACGCGGCCGTCGGGCGTGGAGCCGGTCAGCATGTCGTGCATATTGACCGGGTCACCGCGGCCGCTGACCACCTCGCCCTTTTCGGTCAGCGCCGTCTGCTTGTTCACCATGTTGGCGCCATGCAGTTCCTCCACATTGGCCGCCACCACCACGCCCTTGGCGTTTTGCCAGGGGCCGCGGCCTATGCGCTCGCGCGCATTGACGGCCGGGCTGGCGCCGCTGGCCGTGGTGCTGAGGTAGGCGCGCCAGTTCTTGCGGCCGGCATTGACCGTGCTGGCGAGCTGCTTGCAGTAGGCATCGGCGCCGGCAAGCCCCCCGAGATCGGCGCCCTTGCCCGGGTTGACGCTGGTCACAAAAAAGCTCATCGGGTTTTGCGACATCGAGGACATGGATGCGCAGGCGCCCAGCGCGGCGACGGTCGAGGCCAAAAGGGCGAGTTTCATACGTGGGTGCATGGCTGTCTCCTTGAGTGGCGAAGTTGCAAAAATGCTTGCAACAAAGCAGGGTACTCCGGCCGCCAGTGCGATTCAAGCGCCCCTGCCTCGGGCCGCCGGGGCGGCAACGCCAACCCGACACTTTTATACTCGCCGCATGAACGCCGCCGCGCCCGTTCTCCCTGCCCTGCTGCCGCCAGATCTCATCGCCATGATGGACAAGGGCGTGTCCGTCATCGTGAGCGCCTGCAGCCTCGAGATGCGTCCCAGCATCATGCGCGCGATGGGCAGCGCCATTGCGCCGGATGGCCGGAGCATCACGGTCTATGTGTCGAGGCAGCAGTCGCGGCAGCTGATCCAGGACATTGCCAGCACCGGCCGCATCGCCGTGGTGTTTTCCGAGCCGGATTCGCACCGCACGGTTCAGGTCAAGGCCGGGGGCGCACGCATCCGCTGCGCCGAGGCATCGGACGAGCCGGCGCTGGAGCGCTATCTGGCGTCCATGGAAAAGGAAATCGAACGGGTCGGTTACGCGCCGGCGTTTACCCGCGCCATGCTGGCAGGGCGGCTTGATGACCTGGTGGCCATCAGCTTTGAACCCGCGCAGGCGTTTGACCAGACGCCTGGCCCCAAAGCCGGTGCGCCGCTGCCCCATGGGCCAGGGAGCCCGCCATGAACGCGGCGCCGCTGGCCCCGGAGCCCACCCTGGCGGAAATACGCCCCTGCCTGGAGGGCGCCATCCCGGCCGTCATGGCCACCTGCGCCCTGGACGGAACGCCCAATGTGGCCTACATCTCGCAGGTGTTTTATGTGGACGAGCGCCATGTCGCGCTGTCCTTCCAGTTCTTCAACAAAACGCGAAAGAACATCCTGGCCAATCCGCATGCCACCGTGCTGGTGCTGCATCCGGTCACGGCGGCATTTTTTCGCATGCATATCCGCTACCTGCGCACCGAAACACAGGGGCCGGTGTTCGAGGGCATGAAGGCCCAGCTGGCCGGCATCGCGTCGCACAGCGGCATGGCGGGGGTGTTCCGGCTGCTGGGCTCCGACATTTACGAAGTGCAGGCGATTGAATGCGTTGCCGGCGAGCCGCTGCCCGCGCCCTCACCGCGCACCAGCATGCTGACGGTGCTGCGCCGCGGCAGTGAACGGCTGTCGCACTGCACCGGGCTGGGGGAATTGCTCAACGCGACCCTGGCGACGCTGACCGATTTCCTGGACATCCGGCACGCCATGGTGCTGATGCTGGATGCGGCCACCCAGCGGCTGTACACCGTGGCCAGCTGCGGTTATGCCACCTCGGGGGTGGGCTCGGAAATTGAAATGGGCGAAGGCGTGATTGGCGTGGCCGCGCGGGAACACACCCCCGTTCGCATCGTGCACATGAGCAGCGCCTACGCCTACAGCCGGGCGATTAAAAGCGGCCTGCGCGCCGATATGCCTGAGCTGATGCTGGACACCGACATTCCCTACCCCGGCCTGGCCGAGCCGCACAGCCAGCTGGCCGTTCCCATCGTCTCGGCCGGGCGGCTGCTGGGGGTGCTGTTTGCCGAAAGCCCCCACGACCTGCAGTTCGGCTTTGAGGAGGAAGACGTGCTGGTCACGCTGGCCGGGCATCTGGGTGCGGCCATCGACCTGATGCAGGCCGGCCCGGAAGCGGCCGAGTTGCCGGATGCAGCGCCGGCAAAAGGGGTTGAAGGGGCTGCGCGAAAGGCCGGTGGTTCCGCCCTGCAGTTGCGGCGCTTCAACAGCAACGACAGCGTGTTTGTCAACGACAGCTACCTCATCAAGGGCGTGGCGGGCGCGATCTTCTGGAAACTGGTGACGGACTATGTCCGGCAGGGACGGACCGAATTTTCCAACCGTGAATTGCGGCTGGATCCGGCCATCCGCCTGCCCGATGTGACCGACAACCTGGAAGCCCGTCTGTTGCTGCTGCAGCGGCGCCTGGCAGAACATGGCCCGCATATCCGCATCGAGAAGACCGGGCGCGGCCGCTTCAGGCTGGCCGTGCAGCGCCCGCTGGCCCTCGCAGACGTGGCGGCCTGAGCCGGCGGCGCTTTCCGGCCGTATTCAGGCCTGGACCAGCCCCGGTACGGCTGGCAGCCCGAGGCCGCGCGTGAGCTTGGCCCATTCGACATCGCTCAGGTGCGGGCGCACCAGATCCAGGGCCGCGGCGAAGGCCGGCGCGGGTGCATGGGCCTGCATGTCAGCGAGCATGGCGATGCGCTCGGCCGGGTTCATGAAGGGCACCATCCAGCGCACGACGTACATCATTTCGTCGGGCGGGATGGAGGCCACCAGCGCGGCGTGGAGCTCAGCCAGTTCGGCATCGGTGTAGCGCGACCAGAGGACCGCGTTATGCGCAGTTTCCTCCACATGCATGTGCTGGAAGTTGTCGGCAATGAACAGGGCCAGCTGCCTGTAAAGCTCCAGCGCGGCGCCGGCGCGCTGCGTCGCAGGCACCTTGAGCAGGGCGCCCACCAGCCCGCCCAGTTCGGCGATGTGCTGTTCGTGCTCCTCGTGCTCGTGGGCGATGGCCTCGCTGGCACCGGGGGCGCGGGCCTCCATGGCCGCGTGAATGAACTCGTTCTCGTGCTGGAGGTGCGAGGCGCAAAAATCCAGCAGTTCGAGCACGCGCTGGCTGGTCTGGGCCAGCTCCAGCGCATCGTCGGCGTCCATGCGGCCCAGCGCCAGCAGGGTGTCGGCCATCAGTGCGCGCAGCGCCTTGTGAATGCCGGCGTACAGGTCCAGGCGCGGTGCGTCTTGTGCAGCGACCTGTTGCATTTCTTGGGGATGGATATTCATGGGGCTTCTTTCTCAGGCGAGCGCCTGCTTGGAGGTTTCCCGGCGTGGCGCCACGCGCCAGCAGGACCGAAAAACCATGGCCAAAGTCTAGAAAGATGCACCTGCCGGCGTTGCTAAAAATTGCTTACGCCAACCCTAAAGAAACCTTAATCCGGCCCAGGCAGCCCGTGCCGGGCCAGCGCGCCGGACGGCTGTCTTTGCCCCATTTCACAAGAAAAATAGCGCCCGCGCCCAGGAGACTCGGGCGCAAACAGCTATTGTTTTAATAGCGAATGCTGGCCGTCCGCGCGCTGCGGCCCGGCACTGCACCTTCACAAATCGAAGAACACCGTTTCCTTGCCCCTGGCGCTGTCCTGCATGTGGATGTCAAAGCGGTACACCGGTCCGGCGCCCGTCATCTGGCGTTTGGCGATCAGGGTGGCGCGCCGCTCCGCGGGCACGCTGGCCAGCACCGCGTCCTGGCTGTTCGCCGCGGCCTCGTCATCAAAATAGATCCGCGTGAAGGTGTGCACCAGCAGGCCGCGCATGGTCACGCAGACGTTGATGAAGGGCGCCTGGCCCTTGTTTTCGAAACCTTCGGCGACGCCGGGCTTGACGGTGTCAAACACATAGTGGTTTTGCGCCAGCGTGCCCGTGCCGCAGCGGCCGAAGCCGGCAAAGCCCCTGGCCTCGGCATCGGCGACGGAGGCGACCGGCTGGCCGTTCGCATCGGGCTGGCTGATCTCGACCAGCGCATCGTTGACGGGATTGCCGGCGCCGTCAAACACCTGGCCGGTGATGCGGATGTGCTCGCCCGCGGCGTGCGGCTGGGCCAGCACGGGGGTGAACAGGCTCTTCAGGTCGTAGCCATACTGGCTGGGTGCCAGACCGTAGGCGAAGTAGGGTCCCACGGTTTGCGAAGGGGTCTGTTTGAGTTGGCTCATGATGTCTCCTGGCGGCTTATTCAAAACGCGTTGCCTTGGGGCCCCGCAGCACGATGTCGAACACATAGCCCAGCGCATAGTCGGGCTGGGTCACGTCCAGGCTGAACCTGGCCACCATCACGTCGCGCAGGTGCTCGGGCGCGCCGATGTACATCGGGTCGTACTGCAGCAGCGGGTCGCCGGGGAAGTACATCTGCGTCACCAGGCGGCTGGCAAAGTAGTCGCCGAACAGCGAGAAATGGATGTGGTTGGGCCGCCAGGCATTGGGGTGGTTGCCCCAGGGGTAGGCGCCGGGCTTGATGCTCTTGAAGCTGTAGCGGCCCTGGTCGTCCGTCATGCAGCGGCCGGCGCCCAGGAAGTTGGGGTCCAGCGGCGCATCGTGCTGGTCGGCCTTGTGCACGTAGCGGCCGGCCGCATTGGCCTGCCACACCTCGACCAGCGTGTTGCGCACCGGCCGGCCGTCTTCGTCCGTCACCCGGCCGGTGACGATGATGCGCTCGCCCAAAGGCTCGCCGTTCTTCACGGCGTTTTTGGTCAGGTCGTTGTCCAGCGGGCCGAGGCTGTCGCTGCCATACACCGGGGCATTGAGCTGCGACAGGGCCTGCTTGATGGGCAGCAGCGGTCTGGTCGGGCCGCGCAGCGCCGTCGACTTGTACAAAGGGTCAATGTGGGCGGGGTGGCTGGTCCAGTCGCGGGGCGCGAGGTAGCTGTCACTGAGGTCCGGTTTCATAAGGTCTCCATGGGATGTTGGAACGATCCGCGGGGTGCGTTCAGGCACCTCGACGAGGAATGAAGGGACTGTATTCGACATCAATGGTTATGTATATTGACATTTTCTGCAGGCATTTATAACCATTGGATATAGTTACGCATGATCGAAGACCGCATCAAATTCCGGCATTTGCAGTGTTTTCTGGCCGTGGCGCAGCATGGCAGCCTGCAGAAAGCCGCCGGTGTCTTGTCCATCACCCAGCCGGCGGTCTCAAAAACCCTCAAGGAGCTTGAAGAGATGCTGGCGGTGCGGCTGTTCGAGCGCGGCCGCAAGGGGGCCGTTTTGACGCGCGAGGGCGAAGCCTTCATGCGCCACGCCGGCGCCAGCGTCAGCGCCCTGCGTGAAGCCGTGGCCAGCGTGGACCAAACCCGCCGCCAGGGCCGCGCCGTGGTCACCGTGGGCGTGCTGCCGACGGTGGCGCCCTGGCTGATGCCGCAGCTGCTGCGGCAGCTGGAACAGGCAGGCCTGAACACCAGCCTGCGCATCCACACCGGCGCCAACCCCGAGTTGCTGGCGCAGCTGCGCCAGCGCGAGCTGGACCTGGTGATTGGCCGCTTTGCCGAACCCGCCCACATGCTGGGCCTGACGTTTGAGCACCTGTATGCCGACCCGCTGGTGCTGGCCGTGCGTGCGGGCCACCCCCTGCTGAGCGACCCGGTCCTGCGGGCCAATCCGCTGGCGCACCTGCCGGCGTTCACGCTGATACTGCCCAGCCAGGGCACGGCGATACGCCACACGGTCGACAGCTTTTTGCTGGCCCGCGGCCTGGGCCCGCCGGCGCGCACCCTGGAAACCCTGTCGGTGACCGTCGCCCGCCACTACACCGCCGGCAGCGATGCGGTATGGTTTTTCCCGCTGGGCGCCGTGCGGCCCGAGCTGGACAGCGGGGCGCTGGTGAGCCTGCCGGTCAGCATGGCCGGAACCGAGGAGCTCGTGGGCCTGACGCTGCGGGCCGACATGAGCCCCACCCAAGCCCAGGGCGAAGTGCTGAGCGCTATTCGATTGATAGCATCAAAGCAAGGATTGACAAGCGCCTGAGCCTGCTTTTCTACACGGCATCGGCCGTCACCGCAAACCGCGCCGTCAGGTCGCCCAGGCCCAGCTGCTCGATCACCTGCTGCAAGCGCTGCTGTGCGGCGCGGGTTTTGCCGGCGCTGGGCATGGCCGGCCGGCTGGCCAGAATGAGTTCGTTTTTCATCGAATGCTCCCAGCCCACCAGTTCGGTCACGGTGACCTGGTAGCCGCTGGCCTCCAGCTGCAGGCAGCGCAGCACATTGGTGATCTGGCTGCCGAATTCGCGCGTGTGCAGCGGATGGCGCCAGAGTTCGGCCAGCGGCGTTTTGCCCATGGCCAGCACCTTGTTTCGTTTCAGCACGCCGGCCACTTCGGCCTGGCAGCAGGGCACCAGCACCATGTGGCGCGCCTGCTTGGCCAGCCCGAAGGCAATCGCATCGTCGGTGGCCGTGTCGCAGGCATGCAGCGCGGTGACGATGTCCACCGTCGGCGGCAGCTCGCTGGAGGTGGTGGCCTCTGCGACCAACAGGTTCAGGAAGGACATGTTCGCAAAGCCCAGCCGGGCGGCCAGTTCGCGCGATTTTTCGACCAGTTCGGCACGGGTTTCTATGCCGTAGATGTGGCCGGCGACGGGCTGCCCGGCATGCGCGACATTGAAAAACAGGTCGTAAAGAATAAAGCCCAGGTAGGACTTGCCGGCGCCGTGGTCGGCCAGTGTGAAGCCGCGCTCCTTGCCGGCCACTTCGGCCATTTCCTCGAGCAGGGGCTCAATGAAGCGATACAGGTGGTAAACCTGCTTGAGCTTGCGCCGCGTGTCCTGGTTGAGCCGGCCCTCGCGCGTGAGGATGTGCAGCTCCTTGAGCAGTTCTATGGACTGGCCGGGGCGGATTTCTTCAATGACCTGTGCGGTCTTGCCGGTGGCTTGCGGCGCGGCGCCTGGCGATTTGCGCGACGGCTGGCTCTCGCGTGGGGGACTGGTTTTTTGCATGGCCCTTGAGTTTAGTGCCGCCCTACCGCCCCGGGGCCGCTAGCAGGCAAAGGCCCTGCCCGGGCAGCATCTTGCAGTTGTATTGCACACAATTTAATTGCGCGCTATAATTCACCCATGCCAACCCCCAAACCCTTGTCCGCCAAGGCCGACGCCATGCTGCGGCTGGACAACCAGCTCTGCTTTGCGCTGTACTCGACCTCGCTGGCCATGACCAAGATCTACAAGCCGCTGCTCGATGAGTTGGGGCTCACCTACCCGCAGTACCTGGCCATGCTGGTGCTGTGGGAGCGCGATGGCCTGACGGTGTCGCAACTCGGCGAGCGCCTGTACCTGGATTCGGGCACGCTCACGCCCCTGCTCAAACGGCTGGAATCGGCCGGCCTGATTTCCCGCCTGCGCGCCGTGGAAGACGAGCGCCGCGTTCACATCACCCTCACGCCCGAGGGCCGCGCCCTCAAGACCCGGGCCGCCGGCATCCCCGCTTGCGTGCTCAGCGCCACCCGGTGCAGTATTCCGGAACTGGTGGCACTGACCCAGCAAGTGCAGGCCTTGCGCCGGCAACTGGTGGCTTGAGCGGCCTTCATGCGCCCCACACCGCCCTTTCAGATTTCTCAACCCGCCTCACGCCCGAGGCATTTTTCCAAGGAAGCATCATGACCACGAAACTCGACAAAGTGCTGTACACCGCCCATGCCCACACCACCGGCGGCCGCGATGGCCAATCCAGAACCGACGACGGCCGGCTGGACGTGACCCTGAGCTCGCCCGGCACCCCGGGCACCGGCACCAACCCCGAGCAGCTGTTTGCCGCCGGCTACTCGGCCTGCTTCATTGGCGCCATCAAGGCTGTGGCCGGTATGCAGAAAATCACCTTGCCGGCCGATCTCGCCATCGACGCCAGCGTGGATCTGGGCAAGATCCCCAACGGCTACGGCATTGCCGCCCGCCTGGACGTGTCCCTCCCCGGCATGGACCGCACCGCCGCCCAGGCGCTGGTCGATGCCGCCCACCAGGTCTGCCCCTATTCCAACGCCACGCGCGGCAATATTGACGTCACGATCACGCTCAAGTAAGTCCCCAGGTTCGCCCATTTCCTATCCCGCCCAGCCCCTCTTCCCAGGGGCTGTTTTTTTGGCGCCGGCAGCGCCGTCAACACGCTCACCCACGCAGGGAATCGCTACTCTTTTCATAGCTCACAGTGCCCGCCAATCCTGGGTGAAAAGAACTTTTAACCTTCAATCCTGCGGCCAAAAGGTCCGGCCCGCGGCACGGGCCACCGGGCAAAAGACCGCCCCCAGCCGCACAACGCAAAGCCATCTGCGCAGACAATAGGGCATGACTGAAAAAACCCCGGCCACGGCCCCCGCAGCCGCGCATGCCTATGAGCCCCTGACGCCTGACCTGGTGCTGGACGCACTGGCCAGCGTGGGCTTGCTGGGCGATGGCCGCCTGATGGCGCTGTCCAGCTACGAGAACCGGGTCTACCAGGTCCATCTGGACAGCCCGGTGGGCTCGGGCGACCTGGCGAGCAATGTGGTGGTCGCCAAGTTTTACCGGCCTGGGCGCTGGAGCGATGCCCAAATCATCGAGGAACACGCCTTTGCCGCCGAGCTGATGGAGGCCGAAATCCCGGTGGTGGGCGCTCTGGAACTGGGCGGCGCCACCCTGCACCATTTCGGCGGCTTCAGCTTCAGCGTGTCGCCCTACCGGGGCGGGCGCCGTCCCGAACTGGACAACCTCGACGTGCTGGAGTGGATAGGCCGTTTTCTGGCACGCATCCATACGGTGGGCGCGGCCAGGCCCTTCACGCACCGCCCCGCGCTGAACCTGCAAACCTTTGGCTACACCTCGCGCGACATCCTGCTGGCGGGCGGCTCCCACGGATATTTGCCGCTGGACATGGAGTCACGCTGGCACAAGGCCTTTGAAGAAGCGATGCGCGTGGCACAGACCGTGTTTGAAAGCGTGGGCGAGGTCCGGCAGCTGCGCCTGCATGGCGACTGCCACCCCGGCAACATCCTGTGGACGCCCGAAGGTTTGCCGCTGGCCGGCCCGCATTTTGTCGACCTGGACGACGCCCGCAGCGGACCGGCCGTGCAGGACTTGTGGATGCTGCTGTCGGGCGACCGCGCGCAGTGCACGCGGCAACTCGGCGCGCTGGTGGACGGCTACGACGAGTTTGGCGAGTTCGACCGGCGCGAGCTGGCCCTGATCGAGCCCCTGCGCACGCTGCGCCTGGTGCATTACAGCGCCTGGCTGGCGCAGCGCTGGCACGACCCGATCTTCCCGATCAACTTTCCGTGGTTTGGCTCCAGCGACTACTGGAAAGGCCAGGTCGACATGCTGGAAGAGCAGATCGAGGCCATGCAGGAAGCGCCGCTGATCTGCTAACGCGCAGGGCGGCCCGTCAAACGCTATTCAATCAATAGCTGACAACGCATACCTGACGCCGGCTTGAGCCACTTTTTGTCATAAAAAAGGGCCCCGAAGGGCCCTGGTGATTGTGTGCCTGCCGACCGGCTAAAAACTACAGCAGCAAGGCGTTCACTCGCCTGACGTAAGCCGCCGGGTCTTGCGGCATGCCGCCTTCGGCCAGCAAGGCCTGATCAAACAGGATGTGGGCCAGGTCGTCAAAATTCGCGGATTCGGCGCTGGCTTCCAGCTTCTTGACCAGCGGATGCTGGGCATTCACTTCCAGGATGGGCTTGACTTCGGGCACGGCCTGGCCGGCCTGTTTCAGCAGGCGGGCCAGCTGGGTCGACATGTCGCCGTCCTGCACCACCAGGCAGGCCGCGGAGTCCACCAGGCGCGTCGTCGCGCGCACATCCTTGGCCTTGTCCTTGAGGACTTCCTTCAGCTTGTCGAGAATGGGCTTGAACTGGGTCTGCGCTTCTTCGGCGGCCTTTTTCTCGTCCTCGTCCTGCAGCTTGCCCAGATCCACAGCGCCCTTGGCGACGGACTGCAGCGGCGTGCCGTCGAATTCGTTCAGATAATTCAGCGCCCACTCGTCCACGCGGTCGGCCATCAGCAGCACTTCGATGCCCTTCTTGCGGAAGATCTCCAGCTGCGGGCTGTTTTTGGCGGCGGCCAGGGTATCCGCGGTGATGTAGTAAATCGCGTCCTGGCCTTCCTTCATGCGGGCCTTGTAATCGGCAAGGCTCACCGTGGTCGTGTCGGTGGTCGAGCTGGCAAAGCGCAGCAGCTTGGCCAGGCGCTCGCGGTTGGCAAAGTCCTCGCCCAGGCCTTCCTTGAGCACGGCGCCAAATTCGGCGTAAAAGGTTTTGAACTTCCCGGCGTCGTTGGCGGCCAGGTCTTCGATCATGGACAGCACGCGGCGCGTATTGCCTTCGCGAATCGCCTTCACGGCGCGGCTTTCCTGCAGCAGCTCGCGCGACACATTCAGCGGCAGGTCGGCCGAATCCACCACACCCTTCACAAATCGAAGATAGGTCGGCATCAGTGCCTGCGCATCGTCCATGATGAAGACGCGCTTGACGTAGAGCTTCACGCCCGCCGCCTTGTCGCGGTTGAACATGTCCATGGGCGCCTTGGCCGGGATGAACAGCAGCTGCGTGTACTCGGTGGCGCCTTCCACCCGGTTGTGGGTAGTCGCCAGCGGCGCTTCGCTGTCGTAGCTGATCTGCTTGTAGAACTCGTCGTAGTGTTCCTGCGTGATGTCTTTTTTGGACCGCGTCCAGAGGGCCGCCGCCTGGTTCACGGTTTCCCACTCGCCGGTGGTGACCATCTCGCCGGGCTGGTCGTTCTCGCCCTCTTTCCACTCCTCCTTGGGCATCAGGATGGGCAGCGAGATGTGGTCGGAGTATTTGTTGATGATGCCCTTGAGCTTCCAGGCATTCAGGTACTCGGTGGCGTCGTCCTTCAGGTGCAGGATGATGCTGGTGCCGCGCTCGGCGCGCTCGATCTCGCCGACCTCAAACTCTCCCGTGCCATCGCTGACCCAGCGCACGCCCTGGGCGGCAGGCAGGCCGGCGCGCCGGCTTTCCACGGTGATCTTGTCGGCGACGATGAAGCCCGAATAGAAACCCACGCCGAACTGGCCAATCAGCTGCGCGTCATTCTTCTGGTCGCCCGACAGCTTGGCCATGAAGTCGCGCGTGCCGCTCTTGGCAATCGTGCCGAGGTGCTCAATCGCTTCCTGCTGCGACATGCCGATGCCGTTGTCGGTGATGGTCAGGGTACGGGCGGCCTTGTCAAAGCTCACGCGCACCTTGAGCTCGGCATCGCCTTCATACAGGCCGGCGTCATTGAGCGACTCAAAACGCAGCTTGTCGCAGGCATCCGAGGCATTGGAGATCAGCTCGCGCAGGAAGATTTCGGGGTTGGAGTACAGCGAATGGGTGACCAGCTTCAGCAGCTGGGCGACTTCGGCCTGGAAAGCGAGGGTTTGTTTTTGCATGGAGTACGGAATGTGGAGGGGATAAGTTTTTCAAAGAGCGGAACCCACCCGAAATAGGGACAGTGCCGCAACTTGTCAAGGCTGGATTATGCGCAACAGGCGCCTGCCGTTTGACGCCCCCCGCCTTGAAGGGCGCCCATGGCGCTGGTGCGGGCCCTTGCCGGTGTGGCCGATGAGGGGCTGTTAAGGCCGGGCCGGTCGCCACCACGGCAGCGTGGAGCGCGGAGCGTCGCGCCGGCCGGCCCTGGGGTTTTGATAAAACAGCCAAAGACCCAATAAATACGGCGCCAACAAGCTATCACAAGCATAGCAACCAAGCTGCAGCTCAGTGGCCGAATGACCTCAAAACACCTTCACCGCGCGAGTGCCGGCGCAGTTGGCGGACGCCTTCGGCCCAAAAGAACAGGGTTTGTTTTTGCAAGGTTGCAACAAATATGTATCAATGAAGTTACAAAACCCAAAAGAGCGAGCCAAAAAGAAAAGCTCATTTACAATTCAACACCTTCAGCCGCCTCGCCTTGATTTGAAAAAAATCAATGATTTCAATGGCAAGTCGTGACAAATTACCGACTTCTCAAACCTTGGAGTGCCCGACTACTGTTCAATCCCGCAACTCTTGGTTACATTCAAATCACACATAAATCGATTACTTACATTTCCTCCTCAACTCACCTGGAGATCATCATGAAAAAACTACTTACCCTTCTGGCCCTGGCACTGATTAGCGTTGCCACCCTGCCCGTCCAGGCCGCTACTGCGACTGGCAACTTCGACGTTACCGTCAACTTGACGCCGAAATGCGAGATCACCACGACGCCAGGCAATTTGTCGGTCAATTACACGTCTTTTCAGACCACCGATGCGACCAACTCCACCGATTTCGCGGTACGTTGCACCAACACCCTTGGCTACTCAATGGCACTGAGCTCGACTTCGGGCACACTGGTGGGCCTCGACTACACCCTGGCTATTCGTAACGCTGGAGATACGGCCAATGCCAGCACTGGAACAGGCGCGGGAACTACCGCGACCAGCTATAAAATCAAGGCTACAGTGGCCAAGGACCAGTCTGGCACCTGCAGCACGGCACAAACCTCCCCAACCGTTTGTACCGCCACCGACTCCGCTCGCACGCTGACCATCACGTACTAATCGACTCGCTGTTGGCCCACACCCATGCGCCGCAACCTCGTCCTAGGCGTTTCTTTGCTGCTTGTGGCTGCGGCCAGCTTTGCGGGCAGTGCGAACGGACAATTCAGCGTGCAAATCACGCTGAACAGCGCGGGTACCTCCAACAACGACAGCTGTGTCAGCGCCACCAGTTCAGCCACCGGCAGTTCTTCGGTGCAGGTGCGCTGCTCGGCCAATGTCTTTGTCAATATTGCGCCGGTCGATACCCTGGGCTCTGTCAGATTCCTGTCGGGTTTTCGGCCGGCCAGGGACTCCTTGCTGCCTGACTACTGCCGCAGTGAAATTTCACGTGACGACCGGGCGGCAAGCATGGCCTGCCGTCTGGATGACCAGCAGGCCTTGAGCGCCAGCAATGAAGCCGGCGACGGGTGGAAAGTTGAGAGCCGGCTGTACGCCGTGAACACGGACGGCGAAGCCGCGCAAACCCAGGCCCGGTTGCGCCAGCAGGATGACCGCGGCTTGCTGACGGCCCTGCGGATTGCCCGGGTCGACGGCCGGTCGGGGCCGGTAGAGATGCTGGTATCCTTTTAAGGATGAACACTCCACAGCGCCACCGCCACCTCGTCACCTGCGTCCTTCTGCTGGGACTCCTGGCGCCCTGGCAAATAACTACAGCCGGTGTTTTTTCCGTGACGCCCGTGCGGCTGTACATGTCGCCACGCGACCGCGCGATTGCCGTGACGCTGACCAACGAAGCCGAGACCGAAGTGGTGTTGCAAGCCGACATCAACACCTGGAACCAAAAGCCGGACGGGACCGATGAACTGGTGCTGACCGAAGACCTGATTCTGGCTCCCCCCATCATCAAACTCGCGCCCAAGGCGCGCCAGGTGGTGCGGCTGGCGCTGCTCAAGCCGGCCGATGCCAGCCGTCAGCTGACCTACCGCATGATCATTCGCGAAGTGCCGGAAGCCCAGCCGGCCTCGGGCATCCAGGTGCCGATTGCCCTGGCCCTGAGCATGCCGGTTTTTATCACCCCCCCGGCAGCCAAACGCGAAATGAACTGCGCCGCCCAGCGGGCAGATACCAAGACCGTCAATCTGCAGTGCAGCAACACCGGCACGGCCTACGCCCAGATTCGTGAAGCGTCCCTTTTGCGTGACAAGCAGCCGCTGGCCCGCTTTGAGGGCGGCAGCTACATCCTGCCGGGCGCCAGCAAAACCGTCAGCCTCATGGGCGAGAAAGCCGTCGCGGCCGGTGACGCGCAACTGGTTGTGACCTTTGACGACGGACAAAGCCTGACCACCAGCATCACCCTGCCTTGAACTGGCACTAGCGACTTATGACGCGGAGGTGTGGATGGACGCTACAAAAGCATCTCCTGGCCCTTGCCATTGCAGGCTTGGGCTGCGGTACGGTGGCACAAGCCCAGACCGCGCCTGCCTCTAGCCCGCCGGCCCCGGCCCGCGGGGCGAATGACCGCCTGCTGCCGCTGGATGTGTTCATCAACAGCACCAAGGGTGGCGTCTGGACCCTGCTGGAGCGCAACGGCGTTTTGTATGCGCCAGCCGACGCTTTTGAAGAGTGGCGCCTGAACCACCAGCCCAGTGCGCAGGACATCCAGTTTCAGGGGCAGCCGTGGTACCCGCTGTCGGCCATTCCCGGATTTGAGGCCAGGCTCAATTTTGCCAACCAGTCGGTGGACCTGGTGTTTTCTCCGTCGGCCTTCAACGCGGTGCGCCTGACACAGGAAGCCACCTTGCGTCCCCCGCTGTCGCCCACGATTCCGGCGGCATTTGCCAACTACGACCTGAACTACACCATCAGCCGCAGCCGCAACCCCGGCGGCGTGGCGGATGCCCGGGACCTGGGCGCGCTGACCGAGTTGGGCTTGTCGGGGCAATGGGGTTTGCTGACCAGCAGCTATGTGGGCCGCAACCTGATCAGCCAGGACCCCAGCCTCAGCGCCTCCTGGCGGCGGCTTGAAACCACCTACACCCGGAATTTTCTGGACACTACCAGCACGCTGCGCCTGGGGGACAGCACCACACGCACCGGCATCTCGGGGCGCTCGGTTTACTTCGGCGGGGTGCAGTTCGCCAAGAACTTTTCCCTGCAGCCTGGCTTCATCACCCGGCCGATTCCCACGGTGACTGGCTTGTCTGCCGCGCCCAGCACGGTGGAGCTGTATGTCAATGACGCGCTGCGGCAAACCTCCAAGGTGCCCTCTGGGCCCTTCAGCATTGACAACTTTCCGGCATTGACCGGGTCCGGCGAAGCCCGGGTGGTGGTGCGCGACATCCTGGGCCGCGAGACCATCATCACCCAGCCGTTTTTCAGCAACGCCAATCTGCTGGAAGCCAATCTGAACGACTGGAGCTTTGAACTGGGAGCCATACGCAACAACCTGGGCACTGACAACGCCAACTACGGCCCCCGGTTTGTCTCAGGCCTCTGGCGCAAGGGCCTGAGCCAAAGCCTGACCGCCGAGGTCAACGGCGAATGGTCAAAGACCCTGAAACGTGGAGGACTGGGGGCCAGCTACGGGCTGCCCTTACAGATGCTGGGGCAAACCGCGCTGTCAGTGAGCCATAGCGACACCGGTGGCAGCGGCGGCAACTGGCTGGTCGGGGTCGAGCGCAGCGGCATGCGCCATGGCGTTTCGTTCAGCGCCCAAGGCGCGTCGCGCGGCTACCGGCAACTCGGCATCGACACCCAATCGCCCCTGCCGCGCCTGCAAACCACAGCCAGCTACAGTTACAGCAGCGACGATTTTGGGGCATTCAACCTGAGCCATGCCAGTTTTGACAACTACGACACCGGCCGACTCAACACCCTGAACCTGAGCTACACCGTGCGTCTGGGTGTCCGCAGCGCCCTGACCCTGAGCGCTACCAGGCTCAGCGGTACGACCTCCGGCACATCCATAGGCGCGTTTTTGATCGTGCCCCTGGAAAACCGCATCACGGTGGCTTCGGGAGTAACCACCCGAAGTGGCACTACCGAGAGTTACGTGAACGCCAGCCGAGCCCTGAGCGCGGAAACCGGCTGGGGCTGGCGAACGGCGCTGGGCTCACGCGCGGAAAGTGCCTACGCAGAGGGTGGCGCTTATTACCAGGGCACCAAAGGACTTTTCTCCGCAGACGTCAGCGATACAAAAAGCCAGCAGAATGTGCGGCTGGGTTTGATTGGTGGCCTGGTGGCGGCCGAAGGGCAGGTATTTGCCACACGCCGGGTGCAGGACAGCTTCGCGATTGTGGAGGTGCCGGGTTATGCCAATGTAGGCGTGGGCTTCCAGGGCAGCACGCTGACCCGCACCAACGCCGACGGCGTGGCCCTGCTGCCGCGTTTGCTGCCGTTCCAGCGCAACAGCGTGCGGCTGGACCCGACCGAGCTGCCCATCAGCGCCGAGCTCGATTCAATTGAACAGGAAGCCGTTCCGGCCCAGCGTAGCGCGGTCAAGATCACCTTCCCGGTTCGCTCGGGCCGTGGCGCCCTGATCCGCATTGTGTTCGATGACGGCGAGCCCGCGCCCGCCGGCGCAGAAATCGAACTGGTAGGCGACAAGAAAGAGTTTTTCGTCGCCCGGCGTGGCGAGGCTTTCGTTACGGGCCTGCAAACCGTGAACCGCCTGCGCCTGAAGTGGAACGGGGCAAGCTGCATGTTCAACGTGGAACTGCCACCCGGGAACCTGGAAGACATCACGCGGGTGGGCCCGGTCCGCTGCCAAGGGGTCAAGCAATGATCCCTATGAAGCCATGGCGTCTTGCCGCAGCGGTATTCCTTCACTTGTGTACCGCGCCAGACGGACACGGGTTTTCCGCCAAACTTCACGCTCAACGGCATCTGCGCCACCCAGTGCGGCCAAAATCAGTCCATGATCCGATTGGAGCCGCCTCTTGATCTATAGGGCGCGGCACGTTGAGGCTTTTGTCACGAGTTGGCGGGCGCTGAGCCACTTGCAGGGATTGAAAAATCGCAGCGTTCACGATACCGTTACAAGACGTTACCGCCATCATCTAAAAGCCATCACACATGCGCGGCCTGTGCGATGCAACGGAGTAACCCGATGACTGTTTCTTACGCATTACGCCTTGTGGCAGCCGCCTTGCTGTGCAGTTGGGCGCTGCAGGCCAACGCAGCCATCACCTGCACGCTCACGGCAACATCGGTCAACCTCAACTACGTCAACGGCCAGGGCTCCGATGCGACTGCCAGCGGCACGATCACAGTGAACTGCACGCGCTTGTCGACCGACCCGAACACGCAGACTTACTGGGTAGGTGTTAACCGTGGCTCAGCCGGGGCCTTGCGCGTCTTTCGCCACGGCGGCGGAGCGACCAGCCCCGACCGGCTCAATGTCAGCGTCCTCCGGAACAGCGACGGGAACAACTGGACCACCGTCGGAAGCGGGCGCGCGAACGGGACGCTGTCTTTCGGCGGGGCACTGAGTGCGAGCGCGCCGCTGACCTATGACTTTCTCGTGGCGGCGGGGCAAAGCAGTAAAACGGCGGGCATTTACGATGAAATATTTACCGCAAACCTGCAGCTGACTACAGCCGGCGCCAATGTCGCAACGGCGATCTTCGCGCCCACCGTCAGCATTACCGCCGCGTGTTTCGTGGGCCAGGTCGCCAGCGGCAACACGGCACCCGGGGCTATTTCGCCATCAACACTGACGCTGGCCTACACCTCGTTTGCGCCAACAAACCAGACCGCGACCATGAATTTCACGGTGGACTGCACGCGCAACACCACCTACACACTGGCACTCTCGCTGACCTCCGGCACGCTGCTGGGCTTGAACTACACATTGGCCTTGTCCCCATCAGGCGGCCCACCCGCCATTGTCGGCTCCGGTCTGGCCCAGCCCTACACGGTCACGGGCACCATTGCGGCCGGGCAGGCCGGCACTTGCGCGACAGGCACCTGCACCGCGACCAAGACTGGGGTAACGCTCACCGTCACCTACTAAACCGGCAGCACCTTCCATGTCGTCAGCCGCGCCAGTTGCTGCGCCACCTCTGACGACTGAGCAACTCCATATGGTTCATGCCTCAGGCGGTCGGCTGGATCTCAGACGTCATCACCCGCCCATGTGGAAGATCATGCTGAAGCTTGACGCGTTCCAGCCAAGCCAGGCGCCCTCCGCAACGATTTCTGATTGACCATCCCGGCCGCCAGTGGCCGCCTGCCTTTGTTGGCAGGCGCTGCAATGGGTGGGGTAACCAAGGTGCCGCGGCTCCTGCGGGCAAGCGACGCGGCAAACCTTGACGCGCATCCGGCGCGGACCTCAGTAAATCGTCAACAAGCGCCCGCAGGCCCAAACACGCGCCCGATTTACCACACGGCGTAACAGAAAAGAGAGCGGCCCCGGCAGCCCCGTGCTGGATCGCACCCGCGCCCGCCAAGCACCCAAGACGGGCCGAATTGCCTTCCAGGCGGATAGAAGCACGCCACGTCTTTCATTTTTATCAATCAAAAATAATTTACTTCTTAAATTAACCCTGATTCATTACTAAATCTCAACAAAAGAACAAAACACATACTTATTTGATATTGCACTGCCTTATCAATTTAACTACCATTTTTTTCATGTAGTGATGACCACAAGGAGCCAGCGCCATGCAAGCCTTCAAAACCGCCATGGTCATTCTTCTCGCCCAGTTGCTGGGGGTTGGCGGACTGGCCCACGCGGAAAGCACTTCGGGCTCTTTTGGCGTCACCATTGTGCTGCGCACTTTCAGCGAAGCAGCCACGGCCGATCACCGGTGCACCCACCGCAGGCAAGCCGAAGGGCAGGCCGGCACGCTGAGCATCAGCTGCCCGGCGACGGTGGACGTGCAGGCGATTGCCAGCGCTTTTGCCGGCAAAACCGGGCAATACCAGCGCATGGTGAATGGCGTGGCTGGTAAGCCTGATCACAGCCATCTTGCCGTGATGGCGGGTCAGCCCATGAACTCTGCGGACCCCATTGAGCTGACCATTTCATGGTGACGCCGCTCTGAATGGCTTGAATCCAGCGCCATTTCAGACGTTCAGAAACTGTGACGGGAATTAAATAGCCAGCGCTGTCGCTTGCGGGCGTTAAAACCGCTCGTGCGGCGCCAGGTAGCGCCACTGGCCAACCGGCAGGTGGCCGAGGTTGACGCGGCCGATCCGCACACGCTTGAGCCCGGTCACAAACAGGCCCACCTGCTCGCACATGCGGCGGATCTGGCGTTTTTTGCCTTCTTTCAGCACAAAGCGCAGTTGCTCAGGGTTTTGCCAGTCCACCTGCGCGGGCCGCAGCGCCTGCCCGTCCAGGCTCAGGCCGTGGCGCAGCAGGGCCAGTTTTTCGCGCGGGAAAATGGCCTGCACATTCACGGTTTCCGGGCCATAGCTGACGCGCACCAGGTACTCTTTTTCAATTTCGGAGTCTTCGCCTATCAGTTGCCGCGCCACGCGGCCGTCCTGCGTCAGCACCAGCAAGCCAATGGAGTCGATGTCGAGGCGGCCGGCCGGCGCCAGGCCGCGCAGCTGCTCATGGCCCCAGCGCATGCGGCTGTTGCATTCGCGCCAACGGTTTTGCGGCTGCACCAGCGCCACGGCGGGTTCATGCCCGTCTTCGGCCTGGCCGCTGACGTAGCCGACCGGCTTGTTGATCAGAATGGTGACCTGCTGGCGCTGCTGCTGCTCGGCCTGGCGGTCCACCTCGATGCGCGCATCGGCCGCCACGGGCTGACCCATCACGGCCGGGGCGCCATTCACGCGCACCCAGCCACGGGCGATCCAGTCGTCGGCTTCGCGGCGCGAACACAGCCCGAGTTCCGCCATGCGTTTGTTCAGGCGGATGGTGGCGGCAGGTTGGCCGGCGGGCGCGGCAGCTGCCTGCGAAGGCGTGGCCTTGTAACGGGGAGGGGACGACGGAGAAGTCATGCCGATTCAGATTCCAGTGTGTAGCGTTGTGAGACGGCGTGGTGCCAGCCTTGATTGTCGGTGATCCTGGCGGCCGGCATTTGCCCTCCAATGACCCGTTTTCGGGGCGCCGGCCCCTTGCTTTTTCGCCGCCGGTGCGCCTCATGAAAATCCGGCGTTCCCTGATAACTGTCCATTGACAGAGGAGGACTCATGAAATCAGCCCGACTGCTGCTGGCGCTTGTTGCGGGGGACTGGCTTTCGGGCGCGGCCGGGCGCAAAGCCAGAATTACTAGCCTGCGCCCGGCCGCGCCTGGTCGCCAGGGCTGCAGCTCACACTGCCGCTTTAACAACCAGGGGCTGTCAGGGCTGTGGCCCCCTGGCAAATACCTGCGAGCGCAAGGCCTCGGGCACAAGCACGCGCAGCCCGCCGTATTCCACCCGTATCATGCCCTGCGCCTCCAGTGAAGCCAGCGCCTCATTGACACGCTGGCGTGACAGCCCCACCAGATAGGCGAGTTCCTGCTGGGTGATGCGCAACACATCGCCCACGCCCGGGTACAGCACCGGATTGAACAGCGCGGCCAGGCTGCGCGCTACGCGCAGATCCGGATCGTTCATGCGGTCAATCTCGCGCGCGGAAATAAACTGCCCCAGGCGCTCATTGAGCTGGTTCATCACAAAGCGGTTAAAGCCGATCGAGTGATCCAGCAGCCAGTGAAAGCTGTCGACCGGCAAACCGGCCACCACGCTTTTGCGCAGCGCCTGGATGTTGTAGCGGTAGGGCTCGCGCTTGAGCGTCGTGCCTTCGCCAAACCAGCCGCCAGGCGGCAGGCCGGCGAAGGTCATGGTCATGCCCTGGGCATTGTCGGAACTCATCTTGAGCAGCCCCTCGATCACGCCGAACCAGTAGGTCACCGGTTTGCCGACACGGCAGACATAGTCGCCGGGCGCGGCATCGCCCACCAGCAACTCAGCCACCGCAAATGCGCGCTCATCGGGGCGCAGCAGGCGCAGCCACGGAATGCCTTGCAGCTCATCAGGCGTGGGCTTTCGGCGGCGCTGGTGGAGGGTCAGGTCAGTGGACATGGGGTCTCAAAGGAATGGAAGAAAGGGCGCCCTATCCGATAAACAGGTCCAACTCCGGGCACACCCCAGTAGGACTTACCCCGAAATTGTCGTTGCAATGACAAGATAACGTCAAATGCGGTCTTACCATGCGGCGCATACCAGCGGCTTTTTCTGAAAGAAGGCCGCACCAAAACTCGAGACAAGGACGCGGAATGCAGACCACTTTCCCCCGATTGCTGCTCAAACATGCGGCCGAGCGCCCGGACGCCGCGGCCATGCGCGAGAAAGAATACGGCATCTGGCAGGCGCACAGCTGGGCCGGCATGGCCACGCTGGTCGAGCACATTGCCTGCGGCCTGCACCAGGCCGGCCTGCAGCGTGGCGAGCACATGGCGGTGATAGGCGCCAACCGCCCGCGCCTTTATGCCACCATGCTGGCCGCGCAGTCGCTGGGCGCCATTCCGATTCCGCTGTACCAGGATGCCGTGGGCGCCGAATGCGTGTTTCCCATCACCAATGCCGACGTGCGCTTTGCCATGGTGGAAGACCAGGAGCAGGTCGACAAGCTGCTGGAAATCCGCGATCGCTGCCCGGACCTGGCTCACATCATTTTTGACGACCCGCGCGGCCTTCGCAACTACGACGAACCCGGCCTGATGTCGCTGGACCGGCTGCTCGAAGCCGGCCAGGCCTTGGCAGCAAGCCAGCCCGCCCTGTTCAAGGCGGAGGTCGACAAGGCCAGCCCCGACGACGTGGCCGCGATGTTTTTCACCTCCGGCACCACCGGCAACCCCAAGGGCGTGGTGCACACGCATGCGACCCTGCTGGACCGTGCGCAAGCCGGTGCCGACTTTGACCAGCTCACGGCCAACGAAGAAGTGCTGGCCTACCTCCCGCCGGCCTGGATAGGCCAGAACATCTTCAGCTACGCGCAGTGGCTGTGCTGCGGCTACGTGGTGAACTGCCCCGAAAGCGCCAGCACGGTGACGATTGACCTCAAGGAGGTCGGCCCGACCTATTACTTTGCGCCGCCGCGCATCTTTGAAGGCCTGCTGACCAGCGTGATGATCCGCATGGAGGACGCCGGGCGCGTCAAGCGCGGCATGTTCAACTATTTCATGGCGGTGGCCAAGCGCGTGGGGCCAGCCCGCATGGACGGCAAGCCGGTGGGCGCCCTGCAGGCCCTGCTGTACAGCGTAGGCAACCTGCTGGTATATGGCCCGCTGCGCAACAATCTGGGCTTTTCGCGCGTGCGCGTGGCCTACACCGCCGGCGAGGCCATTGGCCCGGACCTCTTTACGTTTTACCGCTCCATCGGCATCAACCTCAAGCAGCTTTACGGCTCCACCGAAACCGCCGTATTTGTCTGCCTGCAGCCCGACAACCAGGCGCGCGCCGACACCGTGGGCGTGCCCTGTCGGGGGGTGGAAATCAAGGTCGCCGACAACGGTGAAATCCTGGTCAAGTCCGCCGGACTGCTCAAGGAATATTACAAAAACCCTGCCGCCACCGCGGAAGTGCTGACCGCCGACGGCTGGTACCACACCAGCGACGCGGGCTTTCTGGACGCCAGCGGCCACCTCAAGATCATTGACCGGGTGAAGGACGTGGGCCGCATCAAGGGCGGCGCCAACGACGGCGCCCTGTTTGCGCCCAAATATGTCGAGAACAAGCTCAAGTTCTTCCCGCACATCAAGGAAGTCGTGGCCTACGGCGATGGCCGCGAGAAAGTCTGCGTCTTCATCAACATCGACTTTGACGCGGTGGGCAATTGGGCCGAAAGGCGCAACCTGCCTTATGCCGGCTACACCGACCTGGCGCAAAAGCCCGAGGTCTACCAGCTCGTCAAGGAGTGCGTCGAAAAGGTCAACGCCGACCTGAGCGCCGATGCCTTGCTGGCCGGCTCGCAGATCAGCCGCTTCCTGGTGCTGCACAAGGAGCTGGACGCCGATGACGGCGAACTGACCCGGACCAACAAGGTGCGCCGCGGTTTCATCGCCGAGAAATACCAGCCGCTGATTGACGCTTTGTACGGCGGCAAGACCGAGCAGTTCATTGAAACCGTGGTGAAGTTTGAAGACGGGCGCAGCGGCAGCGTGAGCGCGACCCTGAAGATTGCGGACACGAAAACATTTGCACCTGTGAAGGCGGTAGCATGAGCACCATTCCCCTGCGGACCGAGCCCGCTGAAATCATCGAACCGGCCACTGCGGCGCGGCTGGTCGAACAGACCAGCGCCAACCAGCCGATAGTCACGGCCAAGAAAATCGGCGAGGTCATCCTGGATATCAGCAATATCTCCTTGAGCTTCGGCGGCGTGAAGGCGCTGACGGATATCTCCTTCAATGTCAAGGAACACGAGATCCGCGCCATCATCGGCCCCAACGGCGCCGGCAAGAGCTCCATGCTCAACTGCATCAACGGCGTCTACTCACCGCAGCAGGGCTCGATTACCTTCCGCGGCCAGACCTTCAAGCACATGAACAGCCACCAGGTGGCCGTGATGGGTGTGGCCCGCACCTTCCAGAACCTGGCGCTGTTCAAGGGCATGAGCGTGCTCGACAACATCATGTCGGGCCGCAACCTCAAGATCAAAAGCAATCTGCTGCTGCAGGCGCTGCGCATCGGCCCCGCCGAAAAAGAGGAAATCAAACACCGCGAAGCGGTGGAACGCATCATCGACTTCCTCGAAATCCAGGCCTATCGCAAGACGCCTGTGGGGCAGCTGCCCTACGGCCTGCAAAAGCGCGTGGACCTGGGCCGGGCGCTCGCCATGGAGCCGCAGGTGCTGCTGCTCGACGAGCCCATGGCCGGCATGAACGTGGAGGAAAAACAAGACATGTGCCGCTTTGTGCTCGACGTGAACGACGAGTTCGGAACGACGGTGGTCTTGATCGAGCACGACATGGGCGTGGTCATGGACATTTCAGACCGCGTGGTGGTGCTGGACTACGGCAAAAAGATAGGCGACGGCACCCCTGACGAAGTACGCAACAACGAAGACGTGATCCGGGCTTACCTCGGCACCAGTCACTAATGAATATGACACACCCCTGTTGCGGACTCGCTTCGCGTAGCCGCCTCTCCCCTTGCAGGGGACGCCGCCTGCAGCCCGGCGAAGCCGGTTCTGCGGCCGCTGCTGGAAATTGGAGCATCTGATGGCATTTTTTTTGGAAACTTTGCTAGGCGGCCTGATGGCCGGCATGCTGTATTCACTGGTGGCACTGGGCTTTGTGCTGATCTTCAAGGCCTCGGGCGTTTTCAACTTCGCCCAGGGTGCAATGGTGCTGTTTGCCGCACTGGCCATGGCCAGGTTCTCTGAGTGGATTCCGCAGTGGACGGGCATCAACAGCCTGCTCTTGGCCAACGTGGCCGCCTTTGCGGTGGCGGGCGCCATCATGTTTGCGGTGGCCTGGCTGATCGAGCGCCTGGTGCTGAGCCACCTGGTCAACCAGGAAGGCGCAACGCTGCTGATGGCAACCCTGGGTATTGCCTATTTCCTGGAAGGCCTGGGCCAGACCCTTTTTGGCAGCAGCATTTACAAGATCGATATCGGCATGCCCAAAGAACCCATCTTTGTGCTGGAGTCGGCATTCCAGGGCGGCATCCTGATCAACAAGGAAGATCTCTACGCGGCCCTGATCGCAGCGCTGCTGGTCGCCCTGCTGAGCCTTTTTTTCCAGAAGACCTCCACCGGCCGGGCCTTGCGCGCCGTGGCCGATGACCACCAGGCCGCGCAGTCCATAGGCATTCCGCTGAACCGCATCTGGGTCATCGTCTGGTGCGTGGCAGGTGTTGTCGCGCTGGTCGCCGGAATGATCTGGGGCAGCAAGCTGGGCGTGCAGTTTTCACTGGCGACCGTGGCCCTGCGCGCCCTGCCGGTGGTGATTCTGGGTGGCCTGACCTCGGTACCGGGCGCCATCATTGGCGGCCTCATCATCGGCGTGGGCGAAAAACTCTCCGAGGTCTACCTCGGCCCCTTTGTCGGCGGTGGCATCGAGATCTGGTTTGCCTATGTGCTGGCGCTGGGCTTCCTGCTGTTCAGGCCGCAAGGCCTCTTCGGCGAAAAAATAATCGACCGCGTATGAAATACGAGATCAACCCGCGGGCGGGTCCTTCGCCGGATACGGCGAAGGATGATTTTTCAGTGCAGGCCAGCTTGCGCAGCAAGTTAAGCGCAGCGCGTCGTAGCTAAAAGATCAACGGAACATCCAACATGCTTTACAGAGAAAACGGCCAGTTCAAGACCACCTACCGGGCCGACCAGCAGATATTCCCCATCCTGCAGGACCGCATCGTCATCGGTCTGCTTCTGCTTTTCGCATTTGTGGCGGTGCCGCTGCTGGCCAGCGACTACCTCTTTCGCGCCATCCTGATTCCCTTCCTGATCATTTCACTGGCCGCACTGGGCGTGAATATCCTGGTCGGCTATTGCGGCCAGATCTCGTTGGGCTCGGGGGCCTTCATGGCCGTGGGGGCCTATGGCGCCTACAACTTCTTCGTGCGCATGCCCGGCCTGCCGCTGATTCCGGCGCTGATTCTGGGCGGGCTGTGCGCCACCTTCTTCGGCATCCTGTTTGGCCTGCCCAGCCTGCGCGTCAAGGGCCTGTACCTGGCGGTGGCAACACTGGCCGCACAATTTTTCAGCGACTGGATGTTTCTTCGCATCAAGTGGTTCACCAACGACTCGCCATCGGGCTCCATCTCGGTGACCGGGCTGCAGGTGTTTGGCTTGCCGATTGAAGGCGCGCACAGCAAGTACTGGCTGTGCCTGTCGATTCTGGTGGTGATAGCGCTGCTGGCCAAGAACCTGGTGCGCGGCGCGATCGGCCGCGAGTGGATGGCGATTCGCGACATGGACGTGGCCGCCGCCGTCATTGGCATCCGGCCCATGTACGCCAAACTCAGCGCCTTTGCGGTCAGCTCCTTCATCATCGGCATGGCCGGCGCGCTCTGGGGCTTTGTGCATCTGGGCGCCTGGGAGCCCGCGGCCTTTTCGGTGGACTTCTCCTTCCGCCTGCTGTTCATGGTGATCATAGGCGGGCTGGGCTCAATCCTGGGTGGATTTCTCGGTGCGGCCTTCATCACCGTGCTGCCGATTGCGCTGAGCCAGGCACTGCCCGCGCTGGCGGGCCTGGCCGGCATAGAGATTTCAACGGCGGGGGTCTCCCATGCCGAGCTGATGATTTTTGGCGGCCTGATTGTCTGGTTCCTGATCGTGGAACCACACGGTCTGGCCAAGCTGTGGTCCACGGCCAAGCAGAAGCTGCGCCTGTGGCCCTTTCCTCATTGAAGCCCAGGCGCGTCCCGGGGCTTGCGCGCTGATTCAGGTGTCTGTTTTCGAGATCGGTTTTTCAGGTGCTTTGCTTTTAACTTTCAGGAGACAACCATGAAGATTCGAGATTTGATTCTGGCCGTGGCTGCCATCGCCGCCGGCGCTTCGGCCATGCTGACGACCAGCGCCTGGGCGCAGGCCAAGGAGCAGTTCTTCCCACTGCTGTCTTACCGCACCGGCCCCTATGCGCCCAACGGCGTGCCCTGGGCCAACGGCAAGCAGGACTACCTCAAGATGGTCAATGCTCGCGACGGCGGCATCAACGGTGTGAAGCTGACCTACGAGGAATGCGAAACCGGCTACGCCACCGACCGAGGCGTGGAATGCTACGAGCGCCTGAAGGGCCGCCCGGGCGTTGCGATTTTCGACCCGCAGGCCACCGGCATCACCTTTGCGCTGACCGAAAAAGTACCCACGGACAAAGTCCCCCTGATCACGCTGGGCTATGGCCTCTCCGTTTCGCAGGACGGCCAGGCCTTCAAATGGAACTTCCCGCTGATGGGCAGTTACTGGACCGGCGCCGACATCCTGATCCAGCACATCGGCCAGAAGGAAGGCGGCCTCGACAAGCTCAAGGGCAAGAAGATCACGCTGGTCTACCACGACTCCCCCTTTGGCAAGGAGCCCATCCCGCTGCTGCAGGAGCGCGCCAGGATGCATGGCTTTGACCTGCAGCTGATTCCCGTCACGGCGCCCGGTGTCGAGCAGAAATCGGCCTGGCTGCAGGTGCGCCAGACCCGGCCGGACTACGTGCTGCTGTGGGGCTGGGGCGTGATGAATTCGACGGCGCTCAAGGAAGCGCAGGCCACCGGCTATCCGCGCGACAAGATGTATGGCGTGTGGTGGGCCGGTGCCGAGCCCGACGTCAAGGACGTGGGCGAAGGCGCCAAGGGTTACCACGCCCTGGCGCTCAACACCTCCGGCCAGCAGCCCAAGGTCATTCAGGACATCCTGAAATATGTGCACGAAAAGGGCCAGGGCACCGGCCCCAAGGATGAAGTCGGCCAGGTGCTGTACACCCGCGGCGTGATCATCCAGATGCTGAGCATCGAGGCCGTGCGCCGGGCCCAGGAACGCTTTGGCAAGGGCAAGGTCATGACCGGCGAGCAGGTTCGCTGGGGCATGGAAAACCTGGCGCTGGACCAGAAGCGGTTGGACGCGCTGGGCTTCGCGGGCATCATGCGCCCGCTGTCCACATCCTGCTCTGACCACATGGGCTCGACCTGGGCACGCGTGCAGACCTGGAACGGCAGCAAGTGGGAGTTCAGCTCCGACTTCATTCAGGCGGACGAGCAAATCCTCAAGCCCATGGTCAAGGCCGGTGCCGAAAAGTACATGGCCGACAAGAAGATGACCCGCCGCAACGCGGCCGACTGCCAAAGCTGACTCCCCCCGTGGCGGCGCTCAGCGCCGCCGCCCCCTCAAGGGGCGACACTGGCGCACCGGCAAAGCCGGGTGCGCGGTGTCCTGGCCTTGAAAACCCTCCACCGCTCATCGCAACCATGACACACGACTCCAGCCCCATCGTCTTAAACGTCAACGGCATCGAGGTCATCTACAACCATGTGATCCTCGTGCTCAAGGGCGTATCCCTGCAGGTGCCTGAAGGCCGCATCGTCGCCATCCTGGGCGGCAACGGCGCGGGCAAGACCACCACCTTGCGCGCCATCTCCAACCTGCTCAAGGGCGAACGCGGCGAGGTTACCAAGGGCTCCATCGAGTTGCGCGGCGAGCGCATCGAAAACCTGTCGCCGGCCGACCTGGTGCAGCGCGGCGTGGTGCAGGTGATGGAAGGACGGCACTGCTTTGCCCACCTGACCATTGAAGAAAACCTGTTCACAGGGTCCTACACCCGCCACAGCAAAAGCGAAATTGCCGCCAACCTGGAAAAGGTCTATACCTATTTTCCGCGCCTGAAAACCCGGCGCAGCTCGCAGGCGGCCTACACCTCGGGTGGCGAGCAGCAGATGTGCGCGATTGGCCGGGCGCTCATGGCCAATCCCTCCATGGTGCTGCTGGACGAACCCTCCATGGGCCTGGCGCCGCAGATTGTGGAAGAGGTTTTCAACATCGTGCAGGACCTGAACCAGAAAGAAAAAGTCACCTTCCTGCTGGCCGAGCAGAACACCAACATGGCGCTGAAATACGCCGACTATGGCTACATCATGGAAAGCGGCCGGGTCGTGATGGACGGCGCCGCCAGCGATCTGGCCAGCAACGAGGACGTGAAGGAGTTCTACCTCGGCGTGGGCGG
The DNA here is from genome assembly GCF_001598235.1 of Polaromonas jejuensis NBRC 106434. Lineage (GTDB taxonomy): Bacteria > Pseudomonadota > Gammaproteobacteria > Burkholderiales > Burkholderiaceae_C > Polaromonas > Polaromonas jejuensis. The sequence continues at coordinate 91,890 of NZ_BCYO01000001.1, read as the reverse complement.
CGGTGAACGCAAGAGCTTCAAGGACGTCAAGAGTTACAAGCGACGCAAGCGCTGGCTGGCATAGGGCCCCCACGCTCCGCCGCTGCGCGGGTCGCTTCCCCCCGAGGGGGCGCTGCGCCTGCGGCCCGGCAAAGCCGGTTCCGCGGCCCCTGCTGGTTTGAAATTCATCGCGCCTGGTCCGCCACTGCAATCTGATCGCACTGAGGTATTGACAAGATTTGGAAGATCTCAAATGACAACACATTACGACGCACTGGAAGTGCGAAGCCCTGCGCAACGCGAGGCCAGCCAGCTCGCCGCCCTGCCGCAGCAGATCGCCCACGCGCAGGCGCATGCGCCGGCCTTTGCCGCCATCTTGCAAGGGGTCGACGGCAGCACCATCCACTCACGCACGGCGCTGGCACGCCTGCCGGTCACCCGCAAGCACGAATTGCTGGCACGCCAGCAGGCCGAACGCCGGGCGGGCGGCGACCCGTTTGGCGGTTTCAGCGCGCTGCGCTACGGCGCTCTGATGCCGCACGTGTTTGCCAGCCCCGGCACGATTTACGAGCCCGAAGGCACGCGCAAGGACTACTGGCGCATGGCCCGGGCCATGCATGCCGCGGGTTTTCGCCCCGGCCAGCTGATCCACAACAGCTTCAGCTATCACTTCGTGCCGGCCGGCTCCATGATGGAAACCGGCGCGCATGCCCTGGGTTGCACCGTGTTTCCCGGCGGCACCGGGCAGACCGAGCAGCAGGTGCAGGCCATGGCCGAACTCAGGCCCGCCGGCTATATCGGCACGCCGAGCTTCCTGAAGATCATTGTCGAGAAAGCCGCCGAGATGAAGGTGGCGTTGCCCACCGTCACCCGGGCGCTGGTCTCGGGCGAGGCCTTTCCGCCCAGCCTGCGCGACTGGCTGGCCGAGCGCGGCATCGCCGGCTACCAGTGTTATGCGTCGGCCGACCTGGGCCTGATAGCCTACGAGACCGAAGCCCGCGAAGGGCTGGTGCTCGATGAAGGCGTGATCGTGGAAATTGTCCGCCCCGGCACCGGCGACCCGGTCGCCGAGGGCGAGGTGGGTGAACTCGTCGTGACCACGCTCAACCCCGACTACCCGCTAATCCGTTTTGGCACCGGCGACCTGTCGGCCGTGTTGCCCGGCGCCTGCCCGAGCGGACGCACCAATACCCGCATCAAGGGCTGGATGGGCCGGGCCGACCAGACCACCAAGGTGCGCGGCATGTTCGTGCATCCGGCCCAGGTGGCAGACATCGCCCGGCGTTTCCCCGAAGTCATCAAGGCGCGGCTGGTCGTCAGCGGCGAGATGGCCAACGACAGCATGACGCTCCAGGTCGAGGCGGCCTCTGCACCGGCCGGAATGGCGCAGCGCATCGGCGAAGCCATTCGCGATGTCACCAAGCTGCGCGGCACGGTGGAGCTGCTGGCGCCGGGCAGCCTGCCCAACGATGGCAAGGTGATAGAGGATGCCCGCAGCTACCAATAAGAAAGAAATAAGAAAGCGCAGCCAGGTCCCCATGGACGGGATTGCCCCTAAGTAGTTCCCGCGATGCGAGCGCAGAGGACCGCCCTTAAACTTCGCGGCTTCAATACAAGGAGATGCTCATGAAACGCCTGCTAGTCCTGGCTGCCGCAGCCACGGCCCTCTTCGCCGCCAGCGCCCAAACCTTCCCGGGCTCCAGGCCCATCACGTTGGTGGTGCCGTTTGCGGCCGGTGGCCCCACCGACCGCGTGGCGCGCGACCTGGCCGAAGCCATGCGCAAATCCATGGGTGGCGCCAATTTCGTGGTGGAAAACGTCAACGGCGCCGGTGGCACCATAGGCGCCAACAAGGTCGCCAAGGCGGCGCCTGACGGCCACACGCTGCTGCTGCACCACATCGGCATGGCGGCCGCACCCGGCCTGTACCGCAAGCTGCCCTACAAGCCCCTCGAGGACTTCGACTACCTGGGCATGATCAATGAAGTGCCGATGACCATCATTGGCAAACCCCAGCTGGCCGCCAACAACTACCGCGATCTTGAAAACTACATTCGCAACAACTCCGGCAAACTCAACATCGCCCACGCCGGCCTGGGTTCAGCCTCGCATCTGTGCGGGCTGATGTGGCAGGCGGCCATCAATGCCAAAGATGCCATGACCACCATTCCGTTTGGCGGCACGGCACCGGCCATGAACGCGCTGATGGGCGGCCAGGTCGACATGATGTGCGACCAGACCACCAACACCACCGGCCAGATTGAAGCCGGCCGCGTCAAGGCCTATGCGGTGACGACCGCCAGGCCGCTGAGCGGCAACAAGCTGCTCAAGGACTACCCCTCGCTGCAGGAAATGGGCCTGAAGAGCTTCAACCTGACGATCTGGCACGGCCTGTATGCCCCCAAGGGCACGCCGCCCGCCGCCCTGGCCCAGATCAATGCGGCGCTCAAGCTGGCACTGAAGGACCCCGACTTCATCAAGCGGCAGGAAGGCCTGGGCGCCGTGGTAGTCACTGACAATCGCGTCGAGCCGGCGGCCCACAAGGCTTTTGTGGCGGCCGAGATCGCCAAGCTCAAGCCGGTGATTGAAGCCGCCGGCAAATTCGCCGACTGACCAGCCCGGCCTTGACCGCCAAAGCCGCCCGGTGATTGCCGGGCGGCTTTTTTATGCCCGGATTAACCCTCTTGAAGAGCGGTTTGGCCAGGGCTATCGTTTTGCTGCCGCAGCGCCCATCACCCACCGGAGACCACCTTGACGCTCAATTTCAAACAAAATCGCCGCCTAGCCCTCGTCTACTCTGCGCTGGCAGCTATTATTTTTGCAGCAAATCCGGCCGCAGCCCAAAGCCCCTGGCCCGCCAGGCCGGTCAAGATCGTGGTGCCCTTCGCACCCGGCGGCACCACCGACATCCTGGCTCGCGCGATGGCGCCCGAACTCACCAAGGCCTTCGGCCAGCCCTTTTTGGTCGAGAACCGCGCCGGGGCCGGCGGCAACATTGGCGCCGACGTGGTGGCCAAGTCGGCGCCCGACGGCTACACCCTGCTGATGGGAACCGTCGGAACGCACGGCATCAACAAGTCGCTCTACAGCAAGATGACCTACGACCCGCAAAAAGACTTCGCCCCCATCACCCTGGTGGCGGGCGTGCCCAATGTGATGGTCGTCAACACCGAAAAAGCCCGGGCCGCCGGCATCAACAATGTGGCCGACTTCATCCGCGTGGCCAAGGCCAATCCGGGCAAGTTCAACATGGCGTCCAGCGGCAACGGCACCTCGATTCATCTGGCCGGGGAACTCTTCAAGACCATGAGCGGCACCTTCATGATCCACTTTCCCTATGGCGGCTCGGGCCCTGCCCTGTTGGCGCTGCTGGGCGGCGACATGGATGTGATGTTCGACAACCTGCCCTCGTCGATGGCGCTGATTAAATCGGGCAAGCTCAAGGCCCTGGCCGTGACCAGCTCGCAGCGCTCAGCGGTCTTGCCCGAGGTGCCGACGGTCGAGCAGGCGGGCGGCCCCGCGCTCAAGGGCTTTGAGGCCAGCTCCTGGTTTGGCCTGCTGGCGCCTGCCGGCACGCCGCCCGACATCGTCAGCCGCATCCAGCAGGAAGTCGCCAAGTCACTGAACACGCCGGCGATCAAGGAAAAGCTGCTGGCGCAGGGCGCCATCCCCAGTGGCAATACGCCCCAGCAGTTCAGCGCCTTCATCAACGCCGAGCACAAAAAATGGTCCCAGGTGGTGAAAGCCTCCGGCGCCAAGGTGGACTGATCTTCTTGCGGCCATGCCGCATGGCCCGCAGCCGGCCACAAAAAAGCCCCGGGGGCCGGGGCGTCTGATTCGTGGCGCGGGCGTCAGCCGGTCAGCTGAAAAGCGGCCAGGCTAAACGCCCCACACGACTTGGTGGCCGGCCTCCAGGTTGTGCTGCAGCATCTCGATAAAGGGCTGCGCGCGCTGGCGCAGCGCCACGGGATCGCCATGGCTGGGCAACTCATCCTCGCGTGCGGCGCCGGCCGGTTCGGCATAGCGCACCTTGTCCCTGGCCTCCTCGTCGGCAATGGCGGCTTTCAGCGCCGCAATCGCGGCGGCCATCTGTTCGGGCAGGATGATGCCCCTGGGCCCGGCCTCCTTGCCGATGATTTCCAGCATCTGGCGGCCATTGGGTTCCAGCATGATGACGTCGCCAATATCTTTTGATTTGAATTTGTAAAGCATTGCGGTTTCCTCTCGGTTAAAACAGCGATTTCATTATGAGCAGCTGTTAGAGGCATGTACATAGGCCGGGTTCACTTCTTTTTACCCGTCATTTTCCGCTGATGACTCACCCATAGCCCCTCAGGCCTCCCTCCTTTTTCGCCGCCTCGGGCTGACTTCCCGTGGCCGCCATTTCTGCGGACTTCACCGGGCCGGGCGGACGGCGGCGGGGTAAAGCAAAATAGATGCATGTTCAATATTGCCACTGCTCAAAAACCCGCCGACCAGGCGCTTCGCCAGGACGGCCTGAGCCTGCTTTACCCGGCCGACCTGACGGCCAGCCTTCAGCTCCCGACGCCGCAATGGACGGAAGGCTGGATGCAGCTGACCGACTCCTGGAACCGGCTGCCGCCCGACGCCCACCTCAAGGATGGCGGGGGTTACCGCAAGCGCCGTCATGCCTGCTACGTGCAGGAGTTTCCCGGCGGGACGCTGACCCAGACCCCGCACCGCGCCCACTGGCAACCCACCGAATACAACGCCCTGCATGGCGGCTTTGAACGCTGGTTTGACCCCATAGAGCCGGCCGTGGCCCAGGCGCCCGCCTGGACCGACTTGCTGGCCAGCTTCGGCAAGCTGTTTGCCCAGGTTCGGGCCGTGCCGCGCTGGCACATCGAAGCCCACCAGTTCCGCATCGATACCGCAGGCGGCGTGGGCCGGCCTACGCCTGAAGGCGCGCACCGCGACGGCGTGGACTTTGTGGTGGTGCTGATGGTCGCACGCCAGGGCGTGAAGGGCGGTGAAACCCGGGTGTTTGACGCTTTTGGGCCGCAGGGCGTGCGTTTTTTGATGCAGGAGCCCTTGACCGCCCTGCTGCTGGACGACGCCCGCCTGATTCACGAAACCACGCCCATTCTTCCGGCCGACGGCCACAGCGGAAGCGGCTTTCGGGACACCCTGGTGCTCACTTACCGCGCAGCAGGCTTTCAGGCGCCCTGAGCATCGCGGCCGGACGCGCCGCCCCCCTTCTTCAACCCCTGATCCCGCCCCCGGAAAGCCCGCCCTTTCGGCATGGGGAAACACGCACTTGACGAATTTGCTTTAAACCTAAATAATTAAAGCTAGATTAATCTAGAGAGCACGCATTCATGCACATCCTTTGTCTGGGCGGTGGTCCCGCAGGTTTGTATTTCGCCCTGCTGATGAAGCTGCAGAACCCGGCGCATCAGGTCACGGTGGTCGAGCGCAACCGTCCCTTCGACACCTTCGGCTGGGGCGTGGTGCTGTCCGACCAGACCCTGGGCAATCTGCGCGCGGCCGACCCGGTCAGCGCGCAGCTGATTGGCGATGCCTTCAACCACTGGGACGACGTCGAGGTGTTTTTCAAGGGCCGCAGCGTGCGCTCGGGCGGCCATGGTTTTTGCGGCATAGGCCGCAAGCGCCTGCTCAACATCCTGCAGGAGCGCTGCATGGCGCTGGGTGTCGAGCTGGTGTTTGAAACCGACGTCACAGACGACCAGGCCATCGCCGCGCAGTACCAGGCCGACCTGGTGGTGGCCAGCGACGGCCTGAACAGCCGCATCCGCAACCGTTACGCCGAAACCTTCAAGCCCGATGTCGAGCTGCGCGCCTGCCGCTTTGTCTGGCTGGGCACGCGCAAGACCTTCGACGCGTTCACTTTTGCGTTCGAGCAGACCGAGCACGGCTGGTTCGCCGCGCACGCCTACAAGTTCGACGACAACACCTCGACCTTCATCGTCGAGACCCCGGAAGCCGTCTGGAAGGCGCATGGCCTGGACCAGATGAGCCAGGAAGACGGCATCGCCTTTTGCGAGCGGCTGTTTGCCAGATACCTGGACGGCAACGCCCTGATGAACAACGCCACGCATGTGCGCGGCTCGGCGATCTGGATCCGCTTTCCGCGCGTGGTCTGCGAGCGCTGGGTGCATCACGAAACGGTTGAAGGCAAGCGCGTGCCCATCGCGCTCATGGGCGACGCCGCGCACACCGCGCATTTCTCCATCGGCAGCGGCACCAAGCTGGCGCTGGAAGATGCGATCGAACTGAGCCGCTGTTTTGCGCAGCATGCGAACGCCGATGCAGCGCTGCAGGCCTACGAGGCGGTGCGCTCGGTCGAGGTGCTGAAGATCCAGAACGCGGCGCGCAACTCCACCGAGTGGTTCGAGAACGTGAACCGCTACAGCGGCATGGAGATCGAGCAGTTCGCCTACTCGCTGCTGACGCGTTCGCAGCGCATCAGCCACGAGAACCTGCGGCTGCGCGATGCGAAATGGCTGGAAGGCTACGAAGCCTGGCTGGCGGGCGGGCGCACCGACGCCGGGCCGCCCCAAAGCGGGGCAGCCCCCTCGGGGGGCAGCGCAGCAGGCAACGCCGCGAAGCGTGGGGGCCATCCCGTGCCGCCCATGCTGACCCCGTTCAAGGTGCGCGGCACCGAGCTGAAGAACCGCATTGTCTGCTCGCCGATGGCGACCTACAGCGCCATCGACGGCGTGCCGCAGGACTTCCACCTGGTGCACCTGGGCGCGCGCGCGCTCGGCGGCGCCGCCATGGTGATGGTGGAGATGACCAGCCCGAACCCCGAGGGCCGCATTACGCCGGCCTGCACCGGACTGTGGAACGACGAGCAAACGGCGGCCTTCAAGCGGATCGTGGATTTCGTGCACGGCCAGAGCACGGCCAAGATCGGCATGCAGCTCGGCCACAGCGGCCCCAAGGGCTCGACACAGGTGGGCTGGGAAGAGATGGACGAACCGCTACCCGACGGTGGGCCCCATGAAAACTGGCCGGTGATGTCGGCCAGCGCCGTGCCCTATGGTGAGCGCAACCAGACGCCGCAGGCCATGACGCAGACGCACATGGAAGCGCTCAAGCAGCAGTTTGTGGACGCCACCCGGCGCGCCGCGGCCGCCGGCTTCGACTGGCTGGAGCTGCACTGCGCGCACGGCTACCTGCTGTCGGCCTTCATCTCGCCGCTGACCAACGTGCGCAGCGACGGGTACGGCGGCAGCATCGAAAACCGCTGCCGCTACCCGCTGGAGGTGTTTCGCGCCATGCGCGCGGTCTGGCCCGCGCACCTGCCCATGAGCGTGCGCATTTCCGCGCACGACTGGGCACCGGGCGGCAACACGCCCGACGACGCGATCGTGGTGGCCCGGCTGTTCAAGGAGGCCGGCTGCGATGTGATCGACGTGTCCTCGGGCCAGACCACGCGCCAGGCCCGGCCGGTTTACGGCCGCATGTACCAGACGCCGTTTGCCGACCGCATCCGCAACGAGGTCGGCATACAGACCATCGCCGTCGGCGCGATTTCCGAAGTCGACCATGTCAACAGCATCATTGCCGCCGGCCGCGCCGACCTGTGCGCGCTGGCCCGCCCGCACCTGGCCGATCCGGCCTGGACGCTGCACGAGGCCGCCAAGCTGCAAAGCCGGGCCGTGGACTGGCCCAAACAGTATTTGAGCGGCAGGGACCAGCTCTACCGCGAAATTTCCAAGCAAAAAGAGCTTGCAGCCCAGGCAGGACGGGCGCAAGAAGCTACCAAATAGATAGCAAAATCAACACAAGGAATCCCATGGACCTGGAAGCACGAGGCCATAGCGAGCACCCCGAAGCCCTGCGGCTTTGGCTGCGGCTGCTGACCTGCACCCAACTGGTGGAAAAGCAGGTGCGCAGCCAGCTGCGCGAGCAGTTCGACACCACCCTGCCCCGCTTCGACCTGATGGCCCAACTGGAGCGCAGCCCCGACGGCCTGAAGATGAACGAGCTGTCGCGCCGCATGATGGTGACCGGCGGCAATGTCACCGGCATCACCGACCAGCTGGTCGCCGAAGGGCTGGTGGAACGCATGGAGGTGGAGGGTGACCGCCGCGCCTACCGCGTGCGCCTGACGGCGCGCGGACGCAAGCTGTTTGACGAGATGGCGCGCCAGCACGAGGCCTGGATTGTGGCGGCCTTTGAAGCCCTGTCGCCGCGCGAAGTGGAATCCCTGCACAAGCTGCTCGGCAAGGTCAAGCAGCACCACAGCGCCCCATCAGGCAACCAACACAGCAACCACAAACTGGAAACCGCATGAAGCACTACATAGGCCCCACCAACCCCATGCACGCGCAATTCGACGCGCTGGCCGGCTACCAGGCGCAACATTTCGCCTACGCCTTCGAGGGCGGCGTGGCCACGCTGACCCTGAACCGCCCCGAGCGCAAGAACCCGCTGACCTTTGACTCCTATGCCGAGCTGCGCGACCTGTTTCGCGCACTGAACAGCGCCACCGATGTGAAGGCGGTGGTGTTGACGGGCGCGGGCGGCAACTTCTGCTCGGGCGGCGATGTGCACGAAATCATTGGCCCGCTGACGAAGATGCGCATGCCCGAACTGCTGGAGTTCACCCGCATGACCGGCGACCTGATCAAGGCCATGCGCCTGTGCCCGCAACCCATCGTGGCGGCCATCGACGGCATCTGCGCCGGTGCCGGCGCCATGATGGCGCTGGCCGCCGACCTGCGGCTGGGCACGGCCCAGGCCAAAACCGCCTTCCTGTTCACGCGCGTCGGCCTGGCCGGTGCCGACATGGGCGCCTGCGCACTGCTGCCGCGCCTGATCGGCCAGGGCCGCGCCTCGGAGCTGCTGTTTACCGGCCGCGCCATGAACGCCCAGGAAGGCCTGCAATGGGGGTTTTTCAACGCGCTGCATGAGCCGCCCGAACTGCTGGGTGCGGCCCACAAGCTGGCGCATGAGCTTGCCAGCGGCCCGACGTTTGCGCACGGCATGACCAAAACCATGCTGCACCAGGAGTGGGCCATGACGCTGGACCAGGCGATAGAAGCCGAAGCCCAGGCCCAGGCCATCTGCATGCAGACCCAGGACTTCACACGCGCCTATGAAGCGTTTGCGGCCAGGCAAAAACCCGTGTTCCGCGGGGATTGAGTCAAGCAAACCAATCAGCAAGGATATTCCACGCATGAGATCAAGCACTACCCACCTGACGCTGCCATTTTTTGACGACGTGCACCGCGACCTCGGCCACCGGCTGGCCGACTGGATGCCGCAGCAGCATGTCGACGAAAGCGATGACCGCCGGGCCTGCAGGGAATGGGTCAGCTTGCTGGGCGACCAGGGCTGGCTGCGCTACTGCGTGCCAGCCGGCAAGGAGGGGACGCTGGGCGGCGCACTCGACAAGCTGGACTCCCGGGCGCTGGTGATTCTGCGCGAGACCCTGGCCTTTCACTCCCCGCTGGCCGATTTCGCCTTTGCCATGCAGGGACTGGGCAGCGGCGCCATCACCCTGGCAGGCACACCTGCGCAGCAAGCGGCTTACCTGCCGGCAGTAGCCCGTGGTGAAAAAATCGCCGCCTTCGCGCTGAGCGAGCCGGACGCGGGCTCCGACGCGGGCGCCATGAGCACAAGCGCCACCGCTCTGGAGGCCGGATGGGCCCTCAACGGGTGCAAGACCTGGATCAGCAATGGCGGCATTGCCGATTTTTACGTCACCTTTGCCAAAACCGACCCCGACGCCGGCACGCGCGGCATCACGGCCTTCATCGTGGACGCCTCCACCAAGGGCCTGGACAGCAGCGAACACATCGCCGTGATGGCGCCGCACCCGCTGGCCACATTGAAATTTGTCCACTGCCAACTGGCAGGCGCCGCCCAGCTGGGCACGCTGCACGGCGGCTTCAAGCTGGCCATGCAGACGCTGGACATTTTCCGCGCCTCGGTGGCCGGTGCCGCACTGGGCATGGCACGCCGCGCCCTCGCAGAGGCCGTGAGTTTCGCGAAGGAACGCAAGATGTTCGGCCAGACGCTGGCGGACTTTCAACTGACGCAGGCCAAACTCGGGGACATGGCAGCCCTGGTGGATGCGGCGGCGCTGCTGACCTACCGCGCCGCCTGGATGCGCGACCATCACAACGAACAAGGCGAGCGCGTCGGCAGCCCCGCAGGCACCACGGCAGAGGCCGAAGGCCGCAGAGACCGCACCGTGGCCGCCGCGATGGCCAAGATGACGGCCACCGAAAACGCCCAGCGCGTGATCGACATGGCGCTGCAGATGCATGGCGGCCTGGGGGTCAAGGTCGGCACCAAGGTGGAAAGCCTGTACCGCGACATCCGTTCGCTGCGCATTTACGAAGGCGCGACCGAAGTTCAGCAACTCATCATTGGCAAGGCGGTATTGCAATCATGAACGCTTCAAGCTCTCCCGCGCCTTCGGCGCAAACCGACCGATTCGTGCACGACCGCCTGCCGCCGCAGGACCAATGCCCGACCCTGGTCTATGCGCTGCCCGAGCTGCGCATACCGGCCCGGGCCAATCTGGTGGAGGTCTTGTTCGCCAAGGCCGCTCGGGAGGGGCACAGCGACAGGCCCTTTCTGCGCTCGGACAGGATCACACTGAGTTATGCCGACGCGCTGGCCCGCGTCAACCGGATTGCCCAGGTGCTGACCGAAGACTTCAAGCTGGTGCCGGGCAACCGGGTCTTGCTGCGGGGTGGCAACTCCATAGGCATGGCGCTGGCCTGGCTGGGCGTGGTCCAGGCCGGTCTGGTGGCGGTGGCCACCATGCCGCTGCTGCGCGCCAAGGAGTTGGGCGAGATCATTGAGAAAGCGCAGCCGGTGCTGGCGCTGTGCGATGCCAGCCTGCTGGAAGAGTTGAAAATCGCCAAAGACCAAAGCGCCACGCTGCAGACCATCGTCCCGTTCAACCTCATGAACGAGCCGGGTTCCCTGGCGGTGCTCTCGGCGCAAAAGGACAGCCAGTTCACGCCCTGCCCGGTTGCGGCCGACGACATCGCCATGATGGCCTTCACCTCGGGCACCACCGGCAAACCCAAAGCGGCGGTGCACACGCACCGCGACATACTTGCCGCCTGCGAAACCTGGCCACGCCATGTGCTCCAGGCCGGGCCGCAAGACATCGTGATGGGCTCACCGCCACTGGCCTTCACCTTCGGACTGGGCGGCATGCTGATTTTTCCCATGTGGGCCGGGGCGTCTGTCTACTACCCATCCATCCCCTACACCCCCGAGGCGATGGTCAAGCTCATCAGGCAGGTGGGCGCCACGATCTGCTACACCGCACCCACGTTTTATCGCCAGATGGCCGCCTTTTCCAGGCAGCATGGCGTGCCCAGCCTGCGGCTCTGCGTGAGCGCCGGCGAAGGACTGCCCGATGCGACGCGGCAGCTCTGGAAAGACGCCACCGGCATTGAAATCATTGATGGCATTGGCGCCACCGAGATGTTCCATATTTTCATTTCATCGGCGGGAGGCGATGTTCGCCGCGGCGCGATTGGCAGGGTCGTACCGGGCTACTCCGCCAGGGTGGTGGATGACGATGGCGTGGAAGTGCCGCGCGGCACCATTGGCAAGCTGGCGGTGATGGGCCCTACCGGGTGCCGCTACCTTGACGATGCGCGGCAGCGCAACTACGTCAAGGACGGCTGGAACTACCCGGGCGATGCCTTCATGCAGGACGCCGATGGCTATTTCTTCTACCAGGCGCGCGCCGACGACATGATCATCACGGCGGGCTACAACGTCGCCGGCCCGGAGGTGGAAGATGCGCTGCTCAAACACCCGGCGGTGGCCGAATGCGGCGTGGTGGGGGTGCCCGACGACGAGCGCGGCATGATCGTCAAGGCCTTCGTGGTGCTCAAACCCGATCAGCTGGCCAGCGACAGCCTGGCGAAAACACTGCAAGACCATGTGAAGGCCACATTGGCGCCCTTCAAATACCCGCGAAAAATTGAATTTGTGCCCAAACTGCCGCGCACCGAAACCGGCAAGCTGCAACGCTTCAAACTGCGGCAATCATGAAATTCACGACCTACAAACAGGTGCGCTTTCATCACTGCGACCCAGCCGGCATTGTTTTCTATCCGCAATTTTTTTACCTGCTGCATGAGGTGCAGGAAGATTTTCTGACTCACATCGGCTTTCCCGAACATGCCTTGATCGCAAGCGGGACGGGCGTTCCCATCGTGGACCTGAAAACCGAATTCATGGGCATGTGCCGCCATGGCGACGAACTCACGATGACGCTTGAATTGACCAAAGTGGGCAACGCAAGCATAGGGATGCAGTATGAAATTCATGGCCCACCCAAGACGCCGGGCAGCACGGCCACCCTCAAGCTGAGAGCCCATGGCGTGGTGGTTTATTCGGAGATCCCCCACGGAAAACCCGTGTGCATTCCCGATGAACTGCGCAGCGCGCTTTTACCCTACCTCCAACGAATCCCGCAAGCATCATGATCAAAAAAATTCAACCTCCCGACTGGGCAGAACCCAAGGGCTACGCCAACGGCATCCTCGCACGCGGAAGCATGCTGTTCGTGGGCGGACAAATCGGCTGGAATGCCCGGCAGCAGTTTGAAAGCGATGATTTCATCGCGCAGACCCGGCAGACGCTGCAAAATATCGCGGCCGTACTCAAGGCCGGCGGCGCCGGGCCGGAGCACATGGTGCGCATGACCTGGTACATCGTGGACCGGGCTGAATATGTCGCCAGGCTCAAGGAGTTGGGCGGTGTCTACCGCGAAGTCATGGGAAAAAACTTCCCGGCCATGACCTGCATAGAGGTGGCCGCCCTGGTGGAAGAGCGCGCGAAGATCGAGATTGAAGTCACAGCCGTACTCCCCGATTCAGCGCCAAACTGAACCGAGGCTTGACCGACATTGTCTGGTCAAGCCCCTGGCCCCGGTTCCATCGGTCTATCAGCGAGACACCTTCTTACCTGGTTAAGGTGTTGCACTTCAAATTTGAATCCGCCATGTCGATCACCCGCACGGGGCGAGCGGGCCATGCAGGTCGGACGAGACAATTGCGCTCTAATTGCTTTTCATACCGATTTGCCATTCAATCCATTCACCATGCAGATCCCCCGTTTCACCCAACGCCGCGCCCGGGCGGCCCTGCGTTTCGCGCTGAGCTACTACATCACGATTGGTCTGTCGGCTGCGCTCGGCCTGTTGCTGATATCGAGTGCCGTGCACCTGTTTGTGGGCGCTTTCGCCGCCTCAGCCGCCTCGGTAGGCGTCATCGTGTGCATTCCGCCCGACCAGCCGGCTCCCAGGCGCGGGAAGTTCTGGCAGTTGCTGCCGGCGGCGCTGATCGGTCTGCCACTTTTCTTCGGCGTCCAAGTGCTGCACGCCACCCCTGTTCACCTGGGGCTGCTGCTGGTGCCGGCCACCTTTATCGCCTTCCTGGCGGGCGCCTGGGGCAAGCGCGGCCTGCCGATCGCGGTGTCCATCATGTTCGCGATGATCTTCTCTATGGCCATGCCGGGGCACTCCACGGGTGGATCCGCGCTGTCCAGCAGCCTGTATTTCGCGCTCGGCGCGGGCTGCTATCTGGTTTGGGCGACGCTCGCCAATGCGGCTCTCAACGCGCGTTACCGTGTCCAGATGCTCGCGGACACGCTGCTATCGCTGACCAGTCTCATGCGCACGCAGTCGCGCCAGTTCACACCGGCAGCCGCGGAGGAGCGCGGCCGCCACGCACCCCTGATTGGCCAATTGCTGAAACAACAGGCGGCACTGACCGACCAACTTCAAATGGCCCGAAACATCCTGCTTGAATCGCCGCGCACCCCGCGCCGGCAGCAGCTGGCCGGCATGCTGATCCAGGTGCTGGAGATGCGCGACCACTTGCTGGCCTGCGAGCTCGACCTCGACACGCTGAAGGCCCATCCCGGCCATGCACCGGTGCTGGATGCCCTGCGCGAGGTTCTTGATGCCCTGGCCGACGAGATCGAGCAGTTGGCCGACGCCCTGCTGGCCGGCCGCAAGCCGCCTCCCGTTGAAAGCCGCCGCCCCCAACTGGCGGTGCTGTACTGGGGCGAAGATGCACCGCCGTCTGGCAATAAGGCCACACCCTCGCCAGCCATGCTGGCGCGCGGGCTGGCCAATCGCGTCGGCAACATCAATGATGAAACCCTGCGCCTGATCGCACTGGCGCGCGGCGAGGCCAAGCCCGACCTGGCCGTGGTGCGCGCCGCCTGGCAAATGTTTGTGAGCCCAACCGCCTGGTCCTGGCGGCCTTTCTTCGCCCTGTGGCGCTGGGATGCGCCGCCGCTGCGCCACGCCATCCGCGCCGCGCTGGCCGTCGGCAGCGCCTATCTCCTTTCACTCGGGCTGCCCTGGGGCACGCACGACTACTGGATTTTGCTGACCATTGTGGTGGTTCTGCGCGGCAGCCTTGCCCAGACGCTGGAACGGCGCAACAGCCGCGTGGCAGGCACGCTGATCGGCTGTATTCTGGCCGCGGCCTTGCTGTCCATGCATGCCCCGGTGGCCGTGCTGCTCGGGGTCGTGACACTCGCGCAGGCGGTGGCGCACGCCCTCGCCATCAGGCGCTATCTGGTCACGGCGGTCGCGGCCACAGTGCTCGGCCTTGTACAGGCGCACATGCTCAATGCGGAGCTGAGTCCCGCCTTCGACGTGATCGAACGCATGGCCGACACGCTGATAGGCGTCGCCATCGCCTGGGCTTTCAGCTATGTGCTGCCTTCATGGGAGCGCACGCAGATCCCCGCGCTGGTGGCTCGCACGCTGTCGGCCCAGGTGCGCCATGCACGCGTCTCGCTGGGCCTGGGTCAATTGCAGGCGGTCGACAACGAGCCGGAACTCGAATGGCGGCTCGCACGGCGTGAAGCCTATGACAGCCTCTCGGCATTGGTCCAGGCCACCCAGCGCTCACTCTCCGAGCCGCGCGCGGTCCGCCCACCGCTGGAGCCTCTTGGGAGGCTGCTCGCGCACAGCTACCAGTTGCTCGCGCAACTCACCTCAGTCAAAACGATGCTGCTGCTGCGTCGCGGACGCCTCAATGCCGAGCAGATTCGCGCACCACTGATGCAGACAGCCGAAATCATCGAAGCCACCCTGATTGCCAACCCGCCAGCAACGGCCGCTGACGCGCCTTGCACCGATGCTTCACCAGGCCCAGTGGCGTTGCCAGACCCTTTTGAAAGCGACCTCAGCCCGTGGGTGCTGCGCCGCCTCCACCTGGCGGCCAGCATTGCAATGCAACTGCGCGATGATGCCAACCAGGTCCTGCGACCGCCCAACACGTAAAGAAATTCACTTCTAAATTCCAATCTGCTCCAGCAGAAATAACGGGCGTAAAAAAGAGCAGACCATCAGCGCCCCCAATCTGGCTAAGACGAGAATTTCCAATGGATGAATCATGCGCTTGGGCTGTTTTAGCTTGGCCATGCCGCATCTTGCCAGTGGTTCATCAAGTTCGGCGACATGGAACTCTCAGACGCCAGCCGTCAATGTGGACTTTTCCAACTGGGCATTGATTTGCAGAACTTCAAATTGCAGCGGGTAGATGTTCATGATGTGATGACTTCCCAAACGCGGCCCAGCGGCGCGCGATCGCAGCGCCCGCAGGCAGCTTCCTGATCCGGTCCATGGCGTTGCACACCAGTTCCAGATCGTTGGGTTCATCGCCTGCGTAGCGGATGAGTGTGACCAGCGGAGTGAAGGCTTGCGATGCACTGCCCGGCTTGCTGGGGGTTGACCGGTCTTCAGGGCCCACAGCTCATGGGTGGTGAGCACCAGGCGGGGAGCAAGATTCTCAATAATCCACCACTGCTTAAGCGCCTTGATACGCAGGATGCCGGCGCTTATCTGCTGATCACCGCTTTCGATCCAGCAGAGATCGAGGTGGCGCTTGATCTGCATGAGCACATCGCAGATAGCAGATAGCAGGACTCAAATCACACGCAACTCGCCTTCATTTCTTCTGCCGGCTTCGACGCGCCGGTTTCGCCGTCACTGGCGTGTATTTCTGGTTCGCCTGATCGAGCCACAGCAAGGTATCCACATGCGACAGAAAGCGCCGCAGGTAGTCGGGTGACAGCTTGCGCATCAGCGCAAGGGAACGAAGCACAAGCATGTGCGAATTCAGCGGGCCGGCGTTGACAGGCCCTCGCTCGACGGCCTGGTCCACCTGGTCCTCGGCAGCAATCCTGGACCACGCCTCCCTGAAGCGACGCACGCTCGCCATTTCAGAACTGGCCTCCATGTCGCTGACCAGACTGCACCCAAGACCACTCCCCAGGCGGTGATCAATGCCGTCCTGCTTCACGTTCTGGATGTACTGGTTCAGCTGGGCCAGCGGCGCGCAGGGTCTGTTGAACGCCGATTGCGCGCCCAGCCGGCGCATGCCCCCGTAATCGCCTGCCGCGAAAAGCCGGTGCAGTTCACTAGCCAGGTCCGGATGCCTGGCTGACAGGCTCGCCAACTCGTCGCTGGCCGCCTTCTGCGCCTGCCTGAAGCGTTCGCCATAGTCCGCCAGTGCAACTTTGAACTTGCCTTCCAGGATGCGTCGCACCTCGCCTGGCGCTGTGTCCATGCGCTGCGACAGCACCTCCAGGTAATGAAAGCGCGCGGGATCGAGGCGCTGGGCTCCTTCGTTTCGCAAGGACGCATGCCACGACAGAAGCGACTTTTCTCCATCCCGCTGCGAATGCGGCATTTCGGCGAGCCCCGACTCACTCATGGGTGGAAGGTTTCACATTGGCGGACTTGGGCACCGGCGCCATTTCCACGCGCCGGTTCAGCGCGCGCCCCTTTTCATCCGTATTGGAGGCTACCGGCTGCTCTGCGCCAAACGCCGCGGCAAAGGCCCGGGACGACGGCATGCCTTCCTCGATCAGGGCACGGGTCACCGTCAGGGCGCGCTGGGCCGACAGCTGCAGGTTGTCCGCAAAGCGCTGGTTGCCTTCCTGGATGGGCTTGTCGTCGGTAAAACCGCTCACCATCAACAGTTCATCGCGCTCACCCAGGTACACCTGCAACGGGGGCACGAGACTCTTCAACAGCAGCCGGCCTTCGGGACGCAACTGATCCGAGTTCAGGGGAAACAACACGCTGCCACTGATGCCAATGCGTCCGTTGTTCAGCGTGACCCGGCCCGTTGCCAGCGGAATGGCCAGAGCCTTTTCCAGGGCGATACGGCGCTGCTCCTCCACCCGGCGCTTTTGCACCTCCGCCTCCAGGTTGGCCATCAGGTCCATCTGGACCACCAGCACCCCGACCAGAATCAGCACGAAGGCGCCCAGCAAGCCCGACATCAGGTCCCCGAAAACGGCCCAGACCGGCGCGGTCTGCTCCATGCCGTCGCCCCTTTCGTCAAGGTCGATCATCCGGCGACTCCCACGGACTGCGCGGCTTGCTTGCTGTGGAGCTGGCGCAGGTCTTCGACAATGCCCTGCTGCGACGTGATGCTGAGGTCGATGACCTCGCGCGCCTGCGCCACGTAGTAGGCGAGTTGTTCGTCACTTCGCGCCATGGACTGGTTCATGGTGCCCTCCATGCGCTGCAGGCTTTCAATCAGCTTCTCATTGGTCGCGTTGAAAAGCTGGACGCCATGCTTGAAGGATTCGCCCAGGCTAGCCAGCTCGACCGCGCTGCCGACCACCTGCGCCGCCACTTCCGCGGACTTGCCCGCCTGCGCGCCCAGCGTGTCGGCAAACTGCTGGCTGGCCTGGTCCATCACCGCCGCCGCAGAGGCGGCCAGCGACTCAATGGCCGCACGTTGTTCGCCCGAGGCCTGGTTGATGGTCTGAAGCAGCGCCCTGATTTGTTCCACCAGGCCGGTGCGCTCTTCAAGCGCGAGGTTGTCCCGCTCGGTGAGCCGGGTCATTTCCTGCCGCAACTGCGCAATCACTTCGGCAGCGGCCTGGGGCACTTCAGAGGCCGTTTGCAGGAGCCGGGTCATGGGTGTTTCCAGCGCGGCGCCCAGCGTGGCCAGATGACCGGCCAGCGCAGCCTGCAGTTCGCCCAGCCGCTCGACGGCGGCGTTGCCGCGCGTTGCCTCTTCTTGCCTGAGCGCACCGAGTTCCGTGCGCCACAAACTGGCCAGCTGTTCCATGCGGTCGCCGTGCTGCTTCACCCAGTCGGCCTCCGAGTCCACGCGCGAACGAATGAGCGCTTCGGACTGGGCCAACAGCCGCGTCATGTCGGCGAGTGTCCGGCTTGCCTGATCGCTGCTGCGCTGGGTGATCTCGCCGGCGGTCTTCTCCAGTGTCTGGCAGACGGCCTGCTGCTGGGCGAGCGTCTGCGCCCCGACACGCTGCCATTCGCCGTGCAGCGTGGCCGCCATGGACTCCAGCGCCTGCGTCCAGGCCTCCAGCCTCTGCCGATCCGCCGAGGCCTGGTCCGATTGCGACCTGGACACGGCCTCGTTGACCGTGGCCAGCAAGGCACTGGCGCGCTGCTCGAAGGTGTCCGTGAAGGCAGCCAGTGCCCGGTCCAGGCCATTGACCTGGCTTTCGCTGGTCCGCGCATGGTTCTGGAGAGCCGTCGTCCAGGTCTCGGACACGGTGCGGGCGGTGGCGCTGAACTGGGCCGAGAGGCCCGTCAACTGCGTCTGCGCTGCGTCGCTCACGCGCTCGTGCAGGCGCTTCGATTCCTGCGCAATTTCCGTCATCGCCGCCTCGACCACGGGCTTGATGCTCTCGCCCGCCACCCTTGCGCTGGCCGTCAGGCTGTCTTTCAGGGACTGCCCGACGGTGTCGGCCAGACCGGTGTAGGCAACGCTCACCTCGCGGTGGAACTGCGCCTGGCTGCCCAGCAGTTGCTCGTTCAACTGCTGGCTCCGGCGTTCCATGCCCTCCATCATGGCCTGCAACTTGTCGACCACGTCGGGCAAGGCATTCGCCTGCACCTGCAGCGCTTTGAAGGTTTCCTGGCGTTGATGGGCGAGCGAAAACGGCCGAAAGACGGTCGCAATACGGGAGTCCAGCTGCCGCGCGACGTCCACCCTCTCGCGGCGGCTGATGGCCGACAGCAGGCCCAGCATGGCCGACGCGGCCACCCCGGCCACCGAGGTGCCAAATGCAAGCCCCAGGCCCTTGATAGGTGCAGCGAGCGCCGACCGGATAGCGTGAAGATCGGTCGAACCCTCCAGAGCAAACACGGCCCCCTTGAAGGTCACGACCATGCCCAGGAAGGTGCCGAGCATCCCCAGCATCACCAGCAGCCCCACCAGGTACGGTGTCAGCGCGGGACCCGGCAAGGCGACCCGTTCACCCTCGATTCGCAAACGCACGGCGTTTTGCAGAGAGGGGTGAACGCCACCTAGCCAGACGCTCATGTCCGGCAGCGGCGGCGCAATGTCGGCCAGCGCCGCCGCCAGCGAGGACGTGGCAACTCGAAACTGCCTGAGTTCAAACGCGCCCAGCAAATACACGCCGGCAATCACCGCCGTCATGACCAGGGCCATCCAGCTCGAGCCGACAAACCCCGAGCCCACCCAGGCCACGGTGATCAGACCGATAGCGAAGGCGACTGCAAAAAAAATCCTGTTCATGGCTACTTCTTAACCTCTTTGCTGAATGCTTCAATCAATCCTACGACCGGCTGCAACCGGACCTCCAGTTCCGCCAGCAAGACTTCCTGCATCTCCTTGCCGAAGACGTCCTGTTGCTGCGCAGCGTCCAGCCCGAGCTGGTGGGTTTTGCGCAAGTGCTCGAAACGCCGTTCAAGCAGCACGGGCACGCTTGACAGCAGTTTTTGCTCCCGACCACCGAGCATCTGCTCCATCACGGTATCGAAGCTTGCCAGCTGCCCGAGTTGGGGAGAGAGCTTCGTGAGGGCTTGCCGGACATAGGCACGCAAGGCATCAATCCTCAATGCCATCTGGCGTTGCTGATCGAGATAACGCTGGTGATACGGTGCATAGCCAGCGTCCGTTTCCGTGGCGGCTTCTGGCTGGGGTACGGGGTTCCTGACAAGTTTGCCGCTGGCAGGGGCTGCACCGCCTGCCGTGATGGCCTTCACCAGGGCCGTTCGCACCCGCTGAAATTCTTCTTCCAGGGCGAAGGTTCTGGCCAGCGGCGCATCCGATGGTTTCTTTTCGTCAACCGTATTGATCGACTGGTGCGCCGCATGGAGCGTGATGGCATCGAAAACGCCCAGCCACTCGCCCAGTCGTTCCGCAAAATCCTGCCTCGACGCATCAACCTCCACAGAGGCCCAATCACTGAGCAGGCGAACGAATCTTGAACCGCTGAAAATCCTGCGCAAATACATTCCTTTGACGTTGCAACGTGGGACCAAAGTCAGTCGGACTCTACACAAGTAGCCAAAGTCATCGACAACATGCACCCAATCGAGACCACCACCGCCGACACCGCAAAAAGACGCCTTTGAAATAAGGTCTGTCGGAACTTGAACCGGGCCGTCCCTACGACCAGAGACGCTCATCAGTCGGTCAGTGACACGGCTACCTACAGAAATAGCCCAATGGTCACTACTGAATTTTGAGAAATTTTGTGGGCACAGGCTGGGCACGATATGGGCACAGAGTAGGCACAAAAGCAAAACGCCCACATGAAGTGGGCGTTTGCTACCAGCCTAGACTTTGGGTTATGAGAGTTCAAACACTAATATGTAACTCGTTAGGTTTTAGTCGGTGCCAAATGCTTTTTTCACACTCTATAGCGTGATTTTATCAGTATTGCAGCACTTTGCTCCAGTGCCTGGTGGCGTGACATGACGCCTATTTAGATCTCCCGCGAATCGATTCGATGTCACACCAGATTTCTTGCCCCTCCAATGATCCGACTCATTCACGACCATTGGGGTCACAAAGAAATCACAATTCGAATTTGAAAAATATTGGACGTCCTTAATAAAAAGTATGGACTAAAGCGTCCAGTTCAGCGCCCAACACCGGGCGAAAAAACACCCTTCCTTTTGGTCTTTGAACTGGAGCACGTGCGCCTGCATGCACGTGTCGTGCAAAGTCTTTTGAAACTACAACACCGCTATTCACTCCGTCCGCTGCTGCGCTTTTGCGCGTCATAAGTGCGCCCGATGATCTCACCGGGATAGCTCACTCACTGCCGGTTATTTTGTCCTGCGTCCAAGCGGCAGCAGAGCTGCGGCCGAACGAACCCTTAAAAAAATGGGTCGAGGTCACTGAAGAGATGCAACGGCGCTTTAGCGCCACCAAGTCTCTTACCGAGGGCGTAACTCTCCATTTCTTCAATAAACCGGAGAGGCCAACCAAATCCTATGAACAGTTCATGAATTGGCGCGTTCCGGCCTTAAGAGTCGGACCTGCGTTCGACGTACACGCGCTACTGGGTCGCGCTGCTATTCAATCTGCATCAATGAATCGGGTCATCCCCAGTGACCTCACCCTCCGCGTTTTGCCCAAGCATTAGCGCCACTGCGTTTTGTCCTCGCGCATGTTTTATGTCACTCCTCTTCAGACGGGGCACCGATGGGATGAATGTTCATGATCCGGTCACCGATGGACATGCCCCATGTGGTCATTCCTATTCCTTGGCGAAGCTGCCCTGCCTGCCAATGGGCAAGACTCTTGTCGACATCTGCGCCGTCAGCACGCAGCGCTTGGGCCAAAGCGACGGCGTTGGCGGCGGCTTTGGCCGTACTTCCGGCGGTATGCGGCCGCGGCACGAACGCGGAGTCCCCAAGCAAAATGACCCGGCCGTAAACCATCTGCGGCACCTGCAAGTCCAGAATGGCCTGAACGAAGGGTTCATCGGTCGCCTCTACCAAGCGCTGAAATGTCGGGGCCAAGAAGTCTCTTGATGCCTGGTGCATTTCGGCTATATCGCTGTCCTTGGGTGCGCCGGGCGGCAGAGAGAACGCATGGCGGACACCGTCGCGGTCAGTCAGCAAATCCGAGAGGTTGGCACCTGCGCCAACCTTGCGGTACCAGACCCAGTTCCAGCGACGCTCGCCTTTTGTGGTCGACTCGTCCTCGCCCGGGACCATGTATTCGAGCATGAGATGGCCAAGCCCTTGTTGAAAGGCGAACGTACCTCCCAGTACTGCCGCCGCATCGGCAGGCAGCCTCGATTCCGGCACCAGCCCACGCCAGGCAACATAACCGGCGTAGCTCGGATCGTGGCCGGGCATCACCTGCTTGCGAACCGATGACCGTGCCCCGTCGGCACCAATCAGCAGGTCACCGGTTTCAACTCGACCGCTTGCGAAATGCGCATGAATGCGGTCTCCTTCCTGCTCGAAGCGGGTAAATTCCTCGCCGGCATGCACCATCTCGGCTGGCAGCGCTCGCTTCATCGCGCCATAAAGCATGTTCCAGGAGGTCTGCGTCT
Source organism: Polaromonas jejuensis NBRC 106434 (assembly GCF_001598235.1). Lineage (GTDB taxonomy): Bacteria > Pseudomonadota > Gammaproteobacteria > Burkholderiales > Burkholderiaceae_C > Polaromonas > Polaromonas jejuensis. Next base: position 69,600 of record NZ_BCYO01000001.1, on the reverse strand, counting down.
GCGGCATGAACTGCCGCTGTATGACACGGTCATCCCGGTTGAGGTAAATGCGGTCACCCGACTGCACCCCGAGCGCACTCGAGTGGACAATGCCCGCAAAGCGGAAAGCCGCCAGGACGTCGGGCTGCAGCACCACCCCGCCGCCGCGGCTGTCGAGTTCGTGTGGTGAGCGTTCGAAGACGTCCACGTCCCAGCCGATGGCACGCAGCGAGGTGGCAGCGAAAAGGCCGCCCAGAGACCCCCCAATGATGATGGCACGGGGGGTTTTGGTGGTATTCATGAGTAATCTTTCTCTTTCAGAGACGTCAATTCGGCGGCCAGGCCTGGCAGAACGTCCAATCCAATTTCTTCGACCACTTCCATGGCCGGCCGGGGGCCTTGTGCAAGGTGCAACATGACGTGACCGACGCCCGCACGCTCCATTCGGGCCAAATACGAGACCAGCGCGCGACGACCTGCGCGCAGGCCCAGCTCCAGCGGCTCTGCCGGCGCATCAGGTGATTCCAGCAAGTCCAGATGCACGGACTGCACGAACGGCTTCGGCTCGCCGCCCACCCGGTCGCGCAGCGCGGACTGCCACAGGCCAATTCGACCCTGCTGGCGCACCTCGTCACGGTGATAGGTTGCCCAGGCGTCGGCATTGGTTGCAATCCACTGAAGGGACTGGCGTGCCGAGCCGACCACAACCATCGGGACGCGAGTGATGGGGGCAAGCATGAGGTCGTACCCACCGGTGGCCTGTAGCAGGGGTGCGCGTTCGGACGAACGCGGCTCCAGCGCCGAGCGCAGCACATTCCACTGACTCCGAAACCTTTCGCCGCGGTCACTGAACGTTTCCCCGAACGCGGCAAACTCCGCGGGCCGGTCACCCGAACCGAGGCCCAGGATGAAACGCCCCTCGCTCAGGCGGTCCAAGGTCAAGGCCGATTTGGCCAAGTGCAGTGGGTCGCGCAGCGGCAATACAGCGGCGGCGGTGCCGAGGGCGATGTTGCGCGTGACGGCAGCCAGTGTCGCCAGCCACAGGAACGGGTCGTCCAAGGGACTGGACTCGTTGTCAGCGCCCTGGGGGACCATCAACGGCACGTCGCGTGCCCACAAGGCAGCAAAGCCGTGGTGGTCCGCTCGTTCAGCAATCTTCCGCTCCAGTGCCATGTCGGCCATCGACCCGGCCGGACGTGCAGCCGGTGTCATGAGACCCATGGTCATCCGGCCCGCGCCCAGCGCGATTGAATAAGCCCGGTTGACTGGGCCCATGACGCCGGTTTGGTTCATGCTCAGGCCACCGGTTCTGCGACCGCCGCTGCGCGCAACGCTTGTGCCATCACGTTGGAGGGCTGCGCGCCGCTGACCTGAACGCCTGCGATGCGAATCGTGGGAACCGACTGCACCCCGGCGACCGAGGCGCGAAGCTCTGACGCAACAACCTCGCGCTCCCCTTCGTGGGTTTCCAGGAAGGCGCGCACGACATCCCCATTGAAGCCATTGGCCACTGCCAGGTCCACCAGGACATCGACAATGCCGATGTTCTTGCCTTCGGAAAAGTACGCCGAGAAGATGGCCTCGTAGAGCGCCGCACTCTTGGCGCCGTCGCCTTGCAACTGCGCCCAGTACATCAGCCGGTGCGCCTGACGCGTGTTCGGTGTGACCGCCACCCGGTCATAGTTGAACTGTGCGCCTACGCGTTGTCCAGCCATCGCGACGTCGGCATCCATGGCTTGCGAGCGCGCCCAGCTGCCGAACTTGCGGCTGCGGTATTCCTTGCGGTTCAAGCCTTCCTTGGGCATTTGGGGATTGAGCTCGTACGGAACGAACCGCAACTGAACGGCCGCCGCATCGAGGCCGGCGCGCTCGATGCCGTCCTTCAAATTCCGGTGGCCAATCCAGCACCACGGGCAAATAAAGTCGGAAACAACTTCTACTTCGACTGATTTCATCTTTGAACTCCTTGTTGGGATGCATAGAAGATAAGCGTTGCAGGCAGAATAGAGAATATGTTAGAAATGCAACCCAGCTTTGCGCCTTGCGCAACAAATGTTATATGGATAAATTGCAAGCCTTGCAGGCATTCGTCGAAGTAGCGGAATCTCGTGGCTTTTCTGAGGCGGCGCGTCGCATGGGCGTGGCCACGTCTTCGGTGACGCGGCTCATAGATGCCTTGGAGCAGTCGTTGGGCACGGCCCTCCTCACACGAACAACCCGGCAAGTCACGCTGACCGATACCGGAACCGCGTACCTTGAGCAAGTCCTTCGGGTCATCGCCGAACTTGAGGAGGCAGACGACAGCGTTGCAGACACCAGCGGAGAGCCGGTTGGGCCGCTTCGGGTGTCGATGCCCGTCACTTACGGGCGCCTGTGTCTGGGACCTCATATAGCGAGCTTCCTCAAGACCTATCCTCGCGTTTCCCTGGACCTGGTGCTTTCGGATGCCTACCTCGACCTCGCAAGCGAGCGCATCGACGTAGCCGTCCGCATTGGCGTTCGGTCCCAGGAACCCAATCTGGTCGTCCGCACGCTGGGTGAGCACCACCGGTTCGTCGTCGCGAGCCCGGAGTACCTTGAGCGCGCGGGTTTGCCCCTGAAACCCCAGGACCTGGCGGCGCATGAGTGCTTGCGGTTCTCGTATCAGCCAGGCAGACAGCGCTGGGCTTTCCTGCGTGGCGGTGACACCGAACAGGTCGAAATTGGTGGGCGCTTCCTCGTCAACAGCTCCGACATGCTTCGCGAGGCGGTTCTTGGCGGCGTCGGCATCGCGCTGCTTCCCCAGTGGCTGGTCGGCAACGACGTTCGCGCTGGCAAGCTGCAGCGGCTGTTTGAGGACTGGCAGGTCAACCCACAGCAGGAGACCGTCTCCGTGTACGCCGCCTATCTGCCCAATAGACGGCATTCGCGAAAGGTTCAGGCCCTGCTGGAGTTTCTCGAGCAACACGTCACACGAGCCAGCGAAGGCTGAAGAGCGAGCCGTGAGGGCAGACATTGGATGCCTTTTGCAACTGGACCTGGTTCTCAACGCCCAACGAGGCGTTTCTTCACTTCAGCGGCCAGCGTCTTCCCCGCATCATCGGTCGGATGAAATGGCTCCACTGCGACCGGTTTTCCGTCCGCATCGACAAGCACCATGACGATGGCGCACTCCGTTGTCTTCTCCAGTCCACCACCTTTAAGGTCGCCCGAACGCACCTCGACCGCAATATTCATGGACGTGTCCCCTGTGTACGCAAGCCGCGCTTCCACTTCGACAACATCACCAATCTTGATGGGTCTGACGAAACGGATTCCGCCGACATAGGCGGTGACGCAGTAGCGCTGCGACCATCCGCTTGAGCATGCGTATCCTGCCTGGTCTATCCAGCTCATGACGGTACCGCCATGCACCTTGCCACCAAAGTTGACGGTGCAGGGTTGCGCGAGAAAGCGCAACGTAAAGTGTGTGGTTCGCTGCGTGATAGTGGCCATGACAATCCCCTCAGTGCATGCATAGCGAGACAGCCGCTTCCTTCATCACTGCCTCCGGCATACGGCAACCATCCTGAAATGCCGGCCCCTTGGCATATGGGCCATGGGTCAGCAGAACAGGGAACCGACTCTCGCGCGCTGGACGGTAGACGTCGGTTCGCGTTCGCCGCCGATCACAAGACGACAGTCGACGTGAGCACGACCGGCAAGGACGCTGGTCGACAGCTGATGAACGGTACGGGGCTTTGAGCTCCAGACGCCGAGCGCGATGGTTGCATGGCCCATCGGAAAGCCGAACATGTACTTCAAACCCGGCGCAGGCCAGCACGTGGCCAGCCTACCCGTCGTGCCTGGTTCCGGGGGTGCGAAGGGCAGCGGCCTCGCTTGGATCGAAACCGGTGAGTCTGAAGAAACATTCAAAGAGTTGCTCGGCGACGTTGCCTCACCTAGGAATTTCCAGTTCGAGATTCGCTACAACGGAGGCACGGCCGGGCTTTACGCCATGGGCATCAACATGCGCAAGGGCCTGAAGGAAATCAGGCGCAATGCCGTGAAGCATCAGGCCTGCCCCCGCGTGCCGTGCCGCCGCCGGACGCGGCGCGGTAGTAGCGCGGAATGGGACCGTTCTGCGGCATGGTGTCGGTGCCAAGGTCGAGGCCGAGTGTCCCTGGTTTCCGGCCAGATGTTGATGGGCGAAGGCAATGGCCATCGCGCCCTCGCTAACCGCCGATGCGATACCGCTGGCGGAAATGTTGACACGTGCAAGGGATATCCGTCGTCATGAGGCACTCCCAGGGGAAGCGCCTAGCATGAGCTTGACGCGTTGCGGACTCAGCGGCATCTCACGCAGGCGCTGGCCAGTGGCATCTGCCAGTGCATTCGCAAGCGCCGCGGCAGCAGGTCCCTGACCGGCTTCTGCCGTGCCCAGGAAAGGCAGGCCGGGCCGATCGACGATGTGCACCTCGATCGAATGGGGCACGTCGGAGAATCTGTGGATGGGATAAGCGCTCCAGTCGAAGCTGCTCCTGTGCGTCGAGTCGAATGTCGCCTGCTCGGCCGTTGTCCAGCTGAGCGACTGGACGATCGCGCCTTCGATCTGGTTGCGAATTCCGTCGGGGTTCACCGCCTGCCCGCTGTCCACTGCAGAGACCACGCGCCGCACCGCGATGCGGCCGGTCTCCTGCTCGACCTCGACTTCCATCGCGATGGCGCAGTACGCACCGATGTTCTTGTAGCGGGCAAATGCCATGCCGCAGCCTTTCAATGCGCCGCCGCGCGGCCGTTTCGACCAGTCGAAGCGCTGTGCGACCGTCTGCATCACGGTGCGCGCACGCTCGTCCTTCATATGAGCCAGCCGCAACGTCAGCGGATCCACGCCGGCCGCTTTGGCCAGTTCGTCGAACATGCATTCGATCGAGAACACATTGAGGTGCGCACCGAGCGAGCGCAGCGCGGACACGCGCAGCGGCATATCCTTGATGAAATGGTAGTTGACCTTCATGTTGGCCAGCGCATAGAGCGGGTTCGAATTCCGGCTGCCGTCACCTTCGGGCATTGGAATCGGCTTGCCTTCCGGCATCGGGAAGGACGGGCTCACTTCCTGACCCGCAATCACGCCGCCCGCGCCCACCGGGCGGTTGTTGTGTGGGTTGCTCCAGACGTCATGGCGCCATGCAACGATGCGGTTATCCGCATCGAGCGATGCTTCCAACTCCGTGAACATGCCAGGGCCCAGTGGCTCCCAGCCCTGCTCCTGTTCGCGCATCCACTGGAGCCGGATCGGCCGACCCGGCACTGCGCGTGCGATGAGGGCAGCGTCGGCGGCGGCATCGTCGGCGCCATTCTGCCCATAGCAGCCGGCACCCTCGGCGTGGATCGCATGCACCTTGTTCAGTGGCAAATCGAGAAGGTCCGCCACAACGCGACGGACATCGAAAATCCCTTGGCTGTGGCTCCATACGGTCATCACATCGTCTTTGAACAACGCCACCGCGCAGGACGGACCGATCGAGCCATGGTGAAGCCAAGGCCGCACATAGCTCGCCTTGATGGTGCGTGTCGCCGGCGCGGTGCGGTCGTTCGTGTCGAGGATGACAATATTGCGCGATGGCAGGCTTTTGAGCGTCTGCGTCACCGTCGTGAGCGGTAACGGCGGTGCGGTGCGCATGAAACGGCCCGCCTGCAACTGACGCATCGCGATGATGGCGCTCCATTCGCTTTCGGAAACGACCGCCATGAAGCCAGCGTTCCGCACCACCTTGACATCGGTTGGAAGGCGAGCCAGGGCGGCTGCATCGACCTGCGTCAGACGCGTGCCGTAGCTGGGCCCGCGTACCACACGGGCATGCAACATGCCGGGCAGCCGTATGTCGTGCACGTAGGCGACGCCGCCGCTCAGCTTGGCGGGAATGTCGACGCGTGGCAATGACTTGCCCATCGTGCGGAATCGGGCAGGCTCGCGCAGCGGTACATTCGCCAGCGCCGACACATGCATCGACAACCGCGCCGCGACTTCCCCATAGCCTGCGGAACGTCCGTCGCTGGACAGCAGCCGGCCGTCGCCGGTCGTCTGCACGGACGCTTCGCTCACTCCCCACTGTGTTGCTGCTGCGCGCGTCAGCAGCATGCGGACGTTTGCCGAGGCGTTCTGGATCGCCGTGCCGCTGTCCTGCATCGAGTGGCTGCCAGCGGTCAGTCCTTCGTTCGGTGTTCGTGCTGTATCGGCGGTCACTAGCGCGATATGCGCGGGCATCACGTCCAGCTCCTCAGCGGCCACCTGGATGAGCGCCGTTCGGATGCCCTGCCCGAGTTCGGCCTTTCCCGTGAACACGGTGATCTTTCCATCCGAGTCGATGCGGATCCAGGCGTCGAGGAGCGGTGTGCGCTTCAGATCGCCCGCCAAATCGGGCGCAATCACCTCTGGTGCGGCACTCCCCTCGCCGCCGCCGGCCAATTGCGACCGCGCTCTTTGCAAAAGGGAGAAACCGACGACAAGAGCGCCGGCGGCAAGCAGTGAACGGCGCCGAAATGGAAGGTTTTGCGGCGTACTCACGGCATGTCCTTTCCAGTCGCCACCCGAGCGCTCAGCATGTCGACGGCGCGACGAATCGCGCGCAGGATGCGCACGTGCGTCCCGCAGCGACACAGGTTCGGCTGCATGTGGGCACGGATCTCGTCGTCGCTGGGTCGTGGATTCTTGTCAAGCAGTGCCTGCGCACGCATCACCATGCCCGCGATGCAGTAGCCGCATTGGGCCGCTTGCTCCAGTTCAAACGCCTGCTGCAGAACGCTCGGCTTCCCGGCATTGCCGAGCCCTTCGATAGTACGGATAGTCCGCCCCTCGAGCGCAGCGATGGGCGTCACGCACGAAAAGACCGCGCGACCATCGACTTGCACGGTGCAGGCGCCGCACTGCCCAAGCCCGCAGCCGTACTTGGCGCCATTCAGCGCCAGGTCGTTACGCAACACGTACAGCAGCGGTGTTGATGGATCGGTTGCGACCACGCGACGCACGCCATTGATTTGGAGATGGAGTGTCATGGCGATGTGCCTTCCTTGCGGGCCGTTGCCACGCTGCGTTCCAGGTCGCTCCATGGCGGCTGATCGGTGAATCGGGCCCGTACATAGGCCGCGAGCGCTGCGACCTGCGCATCGCTCAGCGCATCGGAGAATCCGGGCATGAAGGGCCGCTGTTCTGGGGTGGAGGTGCGCAACCCCTGCAAGATGGCCATCACGGTGTTGTGCGGCTCGCCCGCTTGGACGGATGTTACGAGCGAAAGCGGCGCGCGCCCTACCCTCGACATGGGTGCCCCATCGCCGTGACACCCTGCACAAGCGCCCGCGAAGAGGATGGCGCCGACGGGCTGTTCTCGCGCCGCGGATTCAGTGTGATCGATCAGTGCCCCTGCCGCAGGCGATAACCTGGGCTGCGTGCCGCCCGCAGGATGCATCGCTGCGTCGATGTAGACCGCAATGGCTTTCACGTCGTCTTCCGATGCGCCTGCCAGCGCATGCGATACCGGGCCCATCGGGCCGCCCGCCATGCCATGCCGGGCATCCGCACCGGTGCGCAAATAGCGAAAGAGAGAATCGGCGTTCCAGCGCGACACCGACGGGTTACTGCCGTCAAGCGGCGGTGCGATCCATCCCTCGGCGCTGCCGCCGGTCAGCGCGAGGTGAGACTTTTCCGCCCCGAGCGCGTTGCGCGGTGTGTGACAGCCACCGCAATGCCCGAGGCTTTCGACCAAGTAGCCGCCGCGGTTCCATTCGGCACTCTTCGTGGCATCCGGGATGTAAGGCGTTTGAGGGAGAAAGAGAAACTTCCAGCCCGCCAGCAACGGTCTGAAGCCAAGCGGCGGAATGAGTTCATTCGGCGGAGGCCGCGAAGCGACGGCCTCGCGCGTCATGAGAAACGCGTACAGCGCCGCCAGATCAGTGGTGCTCGTCTTCGTGAAGTGCTCATAGGGCAATGCCGGATACAGATGCTCCCCATTTCTCCTTACGCCCTCGCGCATGGCGCGCTGAAAGGCCTCGACCGACCAGCTACCGATGCCGGTACCGGCATCAGGAGTAATGTTCGTGGCATAGAGCGTGCCGAATGGTGTGGCAAGTGCCTTTCCGCCGGCGAAGGGTTTCCCTCGCTCGGCCGTATGGCACACGGCGCAGTCCCCCACCGCAGCGAGCGAAGCACCCCGCTGTATCTCCGCCTTGGAAAATTTCGCATCCACGGGCCGTTCTATCTCTGGCATCGCGGATCGAAGCGTCAAGGCCCAAGCGGCTAATGCGCCCACGGACGCCATCGCCAGGGCACCGGCAAAGATCTTGGCCCGGCGTCGATAGCGAGTTCTCATGGTCATTGCAAGCTCCGTGGGACGACGCCATGGCGTTCAGGCTTCGGCGCGTCAATCAACAACAAGCTTGGATTCTCAGTGCGTTTGGGGCTTGAACAATGCGGCGTTGATTTCTCGTTTTGTGCGATATCGTGGATTGTGGAGCCGGGTAAAACGAGTGCCCACGGGCTCAGTCGCCGACCTGCATCCTTTGGCGCCAATTGCCAGGCGGTGTGCGGGTGCACCGGGTGAAGACGCGCGTGAAGTGACTTTGGTTTGCAAAGCCGCACGCCGCAGCGACGTCTGCGAGCAGGCGCTCGAATTCCGCGAGGAGAGAGCGCACACGCTCCAGCTGTTGGGCGATCCGTCGCTGATGCCGCATCTTGCTCGTGGTCCCGCGAAATGCATGTATGGAATAGCTGCATGAGAGGTTGCAGACGCCCGTGATCTCGGTGATCGAAATGATGCTGTCGATCTTGCAGCGCGACATTTCCTTCGCCGCTATGCACCTTGCCACCAAAGCTGACGGTGCCGGGTTGCGCGAGAAAGCGCAACGTCAAGTGTATGGTTCGCTGCGTAATAGAGGCCATGGCAATCCCTCAGTGCATGCGTAGCGAGACAGCCGTTTCCTTCATCACTGCCTCTGGCGTACGGTACTTTTCCGCCATCTCGCGTTCATGCGGCGTACGAATCTGCGCTTGCATGTAGGCACCGAGGGACCGGGCGTGGCCAACAATGAACTCGCCAAACTCGACACGCGGCGTCTCGTAAGCTTTCAGTGCCGCAATGATATCGCTATTCTCTCCCAGGGCTTTGACCAACGCCACCGCATCGCCGGCCGCCTTGGTGACGCCCATGCCGCAGTGCGGACGCGCAACAAAGGCAGCATCACCAAGAAGTGCCACCCGGCCAAACGCCAGCTTTTTAGCCTCCAGGTCGAAGATGGGTTGGAAGAAGAGGCTCTCGGTCTTATCCACCATCTCCGCGAACTGCGGAGCGAGCACGTCGCGCGCCGCCTGGCGCGCCTTTGCCAGGACTTCGGGTCGGATAAGCGGTGGCGGAATGCCGTCCATCCAAACTTTACCGGTCGCGTCGGTCACCAAGTCGCGCAAGGTCGTTGCCTCGTCAGCGGGCCGGTACCAGACAAAGTTGTAGCGGCGCTTGCCGGGCTCGACCGCGTTGTTTTTGCCGGCCACTGGATAAGCAATCATCTGCTCATGAGGCGGCAAGCCGAATGCGAAGTAGGGAAACATTTCCTTTTTGGCCCGCTCTGAAAGCGCCGACTCCTCGACCAGGCCACGCCAGGCGATGTAGCCGGCGTACAGTGGTTTGGAATCTGGCACCAATGAATTGCGGACGATGGAACGAACGCCATCCGCCGCCACAAGGACGTCACCAGTCACGGACTCGCCGTCTGCGAAGCGGGCTGTCACTGAGTTTTCATCTTGCTCAAATGACGTCAAGGTCTTGCCGTTGTGATAGCGCTCACTGGGGAATGCAGACCTCAGAACATGAAACAGCCGGCTCCACGCGGTAAGTGTCTGGGGGAGTGCCCGCGAGCCAACCGTCTCACCGTCACGCCCCAGCGTCACCCGTTCCTCGACTTTCACACCGATGGAGTCGTCGACTACGACACCCGCTTGGCTTAAGATTTCCATGAGTTCCGGGTGCGTCACGATGCCGGCACCCCGCCCCTCCAGCTCCTCGGCCACGCGCTCGTACACATGGACGTCCCAGCCGGCCCGAACCAGTAAATTGGCCGCAAAGAGGCCCCCAAGGGAACCGCCGACGACGATAGCTTTCTTGCCTTGTGTCATGAATGTCTCCTTGTGGCCGTTCAGCCGTTGTGCTTCTCAGCCGCCGCGCCCGGTGCACCCGGAACCCTTGCCTCATCGGCCGCGAAGTTCAGCTCGATGGTTATGCCCGAGGGGTCTTCAACAAATACTTGGTGCAGGCCGATACTTGGGACCGTGCGCTCGCGGTACGGGTAGCCAGCCTTGCGCAAGCGCTCATGCATGTCGGCCAGGTCACTGGCCAAAAACGCCAAGTGGTCAACCGCTGCGCTGCCATGCAGACTCTCCTCGGCTTTATCCCCCAGGTAGTCCTTAAGCCCACAGGGGTCGTCCTTGTCAATGCCGATAAGGTGAACGACGCCGAAGTCCGCTTCATCTCCGCCTCGATAGAGCCAGACACCAGGAAAATTGAAGGGCGGCCGAAACCCCGCCTTGAAGCCGAGCACGTCGGTGTAGAAGTGCTTGGAGGCGTCCAGCTGAGTCGTCCGGACGGAGAAATGGGCCAGCTTGTTTATCGGCATTGGGTACTCCTGTTTAATTTAACTTATCAATAGATAAATAATAAACGAAAGAAAAATCCCCCGCAAGCGTTTTTTTACCAGGCTGCGCCCGCCCCCCCCTAAAGAACTGATTGAGGCTGAGCTCAGCCACCCCTTTGAGTTTTCAGCACTACGGGTACGCCATGAATGAAAGCATCTACCCGCATGTCGATGAGGCGTTCCAGGTTTTTCGGTGTTGGCAAGTCATAAACCCATTTCCTGACACCGATGTAGAAGACGCTTGAGTGCATTGCCCAGACCAGTTCGACCTCGTCATCCTCGGCAGCACTGTCCGCCGGCTCCGGGATGCCGTACTCGTGGCGCATTTCACGAGCGATAACCAGGAAGTGGCGCTCACGAAGACGTCCCAAGTACTTCTGGTTGATGCCGCCCCGGCTCAGGCCCGCGTAGATGAAGATGCGCACCCATTCACTCCTAAGGACAAAGCGGGCATAGTCCTTAAAGTAGCGCTTGAGCCGGTCTGCCAGCGGCGAGGAGCGGTCCGCCAGCCACTCTTCCCACTCGGGGTTCCAGCGCCGAACGAATACCTCGTCATAGACCCGGTCGACCAATGCCTCCTTGGTGGGGAAATACCGGTACAACAAAGGCTGCGTCACCCCCATCTCCCTGGCAAGGTCGCGTGTGCTGGCGTCGAAGCCATGGCGCGCGAAGAACGCGATGGCAGCCTGCACGATTTGATGCTCCCGGTCCTCCGGGGCCAAGCGTCGCCGCGGGGAGGCAAGCTCCTTGAGGGGGTCTGTTAACGGAACCGCGGCCGTGTTTTCCAGCGTCATCATTTACTCCGGGTTTTCCCTAGTTAATTTATCACTTGACAAATAAAATGACATGCATAAACTTATCAAACGATAAATAGCATACCACTTGCTGTCACGTTCGGAAACCCGGAGAACCCCCATGACCCAATTCAGTCTCACCCCACCCCACTCGGCTCGCAAGGCGCTACACGCGGTAACCGCTATGTCGTTCGCCCTCGTGCTAGGCGCCGCGCACGCACAAGCCATCAAAATTGGTCTGCCGGTGCCGCTCACTGGCCCTTACGGTGCCGAAGCCAAAGACCAGGTTCGCAACGCTGAGCTGGCGATCAAGGAGTTCAACGACGCCGGCGGGCTGACCGGTCGCAAGGCCGAGCTCCTGGTCCGAGACGACAAGCTCAATCCTGGCGAAGCGGCCACCCGAACGCTTGAGCTCATCGAAAAGGACCAAGCCCACTTCATCGTCGGCGGCCTGTCCGCAGCGACCCAGCTGTCCATCAACAACGTGACCAAGCAGCGCAAGGTCATCTATGTGTCCATCAGCCAGTCCGATGCCATCAACGAAGCCACGGATGCCGGCCCCTACACCTTCCACGAGGCGTTGAACCCGCACATGACGACCCAGGCAGTGGGCCGCTACGTCTTCAAGAAGGGCATGCGTGTGGCATTCCTCACGGCTGACTACGCCTACGGACAGGAAATGACGCGCGGCTTCACACGCGTGGCCAAGGAAATGGGCGCGGAAGTCGTCGGTGAGGTCAAGCATCCGCTTGGCCACCAGGACTATTCCACCTTCCTTCCGCGCATCCAGGCCATGAAGCCCGACGTGCTCATCTTCAACAATTTCGGCAGTGACAACCGGATTTCCATCAAGCAGGCCAACGACTTCGGCATGAAGAAGGCCATCAAGTTCGTCACGCCCATCATGACGTACACGACTCGCGTCGCAGGCGGCGCCACGACCTACGAAGGCGTCATTGGCGGAACGCAGTACTTCTGGGGCATCCAGGACAGCACGCCCTCGGCCAAGGCCTTTAATGCCGCCTTCCGTACCGCCAACGAAGGTCGATATCCTTCCGACTATGGCGCGATGGCTTACTCGGCCGTCAAGTCGCTGCTCATTGCCGTCAAGACAGCGGGCACCACGGACAGCGAGAAGGTCGCGGCCTCTTTGCGCACGCTGAAATACGACACCTACAAGGGCCCGCAATACTACCGCGCCTGCGACAACCAGTCGGTTCAGTCAGTTCTTGTCATCGAGTCGAATTCCAAGGAGGCACGCGACCCGACGGATGTTTTCAAGGTCCTCCATGTGGAGCCGGCCAGCGAGAAGCTGCTGCGCTCCTGCCAAGAGCTCGGCCTGAAGTGACTGAGCGTCACATTTTCAATTCTACGGAGCTGCCATGTCTGCTTTACTTACCTCGCTAGACCTGCACGGTCTGCATCTTCCTAACCGAACTGCCATGGCGCCGCTGACCCGCTGCCGTGCGGGCGACGGGGATGTCCCGCAAGCCATCAGTGCGGTGTACTACGCGCAGCGCGCATCTGCCGGTCTTATCGTGACCGAGGCGACCAACATCTCCCCAAAATCCTGCGCATTCGAAAAAGCGCCAGGCATTTACAGCGAGACCCAAGTGCGCGGTTGGCGACATATCACGGATGAAGTGCACGCAGCGGGCGGACGTATCTTCATGCAGCTTTGGCATTGCGGACGCGTGGGCGCTGACGCCATCCTGGAGGGTCAGCAGCCGCTGTCCCCATCTGCGGTAAATGACGACCTGGACGCGCTGCAGGTGTGGGGTTTGATGGCCAATGGCCGCTATGCCCGCATTGCCGCGACGCCCTCGCGCGCGATGACGCTGGACGAAATCGAGGATACCGTGGCGGACTATGGCAAGGCCGCCTCGAATGCAATGAAGGCGGGCTGTGATGGCGTCGAAATTCACGCTGCGAATGGGTATTTGCCGCATCAGTTTCTCTCACCAACAATCAATCGGCGCAACGACAAATATGGCGGTAGCTTGCAAGGTCGGCTTCAGTTCCTGCGTGAGGTGATCGAGGCAGTGCTCGTCCACGTCGACCCCAAGCGCGTAGGTGTTCGCATCTCTCCATTCGCCGCTTACAACAACACTCGAGACCCACATCCCGAAGAAACGTATGCCGCCGTTGCGGAGATGCTCGCCACGTACGGCGTTGGCTACCTGCACCTGGCCGACACCAACGCATGGGCCGGTGCTCCCGACATGCAGCGCATCCTGGAAATCGTTCGGCCACGCTACTCCGGCGTCTTGATAGGTAACGGTGGCATGAGCCCGCCCGACGCCGAGAAGCTGGTCTGGGACGGTAGCTTGGACATGGTGGCTTTCGGCCGCCCCTTCCTGGCCAATCCCGACCTCCCCGCAAGAATAGGCCAAGGCGGCCCCTACAACGAGCCTCGCCCCGTCGGCTGGTACGGCGGCAGCGCCGAGGGCTATACCGACTACCCCGCCCTGCAAGCCGCTTGACCGGCCTTATTAGGAATCCCCATGGACGGCATCACACCCCAGCTGCTGGCATTGCAGCTCTTTACTGGCCTGGCGCTTGGCGCCATCTATGTGCTTTTGGCAGTGGGCCTCTCGCTCATCTTCGGCATGCTCACGGTCGTTAACTTTGCGCATGGAGCGTTCTTCATGGTAGGCGCCTACGTCGGCCTGTTCGCAACGGAGAAAACGGGGAGCTTCTGGGCTGCCCTGGTCATAACGCCCATCGCCGTGGCCGCCATCGGCATGCTCTGCGAACGCTGGCTGATTCGACCGCTGTATGGCCGAGGCATCGACTATCCACTGCTTCTGACGTTCGGCTTGGCCTACATGATGGTCGAGGGCGTGCGCATCATCTTCGGCAAAGCCGGCATACCATTCGAAACATCCGAAGTCCTGCAGGGTGCCACCAACCTGGGTTTCGCGGACTTCCCAACCTACCGGCTGTTCGTGATTGGCGTCGTGGCCGCACTTCTGGTCGCACTCTGGCTTCTCATCGAGAAAACCTCCTTCGGCCTCATCGTTCGCGCCGGAGCACGGGACCCGGTCATCGTGCGTGTTCTCGGCGTGGACGTGTCGCGTGTCTGGCTCATCGTATTCGGTGTCGGGACCGGCATCGCCGCCTTGGCAGGCGTTCTGTCAGCGCCGCTACAGGGCGTATCTCCGGAAATGGGAACCTCGGTCCTGACGATTGCATTCGTTGTGACAGTTGTCGGCGGGATGGGCTCACTGATGGGCGCGGTGGTCGCGGGGCTGCTGGTCGGGGTTGTCGAGAGCATGGCGGTCCTCTTTTTCCCGGAGGCAGCCAAGGTGTCGATGTTCGTCATCATGGCCGCGGTGCTTCTCGTGCGCCCGCAAGGTCTCTTTGGTCGCGCGGGACTGATGGCATGAAAGACCTCACCATGAACACTGCAATCAATCCGGTCTCGGCGCCCAAGCCTGGCTTGGCGTCGGGCTGGCTGCACCAGGTCGGCAAGCACAGAATACTGGCGACGCTCATCTTCTTCGCGGTCTTCCCATGGCTGATGCCTTATCAGTCTTTGGCCATCAACATCCTCATCTACGGGCTGTTCGCGGTTGGCTTCAATCTTCTGTTTGGCTATACCGGCTTGCTGTCATTCGGTCATGCTGCCTTTCTCGGGGTTGGCGCATATACGGCCGGTATCCTCATCGCCCAGCTAAGCGTGCCGTGGTGGCTGGCCATTCCGGCAGCCATCGTTGCCGCCTGCCTGGTGGCGCTCGTGATGGGGTTGTTGGCCATTCGAACACGGGGCATCTACTTCGCGATGGTGACGCTGGCGCTTTCCCAGTGCGTGTACTTCCTCATTTACCAGTTACCGGCCTCCGGTGGAGAAAACGGACTGCGCGGCGTCAATGTCAGCGAGGTAAGCCTTTTCGGACTCAAGCTAAATTTACTTGACCCGATGCAGAAGTATTACTTTGTCTTCGGCTTCGTCGCGTTCGCCATGGCCGTGCTGTCACGGATTCTTTCATCCCCATTCGGCGGTGTTATCGAAGCGGTGCGCGAGAACGAGTCCAGGGCCCGAGCCTGCGGCTTCGACATTGAGCGGACCAAGCTGCTGTCTTTCGGGCTGTCGGCTGGTTTTTGCGGCTTGGCAGGCGCACTGAACGCCATCCATCTGTCGAGCGTGCCCATCGAGACCCTGCACTACGCGACCTCCGGACTGGTCGTGATGCTGTGCCTGCTCGGTGGAATGGGAACCTACTTCGGTCCCTTCGTTGGAGCGGCCCTCTTCCTGCTCATTCAGGACCTGGCCTCGGGTTTGACCGAGCACTGGCAACTCTACGTCGGCGGCATTTTCGTCTTTTTCGTGCTTTTCTTTCCCAAAGGAGTTTGGGGCACGCTCCTCGAAAGGATTCGCTATGAGCGCTGAAGCAATCATTGAGACGCGCGGCGTTTGCAAGCGCTTTTCCGGCTTCACCGCCCTTAAGGAGGTGAGCGTAGGAATTCAAGCCGGAACGCTGACTTCCATCATCGGACCCAACGGTGCCGGCAAGAGCACCTTCTTCAACGTTCTCTCCGGTGCGCTTGAGCCTAGCGAAGGACAAATCTTCTTCATGGGCAGGGACATTACTGGCTTGAGACCTCATGAGTTCGCGCACGTTGGCATCGCGAAATCCTTTCAAATTACCAATCTTTTTCCAAATTTCACCGCGCTGGAAAACGTACGCATTGGGCTGCAAGCTCACGTGTCGCGCTACGGGTTGTGGCGCCGGCGCTCCGCGCTGCAAGGCCTCGACGAGGAGGCCGCATTGCTGCTGAAGACGGTCGGGCTTGCCGACAGAGCACGGCATTTGGCTCGTGAACTGGCACACGGCCAGCAGCGCGCCCTGGAGATTGCGGTGGCGCTCGCAGCTAAGCCGAAACTTCTTCTGATGGATGAGCCCACTGCAGGCATGAGCCCAGAAGAAACCAAGGTGATGATGGACCTTATCCGCAAGCTCGTAGAGCAGCGAACGGTCGTGCTGGTTGAGCACAAGATGAAGTTGGTGATGGGTATCAGTGAACGCATCGTGGTCCTCCATAACGGCGAGCTCATCGCAGAAGGCACCCCCGACGACATCCGAGCCAACGACCTGGTCAAACGCGTGTACCTGGGTCAAGGCACCCATTAATCTTAGGAGACAACCATGCTGAAAATCAATAACCTTCATGCCTGGTACGGACCCAGCCACATCCTGCAGGACGTCAACCTGGAGGTGAAGAAAGGCGAACTGGTCTGCCTCATCGGTCGCAACGGTGCAGGAAAAACAACCACGGTCAAGAGCGTCGCGGGGCTTATTCCCAAGGTGAAGGGCTCCGTCAAGTTCGAAGGGGAAGAGATTCTCGGCATGCCGGCTCACACCCGCTTCGCACGTGGCCTGGCCTACGTGCCGGAGGAACGGCGCATCGTGCCCGGACTGACGGTTCGCGAAAACATCCGATTGGGTCTGCTGGCGTCTCCCCTGCGCAGGCGCGAGTCAGAGGTTATTGACGAGATTGCCGAGACATTTCCTCGTCTGAAAGAGCGCCTAGACCAGGCGGCTATCACCATGTCCGGGGGCGAACAGCAGATGCTTGCTATTGCCCGCGCGGTGGCTTCTAAACCGAAGTTCGTTCTTCTGGACGAGCCGTCGGAAGGCATCATGCCGCTGCTCGTCGACGAGATGTTCGAGTATTTCACTGCGCTCAAGAAGTCTGGCGTCACGATTCTTCTCATCGAGCAAAACGTCGAACTTGCATTGCGCATTGCGGATCGCGCTTACATCCTCGACCAAGGCCAAGTCGTCTACCAAGGGACGGCGCAGGAGATGCTGGCCGATCAGGCGATTCAAGAACGCTACTGTGCGGTTTAAGGCGCCGCAATGTTCTAGGGAAACGCCCATATTTCGCTGCGATGCTTTGCGCTACTTTTTCCGCCAGGCGGTCTCGTTTCAGCAAACCAGGAGATTCAAATGGGCGTTACGGAGAAAACGAGAGTGTTGGTCGCACATCGCGTCCCACTTGTTGCCGCCGGACTTGTTGCCACCTTACGACATCAGTCAGTCGTCCCCGTAGAAATTACCAATCTGGATCCGCGCGAAGGAAGCACTTTGGGCTGGCTTAGGCGACACAGCACGGACGTAATTATTGTCGACTATGACGATGGGCTGAATGCAGCCACTCAGATCCGCAGTGCCCCAATAATCCGTGGCTCGGGCACGCCACGAGTGCTTATCCTCACTGGGCAAGATAGTGAGTGCGATATCCGACATGCCTTGGAGCGTGGAGTTCACGGATATGTATTGCTCTCATGCCGTCTGGAGGAGGTAATTGTCGCGGTTGAGGCGGTACGCCGAGGCGCCCGGCATTTGGGCCCCCTCGCTGCACAACGACTTGCAGAGAGCCTTACGCGAGCGCCGTTGACGATCCGTGAAATGGATGTACTAATGCTTTTGTCCGCGGGAGACTGCAACAAAGCGATCGGTAAAAAGCTCAACATCGCAATTGGCACTGTGAAGTCACACGTCAAATCAGTTTTGGAGAAGCTGGATGCCATCAGTCGCACAGAGGCCGCCGCAGTGGCCCGTCGGCGTGGACTCCTACCAATCGAAGCGCAAGCGCTAATGCCTTCTGCCCCGTTCGCATACGGCACCAGTCACAGGACATCGCGCAACACACCGCAGCCCCCCGAGCCCCACCAACCGGTTTGAATGGCTCGCACAAATCGCTCCATTAAGATCCCGGAAGTGCTTTGCAATTAGAGGAAATGGGGCCAAAGATCGCATCATGAACTTTCCCAGATCCGCGGTTTCGCGCCGCATCGCACAACTGGAGGGGCAATTGGGTGAACGCTTGATGCAGCCTGGCACCGGCGCTATCGCACCTTGCGTTGCGGCTCCCGGTGTGTCAGATCTCCCGTCGTCCCCCTCCACATCCGTACGATCAATGCGCCTGCAGCCGTTGCGGTCGCCAGGGCTACCACCCCCATCCATCCCCATTGCGCCAGTACCAGGCTGCCGAGCGCGGCCCCGGCGGCCATTCCGATGAACATGCCCGTGAAGAGCAGCGCATTCAGGCGGCTGCGCGCACTAGGGTCGATGCCATAAACGATGGTCTGGTGCGCAACCAGCGCCGCCTGGATTCCAAAGTCGAAGCCAATGGCGCTGGCAACGATCAACCACAGCTGCACATGGAGCGGTACCAAAGGCGCCAGAGCCATGGCCGCGAATGAGAGGGCGGCAAGTCCGGCCCCCAGACGGGTGACCAGTTCCGGTCCGTGTCGATCGGCAATACGGCCGGCCAGCGGTGCGGCGAGCGCTCCGGCCGCGCCAGCCAGTCCAAAGGTCCCCGCGGCCGCGCTGCCGAGGTGGAAGGGTGCTCCATGCAGCATGACGGCCAGCGTGGACCAGAAGGCGCTGAAACCAACAGAGAGCAACCCCTGCGACCAAGCCGCGCGACGCAATGCGCCGTGGCGTTGCCACAGTCGAGCCATCGATCCCAGCAGCGCGCCGTAGGCCAAGTGGGTCGTGGGGCGGAAGCGCGGTAGCCCACGCCACACCGTTATGCCAATGAGCCCCATGCCCACCGCCGCGGCGATGTACATTGTCCGCCAGCCGAAGTGCTCCGCAACGAAGCCGCTGACCACGCGCGACAGCAGGATGCCCAGCAGCAGCCCGGTCATTACCGTGCCAACGACCTTACCGCGGTGCGACTCTGGCGCCAGCGTGGCGGCAGCGGGCACGATGTCCTGGGCCAGGGTCGCCGCCAGACCGATCGTCAGGCTCGCGGCCAGAAGCCACGCGATGGATGGTGCGAGGCCTCCCACCAGCAACGCCAGGCCCAGCACTGCCGCCTTGGCCATAATGATACGGCGCCGGTCGTAACGATCGCCCAGCGGCGCCAGCAGCAGGATGCCCAGCGCATAGCCCAACTGCGTCAATGTAGGCACGAGGCCCACTGCACGATCCGTGGCGTGGATGTCCGAGCCCAGCACCCCCAACATCGGCTGGCTGTAGTAGAGCGAAGCCACGCTCATGCCTGCGCCAGTGGCTAGCAGTAGCACCAATGGGGTGGGCAGGTCGAGGGCTTGTCGGCTCTCGTCATTCCCCTTAAAGGGAACAGGCTTTGTATGCGTTGCTTGAATGGAAGACATGGTGAAAACCCTTTTCTGGTGGCAATGCTTGGATTTTGAGCGCTTGCTTTTGCGCGCGGTAGTAGCACGCGCCGCACTTTATATATACACTCAACGTATGAAAGAAAGAGTGGCGATCGGCGTCGACCGCATCGAACTGATGCAGACCTTCATTCGCATCGTGGAGACAGGCAGCCTTTCAGCTGCTGCTGCGCAGCTGGGTACCACCCAGCCCACGGTAAGCCGCCGCCTGCAGGCGCTGGAGCGTTCGCTGGGCCTGAAGCTGCTGCAGCGCTCGACCCATGTGATGAAGCTCACTGAAGATGGCGACCGCTGTTTCGCACGCGCCAGGGAACTGCTGGACAACTGGAAAGCCTTGGAAGCCGATCTGCGCGGCGCTGGCGACGAACCCGAGGGCACGCTACGCGTACTGGTGCCGCACGCCTTCGGCCAGCAGCAACTGGTGGCGCCGCTGGCAGACTATCTGCGACGCTATCCGCGCGTCGCGGTCGAATGGCTGTTGCACGACCGGCGTCCCGATTTCATCGCCGAAGGCATCGACTGCGCCATCCAAATCGGCGTGGTGGACAATCCGTCCGTCGTGGCACTCCAATTGTCCGAGGTTCCTCGCATCGTGGTGGCGGCGCCGGACGTGCTCAAGGGGGCCGCACCGCCGGTGCACGCTGCCGAACTGGAGACGCTGCCGTGGTTGGCACTGCGCACGTTCTACCGTACCGACGTGTCGCTCACGCGTGATTCCGACGGCGAAGTCTGCCGCTTCTCGATCCGCCCACGCATGAGCACTGACAGTCTCTACGCGCTGCGCACCGCGGCACTGCTGGGCCTGGGCGCCGGCATCGTCTCGGCCTGGCTGGTGGCGGACGAGATCGCACAAGGCCGGCTGTTGCATCTGGCCCCGCAATGGCGCGCTGCGCCGCTACCAGCGTACTTGGTCTATCCCTATGCGCGGTTCTATCCAGCCAAGCTGAGCCGCTTCCTCGAGACGATGCGGCAGATGATGCCCGCTGTGGTGGGTGGCGAGGGCCGCTCTCCAACATAACAATCTAGGCAAGCATCCGCCCAGTTGCAAAAAGACCGCTGCGGATAACTCGATTCGAGGAAACACTCCTGGCCATCCGACGTCCTCCACGGCTTGAGCAAAGCCGGCACGGTGTCTACGCGCTGCACCTGGTTGCACCCAAACAACATAGAGACCAGACGGTCGCCCACGCGATATTCGCGTCTCGTCGCTTCAGCCCCCTTCGCTTGCGTGTTCGCCCAACGCCCATTTTGAGAAGCGAACCTGAATGCCATACGGCGAGTGCTCCTTGAGGATTTCCATCACGCCGTCATAGGATTCGCCGCGAGCCCAGTCTTGCTGCAGTTCAAAACATACTTGTAGCGAGGTTACGGGAACCGCGCCGGCCTGTACCAGCCGCTGCACGGCACGCTCGTGTGCTTCTGGGCTCACGTCACCGCAGGCGTCGGTCGCAACGTACACCTCGTACCCCCCCTTCAGCAGATCCAGTGTCGGGAAAAGGACGCAAGCTTCGGTCCATAGGCCTGCCAAGATTAGCTTCTTGCGACCGGTGGCTTCCACTGCTTTGCGAAACTTGGCATCCAGCCATGCATTGATCGAGGTGCGATCAATTATCTCGGTACCCGGATACAGGTCGGCTACTTCCGGCATGAATGGACCGGAGAAGGAATCTCTCGCCACCGTCGAGAGCACAACCGGTAGTTTAAAAACTTTGGCAGATTTGGCGAGAACTTGTACGTTATGCACGACGCTCAGCCGGTCATGGCTCTGTACGCCTTGGTACATGGCCGGTTGAAAGTCGATAAGAAGCATAGCGGAGTTCTGCGGCGTTATTAAGTCAGTCTTGCTCATGATTGTCCTCAGAGGTTCGCTGCAGTCGCTGCAGCATCGGCACATTGAAACGACTTGGGAAGTCGGCTTCGGGGGTTGTATGGCGTCTCACACCAAATAGCGTGAGTCACTTAACATATGAAGTCTGCTTGCGCTACGCCAATTCGACATCCGCCTCATGAGCTCTGCCGAACTATCTCTTTAGAGATAGGCGGCGGAGGTTCACCCCGTTCTATCCAGCATCGGCAGCACTTTTTGGTTGCACTTGATTGAGCCCCTCTCCATCGTCAGCTTTGCCAGCCCAGCCGCTAAACAGGAGTGGGAGGACATCGGGCGGGCGAATTCGATTAAAGCCTTCTCCACTCCCCTGCTGAAGACCTTTCACAGTCTGTGGGTTGGCGTAGACGCGGAAGAAATTGAAGCGCTCCTTTGTCGAAAAGTACCGGTACAACAACGGTGCGTGATGCCGAGATCCTTCGCGCGTCCCGGATTCTGCCCATCAAATCCCTGACGTGCAAAGAAGACGTCTATCTTGCGAGTCACCAGGTTGCCTCGTGAACATGGAATGCGCTAGGAAAGCCGGGGCAGTTGTTTGGTTTTATCACCCGAATTTCGAGCGTCGACTTCGGGCTACCGAACGAAGTCGCATGCGCATGGCCCGACAAGCCGCCGGGGCCATAGGTTCACGCGTTCATGATCAGGTCTGAAATACGTTCTGGTGTCAGAGGCAGATGACGGCACCGGGCACCCAGTGCATGTGCGACCGCATTACCGACGGCTGCAGCAGTCGGACCCGCCGCAGCTTCGCCGCTTCCCAGGCTGGGCATCTCGGGCCGGTCGATCAACGTCACCTCCACCTCCGGTATCTCGTCGAAATTCAGAATGGGATAAGTATCCCAGTGATTGGTGGCGATGCCCTCGGCATTCCATTTGACTTCCTCTTTAAGCGACCAGCTCAGGGATTGGATGATGCCCCCCTCGATCTGGTTCAATAGGCCGTCGGGATTGATCACCGCACCTGCGTCGACGGCAGCCCACACGCGGTCCACGCGCACCTTCTCCTCAACCGCCACGCTGACGACGACGGCGCAGTAGGCAGCGCGGTTCTTGTACCGTCCGACCGCGACCCCTAAGCCTGCCCCGCTTCCAGGCTCCGGCCTCGATGCCCAACCGCACATGTCGCGCACGCGCTCCAACACGCCGCGCGCCCGGGAGTCTCCAAGGTGCAACAGTCGAAACGCAATCGGATCGACCTGGGCAAGATCTGAAAGTTCATCGACAAACGACTCGATAGCGAACGTATTCGCGTACGCCCCCAGCGAACGGATCGCAGAGACTCGCACCGGCGATTGTTCGATGAAGTGATAGGTGACATGCTGGCGGGGAAAATCATAGATGGCCACCGCGTTGCGCTGCCCACCGCCGGCAGGCAACGACATGTCGCGCGACGGTGGCCTGGGCATGGGTGGATCGATGGCCCATGCGCCGAGGAGGTTGACGCCCTCGCCCCATCCCGGCCTCGCTATGTGGGTATGGCTCCACACCTGTAGATCCCAGTCGCATACTCGGCCACTCTCGTCCACAGCCCCCACAATCGACACGACGCTCGCGGAACCGAACGGCGCCATCGACAGTTCCTCATCCCGCATCCATTGAACCCTGACGGGTTTGCCGATGACGGTGGCGATGAAGGCCGCATCAAACGCAACGTCGTCTGCCCCGTTGTGGCCATAACAGCCGGAACCATGCAGATGGGTGACGACAACCTTATCTTTGCCCATCCTCAACGCCAGGGCGAGCTGATTTCGAAGCATGTGCGGTCCTTGGGTATGGGACCAGACCTGAAGAGTTCCCTCGCCTGGCGACGCAATGGCGCAGGCGGGTCCGATCGACGCATGCGCGAGATACGGCCTGGAATAAGTTGCCGCATGCTGCAACGCACCAACTGCTGCTGCACCGGCCGAATGTTCTACCGATGACGCGTGGGGCATCGCCTGCAGAAGACTGACAGTGTCCGTCTGCGCCGGAAGCTCATCGGACTGACTCCAAGTCAACAGCTTTTTGGCCTTGTCAAGCGCCCGCACCAGTCGTGCCTCGTTCGGTCCCACAAGCGCCAAAAAATTCCCGCTATGCACCACTTCCCCTACGCCGTCGAGCGCGCGAAGGGCATCCACGGGAACTTCTCCGACACGCTGCGAAGGATGCGTTCCGCGGAGCATGCGGGCATGCACCATGCCCGGTAGTACGAAATCGTGGATATAGGCGGCGCAGAGCAGTTTGCAGCCGAGATCATCGCGGCGAAGCGGCGTCCCCACACTGGCTTCATTCGGGATGTCTCTACCGACGGGAGTTTCTGTCAGGACTACCGCCAGCTGGACAAAGGGCGCCAGTTCCCAGTAGCTCACCCGGTTCGGCGTGCTCGTGCTGCCAAACTCGCCGCGCTCAACGAAGATGCTCGAAACTGCCGCGCCCAGATTTGTGGCGGCGGCGTTGCGAAACAGATCAAAGGCGTGGGCACATACCCACCGCATGGATGCACCGCCCACCTCGACGGACTGGCTTCCAGCGGTGTAGCCTTCGTCGGGGGAGCGTGCAGTATCGCCAGCGATCAATTCCAACTGATCTGGCGCCACGCCGAGTTCGTCGCAGGCAATCTGTCTGATTGCCGTGTTGATCCCCTGACCCAATTCCACTTTTCCGCTGAAAATTGTCAACCGCTCCGACGAAATCGCAATCCAGTCACTCAGCAGCTCGTTGGCCAGAACGCTTGCCGGTGCGGCCGCAGCGAACATCCGCATCATCGCCCCTCCTCCCGGGCGATCATCTCAGCCGCCACCTTTACCGCGCGCAGCATGCGCACGTGAGCGCCACAGCGACACAGATGTCGGCTCAGCGCCGTGCGCGTCTCCAGTTCACCAGGCGTCCGATTGCGCTTCAACAGTGCAGTGACAGACATCATTATTCCGTTGACGCAGTAGCCACACTGAGCAGCCTGCTCTCTCAGGAACGCGGTCCGGACGTGCGCGCCGATGACATCGGACGGAAGGTGTTCAGGCGTCACTATGACTTTTTCTGCAACAGACCAGAGCGGCGTATCGCAAGACTGAACCGGCTGGCCGTCTAGCAGCACCGTGCACGCGCCGCAGTTCCCACTGCCGCATCCAAAACGGACGCCCTTGCAGTCAAGCTCGTTGCGGAGAACGTACATCAGTGGTGTGTTCGAAGCAACATCCACCGCTGTGGTCACTCCGTTGAGTTCAAGTTTTGTGTGCTCTGACATGGCGAATCTAGCCTACGTTCAGCCGACGCGAACCGCGTCGCGCCGCAAGCCCTTTGCACGTTCGTACGGAGGCGGGTAGTAAGTCGGCGCGTCAAGGGTTTCTGCTGCACGCCATACCCAGCGCGGATCCGCTAGGAACGCGCGCGCCAGCGCCACCATGTCGGCCTTTCCGGAGTGCACAATTTCCTCGGCCTGGACAGGATCAGCGATCCCTCCCACCGCACGCACCCGAATGCCTGTCGCGCGCCTGATTGCATCTGCAAAAGGTACCTGGAACCCGGGTCCCCAAGGTACCTTTGCTCCGAAGTCAGCCGAGCCGGAGCTGACGCAGACATACGTCGCGCCCAACTCCTTCAACCTGTGGGTGAACCCAATCGCGTGGTCCACGTCAAGGCCACCCGGCGTCCACTCGTTCGCGGAGATTCGTAGGCCGAACGCAATGCTGTCCGGAAGCGCCGCACGCACGCGTGCAGCAACTGCCAAGGGCCAGCGTTGCCGGCCCGCCACCGATCCGCCGAAAGAATCCGTCCGCCTATTGGACAGAGGCGACAGGAACTGGTGGAGAAGGTACGCGTGTGCACTGTGCAGTTCGACCACATCAAATCCAAGACGAACCGCACGGACAGCGGCATCGACATAAGCGTTGGCGATCTCGTCCATTTCCGACTCCGACAGCGCTCGCGGCGTTGCCCAGGTGGAGGTGAACGGCAATGCGCTAGGTGCCACTGTTTCCCACGCCTGCCCTTCCACAAGCGCATCGCCCGACGACAAATGAGCCCCGCCCTTCCATGGAACTTGGGTAGAAGCCTTGCGGCCGGCATGGCCCAACTGGATTCCGAACTTCGTGCCGGGCGCCGCCGCGCTGCGTGAGGCTGAGAGTATTCGGCCAAGGGCCTCCTCGCTCTCGTCCGAATACAGGCCCAAGCAGCCATGCGTGATCCGGCCGCGGGCCTCCACGGCAGTGGATTCGAGCATCACAAGGCCAGCACCCGACAAGGAAAGCTGCATCAGATGTTGCAGATGCCAGTCCCCGGGCACACCGTCCTTGGCCAGATACTGGCACATCGGTGAGACGACTATTCGGTTGCCCAGTTCGACGGGTCCAAGTGACAAGGGGGTGAACAGCGTGGTCATTCTTTACCTAACTTCATTTACGTGCCGCTTTAGCGCGACTGTTTGACAGTGAATAGCTTGGCGGCATTGCCGCCTTCGATCAACGAACGATCTGCGCGGGACAGCCCCTTGACGGCGCCTATCAAACCACGCGGATCTTCTTCACCCATGTCATAGGGGTAGTCGCTGCCGAGCAGCACGCGCTCGGCGCCGAAGGTATCGACCAGGTGACGCAGCATCTCGGGGGCGAACACCACTGTGTCGACGTAGAATTTTTTGAGGTAGGTGGAGGGAGCGCGCCGAATCACGGTGCGGCAGTCTGGACGGGCGCGCCACGCATGGTCCATTCGCGCCCAGTAATGCGAGACATAGCCGCCACCGTGCGCGGCGATGAACTTGATCTTCGGATACCGGTCGACTACACCGTCGAAGATCAGGTGACTGACGGCGATGGTCGTGTCCAGCGGATTGCCTATCACGTTGTTGAAGTAGTGATTGGTCAGCCGTGCACCTTCGGAGAATCCCACCGGGTGCAGGAAAAGCACGGCGCCGAGCTCGTTCGCACGCGCGAAGAAAGGCTCCAGGCCGAGTTGTGGGTCGGTCAGGTTGCGTCCGTTCACGTTCGTGTTGATCTCGATGCCTCGCAGGCCGAGCACCTTAATGGCATGGTCCATTTCCTGAACTGCAAGCTCCGCGTTTTGCAATGGAACCGAGCCCATCCCGACGAAACGTGCCGGCGTGTCGGCGACCAGGCGCGCGATACCCTCGTTCACCTCACGCGCCAACGCCGCACCACGTTCTGCTTCGACGAAATAGAAGTACTGGAAAGGGGCCGGGCTGATGGCTTGGATGTCGATGCCCATGCGGTCCATGTCCTGAAGACGCTCGTCGGTGCCCGTCAGTTTCGAAGCCCGATCCTTCATCTGCGCGACATTGGTCTCCCGAGTGAGCTCATTGGCGTAGATCACGCTCGGGTCATGTTTGCTCATCTGAAGATCGGCGGTCTTGGCGCTGATCGCCGGATTCAGATAGTGGCAATGAACGTCGATGACCGGTGCGCTCGAAGTGCTCGTCCGCACGGACGCGCCGGCTGAACGCGTTTTGTTCGCCGACGCAGCACGGGCTGGTCTGCCCAGCTTCCACGACGTCGAATCGTTCGTCGCGGCATGTTGATGGCGAGGGTCTTTGCAGGTGGGTGAGCAGGTGTACAGCACGGTGGATCTAGGAGACAAGAGTTTGCAGAAGTGAATGAGCGGCGTCGCGGCTATGACTTTTGGTTTCTCAGAAAACGCCGAGATGCCGTGTGGCGAGGTCGGGCTGCGCACGAACCGAGGCCGCCGAGCCGGCGCACACGACGCTGCCGGTGTTGAGTACCACGACCTGGTCGGCCACGTCGAGTGCCAGGTTGAAATTCTGTTCAACCAGGACTATCGACAATCGATCGGCCTTCAGAGTTTTGATGGCCTGCGCGACTTCTGCGACGATCATGGGCGCCAATCCTTCGGATGGCTCGTCCATCAGGAGAATTCGTGGGTTTCCCATCAGCGCGCGGCCAATGGCTAGCATCTGCTGCTCGCCGCCCGAGAGCGTTCCGGCGCGCTGTCTCATGCGTTCCTTCAGACGTCCGAACGTCGCGTAGACGCGACCAAGGTTCCACGAATTGCTGCGACCTGCGACTTGCTGTTCTGCCACTTGCAGGTTCTCCAGCACGGTTAAACTGGGAAAGATGCGTCGTCCTTGCGGCACGAGGCGCACGCCCCCACGCGCGATCGCCTCCGGCGACAGCCGCTCGACCTGTCGGCCGAACACCTTGATGGTTCCGCGGCGCGACTGCAGCAGGCCTGCAAAGGTGTTCAACGATGTGCTCTTTCCGGCGCCGTTGCGCCCCAGTAGCGCAAGTACGCAGCCCTCCTCCAACGTCAGCGAAAGCTGATTCACGGCGCGGCTCTGCCCGTAGCAGATCTCTAGATTGTTTACGCTCAAAGCTTCAGTGGCCAAGATAGATCTCCCGTGTCTTTGGGTCTTCGACAACTGTGCGTCGATCGCCTTCGACGATCACGCGACCATAGTGAAGAACCGTGATTTTGTCCGCGAACTCGAGCGCTATGTCCATGTCGTGTTCGATCATCAGGATCGCCGTTTCACGCGGCATGTCCTCAATGAGCTTCTTCACCAACTGGCGTTCGTCCTGGGACAGGCCGGCCAGCGGTTCATCCAGCAGCAGCAGCCTAGGCTGCTGCGCCAACGCGAGTGCGAGTTCGACGCGGCGTTGCTCGCCATAAGACACGTCGCAGACACGATGGAGTGCGCGATCCCCAAGGCCCACAGTAGCGAGCAACTGCACCGCGCGGTCATGGAGGTTGGGCCGCCGCGCAAGGTCGACCATGGTGTTGTTCCGCAGAGGCATCAGCGCAAGCAAGCCGAGTACCACGTTGTGGGCTAGCGTGTCCTTTGGGAACAGCGTGATGATTTGGTAGGTGCGCGACATCCCGTACCGGGCGCGCGAGCGCATGGGCAGTTTGGTGACGTCCTGGCCGAACACGGTGATCGTCCCGCCGTCGGCGCGTATCTCTCCGCCGATCAGTCCGAACAAGGTCGTCTTTCCAGCGCCGTTCGGCCCGATGATGAGGCGCCGTTCGCCGGGCTGCATGGTCAGCGAGATGTCCTGGGTGACCGCGATGCCGCCGAACGACTTTCGCAGACCTCGCACTTCGAGCGCTGTGGTCATTGTTTTTTCTCCGCCAGACGTCGCCAGAGGCTTTGCACCCCTGGTGCGATGCCGTTGGGCATCACGAGCACGATGAAAACGAAGACTCCGCCGAGCAGCATATTCCATCGCTCGATGTATCCGGATGCATAGTTTTTGAGCAAGACGACCAGCACAGCGCCAACGGCCGGTCCTGCCAGCGTACCGGCGCCTCCCGCGATCACGCTGAGCAACACCTCGGCCGATGCTGTCACCGACAGCACGCTCGGGTGTACGTACTTGTGGAAGTAAACGTAAAGGAGGCCAGCGACCGCTCCGAGGAAGCTCGCCGTAACGAATGCGCACCAGCGAATGCCCCAGACGTTGTAGCCAAGCGAACTCATGCGGCGCTCCTGGTCTCGAGTTCCGCGAAGGGATGCGCCAAAGGGCGAACGCACCAGGCGGGCAACGATCCATAACACCACCGCAGTGATCAGCAGGACGAACCAGTAGTAGGCGTTGCTGTTCTCCATGTCGATGCCGAAGGGCGATGGTCGGGTCAGACCGGACAGGCCGTTGTCGCCATTGGTGACTGAGGTCCATCGGTATCCTAGACCCCAGACAACTTGTGACAGGGCGAGCGTCAGCATCAGGAAACTCAAACCCGATGCGCGCAGCGCGATCCAGCCGAACACCCCGCCGACCAACGTCGTGGCCAGCAGCGTGATCGGCGCTGCGAGCGCGTGTCCCATGCCGAATCGCAGCGCCAGGCACGCCGCGATGTAGGCTGACAGACCGAGGTACACGGCGTGTCCGAGGGAGGTCAGGCCGGCATAGCCAACCAGCAGGTTCAGGCTCGATGCAAAGATCACTGCGATCAGCATCTGGCTACCTAGGTTGACGTAGTACTCGCCCGAGAAGAGCGGTAACAGCGCCAGCACCACGAGCAGTGCGACATGGCCGATGCGATTCATGCCCGTGCTCCGCCAAAAAGGCCACTGGGGCGAAATGCCAGGACGATGATCATGGGGAGAAAAAGAATGACGTAGGCCAGATCCGGGACGAGCGCGGTGCCGAACGTGTAGATGAAGCCGATGATGAAACTTGCCACCAGCGTGCCCAGCAGGCTACCGACACCGCCGAGGATCACGACGATGAGCGCCAGCGATAGCATATCGCCATCCAGGCCGGGATAAGCGGACAACATAGGCCCGCCGATCGCGCCGCCCACGCCTGCCAACATTGCGCCGAGGCAGAACACGCTGGTAAAGAGAACCGAAGCGCGGATGCCGACGGCGCGTGCCATCTGCATGTCGTCGACGCCAGCGCGAATGCGGGCGCCCACGCGTGTGCGTTCGATCAGCCAATAGAGCAAGGCACCGACAACGACCGCAGCGAGAATGACCGCAAGACGGTAGCTCGGAAAACTGAAGTCGAGCAAGCGCGCCGGCGCCAGCAGGAAAGCCGGCGGCGTCACCGGAATCGGATCGCCGCCCCAGATGACCAGGCAGGCATCCGCCGCGATGAATGAGAGCCCCAGGGTTGCCAGCACCTGAGCCTGCGCATTTCCCGATAGCCGCCGCAACACAAGGCGCTCGATCAATCCGCCGACCACTGCCGTCGTGATCGCTGCAAGTGTCACAGCCAGTGCAAAGCCCCAGCCTGCGCGGACCATGCTGGCTGCAACGTACGCACCGGTCATGAAGAGCGCACCGTGCGTCAGATTGGCAATGCGCATCAAGCCGAAGATGAGCGCGAAGCCGGAGGAGAGCAGCAGCAGCAGGCCACCGAGGGCCAGGCTATTGAGCGTTTGAGTTATCCAGAATTGCATGTTCTCACTTTGTGACAAAGCCTTACATGGGTCGCGGATGGATGCGCTTGAGGGTTGGGCGTCGGAACGGTCAGGCGCCGAGATTTTTGGCGGGCGGCCAGTCGCGCGAGTAAACGGGCTCCGACAAGAATTTCTTCGGGTCGTAGGTCCAAAACTGGCTGACATCGGGATAGGTGTCGATGATGCTGTTGACCAGGCGGCCTTCCTTTCGCTCGACACGCCGGATATATACGCTGCCGACGACGTTTCCATACTCGTCGAACTTCACCGGACCTCGCGCGGTGAGCACTTCGGTCTTGCGTAGCGCCTTGCGAAGCGCTTCCTTGTCGAAGACCTTGCCTTTTATCGGGGCCAGCGCTGCGTCGAGAACCGAGGCGCTCACATGTGTGCATGCGGCGTAGAACCCCGGGTCGTAGCTATAGGCCTTGCGAAACGCGCCCACGAACCTGGAGTTGATCGGATTGCTCAGCTCTGCCGAATACCAGTTCACCGTCACAATGCCAAGGGCCTCGTCCCCCATGTTGCGAAGCACCGCCTCGTCGAGCGCGGTCATGCCGCCGACCAACGCCTGCTTGCCGCGCAGCCCATATTCATTGAACTGGCGAATGAACCGGAACCCGTTGGACCCGGCGAAGCCAAGAAAGATCGCATCGGCTTCGGGATTGAGCTGCGCCAGGAACGTGCCGTAATCCGGCGCCGTAAGCGGGGGAAACAGCTTCTGCACTACCTTGCCGCCAGCTTGATCAAACACGCGTTGAAAGCCCGCGGTCATTTCATGTCCGTAGGCGATGTCGTCCGCAATCAGGATCATTCGCTTGTATTTGAGCTTTTTGACACAGTAGTCGGCCAACGGGTGGGCGCACTGCGCGGAGGTGGAGCTCGCGCGAAACAGCCACTGGTTGACCTTGCGCTGCGTCATGTCCTCGGCGGCAGCGACGGGAAAGATCGGGATCTGCTTGCCCCGCACATAGTCATCGACGGCCAATGCCTCAAAGGCGGCCAGAGGTCCCATCAAGACCTGCGCCTTTTCGCGCTCCACAAGCTCCTGCATCTTGGTCCGGGCGTTAGAGGGGACGCCACCGGTGTCAGACACGATCAGCTGAATCCTGCGACCGCCGATCCGTTGGTCGTGCTCGGCGAGGTAGCTCAGCAGGCCGCGCTCCATGTCTAGGCCGCCGGAGGCCAACGGTCCAGTCTTGGCGGTGAGCAACCCGACGCGTAGCGGTTCGTCGACACTCTGCCCCCAAGTCAGCGAAGGGGCAGCCAGTGCCACGCTGGCCGTCGTTGCTGCCCCAACAAAGCTTCTGCGATTCATTGTCATTTTGTCTCCTCGTTTGGGAAAAGTAGGTAAGCGCTTTTAGACCGCATGTGCAAAGTCTTTTTAAGTGATCAGTCGATCAATTGTAGTCTTGCGCGTCTTCACCTTCAAGCACTTGATACTGAGTTTTCGTAAGGGATTTCCCTAGCAAATGAATCCAAGTTCAACCTTTTACGCAGCCTGGCAACTGGTCGATCGAACATTGATACCGCATAGGCTAAAGTTCACGGAGCTATAGGATCAACCTTGTGAATACCGAGAGCACACAGACCATGACAATTCGAAATGCAGTTGACGAAGCGCCGGTCGCGACGGGCGAACGCGGCCGCAAGCAGCGCCGTCGGCTTGCGCCGGAAGACCGCGAATATGAGATCGTTCGATCCGCGATCTCCTTTTTTGCGAAGCATGGCTTCGAAGCAAGCACGCGCGATCTGGCCAAAGAACTTGGCGTATCCCAGCCGTTGCTCTACAGGTACTTTCCGAACAAGGAGGCCCTCGTGGACCGGGTCTACGACGACGTGTTTGTCAAACGGTGGAATCCGGAATGGGAAGAGTGGCTGGCGGATCGCACCAAACCACTCGATCTGCGGCTCAAGCGCTACCTAAAGGACTACGCCAACTTCGTGCTGAGGGGCGAGTGGGTTCGGATCTTCATGTACGCCGGCCTGGGTCGTGCAGGCGTCAATCAGAGGTACCTTGCCCGCTTGCGAGAGAGGCACTTTCTTCTCATCGCACGCGAGCTCAGGTTCGAGTACAGCATCCCCGAGCCTAAGGACAGCTTGGCAGAGGATGAGGAGGTCGAGTTAATTTGGGCGATGCACTCCAGCGTTTTTTACATTGGCGTACGTAAGTGGGTGTATGACCTTCCAGCCCCCAAGAATTTGGACCGCCTGATCGACATGCGCGTAGACGCTTTCCTCTTTGGTGCTCCGGCTGTTTTGCTGATCGATCGCGGCTAACTTGCAACGCTAGCCGCGAAGCCCATCCCGGCAAAGCCCAAGAGCCACGGGGATTGAGGCGCACTCGCACTTATGTGTTCATAAAGTCGTGCACCGCTTCGCCCAGGGGATCACTCGTCTGCGCACAGTTGCCGAACCGGCGAGAGCAGAAGCGGCCGTCACCCTGTCTATTGGTCGCCGAGGCGATCTCCGGGGATGGGCTCGCCGTCCCATGGATTGGAAGAGTTTCCGATATGGATCGTGCGATCACTCGGGATGATTGAGCCATGGGGTTCTTCGTCTAGGTGTTTTCCCTGGATGCACAAGCCACGCGAAGAACATTATAATGATCAACTGATCATTATTTGTCGATGCGGTGCGAGCCTTGCTGCCTACTTTGGCATACGCAACGAACGCCTGACACCCGGGCTACCCCCTCTTAACAGACGTCGCGAAGACGGCTGCCAGCCGCTTCGAGGTGAACGACTTCGACTAGGAACTACGGTTCAGTAATTAAGGAATCAAACGTGGAAAAATCAGAAACACGAGACGGCATGCAGATTGATTGGGACGTTGCTATTCGCATGGACGACGGTGTCGTTATGAGGGCAGACGTCTACCGCCCCGTACGCGAAGGGCAGTTCCCTGTTCTGCTGACCTACGGCCCGTACGCTAAAGGCCTGGCATTTCAGGATGGCTACCCGAGCGCTTGGAGCCGCATGGTGGAGCAGTTTCCAGAGGTCTTGGAAGGATCGTCCGGTCTCTACCAGAGTTGGGAAGTCGCGGATCCCGAAAGATGGGTGCCTAACGACTATGTCTGCATTAGGGTGGATTCACGTGGATGCGGTCGCTCCGAGGGCTTTGTGGAGCATTTTTCTCCACGTGAAACGCGTGACTACTACGAATGCATCGAGTGGGCGGCAGTCCAGCCGTGGAGTAACGGAAAGATCGGCCTGAATGGGGTCTCGTACTTCGGCATGAACCAGTGGCAGG
Source organism: Polaromonas jejuensis NBRC 106434 (assembly GCF_001598235.1). Classification (GTDB taxonomy): domain Bacteria; phylum Pseudomonadota; class Gammaproteobacteria; order Burkholderiales; family Burkholderiaceae_C; genus Polaromonas; species Polaromonas jejuensis. The sequence continues at coordinate 36,050 of NZ_BCYO01000001.1, read as the reverse complement.
TCGCCTCTTTGCAACCACCACATCTCGCGGCAATGTGCGTGTGGGAAGGGGCATCGGACTTTTACAGGGATGCGACGCACCACGGGGGCATGCTAAGCACGTTCTGGGCTAATTGGTACGACATGCAAGTGAAAAGCGTCCAAAACGGACTTGGCGAGCGGGGGCCAAGGAGCAGAGCGACGAGTGACACAGTCTGTGGGCCAACAACACTGTCCGACGCTGAACTTCAGAACAATCGCTGTGACTTCGGCGGCGACATCCTCGCACACCCTCTGGATGAAGCTTGGTACCGCGATCGGTCCGCACAGTGGGATCGCATCCGCACCCCGCTACTGTCTGCTGGCAACTGGGGCGGCCAGGGTTTGCATCTGCGCGGCAATGTCGAAGGGTTCATGCGCTCTGCATCGCCTCAGAAATGGCTTGAGATGCACGGCATCGAGCATTGGACGCACTTTTACACGGACTACGGCGTGGGCTTGCAACGCCAGTTCTTTGACCACTTTCTGAAGGGGATCGACAATGGCTGGGATGCGAGACCGCCGGTCCAATTGCAAATCCGCACCGTGGATGGCTTCAGCGAACGATTTGAACCCGAATGGCCATTGCGGACCACTCGATGGACCCGCTACTACATTGATCTGCAACGGCATGCGTTGACGATCGAGGCACCGGTTGGCGGCCCGCAGCATCTGTCCTTTGAGGCACTCGGCGACGGTTTGACGTTTATGTCGGAACCCCTTGCAGAAGACACCGAGATCACGGGGCCGTCGACGGCGCATCTCACGGTCTCTTCAAGCACAGACGACGCTGACATCTTTCTGGTCGTTCGAGTGTTCACACCGGACATGCGGGAGGTGACTTTTCAGGGCGCTATCGACCCTCACACACCGGTCGCGCAGGGCTGGCTCAGAGCATCACACCGTAAGTTGGATGAGACGCAGTCATTGCCGTATCGGCCGTTCCACGCGCACGACGAGCAGCAGTTGCTCGAACCGAATATCCCAGTCGATCTGCAGATCGAAGTGTTGCCTACATCGATCGTTGTGCCCGCCGGTTATCGCATTGGATTGACGGTGCGTGGCCGCGACTACGAGTTCGCTGCATCGACTGGTGCACGTCTGAGTAACTTCAAGAACGAACTGAAGGGATGTGGACCGTTCTTGCACGACGAGCCGCGAGACAGGCTCAGCGAGCGAGTAGGTGGGATCACGACGCTGCACGCTAACGCCGCAACGCCCCTCGCCATCGTGCTTCCGGTGATCCCGAGTTCCAAGCCAGACCGCTGACGGATTGAAAGCCTCATCAGATTGCAGTTCGCGGGGCCAGGCCGGGTTAATGCGAAGGCTTGGCTGACCAGCGGCTGCAGATATGCCATGCGGTGGAAGATCGAGACGTTCCACAAGATTCTGAAGTCCGGCTGCAAAGCCGAGGAGTCCAAGCTGCGCACAGCCGAGCGGCTGGTCAATCTGATCTCGGTGTATTGCATCCTGAGCTGGCGAATTTTCTGGATGACGATGATCAATCGAGCCTGCCCCGATGGGCCGCCGACATTGGCGTTGACGAAGACGGAAATCACCACACTGGGGCGATTGAGGACGGGTACGCCCGCGTCTTCACGCAAAACTGTGTCCTATTACTTGACTCGCATCGCCAGACTCGGCAACCAGCGCGCAAGCGATCGATGAACTCGGTGTTTCGAGGACGACGTTGGGTGCCGCGCCGAGACTCGAAAATAGGTCGTCAATCTGGTGGCGCACGAAGCTTTGTTGCGACAACAGCGCCATGCGCTTGCTCGCCAGCCGATGCGCGGCGGGAATGACGGCCATATGCCGCGACTCAGGCGGAAGTAAAACCAGCGTCGAACAGTTCCTTCATCACGTGGATGAAATCGTCTACCCCTCAAGAGCCTTCGCGGTTTCTGCGAAATCAGCTGCGACACCTGGCCGTTTGGAGATGACCGCTCTCACGACATCCACGACGCCGCGCGGTGTAAATCCAAAGTGATTGAAAAGTACTTCAGCGGGAGCCGATTCACCGTAGGTAGTCGTTTCTGATTGGGTGCGGCATGGCGCTTGTCCTCAACTGCCTACTTCCGAGAATGGGGCGTTGTAGTAAGTTGGCAAGCACGTAACGTGATGGCGATAGTGCGCATTGCCGCGTCTTGAAGCTGTTGTAACACTTCTCGGTGCTTTGTTGGCGTTAGGCCTTCTATACAAAGACTATGCTGCCTTGGCGATTATTCTGAGCGGCTCTGTTTATGTCGGAGTGAGAACAGCAAGTCTTGTATTGCGCAACGGGCTCCTAAGAGTCGAATCGATGGCTGATCTTTCTATTGCGGCAAGCCTGGTATCTTTTGTATGCGGGAGGCACTCGATGCTTTCCTTGGCGGCTACCCACGTCACGTTGTCGCCGCCTGCGGGAGACCACCTGCAACGCCATTTGGCATGTGAGAGGTTGAGCGCATCGATGATGCATAAGCGCAATGTTCGTGACGGCATTATGCTCGTCCTCAACCGCTTATTTACGATAATTGGGGGGTGTGGTAAGTTGACAGTGGTCGCAGTCACGGCATGACTTGATATCGACAATATGTAGTTATCGATTGTCAGTCGTTTCCGATGGCTTATTGCCTCAGCGCTAGTGAGTCAGTGGGGAAACTTGGTGGCTTGGTGGGGTCGGAGTCTCGAGCATGAACGGTGAAAAGTCCGGCACACCATCCAGGTCAGTGATTTTTACGGGGCCGGGCTTGTTTGCGTCAACGCGTGCAGCACCAGTGCGAGCGCCACCACCGGTGCCAGGATGGACCAAAAGCCCAAGGGTTTGAAAGCCAGCCCGCCACCCAACGAGCCTATGGCGAAGGCCGTGATTGCCGGCCACATGCCACGGACACGCGTCGCCGCAGCTGCGTATCCGGGCGCCCTCGTCAACAGGTCGACCAGATCCATGCATATCTGAGTCACATTACCGGTCATCACAGTGGACGGACTCATCTTCGAGAAGGTGCTTCGCGACGCCGCGTTCTGCACCGACATTCCGAGCACGCCCAGCAAGCCCACCACGACAACTGGCCAGCCGTCGCTGCGCAGGAACGGCGTAGCGAGCACACCGCTAGCCATGAATGCCAGCAGTAGCAGTAGTTGCACAACCACCACCGCCACGCCAGACGCACGGCCCTCTCGCTCACAACGCAGTTGCCAGGTACGGGTCGCCACCACGCCGACCACAAAGGTCGGCAGCGCCAGCAACTTGCCCAGCAGGGCGGCGCTGCCGGCGCCCGCGATCGCCGCGCCTATAAGCACGAAGTTGCCGGTGACGTGCGCCGTGAATAGTCCAAACAGCGCGACAAAGCCAAAGGTGTCTACGAAGCCCGCCGTGAACGAAAGCAGGATGCTCACACTCCGGCTTGCCGTGGGCCCGGAGACATCTGGCGTCGCCGGCGCGGACGTGGACGCGGAGGAGACCCCCTGCGGCGTGGTGGCGGTGGGAATGGTGGTACTCATTGATATGTCCTCCGGATGTGGAACGGCCATCGCCGGCGGCGTCGGGCAAAACCTGCTCTTGCTACAGACCATGCCCAGCCCGTCGGCAACTCCGGTATCTGGGAACAGGGCCTTGGCCAGTTCGGCATGCTGATGAAGAGCATAGGAGGCCGGCATCCGAGCGTCTTGTCGAAAAGTGCGCTTTCCGGGGATTTCTAAGCCTCCCCGTTTGTGCCTTCTCCGCCCTCACGCCGTCATTCTTCATAGATGCCGCGCGCAGAACCGGTACGCAGTCAAAAAATCGTACTTTTCGACAAGCCATTTCAGGCAGACCGTCTTATGCTAGCTTGACTGTCACCTCTGCGCCGCCCAGCGCGCTGACGGACTCACCACGTGGTCATGCCCAAGGCGAATCGACCAGTGACGTCCACAACCGCCGGGGTCCTGTTCACATCCTCAGGAGGAACCCAACCATGCCAATATCCGGCGAACACATCGTAGTCAAAGCCCACGAAATTCAGCTGCTTGATGACAGCGGTCAAGAGCAGGCGCGCTTGGGCGCGACCGGTAATGGCGTGGCGTTGACAATGGGCCGCGCGGGCAGCGGACCACAGCTGTGGCTTGGCGCGGATGCGGGCGGTGACGCCGCCCTGCGACTCTTCGACCGGGACACCGGCGCGAAACGCGTCGAGATCAGCTTGGACGCCAAAGGCACGCACGTGTTTCTGGCTGGCGAAGGCGGGCAGCAAAGCTACCTATTTCTGAAAAACGGCGGGCCGACCGGCGTGGTGCTGACCGACCAGGCGGGTAAACGCCGTGCCCAGATCATGGTCGATGCTGCGGGAAAACCAGACATCAGCACCGATCCATCCTGACCCATTCACACAACAAGGACCATTGCCGTGACATCCACTCACCTCGATCCCGACAGCCCCGAAGGCTTCTCGCACGGGAAAGTAACGTTTAAGGCTGTAGTCATGAGCCCGTCAGCAACGGACACCGCACTGCAGGTTGTTTGTTTTCCCGACCAGACGCTGAACCAGACCTACGGCGGCGGCACCGAATTGGTCGATGCGGGCTTCAAGGGCGCCATTCGAGACCTGCGCCGCGAGGACATTTTTCGGGGTGAACGGCTCGAGACGCTGTTGCTACAGCCCGCACGCCAGCAGATCCCCGCGCGCAACCTGCTACTGATTGGATTGGGCGATCCAACCATGCTGACATTGGACACGCTCACAGCCGTGGGTCGTGTCGCCGCGCGCGAAGCCATCAAGCTCAACGTCTGGAGTTTTTGCTTCGCGCCCAGCCTAAAGGACGCGGGGCTCTCGTTGTTCGACGCGTCCGAGGTATCTGTCGCGCTCGCACGCGGCATGACACAGGCCATTTCGCGCGCACAGACGCTGCATGCGCGAGGTCTGCAGCAAGACTTCCTTCTGGAGGAGGTCATATTCCTGGCAGGCACGCAACATTTCGAAAGCTCACTCAAGGGACTGAGGACCGCTTTCGGAAAATGACTGCATTCATGCTGTCGCCCCTATTCGAGCTGACGGTTTCCCCGCTGGACCTGATCGTCCGTACGCTGGTCGTGTATGCGATCGTGTTGGTTCTACTGCGGATAGCCGGTCGCCGCCAGATCGCTCAGATGGGCCCCACCGAGTTGGTGGCGATGCTGCTGATCAGCAACGCCGTGCAGAACTCCATGGTTGGCGGGGACAGCTCGCTCGCTGGGGGCCTGATCTCCGCCGCCACGCTCGTCGTGTGCAGTCGCGTCATCCGCTATCTTACGTTTCACAGCCACGCCATGAGCGCCTTCATCGAAGGCAAGCCCATTACCGTGGTCATCGACGGAAAGATACTGGGCGCTGAACTCCGTAAGGTGCTGATGACAGGGCCGCAGCTTCGCGCATTGCTCATGCTGCAGGGTGTCGAAGACATGGCCGGAGTCCGGCGGGTGGTGCTCGACTCCGAGGGCCGGCTGATCGTCACCCACAAAGGCTCCGCCATCGAGTCGGAAATCGACGAACAAGAGTCGACATGAGCGCATCCTGCACATCTGCCCCCGGCAGCTGGGCGCCCTTGGCGGAACCACTGTTCCGCACCCTGTGGATCGCCACCCTGATCGCCAATACCGGTACCTGGACGCAGGACATGGCGGCCAGCTGGTTGATGACATCGGCGACCGACTCGCCGCTGCTCGTATCGTTGATGCAAGGCGCGGCCAGCCTGCCTTACTTGCTGTTCGCCTTCCCGGCAGGCGTACTTGCGGACAGCCTCAATCAGCGCACCATGCTTGTCACGGCGGCCTTCTTCGTGGCCTGCGTGTCGGCGCTCATGGCCGGTCTGTCGCTCGTAATGCCCATCACGCCCTGGATGCTACTTCTCTACATTTTCGCCATGGGTGCGGGCGGCGCGTTCTACGATCCGGTCTGGAAGGGCGTGGTGCCACAACTCGTCAAGCCGGAACTGCAAACATCGGCATTTGGCCTTGACGGCGTTTCCGTGAACCTGGCGCGTGCGTTGGGGCCGGCCGTGGCCGGTATCCTTATCGGCCTTCAAAGCCCATCGCTCGCGCTGGCCTTCAATGCGGTGTCCTTCATCGCATTGGCCTTGCTTCTGCTCCGCTGGACACCCGAGGTGCGGACGATCAAGCCCATCTCCGCCACAGCGTTCGTGTCGTCATTGCGTACCGGCATTCAGTTCGCACGCTTTTCGCCGGCGGTGCTGCGCATCCTGAGCAGAAGCCTAATGTTCCTATTACCGGCCAGCGTGATGTGGGCGCTGCTGCCGCTCATCGGACGTAAGGCCATGGGACTTTCATCGGGCGGATACGGCATGCTGGTGGGCAGCGTCGGTCTCGGCGCAATCGCCGTCATCGGCCTGATGCCGCGACTCAAGAGCCGACTGGGAACGGAAGGCATGATGTTCGCGGGCAACCTGTGCTTCATCGCCAACTTGGCGGCGCTCGCCTACGTTCCGCACTTTGGAACCCTGTGCGCGACCATGGCGCTCGCCGGCGCCGGCTGGATACTGGTTCTCTCCAACCTGCAGGCAAGCCTCCTGCCGGCCACACCCACCTGGGTGCGCGGCCGCGTCATCGCCATTTACTCCCTGACGTTTTTTGGCAGTGTCAGCGCGGGCAGCATTGTCTGGGGTTTCGTCGCCCAGCTCTCCAGCCCCCAGATCGCACTGACGATAGCGCTGCTTGCGCTTGCGGCCAGCGCCACCTGTGGTCTCTTTCTGACCCTGCCATCGACCGGCAGTGCCAGCGTCACACCATCGCCGGCGCTTCCCCTGGCTACGATGACGCCGGCCTTCAGCGAGACCCTCGATATACAAGGGGAAGGACCCGTCGCCGTCTACAACGATTACCAGGTTCCGTCTCAGAACCGCGCGGAGTTCCTCGAAAAAGTTATCCTGCTCGGGCGAATCAGACGAAAAAACGGCGCCTACCAATGGGGCATTTTCGAAGACCTTGAGAACCCAGTGCTGCAGAAGGAGCGGTTCATGGTGTCGTCCCGAGTTGAGTATGGGGACCAGAACAGCCGGATGTCTGACGAAGACCAAGCCGTACTGGCCGACATCATCCGGTTGACCATGACAGGGCAGCCCCCAGCGCAACGATACTTCAGGCTAGAGGCCATCAATTGAGCGTGGAGGCTGCCGGCTTTTCGAACCGGCGCTTGAGCCTTCTTGCGACCGGGATATCAACGCAAATCTGTATCAGACATTACTTCGACTATTTTTTGGAGAACTCGACCATGTCCGCCACACCCCAAGCGAATGGGCCAGCAATTCAGTCACTAGATTCTTTTGGGTGCATGTCAGGGCTATTGGGGAAAAATCAGGAACTCTCTGGCTCTGGGATCAGGTTTTTCCGTAAGCGGTCTGACAGCACCGCTCTAGGACAAGTGCAAACGCCGGCGAGCGACCGAGGCTTCTTGGCAGGGGTATCGCTAAGCGCCGGACACCGCCGCCGGATCTTTCACGCGCACCACGCCTCCGAGCATGACTTCGAGATGAGTTCCGTGTACCTGCGAGACTTCTCGGACGACTACCGCGCTGACCTCAATGGGCCTTTCGACTTCCTGCTGATCGAGATTTCCTATGCGTTTATCGACCGTACCCGAGACGACATGCGTGGCGCATGCAGTCGCGGTCTCGAACGCGTGGTAGCAAGGGTCGACAACGTACTTGGACACCTTGCGATGGCCCTGCTGCCAGCACTGGACCGTCCGACCGAGGCCGAGGCCCTGTTCGTTGACCAGCTCGGACTGGCCATCGGCACGCATCTGGTGGGCAGCTACGGCGGCAGTACCTTGCCGAACACTCGCAAGAGCCGCCGCCTGTCGGAGCTGCAGGAGTCCAGGGCCAAGGAGTTGATACGAAATCATCTCGACGGCAGCATCTCCGTGTCCGACATCGCCGACACATGCAACATGTCCCGCAGCTACTTTATCCGCGCTTTCTGTGAGACCACCGGCCAGACACCTTACCAGTGGCTACTCTCGCAGCGCGTGGACTCCGCCCGGAAGCTGCTGACGAACTCCACCTTATCTTTGGCGGATATCGCCTTCGCGTGCGGCTTCGCCGACCAAAGCCATTTCACACGTGTCTTCACCCAAACCCTGGGAACACCACCAGGCAGGTGGCGCCGCAGTCATTCGTGAGCGCTTCACAAGAAATACAGAGCCCAGTTTCCAGGAAAAACCGGCGTGCACATGGCTAATAACGATAAGCCGCCCACCAGCAGCAACTCCGGCAACCAGCGTAGCCGAGTTATAGCCTTGCCACACCTGATCGTGCTGATCGAGGTGTTTCAGTGTCTAGGGCGTTAAGCCGTCGGCGCAAGATCCCTGAGCAACACGAGCTGGTCGAGCCCGGCGCTAAGGCCGATATCACTTGCGGCTTTTTACCGACTGGAGTACAGCATCCAGATAACTCATTCATTACGTAGGGAATTTTCCAATTTGGCTTGCAGTTCTGGTGTGAACAACGCCTTAGGCAACATACAGTGGACACCTTTGGGCGGTATCGAACTATAGACCGTTCCAGTTTGATTTGAGTACTGCGTGATTCTGAAGCTGGCGGCAACACTGCAAATTCCATAGCAATCATCCAAGGGAATTGCGGTTGCTTTTGATATCCACGCTATAACCTGCCTTAGACAAGATATCAGAGCCGTCTCAAGGGATTCACCGAAGCCTAACCCTATCCAATGGGTCGGGGTTTCCACCATAGGATTGGTCAGGGCAACTTTCCTATGTAGAACGTATTGCACCTGCAATTCTTCCAATGCGGTCTCAATCGCCGTCTGATTCACAACCCCATCGCCCTGTGCACCATTGGAGTCGCCTGTCCAGATTCTGGCGTTGGCGACCTGAACTGGAAGAAACAACGAGGTGCCCACAATCAATTCCGCAAGATCAAGATTGCCACCATATGAGCCGGCTAAAATTCCGCTTGTTGGTTTGTCTCCAACTGGCTGTGCAGCGAACACACCTTGAAATGGTGCGAGTGGAATGGTGACCCCCGGCAAGAACTCTGCTGCCGTGCGTTCTTTGTTGAATTTCAGGTAACGCAAGTAGGGCTTCTGGAAATCCGCGGGTAACGCGCCTACCCCTTTTGGCGAAGAGTTCCAGCCCCAATCGATAGGGTGGATCTTCAGCATCCTGCACTCGACGACATCTCCGGGCATTGCACCTTCAATTTCGACGGGACCAATCAGCGAATAGGGGCCCGCGGGGTACTTCTTTCGAATCGGCTCACGTTCTTCAAACGACATGCCGTACTTCGCTTCATTTCCCCACTGCGTCCATGTCCCGTCATAGTGGACAACATCACCACTACGAATGACTACGGCGGCAGGAGCAGCGGGGTCCATCTGTCCCACGCGAACCGTGTCTTTGGACGGCATCACTCGATGAGTGCGCCCTATCGGTGAGCCCGTTTTCAGGGTGCCTGCGGCTATTCCCGCACTTCCAGTTGCGCATCCTGGAAGGAGACTGGTAAAGGGCGCCAAGCCGGCTGCAGCAGAAATTTTGAAAAGCGCCCGGCGAACTTTCTGTTGATCGCTGCTGTTGATTTCATGGGCCGCGCCCGTCGAATCCTGGCCGGAAGAATTGGGCATGCATGTCTCCTGTTTATTAACGTGAATGGCAAATTGAATGCGCTCGCTAAATGTACGGGCCTGCAGGCAGTGCAATCCAACCAATCCATGCGACGAGTTACCACCTCGTCCGATTTTCTGGCCGGGATTGCGAATATCCAGTCATCGGTGGCTTCTGAAGTTATCCGCTGCCGTACAAGCAACTACGAGTAACCCGTCATGGAGCCAAACGCCTTGTCGCGCTGCGACCAGTCGTGTGTCTGGTTCCATATCTCCAGTACCTTAGGCGCTTCCATTTCAAAGCGGGCTGCTCGCGCCGGGTCACAGGTGCGTACGGTCAATTCGAGCCGATGCCCCGACGGGTCGAAAAAATAGATCGACAGCATGATGTCGTCATGGTTGGTTGGCCCAACGACACTCAGGCCGCGGGCTTCAAGCCTGGACTTGGCCTCATTGAGGGCTTGCACATTCTCAACCTCGAAGGCGAAGTGCTGGATCCAGTCAGGCGACTCGAGATCCTTCATATTGCCTGGGTCTTTGGGGCATTCAAAAAAGGCAATGTTGCTGCCATCCTCCATTTCGAAAAAAATATGCACGTGGGGGCTGTACTTTCCTGTGGACGGTACATGGTCCTCGCCCATGGCGTGTGCAAACTTGAGGCCGAGAATTTCGGTATAAAAGGCAGCCGTCTCAGCGGCATCCCTGCAACGAAAAGCGGCGTGGTGAAGTTTCTTGCATAACATAATGATCTCCTGTTAGGTTGCGTGACTTGATCTGTTGCTACGAATGGCCTTGCCTTTTCCCTATAAAGTCCATGCAGCCCGATTGCGCGGCTTTCTTTGAACGGCCCGTTTCCGACGCATGGCGAGGTACTCCTGATACTTTTCAATCCTGCTCTGGCGTGCATGCCATCAACATGGCTCGGCACTCGCCGAAGCCGATGCGGACATACCCTGGCCGCTCGCAGCAGGCTGTCAGTACGATTTCGTCTCCATCGCAGAGAAAGGTTCTCTGCTCACCTGTGTCCAGCTCAAATGGTCTTGCGCCACCGCGTGTTATTTCCAGCAGGCTTCCCAATGCGTCGTCCGCTTCACCCGAAATCGTTCCCGAGCCAAGCAGGTCGCCTGTATCCAGCGAACTGCCATTGCTGGTGTGGTGCGCCACCATTTGGGCAAACGTCCAATACAGCGCAGACGCGTTGGAGCGAGACAGCTGCTTGGCGGGCAGACCTCGAGCTGCCATCTGTGCGCTGCGTAAGTGAGCGTCAATCTGGATCTGCAGACCGCCTTCGCGCTGATCCAGCACGTCGTGCAGGTAGGGCAATGGTTGCGGGTCGACCGACGCGCGCGCCATCGCCGCCGTGCGAAACGGTGCCAACGCCTCGGCCGTGATTACCCAGGGAGCCACTGTGGTGGCGAAACTCTTCGCCAGGAAGGGGCCCAGCGGCTGGTACTCCCAGGCCTGGATGTCTCGGGCCGACCAGTCGTTCAATAGCGAGAATCCAAAGATGTGGCGACTAGCATGGGCCACGTTGATCGGGCTTCCTACCATCGAACCTTCGCCGACATACATGCCGAGCTCCACTTCGTAGTCCAGCCGCTGCGCTGGCGCATACACAGGCTCGGCTTGGCTGGGCACCTTGATCTGGCCGCGCGGTCGGTGCACGGGCATCCCGCTGACACGCACGCTGCTCGCGCGGCCGTTGTACGCGATCGGCACAAACTTATAGTTTGGCAGGAGCGGCATGTCCGGCCGGAACAGCCGGCCCGCATTAGTTGCATGGTGCACGGATGCGAAGAAGTCCGTGAAGCCGCCCACCCGCACCGGCAGCACCAGGTCCGCCGCCGTGATGGGTAGCAACGCTTCGGCCAGCGCAGCCCGATGCTGAACATGAGTTGCACTCAAGAGCTCCGACAATCTCGCACGTAATGCGGAGGCAGTATCAAGGCCAAGCGCCATCAAAGCGTTGAGAGACGGCTCCCGGCAGGACATCGCGGCCTGTGACGCGGCGCCGTCAAACAGGGGTGTGCAGAGGCCGATGTCCAGGATGCTATCGCCAATGCCCACGCCGCAACGCGCGGGTTCGTCCACGCCCTTGCGACGAAACACGCAGAACGGCAGGTTCTGAATTGGGAAGTCCGCGCCCTCGGCGTTGGCCGATTCGACCCAACTGCGCAAGGCCGGATCGTGGGTGCGATTCAGCTGGGTCACAGTTGATGCCCTCCGTCCACGACGATGCGCGTACCGGTTGCTGTCTTGAGGTGCGTGGCGCAGGCGAGCACTGCCAACGCCACGTCATCCGGCGTCACGATACGCCCGAGCGGCGTCTGGGCGGATTTCTTCTCAAGCTCCGCACGGCTTCGACCTTCGACGAAGCCGGTATCCACCGCCGCCGGAGAAATGCAAAGAAAACGCACAGCAGGCCCAAAGGCACGCGCGAGCGAAATTGTCATGGTGTCCAGCGCCGCCTTGGCGGCGCAGTAAGCGATATTGCTGCCCGATCCGGTAAAGGCGGATATGGACGACACGTTGACCACCAGCGCGTCCCCCGATACACGCAGCAACGGCATCAATGCACGGGTAATTGAAAACGGCCCCCCTGCGTTGGCGACAAGGATTTCGTTGAACACCGCATCGTCGAGGGACTCCAGGTCGGTGTGCGCAATCCGGCGCGTGAATCCCGCCGAGTTGACCAAGATGTCGACCCTGCCTGCTGCGGCCTGCAAAGCCCGTGCGACTTCAGCATGAGCCATGCCGTCACCCAGGGGAATGGGTAGCACACGGTGTACCTGTTCGACGCTTAACTTTGGCAGCTCCGCGCACAGGTCCTCGGCCCGAGCCTGTCCACGGTGGTAGCCGATCACGACGCTAGCGCCTTCAGCGGCCAGGGCACGCACGCATGCCGCACCGATCCCGCTGCTGCCGCCCGTAACGACCGCAACCTTGCCGTCCAATCTTTGGGGTCCAGCAGATTTTGAAATTCCCAAGGGTAAGTTTCCTATATCGGTTGAGCCATGTGCGCCTCAGAGCCTGTCGACAAGCCAGTCGCACAGCATGCTCAAGGCTGGTTCGGGTCGGTCGAGCTGTACATGGGCGGCACCACCTTCGGCGCGCGTGAAGACGCGCATCGTCTTCCTCGACGAAGGAATACTGTCGAACAGCATCTTCGCTTCGCTGGCGGGCGTCTGCTTGTCATCCTCGCCATGCAAAATAAGGATGTCGCACGTAATGTTTTTCGCAGCTTCGCGCAAATGAAAGGGCTCCAGATAGCGAAGCGCGCGGTCATAATCTGGCATACCCAGGATGTGCAGAATATGGTCGCCCGTGGTGCCCATGGCCTGCGTCACATCCAGCGAGATAGGCTTCCCAGGTTGCGCCTTGAAGCGCCGCGCCCAGATGCCGTGGTAGTCATACACAGCGCCCCACGCGACACAGGCCTTGAAGCGCTTCTCATACGCCGCGGCACGGGGCGCATAGTAGCCCCCCATGCTCGCCGCGACGATGCCCACGCGCTGCGCATCAACGTCATTGCGCGTAGCCAGGTAGTCCAATGCCGCGCCAGCAGCCACTTCTGAATCATGGCGTGCCTTCAGGCCCGACAGGCGCAGCGTCGCCCCCTGGCCCGGGTGGTCAATCGCCAGCGTTGAGATGCCACGCTCGGCCAACGCGAGCGCGACATAGATCATCTCTTCCTTGGTCCCATCGAGGCCGTCGGATAACACGACGGCGGGCCGCGCATCCGAGGCGGAGGGCGCTGCCACGAAGTATCCGTGGAGCGTTGCCCCCTCAAAAGGGATGTTCACTATCTCGATGGGGGGATCGAATCGTTGCGCGCCTTGCGCAAACGCGTGTAAATGGCTGGCAAACACCGGCTCGCAACGCGCGTCATCTGGTTTGAGAAAAGCTTCGGCCCATTGGTAGTAAAGCGCCGCTCGCATGAAGTGATCACGCGCCGTGATCTTGTGGCCGCTTGATGCAGCATCTTTGGCGATGTCCTCCAACTGCTTTGCCAATCTGAGCCACGATAAGTGCCAAGCTTCATTGTCACCCTGTGGTCCATTGCGGGAAGCGTCACGTAAACCCTCGCACGCCCAATTGATTTCGCCAAACATGCCGCCGCTGGCGAGCGCCCTGTTGACGGCCAAGGACCACATGTAGTTCCCCGGGAAATAGTGAAACATGATCTGAAACTCCATGTAGAAAGACAGGCTCTCTCGCCTGAGCGCTACTGTAAGCAGCCTTTGCGGCGGCGAATCCGGATGTTCATCTGATGGACATGTCTTTGGTCGCGACTTCCAGTCCCGCACAAGAAACCGATGCCGTTTCTCGGAGCCGGCGACTACACTTGCCTCGTCATTTCCAGCCATCGACTATGCGTTCATGAGCAAACCAAGATCCACCGCCAACTCGGACGCGGGCTCCCTCGAGCGCGCGCTCCACTTGGTGCGCCTGCTCGCGACGGCGGGCGAGCGAGGGTTCGGGTTGACGGATCTCGCGCGACTGACGCAGCTGCCGCACCCCACAGTGCATCGGCTGCTGCAGCGCCTGCAGCTCCAAAAGATGGTGCGTCAAGTGCAGGCCACGCGGCGCTATGCGCTCGGCCCGCTTGCGTTCGAACTGGGCCTGGCCGCCGCCCAACAGTACGACATACGCGGCGCGTGCCATCCCTCTCTGTTGCGAATTTCTCAGGAAATCGGCGACACCGCTTATCTCGTGGTTCGCAGCGGCTTTGAGGCCGTGTGCATCGACCGGCAAGAAGGTCCATCCCCCATTCGTGTATTCACGCTCGATATCGGGAGCAGGAGGCCGCTGGGGTTGGGCGCAGCCGGTCTCGCCATACTGTCGGATCTTCCCGACGACGAGCGCGCCGGGATCACCAAGGTCGTAACCCCCCTCGTGCTGGGACAGGGCAAGCTGCCCGAGTTTGAATTTCTTGCTTCGATTGACAGCTGCCGCCGGCACGGATACGCCTACATCCGCAATCGCGTCACCTTGGGCGTCAGCGCCGTGGGCGTGGCCATCCGGGACGCGTTGGGTCAGACCATAGGCGCCATCAGCGTCGCTGCGGTGGACAGCCGTATGTCGCAGCAGCGCGTCGCGTCAATCGCACGCCTGCTTCACAGAGAAGCAAAGGCCATCCAGCGAGCCCTCAAGGAAGGTCGCGGGTTCACCTACGACTGAGCGCGCCCGTCGCGCCTACATCAATCGGTGTCCATGCACCGGACATTCGCCCCCTGCAGGCACGGGCATGCCGCACAGTCACGCCTGCTCAGCATCGCCACGGCATCCAATCAAAAGAATCGGACTTGGTGGTAACTGAGCGGAACTTCCGGTGCACTCGGTAATGCAGGTCGCACCTATTCTGCAATCTGCGGTGAACGGATGCGAACGATCCATTCACCTGTTTATCCACAAATGACCCAAGGAGACCAGCAAGCATGTTCATCCGCTCTACTATCGTTTCAGGCGCCGCACTCGTGGCCTGTGCAAACGTGTTCGCCCAAGGCACCGTCCAAATCTACGGCGTGCTGGACACATTTGCCGGCCAGATCAAGAACACCACGGCTACGGGGTCCGTCACTACCAATGTGGTGAACTCGGGCGGCCTGACCACGTCGTTCTGGGGCGTTCGCGGAACG
This sequence comes from Polaromonas jejuensis NBRC 106434, assembly GCF_001598235.1. Taxonomy (GTDB): domain Bacteria; phylum Pseudomonadota; class Gammaproteobacteria; order Burkholderiales; family Burkholderiaceae_C; genus Polaromonas; species Polaromonas jejuensis. The sequence goes on along the minus strand of NZ_BCYO01000001.1, from coordinate 20,826 downwards.
GAGGACCTGGGGGGCGGCTACAAGGCCGTTTTCGCGCTCGAGAGCTTTGTCCGCGTGGACACCGGAGCCACCGGGCGCAACGACACGGACCCGCTCTTCGCGCGCGCAGCGTTTGTGGGGATCGATAGTCCATACGGCCAACTGACCATGGGTCGCATGCCAACGCCCTATGCACTGGCGACTACCAATTTCACGCCGTTTGTAGGCGCCACAGGCATCAGCCCCATTTTCGCCAACGCCTTCAAGAATAACGTGCTCGGCGATACGCGCATGAACAATTCGATCAAGTACCAATCGCCGCGCATGAATGGCTTTGAAGCCGACCTGCAGCATAGCCTTGGCCAGGAAGAGCCCAGTGGCGTCAACTACAAGCGCGATGTCGCGACGGACGGAGCCTTGCGCTATTCCAACCAGCAACTCGCCCTGGTTGTGGCCACACGCCAGATCAACCTCAACACTGCAAACGATGGGCACAAGCAAGGTGTCTGGATGGTGGGCGGCTCCTACGACTTCGGCGTAGCCAAGCTCACTGCGCAGTACCACAAGGTCCGGGAAACCTATCAGAATAGCGCCCTTAATGCCGACCGCAAAGTCACCGAACTCGGCGTGGCCGTCCCCGTCGGTTCTGGTGCGATCCTGGCGGAGTACGCCACCATGCGAGCGAACGACCGCGTTGCCACGACGATTGATCGCCGCAAGTCCTTTGCCTTCGGCTACGACTACAACCTGTCCAAGCGAACCGATCTGTATGCGATGTATTACGCGGACAAGTTGTACAGCCCGGACTCCAAGCAGGCAACCACCGCATTTGGCATCCGACACCGCTTCTGACCCAGAATTGTGCGGGGCATATGCCATGTTCCATCCGCCCGACACGGGCATCACGAGGAGACATCCATGAAAAAGAGCATGAGTACTATCTTGCTGTCGGTCCTGCTGCAACTGGTCGGTGGCACCGCGCACGCTCAGCAAGCATCCGGCGTGATCGCCAATGCAAATCTGTCGCTGGAACAAGCCACCGCACTGATGCAATCGGCGTTTGCCTTTGCGAGGCAGAACAACACCGCGGTCACGGTGGTGGTGGTCGATTCCGGTGGCCATGTGATCACCGGCGCCAGAATGAACGGGATGCCGTTCGGCACCTTCGACGTAGCACGCGGAAAAGCCATCGCCAGCGTTGCAACCGGAGGGGAATCAGGCAAGACGCTGATGGAGCGCTACAAGGCCAACCCGATCGTATTCGGGCAGATCAGCTCGCTGAGCTACGGCGGCCCCATGTTCCCTTCGCAAGGCTCGTTGCCGATATTCATCAACGGCCTCCTCGTGGGTGCAGCGGCCGGGAGCGGCGCGTCGAGCCAGTTTGACGAAGACGCAGTCCGTGCAGGTATCGCAGCCATAGGCGCATCGTCCAGTCGACCCTGAACCTCATAAAACTATCCGACCATGCAAAGTCAGACATCTTGCAGCGTGTCCCTGGACGCCTTTGAGGGCGCAGCCCAGTCTCTCGGCATGCCCACCGGACGACGCCATCTTTTGAGAGGTGCGGCGGCGGCGCTTGTCGCGCCGCTCGCCGGATGCGCAGCAGCCGGCCATTCAGGCCCAGCCATCGACAAGGCGCCCGCGCCAGGCAGGACACATGTTGTTGAATCGAACTCCAAAACCGTCACCGTCGGTTTGCTCGACCCGAAAGCCGCCCCCGCGGCCACCATCGATTCCGGTGACATCGTTTCTTACCCAAACACCTGGGTAAATTGGGCCAACGAACCTCGCTATGGTATGTCGTTTGCCGAGCGCGAGCCGATCCGGCGCCGGTATCCCAACGGCCCCTACTCGAACATCGGTCCTGTCATCATCCGCGATGCCGAGCCCGGCGATCTGGTCGAAATCCGCACGGTACGCGCGCGGCCGATCGAATGGGCATGGAACTCGGCGCCGGCCAACGTCGGCGCCATCCCCGAGGATTTTGACAAACCTTACCTGAAGTACTTCAAGTTCGACTCGGACCGCAAGAGCGTGGAATTCACGCCAGGCATTCGGCTTGAGCTGCACCCCGGACAAGGGCTCTTTGCGACCCAGCCACCAGGCGACAAGGCGGTCAGCGGCATTCTGAATGGCGCCTATGGCGGCAAGCTCGGCTTGCACGAACTGGTCGAAGGCACGGCGCTGTTCCTCCCCGTATTCCATCCGGGTGGCCGCTTGTGGACCGGCAACTCGCACGCTGTGCAAGGCGATGGCATGGTCAACCAGACCGCGATGGAAACGGCGATGGAAGACCTGCGTATCCAGTATGTGCTTCACAAAAAGGTCACTGCCGGCCTGCCCTTGGCCGAGACGCCGACGCACTGGATCGGGGTGGGATTCGGCAAGACGCTGGACGACGCGCTTGTCAACGCGCTACGCGGCATGCTCGACTGGGTCAGCGCCGCGCTATCGATGGACCGCGCTGACGTCTATGCGCTGTTCAGCCTGGCAGGCAGCTTCCGGGCCACTAAATTCGCACGGCAGCGCGGGTCGGTCTACAACGAGGTACCCGCACAAACCATGCACGCCATGCTTCCCAAGAACATTCTGTCGGCACAGCTGGCAGAGAAGCTCTCGCAGTCATTGCGCAAGCAAGCCTGACCGCACCTTCACACGCAATGGACACCATGACACAAAACCCGGTGATCTCGCCCCAAATGGCTGACCTGTGCTCGCCCGCTCGCATACCGCAGATCGCCGCCCGCAATCTCTGCAAGGAGTTCGTCTCCGGCGGCCGCCGCGTGGTTGCGCTGCAGGACGTCAACGTTGTGATCGAGCGGGGACAGTTTTGCTGCATTGTCGGTCCATCGGGTTGCGGAAAGACAACCTTTCTGCGCATCGTCTCCGGGCTTGAGACCCACACGTCAGGGGAGCTCAGGCTCACACATTTCAACCAGACCAAGCCGCTGCTGTCGATGGTCTTCCAGGAACAGTCGATCTTTCCATGGATGACGGTTGCAGACAATGTCGAATACGGTTTGCGCATGCGCAAGGTTCCCAAGGCCGAGCGCCGCGACACGGTACGCCACTACCTGGAAAAAGTAGGCCTCTCGCAGTTCGCGGGATCATTTCCTCACCAGCTGAGCGGCGGTATGAAGCAACGCGTCTCCATAGCGCGCGCGTTCGCCAATGACCCGGAGATTCTGCTGATGGACGAACCGTTCGCGGCCTTGGACGAGCAGAACAAGGCCATCCTGCAGGAAGAGCTGCTGCGTATCTGGGAAGAGTCACGCAAAACAGTTCTGTTCATCACGCATTCGATCGATGAGGCGCTGGTACTCAGCGACCGTGCGCTGGTGATGACCGCACGCCCCGGAACGCTGAAAGCGGACATCGACGTGCCGCTGCAACGTCCACGCGGCGCCTACGAGATCCGGTCAAGCCCCGGCTATGCGGAGCTCAACGAGCGGATGTGGAAAGAACTGCGCGAAGAAGTGATGCACGCCCGTCTGACAAAGGAACTTGCATGAGCACGCCGAACGTTCTTCCTGTCCCTGGACCCGCCCCGCTGGTCGAGGTACGCGCATCGTCACGGTTGGTCGTTCGCAAGGTGTCACCGGAAACCATCGAACGCGTCGTCGCCGTGCTGGCACCTGTACTGCTTCTGGGGCTGTGGGAGGCGCTGACGCGGTCCAATGTGCTGGACCAACGCTTCTTTCCAGCGCCCTCCTCCATCGTTGACACCTTCTACCACATGACATTCAAAATGCCATGGGACAACTCGCTGGCCTACCACGTTCTGATCAGCCTGTCGCGAGCGCTCATTGGCTTTCTTCTCGGCGCCATTCCTGCCATCGCTATTGGTGCCATCATGGGGTTGGTACCCATCGTACGGGCCGCCGTACAGCCGATCGTTGGAGCGCTGTTTCCGATACCCAAGGTGGCAATTTTGCCCCTGCTGATGCTGGTATTCGGCATCGGCGAGGAATCGAAGTGGGCCATCATCGCCATTGGCGTTTTCTTTCAGGTCTTGATCGCGACAGCCGCGGGCGTCTCCAATATCGACAGGATTTATCTCGACGTTGGCGCCAATTTCAAGGCCGGGCGCATCGCCACCTACACCACCATCGCCTTTCCCGGTGCGCTACCGATGATCGTGGCCGGCCTGCGCTTGGGCTGGGGCTCCTCGCTCCTGTTATTGGTGACTGCCGAGATGGTGTCGAGCCAATCAGGCGTCGGCTTCCTGATATGGCGCGCCTGGCAGCTGATGACAGTCGAAGACATGTACGTAGGTCTGGTCGTTATTGCATGCATCGGCATTACCTCGTTCTGGCTGATTGACGCACTCGAATCCCGATTGCTTCCGTGGAAGCGCCGCTGAGGCAGCGCACTTCAGAAAACATTTTCCGGAGACAAAGCATGAATACAAAATCGCTCTCACGCCGGGCGCTGCTGGCGGGTTCAAGCGTCGCACTCGCGCTCTCGCACCCCTTCCTGCATGCCCAGACCGTCAAGGCTCCCAACGCACGCATACCGCTATCGCCACCGGTCAAGCTGCGCGTCGGCATCATCGCTGCGATGTTCGATGCGGTCTCGATCATCGCCGCAGAAAAAGGGTACTTTCGCGAGGAAGGCCTGGACGTTGAGATCAAGGCCTTCCCCGGTTCGGGTGAAGCCGCGCAGGCGCTGGCGATTGGCGCGCTGGACACGCTGGCGAGCGGCCCCAACCCGATGATCTTCAACTCGCGCAGCCGCAACATCGACCTGACCATCGTCGCGACGGCGGGCCAGCATTCGCCGGGGCACGGCTCCATCAGCTTCGTGATGCGGCGCGACCATGTCGAGAGTGGCCGTTACAAGACACCCGCAGACCTGAAAGGGATGAAGCTCGCCTCGGGCCTGGCCGCGCCAAGCAGCTGGTTCGTTTCACAGCTTGCGCTGCAGTCCGGCGTGACCGAGAAGGAATTCGAGATCATTCAGTTAGGCCTGCCCAACGTCATCGCGGCACTGGGCAACAAGTCGATCGATGCCGCCTGCATCAACGAACCGCACGCCACACTTGTGCTCAAGCGAATCAATGGCGTGCGCATCATGTCCATGGACAAGTTCCGCCCCAACTTCCCCAACGGCTACTTGATCTATGGGCCTTCATTGACGAAGACTAACCGGGAGGCCGGGCGCCGCTACATGGTCGCGTACATGCGCGCGTTGCGCGACTACCGCCAGGCATTCATCGATCCTGGCGCGAGAGGTTCCTCCGAAATTACGGCGCAATTGAAGAAATACAACATGGAGATGTGGCCCGAAACGCCTATGCTCGACTTCCCCGCGAGCGGCGCTCCATCGTTCGTCGCGGTTGACGAATTGATTCAGTGGCACCTGAAGATGGGAAATATTCGCTCCGTCCCGGACCTGAAGGCACTCACAGACGACAGTTTTCTGCAGTACGCACGCACACAAACCTGAGATTGACATGCTTATCGAACAACGCACCTATACCCTGGAGCCCGGAAAAATGCGCCAATACCTGGCGACCTACGAGAAGGAAGGGCTGGAGATACAAAAAAGAATACTAGGCCACTGGCTCGGTTGCATGGTGACTGAAATCGGCCCACTGAACCAGGTTATTCACCTCTGGGGATTCAACAGTTTCGAAGATCGCCTGGCGCGCCGCGCGCGACTGACGGCCGATCCCACATGGCAGAGCTACCTCGCCAAGGTTGCGGGGCTTGCCGTGCACCAGGAAAATCGCATTCTGCTCCCTGCGGCGTTCTGGAGTCCACCGGCTGCGGCTCAAGCCTGATCAGGTGAGGCCTGGCTCAGCATGCCGCGCTTGAAGTCACTTGGCGGGAAACCTATGTGCCGGGCGAAAAATCGTGCGAAATGGCTCGGTGCCGAGAACCCCAGGTCGTCCGAGACTTGAGTGACGCGCGAATTCGGATCGGACAACATGCGCGTGGCCAAGGTCATGCGCTCCCAATCCAGGTATTGCTGCGGCGAAGCGCCCAGGCAATTCTTGAACTGCTCGAAAAATCTCGAACGTGAAAGCCCCACATGCGCAGCCACATCCTCAAGACTCGGATTGCTGGCCGCGTTCTCGCGCATGAACCGCGTAGCGCGCATGACGCGCGCATCCATAGGCCGCTCGGCCAGCAGCGCTTTCTTCGAGAACTCCTGGTCGCAGTATGCCTTGACCAGCGCACGGACAAGGTCCCTCAAGATCGGTGTGCGCTCCTCATCGGACATCTCGATACCAGAGGTCAAGCTGATCGCAATTCGCACGACGCATTCGCGCACTTCAGGCGTCAATTGAACCAAAGAGGACGGAAACATCTTTGCGCGCGGCGGTGACTGAACGCCCAACACCTGCGTCATCCAGGGCCCGTTCAGCAGCGCCGTCAACACCAGCGTGGCGGCGCCCCGGCTTTGGAGTTTGGCGTGGGGCTCCCACGGATTCACGAGGATGGCACTGTTGTCATTCAGCTCGAATGCCGATCCATTGACCGTGAACCCGGTGTCGCCGCCGCCAATCTTGAAGATGAAGTTGTACTCCGAATGCGCATGCTCGACCAGGTCGCGCGCTGTGAGGTTCAGCGTGATCCGCCCGAACTCTCCCTGCATCACCGAGGATTGGCGTGAGTCTTTCATCACACCTTCCTACGCAGAAAAAAAGAATCGGACGATTGGGTACGGTATCGGCATGGCGCGTTGTGCATTTTTCTCTTTCCCTGACTACAGTAAGTAGCTCAAAGGTCTGCCGGGATTCTAGGCATGCAACCATCCGCAGGTCAATGCGGGATAACACGTGAAACAAGAAGCGAGGATTACATGGCAAACAGCGTCGTAACGGTGGGCCACGGCCCGATCAAGGTCCTGGCCCTTCATGGCTGGTTTGGCTGCGCGGAGGGATGGGGACCTTTCGTCGATGTGATCGACCCACAAAAATTCACGTATGCGTTTATGGATTGCCGCGGCTATGGCGGGTCGATGCACCTGCAGGGGAACTACACGATTTCGGAAATAGCATCGGACGCGATCGCGGTTGCAGACCAGCTGCAATGGGAGCGCTTCTCGCTCCTCGGCCACTCCATGGGCGGCAGCGCAATACAGCACGTCCTCGCGGATGCCGCGCCTCGTGTACGCGCCTTGGTGGCCGTGACGCCAGTGCCGGCCAGCGGCGTTCCTTTCGGCGATGAAACCTGGAAACTCTTCTGCAGTGCCGCAGCCAACCCGCAAGCACGGCGCGCCATCCTGGACGGCAGCACCGGTGGACGTCTTTCGGGCCACTGGCTCGACTGCATGACGCAGCGCTCACTCGACCGGTCACGCCAGGACGCGTTCGCAACCTACCTGGAGTCGTGGGCAAGGACCGACTTCTCAAGCCGTATCGCGGGTGCGGCGCAGCCAGTCAAGGTGATCGTCGGCGAAGCCGATCCCGGCCTGACCGAAGAGGTCATGCGGCAAACCTACATGCGCTGGTATCCGAACGCCGAGCTTCAGGTCATAGGCAATTCCGGGCATTACCCCATGGACGAGACGCCGGTCGCTCTGGCGACCAGCGTTGAAGAATTCCTCTCGCGCACGAACGCATAGATACCCATGCTACAAACCATCCGCATCCCATCTGACGGCCTGATGCTGTCGGGAATCCTCAGTATTCCGGACCAGCTGGCAGCCACCATGCCTGGTGCCTCGTATCCCATCGTGGTCCTGCTACATGGATTTGGCGCCAACAAAGAAGACCACGTCCTGGCGATCACACACGCCTTTCTCGACAAGCTGGGCTATGCAACCCTGCGTTTCGACATGCGTGGATGCGGTGAAAGCGAGGGCGAACGCGCCAAGGTGTTGTGCGAAGACCAGGTGCGTGACGCGCACAACGCCGTCACATGGCTACTTTCAAACGCCAACGTCGACACCAGCCGAATCGGAATATTCGGCCACAGTTTCGGCGCGGCCATCGCCGTGTACGCGGCAGCTACCGACAACCGGATTGCCGCCTGCATCTCATCCGCGGGCTGGGGCGATGGCGCCAGCAAATTCCGCGAACAGCACGCGTCGCCACAGGCGTGGGAAAAGTTCACTTCGATGATGGAAGATGGTCGCGCACGAAGCCGGGCCGGCGAGTCCATGCGCGTATCGCGCTTTGACATCGTGCCCATCCCCCAACACATGCGCGCAGGACTACCGCCCGGCGCCTTCATGGATTTTCCATACGAGGTCGTCGAAAGCATGTTCCGCTTTCGGCCTAATGACGTGGTCGCACAGATCGCGCCCAGGCCCCTGCTGCTGCTGCATCCCTCGTTCGACTCGGTCACGCCGACGAGTCAGTCGATCGAGCTGTTTCGGCACGCGAAGATGCCTGTGGATCTTCACCTTTTCGCAGGCATCGATCATTTCATTTTCGCCGACGAAAACACCATAGCGCTCAATCTCCTGAGCGATTGGCTCGCGAAGAATCTGGCCGGGCAAGACAAGGCATGCGAAACACACTCGAAGAAAGGCAGCGGCCAATGAGCGCTCTCGCGCCGGTGGATCACCACGATCTGCATAGCTTCACCGTGATGCTTCTGGAAGCGGCCGGGCTGAATCCTGCTCAGGCCGTACAGGTCGCGGATGTTCTCATCTGGGCCGACTTGCGCGGCACTGGCTCACACGGAGTTTCGAGGCTTCCCCTCTACTTGCGATGGCTCGCGTCTGGCGAGATGCGACGCGACGCGAGCATCGAAGTGGTACTTCAGTTGCCCGCCTTTGCCATGCTCGACGCAGGCCGAGGCCCCGGTGCGGTAGGCATGGGGAAGGCCGTTGAGCAGTCCATCCAGCTGGCGCGCGACGGTGGTGTGGGTATTGCGCTCCTTCGCAACACGACACACACCGGCGCACTGGGCTACTACACGCAGGCCATTGCAGCACAGGGTCTTGTGGGCATGGCCGTCGTAGCGTCCGGCCCGATGATGGGCTATCACGGCGCGGCAAGGCCGGCGGTTTCCACGAGCCCGATTTCGATAGCGGCCCCCAGGGGCGCCGGCGTTGAGCCACTCGTCTTCGACATGGCAACCAGCGTGGTTTCACTGGGCAAGCTGATGCAGGTGCGCAAGGCGGGACAGGCGATACCGGCCGGATGGGCGCTCGACGCTCACGGCCAGCTCACCACCGATGCCGACGCGGCCGTCATGCCCGCGCCCCTTGGCGGCCCCAAGGGGTCAGGGCTGGCACTGATGGTCGAAGTGCTGGCCAGCATACTGTCGGGAAACCCGATTCTTGCGCCAGGGCTTTCGGCGCCGCCGGGTTCGCAGCCTCAGTTTCAAAACGCATTCGTGCTCGCACTCGACGTGGCACGCATCGATGCTGGTGGCCACTTCTTCGGTGACATGGAGGATCTGGTGACGCAGATCAAGAAGCTGCCGGTGGCGCACGGCATGCCCGAAGTACTTCTGCCTGGCGAACGCGGCACCCGCGAATCCCGGAGCCGCCAGGCCGCCGGCATCATGCTGCCACCATCCGTACGCGATGAGCTGGCCCTTGTCGCCCGCAGCTTCGACGTTAAGCTTCCTTGGTAGGCACCCATCCTTTCTTCACTTCCCAGGCGATCCAAATGCATCCCAGGTCCTTTTTTTCTCGTTCGCTCATCAATGCATGTGCTGCACTGGCGCTCGCCTTTTGTGCCTGCGCCTCGGCCCAGGTGTTTCCGCTCAGACCCCTCAGAATCATCGTTCCATTCCCCGCGGGCGGGGCGCAGGACATCCTCGCTCGCACGCTGGCAGATGGCCTGGCCGCACGCTTCAAACAGCCTGTCATTGTGGAGAATCGTCCGGGCGCCGCCGGCAACATCGGTGCGGAAGTGCTTGCCAAGGCCGCACCCGACGGATATACGCTGGGCATCCTGAGCGGCGTGCATGCCGCAAATGCGGCCTTCTATCGCAAGCTTTCCTACAGCCTTGAGCGCGATTTCGTCCCGGTCAGTGCACTGGGCGACTCGGCGGTGCTCATCGTCGCATCCAATCAAGTCCCGTTCAAAACGATAGGCGAAATGCTGGCGTACGGCAAGGCCAACCCCGGCAAGTTGAATTTCGGCAGCACGACGAGCCTCACCATAGACTTGCTGAAAGTGCAGACCGGCGTGGACGTGACGATGGTTACCTACAAGGGCCTGGGCGACGCGTTGCAAGACCTGATAGGCGGGCGCATCGACCTCGGCGCCGGCCCCTCACCGCAACTCATTCCTCTCGTCAAGGAAGGGAGAATCAAGGCGCTGGGCCTTGCGAGCCGCAAGCGCATTGCCGAGCTTCCCGGCGTCGCCACCGTTGCCGAAACCATCGATGGCTATGATGCCGGCATGTGGTACGGCCTGTTTGCCCCCGTTGGCACGCCCCCTGCGCTGGTTTCGCTTATTGCACATGAAACCGCACAGATTTTGTCCTCGAAATCCACTCGCGACAAGCTGCTTATGCAAGGGATCGATCCCGCCTTTTCCACTGCATCGCCGCAAGCTATCCGTGAGCGAATCCAAACTGAAACCGCGCGATGGCGCAAGGTTGCGGCGAGGACAGGAAACTACGCAAACTGAGAGCGTTACTTGATGGAGTCCCGGGTTGAAATCCAGCCGCGAATACGCCGTCGGATTCGACCCTGCTGCCGTCCAGCATCGGAATCCTTGCCTTCAAAGACGCTAGCTTGTCTTTCGAGCGGATGCTGTGGACGATCTGACAATAAGCTTCGGCGTCAGAACCCGCCTGCTCGGGGCTTGGCCGGGCGTCTTCAGATGTTCAAGCAGAAGCTGCGCGGCCTGGCGGCTCATTTGGTCCACCGCAATGCGGACCGTCGTCAGCGGGGGGGCGATCAGATCGACAAATGGCATGTCGTTATGGCCCACCACCGATACATCCCCCGGGACGGACAAGCCATGCTGATGAAGTGCGTCCAATACGCCCATTGCAATCAAGTCATTGGCGCCAAAAATCGCAGTGCACGCCTTGGTCTGATTCAATAACTCAAGCGCCGCCGTCAAACCTTCCTGCCGGGTGAACGCCCGGGCCTCGACCACGCGTGTCTGGATTCCGAGGCTCTCGCTCAACTCTTCAAAAGCCTGGCGGCGGGCTCGTCCCGTCGATGAACTGCTCGGCCCTGCAATGTGGGCGATAGCCCTGTGACCCAACTTCATCAGGTGCTCAAGCACCAGGTGAACGCTTTCGCTATCGTCATTGACCACACTAGAAAACCGTCGTTCACCAAAGCCGCGGTTAACCAGGACTGTGGGGATTGAAAGCTGCTCTGCGGTCGCCAGCATCGGATCGTCACTCTCCGCCGCGAGGATGAGCAGGCCTCCCACCTGCCGGTTGGCGAGCGCGACCACCACATCCCGCCTTTCGTCGGGTTCCTCGGGTGTCTGAATCACCAGGCACATCAACCCCTGCTTTCGCAGTTCAACCTCCAGTCCCTGGACGATGGGGCCAAAAAGGGGATTCCCCAAGTCAGGCACGACGATGCCAATGAGATTTGTCTGCTTGGTCCGCAATGACGCGGCTACCGCGTTGGGGCGGTAACCCATCTCCTTGGCTATCTGTTCAATTCTTTGGCGCGTTTGCGCAGACACCTTCTTGTCGATCCCGCGAAGCGCTCGAGACACGGACGCAGGATGGACGCCGGCCGCCCTGGCGATGTCCTCGATCGTCGGTGGATTGGTTGCTTGATTATCGTCAGGCGTTATTTTGGACAAACGTTTGTCTTTCGTAATATGAAATATTGGCGATCAAAAACTCAAATAAGGGAGAAAACAATCCAATAACGGACAAAAACTTGCACCATTTTAGTTTTTGAAGTAAATTTAAGGCAATCGATTGCCTTAATGGTGCCTTAAATGCAAATACCACCTCCCCCAAAAAAAGCTCTGCCATCGTCAGATCCGGCCGCATTGCTGCAAGCCGTCCTCGAGACGAACGCGACAACCGCCAATCCACGGCTTCGGCATATCCTGGATTCACTGATTAAGCACGTGCATGCATTTGCCCTGGAAGTCGATCTCACGCCTTCGGAGCTGGAGTATGGGCTGGATTTTCTGGTGCGCATTGGGCAAGCGAGTGGTGCAAAGAAGCATGAAGGTATTCTGCTCGCAGACATTCTAGGACTCGCGACCTTGGTGCAGCTGCGCGACGCCCGCCATGCACTGGAGGCGGGCGGAACAGAACCCGCGCTGATTGGCCCGTTCTGGCGTGCCAACCAGCCACTTCGTCAAAACGGCGAATGCATCACTTCCCCTGATACACCGGGCCCCTTGCTGACAGTCACTGGTCATGTCCGGTCCCTGGATGGAACGCCAATTGCCGGCGCCCGGGTGGAGACCTGGCAGGCCTCCCCCAAGGGTCTCTACGAGAACCAGGACTCGACCCAACAACCGATGAATCTGCGCGGGCGGTTCGAAACTGATGCGCAGGGCCGGTTCTCCTTCGTCAGCGTCCGGCCCGCTGGGTACCCCGTGCCCATTGATGGCCCTTGCGGAGATCTGCTCGCCGCACAAGGGCGCCATTCCATGCGCCCCGCCCATTTGCATTTCATCGTTGTCGCACCTGGGCACAAGGTGCTTGCGACGCAGTACTTCGACGCAGAAGACCCGCACGCCTATGACGATGTCGTTTTCGGTGCGGTTGGTTCGCTCCTGCGGACTTTCGAGCCGGATGGACAGGGCGGTTTCAAGCTCGACGTCGATTTACGGCTCGAGCCCGGTGCTACCCGTGTCCCCAAATGCCCAATTCCCTGACTGAAAGAGCGACATGAATACAAGAACCTTCGCACCGCGGGAACGCCTGGACGGCGAAATCGCAGTCATCACCGGTGGTACCGGCGCCATCGGACTTGCCACCGCGCAAAGAGCGGCTCAACTTGGCGCCCGGGTCGTCCTTCTCCATCGCAAAGATGCGGGAGACGCTCAGCCAGTTTTAGATGCGCTTTCCGGCTCGGGCCACTTTGCAGTCACGGCCTCGGTGACGGACAGCTCCTCACTGGAGGCCGCGGCTGAACTCGTACGCAAGGAAGCCGGCAATGCCAGTGTGCTTATCAACTGTGCCGGCTTCACCAAGCCCGTTGCCGCGGCCGACCTGTGCGGCCTGAGCGACGAGCTGATCGACGACATCTTCGCGACCAATTGGCGCGGCACGTTCGCGGCCATCCGGGCCTTCGCCCCCCAGATGAAAGCCGCGGGCGATTCCGTGGTGGTCAACGTTTCGTCCATCGCCGCATTCACCGGCATGGGCAGCAATCTGGCTTACTCCGCAGCCAAGGCCGGCACAGATGCACTGACCAAGGCCCTGGCGAAGACATTGGGTCCGCAGATACGCTGCCTGGCCGTATCACCGGGGGTCGTGGATACGGGCTTCGTTCCGGGCCGCGATGCGGCGTTCAACGAGCGGGTTGGACAAACGATTCCTCTTAAGCGCGTGGGAGTGGCCGACGACGTCGCAGCGGCGATCGTCGCGTGCTGTACCTCTTTGCGCTACGCCACGGGAAGCATCATCGTCGTGGACGGTGGGCGTCACCTCGGATAAGCGCCCAACCCATAGTTAGCTGGAGACACCCGATGGACCAACCCACCATTCTGACTTGTGCCGTCACAGGCAACCTGACCTCGCCTGACCAGACGCCGCATCTGCCTATCACGCCGGCCGAAATCGCCACCGCATGCCTTGAGGCTGCGGAGGCGGGTGCAGCCGTAGTGCACATCCATGTACGCGATCCGCAGACTGGGCGACCGTCCATGAACGTGGACCTATACGCTGAAGTTGTTGCCGAAATTCGGACTCGTCGTGCGGATCTCGTCATCAACCTGACCACGGGACCGGGGGGGCGGTTCGTTCCGAGCGATGACGATCCACAGGTGGCGGCACCTGGCAGCAACTTGATGATTCCAGAGCGTCGGGTTGAACATATCGCCGCGCTCAAGCCCGATATCTGTTCGCTCGACTTCAATACGATGAACTCGGGAGATCAGGTCGTCATTAACACGCCGAAAAATGTTCGCAGGATGGCCAAGGTCATACGCGACGCTGGTACGGTTCCTGAGCTCGAGTGCTTCGATAGCGGGGATCTCATGCTCGCGCAGGCGCTGATAGCCGACGGCAGCCTCGAGGGCCCTGGTCTTTACACCTTGGTGATGGGCGTGCGCTACGCAATGCCCTTCAAGCCCGAAACCCTGTGGCACGCACGCTCCCTTATCGCCCCAACAGCCAACTGGTCAGCGTTTGCTATCGGTCGTCACGCATTCCCCGCAGTGGCACAGACCTACCTGCTCGGTGGAAATGTGCGCGTTGGCTTGGAGGACACCGTCTATTTGGACCGCGGCCTCCTGGCCAAGAGTAACGCCGAACTCGTGAACAAGGCCCGAAGGATCGTCGAGGACCTCGGCGGTCGGCTTGCCACGCCCCAGCAGGCGCGCGAGCGCTGGGGGCTGCGCACCTCGAATAGACCTTGATCGGCACGCCCAGTTCTATGCAATTGCTTACCTAAAGAAATACATGATGAAAAACCAAACTACTGGACGCGCGTTACGTCTGAACCAAAAAGCAGCTACCGCAGATGCGCTGCAGCCCGAGATCGTCGAGATGCCCCTGCCCGAGCCGGCAGCCGGCGAAGCCGTGATTGAAGTACTCGCGGCCGCGGTCAACCCAAGTGACGTGAAGGCGGCGCTCGGATTGATGCCCCGCGCAATTTGGCCGCGAATCCCCGGCCGAGACTTCGCCGGACGCGTTGTTGCCGGGCCGCGCGAGTGGATAGGTGTCGCGGTTTGGGGCACCGGCGGTGATCTGGGCATCACACGTGACGGTACCCACGCGCGCTATCTGGTGCTTCCGGTGCAGGCACTGACACGCACTGCGAGCAAGATGTCGCTCGCCGCGGCTGCGACGATCGGCGTGCCTTTCGTCACCGCGCATGAGGGTCTGCGCCGCGCTGGCCTCCAAGGCACCGGCCAAACAGTGGTCGTGTTCGGCGCGAATGGGAAGGTAGGCCAAGCGGCAGTTCAACTTGCCACCCGAGCAGGCGCCACCGTGGTGGGCGTGGAAGTGGGAGCCGAAGCCTATGTGGGGCATAGCACGGGGCCTGTTCACATGGTCAATGGCTCGCAACAGGAGCTCGCCGCCGCTGTTCTTGAGGCGACGGCCGGAAGAGGCGCCGACATTGCCTACAACACCGTTGGATCACCGTACTTCGCAACAGCAATCGACAGTCTCGCAGTGGGCGGTGTGCAAATTCTCATCTCGACGATTGAGCGCAGCGTCCCTTTCGACATCCTGGCCTTTTATCGAAGAAATCTGCAAATGCTGGGTGTGGATACCTTGAAGCTGGACGTAAGCCAGTGCGCCCGGATTCTGGCGCTGCTGCTGCCAGGCTTCGAAGACGGCTCGCTCAAGGCTTTCGGCGTTGATGAGGCGACGCTGATTCCGCTGGACGAAGCACCGACCGCCTATCGCCGTGTGCTTGCAGGCACGCGCGACCGCATCGTTTTCGCGCCTTAAGTCCGGAGCAGCGTGATGAATATCGTCGAACACAACAAAGCCCCCCTATACGACGCACCAGGTCACCAAGGCATGGTGATGCGACGTCTGCAAGGCAAAGAGGCTGGCCCAAGCCAGAGCGCATGGATCGGACTCTCCGTCATCGAACCCGGAGGGGGAACGACATCTTCGGCCTCCGACGTCGAAAAGTTCTACGTGGTGCTATCGGGCGAGTTGACAGTCGTTGCTCGCCGGGGCTCCCTCATACAGGAGGTCAAGCTAAGGCCGCTGGACAGCTGCCGTATAGAGCCCGAAGAGGCGCGGCAGCTAATCAATCAAACCAGCTCACCCGTAACCGTGCTGCTGGTCATGCCCAACAAGGCCTAGCAGTGAATTGATTTGTACTCAAAAAGCCAGGAGAAATCCATGAAAGCCACTCCCAAGAACCGTCGTCATGCGCTTAATCTGTTGATGGCCGGCCTGGTCGCCGGACTCGTCGGCCGTGCATCACCCGTACGGGCGCAAGACACCTATCCGAAGCAACCCATCAGGTTTCTGGTCCCATACACAGCGGGTTCGGCAACAGATATTACGGCACGAGCGCTGAGCGAGCAGCTGTCGAAGGCCCTCAAGCAGCCCATCGTGATTGATAACAAACCCGGAGCAGGTGGTACTTTGGGTGCCTACCAGGTCGCGAGCGCCAAAGCCGATGGGTACACGGTGCTCATTCACTCCGCAAGCCATGTCGCTAACGCCGCGTTGTACCCAGGGCTGAAGTACGACACATTAAAGGACTTCACGCCAATCACGATGCTCGCCACCTTGCCAAATGTGCTGGTCACTGGGACAGGCAGGGACTTCCACACGGTACAGGAACTGGTTCAAAAGGCGAAGGCGGCGCCGGGGACGTACACATACGCCTCGGCGGGCAACGGCAGCGCCACGCACCTGAACGCCGAGAAATTTCGTGCCTCGGTGGGAATCAATGCAATCCACGTCCCTTTCAAAGGTACGCCAGAAGCCTTGACCGAGGTCATGGCGGGTCGGATCGACTGGTTTTTCGCGCCTTTGGTCTCGGCGCTGCCCCTGATCAAGTCTGGCAGACTGGTTGCACTAGCGGTCGGCACCCCTAAGCGCTCCCCTGTGCTGCCCAGCGTGCCGACGACCCTGGAAGCGGGCTTTACCGGCTCGGACTACACCTTCTGGGTTGGTATGTTTGTGCCAGCCAAGACGCCAGCGGACGTGGTGGAGCGTATCCACGCAGAAACGATCAAGGCGCTGAAGTCAGACGTGGTGCGTGAGCGGTTGGAGACACTTGGTGCTGAGGTCGCGCCCATGCCACAGGCTCAGTTCGCCTCACTAGTCAACGCTGAAACGAGCGACTCTGCCGCGCTGATCAAAAAAATCGGAATGAAGGTCGATTGATCCGAACCACCGATACATGCTCGTCGCATATCCGCAGGGTCGTCATCGGGGGACATGTGCGAGTTTCGAAAACAGCGCAGGGCCGGGCTGCGACTCGACAGCTGAGTTGCGATCCACTCGGCGCAGAGGCGCTGCGTAAGCGTGATCCCATACGTGCCACGAGCAGCCCGAGAAAGCACCCTCCATTTCCTTGCCGATCGGCGTTGGAGTAACCAGCGCTGCAGCAATTCATCATCAAAAAAACCAACATGAAGAAACCACTCGTTGCCATTGCAAGCGGCTGGCGAACCCATCTTAAACCGTGGCCAATGGGAGACCCCCGGCTGTGCGGGATGGCAGTAGCAGTTTGACATTTACTCAACTCCGCGTACTGCTACCCCTATCGGAGCAACCATGAAGAAGCCCTCCTGGTCACGATCCCTCTCGTGCCATTGAGGCGACGGCTATCGATTTCAACCCAAGGAGACATAGATGAAGCACGGAATTTTTTCAACCCTAGTACTGGCATTGGCGGTATCTGCTTGCGCAAGCGGTGGCGCGTTCGCGGAGCCCCGTCAATTGGCTGCGAGCCCTATCACAGGTGTAAGCACAGGAACTAACTTTTCCTTTGATCTGGGGATAGTGGTCGGCAACCGCTATTACCTGAGCGACAAAAGCAACGCGGCTATTGACGTCTTTGACACAGCAACCAGCGTGCAGGTCGGACAGATCAAAGGATCGGGGCCTAATGCATTTGCCGGCAACGTCAAGACCAACGGCAAAGCCGACATTCCACGCTCCGGTCCGAACGGTATTAATGCGGTGGGGAGCCTTCTGTACGTTGGCGATGTGAACTCGGTCAAGATTATTGATCCAGCCGCGAAGAAAATCATCAAGACCATTGTCGTGGGCGCTTCAGGCACGCGCGCGGATGAGGGCTGCGTCGATGCAGTACACGGCCTGTATATGATTTCATCGCCAGAGGCCGACACTCCGTTTGCGACCGTCATCAACACAGCGACCCAGGCTGTCGTTGCCCAAGTCACATTTACAGACTCAAAAGGAAAGCCGTCCGGCGGGCTTGAGCAGTGCCGCTACGATCCGGGATCCGATACGTTCTACGTCAACAACGACGGAACGACAGACAATCCCCACGGCGAATTGGTTGCGATGCCCGGCGCGTCTATCCGATCCATTACCCCTGGTGCGACGGTCAATTACACGACTCTGGCTGGCATGCGCGAATTCGGCCTAGGCGACTGCGATCCGACTGGTCTGGCGCTTGGGCCGAACACGGACGTGGCGGTGGGTTGCCGCCCAGAAACGGCCGGCGCACCCTTGCTCGTCCTTATCATGAACCGAACGACGGGCAATATCGTTGCGTCGGTCAATGCCGGAGGAGGTGATCAGATTGAATATGACGTGTCCACCAATCGCTATTACAGCGCTGCGAGCCGCTGGAATGCCTCAGGCAAAGCGAACGACCACGGCGCATGCAGCGCCGCAAGCCCTTGCACGCCCGTTCTCGCGATCATCGATGCTGGCACTCGAACCCTCGTAACCCAGTTGCCTTCGGGGAATAACGCACATTCCGTGTCCGTGGATGCAGTCACTGGAAAAGTGTTCATGCCAGCCTCATCGGGCGTATCTCCGCCTGGGTGTTCTACATGCTCTAACGAGCCGGCTCGACTTCTGACCTTCGCGGCGAAGTGACAGTGCCGCTTGGCCGACGTCTGGAGATGGCTCCGGTCAAGCGGCAATCGCTCCGTGGAGCAGACCCTGTGGCGCAGGCCTATTGCAATTTCTTCGGTTCTGTCGCAATAAGCCAGCGCTGGTAAGCAATCTTTAACTTTAACTACTTGGAGAAATTCTCAATGAAAAAGACCCTGATCGCTTTGGCCGCACTTGGTGCAATGGCCGGTGCCTATGCACAATCTTCCGTGGCCCTTTACGGCGCAGCAGACACCTGGCTGGGCAGCACTAAAGAGACAGTTGGTGGCGTTGGCGTCAATCAAACCGTCATCAACACGTCTGGTGTCAATGGATCGCGTTTTGGCCTGAAGGGCACTGAAGACCTGGGTGGCGGTTTGAAAGCCATCTTCGAGCTCGAAAGCGGTTTCAAACTAGACACCGGTGAATTCAGAACTGCAGGCGCTCTGTTTGACCGTCATGCCTTCGTGGGCCTGCAAGGCGGTTTTGGTACCGTGACTATGGGTCGTCAGGAATCTTCATTTGACGATCTGCACGGCGATGTTAACCACAACTATGATGCAGTCACCTTTTCTGCCACCGGCGCTGTTGCTGACAACGGTATGGCTGATTACACCGACCGTGTCAGCAATTCCATCAAGTACACTTCGCCTGAATACGCTGGCTTCAGCGGTTCTGTTCTTCTTGGCTTGGGTGAGAACAAGACGGCATCTGCAGATGCAACAAACATCTACTCCCTCCATGTGAAGTATGAACACGGCCCGCTGTTGGTGGGTTATGCATATCAACAAGAGAAGCAGGCTAAGGATCCTGTGCTTCTTACTCAAGACAAGAACAAGTTCAACCTTATTGGTGCAAGCTATGATTTTGGCGTTGCGAAGCTGGTGGGTAGCTACAAAACCGCCAAGAACGCCACGACCAAAGACAAGGAATACCAGTTTGGCGTGTCTGTGCCTTTCGGTGCTGCTGCCATTTCTGCAGGCTACGCACACTCCAAGAGCGACGCTGGTGACGTGACCCACACGGGCAAAGGCTACTCAATTTTGGGTACTTATGACCTGTCCAAGCGTACCCGCCTGTATGCTGGTGCCCAAAACACCAAGGCCTTTGTGTTGAACGCAGCGGCCGAAACCAAGATCGTTACCTACGGCTTGGGCATTCGCCACTTCTTCTGATTTTTCAGCTAGCGTAAGCTAGTTGTTGGAAAAGAAAAATTAAACCTTCACGGTAGAAATGCCGTGGAGGTTTCTATTGGGGTGCGGCAGCGAGCTACGACGAGCTCTCGGGCGGACCCGGCGAGACGAATGCCGAGGATGCGGCGCGCGGCCGCCTCGTCCAACTCGACCCAGTCATAGGTGACGACGCTTCGGCTCAGGAAGTCGCGAATCTCGAAGGCCCGCGCGGAATAGGCAGACCCGAGCAGGCGAACCCGGGGACGGTGGAGTTCCTCAACCGTATCGATGGCAGCGGGCGATGTCATGAGAGCCTTTCCGTTGTCAGAGTCCGAGCAAGGCGCAGCCTTCATCGGCCAGCAAGTCGTGCGTCTCGGGATGCGCGCGCATGTAGGCCGCGAACACGGGGCACTGCGGTATGACGCGAAGGCCGCGCTCACGCGCGGAGGCCAGGCTCGCCAACACCAACTGCGTGGCGACGCCTTGCCCTCGCAGGGCTTCGGGCACCCGCGTGTGGAGGAAAGTTATGACATTGCCCGCCAGCGCGTAGATGGTGACCGCACGCTCGCCTTGCGACGCGTATTCGAAGCGGTGCTCCGACGGGTTGTCCTGAATCGAAGCGAGTGTGGAGGAAGTGGTCATGAAAGGTTCTCGATGAGGGCTCTGCGGTTCAGGTGTCGACGGTACCCGGCCTGCGCGCCCCGGGGCGCAGGTCCCTCAGCCCCGGATGAACGCCAGCAGGTCGGCATTGACCTGGTCGGCGTGCGTGTTGCAGGTGGCGTGCGGCGCGCCGGCATAGGCCTTGAGCTGCGCGCCCTTGATCATTTCCGCCGCGAGCTTGCCAGTGGCCTCGATGGGCACCACCTGGTCGTCGTCGCCGTGGATCACAAGCGTGGGCACGTCGATCTTCGCCATGTCGGGACGGAAGTCGGTTTCGGAGAAGGCGGTCACGCAGTCGATGGTGGCTTTGATGGAGGCTTGCAGGGCGATCTGCAGCGTCTGCTTGAATACGCCTTGCGACACCTTGGCGCCCGGGCGGTTGGTGCCGTAGAAGAGCGTGTTGAAGTCATCAAGGAACTGCGGGCGGTCGGCGGCCA